>NZ_CP094997.1:1375625-2751250 GCF_022869785.1 Dyadobacter chenwenxiniae | reverse complement strand
TACAATTGTCTGACAATTGTCGGTTCTGCCGAACCGATCTGGCCGTCCCCCTCCGAAGTCGAGGCCGGTTCGTGAGAGATATGTTTAACGTGAAAAAGGTAGGTGATGGAAGGAAAAGAAACAAACAAGACCGAAAGGGTAACGCTCCGTCTGACGCCCGGCGAGTTGGCTCAGATCAATAAAAAGTGCAAATCTTCTACATGCAGAAAACTAAGTGAGTACATGCGACTGGTGCTGTTAAGCAAGCCTGTGTCTGTGGTCACCCGTGACCGATCTGCGGATGATTTAATGCTTGAAGTTACCAAGCTCCGCGTGGAGCTCAGCCGCCTCGGCAACAACTCCAACCAAGCGACAAAAAGGCTACATACACTCAGCCAAATCTCTGAATTTCGGAGCCATTTAGAGCAGCAAAATTCACACAATGAGGAAATTCTTTGGGTGCTCGAACAGGTCAAATCGATCATCAATAAACTGGCTGATCAATGGTTGCAGTGATCCATACAAGTAGTAGCCTAAGGGCTGTGCTGAGCTACAATGAAAGGAAGGTAGAAGAGGAGCAGGCCATCTGTTTGGCAGCGGAAAATTACCCGAAGGAGGCTACCGAATTGACATTCAATCAGAAACTAAATTTACTTCAAAAGCAAGCATCACTGAACCTTCGAACGAAGATTAATAGTGTCCATGTTTCTTTGAATTTTGACCCTTCCGAACGCCATGACCCAGATACATTAAGAGCCATTGCCGGGAGTTATATGGATAAGATTGGGTTTGGACAGCAGCCTTATTTGGTATATCAACACATGGATGCAGGCCACCCCCATATTCATCTTCTGACCACCAACATTCGGCCCGATGGAAGCAGAATATCGTTGCATAATCTGGGGAAAAATCAATCCGAAAAGGCCCGAAAGGAAATTGAAATTGACTTTAATCTAGTCAAAGCAGACGGGCGAAAACAGCAAAACCCACAGATCAAACCGGCAATGGTCAGCGCGAATTACGGGAAGGTGGAGACAAAACGCGCGATTGCCAATGTACTCACTGGCGTGGTCGATCAGTACAAATTCACCTCGATTCCAGAGCTAAATGCAGTCCTAAAACAATATAATGTAATGGCCGATCGCGGTAGTGAAGAATCTCGGACGTATCAAAAAGGAGGTCTTCATTATCGCCTTTTAAATAGAGAAGGCGAGCGGGTAGGGGTGCCAATCAAGGCCAGTGACTTCCATCAGAAACCAACGCTGAAATTCCTTCAAAGTAAGTTCGAGATGAATGAACAATTACGGCAGCCGGATAAAACAAGGATTAAAAATGCCATCGATTTTGCACTCTATGGAGACGACAATGTGACATTAGACCGACTTTCGAAAACCCTGGAACGGGATGGGATTGATACTGTATTAAGAAAAAATGACACCGGACTGATCTATGGTATTACTTATGTTGACCACCGTACAGGATCAGTTTTCAATGGCAGTTCACTTGGCAAAAATTATAGCGCGAAGGCAATTCAAGAGCGCTGCGGTCCGACACAGGAGATGCCCCGAAATTCAATGTCAAATGATTACACAATAGGGAAAAGCAATGCCGATTTCGAAAATCGCGACTCGGATCGGAGCAGCCATTTCACAATACCAGAGTTTCGTCAGCACAACGAAAGCAAAATTTCCGACAGCTCGGATGCATTGTTTGATCCTGTGAAACAAGACGGGTATATGCCAGGTCAGCTCAGGTCGAGCAGGCGTAAAAAGAAAAAAGGAATGTCACAATCACTTTAAAATCAAAATTATTATGGCATCAAATACTGGTGAAAACGAGGTTGGTCTTCGTAAGATTACCGACATGACACGGCTTATAAGCCTGTTGGTCCTGGTACTACACTTCTACTATTTTTGCTATGGAGCGTTCCAGGATTGGCATTTAACATTCGAAATATCTGATCGCATTTTGGAAAAAATTTCAAATGCTGGTTTGTTCACTACATTCAATAAAACTAAGCTGATAGCCCTTTCATTTTTAGTTATTTCGCTAGTAGGCGTGAAAGGGAAGAAGGGTGAAAACTTTAACGTTCGTCAAGGCTTGACCTACATTTTGATCGGGCTTCTGCTATACTTTCCAAGTTCGTTAGTCTTTAAGGTTGAAGTATCGGACGACCTGAAAACAATGTTTTACATGTTAGTTTCATCCACTGGTTTCCTGCTCATCATGTCAGGTGGAAGCAAGTTTTCTCGGCTTATTGTGGCACGGCTCAGTAGCGATATTTTTAATAAGGAAAATGAGACTTTTCCTCAATTTGAGCAGCTAATAGAGAATGAGTATTCAATCAACTTGCCTGCGGAGTATCGCTATAAAAATAGAAAAAGACCAAGTTGGATCAACATTATCAATCCTTTTCGAGGGTTGCTTGTAAGCGGATCGCCGGGATCAGGAAAGACATATTTCGTCTTCCGGCACATTATATCGCAACACATTGAAAAGGGGTTTTCAATGTTTGTTTATGACTTTAAGTACAACGATTTGACCCTGTTAGCTTATAATGCTTGGTTGGAAAACAAAGGCAATTCAAAGACTCCATTGGAATTCTACACAATCAATTTTGACGATCTGTCCCGTACCCACCGCTGCAATCCTTTGGACAGTGCAGGGATGACAGATATTACTGACGCAGTCGAATCCGCACGCACAATTTTGATGGGATTGAACAGGGAATGGATCAAGCGACAAGGGGATTTCTTTGTAGAATCTTCAATCAATTTTATGACTGCTATTATCTGGTTTTTACGCCGATATCAGGATGGCGAGTTCTGTACTTTGCCACATGTTATAGAGCTTATGCAGACAGACTATGACCGTCTTTTTACTATTCTCCGAGCCGAAAAGGAAATTGACGTATTCATTAATCCTTTTGTCACAGCATACTTGAATGATGCAATGCAACAGCTTGAGGGGCAAGTTGGATCGACAAAAATAGCGTTGGCTCGCTTAGCTTCGCCTCAATTATATTATGTTCTATCAGGCAATGATTTCACTTTGGATATCAATGATCCAGTAGCACCGAAAATTGTTTGCATGGGTAACAATCCGCAAAAAATTCAAGTGTTTGGTGCTGTCTTATCACTCTACGTCACGCGTTTAGTTAAACTAGTGAACCAATCCGGTAAGCTGAAAAGCAGTCTGATTTTTGATGAATTTCCCACAATTTATCTAAATAACATGGACACCTTGATTGCGACAGCCAGATCAAATAAAGTCGCAACTACCATTGGAATCCAGGATTTTAGTCAGCTTAAAAAAGACTATGGGAAAGAATATGCAGAGGTGATTATGAATATTGCTGGCAATATTATAAGCGGACAGGTTAGCGGGGAAACAGCCAAACAATTGTCTGATCGGTTCGGTAAAATCATGCAGGCACGGACAAGTTTATCGATCAACCGTATGGATACTTCTGTCAGCAAATCCCTACAATTAGATGCAGCTATTCCAATTTCTACAATTTCTTCTCTCAGCTCGGGAGAGTTTGTCGGATTTGTAGCTGACAATCCGGATCAGCAAATTGACTTAAAAGGCTTTCATTCGAAGTTCGTGACCATTCAAGTAGCAAGCAAAAGGATTAAACGTCAGACAGAATTGCCTGTTATTAGAAACATAACTCCCAACATTATTCAACAAAATTATTTGCAGATTAAACGTGATGTTGAATGTATTGTTGACTCTGAAATGGAGAGAATAATGGGATCTCCGTTACTCAAATATTTGCTGATTAAGAAAAAAACAGGCTGATATATGCAAAACATAGAAGAATTTTTGCGGTCTTATAACCGCACTGAAAATGAGTTATTTAATATGATATTTACTGTTTTCCGTGAAATAATTTGAAGAAATTTGTAGTAATTACAAATCTGAGTTCGTTATTTATCTCATAGATAACCCCAGCCTCCTCTTATAAATAAGATGTTTTTCACCAAATTTCTTACAATGAGAGAAGCAACATTAGCAGACAAGGAACTTGTCGTAGACATTCTCACCGAGTCATTTCAAGACAATCAAAGTGTAAATTATCTTATTCCGAACGACCGTCGGAAAAGCGCCAGGATTCGGGCGTTGATGGACTACTCTTACGAAACCTGTAAGCTTTTTGGAAAAGTATATGTCTCTGAAGACAAGAAGGGTTGCGCCTTGGTATCCTTTCCCGAGCGTAAAAAAACAACTTTAAAATCGCTATTGTTAGAAGTAAAACTCATCCTAAGTGCAATTGGATTGGGTAATATAAGCAAGGCGGTTAATCGGGAAAAGGAGATATCGAAAAACTATCCTTCTTCAAATATATATTACTTGTGGTTCATTGGCGTCGCAACAGAAAGCCAAAACAATGGTGTTGGTGGAAAGTTGATGACCGAACTACTCATGGAAGCAAAAAGGATGGAAAGGCCACTTTACCTTGAAACTTCCACGCTCAAAAACATACCCTGGTACAGGAAGTTCGGCTTGAATGTGTATAATCAACTTGACTTCGGATATACCCTTTTTCTCATTAGAAATGATCAATAGCGATGAGAATTGGGAGTACAGACATGCATGTTGTAACACTTGTGTTCATCATACTCGAACTCATCATGTTCGTGTATCAGGTGTTTTTTTATCTTTCTCATCCACAGGACAGGCGTAGGCTCTACTATGTAGGATTGTTGCTGTTTTTGATCATGAAAAATACTGCCAGCGGCTTTTTTCCTGATCCAAATCTTGATAGCCCTCCAATGGTTGTTCAGTATGCAATAGCTTACGGGATGGGATTTTTGATGGGTGCTTATTTCCCCTATTACTTTTACAAGGCGTTTGATTTAACGCGCTTACGATGGCACGCCCTATACGGTGTTCCACTATTTATCCTTTTGCCTTTTGCTGTCATTTTCCCTGGGAAGTTAATTTTTGACGGGGATATAGACAAAGCAATCAACTACGGAATGGTCATCCCTGCCGGGTATGCGCTTGTCCTTTTGTATACGATTCAACAGTCAATTCAGGCGAAATACAAAAAAGACATTCAGGATCGCAGGTTCTTTGAGGTGACAGCAGTGTATATGGCAGTCATACCTTGGGCATCACTTCCATTCTTTGCTTTCTTTCGAATCCACCAGGTGCCAGAGGCTCTACTCACAAACATAGGCTTTATAGTGATCACCGTCTTGTTCATCAGACGGTCCATTCAGGACAGTCGGGAAGAATACGATCGTCTGAGTGAACTGACCGGTGGGGATGGGCGAACTTCCCTATCGAAATTAGATTTAATAGATCAAATGGTCAAGCAAGTTCAGTCAAGCGGGATTTCTCCTTCTCAGCGTTTTGAGATCAATTTGAATACGGTTGGGCTAACGGCCAGGGAGAAAGAAATCGTAAGATTGATAAAAGTTGGAAAGACTTACAAGGTAATTGCCGAGCAGCTTTTTATTTCCGAGCGAACTGTGAGCAAGCATGTTCAAAATGTTTTTGAGAAGCTTGGCGTGTCAAACCGGGTTGAGCTGCTCAATCGGTTGGATATCTGGGAAAGTGGTTAAGAAAGGCACCCAGAGCCGAAATACGTGTTTTTGCGTATACGACGTGCGTCTTTATGCGTATGTTTTAAGCATGTAAATAGTTGTTTTCTCGTATTTACTTCGTGTCCTAAATCAGAGAGTTTTGTGCCAGACATTCAGTGCTATTGTGATGTTCACTTAACTTATATGAAATGGGACACGAGTATGCCTTGGACTGGCTAGACCAGATGGTTAACGAGCTAGATCCGCAAAGATCAGAACCAGAAAATTTGGATGATTATCAATCTATGGTTATTGTGAACAAAGCTGCCAAGGAAGAGAAGAGGCTTATCCAATCTTTCAAACAGTTTGTATTCAAAAAAGAAAAAACCAGGCAGATTAGGAATTCTGTCAACCATCATCTTTCTGCGGCAGTGAGTCTAATGAAAATTGCCGATAAAAACTTAAAGCAAATTCCTGCGAGGGCTAACAACTTTCGTGTGGCGCTAGAAAGTGTCTTCTCATGTCTCCACAAAGTGTCTGCGTTTATTGCTAATCGTTATAGAAATTTTGTTGATCAAAATATCTCTCTGGATATGGTTTGCGTTGATCCCCGGGCACATGATTTACGCAAGTTAGGCAACCGCGACGTTATGAAACACAATTCTGAACTGTCCGAGATTGTGATTAGGGCGTTCAGTGATATTTTCTTTGATCATCGAGGCGGTGAAATCACAATGCGTAAGTATGACTATTGGGTTAGTGTAAGTAATGCAGTTACTTATGCTGACAGTCCTTTGGAAATAACCGAACCATTCGACCGGTTGGAGCTGATCATGATAGAGCGAAATTACAATTCGCCACTGTTTGTGAAATATTTAACGTCCAAATTTTTAGATAAAATAAATGATTCTGTCGATCCCACATCAGTGGTGGAAAATCTTACCTTTTTGCAGAAAACATTCAACCAAATTCCGGTCATGAAGGATATGATTTTCAGTTGTCAATTTGACGATCTGAGCTTGACCGTCAATGCCTGGTTTATTCAGGAGATCGATTTCCAATCGAAAAGGAGCCGCACTGCTTTTTCTGAGCCTGTCGAGCAGCTACAAAGAGCTGGCAAAAAATATGATAGAAAGACTTCCGATAAGATCTTATGCAATCTTACTGTTGATCAGCTGTCGCTCTTTTTTAAAGCTGCCGACCTTTCGAATATCATATCGTCCCGTTCATTATCAGCGATTTTTCAATCGGTGGCTCCTTATCTTTCCACCCCACATCGCGCAGAAATCTCCCACAGTAGTCTTAGGGTGAAAAGCTATTCGGTTGAGGAACGAGATAAATCCTTGCTGATTGAAATGATGATCAGACTGACTGAGCAAATAAAGGATTTATGATAGACGCAGTCAATGCTTATGCCCGTTTGCACAATTATGGTAATCCAAATGAACAATAGCACTCGATGGCATAGCTTTTTTGTTTTAAGCAAATATCTATTTGTAACAAACGCTAGATTCAAAATGGGAATAAAGACAGGACCTAAAAAAGTTGCCAAGTCAACGGAAGAGCCAGACAAGCGTCAACGGGACAATAAAGAATCCCCAGGGAATACGCCTTCCTTGAAACCGCACAAGCACAAAAAAGGCGATTAGCTTTTTCATAACTTGAATAATATCGTATGCAACTGTTGTCAGGCTAGGACCATTCCTAGCCTTTTTTTGTTCGCCTTGACAGTGGTTCTGGGAGAGTTAGTGTGTGAGCCTTTATTTAGCGTGAATTGTAATTATCTCTTGCATTCGGGTGCTGTATCGCGGAGATAATTTGTCCTGCTTCATCTTCCAGCGAGTAGTCAAGTCCTGGCTTGCTAGCAGCACCTTGTTTTGACCCATAGATTTATTAAGCCTATCGACGACGGCCATCAAGTGCCCGTGACGAGGATCTGTGTTTTCGAAAATTTGCTGCTGCTTCGCGTTTGCAGGAGTTATTTCCATTACAATTACTCCTGCTTTTTTGTACCCATATCCTTCTTTGAATATTTTTTTAAGAGCTTCCAACGTAAAATGAGCTAGCTCAATGGCTGAATTGGTAGGGAAAGGTAAGTCAATGGTGATTGACTTATTGTACTGCGGTTGATCGGGCCGAAACGTGTTTGTATGAACGAATAATTGCAGGACATTACAGCAACTATCCTGCTCACGAAGCCGCTCGCTGCAAACCGAAGCAAAAGTGACGACTCGTTCTTTCACATCTTCGAATGCCGCAAAGTTTTGATTAAACGAGCGGGTTACAGCAATATTCTTCTTCAATTGCGGTGGTTCAAGATCCAGCGTTTTTTGACCAGCCAGTTCTTGTTGAAGTCTTAGGCCTACAATGCCCATTTTTTTTACCCATTCCTCGGGTAGCAATGTGAAATCCAGCACTGTTTCGACGCCAAGCGCTTTCAACCTTTTCTCATGCGCCCGCCCAATTCCCTAGACATCTCCAATGCGAAAAAAACTGATGGCCTTCAGTAGTTTATCTTGTGTGTCTATTATATGGACACCGCCGGTTTTGTCGGCGAATTTCTTTGCAATCTTGTTAGCGATTTTCGCTAGCGCTTTTGTGGGAGCCATTCCTACACTGATAGGAATTCCTGTGCTTTGTGTAACGGTCTTTCTCATGTCTTCTCCAATCTTTCGAAGATCCATGTGCTTGTGATCATCGAATCGGAGAAAAGCTTCGTCAATACTATAGACTTCCATTGCTGGGGTGTATCGACCTAGCAAGCTCATCACCCGGTTGCTCATATCTCCGTACAATGCATAGTTGCTTGAAAAAACATAAATTTGCTGTTCCTTGAATTTCTTTTCAAACAAGAATGCAGGAGCTCCCATCGTAATTCCAAGCGCCTTTGCTTTATTGGATCTGGCAATTACGCATCCGTCATTGTTACTGAGAACAACCACGGGTTTAACGTTCAATTCTGGCCGGAACATTCGTTCGCAGCTTGCATAAAAGTTATTACAATCGACCAGCGCGAACATATCAAAAGAATTTAATGATATTTGTGACGATTCCTCAAACTAAAAACTCCGTATCAGCAGCAACCCAAATCGGGGCGTAATGATCGTTTTCGGCTACCAGCCAGCATCCGCCCTCATCATATCGTACGCGTTTTACCAGGAAGTCGCCATTCAAAAAACAAATGGCGATGCAATTGTCTTTGCACGGAAGGCTTTTGTCGATTACCAAAATATCGCCGTCGTCAATATGGACATCAGTCAAACTTGTGCCCTTTACACGTCCGTAAAATGTGCTTGCAGGATTTTTTACAATTTCTTTTTGTAAATCAATTTCCAGGTCGATGAAATCGGCCGCAGGGGAGGGAAAACCAGCACTAATTGCAGGAATAAAGCGGTAAGCCAGTTTGTGCTGGCAATGTGTCTATAGACGCTTAATGATTGAACATTGAAAATCCCCTCCATCACCTTTCACTTTTTGCAAAGGTTGCACAGGGGAAGCAAGAAATCAAGATTTATAATGGAAATATTCCATCATTTTGGATTTATTCCATTTTATATTATCTTTGATATTCTTTACCATTTAAAGGTGAACCTAACTAACATTTTTGACTTAAATATTGAGGTTATGTGCTATCACGTGTCGAATGAGAGTGATGTTGAAACTTTGAAGGCAGAATTCAAACTTCCTGTTGACAAGCTCGAACAATTTCAAGAAAAGATACGACTTCAATGGCTTTAAGAAGCCGTTCTTGACTGCAATGACTACACCGAGATCACTTGATTTATACAGGTGGAGACTCATACCACCGAATGTAACTGACGAAAAGCATTCAGGTTTAATACGCTCAACGCAACCAATCATGACTTGTTTAATCGGGACAAGATGTGGAGGTATGCAAAGCATAATCGCTGCCTGGTCTTATGTACGGGATTCTTCGAGCCACACTATCCGGATCTAATGACAAGAGAGAATTATGAATCCTGGTATATCAAGCCATTAGAAAAGAAGTTTTTCGCTATGGGCGCGATCTATTCGACCTGGAAGGGAATGAACACTTTTGCCGTTGTTACGCAGGACGCGAGTCCATTGGTTGGTGCGATACATAATGATGGTAAGCGACGGCCACTGATCTTGAAAGGAGACGCTGCTCTGTCATGGATGATTCCCGGCTTGAATGAAAATGAAGTTATGGATTTGACTTATTTTTAGTACCCAGACGATAAGCTTTCGGCGTATCGGGTTATTGATGGAGTTTACAGCAATCAGATTGATACCAACTTACCGCAGGTTTTAGATCCGTATGAGCAGCCGCTGAGGAAGGCGGCTTAAATGCAAGTTGTCTAACGTCAATGGACATTCAGAGTTTCTTAATTATCATCAATTATTTGAATGTCTATTGGAATACCTATGCAGTTGTTCCTTGTACATTTAGATAGCTCACCCTAAATGCCGATTAAGAGAGATTTTACCTGACGAGGCTTATTTTGCAAACTAACTGGAATATGATGACCGAAACAGCTTGCTCAGGTCTGCAGGACAGCGGGTGTTTTGCAATTGTGTTTAATACAAATTGTACATAAATACCGTCGTATAACTGTAAATTCCGCGATTGGCATAAACTCCCTTTTAGTCACCGTAGACGAGTCAAATTTTACGATAAAATTACTATTGGTGACCTGAAACTGTACCCTCACTAGTTGAAGCCGCTAACAACCTATACTCTGGGTTCCACTTCGCACTTCTTCATGCTGACGGTCTCCCAGACTTTTTCATTTGCACTTGAAGATCTAGATATTTCTTTGTCAGCAAGTTTAAGGAAGGTGACTGGCAAGCCAGAGCCGTCAAGCATTAGTTGAAGAATGTTCAATTATTTGTAGCCGCCAAGACAGGTGCTATTCCTGATGAAAAGACCAGCATTGAGCTAACCTTTGAAGATGGGCACTTAATAGCCGACGTTGTAACAAATGGGGAGTAGTATAGGTGGGAGGCCTACGAGCTCATTAGACAATCAAGTTCCAGGGATCTTTGTATAATAGGGTGATGTCTTATTCGACAATAATTCCACTATTTTACTGGAAGTAATCTTGATGGAATCTTCAAAGATCGCGCTTAGATGTTTAATGCCGCGATATATGCCCGGTCGGATTTGCTACACCGAACCCGCGGTACTTTTGGCGACGGCCGCCGCCGTTCTAACTTTGAATTTAACCCATTTTCGATCGCCTTACCAGTGATGGCGTTGCCATACAAATTATAAAAGGCATCATACATAATCCGAATTTAGATTAATGTATAAAAAAGATTATAATCAAGATTTAAATGAGTACTGAAGACGACTCAACTGGCAATAAATCCATGATTACAAAATCGATGGAAGTATTGCAATTGTTAGCGAATTATTTCAATGGCCTGACGCTTCAGGAAATCGTCATGCTGCTGAACTATCCAAAGTCCTCCATTTATAAGATCGTCACGACGCTGCATGAGTTAAATTATCTAGGTAGAGAACTGGGTAGTTCGCGCTATTATCTTTCACGCAAATTGCTTGGTTTGGGCCTTTCTGCTGTCAGCAGTTATGATATTATAGAAAAGTCTAAGGAAAATATGAAACAACTCCGCGACCAGATCGGCGAATCGGTGATGATCGGCACGCTGCTGGACAAAGAAGCAATCCTACTCGATCAGTTTCAGGGAAATATCGATTTCGTTTTTATTTTAAAACAGGGAATGAGGTTTAGTCTGCACTCCACTGCTCCTGGAAAAGTTCTATTGGCCTTTTACCAAAAAAAGAACAGGAAGCAAAATTAGAAATCATTGCCCTTGATCCAATCAACGAATATACAATCACCGATAAGTCTTCACTGAAAAAAGAATTGGATAAAATTGTGGAAGACGGTTATGCGGCGGACATCAACGAAACTGTAAAAGGTGTGCATTGTGTTGCAGCGCCTATTTTTGATGAAAACAATAAGGTGATTGCCTGCGTGTGGACATCGGGACCGGCAGGGCGGCTGGCGCGTATAGAGGGTAGGGTTAATGTGGATATCCGCTCGCAAGCCGATGGGTATATTGAAAAAATATTTGTTGGAGAAGGCGATCAGGTAAGAGCCGGGCAGCCTTTATTTAAAATCGTCGACGCTTCCTACGTACAGCAACTGAACCTGGCAAAAGCTAATCTGGGTGCAGCCAAAGCAGCTTTGAAAAACGCAGCACTGGAAGTAGAAAAGTTTACAGAGCTCAGCAGAAGCGGTACCTCGCAAACTTTGCGACACAAAATCCGTAACGTTTTTGCGCTGGGTCGGCATTCCGGCGGCGGCGGCCGTACTATCTTTTAATTTAATCCAATAATGCCAAATCGTCAATTCTACTAAAAAAATATTAATACCGATGACAGAAAAAGAAATTTTGATCAGCCAGACATCAAATGCCTACGACTGGACAAATAAGCTTATTGAGACGATTCCACTCGAAAAATGGGAGATCATTCCGGATACGGTTGAATCCAGTATCAATTGGCAGGTTGGGCATTTGATCATCAGTCATTACTTCCATTCCATTATGGTAATTAAGGGGCATCAGATGGATATTCTGCAAAAACTTCCAATCAAAGACTACAGTGACATGTTTACTGTATCAGCACCGATACTCTCCGTAGGAAAAACAGACTCATTGAAATTATTGCAGGATCTGAAAATTGTGCAAGAAAAGTCGATGGACGTTCTTGCTGCGCTATCCGATTCAGAACTCCACAGTCCATTGGAACCCACGCCTACACTCCATCCGATCGCAACAACAAAATTTGAAGCAATTGACTGGAATATTAAACACACTATGTATCACTGCGGGCAAATTGGTATTCTAAGACGAATTGTTGACAAGCGTTATGATTTTGGTCTAAGGCTATCAAAATAAACAAAAGTACATCCAGCTCAACCTGATCGCATAACCCTGCTATTAAAGAAATTCTTTAAATCTCGGTTGACCATGTATTGACGTGGTTCCGTTTTGGTTTACACTTTTGCGGGTTAGTAAATATTAAAAACTTCAATTCTTATCCGGTTTGCTGATAGTATTCGGCCTCAAAAGCTACTGGATTTAGATAGTTCAATGACGAATGCAACCTCCTGGTATTGTAATATCCATCAATGTATTCAAATAAAACAGACTTCAATTTCTCGATACTTTCGTAACCGCCTTTCGGCATATCTAATTCGGCCTTCATCCTGCTCCAAAATGACTCAGCCCAAGCATTGTCGTACGGATCATCAGCGCGGGACATGCTCTGTCTCAACTTGAAAGTTTTGATCGCGCGGCGACCGTCACTTTCTTCATTTTCCGCGACAAATATTGTCCGCCGCGATCCGAGTGCACGATCATTCCCCGTTTGGCTCTTCGCTTTAAAAGTGCCCTCACTAACGGTTCCCTGACAAGGCCTTCTTCCATATTGTCGGCTAATTGCCAACCAACGATCTGCCTGGAATATAAGTCAATCCAAGTACACAGATAAGCCCATTTTCCGCCTTTTAACGGCATATAAGTGATATCTGACGTCCAAACTGCATTGGGCTGGCTTGGCTTTGGCTGATCAAGTAATAAGTTCCGACAAACTCGTTTTCCATGCTTACTACCAGTCGTCCTCGGAATAAACCTTGGCGGTTGTATAGCCCTCAAACCTTCTTTTCGCATGATCTCAGCGACTTTTCGACGACCAATCCTGATACCTTTTTGTTTCAAAGACTCTCTGATCCGTCTGCTTCCATACCGCTTCAAATTGCGGATAAACTCGATCCGTATCTCATCCTTTGGACGGTTATATTTTTGTCCGCATTATGACTTTCTGCTCGCTTGTACCGATAGTAGGCTGTGCGACTCACTTCAAAAAGCAAACACAGATAACTTACCTTATTTGTACTTGAAAGCGACAATATTAAGTCATAGACATCTCTTAGTCGGACGTGCTGAAGAGACCCAACGCCTTTTTTAAGATCTCACGGTCGGTTTTCAGGCGTTCAACTTCCGCTCGTAGTCTAGCATTTTAAGCAGCAAGTTTTGCAGCCTTACTACCTTCACTCTCCACATTCTTTGTTTTTGTCTTCATAGTTGCCATTCTCTTCCAACGATATAGAAGATTTTCAGCAATTCCAAACGTCTCCGAGATTTCCTTCGCGCTTCTGCCTGACGCTAACATTCTCGTTACTTCCAGCTTAAAATCAGCATCATAACTCTTTCGGGTCTTAACCCCTTTCTGAACTCCCATTCTGCATCATGTTGTGCAAAAATGTGTGCCGCTTTTTTGAGCCACCTCAGATTGTCCCGGGGGAGCTTGTGGCGTATGGTAATTGAAGACGAAAAAATAATAGCCGCCGAAGAACTTTTTACAGACAGCAGATTAAGAATTCGCAAAGTAGTGCAAAGTCCAGCTGGAAAATTATATCTGCTTACTGATGAAATAAACGGGAAGGTTATTAGAATTATGAACAGCACGAATTGAGATTAACATATGTTAGAGATCATCTTCGGAAGCCTGGCCAACTAAGGATTTGTTAGTTCGGAAACGAACAGCAAAAGGTTCATTTTCGCACAGAAAGACAAAAAATAACACGATAAGAAACTGATTAAAAGCACTATAAATATTGGCTCGCTTCTTTTACGAACACAAGACAAATCTTAAACTTAGAAATTATATTTAATTCCCAGCCATGCAAAAATTATGTGTTTTAATAGGATTACTATGCCTTTCCATTTTGACAAAAGGACAATCCAGCCAGCAAGCCGTAGTACTGGGACATATTGATACGGTATACTCCGAGGTATTGAAAGAAAAAAGGCCAATTTTAATTTACTCTCCAAGTTATGATTCAGCTTACTTCAGTAAACCGGTATATCCCGTATTATATGTTCTGGATGGAGAAGGGTATTTTGCTTCGCTGGTAACCATGATACAGCAGCTTAGTGTTCATAACGGCAATACGATCTTTCCTCAGATGATCATTATAGGTATTCCAAACCTACGCGGGACAAGGAACCGCGACCTTACCCCCTCTCCCAGTTCCATGGATCCAAAATCTGGTGGTGGCGAAGCCTTTACTGCCTTTTTAGAAAAAGAACTAATTCCTTACGTAGATAATCACTACACCACAGCTCCATACCGCACTTTAATCGGGCATTCATTGGGCGGCCTTTTGGTGGTAAATACATTATTAAAGCATCCTTCACTTTTTAACGCCTATGTAGCTTTGGATCCAAGTATGTCTTATGACCAAGGTAACCTGCTTAAACAAACCAAGGAGTTGTTACAGCAACAGAGCTGGAAGCAACAGAGTCTATTTTTAGGTATTGCTAACACCATGAATCCTGGTATGGATACCGCGCAGGTCAGATCGGATACTACTTTAATTACTTATCACATCAGGTCAATATTGAAGCTGAAAGATGACTTCACACAAGCCACTGCCAAAGGATTGCATTGGAACTACAAATATTATTCTGAGGACGACCATGCTTCAATACCACTGATAGCAGAATATGATGCGTTACGCTTTATTTTTCGCACCAACCGTTTTCCACGCAATCAACCGGGAAATCAATATTTCGATAAAAACTATTCCGTTGCGCAATTGAAAAAAGCCATGGACGCGCATTATCGTCTTCTTTCAAACGAACGCGGACACCAGGTGAAGCCGCCGGAACCTTTGATGAACCAGTTGGGATATTCCTTCTTGCAGCAAAAAGATTTTGAAAGAGCCTTCTTTTTCTTTGAAACCAACGTGAATTACTACCCAAACAGCTTTAATGTCTATGATGGCATGGGCGATTACTACTTAGCTGTTAATAAAAAAACAAAAGCAATTGACTGTTTCAAACAGGCACTGAGATTGAAAAACACTTTGGAGATACGAGACAAACTTCAAAAACTAAGTTCAAAATAAGGTGATACCAGAAAATGATATAGTTGCGCACCCCTCTACAGGGGACTTAGCTTTTTAAACACACACCACTTCAATTTCAGCATTTTCTGTCTCAACTGCTCAGCGGATGTCTCCAGGTCGGTAATTAGCCATGCTGTTTTCGGGTTCAGCTTGCCTTGGCTGGTGTGCCATTTAATTACTGTTCCTTAATTAGACGGCTACTTTTTTGAAAACTTCCAAACGAGATACAACATCTACAGTGAATCATGCGTCATAAAGACAATACAGCTTTCCCATCTAAACAAATGAACAGCCATGAAACAGAGTTTACCGTTCCCGCTGCTCTTAACAGCAGTATTTATTATTAGTAGTTGACTGGCTGTAAAACAACAGAAACTAGCCCCTGTGAATGGCTTTTAAGTGAAAGTCCACTAATCCAACTTTTTGTAAAATTCATTGATAAGCAAACCAAGGAAACGTTGATAATGGATGCATCGGTAATAAAAATTACTGAAAAGAAATCTGGGAATCCATAAGTAAACTGGAACATATACAATAGCACCGATTCCTTTCCGCTAAATGGTGCTATCTCACTTGCCGTTTTCCATGAAACACCCGGTGAATATCAGTATGACATCCAAATGGGTGAAGCTGGGATGGTCACATTATCCTATCAGGTCAGCCAGCAGGAAACAGAAAATCCCGCAGACCTTTTGCATACCCTGTGCGCGATATCAAGATTGTAAATCAACCATTTGATATTTTTCAATTTGAAGGTAAAGCGCATCCAAAAATCCTTATTGTCACACTGTAAAGGGCTGAATTGAAGAAAGCGAGAACCGTCACGACTTAGGGAACATTTCTCGGTCTTGAGCGTAGCCTATTCAATTCTACGGCCTCAGATGTAACGCTATGAGTGCAATCAAATTTATAATAGTTTATGCCACCTGAGAGCTCGTATTCTTGTAGGCTTTCCATTCGAAGAAAGTATAAACCAGAGAACTGGCCAAACTAATTGGCCCTGCTATTCTCGGGCTGTACTTGTCTTGGCTGTTGTGCAGCTGCTGCTGTCCCACCAAATCTGTATGTTGCAGTGAGCTTGAAGTAGTTATTACCAAAACGTCTGTTATAATAAACCTGGGTTTTCCCCACATTGTAATCGCCTTCGGCTATCGACCGGTTAAAAATATCGTTGGCACTCAGGTTCAATTTCAATTTGTTACGAAGCATTGACTTCTCGATCCCTGCGGTGACAATCGAGCGTCTGGTATCATGGCGGATACCATAATAACGGTCACCAAGGTGCCATGCGAGTAACTGCAATTTAATGCCCTGCTTGAGACTGAATGTGTTGCTTGTGTAAAAGTAAGCCTGGGGCGTTACCTTTCCGGTTGCATAGTCGTATTGGTCGTCAAACGACCGTCCGTAGGTAACGCTGACGGTGTTGATCGATTGCCACCAGTTCCCGATTGAGAAAGGCCTTGTTACTGATGCAAGAAACGTACGGTCACTGCTTCTGTTGATCGATTTAAGGACATAACTCTCCGGGGTGTTTCCTCTCAAAGCCGCCCCTGACAGCGGGTCGATGGTGTAAGTGTAGCCAATCTTGAATTCCGTTTTCTCGAAATTGATGCCGACTTCAAATGCATGTGCTTTTTCCGGAACAAGATTGGGATTGCCTTCAATCGTGGTGAAAGCATCCTGATAAGTAACAAATGGATTCAGTGCCTGGTATCTTGGACGGGTAATTCTGGCATTATAGGATGCTCTGAGCTTACTGCCATTTTCCAGCGGATAGCCCAGCTGCAGGTTGGGAAAAATGTTCAGATAGTCTCTGCCGAAATCCTGTCCTTCACCTGCCGTAGTGCTCAACTTATAATTGGTCCACTCTGCACGGACGCCGACATTGGCGCTCAGCTTACCGATATTACCCGAAAAACTAGTGTACGCGGCTCCAATCGATTCACTATAATCGAACAGGCTCGAGAGCTTCGAATCGGGTAAATAAGGTCCGTCAGCATTGCGCGAAATCAGAAACCGGGTGTCGGAATTGTTTCCAACATGGCTAAACCTGAGTCCAGACTCCAATTTCACGTCTTTTTTAAAGTGTTTGGTATGATCGACTTGAAGGGCAGCGATATTCAGGTCCTGTGAAAAGGTATTCCGCAGGTAACGCGGCTCAGTTCCGCCGAATTCTGAAATTACGTCCTCATTATCCGTCCTGAAAGTGGAGTACTGGGCACTAAGGAAAACTTGCGAACCAACTGTGTCGGTGCTTTTGGTAAAGTCGGCCATGATCGTATTGTTTTGCCTAAGCTCATTTCTTACAATGCTGCTGCCGTAGTTGTTGTCTGTTGTTAGCGAGGTGATCCTGTTGCGGCTCTCCACCGTTCCGCCTAAATGATCCCTGTTTCCATTATAGGAAACTGATAATACCGAAGCGGGCGAAAAGCGATAACTGACTCCGATACCGTAGGTTGCATAAATATTAAAATCCCTTTTCCAATCCGTCATGAGTGCGGAATTGAGATATTCGGAAGAATCCGGACGGTTTCTGACAGTATATAGCAGTTCCCTCCCGCTGCCCTTAAGTAAAACGATATTGGCAGAAAGTGAGAACTTGTCTTTGCCATAAGCCAGATCAGCAAAGCTGTTGGCATTGGTCCGGGCAAAATCGGATGCCGTCAGGTGCTGGCTAAGCCTGCCACTCAATCCATTCCCGTCTGGGGTTTTCGTGATAATGTTGATCACAGCCCGGCCTCCCGCGTCATAACGTGCAGAAGGGTTTGCAATAACTTCTATCCGTATAATCTGCGAAGTGGAGATACTCGCCAGGCGCTCGGCGGGAATAAGGGCTCCGTTAAGAGAAATAATCGCCTCACCCTTTCCCTGAAGAGAAATCACGCCCTCGTTGATCGTAAGTCCCGGCGTTCTCGAAAGGATTTCGTTAACCGAACTGCTGCTTGCCAGCACGGTTCCGGCTACATTGACTTCCATGTTGCCGTTATCGCCATAATGCATTAGAGGAGCCGCAGCGGTGATGGTTACCTGCCCCAGTGCAGTCGCGCTTTCTTGTGTGACAATTGTACCCAGGTCTACCTCTGCTTTTCGTGCGTAGCGGATGTTAATCGTAGTGTCTTTGGAAATAAGTGAGCTTAGCGTCAGCCGGAGATGAAAATCGTTCAGGCCAGAAATCGCGACATCTCCGTTGAAGGGACTGTTTTGAATTACTTTTCCAGTGGTGTCGGTCAGCCAAAAATTACCATCAACAGGAGCACCGGTTGCGTCGGTAACCTTTGCTGAAATGCTTCTGATCTGCGCGGAAACAGAGATGTCTAATAAAAGCGAAATGAGTAGAAAAACGATAGATTTCATGATTTTGGATTAAATGTCCAAAGCTAGCCACCACGAAAAATCAGAAGGTTTTGAAGTCGGGAATTCGGAGTTCGGATTTATAATTCCGTACCCAACTCACGGATTAAGTCGTTGACAATCCCTCCCTAAACTGGCTGGGCGTGGTTCCGCGGTATTTTTTGAATGCGGTAAAAAAAGTAGACTTTGCATTAAAGCCCACCTCGTAGCCGATCTCTTCAAGCTTGATCCCGTTGTTACTTGCGATCAGTTCGCATGCCTTGGCGACACGGTATTCGTTGATATAGACATTGAAACTCTTGCCCAGGTTGTCATTAAGCAGCTGCGAGAGCTGGTGCCCGGAAATGTTTACCGCTTTGGCCAGATCATTCAATTTAAGATCGGGATCTTTGTAAAGTTCTTGGTCGGTGATGATTTTGCGAACTTTGTCCGCCAAGGTTAAAGCATGGTCTTCCGTGATCTTCTTTTTGGCGTAACGCTCCGGTTCGGCATAGCCTAGGAATGTCGTATTTGACTTTTTTCGGCTTAGAAACAGAGGAATATTCAGGTAAAGCAGTAGTGAAAAGAACAAGGCACCGGTGATGTATACACTGCTGAATGACCAAAAAAAGACAATTAGATAGGCGGTTAAAATCACGGCATTCCCGAAATAGACAGAAAGAATTGGCTTTTCAGTGGGCGAGAGATTTTCGGTTTTGTCAAACAGCTTTACTATCCTTTTTCTGAGCATCCAGCCAGTCAGGATAAAATATGTTACCCACTGTGCGTAAATGATGTGAACTATGTAATGGTTCCAATCCCAGGGATGGGTCTGATAAGGAACGATTATCCCCAAAATAGTGATTCCCGCTATCCAGGCACTATATATATACTTCCATCGAACCGGTGTTTTGAGGGTGTTTTCAAGTGCGGCGCTGGTGAAATAATAAAGCGACGGACCTATTAAAAAACAGCCCGAAAGGCCTATTTGACGAAAAATCCGCGGTATATCAGGATAAAAATAACTAAAAATGACCTTGGTGATCCGCATGGTAAGTGCCAGAACCAGCAGTCCCAGAAAATATGATGCAGGAGCTTTTGTCTTTTTAAAAATCAGCAGATAACAACTGATAATGAGCCCATTAAATGCGCCCAGCGCGCTAAAAAAGAAAAGGATTTGCTGTCCTGGGTTCATGCATTTAGGTAGTAATTAAGAACATTTTAAACGAGTTTGTAAAAATAATAATATTAAATCCCCAAAACATTGATGACCACTTTCGCGCAACTAAAAAGCTTAACCTACCTTTGAAACAAAATCTGCTTTCCATAAATTTCAATGGTACACCGGTCAACACTCCTGAGCTCGCTTTCTTTATTGCTACTTTTTCCATATTTCTGTAAAGGTTTCACTGGCAGCAGCAGGAATCTGCTATATGCCCAGAACTTTGAGACTATTTCCGGCCAAACAAGTTCAAATGTATTTCAACGGATTGATTCACTTATTTTAGCTTCATCCGCAAGTCCTTTCAACGGAGTTATTTTAATTTCACAAGGATCAAAAATAAAGTATTCCTGGCTGGTTGGAAAAAAGGATTCTATTCAAAAACAGCTTTTTCTGGGATCAGATCTATTTGTAATCGGCTCGATAAGTAAACAATTCACCGCCGTATTAGTACTCCAAGAATATGATAAAGGTCGTTTAAAACTTCACATTCCCATCCGCGCTTATCTTCCCGACCTGCCAGCTTCATGGGCAGATACGGTTACAGTGCATTAGCTATTAACGCATACCCACGGAATTATGGCGCTCAACAAACCCTTGGCTTTTGAGCCGGGGACTAAGTACGCATATTCTCAAATTGGTTATGATCTGCTTGCCCGCATTACTGAAAAGGCCAGTGGAAAGTCTTTCTCCCAGCAGGCACAACAGCTCTTCCGAGCGTGCAGAATGACAAGTACTTTCCATTCCAATACAAAAAAATACAGTCACTTGCTTCAAGGCCATGTCTATAAAAATGGGAAAATAACGGCTGAGAAAAACACTTTTGAAAATTATCCCGCCGCTGGAACATTCATCTCTACGGCCAGTGACCTGGTCATCTGGAATATGCTGCTTCACGATGGAGAACTCCTGCAATCTGAAACGTATAAGCTGATGACGACCAAACAAAAGAATGCAATACGGGACCATCCGATTTTTGGCATTGTGAGGTTTTCATTACAAATGGACGGAAAATAGCGGTTTGCCAATTAGCGCTTATCGACAGGCGGCCGCAAAGCTCGTAGCCCGTTCTCTTGTAACCTGATTTCATCGTTGAAATCGTATTTTCCTAGCCGGTTTATATGCTCAAAAGGAGCCGGAGAGATATGTCCCAGATCTTTTTCATCGACTTGATAACCTTCCTTTTGAAGCTGTTTAAGAATTTCCTGGATGTAAACAGTATTCCAGACCATTACGATATTTGTCAGCAGATTAAGGCATCTGGCTGTAACTTGTTGCTGTTTTTCTTGCTTCTTGCGAATGATCCCATCACCTCCGAACCAGAGATAAACACGTAGGTTATGGAGTTGCTCCCCTTTATTGAGCTGGGTATTGATACGGCGCCTGAGCGGCAATTGTAGTAAGTATTTACATATAAAAATCGTTTTTACCACTTGTCCGTATGACTGCAAAACATACATGAGGTTATTCTGTCTTGGGTAGGATTGAATTTTATTAATTAGTAGTGAGGCTGTTACTGTTTCTGTCAAAACCGAAGCAGCCACTCTCTTAAGCTCATCGGCATGTTTTTTCAAGTAGTCGATATTGACGGTACCGGTGAACTTTAACTGCGGATACTGTATTTCTACCAGGTTTTCTTTGTCGGTTTTTATTTTGCACAGGCGTTGATTTTTTATATCGCGAAGCCGCGGGGCAAAACGTTTGTTAGCCAGGTCAAAGAATGCGAATAGTAAATCTGAATACCCATGTGTATCGGTGGTATGTTCAATAATGGTCAAATCCGTTTCATTAGTCAGGATTTCATCCAACGTGTGGAGCATCCCGTTCGGTGCTGCTGATCACTTTTGTGCCGTATTGGGAATACTGATCAGAGGTGTGGGTGTAAAAAGTCACCCCTTTTCCATACCCAAAATACTTTGGCAATGCCTGGGCATTCCGGATTTTGCCACTTGTCGCAAATCTTTGGCCATCGGAAGATGATGTGTCTCATCACCCCAATAGGATGATATCCATTGCCTGTGATGAAAATTTACCAACAGGTCATTGGCCCGTTTAAGGTTCTCGTCAGAAAAGTAATTATTGGCAACCCACCACAGCGAATGGTAATCCAGTTCAGAGGATCGTGCCAGATCAGCCAGCGTCAGGTTACATGCATTACCCAACAAAGCAGCAAACCTCAATGCATCATGTTCCGGATTACGAGGCAGGAGCTCTTCCTGTAATTCCTTTGCATAGCCAACCCAGGTATCTACTTCACGGATCATTTCTACCAGGCCAACGCGGGGCAACCGCTTGTTGATCTGCTGTTGTAGATTCTTTGACTGATTCAGGAAGATTTTCTGCTTCCAGCGGTGGAACAACCAATATTCCATCTTCTAACCTTATCTGGGTACCGTCTGACAACAGATCGGCCAAAGGTCCAAGCAGATCTGTTAATTCAAAAACTTTATCATCAATCCGTTTATCCATATCTAAACCTCCAAAAGGAAGGCATATCTCTGGTGAAGCTACCTGCCACCGTGTTTTAGGGATCAGAAAGCTATTAAAATCCGCATATTTGCTGGATAACTCGACAAAAACATCACCAGACTGGGGTCTGTCGTTGAGCACCGACAAAACACAAAGCTCGTAGGCGGGCGCTTGCAGTATCTTGTCAATGATGACTACTTTTTGCCAGGCCTGGGTAATAAAATGGGTTGGGGCAGATTCCGGCAATTTTCGTTTTGTCCCATTTTGAAGCAGAGTAACCAGATCTAAGCCAGTACCAAAATTATCTTTTGAAAAAGCTACTTTAAAATCCAGGACTCTGAGCAGGTAGGGAGTAAATTGTTTGAACCGGGCATAAGTCTTAAGTAAAAAGAATAAAGGAGTCTGATAGGCCAGTTTGGCTATTTTCAAGACTACCTGTAAAGCCTCTTGTATAGTTTCCTTTGATAAATTTTCAAATATTTTGCTTCTCAGGTACTGATTTTCTATAGTATCATCAACAACCATTTCAACAGTCTTCGTAAGCATTTTCACAGCCTGATTTTGAGATTTGACAACCCCCAGCTGATAGGCCTCCAAAGATTTTTTTGCATCGCTCAGGGCTTGGGTCCAGAAATCATGGTACATCACCAAAATGCTGTCGGTTGTATCAGGCAGTGTTTCCCGAAGGAAACACACCAGCAACGGATACCGCTTTTGTGGTTTGATACGCTGTAAATAATGATTTGAATTATTGCGAACGATGTTAGCTAAACGCTTTTTTCTGTTGGAAGGAATGACAGGTAAATCCCAGGTGTCCACTTTGATGTTTCTCAGAAAAGGTGATTTTATCAAGTGTTTGTCTGAGGCTTTTAGGCGTATTGGCCGTTGGCACCATACACAGCCAGCGATGATCGGTTAGTTTTCCGGTTTGATAGGTTTTAAGAAGATTGTCCAGCTGATTAAATAACTCAGGCTGCCATAAAAATGATAATCGTTGATAGGTCTCCGCGTGAAGATACTCGTCAATGCCTCCAATCACCCTTTCCAGGGTACCTACAGATGGTCTTAAAATTTTATCCTGGTGCAGTTTCTGGCAAAGTTTATTCAAAAGGTACCGCTCATTGTCATGCTCCATGCCCTGAGGAATTAACCATTTTTCATACAGAGGTTCATCCATTGGCTGCCATTTTCGAAAGTTCAGATACCGGAGCATCTGTTGAAAATGAAACGAGCGTGTCATTGCCCTGTTTCCGTAGCTTATTAAATCTGCGGTAACGGGCGCATCGTTTCCACTTGCGAGTTGATGAGAAACAAAGGAAACTATGTTATCCGGAATCTGGGTTTTCCATCAATCATTTAAAAAGCCAAAATATCTTATCAGACAAAGCTGGATCCCGATTGCCAGGCGGTTGGTTGAACCATGGAACGACTGAATAAATATGAGATCGGGCTGTGTTAAATAAAACCCTTGTTGTAAGTCCGTTTCGTCCAGGTCAGGGATTTGAATATATTGATCACGCTCCGAAGTTGTTGAAAAAGTAGCCGGCATAGATTATCAAAAAGGGTGTGGTAAAATTCAGATAAATTATACCTGTGAATCAGCAATTTATAAATCCGAATTTTATATTTGCGAAGGAGTTCCTTTTTGATAGGCAATTAAATGAAAAAGCAAGAGAATATCACCAAACGGGTAGCACTGTATGCAAGGGTATTTACCTTGGATAAAGGCCAGGATCCGGAAACCCAGCTGAGCCAGTTAAGGGCCCTTGTTATTCACTGCTAAGAATCTTGGCCGGGTTTATTCTAGCCACGGATATACTCTGAAAACTTACTGTTATCAATGCGATGGCTAAGATGATTATAATAGGTACAACAAACAGTAGCAGCGTCAAAGAGATATGATAGGCATAGTTGTCGAGCCATCGTATCAAACAAAAATATGTTATGGGAATAGCGACGAAACTGGAAATAATAACGAGTATGAGAAAGTCCCGTGAAAGTAAAACCGTAACTTGGGATATTGACGCACCCAAAGCTTTCCTAATACCAACCTCTCTAACCCGCTGTTTAGTGGCATATAATGATAAACCAAATAAACCCATACCTGAAACCAAACAAGCAAGTGCGCATAGCATATTAAAAAAATCAGCAAATTGTTTGTCAGTTGTATATTGACTGGCAACGTGATCTTCAAGCAAAAAATAGTCGAATGGGTTGTTAGGGAAAAAGTCTTTCCATGTCTTTTGAATCATGTTTAACCATTTGGCTGCATCGCCTTCATAAGTTTTGTCATTCAATACCATAGAAATCACAGGTCCATAATTGGCTGTGAAAAGCGTGGGTTCTATCCGCGACTTAAGAGAGTTTTGATGGAAATCATTTACTACAGCAATAACACGGCACTTATTTGGGCCCCAGTAAACTAATTTTCCAATAGCATTCTCGGGGGTGCCGAATTGTAGACGCTTTACACCAGTTTCATTGATTGCAATACTCTCTATTTTTGACCCAAAAAAGCCATCTGGAAACTCTGCTAGTTCGAAATTTCTTCCTGCTAGCAAATGAAGATTATATGACTTCAGGAATTCATCATCAACGACTTGAATCGAAAATGCGTTGTTTTTAATGTCCTTGTCTTTTTCTTGCCTGACATTTCCCTGCCAGTCAACCAGGTCGCCAGGAACGGAACTGGAAGTTGTTACCGATTTTACTATTGCCAGATTTTTTAAATGCTTTTTGAAGCTGGACAGTTTGGATATATAAGTGGAGTCAACATTAGAAGGAGCTTTTAAAACGACTGTATTGGCCACATTTATCCTAAGGTTTTGGCTTTCCATAAATTGAAACTGATTTCTGAGTACGAAAACAGAGATCATCAAACCTGCTGAAAGAGAAAATTGAAAAATAACGAGTCCTTTTCGAATATTAATGCCATTAGAATTGATATTCAACTTTCCCTTTAATGCACGTATTGGGGTTTTGAAAGCGATTAAGAGTGCAGGATATATTCCTGATAATAAAGAACATACTAGAAAAACCATGCATGCTGAAAGGATCGTGTAAAAATTAAGATCGAATATATCTTGATAATTACGGATACCAATGAATGAATATAGGTCATCGGAAAAAGCTTTCACACAAATGACGCTAAGCGCTATACCGATCAGATTAATTAAAAGAGATTCCAGAAGGAACTGAGGGACAAGTTCCAGACTATTTGCGCCAGAAACTTTTCTTACTGCCACCTCCTTAGCCCTTTCCGAAGATCGGGAAGTAGCCAGATTAACATAGTTGATCCAGGCAATTAACAATATAAAAACCGCAATGATGAGAAGAAAGTAAATTGAATCTGGATTTCCTCCTACATGCATCTCATCTTCCAAATGGGAATAAAGGTAAATTTCCTTGATAGGTTGTAGCTCGTAAGTACTATTTGAACCGCCTAGACCCGCTGCTGAGTTGGAATATTTAGCGGCAAATGTTTTGAAACGACTTTTTAAGCTACTTATATTTTGGTAGCTCTTTAATCGAAGATAATTGTACAATTCTGAATTCTTCAGGTTCGGTGTACTTTCAATGGATGAAATAGAAGCAAGAATATCAACATCAGCTAAATGGGAGTTTTGGGGGAGATCGGGCATCAAGCCAGTTACTATGTAACTTTGATTATGCATGCTCCCATTGAGTGTGAGGCTTTGACCGATCGGATCTGATAAGCCAAAGTAACGTTTAGCGGCGGATTCAGACAGTACCATAGAATTGGGTTGCTGCAAGGCGGTAACACTGTTTCCTTCCTTTAAAGTAATTGAGAAAAAATCAATAAAAGAATTGTCTGTAAAGAATACATTCCTTTCGTTGAAAATTTTACTGCTTCCAGCCTTGTCATTTTTTAATGTACAATCAAACCAGGAACGAGTCGAAAGCAGTTGTGTACATGCTTCGATTTCTGGGAAATTGGTCTGAATATCAGCTTTTAAATGCGGCGTAGTTAATGCCGATTCACTCGTTTTTTCCCCTTTATCATAAAATTCTGAGGTAATACGATAAATGCTGTCATAATTTAGAAACTTACTTTCATAGCTAAGCTCAAAACTCACATATTGCAGAATGAACAAACAAGCTGAAACTCCAATTGAAAGACCAAGAATATTTATTACTGATAGCAGTTTATTCTTTTTAAGGTTACGGAGTGTAATTACCAGATAACTTCTGAACATCTATGATGATTCGGTTAATGATAGAATATAAGCCGAATTTAGTTGAAAATTTCCAAGAATTTAGGTTTAAAGCCGTTCTAGCTGATCGAGAAGAGTAATACCTAAGCTTATAGTTCCTTAGCGCCGTTTTTCGCCCATTTGTAAGAAAAACCTCTAATAGCCTTGTCGCGTGAAGCCAAGCACTTCTTCCAACTGTCGTATTTGAACAGTAGGGTAATTCATTAAAATGAATCTGATTGCTTGGTAACGCACTTTTTTTCGATGTCGAAGTCCTAATTCCTGTTCTGCAACTTGGATCAGCGTGGAATAGTAAACTTGCGCGGCTGCATCTTTGTCAGTTCTACCAAACTGTGATTTTTTTGATGTAGACGGAGCCAGCTTTTCGCTAACTGGATGTTCGAAAGCCTTGTCTTCTACCTTATCTAACCAAGTTTTAACCGTATGACGTGTGACGCTAAATTTGTTAGCTGCCTGAGTAATGTTAAGTTTGCCCTGATGAATCTCAGATATCATTTGAAGCATGGTTTGTCGATGCTGCCGCATACGTAGTTCTTTGAGTTGATCCATAATTTAATAATTTGTGGTCAACTTATTTCAGGACAAGACAATACTGCGGTAGTGCCAGTGGACGTAGTAATTAATCAGATTTTTACGGATCTCCACCTTATTGCCAGAAGGGTACAGTTTCACGTTCGAGCCTTTGAATGACACCTGGCTAAAAATTATTGGGAGCGGCGCACTTTCTCCAATATTCAATCATGATCTTGATTGTTTCCTTAAGTTCATCAAATACTCCGGGCTTGACAAAGAACCCCTGCGCAGATGTACTGTAAGCATCAATAACGGCCTGATGGTTGATGGCTGTTGTGAAAAATACGTAGGGGATACACCGAAGACTAAGTTCAGCATCAGTCTGAACTTTCTTTCTAAGTTCTAATCCATTCAACTGGGGCAGATTTATATCCGATATAATAATGAAGGGCCGTTCCGGGGTTGTATAAAGATATTCTAGAGCCGATAATCCATCCAGGAAATAGATCCTTTTGTTGGAATACCCTAGTTCATTAAAAGCTTCTTCCAATACAAATCGGTCATCTTCGTCATCCTCGATAATAATGATTGTGCCACTTTTATTCATCGTATTGAAAGATCTGTATTAAGATATTTGTAAATATAATGCCATCAAGCTTGAAACCGAATTGCAGGATTGAAGAACTGCTAGTTTTGTAATATCAAAAAAGGACTATTTTTACTTTAATCAGTTTAACCTGAGTCTCTTCTCCGCCTGTTCGTAAGGCTATCCGGTCAAGCCACTCCTCACAATAGCTCTAATGTTTAAAATGGATAAAGCGGTAAATGCGCTGGCACGTATGCATTCGTCTAACGATTATCGTTCAATGCAGGAAAAAATCAATGACTTCCAGTTTCGAAATGAACAACTGTTTTTTCAGGTAACGCGTTAATTGAGCATCAAAAGCGAGTGATTTCACACAATAGAAGTCTGTTGTAAACTCTATTCATCGCTTATTACATGGTTGTCTGTCTTAAAAGCTTGCCTAATACCTGAGATCATTCTAGTTATGAGTCGATACTTCTTCAAACAGCAATAGAATAGACGGTCTATGCTTTTTAGGACGGGTCAGTCAATGAATCCCTCAGGAAATACAGTGTGTGAATTTCAACATTATATTGCAGTGTTTCATCATCATTCTTTTGCCATTTCTCACTTAGAAAATGGTGTCTAAGGACGATTTTATCGATGGGCCGGTAACGGGGATCGGTGCTCTACCTATTTCTGTTAGTCCTTTTGTACTTAAAATGCTGGTTAGCGGTTGTCGGAAATACTACATGTAAGGTTGATGCACTAAGAAAGCACTTAGCTGGATCAGGGCCTAAAACACAGAATACCTTCGGCTCCAGAGGTATACGTTCCTTCAGATTTCACATGACCGACATGAGCTAGGGTCTGTGGTTCTTTCCTCCCATTTATCGTTTATTAGCGTACGCGGAAACGGTAAATAGTGGTACTGATTAATGGCGGAATGGTTTCCACCGCAGGACAGCCGGAGAATTTTAAAAGAATATACAAACGCTATTTAGGAACTGAAACTTCTGGATATACTGCAATTAGCAACGGCGTACAAAAAATAACTATACGGGGCGACCATACTGAAACCGGCATATCCATACCGCCTTTGCATGCAGTCTATGCAATAAACCTTGCTATAAAAAAGGGGAGCTATTCCTGATTATGAGGTGTCAAACTCTGTCCAGGACATGTTGGAAAATAGAGATGCAGTTTTAGAGTTTGTATTTAAAAATCTATATCAGATGAATGCCAAGCGGTAACCGCTATGTACACTTTTTATTTATCCATTATTTCCTGAACACTCTGCAAAAACTTTGCTTGTTGATCTACAAATGGGTAATGAGAGCAATTTTCTATTGTATACAAATTTTGTGGACCAATGATCCTTTTTATGTCTGAAATCTGATTTTTTGAGAAGATGCCATCTTGCAGTCCATAAATGGCTGAGAGCTTTATATTTTTCTGAATGATATCCTTTAAAATGGGTTTGGTGTCAATATTAACACGAGATTCATTTTGATAAAATAGAATGGGGGCTTTATCATTACGGATATTTGACTTGGAAAAGTTGCTATTTTCGTACTCTTCAGTCAGCTCTCTTGACTCTAAAGTAGGTCTCGGCATTTTGAAGAAGCCAAAGTGCGATGCTACCTCATATGTCTGTTTCCGATACTGTTCACTTTGCTCGTTCAAGGTTTTAATGTAAGAAATCTTTTTGAGCATGGTTGAATCTCTCGCTTGTGTTGCAATTTTTAGACTTGTGGTAAGTATATGGTCGTAGGACTCCTGTTGAGAGAACAAAGCACCGACTAAAATAAGCCGCTCTACTTTTTGCGGAAATCTCTCTGTGTACAATGTTGAAACGATACCACCGAAGCTATGACCTAGGAGGTTTACCTTTGCCAAGTCGTAATCTTTAATAAGCGTATTTAAATCAGAAAAGGCTTCATCAAAATTTATTTTTGCTTCCGTATCGCTAGATCGTCCCTCACCTCTCCTGTCATATACAATTACATAAAAGCCTTTTTTAGCGAGCGCGTTTGCAGTTGTTGCTTCGAACAATGTCGAGTTACCCCTAGGGCCACCATGTAAATATATAATAGCTGGATCTCCTTTCTGACCATAGGCTTTCGAATATATTTGCTGAGCTATCGAACCTGGCGCGATAATGGATATAAGAATAAAAGTGGTTGCAAATGCTGTTCTAAAAAAGTGGTTCATTATTGAATTGGTAGGTAAGGTGGTGTAATATAATGGCAATTAAGACGTTGGAATTAAATCATCCGTAGGTAGTTCATGCTGAATTCTTCTTCGGCTACTATTCGCAATTCTATCAGCCCTAATTCGCCATTAGTTGGCTTAGAAATTCTTTCGTAATTGTTTTACGGCATTCTCCAAAGCCAGGATTTGATACTGAGCGTGGTTTAGTAATTCGGGTTGCGAAAAAATATACGTTTCCCTTTGATTCCACATAACCCACCCACCAGCCAATATCATTTCCTTCAACCCGGGTCCATCCTGTTTTGGATCTTAAAGTATGGCTGTCTGTATGCTCTGTAACCATCACTTTCTTTAAAATAGCGATGTTCTGTTTTGAAAAGGGAGTCTTATTCTCATATACATTGATCAAAAACTCAATCTGATTACGGGGAGATATAGCGAATTTTCCAAAATTCCAGAAATCGTCTCCTTGCTCGGAAAGGTCTCCATTACCATATTTTGACTTCTCTAAAATCTTTTTGTATTTTTCCCGACCGACTTGCTTGGCAAGCTCAATGAAGGCCCACCCGGCTGATAATTCAAATGCCTCCTTTACAGAGATGTCCCTGTAAATATCCGGACGATAGCCATAAAGTGTGGTATCTGTTGTCCCAGGCCACTTGATGATGTCGTTTTCATTTTTGATTACACCAGTTTCAAGCGCAATCAATAGATTGATAACTTTAAAAGTAGAAGCTGGTTGGCTCCCTATGTGGGAGTCAGATTCGTCCGTGGTAGTCCATTGATGTTTGTTATAATCATAAATGGTCGTGCTCCCTTTCACATTACATGACTGAAAAGGAGTTTCTTGATTTTGTGCAGTGACATCTAATGCAAAGATGTAGCATATGAGAAGCAATAGAATTTTCATGGCTTATAGCTAATTAAATTAAAGGTTGGTTTGATCTTACCGATTCTGATTACCTTCCCGTCAGAAAGAATTTTTCAAGCCGTTCATTAAAATCTCCCCCTTTGTCGCAATTGGTAAAAAAGACAAATCCACTTTGCTGGTCTCGGTTGATCCGGTAATAGGATTGAAAATTGCCATTGTTACCCCGGTGATTATAATCGGTGCCTTGAAACCCGGGTCTGATACCAATACCCAACCCCCAACCCGTGTCGCCGTCATAGTTTCCATCAGCCGGAAGTGTTACTTGCACCTTGAATAATTCATCGGCAGTTCCCTTTTTAAGTCCATGGCCTTTCATCAGCGCAATTAAAAAAGTGGCATAGCTTACAGCCTCAGTATGCAGGCCTCCCGCTGCTCCAAACCAGGTCGAATCCTGCTTTGGCAATGAACCGGGCCATCGGTGAATAGCTTTGCCATTCATGTATCCTGTCACTTTGTGACTGGTAATGAACGGATTAACACTAAACCAGGCATAGGACATGCCCAATGGTATTGAGACCTCTTTTTGAAAATTAACATCCAGAGTGGTCAGTTCATTCTTTGTAAGTTTTGCAATCACCCTCGATAAGTAGTAATATCCCTCTCCGGAATAAGCGTACGCTGTTCCTGGTTTAAATTTGAGGTAGAGCGTTCCTTTTGCAATATGTCTTGCACTATCGGCCAGATCTGATGTACGCCAGTTTGGAAGGCCAGAGGTGTGTTCAAGCACCATTCGTGCGGTGATTAATTTATAGCGCTCGTCACCAGATATGTCTTCATACAGCATGTACTTATATAATGGCGTATCCAGATTCAAAATGCCCTGATCAACGAGTCTTAATACAAAATAAGTAAAAACAGTTTTGGATAAAGATGCAGCCTCAAAAATGGACTGGTCATTTAAGGGTGCGTGAGTTTCCATACTTGTGGTTCCCATAGACCGGTGATAAACAATCTTTCCATTATTAATGATTGCTATGGACAAACCAGGCAAGTTACCTGGATTCACCTGGGATGCCAGAAACTGATCAAGGGATGCCCTCGAGACTATATTTCCGTTTAGGGTTTTAATTTGAGCATGCACTGCCGAGACCAGAAAGGCAAAAACGAGAGCACGGAAGACTTTCTTAATCATTATGCATCTCGTTGTGACCGTAACTAATAACCCGGGCTAATTTCCAGGCTCCGTCTTTGAACTGCCATAGCTGAACAAATTTGTAAGTTCCACTGACTTTTTCCTGTGTCTGGCCTTTGTTGGTGTGATAAAATGTATGCACTCCGATTTCAACAGCACCATATCCCTGTATTGGATGTACTTCCAAAGTGCTTTTGACTAGTTCTCTCCTGATTTGATTGCCTCTGGCACACATCTCCATTATAGAGCGCATTTCGTAATCAGCACCTACGTTTAAACCGCCTAGGTCATGATAGAACTCGATGTCATTGTTTATGAATTTACGATACGTTAAGCTGTCACAATGATTAAAGGCATTAAACAGGAGGCTGTCCGCTTTAACAATGTCTTTGTAGAGCTGGTCAGGAGCCGCAGAGATGGTTTTTTGAGCAAAAAGGATATTTGCATACAGACACATGAAAAATACCAGGGTGCTAATTTTCGGGTTCATTTTTATGATAATTACAAATCGACTTTAATTATCTGCAAAAATATTACGCTTTCATTGAAATAGTTTCTCTAAAATCTATGTAAATCTGCAATTTTGTTTCATTTTGCCCTTTGTATTGCCAATATTCTTTAATAATGTCTTTGGATCATTTTGATATTGAAATTTTAGCCATTCTCCAGGAAGGGAATCTTACTCCCCAGCGGACCATAGGAGAGCGAGTCAACCTTTCAGCTGCGGCAGTTAATCGTCGTATCAAGCGGATGGAGGCTGATGGGGTCATTCGAGCTAACATTGCTGTTTTGGATGCCGAAAAAGTTGGCCAACGCATTACGATAATAGTCGAAGTTGAACTGGAAAGCGAGCATGTAGACTTAATTGACCAGGCTAAGGCATCTTTCCTTGCAACACCCGAAGTACAACAATGTTATTATGTAACCGGTGAAATGGATTTTGTTTTAGTTGTCTCAGTAGCCAGTATGGGTGATTACGAATTATTAACCAGGCGTCTATTTTTTAACAATCCGAATATGAAACGCTTTCGCACATTGGTCGCCATGAATTGCGTAAAGGTAGGTTTATCGATTCCACTTCAAATAAGCGTCAAATAGGTTGCAGCACATTGTTCTGATTAGCAAAACTCATATTACCAGATAATAGATTTTATCTATGAAAGTTAATGTCTGAATTAATCGGTGGTTTAAGCGAACTTTATTCATCCTTCCAGTTTCTGGACTATTAGCATTCAGAGCGTTGAAATTGTTCAGTTAACCGCTCCAATCTCACGTTAAATTGTACTTTCTCCGGGGCCCAACATTTATTTCGAGACTGCACTTTTAATGCGTTTTAAGAGCCAAACGTACTTTACGCCCCTGTTTAAGAAAGTAACAGTGAGCCGCCCCGGGCTTCTCACGGAGGAGCACAAACTTATTTGAAAGCTTGTCTGCTTTAATTGCGGCTGGTACCTGGTTTTAGTAGCACAGTTCCGCACTTTTCCGTTTTCGCATATACTGCTACAAGAAACTGTCCCGATTCTGACAACATCAGTCGTCATTTATACATAGTCGTTATAACAGAAAATTAGTACCATTGCATTTTTGTGTTTGGTCGGTCAACGGATATTGGGCAGATCAATAAGTTGATTAACATGCATTTTGGTAAGGCCAGAATAATTTTCCCGATCATTATCTCTGCCATTTTATTAATGGCCCCGCTACGTGACGTTTCCAAAAAAGGAAAAGATAATCATCCAGAATTACTGTTGCAGCTCCGTAATAGCAAGGCTGATACCCATCGCGTGCATATTTATGACAAGCTAAGCCGGCATTATCTTAATAGTGCCGGCAAGTTGAAAAGCCACGCTGACAGCGCGCTATATTTCGCAAATAAAATGTTTTATTTGAGCCAAGCTTTGAAATACCAAAGGGGACAGGACGACGCGATCTTATTGAAAGGAGATCTATTTATTAAAAATAATGAGCTGAAATCTGCCATCAGCTTATTAAGCACATTGCGAGATTCCACCCGCATTCGATTTGCCATCACTCTGGCCAATTATTACATGGCTAAGCAAAATAAAACGAAGGCCGACACAGACAGTTCACTTGCTTTTTTGCTAGATGCAGACAAAAATGCCAAGACGCTTTCTGCTCAAAAATGGCAAAATGAAACTCTTCATGCCCGCGCAATCTTTGAGTTTAAAAACGGAAATGTAAATGTTGGAAAGAAAAAATTTAAAGAACTGATTGACTGTATTAACATACCCGGCGAAGAAGAAATCCAGGCCAGTATATGGCAAGAGCTCGCCAAGTTGATCTCGTCGCGCGATAATAGCGGCATTACCAGGTTGTATTGCTATCAACAGATGGCTGCGCTTTACAAGCAGTCGGGTAGCGAAGCAAAAGAAATCGAAGCATTAAAAAGCATTGCCGACATTAATCTGGTGCAAGGCAGACTGGCGCTTGCTGAATCGCAGCTGCTTGTGGTCCTTCGGCGTTACAAAGCGATAGGCTATCAAAACATTCACTATGTATATGATTTATTGTCAGTTACTTACCGTTATAAAGGTGAGTATAGTAAGGCTATTTTTTATGGGTTAAAAACCATTGAGGGAATGGAGGCTACACATGATACTGCTAGGGCAACTACCTTTTACAGTCGCCTTGCCAATATGTATAGAGAGCTGGGAAAACATGAAAAAAGTTTGGAATGGTATCGAAAAGTGGTACGACGGAAATTACTTGCTGATGATAGCAATCCCTACACAATCAGGGACGCAGGTTTTTTGGCCAGAGAATTAATAAAATTAAAAAGGGAAAAGGAGGCTTTGGCATTTATGCTTGCCTATCAGACAAATAATAAGCCTTTTGGGATATATGCGGAAGCAAGCATGGCGGCCTCTCTGGCTTATTGCTATCGCTCGGCGCATCAAAATCGTCAGGCGGATCGATACTATAACAAATTAATAACGATTAGTAGTCAGTTGCAGAATAACAATGAAATCTATACTGATGTTTATAATGAAATCGGGCAATATTTTTTAAGTAAAAAAGAATATAAGACGGCCGCACTTTATTTAAAGAAAGCATTAAATGCATCAGAGGGAATTAACTCATTGTCAGAAACTAAGGGGCTTTACATGGTGCTATATAAGGCAGATTCTGCGGCCGGAAATTACATTTCAGCTATGCAGTATTTGCTGAGAAATAAGGCATTAAATGATTCCATCTTCAGTATTGCAAAAAGCAGACAAATCGAGGAATTACAGGTTCAATATGAAACTGCACAAAGGAAAAAAGATATTGAATTACTCCATAATAAAAATAAACAGGCAAATGAACTGAAAAACATTATGCTGGCAGCCGCGGGATTATTGCTCGTGATTATCGGACTGCTTTATAATCGATATCTGATCAAACAAAGAAGTAACCGCGTACTGGAAGCAAATCAAAAGGAGCTGGACCGCAAAAACCATTTCTTGCAAACACTTAATGCCGAGCAAAATAAATTGCTGGAAGAAAAAGAATGGCTGATTACGGAAGTGCATCACCGAGTAAAAAATAACCTTCAAATCGTTACAAGCTTGCTCAATACACAAACCGCGTATCTAAAAGACGATGCTGCGATTCTTGCTGTAAAAGACAGCCTTCGACGGATGCAGGCCATGTCACTGATCCATCAGAAACTTTACATGGATCAGAACATGTCCACTATTTCCATGAAGGAATATGTCAATGAATTGGTCTGTAACTTGCAAGACAGTTTTTCAACAGGAAACCGTATCACTTTCGAGCAATATATTGAAGCATTGTACCTGGATGTGGCATCAGTCATTCCACTGGGGCTCATCATCAATGAAGGGATCGTTAACGCAATCAAATATGCTTTCCTAAATGTGGAAATGGGTGGCGTCCGCATTGATCTGCATCGCGACGGAGCGGAACATATACTGCTCAGGATATCGGATAATGGTGTCGGATTGCCGGCAGGTTTGGACATTATGCAGCATAATTCCCTGGGGCTGGATCTGATGCAAGGGCTAACAAAGCAATTGAATGGTGTGTTCAAAATAGAAAGTGATCATGGCGTACATATCACTGTCAGATTTAATTTGGTAAATTAGCTTTTTAAATTATACCTGTTTATATGAGTGGTAATGTGCTTATCGTAGAGGATGAATTTATTGTAGCCAATGACCTGCGCGTAGTTTTGAAGCAGGCCGGTTACAAGGTGAATGGCATCTCGGCTTCGGTGGAAGAAGCGGACGAAAGTATTAAGAAACAAAAGCCGGATCTTGTCATTCTTGATATCCAGTTGAAAGGTAAGTTGTCGGGAATTGATTTTGCCAGAACATTACGTGCTGAAAATATTGCCTTCATTTATCTGTCGGCCAATTCGAGCCAGAAAATACTGGAAGAAGCCAAGTCTACGGAGCCGGATGGGTTTTTAGTCAAGCCGTTTAGGGAAAAAGATTTACTCGTTTCATTGGACATTGCGTGGTATCGCCACACGCACAGTCTGGATTCAAAGTTGCGCCAGGAAACTCTTTTACAAAAACAGATGAGCGATATCAGCCAGGAAGTGCTGGATGCTGATCAAAAGTTGTTGAAAATGGCCGGGGTCATTCAGCCATTTGTTCCCTTTGATCTAATTGCTTCTGGTACGAGGCCATTTAAAACCGGGCAGTTTAATGATCTGGCTTATTTACGTATCGGTTTCAACGAGTATCAGTTCTTAGGCAAAAAAGAGTTTGCGACCATTTTAGGTTTGAAGGATCCTGCGCTCGCGATGGTGGCGGACAATAGTCCAATAGACACGGATGCGAATATTTACGATGACTTATCTGCTGTCGAAATGTCTGCGCCGGTAACACTTCAGAAGGTCCTTGCCGATACATTCAAATTGAAATCGTATCTAGTTTTGCCTGTGGCTTTGCATAATGGATTGGTTGTTCATTATTTCTTTTACAGCCGACAGCCTAATGCTTATTCGACAAGGCACATTAATTTGTTGCAAAGTCTGAAAACCCATTTGAGCGACGTTGCGCAAACTGGATTTGATACTGCCGAATCACCGGCCTTATCATCCAATATGGTACAACCAAAGAACAGTGCAGCAATATTTCAATCCGGTTTCAAAGGCATTATTGGTAATCATCCCCTTTTACTGAGCGCCCTGGATCTAACCATGCAAGTTGCTCCCTACACGACTTCCGTGCTGATCCTTGGCGAGAGTGGCACTGGTAAAGAGAATATTGCACGGTCTATCCATTCCAATTCGCCGAGGAAAAATGGCCCATTTGTCAAAGTCAATTGCGCTGCTATTCCTTCTGCATTGATAGAATCGGAGTTGTTCGGCCACGAAAAGGGCGCATTTACCGGTGCTAGCGAAAAGCGTAAGGGCAAGTTTGAACAAGCCAATGACGGGACTATTTTTCTGGATGAAATCGGAGAGCTTCCATTGGATATGCAGGTGAAGCTTTTGCGTGTTTTGCAGGAAAAGGAAGTCGAATACATTGGCAGCAGCATTTCCAAAAAAGTAAATGTCAGGATCATTGCTGCCACCAACAGAAACCTTGAAAAGGAAGTCGCAAAAGGAACATTCAGACTTGACCTGTATTATCGGTTGAATGTATTTCCCATTACATTACCGGCATTGAGGGAGCGAAAAAGTGACATACCTGCGTTGACCGAATTCTTCGCAAATAAATTTTGCCACGAATTTGGCAGGCTTTTTCCGGGTGTTGCCGAATCCATGATGGAAGGATTGAATGCCTATGATTGGCCAGGCAACATTCGCGAGCTCGAAAATGTAATAGAACAATCTGTGATTTTGAATGACGGGAAATCGAAGCTGGAATTGAAGCGAAGCCTGACCAACAAGGGCATTGAAAGCACCGACAAATTGAACATTGCAACGCTTGAAGATGTCAAGAACATTCAGAGAGAGACGGAGCGAGAATATATCATATCCATTTTACGAAAATCAAAAGGGCTGATCCGCGGTGCAAATGGAGCTGCTGAATTGTTGAATTTAAAGCCTACTACACTGGAATCCAGAATGGCAAAACTCGGCATTCAACGCGAAGATTTTACGAATTTTACAGAATCAAATAAGTTTTGAATTCGTCACACAGACTCCGAAAATATCGGAGTCTGAAAAAAGCCTCCCCCGAAAATTTCGGAGCTGCATGGGTTTTTGATAAATTGAATTGAAGTCATTCTATATATTAATGTGTTCAAAATCAGTATATTGTATTTATTGAGGCGCTATTTTAAGGATAAACGCAGAAGTGGCACATAATTGGTTGCAATCGAATTTGAAAGTGAAAAAGCAAATTCGATTGATATGCAAACTGATCTGACTGAGCCCTTGGAAATACTGGTGTTGACTGCTGACTATTTTAAAAATAGGGCAGACACGAAGTACGAGTTTGTCGAGATCATTTTGATAAAAGGAAGTAATTGTCAGTTGTCGTCCGGTTCGGAAGTTTATACCATTTCAGCAGAAAATGCGCTTCTCCTGAAACCAGGCCAATCAATCAATTTGGAACAAGCATACAAATTGGATGGATTGGTGATTCGCTTCCAAGCAGAAATGTTACCAGTAAATTTTAAATTTACAAGTGCGTATAGTTCCAATCTTGTGTCGAGGATATACGAAATTGGTGAACTTAGTGCAGAAGGAATCGGGAGCGTCATCGAATGTATGCAATGGGAATTGAAGCATTCCACCGGTTCGAAAATTGAAGTTTTGTCCGCTTACCTGCGTATTGTTTTGATTTATTTATCCAAACAAAAATCAATTGTCCTGGGGCCTGATATCAAATCAGATGCTGTTTTGGCAATCCGGTTTTTTAGCCTGCTGGAAAGCAAATATTTGGAATTCAAGAAAGTCAGTGACTATGCGGATGCACTGGCGGTAACTCCCAATTATCTGAATAAAGTCATCAAACGCGAAACAGGGCTTTCGGCCGGGGCAAACATCCGCGAGCGACTGATCAGACAAGCGAAGCAAATGGCGGCGGCACAAAATGCCAATCTGAAAAACATCGCATATAAGCTCGGTTTCAACGATGCAGCACATTTTAGCAAATATTTCAAGGCAAGTTGCGGATGCAACTTTACAACATATGTAAAGACGAAACCGCTCCGAAATGAAGCTTACATTTAATCTTGGGGTAGGCGTCGCCTTGCATTTTGTTTGTCTATTCAGCTTTAAGGCAAATGCTCAAACTCCGGCAACCAGGGCGATTTGGCTGATGCCGACATTACAATTCAATGTGTCCGATTCGGCGGCAATCAATTTGCAGCCGGGCTGGAACCCACAGCAGGGAATGTTCTTTATCTATGCCAACTCGGTTTTGAAGGTCAATCGGCTGCTCGACATTAATCTGGGCTATTTGTTTTTGGACTTACCAGAAAGGAATAACGACGAGTCGACATTCATGAATGGGGCAACGCTGAAATTAGGTTCGAGGAAATTCATGCTAGAAAATAGAAACCTAATATGGAACCGGTTCAGAACTTTGAAGGACAGCAAGCATTACGATCGGAACCGGGCGCGGCTGTTTTATCATATCAAGTTTGATCACTACAAAATAAGTCCTTATGTGGTTGATGAGTTCTGGATTTATTTAAATGAAATTCACCTGGCCAGGAACAGGGTAGGTGCAGGAGTTAGCTTGGCGGTGGTCGATAAGCTCAACCTGGACTTCTCTTACGTGAGGCAGTCGGATCGATCCGGCGACAAGCTGCATTTGTTTTTTCTGGTTCTGATCAAGTCACTAAACTAGCAAGATCAACGCTTTGAAATTGAAGCGTATAAGGCAATGAGTTAATGAAATTTAACGAGGAATTATTTCAAATAATCAAGAAATATGAAAGAGATCAAATTTGGCCGTTCACCTTTTTTGTTTGCTACAATCGTGGTAATTCTGACGTGCTTCGTTCAGGCAAAAGAATTGATTCATGAAGATCAAATCGATGATCTCGACGCTGCTCGCGTAAAGCCGATGGAGCAGATTTCGGAAGCTAACCTGCGTGCAGCAGAGTCCAAGAGAGCATTCCTTGACGCATACACGGTTTTTATGCATCCCAGATGCATGAATTGTCATCCGAAGGGAGATACGCCGTTCCAGGGAGATGACAGCCATTTACATTCCCAGGGCGTTACCCGCGGCGTGGACGGCAAGGGGGTTTATGCTAATAAATGCTCCAACTGCCACCAGCCGCAGACTACGGAGCTGGAAGGGGCGCATTTGCCTCCTTCGCATCCAAACTGGCATTTGCCCCCGGCAAACCGCAAAATGGTCTTTGAAGGGAAATCGCCGAGGGAGCTGGCGGCCAGTTTCAAAGATTCAAGCTTTACGGGCTTTGCAACCATGGAACGGTTTATCGACCACGTTGAGAAAGACCCGCTTGTGCAGCACAGCTTTACATACGGCAACCGCCCGCCGCTTTCCCATGATGTGTTTGTCGCAAGAGTAAAAGAGTGGATAAACAAAGGTGCCGTGCTGCCGGACAAGTAGCATGGAATGCATTTCAATTCATCACCAGATTAACAAATGTTGCAAATGATGGAAAAGATACCTGAATACAACCGTCGGGAGTTTCTGACAACCAGCGCAATCCTGGCAGGCGGGCTGCTCATTCCATTTCATTCTTTTGCAGGCAAAAGAGAACGGAATAACGCGAGCCTGGACACCTTAAAACCAAATGCTTACCTTCGGATCGGAACGGATGGTCAGGTGACCGTGCTGTTGTCACGCTCCGAGGTTGGACAGGGAATATGGACCTCGCTGCCCATGCTGATCGCAGAAGAGCTGGATGCCGACTGGACAAAAGTCCGGGCTGAACATGCCCCCGCCGCAGTGGAATATTATCATACCGTTTATGCCACACAGCGCACAGGCGGGTCAACGAGCATTTCCTCAGAATTTGAACGATACCGAAAAGCGGGAGCCACCGCACGACATTTATTGGTGCAGGCCGCTGCATCCCGCGCAAAGGTTGACTTTGCCGAATGTATCACAGAAAACGGGCAGGTGATTGCAGGGGGCATGAAAATAGATTATGGTGATCTGGTGAACGATGCCGCAAAGTTGAAACCACCAGCGGAGGTGCCTCTTAAAACCCCAGCGCATTGGAAAATAATTGGCAAAAGCAAAAAACGGCTCGATACACCCGATAAATCAAATGGTAAGGCGATTTTCGGCATTGATGTCCGCGAACCTGATGCGCTGACTGCTGTGATAGCACGGGTTCCGTTGGAAGGATCAGTTATTAAAAGTTACGATAAGGAAAAAGCGCTTAGCATTCCAGGCGTAAAGCAGGTTGTTGAAATTCCGCAGGGAGTGGCGGTGCTGGGAGATAATTTCTGGGTGGCAAGAAGGGGAAGAGATGCACTGAATGTGCAATGGGACCTGAAAGAAAACGCGAAGATCGACAGTAGGAGCCTTTTAGCAGATTACAAAAAAAGAGCAGATCAGGGAGGCATAGTCGCAACGGAAAAAGGTGATGTAGATGCGGCGCTCAAAACTTCCGCAAAAATAATATCCGTGGAATACTTCCAGCCCTACATTGCTCACGCACCGATGGAACCCTTGAATGCAACGGTTCGCTTAACCAAAGACAAATGCGAGGTGTGGACCGGCACCCAGACACAAACGGACGATCAGAATGCAGCCGCTGAAATTACGGGCTTGCCGATCAGTAAAGTTTTTATTCATACTATGTTTTTGGGCGGTTCATTCGGTCGGAGAAATATTACAAGGTCCGATTTTGTGCGCGAGGCGGTTGAAATTGCAAAGGCGACAGGGAAAGTTGTCAAGACGGTCTGGACGCGGGAAGATGACATTGCGGGCGGACGTTACAGGCCAGCATTTTTGCATCGGTTCAAAGTCGGGCTGGGTAAGGATGGCTTGCCAGTCGCCTGGAAACAGATCAGTGTCGGACAGTCGGTGATGACGGGCGGGCCGTTTGAGAAAGTGGCGGTGATTAATGGTGTAGATCAATATTCCATTGAAGGCATGCAACAAGCCGCACACGTGAATGCATTGGCAAATAAGAAAATCGAACTGAACACGCCAGTTTTGCCCGTTACCGTAGACAACTGGCGGGCGGTTGGGCTCAGCCACACCATTTTTGCCATGGAAAGCCTTTCGGATGAAATGGCCTACGCGGCCGGGAAAGATCCATTGGATTACCGCATCGCGCTCTATAAAGAAGAGCCCCGGTTGGTTCATGTACTCAAAGTGCTTAAAGAGAAAAGTGACTGGGGTAAAAAGCTGCCCAAAGGACAAGGAATGGGCGTTGCCGCTTTCAAAGGAATGGGAAGTTTTGCCGCATTAATATTTGAAGTGACGGTTAATCCGAAAGGTTTGGTCAAAGTCAGCAAAGCAACCTGCGTCGTTGATTGTGGCATTGCTATCAATCCGGATGGTGTTTTAGCCCAGGTGGAAAGCAGTGTCGGTCACGGACTTTCCGCAGCCTTGTACAGCGAAGTGACTTATAAAGCCGGACTGGTGGATCAACGCAATTTTCATGACTATAAATCGCTGCGGATGAATGAGATGCCGCTGGTGGAAACGCACATTGTCCCAAGCGAGGAAAAGCCGGGCGGGATAGGAGAGGCGGCTGCGGGGCAAGTGATGCCCGCCTTGACCAACGCGATTTTTGCCGCTATGGGAAGCCGGATCAGAACACTGCCTGTGTACCGAAAAAGCTAGGCTTTAATAACATTCCTTAAAACAGAAGACAACTATGATCACGCTAAAAGTGAACGGGGACAATCATACATTGGACGTGCCGGGCGAAATGCCAATCCTATGGGTAATCCGTGACGTACTGGGTCTGACAGGAACAAAATTCGGCTGCGGCGCGGCGCAATGCGGGGCTTGTACGGTGCATCTGGATGGGGACGGAATACGGTCCTGCATCACGCCGGTGTCCCGCGCAGCCGGGAAAGAAATCGTTACCATTGAAGGCCTGAATAATCACGTAGGAGACTCACTCCGGTCGGCCTGGGCGGAAGTGGACGTTCCGCAATGCGGTTATTGCCAATCGGGGCAGATCATGGCAGCTTCCATTCTCCTGACGGAAAATCCGGCACCCAATGATCAGGACATTGACCGGGCTATGTCAGGAAACATTTGCCGATGCGGCACTTATCAGCGAATCCGGGCCGCAATCCATCTTGCAGCAAAAAGCTAACTTCTAAACATTGAGCTATGAGTATTATATCAATCAATCCAACCAATGGCAGCCAGATAAAAACCTATACTGACCTGGGTTTTGAGGAAACCGTCCAAAAGATCGAGCGTGCGAACACGGCATGGGAAAGTTGGAAAAAATCCACCCGTGAAACACGCAATGCACTGCTTATTTCCATGGCAGGTGTATTAAGAAAGCGCAGTCAGGAATTGGCTGTACTCATGGCCACTGAAATGGGGAAACCTGTCACGCAAGGACTTGATGAGGTTGAAAAATGCGCCCGTTGCTGCGAGTATTATGCGGAAAACGCCGAAAAGCATCTTTCAGACAGGATTATTGAAACAGAAGCTTCTAAAAGTTACGTCACCTTTCAGCCGATTGGCGTAGTGTTGGCAGTCATGCCCTGGAATTTTCCCTTCTGGCAGGTTTTCCGGTTCCTGGTGCCGGCGCTGGCTGCTGGTAACTGCGGCGTGCTGAAACACGCATCCAATGTGCCGGGCTGCGCATTGGCTATTGAGGAAATAGTAAGGCAAGCCGGTTTCCCGGACGATGTCTTTTTGACGTTACTGGTTGGGAGCGACAAAGTTTCGAAAATCATTGAACATCCTTTGATTAAAGCAGTCACCCTCACGGGCAGCACCAATGCCGGTATCCAGGTTGCCACAAAAGCCGGGTCGGTTTTGAAAAAGACGGTTCTCGAACTGGGCGGAAGCGACGCCTATGTTGTGCTGGCAGATGCTGATCTTGAACTGGCAGCTGAATCCTGTGTGAACAGTCGCCTGATCAACGGCGGACAAAGTTGCATTGCAGGTAAGCGGTTCATTATTGAGAAAACGGTGATCGAAGAGTTTATCAAGCTTTTTTTTCAAAAAATGAAGGCGAAACGGGTGGGAGATCCGCTGGATGCCGCAACAGAAGTGGGACCTCAGGCACGCGCAGACCTCCGCGACGAGCTTCACGGCCAGGTTGAGAAATCGATTGAAAAGGGAGCAGTTTGCATTTTAGGTGGGGAAGTGCCACCCGGAAATAATGCATTTTATCCGCCCACGATGCTGATTAATGTAAAGCCCGGAATGCCGGCTTACTATGAAGAATTATTCGGACCGGTGGCTTCCATCATTGAGGCGGAAGACGAGGCCGACGCCATCCGTATTGCCAACGACAGCATTTTTGGATTGGGGTCAGCTGTTTTCACGCAAGACATAGCCAAGGGTGAGCACATTGCTGCAACAGAACTTCAGGCCGGTTCGAGTTACGTGAACCACCGTGTGGCTTCCGATCCGCGCCTTCCGTTCGGCGGGATCAAAACATCAGGTTACGGCCGCGAACTGAGCGATTTTGGCATCCACGAGTTTGTCAATGTGAAGACAGTTTATATCAAATAATGCAACCACTTAAATCCATTTATTATGAGGAGAAAAATTCTATTCATGGTGACCAGTGCGGCTGTGATCGGCCCGAAAAATCGCCCAACCGGCAGCTTGCTTACCGAGCTGGCGCATCCCTACGAAGCCTTTAAAAAGCAAGGGTATGACATCGATATTTACAGTGTAAAAGGAGGCGAAGCACCGATTGATATGGTCGAACTGGATGATCCCATCAACAGCGCCTTTTTGAGCGACGACGGATTGACTAAAATGAAAAGCACGGAAAGTATTGAAAACCTCTCCATAGCAGGATACGATGCAGTGTTCGTTCCAGGCGGCCTGGGGCCGGTTGCCGACATGACCGACAATCCACCTGTGCAGCAAATACTGGCGGATTTTTATGAAAGTGGCAAAGTAGTGAGTGCGGTTTGCCACGGTCCGGTTTCACTGGGTAATGTGATATTGAAAGATGGTTCTTACCTGGTCAACGGAAAAAATGTGACCGGGTTCAGTAAAGAGGAAGAAGAAAATTATGCGAAGGAAGATGTGCCTTTTGAGCTGGAAGATCTGCTGAAAGTTCACGGTGCCAATTATAGCTCCGTGGATCCCTGGCAGCCTTACAGCATCGCCGACGGAAGGCTTGTAACAGGTCAAAATCCGGCTTCGGCCCAGGGCGTTGCCGAGAAGGTGATTGCCATTTTAGAGTCAGCAGGTTCATAAATCAGCGATCATGAGCGCAACCACAATTACGACTTTTGCCAAATGGCAGGTCAAAAGTGAAAATCTCGAAACCGTGCTTCATTTGCTGGCAGACCTTTCTCAAAAAAGCAAAGCAGAAACGGATAATCTATTTTATCAGGTTTTCCAGGATAAGTCAAATCCTAATGTGCTTGTTTTATTTGAAAGTTATACAGACGAAGCCGCTCTGACTGCGCACCGGAATTCAGCGCATTTTCAGGAGATCGCCGTAAAGCAAATCATCCCGTTACTGGAAAACAGGGAGGTCGTACTGACCTCAGAATTAAATCTGAATTGAATAAATAATGCTGAGAATAAAACTCAAATACATCGTTCTGTTAATGGTCTTCGCGCTGGCCGCGTGCAGGGATAAGGAGCAGCAAAGCGAACATTTACTTGACTACTATGCCTCGGACACTTCGCAGGTGCAGACTGCCGGGGTTAAGATGATTCCAATCAAAACCCCGGCCGGTGTATACAAAGTTTGGACCAAACGGATCGGGAATAATCCCAAAATCAAGGTTTTGCTCCTGGCAGGCGGCCCGGGTTTTCCGCACGATTATCTGGAAGTTTTTGAAAGCTTTTTTCCAAAGGAGGGTATCGAGTTTTATTATTATGATGAACTCGGCTCAGGGAATTCTGACAAGTCAGTGGATTCAACCCGGTTTAGCGTCGATCGTGCAGTCGCGGAGTTGGAGCAGGTGCGGGAAGCATTGGGTTTGGATAAAGACAATCTCTACATTTTCGGGCATTCGTGGGGCGGCATTCTGGCCATGGAATATGCGCTGAAATACCAGCAGCACGTCAAGGGACTGATCATTTCCAATATGTCTTCAAGCGGGAAGGAGTTCAACCGGTACATTAAAGAAGTGCTCGTAAAACAGCTTCCGAAAGTCGCATTGGATAGCATTAACCTGCTGGCAGCCAGAAATGACTACGCCAATCCCAGATATACGGCATTGGTTACGAAACATTTCTATGGGAAGTTTGTTTGTCGGCTCCCGCTCGATCAATGGCCCGAGCCGTTTACCAGAGCACTAGGGAAGCTAAACCAGCCCTATTACTTGTCCATGCAGGGGCCGAGTGAGTTTGGTATCATCGGGAGTTTGAAGAATTGGGATATCAGCACAAGATTGAACCAGATCAAAGTTCCGGCCCTGATGATCGGTGCGAAATATGACGAGATGGATCCCAAGCACATGGAATGGATGAGCAAGCAAGTCGCAAACGGCAGATATCTGTATTGTCACAATGGAAGTCATCTCAGCATGTATGATCAGCAGCAAGTCTATATGAGGGGGATCATTCAGTTTCTCCGGGAGGGAAATGATGACTAATTGGGTGTTCGTATATCATTGTCCGTTCGCTCGAATCTTCGTGTAATATTTAATTTTCGTCGCGGTTATGATTGTCAGGAAAATGCTTTCTGTCAAAGCTATTTATGAGTTCACCGGCTATCATTTGTGGTGGCTCACGGGGTGGATGTCGCTGGTGGCTGTCCTGTATCATTTTACTGAATGCAGGTTGATGGCGCTTCCGTGGCTTCCGCTTCCGCTCATTGGCACTGCGGTTGCGTTTTATGTGGGTTTTAAAAATAATCAATCGTACGACAGGCTTTGGGAGGCGAGGAAAATATGGAGTGAAATGACGAATAGCAGCAGAAGATTGGGAACTCTAGCCCGCAATACCCGTTCGGGGGAGCTGGATGTGAGTGACAGCGTGGAGGTGAGAAGGCAGATTGTGTTCCGGCACATTGCCTATATTTATCAGCTTCGAAATCAACTGCTTGAACCCACTCCATGGGAACATGTCAGTTTGAAGGGGATTTTTGGATTGGGTAAAATCAACAGATTGAGGCGGGCAAGACTCGCTGCCATTTTTGAGAATGAGTTGCAAGAGGCAGCAGGGAGAGAATACATTTCCGAGGTGGAAAGTGATCAATTGAAGGAATATCAAAATGCGGCTGTACAATTGCTGAACCTGCAAACGGAAACGATCCAGAAGCTTTATGAGCGCAAAGAAATCACCATGATCCAGCAAATGCAGTTTCAAACGGCTGTGAATAGTTTCTATGATTGCCAGGGGAACCTGGAACGGATCAAGCAATCGCCATTGCCTCGAAAGTATGCCACATTCAGCTTTGTGTTCGTCTGCATTTTCATTTTTCTCCTGCCGTTTGGCATCGTTGGCGAGTTCGGTAAGATGGGCGCTGCCGGGGTCTGGTTAGCGATTCCGGTCGGGGCAATTATAGGCTGGATTTTCGTCGCCATGGAAATGACCGGTGACTATTCAGAGAACCCGTTTGAAGGCTTGCACAACGATACGCCGATGCTGTCCATTTGCAGGGAAATTGAGATTAATATGCTTCAAACCATAGGCGAAAAAGACATTCCGCGCCCGATTCAAGCCAGGGGAGATACAATTATTTGATCGGAGCATTATCATTTACATTGAATTTTTATCAACAAAAATTATGAAACCGAAAGCATTTTTTTCCATTCCACCACGGCCTCAATTGTTATTCTTTCTGCTGTTTATCCTGTGTATTTTCCAGGTAACTGCGCAAGACATTCAGCAAAACAATGTTGCCCGGATCACGCAATTTGAAGTGAAGGATGCGTATCAGGCTCAATTTAGAAAAGCATTGAGCGAATACGTTTTACATGCGCTCAGCTCAGGCAATAATGTCATGGCCGAGGCTTATTCAGAAAAGGAAAATCCCCGCTTGTTATGGTTGATTGAGAGATGGGATAACAAAGCTGCGCTAAGTCAATCAGCGAAGGATAAGCAGTTTACAGCTATAACCGCGCTTACTAAAGAAGCATTGCAGCAGCCTTCCAAAGTATTTAATGTAAAAGATCTGGAACCTCTCTCGAAACAGCAATGGAGAAGATCCGCAAGAAAGGAGGATAATCCACAGACGATGATGCTTTTTGTGAACTCAAAATCAGGCACAGCGCAGCGTTTCAAGGATGTATATCACGTAGCAATGCCCCAGTTTCGCCGTGAGAAAGGCGTAGTTACTTATCAGCTCTCACAACTGGAAAATGACAGCGAGCAATTTGTGACCTACGAAAAATTCAGGAGCGAAGCCGCTTTCCAGTTTCACTTGAAGTTCCCGCCAATCAAGCCTGTTGTTGATTATCTGGAAACAGACATTAAAGAAAAGCCTTTTCAAAAAGGACTGCACACACTCATTGAAATAGCTCCTCTCACCCGCGAATAGTACTAACTCAATTCAACATTAAATCATTTAAAAATGAAAGCAATCACAAAATTCATCTTGGCAAATCTATTGAGCTGCTTTATCCTGTTTAGTGCGCAAGCGCAGACAAATGCAAGAACTTCATCCGGCGGCGTTGATGAACTTGAAATTTTGAAACAACTCACTTCCACGGCTGTCGTGGCCGACCTGCCCGTTTACCAACTACTCAATGCTCCCGGAAATGAGCAATTGAAAGCATTCTTTTTCACGCCAGTCAAAGATCCTGCGGCTTTAAAAGGAAAGAGGATTGCGGTGATCGCGGCAGACGGCTTTGAGGAAATTGAAATGCTGGGACCAGTCTGGTATTTTAGGGCATTGGGCGCGAAAGTGGATATTGTGGCACCGAAATACAATCCTGCGCCCGAGCGCTATGGTTTGGGAACGCCCGAAATGGCCAAAGGTTATATTATGGCGATCCAGTATTTGCAACCTGTGGGCTGGGTAAAAGTGGACCGCACGGCCGATCAGATAAAAGTGGCCGATTATGACGCTATTTTCATTCCTGGCGGCGCTTGGAACCCGGATAACCTGCGCTTTGACAAAGATGTGATCAAATACATTCAGGATTTCAATAAGGCAGGAAAATTGGTCGCAGCCATTTGTCATGCGCCGGTTGTACTGGCAACTGCTGATATTTTGAAAGGCAAAAAGCTGACTGGCTACTGGAACGTCCACGCCGATCTTAAAAATGCAGGTGGCGTTTTGCAGGACGTACCCGTGGTAACAGACGGAAACTTGATCACCAGCAGGCACCCGATTGATGTTGCTGATTTTTCGAAGGCTGTGGAGCAGTGGTTATTGAAAAAATAGCTGTTCTCAATTCATTGACATCAGTTTTCATACTTAACATTCTTATCTGATGAAAGCGAAAGGAAAATTATCACTTTGCCTGCTTTGCCTCCTGCTTGGAAATCTACCAACACAAGCCCAGCAGCTAAAACACCTGGTGATTGACAAAATGGAAGCTAAGGCAATCTCTGACGGCATTACACTCAGATCTGAGTCGGGCGCCAACGGCACATTTGGTTATTTCGTTTTAAAAAAAGACGCAAGTGTTCCCATGCATAAGCACGTAAATGAGCAGTATTCTTTCATCTTAAAGGGTAGTGTAAAAGCAATAATCGGCGATACAACGATCATTATCAAAGCTGGTGAAGCTGTGCTGATCCCGGCTAATCTTCCACACAGTTTCACCAGCCTTGAAGAAGGGACTATTGATCTGGACTTTTTTGCTCCCCGCCGCGAGGATTGGATCAACGGCACAGCTGATTATTTCAAAAAGAAGTAAGTGGTAAAATTCATCACATTAAAATCCAGAAATTATGGAATACAGACAGTTAGGTAACTCGGCGTTGAAGTTATCCGCGATCACGTACGGAAGTTTTGCGATTGGCGGCACCATGTGGGGCGGAACTGAAAAGAACGATGCGCGAAAAGCAATCCTGACTTCAATTGATCACGGCATTACCACACTGGACACGGCGCCATTCTATGGATTTGGCCTGAGCGAAGCGTTAATCGGTGAGTCTATTAAGGACAGAGATCGTTCAGCAATTCAGATTCTTACAAAATTTGGGATGGTGTGGGACGGAAGTAACAATGGCAAAGGTGACTTTATGATGGATATTGATCAGGACGGTAAACAGTATCCGATCTATAAATATGCCTCGAAAGCCAACGTCATGAAAGAAGTGGAGGAAAGCCTGCAACGGCTGCGGACCGATTACATTGACCTGTTGCAACTGCACTGGCCCGATTCAACCACACCCATTGAAGAAACCATGGAAGCAATGCAGCTCCTGATCGATCAGGGTAAGATCCGCGCGGCAGGGGTTAGCAACTATAATGAAGTACAAATGTTGAAAGCGCAGGAACACATCAACCTGGCGTCTAACCAGGTGCCTTACAGTATGTTGAAACGACAGATAGAGGCGAAAGTAATTCCTGCGGCAGTCGAAAATCATATTGGCATTATTGCATACAGTCCGCTGGAAAGGGGCTTGCTGACCGGGAAGTTTTTCAACGGCAACGCGCTAAAATCCGATGATCACCGGAATGGATACTTTTCGCAATTTGATCTTGATAAGGTAAAATCTTTACTGGAACGCATTGAGCCAATAGCGCAAGAAAAAGGCGCCACCTTATCACAACTAGTGTTAAAATGGACAACACTTCAAAAAGGCGTTACCGTCGTTTTGGCGGGAGCCAGAAACGAAGAACAGGCCATTAGCAATGCTGGGGCGGTTGATATCGACCTCAGCAACGAAGAGCTGGATCAGATCAACCAAGCAGTTAATAGTTTGTAAATATGTTGAATCTCGAATGGTTTAGGACGTTTAAAGTGGTGTACGAGGTCGGCACATTGTCGGCGGCGGCGCAGTCGTTGTTTATTTCCCAGCCTGGGGTGAGCCTGCATTTGAGTGCGCTTGAATCCTACACCGGTTACCGCCTTGTTTGAACGAAAAAACAGGGGCGTCATACCAACAGACAGAGGCACGCTGCTTTACAATTACATCATTGGCCCGATGATCGGCCTGGAAGAAATTGAAAAGCTTTGCTACAAAAAATCGAAAACCAGCAGGGCGACGGTGAGTGTCGGAATGTGCTTTACAACGTTTCACTATACGCTTGAAGAGCATGTCGGACATTTACCGTTCAACCTGATTACAAAGTTTGGTGAATGTGCCCAACTGTTGAATGAGCTCAATGCCGGAGTGATAGACTTTGTAATTACTTCACAAACGCCGCCGTTACCGAACTTGGTTTACACACCATTTATGACCACACGCAATGTGCTGGTCTGTGGAGGTCAAACTGACATTAGTACACTTGAAAAACTGATTATTGCTAACCATCCCGAGCCAATCTCTGATTGGCTCGGGAATCAGGTTTGGTTTGCGACTTCCGCAGACATGGAGGCTGTAAAACGTTTTTGGCAAGTAAATTTTGAAGTATCACCTGACTTTAAGCCGAGTTTCGTTCTTCCGCATTACGGGTCTATTTTACGCAATCTCAAAAGTTGTAATGGCTTTGCAGTTGTTCCGGATTTTGTATGCAAGCATGAATTGGCGAATGGAACTGTGAAACTCGCATGGGAGGGAAGCCAACAGCCTGAGGATATGCTTCATTTTGCCAAAAGAAAAAATACATCTTATCCCAAAGAGCTCTTGCACCTGGAAAATTTATTGACCACAAACGGTCTTTCATAAATGATCTTCCAGCGTTTCTTCTTTAAGGTCCAGTCGCCGCTCCATAATCCGGATGACATCATCATCAAATTCGTCCCTGCGACAGAAATGAATCAAATGTCTTCTTTCATGTTCCAGAACCTCCATCATTACTTTATTAAAATGTCTGACCATCGCCCGCACTTTTTCCTTTTGATAGTCGTCATCCAGCCCCTCATAAACTCCTACCTTGAAAGCCATAAGTTCTAGTTTGTGCTGGATCATCCTGTTTTCCAGAGCATCTTTTGCATAACTGGAACTAAATTTATCATGCGCAGCATTGAATAAATATTTTTCAATAGCCATGAGCTGATCATGGTCTTCCACTTCGCCAGGAATTTTTTCTGGTTTGATAGTTTTGATCACCCAGGGAAGCGTCAGTCCCTGACCGACGAGCGTGACGATGATCACAATGTAGGTGATAAATAAGATCAGGCTGCGAAACGGAAATTCTCCACCGCCGGGAATGACAAGCGGAATGGATAATGCAGATGCAAGTGAAACGACGCCCCGCATGCCGATCCAGCTGATAATCATGGGGTTTCGCCAACCCGGATGCGGGACTGCCACTTTGATATACTTACTAATAAATGATGTAAAAATACCCGAAATATGTCCCGCGACCAGCCTCACCAGCATGATCAGTGCAGCAATGATTAATGCTATTTTCAGCGCTTCGGAAAGTGGGATATCCTTTAATCCCTTCATGATCCCAGGGAATTGTATGCCAATCAGAAAGAATACTATTGCATTCAGGATGAATGTGATCGACGGTAATATGGCGTTTGATTTCAGGCGGCTACTGTGCGGGAGGACAAAATGAGTCTGTGACGAAAGCAGCAATCCGGCAGTAACCACCGCAATCACCCCGGAAGATCCTAATTCTTCGGCAACAATGTAATTCAAGTAGGGGAGCACCAATAAAAGCGTAACATCCAGATCTGACGTAGTGGGCAACCACTTGTATAAAGCATAATAGAGCATTCCGATCGCTGCGCCAATCGCAATACCCGAAACGGTGATCACCGCAAACGTGCCAAGTGCTTCATACCAAACGAATTGATTGGAAACAACAGCCGCGAGTGCAAACCGAAATATTGTCAGGCTTGCTGCGTCGTTCAGCAGGCTTTCGCCTTCGAGGATGGAAACGAGGCCCTTGGGAAGTTTTAGTTTTTTCAGGATCGCGGTTGCCGCTGCTGCATCGGGCGGTGAAATGATGGCCCCGAGCAGAAAACCCTGGGCCATGGTGAAGCCCGGAATGAGCCAGCAGGAAACAATGGCAACAAATGTGGAAGTGAGCAAAACGTAACCAAATGCCATTACACTCACCATCCGCCGCCATTTCCAGAGCGCCCGCCATGAATATTGCTGCGCTGCGTCGAAAAGGATGGGAGGGAGGATAATCAAGAAAACAATGTCCGGATCGATTCGGACATTGGGGATTCCTGGTATGAAACTCAATGCTAACCCGGCTACTACAAGCAGGATCGGGTAAGCGATGGACAGCTTCCTGGCAATCAGCACCAGGAATGCTACCATCAAAACCAATGAAACATATATGATGAGATCGGTTTCCATCAAATCGTGTTTTCCCAAGCTTTGGCCTGTCCCTCTTTCAGCATATCCTCAACAAACTGAGGAAATACATTCCTGAATTTTCCGGTTTCGGCTGGAATGACGCGCACCATTTCATCGATCATATCCTGCGGGTCCAGCTTCCAATCCGGCGTATTAATTTGTTCATCAAAAGATGCTTTTAACGCGGCTTTTTTTGTGAAATTTTTAGCATCGTTCAACCAGCGGAATGACGTTTCGGACATTCTTTCATTGAAACCAGTAAAAAAAGCGCCCGGATTAATCGTCTGAACCTGAATGCCAAACGGTTCCAATTCTTCCTTCATGGATTCGGCGATGGCCTCCAAAGCATGTTTGGTAGAACAATAAATCCCAAAATGTGTCGGCGTAAACAACCCGCCCATAGAAGACAGCCAAACCACTTTACCTTTTCTGTTTTTTTCAATTAGGTTTGCAATGAACCGCTGAGTTAGGTCCAGCGGTGCAAAGACATTGGTTTCAAAATTCCTGCGAACAAGTTCCAGCGGAGTTTCAGACACCGGGCCCGTTTCTCCTATTCCGGCATTGTTGACCAGTATATCAGCATCCCATCGAAGTGCCGCACTAACGTCATACGGGTCTAAAATGTCAAGTCTTTCCACACGGAGGTTCTCTGTAATACCAAGTTCCCTTGCTTTATCGCGAAGGACGGTTACCTGTGGCCCGATGTGCACGCCGGCAAAAACTTCATGACCTAATTGAGCCAGTCCTATTGCGGTGCCTTCCCCTAAACCAGAACCTGCGCCCGTGATTAATATTCTTTTACTATTCGGCATGATGATGTGATTAAGTTATTGAAACTATACAGATTAAAGTTGTATTTTTAAATACTGAATGCAATCAAAGCTCGGTCGAATAGGCTGGAATTCAAAATAAGATGACTGATAGTCATTATTAGTTAACTGATAATATAAAAGCAATAAATCAGCGGTTGCATTCTCAATACTAGTATGATGCATTACTACATTAAAAGAATCTGTATTTTCTTTATTTTTATTTTGGCGAGCTCACCGTCTTCTTTTGCACAAAAAATGTGGGCCGAACAAACCAAATTGTTTGCACAATTACGAAATAGCAAGGCAGATACAAGGCGCGTTGATATTTTGCTCAAACTCGGCCGGTATTACATGCTAAGGGAATATTACGTGTACAGAACGGGCGACCCGAAATCACAGCTGGACAGTGCGTTGTATTTCTCTGACAAAGCACTTAGTTTAAGTAAAACATTGAAATATGAGCAAGGAACAAATGAGGCGGTTATTTTAAAAGCGGATGCCTTTATCAGGAGTCAAGATATGGGTTCTGCTCTTCGGATATTAAGTTCATTACAAAACGAAACCCGCTTTCGTTTGCTGGTAATTTTAGGACGTCACTATTTATTCCATATCCCCAGGACTCTCCGGGCGAAATCACATTTAGATAGCTCACTGCTTTTCTTAAATCAAGCCAATAAAATATCGTCAGTATTATTGTCTGATAAGTTACAGCCGGAACGTATACATGTAAAGGCAATGCAAAGCTTTATCCTGGAAGGTATCCACCCCAGTATAAAAATATATCTGGAATTAATCAGCAAAATTAATGCACCCGGAAATGAAGATCGCGAAGCATTGCTGTGGCATGAACTTACGACGCTTATTCCGTTGAGGGAAAAAAAGGGTTTGACGCGCTTGTATTGTTTCCAAAAGATGCGGGATTTGTACAAAAGAAATCACAATCAGGAAAGGGAAGCCTGGGTTTTAAAATCCATTGCAGATATCCATATCGTAAGTGGAATGCTGGATATGGCTGAAAGCGAATTGTTGGAAGTTCTTGCACTTTACGATGCCATTGGCTATCGCGAACTACATCATATCTATGACCTGCTGGCCATCACTTACCGCAGCAAGGGTGATTACGGCAAAAGTATTTTTTATGCAACGAAGGCTATTGAAAGTGTGGAAGCAACTAACGATTCTTCTTCGGCACTGACATTTTATGGCCAGCTAGCCGCGATGTATCGAGAGTTGGGACAATCGAACAAAAGCATCGAATGGTATTCTAAGTTGCTCGATAACAGGTCGTTTACAGCTGGTGAGAATCTTTTCAAATTCAGAGAGGCTGGCTTTTTCGCAAGGGAGCTCATTAAGTTGAAGAGGGAAAAGGAAGCGTTGGCTTACATGCTCAGTATTGAGTCTAAAAACAAGCCAGTCGGGATGCAGGCGGAAGCTTCGTTAATCAGTTCGCTGGCATTTTGCTATAAGGCCACAAGGCACGAGCGACAGGCAGATAATTATTACACCAGGCTAATAAAGCTTGCGAAAAAATTACCCAAGGACAATCAGGTTACAGCCAACGCTTATTACGAGATTGGTCAATATTTTATTAGTAAACATCAGTATGAGATGGCCTCGTCCTATTTGCGTAAAGCACTACATGAATCACCTGGATCCGTTTCAATTTCGTTAAAAAAAGATATTTATCTGTTACAATATAAAGCCGATTCCGGTTTGAATAATTGGAGTTCGGCTGCTAGAAATCTTTTAATACACAAACAGTTGAATGATTCCATTTTTAATGAGACAAAGAACTGGCAAATGGCAGAACTTCAAGTGCAATTCGAGACTGCCAAAAAGCAAAAGGATATTGAGCTGCTGAATAGTCAGAACAAGTTCCAACGAATCAAGGTTGAGGAGGCCAATAGGACAAAAAATATTTTGCTGGCTGCTGGTACATTGTTACTAGTCATTATAGGCTTATTATTAAATCGCTATCTCACAAAGCAGAAAAGCAACCGCATTCTTGAAGAAAAGAAAAAGGAATTGGATGAGAAAAATAAATTTCTCGAAACGCTTAATGCGGAGCAGGATAAGTTGCTTGAAGAAAAGCAATGGCTGATCAAGGAAGTGCATCACCGCGTGAAGAACAATCTCCAAATGGTGACAAGTTTACTCAACTCGCAATCGGTATATCTGGAAGATGATAAGGCAATTGTTGCTGTAAAAGATAGTCTGAGACGCATACAGGCAATGTCCCTGATTCACCAAAAACTTTATCAGGGTCCGAATACATCTGTTGTTTTTATGCCGGATTATATCAACGAATTGATAAATTATCTGCGCGAAAGTTTGGAGTCCAGTACACGGATTGTATTTGAACAGAGAATTGAACTTATTGATCTGGATGTTGCACAGGCAATTCCACTAGGATTGATCCTTAATGAATGTGTTGTTAATGCGATTAAATATGCATTTGTTAATCGCCAGGATGGGATTGTACGCATCGATTTGATGCGGGTGTCACCGGATCGTATAATGCTCAGCGTATCAGATAATGGAATTGGTTTGCCAGAGGGATTTGATGTAAACGAAAATAATTCACTCGGTCTCGATCTCATACGAGGATTAGCAAAACAAATCAACGGCGACTTTGTAATTGAAAGCCATAAAGGGGTGCACATTAAGCTTACCTTTACGTAACACAATCTAGAACTTTTCATCAGCCTAACCGTATGTGAGGGCTAAAAACATTTTGCGCCGTTCCGCTGGCGCCTGATCTAACCTTTGAATTCGATACGGGCTTTGCCTATCTAAACTAGAGAAAAGGAAGGAACTAATTTAAAAAAGTTAGAGGTAAAATCACGAATGTCAGCACCTATTCCACTCGCTAATGTCCATAGGTAGAACTGTGGATAGAACTTAGGAATATGAAATGAGAAATTTTTCTATATCATTTATTGTCAAGTGAGAAACACAGAATCAGGACCCTGGCAGCAGATTTGTGAAAGTATAAGTAAAGCTCACTTTGCACGTTCCGAATCTGAAGCTACATATTGTTTATTCTCCTTTATCACTAAGGTTTGATGCCATTTGACAGCATACATTTGAAATAGTAGAGCAAAAGATATACCTAAAAGACAGCACTTAGTTCAGGATCACAATGGCATTTTTCGTTTCATTAACAGAATATTTAGTCAAATTGGTCGCATTTTGAAGATCTACAACTGAATTAGATATCAAAAGAAGTAGTAGAAGCTGCTGGAGAATGCTTGGTAAATATGGCTGTTACTTCTAAAAAAGGAGATTTCTGTCCGAATAATGAGGCTTCTTTCAACGAAACCAGGGCTGGTACTCTTAGGACCACTGGCCAAGAAGCAATGGCCGCAGTTGCGATCTCAATATTTGCTTGATTATGGCACAATAATTTCAAATTCTCTTTGGTTAAGACCCTGCCAGACAAGACTTCCGTTATGCCAGATCTTTTCGGGAATCAGATTGGATGGGCTTTCTTGCCATTGAGTTTCAAGTGTATCCGATATGGGTTTGTTTCCAAGCTGAACTAATGTCAGTGTTTTTCGAAGTCCGATTTTTGAGTCCATAGTGACCATAAGGTAAATGTAACCTTCAATCGGATGTTTTTCGATAAGAAAGCTACCGCTGCTATTCGTTCTTGAATATAATATTTTGAAAGGCCACACTTGATTGATGTTATCTGGCGACATCAAATCATTTCCATTTTTGTCGAAAATGCGTATATCTACGCTTGTTGCTACGATTGTGCAGCACAGCATAGGTTTCTTTTCATCCTTTCTGCACCCTGTAAGCAATATTGACGCGAGTATGGCAAGGGGGCACAGTAAACTTTGTCATAGATAGATCGTTCAACTTTACATCCTAAGTTTAGGACTCACAAGATTTCCTAATTGTTATAAGACCTAGGCGGCATAATTCTGAAACTACTATGCAATAGATCACTGAACTTCACAGAGCTTGGGTTGTCGGGAATACTACATGAAGGGTTAGTAGATTAATACAGCACTCGGTCAAATTAGGTTGTACAAACTGAAAACCTTTCGGTCTTAGAGATGCATGTCCTTTTGATTTTGCATGGCCGGCATTGTGCGAAGGCCTTGATTCTTTATCCCATTGTCGCTTATCAGCGTACGCGGAAACGGTGGTTAAAATAAAATATGGCCCAAGTTCAAAAAAATGCAATATCAGCGGTGCAGGCGGCATATAAGTACACATTAGTCCTTTCATGCAAGGTTTAATTGTACTATGTTAGACAAAAAAAACAGAAGAGGTGGGGAAGAGTTTTGTTGAAAGACCGACTGTTGGTCGTCTATGTAGCGGCCGCCACCGTACAATCTTTAAATCTATCCAATCCTTTATATTTGCTCAATGGGCAGCGTTTATTTTTTTCTGATAATCGGAAGGGGTACTTCCAGTAATCTTTTTGAAATACTGATTGAAGGATGCTTTGTTTTTAAATCCAGCAGCGTAAGCAATTGAAAGAATGTTTGAACCTGTATTTGTTTTACATTCTAAAAGACGGGTCACCTCATCGACTCGATATTCGTTTATGTATTGGTAAAAAGACTTTTTAGCAAATACATTTAATGTCTCTGAAATATAATGTCTGTTGTAACCAGTGAGCATTGCTAGTTTATCTAAACTGAAATCCTCTTCCCGATAAAGTTTCCTCTCTTTAATCAAAGCTTCAATAATATTGTAAATCTCTTCATGCTCTCTGCCTTCAAGTAAAAGTTTTCGTTCGCTTTGTTCAGTAGTCTCTTGCTCCGAAGACATTATTTCAGGTAAGATTTTATCAGAAATATATTGATCGCTCATTACTGATTCGATAACTAGATTTTCAGGGCTGAACATGCGCGAATCAGGTTTGGCAACATATTTAAATTGAATTATAAAAACAGGAATCAGACCTAATGACACGTATAATATACATCTGACGGGAATAATATAGAACTGAAAATAGCTGCTAGCAATTACCAGAGCAATTTCGGTAATACCAACCAAAATAAAAATCCAGGCAATGTTTCGTATCAGGAAATAGTCTTTTATTTGATTTCGGCGAATTTTCTTCAAGGTAAATATTCCAAACACAATATGCGCACCAACTATCGGAAAAAAAACGATGGAATTGTAAAGTGACAGCACCAAATCAGTTTTACCCGGATACATGGATAATGCAGCAACTACACATCCATATAGGGTCATGCTGATTATTAAGGGGATAAACAAAAACCACAAGCGAGACGGAAGAAATAGTTGGTTAACTTTCTTAACTGCATAAAGATATAGCAACGGGCCATACGATAATTGTATAAAGGTATGCATCTGAAACAAAACAGCAGGGTTTTTAACCTCAGTGAAAATGTAAAATTTAGTCCCTAAATGCAACCCTATCCCAGCCAAAAGCAGCATCAAAAGATAATCGGATTTTTCCCTATTGTTATTATTGCATAGCAGGAACAACGATATGACTATTTGAACCAAAGCTCCGGCAATAATATATTTCATTACATAAACCGCTTTAAAAATAAATGCAAATTAAGGTAAATGCGAAGATTGTAATATTACCTCATTGTTAACATTGTATCACAGTCAAAAAAATGTACACGCAATTAAATTTTACAAATAGCTGATACACAAATCATTGAACGTAAATATTGATCAAGGCTTACTTTTTCTTTTAGTCATAGACATAGATGGTCGCAGAAGTAATCCTGCCTGCTCAGTTTTGCAGTGTAATTATTTAAAACATCAATAACAATTCAATCGCGAATCAGTAAAAACATGAGAAAAACCTCGTTTTACATTTATCTGTGTCAAGCACTAATTTTAAGTTGTTGTCTTGCAGTGCAGGCGCAACCGGCGAAAAAACATCAAAAGACAATCATTATTATGATTGATGGATTTGGAGAAGACTACTACCGCGCCACCGAAATGCCGAATTTAAATAAAATGGAAAAAGAAGGCATTTATAAAGTTGTCCCCTCTTTGATGCCAGCTGTAACCAATGTAAATAATATCGCCATAGCAACTGGCGATTCTCCTGAGAAAAACGGAATAACCGGTAATGTTTACTTAAATCCGGAAACAGAAAAAGAGGAATATATTGAAGATCCAAATCTAATCCTTACACCAACTATTTTTGAACGCGCAAAAAAGGCTGGAATTAAATCAGCGTTATTTTCCTGCAAAAAGAAAACGGTAGATTTGATGGGACAAGGTGCTGATATTCGCTTATGCCCCGAGTGCAATGGCGCAGATAGTTCAGAATGGTCAGATCAGTTTGGATCCCCACCAAACATTTACTCAAAGGAAGCATCTTACTGGATATTCAAGTCAGCCATTTACGCAATCCAAAAAAATCCGGATCTGGGACTAATCTACATCCACACGACAGATTATCCAATGCACACATGGCCGCCTCAAAGTAAAGATTCTAAAGACTTTCTCCATCATATTGATAAATATATCGGTGAATTAAGAAAGGTCGCTCCTGAGGCAGCAATTTTGATCACCGCTGACCATGGCTTGAATCACAAAGAATTTTGCTGGGATCTTGACAAGGCTTGCATGAACCGTAACACACCGATTAAAATTGCCATTTCTCCTGAAAAAGACCGCTATTTTAAGCATCACCGTGGCATGGGGGGAGCGGCATACGTGTATTTGAAAAATAAAGAAGATCTGGAAAAGGTAAAAAAAACACTTCTTTCTTTAAAAGGTATTGAAAACGTTTTGACCAGAGGTGATGCGGTGAAAGCATATGGTCTTATGGCGGAGCGGATCGGAGATCTGATGGTGGTTGGAGACAAAGTAACCGTTTTCGGCGCCTTGGAAAATCATGAATCCGAAATCCTGGACGAAAATTACCGAAGTCATGGATCGCCCTACGAGGCCAATGTCCCTTTGTTTGTTTACAATGCAAGCAATGCCCCCACTGCAGAATATTTCAAATATAATTATTTGTTAGCTGCGTGGATGTATAGATAATGCTTTATTAAATCGTGTTTACCAGTATAACAAAAATTAGTAATTACAATAATCAGATAGACTATCATGAAACTAAAATTAATTTTCATTTTAATAGGCTGTACTTTACATGCGTCTGTGATGGCTCAGCAAACATTTCCGTTTGAAGATGAGATCAAGGCTTTTCAGCACCAGGATAGTATAAGTTTTCCTGTTCAAAACAGCATCTTATTTATTGGAAGCTCAAGTATTCGTTTGTGGGAAGATCTTGAGCAACGCTTTCCAGGTCAGCAGATTATCAAACGAGGTGTAGGAGGTTGCGAAATGGCAGATTTAGCAGACTATTATGCGCCTTTAATCTTAATCCCGTATCATCCACGCAAGGTCTTTATTTTTGCGGGTGAAAATGACATTTCCCATGGCAAAACTGCACAGTCGGTAGCAGACAATTTCGCGAAATTATGGGTTCAAATTAGAACAAAACTCCCGGCGACTGAAATTTATTTTCTTTCTATTAAACGAAGCCCTTCCAGAATAAAATACGAGCCTATCGTCTTGCAGGCAAATTCCCTTATCAAGAATTACCTGGCTGGTAAAGCCAAAAGCCATTATGTGGATCTGGCACCGGCAATCTATAAACCAGGAACCACCCGATCAGATTCTACTTTGTTTGCTGATGACTATCTTCACCTAAACAGCAAAGGATATGATAAATGGCAGCAAGCCCTTCGACCTTTTGTGAAATAATTCTTAGGCAGAAGTCCAGCATACTAAGGGCTGTATACGTACCTTAAATTATTAAATCCAGTTACGTATAGCAATATGAGTTATTTTTCAATTCACCTAGAGTTGCTTCGTGTTTAGCGGCTTCGTGCAGATATTGTAATTTAATCTAAAATACACCATTGACCAGTTAGAATAGCCCCGTTATCCACTAAATAAATACCTAAGAGAGATTCTGTATTGCTAAATTTAATCGGATAATAGTCAGTATTGCTAATGCAAAGGCATCTAGTAATAAAAGTTACCCAAATCCTGCCTGATTCAAATTTCTCGTTTGTTCGGCCGCATAGATTCAAATTGATAGTTTGATAAACAAATAGTTACAATTAATTATAAAATACCCGCATAATTCCTATATCAGGAATTATGCGGACAATCCGCGGGTAATTTTCTTTTAATCCTGGCATATTTTAATTATCACATCCTGTTTAATGAAAACAAAAACTTTTACCATGAAACGTTCAGCAAACTTTTCATTAAAGGCATCTTTTGCCTTTTGGGGGGTGTTGCTTTTAACGGCACTGACTCCTTCGATGGCCCAAAACCAGATCATCAAAGGGAAAATTATCCAGACCTCCAATGCCCAGGCTATTCCCGGCGTAAGTATTTTGGTAAAAGGGACCAATACGGGATCTTCATCCAACGCCGACGGGGAATATGAAATTAGCGCGCCGTCCAACGCTACACTGATTTTCTCTTCCGTAGGATTTAACTCTCAGGAAATTTTAGTGGGATATAAAACACAAATTGATGTAAAACTGGAAGATGACATAAAATCACTCAATGAAGTTGTAGTTACCGCACTTGGCATCAAGAAAGAAGCACGTACAGTCGGCTACTCAACACAGGAGATCAAAGGTGCTGAGATGACCAAAGCGCGTGAACCTAATGCGATCAACTCTTTGACCGGTAAGATCGCAGGTCTTACTATTGGTGCTTCGGCTGAAATGCTCGGTCGTCCGCAGATTGTTCTTCGTGGCAGCACCGATGTTTTGTTTGTCGTAGATGGCGTGCCGGTCAACTCTGATACCTGGAACATGAATGGTGATGACGTTGATACTTACACCGTTTTAAAAGGCCCGAACGCCGCGGCTCTTTACGGTTCACGCGGACTAAACGGGGCGATCCTTGTGACGACAAAAAAAGGAAGTAAGGACAAAAGAGGTTTTAGTGTTGACTTTAACAGCAGCACGATGATGGAGAAAGGTTTTCTTGCGCTTCCGAAAGACCAGACTGAATACGGATATGGTACGGACTTCAAATATGCATACGGAAATAATGAATATGATTTAGATGGTGCCTACCGCCGTGCCAATATCTGGGGACCACGTTTTGAAGGCCAGAATGTACCGCAGTGGGACAGCCCGGTTGTAGGCGGCGTGCGTCAGGGAACGCCCTGGCTGGCCAAAGGAAAAGATAATTTCAAAAACTTCATGCAGGCCGGAATATTGTCAACTAACAACATATCACTATCTGCTTCTGGTGAAAAATATGACCTTCGTATTTCAGCCACCCATACTTATCAGAAAGGTATGTCGCCTAATACAAAGCTGAATATTGATAACCTGAACATCAACGGTGGATACAATATCACATCCAGACTTCGTATGGAAGCAGGTTTAAACTTCAATGCCCAGTATACGCCAAACATCCCGGACGTATCTTATGGACCAAACAGTTACCAGTACCTTTTTAAGGTGTACGGATCGGCCAGTTATGATATTGCTGATATGCGTGACTATTGGAAACAGGATGGCCTTCAGCAGAAATTTGTAGAGTATGGCCGTATCAATAACCCTTATTTTACTGCCAACGAGTGGCTGCACGGTCATTACAAAACAGACGTTTTTGGAAATATCAAGCTGAGCTACAAAATCACAGATGATCTGAATGTAGCTGTAAGAACACAAGTAACAACCTGGAATCAGCTTAGAACTGAGAAAGTACCACCATCAACGAATTTGAACAGCTATTACAGCGGTTACTATTTTGGATGGTATGGTGATTACCGCGAAGACAGAAGAACGCTTCTTGAAAACAATACAGACGTCCTTTTAAATTACAACAAGGCTGTAGCGAAAGATCTGCATTTGGGCGTGACTTTGGGTGGTAACCTTCGCACGTTCAAGTATAATTCCACCTGGGCATCGACCTATCAGTTGTCCATGCCAAGTGTGTATGACCTGGCAGCATCTAAAAATCCTGTTAAGGCCTATACTTTCGGATCAGACATGCAGGTTTATAGCGGTTACTACTCTGTGGATTTGGGTTACAAAGGTTATTTCAACATCAATACAACAGGCCGTGTAGATAATCTTTCTACACTTCCGGCAGGAAAGCAGACCTTCTTTTACCCATCGGTTTCTTTGAGCACTGTGGTAACAGACTATGCTAAACTTCCTGATTTTATCTCGTTTCTTAAAATCCGCGGATCGTATGCCAATGTTAAGGGCGGATTAACCTCGACAACTATCGGATCAGCATTCCAGGCTTTATACGGCACCACGCTGAACAGCGGGCTACTGGGTTACGGATCCGAGCTTTACACTTCGTATGACGGGCCAAGCTATACCAACCAGAATGCTTACAGCAGCACAAGCTACTACAACAACACCGGCGCTGTGACCTACTCGAAAAACCTGGCCAATCCAAACATCAAACCGCAGTCGAACAGCTCGTCTGAAATCGGTTTTGACATCAAGTTTTTAAGAAACCGTCTGGGCGCAGAATTTACCTATTTCCGCTCTGTGAACGGGCCTTTGATCTACCAACTTCCGCTGGCGCCATCAACAAGTTATGCCACCCAAAGTGTAAATGCAATCACCACGCTAAAAAAAGGATGGGAACTTTCAATCAACGGAAACCCGATCAGAGCAAACGGCTTTAGCTGGGATGTGATGTTTAACCTTTCTACCTACAAAGAGACGCTTAAAGACATTTACGGCGATCTGAAACAGGTGCAGCTTAATAACCATAACTACAAAATCGGTGAGCGTATGGATGCCTATTACGGCCGCAAGTTTGTGCGTTCGGATGCCGGTGAGATCATTCACGCAGGTGGTATTCCGATTGCACAGCAGTCTGGTGTCGACAATATGCAGCTTTTGGGCTACGCTAACCCAAACTATGTATTTGGATTCAATAATAAATTCAGCTACAAGAACCTGATGTTTAGCTTCCAGGTCGATGGCCGGGTAGGCGGAAAAATCTATGATTACGTTTATGCACAGGCAAGTAATGCAGGTTCTGCTATCGAAACAGCCACAGGTGATTTCGGCAAGGCACGTCTGGCTGAATGGAACAGCACTGCACTGGGCACAAAAACGGTAACTCCATCATATGTAGGTAAAGGGGTCGTAATTACAGGAGGAACACCGCATTATACCAATGGGAAAATTGATAATTACCAGGACCTTGAATTCGCTCCCAACACGCAGGCTACCACAGTCAGAACCTATATTCAAAATGGTTATTACAATCTTTTTGATGAGCCTTTCCTGACAAGCAGGTCGTATCTGAAACTGCGTGAAGTAGTATTTACCTACAATTTGCCGGAGAAATTCCTTGCCCGTTCCAAGTTCATCAGAGCTGCCAACATTTCGCTGGTGGGAAGAAACCTTTTATACTTCGCAGAGCGTAAGGATATGGATTTGGATCAGTATGCATCTGGATTTAATCTTTCCAGCACCAGTTTGAGTGGAAGCCAGGGCAATTTGCAGTCTTCAACCGCACGCCGTTACGGGATAAATATCAACCTGACATTCTAATCAACAACTGATTAATAAAATCAAAGTGATGAAACAATATATAATTAAGATAACAGCTGTGATAATAATCATCGCTGTGAGCGGTCTGAATGGATGTAAACAATCCGATTTGAACATTAATCCAAACATTGCAGGTGAGAGTTCCATAGTACCTGCAAGCCTGATCCTGAACCGTTTGACATGGGGACTCTACCAGGGAGGCGGTGTGGTCGACGCAGCAGCCAATGCGGTCTTTGAAGGTCCATGGGACCAGATCATGCGCTGGAACCAGTTTACAGTATCCAACAATTCCTATTACCGTGGCCAGAACATTTATAATTTCAGCAATACAGCCACTTCCTATGATGTGCTTAAGTACGCCAATAAAATGGAGGAGCAGTCCAAAGTACAGCTGGGTACTGATCAGAATGTCTATTCAGCCATAGCTAAATTTTTCAAAGCATATAGTTTCATCTGGCTCACGCAGCGTGTAGGCGATATTCCAATGAGTGACGCCGGAAATACCCAGGTGCTCGAACCTAAGTATGATTCGCAGAAAATCGTTTATCAAAATAGCCTTAAGCTGCTTGATGATGCCAATACGATAATGAAGACCATCATTACATCGTCAAATTCAGCCACTGTGGTAGAAGGTGATATTTACGGTCTGACTTATAAAAAATGGCAGAAAGTAATCAATAGTTATAAGCTAAGGGTCCTAATCAGCTTAAGCAAAAGAGCGGATGACACGGCAGATCTGAACATCAAACAGCAGTTTGCAGCCATCCTTGCAGATCCAGCTTCATACCCGGTGTTTGAAGGCAACACGGACAATATGGAATTTAAATACAACTCAGCTTACAATCCTTACTACCACGGCCCGAACGATACCTACAATACCTTTGAAAATATAGGGTCAACTTATCTTGAGATCACCACAGCCAACCAGGACCCGCGTACCTTTGTGAGCTCTACACCTGCACCTGCACAGATTGCAGCCGGTAAAACCGTCAGCGACTTTGGCGCATATCAGGGCGCTGACATCTCCGCCTATTCACAGGCGCAGCTGACCAATGATATGAATGCAGGTAAATACTCTTTTGTAAACTTCAAACGCTACTTTACTTCACTGGCAGGCCCTGAAAATTATATGATCATTGGATATCCAGAGATGTGCTTTAATGTGGCGGAAGCGATCAACCGGGGATGGTTGACAGGAGATGCTGCAAGCTGGTACAATAAAGGCATTCATGCTTCGCTGGCATACTATGGTTTAAGCGAAGGCCTGACCTATACCATCGGCGACAAAGGCGGTGCAACACTGGGAACAACGATAATCAATATTGTAAATTTCAAATCAAAGGTGGTTTATGCCGGAAACAATGCAAATGGCTTAAAGCAGATCCTGGAACAGAAGTATGTGGCATTTTTTCAAAATTCACAATGGGAGGCTTTTTATAACTGGCGCAGAACAGGTGTTCCTGCTTTTAAAGAAGGTGGTTCAGGCATCGGGACACCAACCAGCAAAATCCCATTGAGATGGCTTTACCCTGTTGATGAAAAAAATGAAAACACAGCCAACGTCAATGCAGCCATCACATCTCAGTATGGCGGTAAAGATGAAGCTACGGCTGTCATGTGGCTTTTAAAATAATTCTAACCCGGCATTCATTTCCGGCGGCTGTCATGGCTGCCGGACCTTTAAATTCGTAAAAAATGAAAAATTCATTGCCCTTTATTTTGGGCTTGGCCTGGATAGTATAACCCATCAAATCGAGCGAAGAAGATCGTCAATCTACATTGACTCCCGCTTTGTTTCCAGAATATAATGCAGAGTAATCAGATGCCCACCAATTCGACATTGCGAATTGAATGTGAAATCTTTATTTATCGCCGTTGTTACTTTTTGTTCCGCCACTAATGCTGATAAAGGCTTTTAAAGCAGGTGAAAGCGGCACATCTTTTCTGTAGACCAAAATTGTTGTCATAAGGCCCAACTCCTTTGGCAGAGGGAATGTTTTTATATTTCTATTACCATAAAAAGTACTTATGATTTCTTCTGGCATAACACTAAATCCAATACCGGATTCAATGAAATTTACAACGCCTTCAATGGAATTCATTACTGTTTTATGATATTGGGCAATACCTTTGCTTACAAGCCAAGAGTCAAGTTTAGCTCTAAAGACGCAGCCTTGATCGAAAACTATTGTTTTAAGCGGGTTTTTTTTAAGTAGAATATCCAGGTTTTCACAATCTGCAGGAGCAACAATTACGACCTGTTCCTCCTTTATTCTAATTTGTTCAAGTTCAGGAATGTCAAGAGGAGCAGGAATAAATGCTGCATCTAGTTTATAATTCAACACATCACTAATTAGGCTGGCACTCATCGCGGATCTAAAATCAAGGTCAACAAATGGGAATTTAGAGGCAAGTTCATTAACAAGTTCAGGCCCTTTCAGGGTCATCATGGTTTCCAAAAATCCAATTTTAATCTGGCCCTTTACGATGTCACTTTTACCAATCGACCTTTTTGCCTCATCCAAAATATGGTTGATTTGCTTGGTATAGCGAATCAGTTTTTCACCTTCCGGAGTTAATTCGACCTTGCGGTTGTTTCTGGTAAAAAGCAGTGCGCCAAACTCCTCTTCCAAATTTTTTATACGGGTAGTTACATTTGATTGAACTGTAAACATAGCTTCAGCAGCCTTTGTAAAACTGGCATAATGTGCAACGGCTTCAAATAAATTAAGGTCATTCGTGTTCATAAATCTTAAACTGAGATATATGGTATCTTTATAAATCATTTTGAATGATTAAATGTCAGGTTTACTTTTGAATAAAAAAAGGAAAAAATGAAAAATCTAAAAATAGCCTTAACGATAATCCTGACTGGCTTATTAGGGAGAACAGAAATTATGGCACAATCAAACACAGTTAAAACAAGTCCTGCTTTAGAAGTTGGAGTTGTACATCACCGCAAAGTAAATGTAAACGGACTTGGCGTATTTTATAGAGAGTCAGGCCCGGCAGGAGCACCCACAATATTATTATTGCATGGTTATCCAACATCATCCCATATGTTCCGGGATCTGATACCAATGCTGAACAAAAAATATCACGTTATAGCCCCTGATATTCCTGGATTTGGAAATACTGATTTGCCAGATCGTACAACTTATACCTATACTTTTGAAAATCTGGCCAAAACAATGCAGGGTTTTATAGATGAATTAGGTTTAAAAAGGTTTGCAATTTATGTATTCGATTATGGTGCACCAACCGGATTTCGTCTGGCACTTGCAAATCCAAAGAAAATTACGGGGATTATTTCACAGAATGGCAATGCCTATGTAGAAGGACTGAGTACGGGGTGGAATCCAATCCAGAAATATTGGGAAAATGACACCCAGGAAAATAGAGATGCGCTAAGGTCTTTTTATAGCAAGGAGGGAACAGAATTCCAGTATTTTACTGGTGTTACCGATTCATCGCTTGTAGCCCCCGAAGCTTACATTTTGGATCAGCATTTTCTGGATAGGCCAGAATCTGCAGAAATTCAGCTTGACCTGTTGAAAGACTATAAAACAAATGTTGATCTGTATCCATCGTTTCAAAAGTATTTTAGAGCCAATAAACCCAAATTGCTTGCTGTATGGGGAAATAAAGATCCATTTTTTCTTCCAGCCGGAGCTGAGGCCTATAAAAAAGATATTCCTGACGCAACAGTAAAATTTTATGATACTGGCCACTTTGCGTTAGAAACCCATGTACAGGAGATAGGAAATGAAATACTGAAGTTTCTCTCCACCCTTCCAAAATAAGATATTTGGGTGTGATACTGCCGGACTTTTTGCAAATAACAAATAAATCAAATGAAGTGATGGAAATTAAAAACCCAGTACCACCGTTTTAGCTACGATTCAGCGGTGAAGAAAGTTATGCTTGCAGAGCAAGCATGGAATAGCCGCGATCCTGAAGTAGTATGCATGGCTTATACCCTTAATACAGAATGGCGCAATCGGTCGGAATTTATCTCGGGCCGTGAAGAAGTCAAAGTATTTTTAGTAAACAAATGGGAGAAAGAACTTGACTGCAAGCTTAAAAAAGAACTTTGGGCATTTACAGACAACCCGTATAGCAGTTCGCTTTGAATATGAATGGCATGGCCATATTTAATGATGGTTTACTTTATAAATTCTGATATCACAAATTCATGAAAATTGGGATCCTGCTTTATGACTAAGTGACTGCCTTAGATGCGTTCGGTCCAATGGATATTTTAGACCGAGTTAAAGCATGGGATGTTCAAAATGTTGCCTGTTTGCCAGGCCCGATCGATGTTGGAAACAAGCTCTTCGTCGAGCCTTCTCTGATATTGACGGTGAAGACGAAATTGGATGTCCTTCTTATTCCGGGAGGTCGTGGGCAGATAGAATTTTATAAAAGTGAAGATAACCTTCGAATCGTCGAGGCAGTCTGTAAAAAAGCCGGTTTTGTTCTCACAGTATGTACAGGTTCGCTAATTCTAGCGTTCTGTGGACTTCTCTTTGATAAGAAAGTGACAACTAACAGGAACGCGTACCAGGCCCTTGAAAAGTTTGGTGCCATTGTAGTTGACGAGCGTATTGTCGAAGACAGTAATATTATCTCCTGCGGCGGGGTAACAGCAGGAATCGATCTAGGCTTTTACTTCGTCAATAAAATTGCCCGGCCTCATGAGGCTAGAAGAATTCAATTGCTTGTCGAGTACAATCCATCGCCACTCTACAGACATACAAGTCTCGAAACGGATGTAGCGCTCAACCATGAACTTACTAACGATTCAAAGAATATGATATCTGTGCGAGATGCTCAGATCGAAGCTCATCTTCAAAAATTTAAATAGCATATCCAAATATTCTCTCGTCATCGCAACTAGTTAAATGTCATTTTGAGAGTTGTGCAACGCCAACGGTGGTTAAAATGAAATCCAACAAACACTCTTCAATAAAGCTAAAATCCGTGAAGCAAGGCTACTATTGGTATTTGAAGTTCATAAAACTTTGTCAGTACCTGGGTTAAAATGTACTTTTCCCAGTTGTTAAAATCATTGTACATAAATTTAAACCAAGCGTTCAAAATTCTAGCGAATCTGGGATTTCAAAAGGCCACTCAGAGCTTGTACCAGCGGTGAAGGCTGTTCTGATTTGTGAACAAGAACATGCTTAATCACAATCTCTTTAAATGGTGTTCCATCGGGATTTACAATAGGCATGGAAATGAGATTGCTTTCCTGCTTCAAATCAAGAGATGCCGGTATAAAGGCAATCCCTTTTCCAGACCTAACCATGCTTTTTAGTAGTTCAAACGATGGCACATACTGCGCCATGTTGCTTTCTCGGTGAAAACCCGCTTTACGACAAACTTCTTCCAGTTGCCCGTAAAAGAGCCCTGCTTCTGGTCCATGGTCAATCCACTTTTCTTTTTTAGCGCAGCTAATTTGAAGCCTTTTGTCCAGCCAAATGATGCTCCCGGTTCATCAGGATTGTATAATCAGCTTGGGTGTATTGGTTGGCTATCAGTCCTTCACTAACCAGCGGCAGTACGCTTAAACCTAAGTCAATTTGCTCATTAGCTACGCTAAGCTGAACCTGGACCGGGTTTGGAAGCTCAACTATTTTAATCTCTAACAGCGGGAAGTGGGCTGAAAAAAGATTGAGCATTCCCATTATACGCTCAGGAAGTATCAGTTTAAAAACCCCTCAGCTAATTACCTGCTGCTGGGCCCCGACCTGCCGGGCACTGCGGACTGCTTTATCAGACAGTTGCAGGATTCGTTTGGCATCCGTAAGAAAAACTTTTCCCGCTTACCGGCATTGAGTCATCTGATATTATTCTGTTACCTGCAACTGTATGTGGGTTGGGAAGCGCTCCGATCGACTGATTTTATGGATGGCTGATTTGTAATCAGACTGTTTGGCCGTGAAAATTGAAGGAACATATGATTGTGGATTGCGATCAATTAGGGGAAACCAACTACTTTGAACCTGGACCATAACTCGGTGACCTTTTTTGAAAACATGATCAATCTGGTGCAAATCAATCGGGTACAGATTCACTTGATTCGGTTTAATTGGTTGCGGTGATTCAAAGCTTTTCCTATAACGACCACGAAAGACTTCATTGGCAACCATTAATTCGTATCCACCCATCGTAGGTTCAACAGGGATATTTTCTGGATAAACATCTATCAGCTTAACGATCCAGTCAGCATCGCTCCCAGAAGTAGCAGCATATAGGTTAGCCAAGATACGGCCCGTTACCGTTAAATCATCTTCAAGTGGATCAGTCTGCCAACTAAGGACATCTGGACGGTCTTTTACAAAACGCTGGTCTTCGGTTAACCAAGCTCGCCACCTGGAATCTTTGGAATTTGTCGGTTCGATAGGCCTGTTCCTGTATGGGACTGGATGCGATGGATCTGAAATGTAATAATCATACGCATCATTTTTATTGGTGGGCTTTGTAAATGATAGTTTACCATTTGCATGAATATATAGGTTCTTCACCCTCATTGCTGCTGGTGGCCACTTATCGTAATGTTGCCAACGATTGCTTCCTGTTTGAAATACTACTGCTTCGGAGGTGAAACCTTTGCCTTTCCCTTTCAGATGGTAGGCGAACCAAGGAGCCTGAATCTCCTTTCGAAAGGTCTCACCAGTATTTGAATTAAAATTTATGTTTCCTAGCTTTTCTCCGAGCCAATATGCCCATTGCCCATGATGCCAGGGGCCTATGACCAGTTGATTTATTTTATCTTTATCGATTTTTTCCAATGCCTGATATATGGATAGGGGGCCGTAAAAATCCTCTTGATCCCACCAACCCGCCACGTTCAATATTGGTACATTGTTTGAACTAAGTCGAGCGGTAGCAGATTGGCGCTGCCAAAAACCATCGTAGTTTGGATGTTTTACAAAGTTGTTCCACGAGGGTAGGGTGCTATGAAAGTATTTTCCATTAACATTTGAAAGTGGTCCTAACTGCAAGTACCAGTCAAAGGTGTCATAATAATTGAATGGAAAAAGTGTGTCGGTCTTAGAGGCTTCTTGACTAAATGCGTACTCGAAACTATAACTCAGCCGAAAAGCACCATTATGGTGAAAGTCATCACCCAGAAACATGTCTGCTGGAGAAGCCTGTGGTGATGCAGCTTTTAACGCGGGATGTGGCCGGATTATTCCCATTAATGTGGTCCAACCATCATACGAAATACCGTACATACCAACTTTACCATTGTTTCCAACAATGTTTTTTAGGAGCCAATCAATTGTATCATAAGTATCTGTACTTTCATCTATTCCTACTTGGCCGTTGATTAAGCTAGGTCGCAGCATCTCGTATCTACCCTCAGATTTATTCCGCCCTCTAATATCCTGAAAAACAAAAATATAGCCTTCACTTGCCATGTCTTTTATGTAGTCATTGTGACTCGGGTCATGGGATTGCACAGCATCATATGGAGTGCGCGTCATTAGAAACGGGAGATCGTCTTGATGTTGAGAGGGAACAAAAATCGAAGTGAACAGCCTAACGCCATCACGCATAGGAATCATTACATTCTTAGAGGTATACGTAAAAGTGGGGCTTGTTTGGGCATGAACCAAGTCACGGTTTAATAATCCACTTAAGAGAGCAAAACTTATCAGGAAGGTGCGCATGATTCTAGTCTTTTATGGCTCAAAACTACCTTGAATGCTCGTGATGATAGAAAATAATCTGCGAACCTCTTATTTCCATCTGCTAACGCCTACTTTGAGATCTAAACTTCTTCTGGGGAGATAAATAATGTTTGCAAAATCTAAGGTCCAATATTCGTACTTATATCACGGCAATGTAATCCTGAAATTTCGTGCATAAGATTCTTGAAGTTTACAAATAAGGCTCATTTTGTAACTGCTTGGAGTTGTCTAAAAATTCGGTCGTTTAAACGAAATTTCACCAACTATCATTTGTATGGGCAATGACGTTTATTTAGGCATAAATTGTTCATTTTAGTAACAAGGATTGATGTTAAAATGTACTAAAGGCATTAAGTGATAGCTTGCTTTCTATATGCCATAGGCGATATACCAGTTTTTTTCTTGAACACCTTTGAAAAATAAAAAACAGAATCGAATCCTGTCTGGTAAGTTATTTCGCTGATATTCAAATTTGTATTAATTAGCAAATCGCGCGCACGCGACAAGCGAAGGTTCAGATGATATTGATTGGGCGAGAAACCTGTTATCCGTTTGAAGGCTTTACGGAATGCAGAATAGCTCATAGGTAGCTGACCAGCTAAATTCTCTACGTCCACCTGTTTTTCATGGGATTCTTGCAGGATAAATTCAGCTTTTGCGATCAATCGACCAACCGGATCGTTATCATAAACTTTAAACTTCGATATAGTATGTAATATTCCCAGCAGCTGAAGGGTGATGCCGGCTATCTGCTGGTGATAACCCAGGTTGGCAATTTTAACCCGGTCAGAAATCCGAAGCAATAGCTCAATAACTTCTTTGTTGGATTTAATATCGACGAAAGGTTTGGCCGAATTGAAGCTAAGATTCTTCATCAGTTGCTGAATATAATAACCATTGAAACCCAGCCAATACTCTTCCCAGCCCGATTTTGAATCTGGTTTGTAGCGGTGCCATACCCCTGGGAAAAGAAAGAAACATTGCCCGGCTGTAACTTCGGTAGGGTGCAGATTTTCTGCTTCAAATATACCCTTGCCTTTGGTTATGAATATGACGTAGTAGTCATTTAAGATCCTTCCTCTGTTCCATGTTAGTTTATGACTATCAGGGTGCGGTTCATTGGGATATTGCTGATTCGGTTCAACTTTTGAATATCCTACCGTTGTCAGGTACATGCCCCAATCTTCCTCTGTCTTTCCTACGGTTAAGTATTTTATATAATTATTTGTCATAATTGATTTCTTCAATTTCCTCTCACACAAGGCCGCCGGCGAATATCGACAGACTTTGAGTCTATTAAATATCCCGCAACGGACTTTTTGATCTTTTTGCGTTCATTACTTCGTCAAATTGCCATAAACAAACATTATTTTGTACTTTCTGATAAATATACGAGATCTTTAGCGATTTGCCATATTAGCAAAGTGTAATTTAGAATCGGAAAATTGCTGTTGTAGCTTACCATTCTAACTTAAATCCTTTGCCGTATGAAGAAAATTTACTTGGGCGACCGGATATGCTATCCCGCCATTTTTACAATCATTTTTGTCCTTTTTGGTCACATCGCGTTGTTTGCCCAGAGCCGGAATATTACGGGTACTGTCCGTGACATGCAGGGAAGTCCGCTGCCAGGAGTTAGCTTGGTAGTGAAAGACACCCAGGTGGGTACGATTACCGATGTGGATGGGAAATTCACTATCCAGGCTTCATCAGGCAGTACCCTCACTTTTAGCTTTGTTGGTTACCAAACCACAAGCCAAGAAGTTGACAATGCGGATGTTCTGGACATTCAGCTACCCACTGATGAGACCAACTTAAATGAAGTGGTGGTTGTAGGTTATGGCACCCAAACTAAACGTGAGCTGACAGGCGCTGTCGCAAGTATCAAGGCAACTGAAATGAAAGACATTCCGGCTACTAACATCAGCCAGCGGCTTCAGGGGAAATTGGCCGGTGTACAAATCAATCAGAATTCAGGACAGCCTGGTGGAGAACTTAGCATCAGGATCCGGGGAGCTGCTTCCATTAATGCAGGAAATAATCCTTTGATTGTAGTGGACGGTTTCCCAACAACGAGCGGCCTGAACGTAATTAATCCTGATGCCATCGAATCCATTACAGTATTAAAGGATGCGGCCTCAGCATCGCTTTACGGTTCTCGCGCCGCGAACGGGGTGATTTTGGTAACTACAAAGCAAGCCAAAAACGGCCAGCGAAATGTGCAGTTCAGCAGTTTCGTGGGCGTACAGTCGGTATCCGACCGAGGAAAGCCCGATCTGATGAACGCCCCGGAATTTGCCCGGTTCAAAAAGGAATATTATGAAGATGCTGCGCTCTATGAAGGCTACACCGGCGGGGTTCCGGAGCAATACCGGAATCCGCAGCAGTATGGCCCAAACGACGGAACCAACTGGTTTGATGTGCTGTTACGGACGGCTGCCATTCAGGACTATAACCTTTCCTTTTCTACGGACGCCAAAACGGTACAGTCAGTTGTTCATTTAGGCTACAACAAACAGGACGGCGTGATGCTCAACAACTCGGCCAGCCGTTTTACCGTGCGGGCCAACAATGTTTTCTCGATTTCGGAGAAATTACGTTTTGGTCTGAATCTGGGCGCCACGCACTATGTTACAAACATAACCCCTGGACTTGGCGAGGGCCGCAACATTATTCAGGTAGCATATTTGTCGGACCCCACTTTAAAATACAGGAATGATGATGGTACTTATCCGATCGGTTTTGCACCACCCGGAATGTTTTCCACACCCAATTATTACCAGGTACTTAAGCAAACGGTTAACCCGGCCAAGTATATGGTACTCATGGGAAATGCATATGTAGATTATCAGATCCTGAAAGGACTGACGTTCAAATCCAGCATCAATATCAACACCAGCAATGACATTAACCGGCTGTTCCAGCCGTCAACTATTCTGGGGGGACCTACGCCGGCCGCATCGGCCAGAGGTAGCTATAACACGGCCAACTATATGTCATGGCTGTCAGAGAATACTTTGACCTACAATAAAGCCTTCGGCAATCACAACCTGGAAGCTCTGGTAGGGTATACAACGCAAAAGGTAACCAACGAAAACAGCAACATCAATGGCAGCCAGTTTCCGGACAACAGCATTCAGTGGCTGAACGTAGCCGCCAACCGGATCGGGAATGTAGGTGCCAGTGATTATTCGCTGATCAGTTACCTGGGAAGGTTGAATTATAACTTCAAAGGAAACTACCTGGTTTCACTGGCTTTTCGCAGTGATGGTTCTTCAAAGTTCGGTCCAAACAATCGCTACGGCACATTCCCTTCGGCTTCATTTGGCTGGGTGGTTTCCGACGAGCAGTTTATGAAACGCTACAAGTTTATTGATTTTTTCAAAGTGCGGGCCAGCTATGGCCAGGTTGGAAACAACAATATCGGTGACTATACGTACCTGGCCGGAGTCAACCCGGCAAACTATGTGTTGAACAATGCATTGGCCTCGGGCCGGGCGCTCGCAGGTATCGGAAACTCCAACCTAACCTGGGAAACGACCACTGGGTATGACTTCGGCGTCGATCTTGCGTTTCTGAATAATCGTATCAATGTCACGTACGATTATTACAAAAAGAAAACGGATGGCCTGCTTTATGCCATTGACATTCCCGTACAATCTGGCTACCCAGCTGTGACTTCAAATATTGGGCGCTTTGATTTCTGGGGACATGAGTTTGCCATTGATACGCGAAACATCGAAGGGAAATTCAACTGGAGCACTAGTTTCAATATCTCCTTTAACCGCAACCTGGTTCGTAAGCTGGGCACCAATGACGCCCCGATCGGCGGATATCAGGAATATTGGGACGACAACCGCACAGCCGTAGGAAACCCCATTGGTCTTTTTTATGGGTACATCAATACGGGCGTATACATGACGCAGCAGGAATTTGAAAGCCAGCCGCACGGGGCCACGTCTATGGTAGGTACTGCGCGTTTTGCGGACATCAGCGGGCCGGATGGAAAGCCGGACGGAAAAATTGACATCAACGACCGGACTTTTATAGGTGATCCCAACCCGGATTTTGTTTATGGGATGACCAATACGCTGAGCTACAAAAAGCTTGATCTATCCATCGTTGTTGCCGGGACGGTCGGCAATGATATTGCCGACGATGCATTTCAGTCTACCGAAAATATTGATGGTGTATTCAATGTGCGCAAAGGTGTCGCGCGGCGGTGGCGGTCAGAAGAAAATCCGGGCGATGGCATTTACCCTAGAACCAGGGCAGGAACGACGGCCGATTTCCGGAATTTTTCTACCCGTCAGGTTTTCAGCGGCAGCTATCTGGCTGTCAAAAATATTACGCTTGGGTATCTCATTCCAATTGGCAGCAAAACAACTGTGAAGAGCGTCAGGGCGTATTTCAGTACCCAAAATCCATTCATGCTCACCAAATATCCGGGCATGAATCCCGAAGTCGGTCTGGCGGGCCTGAACGGATTGAATCTGGGCCGTGACTTTACAGCTTTCCCCATTGCAAGAGTATACACGCTTGGCCTTAACGTTAATTTCTGACCCTGGCTTTCTGATTAACCATGACAATTATGAAAAAAATACTTTTAAGTGGAATCCTGGCCGTCATCCTGGCTGGTTGTAAGGAAAACTTCCTGAATCTTACTCCGCCGACGAGTTTAAGTTCGGCTACTTATTACCAGACCGAAGATCAGTTCAGGCAGGCAATCAACTCTGCGTATACACCGCTGCGTGAGCTTACGGATATCGGTGTGTATGATGGCGAAATGCGCTCGGACAATACATTTTTCACCATTTATCAGGCCAACCGAGGTTTGGATAAATCCCGGGAAGCCTATCCTCAGTTTCTTATTGATGCAACCGCTTCCAGTATTCCCAATACGCCCGGCAGCCGATGGGGAGCCAGTTACCGGGGCATTGCCTATGCCAACACCATCATAGACCGGCTGGATGCCAATACCAGTATAAGGGCCGATGCCAAAAATGCCATGCTTGGAGAAGCACTTTTCCTGCGGGCCTATTACTACTTCGGCTTGGTAACCCATTTTGGTGGTGTACCCCTTCAGCTAAAAGAAGTGACCAATTCCCAGGAGTCGTTCCAGCCCCGAAATACACCTGCTGAGGTATATACCCAGATCAAAACCGATGTACAAAGTGCTATCAACCTGCTTCCTGTTGCCACCACTTTTCCGCAAAACGGGCGTGCTACAAAGGGAGCAGCAAAGATGTTACTGGCTTACGCGCTAATGTCGGGCGAAAACAGGGACTATGCCGCTGCTGAAAAAGAGCTGCTCGACATTACGAAGATGAATTACGCACTCCTGCCCGATTACGCAAAAGTATTTGACCCTGCAAATAAGAATCATCAGGAGTCTATTTTTGACGTACAATATATGGCTGACCAGGTGAGTGGCCAGCAGAGTGCTTTTGCCTGGCAGTTTATGCCCAAAGTAACCAATCCCCAGTTTCTGATGGGATTTGATGGAGGCCGGATGAATATTTTCAGCGGCTGGAACGTACCTACCGATGAGCTGGTAAGTTCGTACGAAAAAGGAGACCTGAGGCTGCCCGCTTCCGTTGCCGTTGTCGAGGGAACCATCAGCGGCGTGGAAGATTTCACGGCCGAACTGCTTACATCTCCCGTCAATTATACGCCCAAGGCAGGAAAAGCATTCCGGTACATGATCAGTAAGTACTTCCATCCGCCTTATGACATTGCCTTTAATACGCCCGACAACTTTCCCGTTTACCGATATTCCGGAGCGCTGCTGCTGCTGGCTGAATGTCTGGTACAGCAAAATAAGGCCGGAGCCGCTTTGCCTTACCTGAACCAGGTTCGCCGCAGAGCCGGGCTTACTGAGCTGGGCACTGCTACACTGGATGCTGTTGCAAATGAAATGCGGCATGAACTTGCCTTTGAAAATCATCGCTGGCAGGACCTGATCCGGATCGGCAATGCCATTGAAGTGGCAACAGCCAAAGGTAAACGGCTTAAAGCCCAGTATGGCTGGATTCTTCCCGCCGCCTTTACTGTAACCCCGGAAAAGTTGCTGGATCCCATTCCATTCAGAGAAACACAAATCAACACTGAACTTGTGCAGAACCCGGGCTATTGATTTGCTTGTAGATCCATGAACTCATAAGGCTATTATATACATCAGGCCGGAGTCATTCGGCCTGATGAAGGGTTAAGTTTACCAATTAAAAACAAACTGATTAATGCGTATTCGAGTTATAGTGCGGGCAAGAGCGAATATTTTTAACCATTTATTGGTGCTTTTGCTCTGTTTATGGACTTTGCCTGGGCACGGGCAGATCAAAGAGCCTTATCGGCCTTTGCATGGCGGGGAATTGAATGCGAAGGTGATCAGGGATTCGCCGGATCCCATGATTGGTTACCATTGGACAAATCCTGGGGCCGACGATAGTCTGCAAATTTTTACCCTCCTGCCGCGGCAGACCGTTGCCAGCCCTTCCGGCGCTTTCCGGATAGAGAAGTCGGGCATTACGATCCTGGGTACCGGGGAGGTGCAATTTGATTTTGGCCAGGTGAATGCCGGGTGGGTGGAATTTGATTCAGAGGACCTGGATGGTGAGGTGCAGCTAAGCATCAGTGAGTACAAGGAACCGGCTATCCTGAATGCAGGTGCTCAGCATCCTGTCAAAACCCTCAAACCCGTTCGATATGGGAATACCTACCGGCTCGAACTGAATCAGCAGTTGTATGAAGGCGTCCGGTTTGCGTGGCTGCATGTTAAAACTTTCTCCAAACCCTGGAAGCTTACCAATTTCCGGCTTATCTGCCAGACCAAACCCGTCAACTATCTGGGCAGCTTTTCCTGCAATGATACCTTGCTTAACCGCATTTGGTATACGGGCGCGTATACAGTAAAGCTTAATGTGTTGCAGGATTACCTGGGAGCGATCCTGATGGAACGCAGCGACCGGCATTCCTGGACCGGCGATGCATATCCCTCACAGGCAGCGTCTATGGCAGCATTTGGTAATTTTGATTTTGTAAAAAAGAATATTGCATTCACCGCTCCTCAGGACAATGGTATTGCGGCCTACTCGATGTACTGGGTGCTGGGCCTGCTGGATTATTTCAGGTGCACCGGTGATACAGCCTTTCTGAAAGCTTACGCGGACAATGCTGCAAAACGGCTTGACGCCGCGTACGTGCACTTTGACAATTTGCCCAACCTGAGCTTCATGGGCTGGGACGAGCGGCTCGGTGCCGGATTTGAGCGGCCCAACATTCCCGAAAGTCAATGGGCTTATCGCTGGTTGTGCATTAACGCCTGGTCAAAATTTGCGGAATGCATGTCGGTCACTGGCAACGCGTCACTTGCGGAGAAGTACAGCAGGTATGCAGATGCTAAAAGAAAGCAGCTCTCGGATGATCAGCTCACCAGTTACGGCGTACACGCGCTAGCCGAGGTGATCAATGCTGGAAATGGCCCCTCATCCACGATACATCACTTAGCCGCAAAATGGTTTAAAGACCGGAATGCGCGGCTGTCGTATTCACCCTTCAACCAATACTTCATCTTGCAAGGCATGGCCAAAGCTGGTTACATGACGGAAGCGCTCACTACGATCAGGGATCAGTGGGGCGGACAAATTTCGTATGGCGGCACCACATTCTTTGAAGTGTTCCGGCCGTCGTGGAATGAGGCTTTGGCCCCGAATAGTGCGCCTGTTAACAATCAGTGTGGTTACACCAGTTTGACCCATCCCTGGGGAGCCGGGGTATCAAGATGGTTATCTGATGAAATACTGGGCGTGCGGCCTGTTACACCAGGCTATAAAACATTCAGCATCATCCCGTTTTTAAATGAATCGCTTACGTGGGTTAAGGGGGATGTACCAACGCCGTGGGGTATCATCAAAGCGTCGTTCAATTCTGTTACGGGCGATTGTGAGGTACATATTCCGGCAGGCACTACCGCGAGCAAGATAGGTATTCCCAAAAACGGGCGGCTGATCAAAGGGATTTTGGTAAACAACCGCCCGGTAAAAATCAAAAACCAGGACGCGCAGTATGTTTATTTGCATAACCTTCCATCAGGAAGTTACCGGATCAGGATCACTTATGGAAAATCATTGCCGTCCCCTTCGAGAACCGATAAGGATGAGCTCTCGTATGCGGTAACGGAATTTACGGTTGATTCCACGACTGGCGGCAACTGGAAAGCCAGGTTTGGGAAAGACGGCTATCTGCTGGCGGGCCGGAGCACGAAAGAAAATACGCTTAGAAAGCCTGTTTACATCGATTCGCTGCGGGTGATCAGGGCAGTTAACCAGACCTGGGAGGATCAGGCAGCCGATGCACGTGCATTGCAGCAGGAAGTGGCTGGGGAAAGATTCGTCAGCGCCTTTGTGACGCAGGACCCCCGGCCAACACTTCAAACCTTCACACTGGATATTTTTAAACGCAACCGGGCCCCGTACTACCTGACACTCTACTTCCTTGACTGGGACCGCAAAGGTCGCCGCTCGGCGATTGAACTGTTCGACGCCAACACATTGGAATTACTGGCACCTGTGCAGGTGATCGACAACTATGCGAATGGCAAATACCTGCGATTTAAAGTCGATCGCTCAGTTCGTGTGCGCATTAACCATGTGCGCGGGCCCAATGCAGCTCTTTCCGGTGTTTTCTTTAATTAAATACATTGGCTTTCACTTTATTCTTGAAAGTCAAATAAACTATCATTTAAATATTATTGTCGTAAAATATGAAAACAGAAATAACAGCCGGAGACGTAGCAAATTACCAGCGAGATGGCTTTATTGTTATTGAGAATTTTTTGTCGGAGCAGGAATTAGCTGAATGGCGAACTACTTTGGATGAAGCATTGGTCAATCGGAATGGGAATAAGCTGCCTGGCCGGAAAGAAGTGTATGGCAAAGGCGATGATGCGGATAAATCATATTATGATAATGTATTTGATCAGCTACTTAACCTCTGGCAAGACAATGCCGGAATCCGGAAACTGATGCTCGACGAGCGCATTGGAAAGATGGCCGCGCAACTGGCTGAGGTAGACGGAATACGCATCTGGCACGATCAGGCGCTGATTAAAAAGCCATGGGCTAATCCGACATCCTGGCACCTGGATACACCGTACTGGTCATTCACCGACCGCCGGGCGTTATCTATTTGGGTAGCGCTGGACGATGCTACGCTCGAAAATGGCTGCCTGTTTTTCATTCCGGGATCACATCAGGTGACCACCTTTGAAAACCCCGGTATTGGCAAAAATATGGGCGCTATTTTTACCACTTATCCGCAGTTTTATAAAACTAAATCCGTGGCTGTTCCGATGAAGGCAGGCAGCTGCTCATTTCACAACGGACTCACCATTCACGGCGCGCATGCCAATATGACCCCGGGATACCGGCGTGCCATGACCTGCGCATATATGCCCGATGGTAACACCTTTAATGGTATTCAGAATATCCTGAGTGACGAAGAAGTGGCTACTTTATCTATTGGCAGTTTATTGAATAAAGAATCGGTAAATCCTTTGATTTATCGGCGTTCGTAATCCTTCATTAAATGAATGTTTTCACATCATTCTGCTGTTTGTTTGTTGGTTTAACCAGCACAATCGACGCGTATTCGCAGCATGAAAATTATATGGACGGCAGACCGCCAGCGACGCAACGGATTGAATGTCAGGATCAAGGTATTGTCATGCGATATGGTGATGGGAAGGATAGCTGCGATGTGTATGGAGCACGCGAAGCTGTTTTGAATAAAGTAGGCAACACCTATTATCTGTTTTACGACGGCGCTGGAAAAGACGGCTGGAAGGCTTGCCTGGCTACGAGTACCGACCTGCAAAACTGGCAGAAGAAGGGCGCTATGCTCGACCTTGGCGATTCGACTAAAATGGACGCCAAAAGCGCATCGTCGCCTTGGGTGATTCAGGATAAAGATACCTGGCACATGTTCTATCTGGGCACTCCCAATGCAACAGCTGCCCCGGACCGCGTTCCCTCCTTTCCGTATCTGACCTTGAAGGCAAAAGCATTATCGCTGGAAGGACCTTGGATCAAACAGTATGATGTTGAGCCATTTACAACCAAGCCCAATACCTTTTATGCATTAACTGCCAGTCCGGGGTTCATTGTAAAGCATGGAAATGAATTCCTGCAGTTTTTCAGCGGATCGGCTCCGAAGGACAAGCTTGTAAAACGCACGGTAGGTATTGCCCGAACTAAGGACCTGAATGGCGGCTGGGATATTATTGAGACCCCCGTCGTGCCGCTGGATGAGCAGATTGAGAATTCAAGTCTTTATTACGATAAGAGCCAACGAACATGGTATCTCTTCACCAACCACATTGGCATCACCGAGAAAGGGACCGAGTTTACAGATGCGATTTGGGTGTATTGGACAAAGGACCTGCTTCACTGGCAAAAAGAGAACAAAGCCATTGTGCTCGACAAACAGAATTGCAAATGGTCGAAAGGTGCCATTGGCATGCCGACTGTCATCCAGACCGGCAACAAGCTTGCATTGCTTTACGATGCGGCGCCCGGCGAAAGCATCAGCCACATGAAAAGGAATATTGGGCTTGCCTGGATTCCATTGCCAATCAAAATTCAGAATTAACGAATGGATATCAAGATTCTAAGTCCACAATGGGGACATGAGCACCTTGAAGTGGTTGACTTTGTTTCAAAAATCGTTGATGCCGGCTATGATGGCATTGATACCTGGCTACCCCCGGACCTAAAAACCAAGAAAATCCTTTTGGATCAAATCGAAAAAAAAGGGCTTGTTTTTGTTGCGCATCAGCACGAGGCGAGGGGGGATGATTTTAAAACATTTCAATCCAGTTTTAAAAGAAACCTGATGGAGTGCGCAAACACATCTCCCGTACTGATCAATTCACATACGGGAAGGGACTATTTTACGCAGGATCAACTGCTCGCTCTGATTGATATTGCCGCCGAAATAGCTGATACCACAAACATGCCGATCGTACATGAGACGCACCGCGGCCGGATGGGGTATTCGCCGCAGTCTATGGAACCGCTTTTCGCTCAGCGCCCGGGGTTGGAAATAACGGCTGATTTTTCGCACTGGGTATGCGTGACAGAAAGTATGCTAGGCAGTTTTGAACCAGTTTTATACGAAGCTATCGACAGGACGCGGCACGTTCATGCGCGTGTGGGCTATGAGCAAGGGCCGCAGGTGACCGATCCAAGATCCCCCGAATGGGCTTATGCATTAAACCAGTTTTTAGTTTGGTGGGATGCGATTGTAGCAGTCAACAGACAGAAACACAGGAATATATTGACATTCACCACCGAGTTCGGACCATTTCCGTATATGCAGATGATTCCATTCACGGATAAATGCATTGCAGACCAATTTGATATCAACTGCTATATGAAAGATTTACTCACGGAGCGATATAGCGTCAAGACGGGTTCCTAATGATCGTCAGCGGTCAAGTATATTTCAAAAGCGCAATAAATCTCCCCAGACATGTATCCTAAATCAACATTTCTTTTCATAGTTCTGCTAATTTTAAATATCACTGCATTCGCTGACGGGTATAGGGACGATATTGTTTTTCAGGAAAAAGCAAAAACAGTCACATTGAGTGTCCCCGGTAAGAAATTAGCATTGGTGATCGATTATGGTGCCGGGTGTACGGTCAGGCAACTCGTGGTTAATGGCCAGCAAACTTTATCAACAAGTGGTGCCTTTACGGGTATGAAAGTAGGAGAGCGCATTTTCAGCTCAACCTCAGCACGCGATGTTAAGCTTGCACGTAAATCTGATGGCATTACATTAACCCATATAACTTATGGCAACGACACTCTAATGGTTGATGAAAGCTGGGATTTTACGATTGTAGGTTCTCTTATTAACTGGAAGATTACCCGTAAATACAGTAATGCTGCCCAGGTACAAGAAGTTGCTTTTCCAAAATGGAATTTTGCAGGACTGAATGTTTGGAAAGGCGGAATCCTGGACAACGGCGGGATGGTCTGGTGTAAATATTTAAAGCGGAATGACGATTCGTATGGCGTTCACACAGGGGGCGTGACCTTCTGGAATGACAAATCGGGAAACGGCTTACGGATAGCCACGCCAGCCAAGGTAAATCAAAATTTTTCAACAAAATTCTCAAACGAAAATAATCTCTTCACCTGTACGCAGCAGCTTAGCGAAAAGCCTTTGAAGCAACGGCATAACCTGAGCAGGTTTGTTTCGGGTAAGGCTGATGTCTTTGCACCGTTTAACGTTGAAGCAGGTACTGTAAGCGCTACTATTTCGCTGGAATATGTTGACTATTTCAAGGAATACTCGCGTGGGACATTACCCGGTATTAATGCCGAAACTGTTCGCGAGTTAATGAATACGACGGGGCGGTATGGTGTGGTTGACAACAATATTATTGGCGCCAACGGATGGCTTACCAATTGGAAATGTCTTCATGAACCGTTTTTCTCGCAGATCGGCATGGCACTTTACGATAGCAATTACACTGCCAACATGGCGGCCACTCTTAACCAGGAACGCGACCTGGCCATGCAAGCCGATGGCCGTGTACTCTCGCGCTGGCATAATGCTCCCGGAGACGAGATACCGGGTACTTACAATGCAGAAACGGGCTATTACGAAGCCATGTGGGGGTATACCATCGATTCGCAGCCCGGCTATGTGATCAACACCAGCGAGCAATTCGATCTGAGCGGTGATCTGGACTGGCTGCGTTCGCACAAGGCCGCATGCGAGAAGGCGCTCGACTGGCTCATCAGCCGTGATGCCAACCACAACGGCATTTTTGAAATGATGAACAACAATATCGCCGAGAAAAAAGCCAGTGACTGGCTGGATATTGTTTGGGCGAGCTATGAAAATGCTTTTGTAAATGCGCAGATGTTTGAGGCGCTGAACTTATGGGCGAACTGTGAGGAAGTATTGGGGGACCAGGACAAAGCAAGGCATTACCGGGCAACTGCCGCAAAACTGAAAGAGGCATTTAACAAACCCGTTGAAGAAGGCGGTTTTTGGTCGGCGGCAAAGAAGCGGTACGTTTACTGGCGTGATAATGATGGTTCGGTACATGGTGACAACCTGGTCACACCCGTCAATTTTGCGGCTATCGCATTTGGCCTTTGTGACGATCAGGAACGCATTACGCAATTACTTGATCAAATAGAGCAGCGTACCACTCAGGAAAATCTTTTTCACTGGCCACTGTGCTTTGATTCATTTACACAGGCTGAGGTATCACCCGGCAACTGGCCGTTTCCGAAATACGAGAACGGCGATATATTTCCGACCTGGGGCTATTTGGGCGTTCGTGCTTACACCCAGTATGATAAGAGCATTGCCCTGAAATACATCAACAAATTGCTTGACCAATATAAAAAGGATGGCCTTTCTTCGCAACGATACAGCCGCACGACGCAGCTTGGCCTGGGAGACGATATTCTTGCGGGCATTTGCACCAGTATCACCGCACTCTATCGCGATATTTACGGGATACGTCCAAAGTGGAATAGGATGGGACTTGAACCCAATCTTAGCCAACAGCTGAATAGTACGCAATTTAGCTACCGCTTGCGCGATATCCTTTACCAGGTAAAGCTGAATGTAGGAGATTACAGTTTGAGTACGGAACGTTTTACTATCAAGAGCAAGCAAAATTTCGGGGCAAGCAACGACGGTCAAATGTTCAATATATATCCGCAGAATCGCGAGAACTTCATACTACAAGTAAAGGCAGTCACAAAAAGTCAGCTTAAATTAAACCTCGAAGAAGCATTGCCGAAAGGGTTGGCCTGGACGGTAGCTTCCAAAGACAATTACACTTTTACATTAAAAGGCTTATCACCTAAAAGCCGGTATGACCTTACTATTAATAGCAAAAAGATGCTATTAACCGCCGATGCAAATGGATGTTTATCATTTAATCGTGATTGTAAAACCCCGGCTAGTTTTATTGTCATCATGGCCAACCAAAACTAGTAGTTTCTATCATGACATAGGCTTCATGATAAACCAGGACAATTCTGGCCCCCCCGCTAAGGGCCATGTTCGCTTGTATCACAATCAGTCTATACCTTATAATTTTTAATGTTATAGTGCAGCAAATCTTTATTCTAGAAGAATAATACATAATTTTTACTGTCTATATCAACTCTCATGCACTCAAAAAAATCAAATCAAGTATTACATGAGCAAGAGATGTCGGAAAGCATCGAAGCTATTAAGAAGTTTATAGGTGCAGTGGCCCCAATGGGTGAAGAAGATTTAGAATTACTGCCCTCAATCCTTGAATATAAGAAAGTTAAAAAAAACGATTACATTTTGAAGGAGGGTGAAATTTGTAAAAATGTGTACTTTCTAACCAAGGGATTTCTACGGATGTTTTTTGTAGATCATAGTGGTAATGAGGTAAATTACCGTTTTACTTTCGAAAATGATTTTTTTGTTGATTTTCAAAGCTTCCTTTTGCAGAAACCGTCACATTTCTTTTGGCAGGCAATGCAGGATAGCGAATTCTTAGTATTGCCCAAAACAGAAATTCTAAAACTCTACGCTACTTCACCAGCATGGAATAATTTTGGAAGGCTTGTATCCGAAAAGGTATATCTCCAAATGAATGAGAGAGTAGAAATGCTTTTGTTCATGACTCCGGAAGAGAGATATAATCACCTGCTGTCTACTCAGCCTGAACTTTTCGCAATGGTATCCCAGTTCCACCTTTCTTCCTATTTGGGTGTTAAGCCTGAATCTCTCAGCAGATTGCGTAAAAGGTTGCTGAAAAAATAGCTCCTTTTTTGTTTTCTTAACCAACGTCAACGTTTTGGGCGGCTTGCCGGAAGCACTTTTGTATCATAAACATCAAATGATATGAAAAACAAATTCTTCCAACAACAAACGCCTTCGGCTAAGTACAGCGAACGCTTTGTTCAAAATTTTCCCATTAACATTCCAATGGAGAAAATTGATCTTTACAAATGGTTTATTGAAATGAACGATATTGATTATCGTTCCTATTCGCCTGCTCACAAAGCAATAGGCAGTTATTTCAGGAATGAGAAATTTTTTATGACGAATGTTGAAAACATAGGGATGGATTCTGTCATCCAAAACTATGAATTAAAAAGTCATGCTGCCAACAGTATCCAGATGTATTCTGCAAAAAGCAAAGTGTATATATGGAGATGGTTTCCTGTAACAGTGGGTGTGCCCTGGGAAATGTATGTACAGCCCGTTTCCTCCACAAGTTGCCGCTTTATTTGCATGATAGGTGTCGACTATCCCAATGCTCTTTTAAGAATTGCTAATTGGTTCAATGGATTGGGCGGCTTGTTCTTACGCAAACACCTTAAAAAGGAAGGAAAAGCGTTTGCGCTTGATATTGAACAGAAGTTCAGCCTGTAAATCACTTTCACTACAATTATTAATAATTAAAATTACGATCATGAAATCAATAATAATAAATCAAAAGCAGTACTTCAATAGTAATGCAACAAAGCCGGTAGCATTTAGATTGGAACAATTAAAAAAATTGCGGACTGTTCTTAAAGCGAATGAGAAAATGCTTACAGAAGCTGTTTACAAAGATTTTCAGAAGGGAAGTTATAATACTTTTCTGACAGAGTTTGCCGGAGTATATGTTGCATTAAACGATGCTATTAAAAATGTAGGCAGATGGTCTAAAATAAAAAGAGCCGGTACAAGTATGGTTAACTTTCCGGGCAGCAGCTATGTTATTCCGGAACCCCTGGGAAGCTGCCTTGTTATCGGCTCATGGAACTACCCAATCAATCTTACTTTGGTGCCTGCCATTGCAGCTATGGTGGCTGGCAACACCGTAGTGATGAAGCCGAGCGAATTATCAGCACATACGAGCGCTGCATTAGCCAATATTATCTCCAACAATTTTGATCCATCTTACTTTGCTGTACTGGAAGGTGGGGTGGACGTAACAACTGAGGCTCTCTCACAGCCTTTTGATAAAATATTTTTTACTGGAAGTGTTCCGGTTGGAAAAGTTGTGTACCAGGCGGCATCCAAAAATCTTGTGCCGGTTACACTTGAGCTCGGTGGAAAAAGTCCACTAATTATCGCTCCGGATGCTAATCTTAAAACAACCGTAAAAAGGCTGGTATGGGGCAAATTTGTGAATGCAGGTCAAACATGCGTAGCACCAGACTATGTACTGGTTCATAAAAGCATCGAGATCGACTTTTTAAGCACCCTTAAAAATGAAATAGCAAAGGGAGATTTTTTTCTTGAAAATGATAACTATGCGCAAATTATCAGCGAAAAGCACTTTGACCGTCTTACCAGCATGATTGAACCAACCAAAGTGTTTATTGGAGGTAATCATGACCGCTCAAAACGATTTATTGCCCCTACGGTTCTTGTGAATGTAACAGAAGACGATAAAATAATGGCTGACGAAGTATTTGGCCCGATTCTACCTGTAATGATCTATGAAAACATTGATGATGCAATCACATTTATTAAAGCCCGGCCTAAGCCACTCTCTCTTTATTTGTTTTCTGAAAGCAGCTCATTACGTAAAAAGATATGGGGTGAAATTTCATTTGGCGGAGGCATGGTAAACGATGTTCTTATGCACTTTGTAAATGAGTCGCTTCCATTTGGGGGAGTAGGTAACAGTGGGATGGGCAACTATCATGGAGAAGCTGGTTTTAAAACCTTCTCACACTTTAAGAGTGTTATACACCGCCCAACCTTATTAGAGTTTCCGCTTAAATACTTTCCATTTACCAAGTTGAAATTTGCACTTATAAAAAAGGCTTTCGGAGTTTAGGAAAGGATAGTAGTATAACGTCGCCAGTAGACCTTTGGGGATTTCAGATAATTGATGGTTAATTTGAAAGCGAGTTCTTAATACCTAAATCTATGCTGTCACCGAAAACTAAAAGAGATGTTGCCCGTGTCATTCCTTTTGGAGTATTGTGGTTTGTTTTTGCCCTGATTTATACCATGCTGGAGAAAGGTATTCTTGGAGATCTGGACCATTATCCTTCTACGGGCGTTGAATATAATTTTGCAAGAAACATTTTGACCATTCCGGCCACAGGCCTGATGATGGGTATGCTGACCGGCATTTTTGAGGTCGGTTATTTCAGTAAGTGTTTTATAAAAAACAGCTTCACCAGAAAGATTGTATTTAAATCCCTTATTTATTTAATCATTGTTGTCATTTTTTTAATAACCATCATGTTAATCAATGCGCTAGATACGCATGAGCCACACTCGTTTCAAAATCTGTCATCTCCAGCGCGGGCGTTTTTAACTGACTACGCGGTAATCAGCACTTTGCTCTACATTGCTTCGATTGTTGTCATCACACAGTTCTACGCAGAATTTAGCCAAAGTATTGGATCAGGGACATTGAGCAATTTTTTTTTGGGAACGTATCATCATCCCGTAGAGGAAGAGAGAATATTTATGTTCCTGGATATGAAGTCCTCGACTACAATCGCGGAAAATCTTGGCCATGTCATGTACTTCGAGATGTTAAAAGAATACTTCTTTGACCTCTCAGGGGCTGTTATAGACTATGCTGGCACAATCTATCAATATGCTGGTGATGAGATGATCGTCTGCTGGAAACTAAAAGACGGTCTAAAGAAAAATAACAGTATTGAATGCTTCTTCGCTATGAAACGCGCTTTGGAGAAGCAGCAGGTGAAGTACAACAGTAAGTTCGGAATTTTACCGGCGTTTAAAGCTGGGCTGCATTTTGGTATGGTGACTACCGGGGAAATCGGATCGCTGAAAAAAGAAATCATCTTCACAGGTGACGTCCTTAATACTTCCGCGCGGATCCAGGGCCTCTGCAACCATTTCGGTGCTGACCTTTTGGTATCGGGGGACCTGGCTAGAATGCTTCAACTTCCAGCCACATATGCAATAAGATCTGTTGGAGAGAACCTACTGAAAGGCCGAAGTAAAACAATGGAGCTATTTGCCATATCATTCCGCGAAGACGGCCAAACGAAATAATCGTAGGATCATTGGGTATATTGCTGATCAAAATGTCAAAAATCAGTCACAGAATACCCACTAATTCAATGGCCGATAACCCCGGTCAAGGGATTTCTATTGATAGAATGACGATAAAAAGATCTGATTTTCGAACGGAGGTACAGTATGAAGAAGCCAAACGGTCACATCGCGATGAGGGACACACTTTCCACATTGTTGAACAGGGCACAGTAATTATTGAAATTGACTTTCAGATCTATCATGTAACAGCGCCGGCAGTTGTTTATATGCATCCCAACCAAGTGCATCGAATTTTAGATTTCGGGGACATTACCGTCAGCTCAATGGCAATAAAGAATGAAGATTTAAATCCCGATTATCTCGATTTTTTGGAAGATATCGTTCCCGCAAAGCCATTGATCCTGACGGAGGAATCCCACACGACGGTTTCGACTATCTTTTCACTGTGTCAGAATTTCTCGATACAAAAGAATAACAAACTATACTATTCCCTATTGAAGGACAGCTGCAATACCCTGGTCGCCTTTTTGACTTCTCAATTTTTATGTCAAACCAAAACGGAAACCCATCCTTCGAGGTTTGAGATAGTCAGCAAATCTTTCAAAAAGCTATTGGAAAAGGATTATCGCACATCAAAGCGGCCAAGTGAATATGCCCATCGGCTGAATATTTCCACAGCTTATCTCAACGAGTGTATCAAGCAAACAACAGGTCTTTCGGTTTCACATTCTATCCATGACCGGATCATTTTGGAAGCAAAACGTTTGCTCTATCACACAGATAAGCCGGTGAAGGAAATTGCCTTTGATCTTGGTTATGAAGATTACCCTTATTTTTCAAAGCTGTTTACCAAGGTTGCAGGTATGTCCGCAATGACTTTTCGGAACAAAAACCGCGGTTAGTACAATAGCTACAACTGATAGGCATTCCTGATCCCCATTTATCCCTGTAGTTTTGTTGCTGGATAAAATATAAAGGATATGGAATTGTTTTGGCTGATAGTTGAATGGGCAGCGTTGGTGGTTGTGGCTGCTGCGGTTCTTGGGTTTCTTTATTTTTACTTCATAAAGTTTGCACACCCTGGCGAAGTTGTAAGGATCGAAGACATTAAAGATGGTAATTGGCATTCTGTGCCAATGAAAGGCGGCACGATGTGCAGTGATGGTTCGGCCTATGAAATCTACATAAGAAAGGGCTCATCAAAAAATCTGATGATTTACTTTGCAGGAGGTGGTGCCTGTTGGGATGGTTACAGCGCCAGCAGACCGATTACCTTGATGAGCGCTTTGGGCGGAAATTCAAGGAGCCTGAAATCGTTCTATTTTCCAAAGCTGCAATGGTTCTACCCTAAGGCAATGGGTGGAATTGGAGATGATAAAGACCCTAAAAATGCTTTTCGTGACTGGAACATTGTTTTTGTTCCCTATTGTACAGGCGACATGCACATTGGGGACATTAAAAATACCTACACTTACAATGGCAAAAAGATAGAGATTCATCACAATGGACGGAAAAACAGTTTAGCGGCATTAGATTGGGTATTTGGCAATTTTAGGGATACAGACAAAATATTGGTGTTGGGTGAAAGTACAGGCGCCTTTGCTTCTGCTTTTTATACGCCATTGGTTGCAGACCATTATGCGGATAAAAAGATTTATTCATTATGTGATGCAGCTATGCTTACTTCTGGCAGATGGAAAGACATTTTGGATACTGTCTGGAACAGTCAAAGCCAGAAAAATCTGGGCTTTAAGATTGGGAAGGATATTTTTGAAGATGCGCTCATTCATCGGGTAGATTCGGTAAAAAGGCAGATCAAATATTTGCATAGCAATACTCTTTACGATGATGTTTTTACAAAGTTTGGTGCAGTTCTTAACCACCAGTCAACAGGTTCCAATGATTTCATAGATCAGTGGACGGCCAACACCAAGGCGTCCATGACCCGACTTAGCAATTCAGATATTGACTATAACTTTTTCATAACCAACTGGGGCTATGATCCTAAAAAACACGCCACGCAGCACACCATCACAACTAATGAATTTTATCACAAATGTACTGCCGATGGTGTTTCTTATGCCGAATGGTTGAAACGAAATGTGATCGACGATGAAAACCTGTCTCTTGGGCAAACACTAATTCAACAATAGTAATAGTCAATCATGGAACCGGTAAAGAATAAAAATGTATTGATATCAGGTGCAAGTTTTGCAGGGCTCACTTCTGCCTTTTGGATGGTAGAAATGGGCTATAAGGTAACTGTGGTGGAAATAGGCAGTGGGCTTAAAATGGGTGGTACACCTGCTGACATTAAGGACCAAACCGTTGATATCGTTAAACGGATGGGGCTCTTCCAGCAGATAAAAGCCAATAGAATAAGTTTGGAGAGGTGGGAATTTAAAATGCAGAAGACTTTACCGAGCCTACCGTTCTAATAAAAAAACCAGGTGAAGAATTACCGGACAACGAGTTTGAAATAGAAAGGGATGTTCTGCTTAACATGTTGTTTGAAGTCCTAAAAATAAGGTGAGCTTTATTTTTAATACCAGCATTACAGCTTTATAAGAAGAAAGGGACCATGTAGAAGTTCCATTCAAAGCGGGTACTAAAAACAAATATGGACTGGTACTGGGTTGTGACGGGATCCATTCTGTTGTCCGAGAAATACACTTTGGGGATGAGGTTCTCTCAGCGTCATTTTTTGGGACAGTGCTTTTCTATTGCCATCATAGACAAATACCTGATACCAGATTCTACCCTGCAACTATATGCCGAGCCAAATAAGGGCATTATGCTTAATGCCTATAATAACAAAACCGACATCGTTTTTACATTCCGGCCCGAGAAGGAAATAACCTATGATTTTCGTAATCAGCAGCAACATACAAAAATAATCTCGGAACAGTTTTTTGGGATGGGCTGGCGGTCCGCAGAACTTCAAAAAGAGCTGTTAAACGCCAGATCCTTTTATTTGGCAACTATATACTACTTGGGACAAGAAGGCAACAACGGGCGAATGCCCTAAAAGTGAGCTTTTGGAAGAAGGTAAAAATCCCTTAGCGTCAATACGCTTAGACCTTCTCATGGTCGGGACAGGCACCTTTAAATCAAAGAGCGGGTCAACCTCCTAATAGTTCCTTCATCTAGTTCAGGACTCCTAGGGCACGGTCAGTACCGGGTTGGGGGTTATACTACTTTATTGTAAACTATTTCTGCACTTGTACTAAGGCACCTTGCTTTGCTTTTTGTTAAAGTTGGAACGCCCTCTTCGCTGTGAATTTCGCTGTGAAACTCATTTTCTTCGATAGGGCAATAAACGGGTAAACAGTTGCAATCCGTTATTGATGTATAGGAAACTTTAACAATTATAGGAAAGTCTTTTTTCTCCAGTAATTTATCTACACATTCCTTATCAGTCCGTGTCCAGTTCCTATCAACAGAAGCCCCTTGCGAGTCTTTAAATGCTGCCGATGTTAACCTTCCTGCTTCATGATCAAATTGATGGCTGTGAACACCTCTAAAAAAAGATTCTTCCTCTAAGAACTCATTGGGCGGCATAGAATTGGTCTATATGATTACTTAACTGATCAGGTTGGGTTATATACTCTCTTTCATTGTCTCCTATTACTTCCAGCACCTCAATTCGATCTTCAAATATTTCTACCTCCATCAAATTTTCGCCGCTAGAATAGTCAAATTGGATAGATCCTCTTCCAGTTGGAGAGATATGAGGAGAGTAGGAAACTTTAAAAAGAATATTCTTAGCAGCATCAATTAGTTTTCCCGAAAAAGGAAGTCCGTCATAGCCATTCCATCCACGTTGGTATCCTTTATACTCATTAAGTTTCAAAAGGTTCATTCCGGTTTTTCTGGTAGGTATTGTGTAGTTGTACTTACTGGTGGTTCCTTGATTTTGCAAAGCTTCGCCTACATATTTTGAAGCTCTTTGCGTTTGTTGTCTTATTGAATCCCCAGTAAAAAATATAATTGTAGGGCGCGTATTAACGTACGGAAGGCTTTTAGACCCAAATTTTACATTTTTTGAGGTCTGGCTATCTCTCTGTTCAAGAAGGATTATTGGATTGCTCATTTTTGCTTAGCCCCTCTAAAAGATTAATTTGTTGCTCTAAAAAGTCTTTAACATCGCGGGCAGTTTTTAGGTTTAAAACAACTCCTGTTTCAATATACCTAATAAAACTATTCCTAAAATCATGAGGCTCTGCTTTCTCCGCGATTTCGTTTCCTAGCTGATTGTCTTTAATTTCAAATGTTTGCTTTTTAGGAATGGATTGCCTTTCTAAAAAAAAGTTTAGCATTATCTCTCCTTGAGGAGCAACCCCCCCGTGAGCACCATTAGCGTATACGGGGTTGTAATTTTCGCTAAATTTATATTTGTAGATTATCGTTGCTTCTGGCATTGTAGTATCGTTTCGTGTGAAATTAGATAATAATTAGTAAAATGTACTCTTTGCTAGAAAATTTTTAAGGGCTATAAGTCATACGGTAAGCATGCAGAACCTTATTGTATTCTTCCGCCGATTTCAATATTTTAGGGTCGTCTGCTGAAAATTCAAACAATCTGTCCTGAACTTCATCATACAGATAGAAGAGCGTTGATTTTGGGCATGAATAGATTTTAATGGTTGTTATATATGGTGAGATCCACCCAAGGTGAGCATTGTATGAGTCGAGTTTGAACTTATCGATCTCCCTGATGAATTGATACCCATGTAGTGCCATAGCCTTTTTCCGGCGTAACTACGTCATAAGCCAATTGGATGCAAAAGCGATGGGTAGTCGGTAGATATGAATTATTTAAAGGGATTTCAGTATTCTTTCATAGTCCTTCTTCACCTCAATATCCATTGCTTCAAGCTTTCGCAGTTCTTTAAGGAATCCTAGCTTTTCATCTTCCGGGAGGTCGATGTACAGCCTGAGTAACTTCAATATCGCGTCAGTCATATCTATTCATCAAAGGCATACTTAATCAAGCGGTATACTACATAAATGCCGGACATTCCCAAAATGTAAGACCCCGAAAGTCTTAATTTTTGATCAATTGGAAGGTTTTCGAGCAAGACACTGGTTATCAGTATGACAGCGATCAGCCCTAAGAAGTAAGGGAATATTTTGGATATGTATCGAAAATCTCCAATTCGAGAATGCTTCACGGCAGCGCGTCTTTCTTAGGATAGTCTTTCTTTTTCGGCTTTATCGCAGCGGCAATCATATCTTCAAAGGTTCCCTTTACGGCAACCTTCGTTTCGTACTTGTCCGCTCGTTTCTTCGGCTCCTTTTCTTTTGCCATAGCTTATTTCTTTATAAGGTCTGTATATCTAAGTCTCTTACCGTCTGCGCGTCCTACCGACAGTTCAAAGCGCGTAGTGTCTTTGATTTTTCTGCTATTATAACGGAAACCGAACTCATTACAATATCTATGTAAGTGTTTTGGACTAACGTTGTGATAGATACCGATAATACCTCTTTTAAGGATGCTCCAAAAGTTTTCAATGTTATTGGTATGGAAAACCTTATCAGTAACATAATTACCCTCTGAGTGCTTCACTGTAACGTGTTTGTAATCCCTTGCCAATCCAGCGTATGATTTATAAGCGTCAGTGATCAAAGTAGCTGACGTGCTTACTTTTGCCCGCATAATGCCTTGAAGAACTTCACCAGTCGTTTCGTCAACGACGTAAGTGCTAACGTTGCCGTCTCTTTCTAAAACACCTACAACCGGCGTTTTGTCTCTTTCTCCTTCTTTGGTTTTCTTGTTAGCGTGACGGTTTTTGTTTTTGCCACCAACATAAGTTTCGTCAACCTCAACAGTTCCTTCTAACAATTCAGGTGCATTTTCAGTCAGCATTTCACGGATACGGTGTAATACAAACCAAGCAGTTTTTTGTGTGATGTTAAGGTCACGGCTTAATTGTAATGATGAAATTCCTTTTTTGTGCGCAGTACATAGGTACATTGCAGCGAACCAAGTACGAAGACCGATCTTAGTGTTTTCGAAGATTGTGCCGCTGATAACAGTGAACTTTTTGTAGCACTCTTTATTAGCGCATTTGTAGCCGCGTGTTGTAGTGTACACGTGAGTGTGTCCACAATGTGGGCAAACGGGAGCACCACCATTCCAACGCTTATCAGCTAAGTAGTTTTTGCAGGTTTCTTCATCCTTGAAGAAGTCCAGAACTTGTAGTAAACTGTTGAATTGAGAAGTCATTTTTGCTTGTCCGTTAAACCTGTACAAATATACAAATTAATAACTTAATGGGACAAGAAATTACTGATTTATTTACAAAAATTTTTACACGTTTATTTATATAAATTTGGTACCCACAGCTTTATAGTTTAGATTTGTGTAACAATGCAAATAGGCCGACCGGAAATGAAACCAGCCGACCATGTTTGATACAAGTGAGACCGGATATGTTTTCGAATCTCGCAGGATTTCGATAAACAAGCGGGGTGGCGACCCCACTTTTGGCTTAAGGCCTATTTTATCAGAAATAAATTAACCGGGTCACCGCCCTCCCAGCGGCTCCCGGGCGATTCAACTACCGTTTTATCCGGATAGTAATTCTTCGCGTAACTGTGACACGTACCGGAACGATACGTCTTACAACAGTGACACTTGTGCTTGTTCTTCTAATCATTGGACTTAGAGCATCAAGGTTACGAACCCAAGTTGATCGGCCGGGAACATCGCCGATTACCGCTGAATAATCTCGAACATTACTCAGCAACAATATCTTAAAAGCGCCTGCTTCAACAGGTGCTTTTTATTTTTTAGAATGGAAGATCGTCTTCGTCCCAATTAATGACATTTGCACTGGGAGGTGTTTCTTCATCGTCTTCCTCATTATCTTCGTCAATCTCATTACTAGCAGCCTCTTCCTTCTCCTTCTCTTTGTTAAATTTCCTAGGCTCGTATTCAAACTCGATTGTATCGTAACCGTATCCTGTTTCATCAGGAGATGGTTCAAATTCTTCTAAAATATATTTTTCTCCATTATCTAAGGTTCCCAGCCACTCAGGCAATCCGTAAAAAACCTTCTTCCAGCTCTTATTGTATCTGACCGAAACAAGGCCTCCCTCTTCCAGCATTGCGTTGACAGGAGTTCTAAGAAAAGTTTCGGATTTTAGATCATGAGCGTTAAGATTGTCTTTTACTTCATCGCCCAGGTATTTTAATTTAACAAACCGACCTATCTCTTTTAAAGTCCATATAATCTGCTTTTTCCTGTCCGCCTTCATCGGAAACCCTTCGGTTTCAACCTCCTGTGCGGGCACTTTAACTCCGAAATCACCATTCGCTCTCTTGACGGCTTCTCCAAATTCGTGAAGCTGATTTTTCTTATGCGTCTCAATAAATCGCATGAACCAAGATATACTTGAATCAAAATCCTGTCGCTTTGCTATCAGATCTTGAATCTCCTCATCTATTTGATCTTTGGCAGCCTGTAAGCCCGTAATCGTGTCAACAGCAGTTTTTATGTCCATATCATTTGGAATAATGATTATTGCATTATACCTTTGCACTCAAGAAAAAATGGTGGAACCAGTGGGAATCGAACCCACACGGAAGGGTCTCAAGTCGCTCCGTTTTGTACCACAAATGGCCCCAGTATTTTTCTTTCTTCAGAATTTGCTCGCTCTAGCTTTGGTCGGTTGGATGCGAGCTTTTCTATTGTGTAGCAATATTAATAGTTTTTGATTTAACGTCAAAGACAAAACACAAAATTAAATAGAATATTTTTCTCTTTATTTTCTTTATTCTGTTTGTTGTAGTTCTTATTTGCTGTATTCTACAGGGTATTTCTACACATATCTTAGTTTTCCACGAAGTATTTCTATGAGGTATAAATTACCTCTATGCTGCTCACAAAAAAAGAGGCATTTAGCCTCTCTGAAACCTCTGCTACTAAAAAAGTCTACTTAAAATTATTTGGAGCAGCGCACTTCTTCCAGTAGTTCATTATAATGGTTATGCTATCGGTCAACTCTTCGATTGAGGTAGCTTTAATGAAAAACCCCTGAGCGGAGTTACTATAAGCGTCAATAACAACTTGCTGGTTGACAGCAGTCGAAAAGAACAGATAAGGAATGCACTTTAAACTTAATTCAGCATCTGTTTGTAGTTTTTCCTTTAATTTAAGTCCGTCCAGTTTCGGCAAATTTATATCAGAAAGGATAATGAACGGATGCGAATTTGGCTTGCGTAAATATTCTAGTGCAGCCTCTCCGTCGATAAAGTATACCCTTTTATTGGGGTGGTTTAGCTTATTAAATACTTCTTCCAGCATTTCCTGGTCATCCTCGTCGTCTTCTATAATGATGATTTCCCCGTTTTTATTCATGGATATCAAATGTTGATCGTTTCAAATATAAACATAAAAATCACACCAGCGGCTTGTCCCAACTCCTATATAGTTGCCTTTTATTTCGACAAATTCTGCCAAGTAAAAATGCCGTCGTGGACAAAAGGGCGGGTGGCATTGGTTGGGGACGCAGGTTATTGCGCTTCACCAGCAGCAGGTATGGGTGGCTCATTGGCCATAATAGGTGCTACTGCACTCGCAGATGCTTTTGAAAAATACCATGGAGACCATGAACTTTCGTTTAACGAATATAACAACGGACTACATCCATTTATCGAGCAGGTTCAAGCTGAAGCAGTGGAAATGTTGTACAAACTTCTTCCGAGGTCAGTGGAAGAAACAAAGATGAGGTTCCAGAATGGATTTTAGTAACTCGGGTAGCCATTTATTAAAAGATAACATGCAGTGGTTTGTGTTCTCTCAATAACTCATACATATCCAAGTTATTTTGAGCTGATAGAGGCTTAATTAAAAGAACGTAACAAGCTGACTTTTGATTACTAGTTGTTCAGCAGCAATGAGCGTTCTTCATTATTTTTAATGCAGGTGAAAAATGACATCTAAAAAAGACCGTTTTCTTGGTCTCATAGAACGTAGGTTTAAACAATCCTGCCTGATCGGGACAACTAGATGGATCTCGGTTGTCGGAAACAATACATGTAAGCTATCGATCCAATCAAAGCTCTTAGCTAGATCTATCCGTATAAACTAGAAAAGGTTTTGTCTCTTGGAGATGTATATGCTTCTCAGATTTTGCATGGCTAGCATTAAGTTTCTGCCTGGGGCTCTTTCTCTTATTTGTCGTTTCGTTAGCGTACGCGGAAACGGTGGTTAAAATGAAAAATAGATGGAATCGATAAATCAGCGTTTGGAGCTAGTTAGAATCAATTAAAGTTTGGTTAAGTGTGATTGGCTACCTTAAACTGTAATGTTGAAAACATCATTAAGGACAAAGGGAAATGGTCGTATGTTGTAGATACACACGATTCATGCTGAACTCTTCGTTGCAAAAAGAGGTCTCACTAAGATCAAACTATTTTGCAATAGTTCTTCCCCCGGTTAATTCCAGGGTTCGATTTTAAAGTCGTGAGCAATGCGGTGTGCATTACGCATCACAGCTATCAAGCACAAGAAGCACGAAAAAGTAAGGGCGATTTGGAATTCAAAATGGGCAGAATGCCAACCTCGAAATAAGTGAAAAAATCGTCCAACGCCTCCGGAAAGTTTCTAACTTTTCGAATTCACTGAACGAATCTGAGGTATGTATTTGATTTCAACTAATCTTTAAAATTTCAATTTTCTTTCCTGTGCCACAAATTACCGTTCCATCTCGTAGTTTTGCATAGGCGCGGTATGTTCCCGGCTGGTTTGCTTTGCCAGTCCCCAATCAGTGGGACTGGCAAAGCAACTATTTTCTGCATATTGGCAGCCTGCCCATCCAGTGGGCCGAACGGAACTTTGACGCCCGTTTGATTGCAGGAAGGAAGTGTGATAATTAGCAGGAAGGAGATTGTTATTGAAACTTTCATGGTAATAGCGGCACACTTTAAAATACCAGGAAATGCGACATAAAATTCGATTACAATTTAAGGATCAACAGGTGCCAGAATAGTACCAAAAGAAGTCTGTCAGTATAGACAAGCAGCTCAATTCTGACAGACTTCTTTGTGTTCAATTATTGAGGTAGAATGTAAGATTTCTTTTCACCATACACAATGTATTGGTCATTGACTGAGGCATAAGCCCGATAGTAGATCGCGCCTTTGTGTGGAAAGTTAGCTTGTGAGTGTGTCAGTTCGCCGAGGATTGCTGGCGCGGTGAATGCTTCGAAAATAGCTTCCGGGTTATCGAAAGTTATGTCATCCTTTGGAAGATCAGTGGTATATGGAATGTATGCGATACCATATTGTGTAATCACTTTGCCGCTGCCAAGATTTTTGAAGCTGACCCGAAAGTTCATGTCAATACCTCCGGGAACACTGACCCCGCTCGCATTACCAGTTTCGATAACAGGATCTTCACTCGGAATGTCGTGGTCAACGCACGATAAGGTGATGATTGAAAATGCCATCAAAAAAAGGCAGATGTGCAATAGATTTCTGGTCATAAAAGGGATTGTTTAAAAATGAAAAATTTAAGTACTGGAAAATAGATTCTCAACCGCAAACGTAGACATCGGCTTCACATCAGTCGCAACAATAATCAATGCTACATGAATTATTGTTGCATTGAAGATCTTCTAGTTTACTGTTAGAAGGTGTTTATCTGTATCAATTGTCTTCGTTAGCACCACTCTGAGAGCTTCTTCGAAAGTATGGCCGTGCTTTCCTGTTTGAAAATTTAACTGGATGAATCGTAGTTATTTGTATCTGAGTCGTGTCCAAATCGAATCGAGTGACACTGCAAGAGATCCAGCTAAAGCATCCTTGTCATGGAGACTCGAGATGGAATATAAAGTGCCGAAAGGAGCTTTCCGGAAGTTGCTAATGGAAAAAGTAATTTCAGATGAAAGACGTTATTTTTGGTAACCATGAAAATTGCCTTAAAGTTGAACCGTCTCTGGCATTAGCGAATCAAAGCAGCGGCACCGAAACCCTGAACTCAGTAGCCGTTTCATCCACGCTGACCTGGCTGGGGCTTAGGTAACGGTACAGCGATTTTAGGCTGTTCAATCCCTGCTTGTTGGACGTCTCAACGAAGCTCTTCCGCTGCAAGTTATTTTGCACGAAAAGCGTATCATTTTTAGCATAAATCAGAATAGTTAGGGGAGAGTCGTCGCTGACGATGTTGTGCTTGATGGCATTCTCGAGTAGATTTTGCAGGGTTACGGGGACAATCTGGCGAGTCAATGAATCGGGGTTGACATCGATGCTGATGCGCAGACCGTCGCCGAACCGGGTGGTTTGCAGGTCGACGTAATTTTGGGCAAACGCAAGCTCGGCCTCAAGGCTGACGAGTTCCGAGTCTTTGTTTTGCAGAATATAACGGTAAATCACTGACAGTTTCCGCAGAAATGTTGAAGCTTCTTTGGGTTGGGTAAGAATGAGGCTATTCAGTGAGGTCAGGCTGTTGAACAGGAAGTGAGGATTGAGGTGATTGATCAGGTTGTGATACTGGATTTCGGCCTTGTCGCGTTCGAGCCTTGTCATCTGGATTTGAAAGTGATGCAACCTTGCCGATTGCCGGAGTCGATACCGATATAAGCTGTACAGTAAAACCAGGGAGATAGCCATTAGCAGGGCTTTAAACCAGCGGGTGTTGTAAAAAGCCGTAGCAACGTGAATGCCCAGTGCGGTTTCCCGGCTCCTCAAGTCGCCCGCTATGGCTTCAACCCTGAAAATATAATCCCCACCAGGTAATTTGGTGTAAACAGCGTTGGTTTGGTTACCTGACTCTTTCCAGTCATCGTCGTAGCCTTCCAGTTTGTACCGGTACTGTTGATTGACCGAAACCGCCAGCATACTAAACTCGATCATAAATGAGTTATCGTCGGATTTTAGCCGGATGGGGGACATTCGGCCGTGCAGCATCAGGGTGGTATCATTCAGCCGAATCCGGTTGAGCAGTACAGGTTCAGGTCGGCGGACAGGTTGCAGATTTTCGGGCTTAAACTCGACGAGGTGACCTTTTTGAGCTGACAACAAGTGGCCATTCCGCATCGGAAACAGCCATGTGCTATACATAGTCGTGTACTCGTTGATCGGTAGCCGAAAGTTGAGAACCTGTTTTTTTTCGCCCGCTTTGATCACCGAAATCAAATTCTGGTTAGCCACCCATGTATTACCGAAGCGGTCGGGTCGGGCAGCCGTGCTTTGACTCATTGTCATGGCGTCGTTTTCGCCCCGGACTGTATCCTGACGGCGCACCGGGTCGTAGGTTACCAACCCACTCATATCTGTTGCCATCAAAAAGGAGCCGTCCCGGTCTTCCGTTAGTGAATTTAGCGTAATTTCATAATCAGCTTGGTGAGTATCGGTAACAATAAATTCTTTTCGCTGCTGAGAGAACCGCGCAAATCCTTCGGGGAAAATGTCCAGCCAGAAATTGCCTCGCCTGTCGAGCAGGGTTTGACGTACCAGAAATCGAGGATCGGTACTTGTCGACCGAATTTGGTAAGTTTTCCACTGCTGTCGGGCCAGGTCGTAGCCGAACGCCTGTTTGCCATCACCAAAAGCCCAATACTGATTGCCAACAAGCCGAAATGTTCGAAGCTCAACCAACTTCGCCGCTGGGGGCAACTCTATCGCCTTGAATTGGTGCGTCAGTGTATTAAATCGATAAATTGCTTTTGCGGATCCTATCAGCAGCTCATTCTCGTGCTGTTCTATACCCGTAACAGGCATTCCCCAAGGGTATTGACTTGTTTTGTTGGGCAGTCGATAGACATCGAGCCGGTTAGTCGCTGGTACGTAGTGCAACAGCCCCCGTATAGATGTGCCCAGCCACCACGACCCATCCGGGTCTTCGACGAAGGAGATGACGCCCCGCTCATCGGTAAGGGGTGGGAACAACGCTTCCAGGTCATATACATCGTACAATGTTCTTTCCGGATTGGTGTAAGCAAGGCCATTGGCCGTACCAGATAATTATCATTTGATAAATTGTGTTTTTAAAGTTGCAGCTTAGGTATTCATTTTAATTAAAAAATCTCCCATTAAAGCCAAAGCTTCTTTCGCAGCAACTAATTGATTGACGTTGGCGGGAAAAACATGTGGCATTCCTTCCCATACATGAATAGCTGTTTCTACTCCACATTTACTAGCCTGATTGGCGTATCTCAAAGAATCATCAAGTAAAATTTCAGCTTCTCCGACATGTATCTGTATTGGTGGTAACCCATCAAGATTTCCATATACTGGCGAAATCCGGGGATTTTTACTGTCTTCATTATTCACATAACGCTCAGCATTACCTCTAAGCGACTTTTCCGAAAGCAGTATGTCGACTTCTCCGTTTGATTTCAGACTCGGGGACTCAAAACCAAGATCTGTCCATGGAGAAATTGCGACTGCTGATATAGGTTTCAGACATATCCCCAAGACTGCATTACGGGTTGCCCATGCCAATGTAACTAAGGCCAGCCCGCCCCCTGCGGAATCTCCAACGATTGAAATTTTGTCGTATCCTTTTTCCAGAAGCCCATTGTAACAAAATTGTCCGTCTTCCACTGCAGCAGGAAAAGGATTTTCCGGAGCTAACCTGTATTGAGGAATAAAAACGGGTATTTTTGAAATCCTGGCAATGTGGCTTACAAAATTTCTATAAGAGAAAGCCGAACCAAGGTTATAGGCGCCACCATAAAAATATAGGATTGCAGACCCTAAGATAACATTATCCGGCAAGCACCACCATCCATTTACACCACCAACCTGCTCTTCTAAATAAGATATTTCAGGAGCTGGGATTATTTGTTCAATAAACTGGTCATAGAGGAGCCTCGCTTCGTTTACCGGCTGACCTGTGTTGTCTTTGAAACCGGCAACTGCCTCTTTCATCAAAGCTAAAACAGGGATATCGCTTGGGTCAAGGGCGTGATATTGCCCAAATTTAGGATCCAGAATATTTTTGTATATCGACGTGCGATCGATTATAAGGCCTTCAATTTCTGAATTTTCCATATTGTAGATAATTTGTTGATCACAAATTACCCGTTTAAAATCCGGGCAGAAATTAAACCAGTTTAATAAATACTTACTTCCTTTTACGCAGCATGCTCAAAAAAACCGGCGTGATGCCCAAGTAAGAGGCAATGTAGTTTTGGGCGATTCTTTTTTCCAGACCCGGGTAGAGCTGCTCGAATTTTAGATATTTCTGATGAGCTGTCAATTCCAATTCGGAGCTAATGCGCTGTTGCTGCATGATAAAACCATTTTGGAAAAGTATGCGGAAAAACCTTTCAAATTTGGGCACCTTCTCATAAAGGACTTCAATCTTATCCCGTGTGATTTGAAGCATTTCAGTATCTTCCAATGCATCAATACTATAATTCGCAGCCGCATTGGTATTGAAACTTAGGGTATCTGAGCACCACCAATTTTCCGGTGCAAATGTCAGAATATGTTCAATACCATTTTCTTGTGTGGAAAAAGTCCGAAGGCAACCTTTAGTGACAAAGCTAAGTACTTTTGAAATTCTTCCTGCCTCTAGCAGAAGTCCTCCTCGTTTAATGTTTTTGTATTCCAGTAGGGATAAAAAATATTCTTCTTCCAATGAAGTGAGTTCAATTACACAATCAAAAGCAGCCCGGGCGTAACCAAAACCGGTTTTGTTGACCGGGCAGGCATGGCAACTTCTGCTTTCGCGCAGGGGAGCCAGCTTGATGCAGCCAAAGTTGCCAAAGCAGGATACGAGGGAATGCTTTCGGGTAAATTAAATATAACACCCGGCCTGCTGAACGGTTTGATGGCTTTTGGAACAAGCATTACCCCTTCCAGAAGCTTGTTATTAGCCATATCTTCTTACGTGATGCGTGAGAAGATAAAGTATTAAGAACCTCATTTTAAACACAAATCAAATAAGCATCCTTAACATGATCAAATTCACTATTTTACTTCGCAGGCATGAGAATATCATCCACGAAGATTTCGTCTGGTACCACAAAAACAATCATGCACCATTGTTCGCTTCTCTGGCGGAGGTCAAAGAAAATGTCCGGCGCTATGTACAATGCTATTCACTGGATGTAACAATGCCGGGATTGCCGGCTCCGCAGTATGATGGGATCACAGAGCTTTGGTTTGATGAAGTGGAATCCATTGGAAAAGTTTTCAACGCTAAACCTTATCTGGAACTGATCAGGCCCGATGAAGAAAAATTTCTTGATCTACATGGCTGCGGTTTCATAATATCAATCGAAAACCCGGTTATATAAATTCGGCTAAAGTCTGCATATGTCCATCACTTTCAGATTCGAACGTTAAAACGTATCAGCATATCCTACTTCTGTATAAAGCCAGGAAGGTACCGCCACACTAATTTTGTCCTATCAATTTAAAACAAAAAAATAATGAAAAGGACAATCTTTATTACCGGTGCATCACGTGGATTTGGGAAGATCTGGGCCCAGGCGTTTTTGGAAAGAGGTGACAATGTGATTGCAACATCAAGAGATATCGGGCAGTTGGCGTACCTTTCAAACCAGTATGGTACTGCGCTGCTACCGATCGAGCTTGATATCACCAACAAGGCAGAAGTTATCACAGCAGTTAACCTGGCCAAGGAACATTTTGGTACTATAGATGTAGTCATCAACAACGCCGGATATTGTTTATTTGGGGCTGTTGAGGAAAACAGTGAAGAAGAGGCAAGAGCGCTCTTTGAAGTGAATGTATTTGGAACGCTCTGGGTCACGCAGGCAATCCTTCCCATTTTCAGAGAACAGGGCAAAGGACATCTTATCCAGCTCTCAAGTGTGATGGGAATCAATACCTTACCAACGATGGGGTTATACTCTGCAACCAAATTTGCCGTAGAAGGATTTAGCGAAGCGTTACTGGCAGAAGTCAAAGATTTTGGTATACACGTCACGCTGATTGAACCGAATTCGTTCAAAACAGAATTTTTCGGATCTTCTGCGGTCGAAAGCCAATCTATTGATGCGTATGCAAAGGTGACAGCAGATTTTAGGTCCGGTGAGGGAATCAAGCCTGAGAATATTGGTGATCCCAATGCTACGGTTGAAGCTATCCTGTATATTGTGGATGCTGAAAACCCTCCCCTCAGGTTGATGCTGGGTAAATTGGCCTATCCATGGACGCAATACACCTATGGTGAAAAGCTGGCCTCCTGGGAAGCACTGAAAGAAGTATCAGCAAAAGCCCACGGTCATTAATTAAATTGAAGGTTCGGGAAATTACAGAATCTGAATCATAATCCGGATTCTGTAATTTCCTTAAAACAAGCGATATGAAACATTACAAGACCATTTCACAGCTTCACCAGGACAGCAATTTTATGCCGCCCGAACATCCTATGATCAGCCTGATCCATTGCAGTGATGTAAACAGCTGCTCGATCGGCCAGAGTAAATTTACTTGTGACTTCTATATGATTGCCCTCAAGAAAATTGCCTCGGGCAGTTTTATTTACGGGAAATCACCATATGATCACGACAATGGGTCCATGTCGTTTGTAAAACCCAGACAGGTGATGGAGATAAACAGTGTGGTCATGGCTGAAAATGCCTTTGTAATTTTTATTCATGAGGATTATTTTCTGAGCCATAACCTGCACAAAGAAATAAAACAATACGGCTTTTTCGACTATGAAACCAATGAGGCGCTCCATCTTTCGCCCACTGAGGAAAAGATTATCTGGGAGTTGTATGATAAAATTTCATTCGAGTACAAAAACAATGCGGATGAGTTTAGCAAAGACATCATACTCACACATATCGATTCAATTTTAAAGTATGTCCAGCGCTTTTACAAGCGTCAGTTTATAAACAGAAAGGACATGTCAGGTCCAATCGTTACAAGATTTAACCGGATCCTGGCTTCTTATTTTGAAACGGGGCAACTCAATAAGAAGGGGCTACCGACCGTAACCGCTGTTTCGTCGCAATTAAATATATCGTCACGCTATTTGAGCGACCTGCTTAAACAGGAAACCGGAAAAACAGCATTGGAGCACATTCATATTTTTTTAATTGATGAGGCTAAAAACCTGTTGATGGGAACTGAGAACACAATCGCCGGAACAGCATATCAATTAGGCTTTGAAAATCCACCTTATTTTACCAGGCTTTTCAAAAAGCAGACAGGTAGTACGCCTGCTGAATTTAAGAAACAGCACCTCAATTAGCAGCGTTGTTGGAAATGCTACATGTAAGATATCGATGTAGTTAAAGCTCTTAGCAATATACATTTATACAAACTTGAAAAGCTTGGATCTTAGTGGTTATACATTCCCTTAGATTTTGCATGGCCAGCAGTGGTTACGCTTCGGTGGCTCTGTCTCCCATTTGTCAATTATCCGCGTTTGCAAAAAAGGTGGTACATCTGAGCTAACAAGAAAGGGTAATTTTTATTATATGTAATTAATAGTCAGGTATATACCGACCTCAATAGTTCATTAAATTCGTTTATTAAGAGGTTATTATTGCCGAAAATATAACATCAGATTATGCGCTATTGTCAAGATTACTGAAATTTAGTCTTGTTTAAGTATAAGTCGATTAGAATTGTGATAGACAAAGATATTTCCAGGCTTTCCAGATTGATCGCTATATTGACCCAGTTACAGTCTAAGAGATTGGTAACTTCAACGGAGCTTGCCGCAAAGTTCAATGTCAGTGTGAGGACTGTATACCGCGACATCAGAACATTGGATGAAGCCGGAGTGCCTATTATGACCGCGGAAGGAAAGGGTTATTCGTTAATGGAAGGTTACCGGCTTCCGCCAGTCATGTTTACAGAACAGGAAGCGAATGCATTTATAACCGCGGAGAAGCTGGTTTTGTTAAATAAGGACTCTTCACTTACAAAAAGTTATGTTGACGGTATTACAAAAATAAAATCCGTTTTACGGAGTGGTGCAAAGGATAAGTTGTTGCTACTTTCCGAGCGGCTAGCATTTGAGGAAAGCCCGGATAAGGATATTGCCAGCGATATTTTGGCATCTGTTCAAGTAGCTTTAACTAATTTCAGGATCGTAAAGATTGAATACTATTCGCCCTCTAAGGACGAAACTACAAACCGTCAAATTGAACCTTTTGCTGTCATAAATCGCGTGGGTGAAAGCTGGTACCTCATTGCCTGGTGCCGCACCCGGCAGGATTTCAGGCTGTTTCGTTTTGATAGGATCAGGAAAATGGAAATCAGCGACGAAACCTTTACGCCGCATAAGATCAGTCTTCAGGAGTATTTGGAAAAATATCGTAGTATTTTTTAGTACCCCTGACATAAGGCTGTCAGTTGACGGCAATAGTTTTGTGTAAACAATAAAATTAAAGAACATGAAAGACAAACAAATCAAAGTTGTCCCTGATAACTACACAGCGGTAACACCATGGATCATATCGCCATCGTCGGCTGGTTTAATTGACTTTTTAACAGCAGCATTTGAAGCCGAGGAAATTCCCAATAGCAGGATTGTGGATGAATCAGGTGTGATCATTCACGTAGTAATCCAAATAGCAGACGCCAGGGTGATGCTTTTTGATGCAAGAGAAGGCTGGGCCCCAACGCCAAGTTTTCTGAATCTATATGTGGATGATGTTGAAAGCACCTATCAAAAAGCGCTCGAATTTGGGGCAAAATCAGTGACTGATATTACTACATTGTGGTTTGGTGAGAAAGTTTGCAGGATTTTAGATCCTTTTGGCAACCTCTGGTGGATCAATGAGCGCGTCGAAGAAGTGGATTTTACCGATCCTAAAATCGGCGAACGAGCAGCTACCTCCGATGCGATAGAAGGTATATCCTACATTCAAAAATCGCTGGACGAAGCTTTAATAAGTCAAAAAGAATTTTTTACAAAGTAAGCAGGAAGGAATTGGCATTATTATTATTGCGAAAAACTTAATAACGGTTTGCTGTTAAGTGCTTGTAGCAGGCAGAAGAGCGCCAAAGCCCCATAAACTAATCCTGAAATTATAACCAATTTAATATCCCTGAGCAAATAATAAGCCATTAGCGGTAATACCTGCAAAGCATGCATTCCCACAAAATGTGCGATACGCAGATCGCCATATTTACGGCTCCAGTTAAGCAGCGGTATACCATCGCCATCACCCGAACCGCCAACACTATGTGAACCATTGGCACCTATGATAGCACCCTCAAACGCAAATATGACAAATAAAAATATGCCTATTCGAATAGCCCACAGGTAATAGCCTGGGAGTTCGGGAAATTGAACTGTACAAAATAAAATGCCGATATAGCCGGTATACAAAGTGGCGCCCATGGCTGCAAAAGCCATGGCTGCGGTAAGCGAAGTATAAAGGGATGAACTGATATTATAATGCGATAACTGACCACGAGCAGCCTGAAAAGTGATATAAAACAACTCGAACCCCAATAGTGTGATGGTAGTCCAGCTAAATGTACTGACCTGGTCAGGTAGTTCAAGATACCCGGTATACCAGCCCATCGTCCAGCAAAATGTACCGATCGACAAGGCGAATTTAAAAGGCTTATACCAGGTGTTGACCCCATTGATCTGAACATGGCTGAATTTTGCAATCAGCAACATTAAAACAGCGCTTAAAAGGCAAATCAGTCCAAAGTAAAACAAGGGTTCATTTCTGGATTTTAGAGCAGCAAAAAGATCGATCATCATTTTATGGATATGTCGGTTAATTAAATCTAGCCCTAAAATCCAGGGGCGAAAGATTGGTTTTACTCTTAAATAATTTACTGAAAGAAGGTGGGTGTTCAAAACCTAACGCATAGGCGATTTCGCTGATCGACACGTCCGTGAGGGATAGTTTCTCCTTGGCTTTTTCGATCAGCTTTTCGTGAATGTGTTGTTGCGTACTTTGGCCGGTCAATGCTTTTAGCAATGCGCTTAAATAGGTGGGTGAGATATTTAAAGTATCGGCAATCATTTGTACGGTTGGCAATCCTTTTTGGATTGGGTCATCCATGTTAAAATATCCCTCGAGTATTTCTTCCACGCGGGTCAGGATCTGATGGCTGCTTATTTTCCTGGTCAAAAACTGGCGGTTGTAAAACCGGTCACAATACTGGAGTAACAGCTCAATTTGTGCAACGATCAGGCCCTGGCTGAACTTATCGATGTTGGCATGATATTCCTGTTTGATCAGCTGCGCAATACCGCCAATGGTTGTCTCTTCTTTCTCGGAGAGAAAAAGGGCCTCATTCGCCGAATAGTCAAAGAATTCATATTGCCTGATCGTTTTTGCCAGCGGTGTGCCCCATAAAAAATCCGGGTGGACAAGCAGAATCCAGCCTGAATTTTTATAATCCTGATCGGCATCAAATGAAAACACCTGTTTGGGAGCAATAAAAAACATGACACCTTCATCAAAATCGTAGGCCTGCTGTCCATAGGTATATTTGATCGAACCCTCAAAATTCCTTTTCAGCGAAATGAGATAAAAATCAAATACAACGCTGATCCGGCTGTTCCCTTCCGGTGGTTTGAAATCATCCATGCTGATGACACTCACCAGCGGATGTTCCGGCTTGGCTATCCCCAAAACCTGATGGTATCGGCTGATGGTTTTAATTTGATAAGGTTCCATGTTTTTACTAATCTAACCTATTTTGAGTTGTAAACGGCTGCAAATTCCTGAGCGAAATCTTTCATTTTTACTTTGCCCATGGTCGGTATGTTTTTGTAGTAATCTTCAAATAAGATCCCGCCATTACGCTGGCTGGCATTCATTTCCGTAATATCATTCGCCAGGCTTAAAGGCATTTTATATTTTAGTAACGCATCCAGCATTTGTTTATCACTGATGGTTACCCATTTCAGATAAGGTTTACCAACGGCAGTACCAAGAATATTTGCAATTTGATTGCAGGTCAGCTCTTCGCTGGCTACATAGCGTGCCTTGCGCCCTTTAAAAGCCGATGTCAGTTCTTCTGAGATCGCAGCTGCAATATCCATAGGTGAAACCCAGGGCATTTTGTCCTCCGCGCCGTAATTGGATACAATAAGCCCCTTTTTCCCCTGCAGCAAACCCGTTAAGCCATAGTGACGAACCGTAAGGAACAACCCTACAAAGCCTTTCAGAAAACCTTCCCCTTTTACAATATCCATAAACTGATACAGATTATAGTAGAAACCCACCGGCCTCATAAACGTGATCGTTACATCTGCAGGTAATTGCTTCAAAACCTGCTCGGCTACAAAATGGAAGGCAAGCAATCCGTTTCCCTTGTCGGTATGAGCCCCTATACTGCTGAGGTGAACGACCTTTTTTACGCCCGATTGCTGAATCGCCTCGACATAATTGCTTGTGAGCCTGCGCGCTTCTTCCCTGGCATCCAGATTGGCATTTTCCTGAAAGTTAAACGGCGGAAGCATCGTGTAAACCGCGTCGGCACCGGTAAACGTTTTTGCCAGAAAACTGACGTCCTCGATTGAACCAATGGCTGCCATTGCGCCTATCGCTTCAATATCTTTTTGTTTGTCAGGATTACTGCTGATCACAGTTACTGCGTGACCGTTTTGTACCAACTCCTTAGCAAGTGGCTTGCTGATGTGTCCCAAAGAACCTGTTATAACAATTTTCATTTTTTTTGATTTTTGTTCATAACAAATGTCCGCTTTACAAATCAGCCGAACGTAGCCAAACCTGTGATTGTCATAGCCATTTTTAGTATATAGGGATTTCAACAACCCGAAATTCCCATGAGAATGATAAGAGAAAGATTTTTTCAACAATCCTGTAATCCAGAATGGTAAATTACCGGTTCATTATATTTAGAATTTAGGTTATTTTGATAGCTAATTCACCTGTCTAGATCTATGCTGTCACCGAAAACCAGAAGAAATGTTGCCCGTGTCATTCCTTTTGGTGTATTATGGTTTATTTTCAGCCTAATCTATGCCATGCTGGAAAAAGGGATTATCGGAAACCTGGACCATTATCCCTCTACGGGCGTTGACTACAATTTTGCAAGAAACATTTTTTTACTCCCATCGTCAGGCCTGATGATGGGGCTATTGACAGGGATTCTGGAAATCGGTTATTTCAGTAAGTGGTTTATTAAAAGGAGTTTCACTAAAAAGATCATCTTCAAATCCCTGATTTATCTGGTAATTGTTATCCTGTTCCTTGTCATTATTACTGTCATCAACACCGCATATACATATAACGTATATTCTTTAAAGAACCTGGTATCTCCGGCCTGGGCGTTTTTCACCGACTATGCTTTGATTGGTATTATGGTATACATTGCTTCAATCATTGTGATTACACAATTCTACGCGGAATTTAGCCAAAGCATTGGAGTGGGTACACTGAGTAACTTTTTTTAGGAAAATACCATCATCCTGTTGAAGAAGAAAGGATATTTATGTTCCTGGATATGAAGTCTTCAACTACAATTGCCGAAAATCTGGGCCATGTCAGTTACTTCGAGATGTTAAAAGAATATTTCTTCGATCTCTCAGAAGCTGTTATTGACTATGCCGGCACAATTTATCAATATGCCGGTGAAGAGATGATCATCTGCTGGAAACTGAAAGACGGGTTAAAAAATAATAACAGTATCGAGTGCTTTTTTGCAATGAAACGCGCTTTGGAACATCAGGCTGAAAAGTACAACAGTAGATTCGGTCTTTTGCCGGAATTCAAAGCGGGGCTGCATTCAGGAATGGTTACTGCCGGAGAGATCGGGTCGCTGAAAAAAGAAATCATCTTTACAGGCGACGTCCTCAATACATCCGCAAGGATCCAGGGGCTTTGCAACCATTTTGATGCTGACCTGCTGGTATCGGAAGACCTGGCTAAAATACTTCAGCTTCCGGCCACATATGCAATAAGGTCGGTTGGGGAGAACCTGCTTAAAGGCCGAAGTAAAACAATGGAGATATTTGCCATTTCCATTTCAAAGCACAATTCTTCACAGGGTATAATGCGATCGCAACAATAGGTCTTTTTGTATTTCATAGTCATCATTGATTTTGTCTACTGGATTATTGCTTAGAATAATCCAGTGGACACCTTAAGGTGAGACCTACTGGGTCAGTCGATACAGCTTATTTAAATTAAATCGAATTTTGTAACCGCTTGCGGCTGTCTAAAAATTCGGTGGTTAAAATGAAATATGACCAACACGCGCTTTTCATGACTTATTCTCTGTCAGAAGTCGAAATAGTACAGTTAAATATTTCTTGTGCACGTTTGATTGCACTTTGGCTAAACCCGAACATATTAACTGATAGTCGTGTGTAGGTGAGAAAATATGCTCTTGTGATGAGGTCAGAACGTATAGTGAGAGATGCATTAGCTAAGATTCTGTATTAGTCTTTGACCTGGCGGCATAGCTGGCTCGCTCTACGGAAATCATCGAATCCTTGTATGACTATTTCATACTCGCCATCTCGCTTTAAGGTTGAGGTCACCCAAGAACTCAATAAGCGGTGAGTCTCTTCACCACGCAAATAGAATTTTTTAAAGTCCATATCTGTATAAATTTTGCATAGTGGTTCGCCAGTCCAGCCAGTAATGCCGATTAGTGGTTTGAGGTAGAATGGCGTAATGTCTCCTTCAACAGCATATGTGTCGAGATTGATGGGAAGCACTTCTGTCCACGAGGGTAGGCATCCGAATCATGTTTTTTCCATGTAATTAGGTTCAATTAGCAAAACGGGCTGGTAGATTATCGGTCTACTGTGATTTAAGCATTTCGACTTGCAGCGATCAAGTCGTTGATTCGAACGGCAGAGTCAAAAATGCACGGAGGGAAGCCTGCAATACGGTTTTACCGCAGTTTGGTTTACCATTCAATAAGTTGTAATGAATATATTTTAATAAGGCAGGTCTTTATAGATAAACCGCTCTATATGAACTCGCTAACTAATCCCCGTATAAAATCTATCGACCTTTTGAAAGGGTTTGTAATGGTTCTGATGGCCCTTGACCATACACGCGACTACTTTTACCATTCAGCCGCATTTTTTGATATCAGCAATCCCGAGCATGCAACGTTGCCCGTGTATCTAACGCGCATCATGACGCACGTCTGCGCGCCGACTTTCAGCTTTCTGGCCGGGGTTTCGGCCTATATGTCGGGCAGGCACCGGGCGAAAGCAGATTTGTCTGCCCTCTTGATCAAGCGTGGTCTGTGGCTGATTTTTATGGAGCTTACGGTCATCGCCTTCGCCTGGTACCTCAATGTGGAATTCACCAACATAGACCTGGCAGTGATCTGGGTTTTAGGCGTGAGTATGATTGCTCTGGCCGGACTTATACATTTACCTCTAAATGTGATTTTCATGATCTCAATTCTGCTGATTGCTGGGCATAATTTGCTGGACAGCGTTCATTTGAGCACAGTCTGGTGGGGGATATCGCATGAGGTTTATTCAACTAAGATTCTGGGCGGAAATGTTACGCTCACAATTGTTTATCCCATCATCCCCTGGATCGCCGTGATGTCTTTGGGTTATTATTTCGGACAGTTTTATCAGTCATCTTTTAGAACCGAATATCGGCAGAAGCTCTTTAACCTGATAGGGCTAGGCAGCGTTTTCCTTTTTATAGTGATACGATGGGCAAACGTATATTGCGATCCGGTGCCCTGGATACATTTACATACGACGGACAGGACATTCATGTCGTTTTTTAACGTCAACAAATATCCGCCTTCGCTCTGCTATTTATTGTTTACACTTACATTTACCTTCCTGTTTCTGGCAAATTCCGAAAAGTGGAAGGGCAAATTGGTTGACTTTTTCTGCGTTTTCGGCCGGGTACCTTTCTTTTATTATATCCTGCATCTTTACACCATCCGCATTTTGGGCATGGTACTCGCCCAGTTGACAGGTTACGGCTGGAAGTCCGCAGTCCAGCACGATTTTGAGATCGATTTGAAGGGCTTCGGTTTTAGCCTGCCGGTCGTATATCTGATTTGGATCGCCATTATTATCGCACTTTATCCTGTTTGCAAAAAATTTGACCGCTATAAGCAAGGCCACCGCCAGCAATGGTGGCTGAGTTATCTGTGACATCGTCGGCGCAAATACCCGATTCATTCCGAATACGACGCTATTAGCTGGGTTGTTTAATGCGGCCAGTGAACGTTTTTGCCCCAAGTATTTTCGACAAAGAAATCGTTATTTCATCGAGAGCCGCTATCAACTCTATCTTGCCGGGCGTCACATAGACTGGAGGGGTAAGCAGAACGGGCGTTGCTGCTGGCAGTGAGTATAAGAAAATGTTTGTTGCAAATACACCTCTTGGTCGACAGCCAGAAGAGATTGCCAGAGCTGCCATATAAAAATTATCTATATGAACTTGGCGGCTAATTATTCGGTGGTTAAATTAAACTTGTATTAGGCCAAGCTTACAAGCAAAATCATTGCATGCTGGATTACAAGTGATGTTTTTGGTTCAATAAAATGGTTTAGCTACCAGGTTAATATGTAATGTATGCCTAGTATGCTTAGATCTTCACTTTTGAAAAAACATACATTGTTTCGGTTGCAGTCTGTTTGCAACGCTCGCCATATTTCGCTGTCTCATGCGCGCTGTCATCGAAGACTTTGAGGTCATCATAAGGAACAGTAACCTGGCAGCTACGCCTTTCACCACAGGGCAAGCTTCATAAGCCCCGCGAGCAAGTCATAATAGCACAGAAATTACTTTGAGGGTTGCTAGCGTCATCAAACTTTTTTGAAAATGCCTTCCGATATTTGCACGGTTCACTCAACTCATAGTTGATTGAAGGCTGATCTAAGGCGAACTTTGATAGGGTTGTGTCCATACCGGGCAGATCAAGAGGGTACCTATAACACTTAATGTGGATAAACTACAAATGGTCGTTCAGCTTTAAAAAGCTAAAAAAACGTCAGTCAAAAAATATGTGAGATGCTAGGGATTAGCAAACTTGTCCTTGATGCTTACATAGGGGCACGTGGAAAACAGTGATTTGGTCAATTAAATATTAGAACTGCCGCTACTACAAAACGTACGGCGATTTTGCCTAGAAAAACGTCCGTCACTGCTCTTCATTGTTCGAAAATGGACGAAAAAAGTATTATATCAATATACAAAATGGCCCATTCAATGCATATTGGAGGATTTAAGGTTTTGGTTCAGTATTTATATGAAAACTAGTTAAAGCGTCCTTCATCGGTAAGTGAAAGACTGTTATCAACTCAGACATATTATTTTGTTTATTAATACTACTTCTTTTTACTTCAATAGTTTTGCTCAGGAGACGGTAGATTATTGTATTGGTACCTAAACTAAAATGCCAGAAACACAACATTCAACGGATATTGAGCTGACTCATCTTTTAAAAAGTGACGATAAAACAGCCTTTGCCGAGATTTACAGGCGCTATGCAAAAAGTCTCGCAGGTTTTGCAGCATCAAAATTATTTAACCTGGAAGATGCCGAAGATATAATCCACGACATTTTCGTTAAACTTTGGGAAGACAGGGAACGGTTGCAAATCACTTCTAATTTAAAAACCTACCTGTTTACCCTTACCCGCCATCGTATTATCGATATAATACGTCGGAATATTACCCGTGAAGAATATGCAGCAATGCTGCAATCATTAGCAAATGCCTATCAGCCTAGCATTGAACAGAAAATAGCCGCTAAAGAACTTCAGCAAACTATTGAAAATTCGCTCGATCAACTATCTCCAAGAGTAAAAGATATATATCAGTTAAGCCGTGAGGAAAATCTAAGCATCCCGGAAATTGCGGAAAAGCTTCAATTATCAGAGCAGACAGTAAAAAATCAGCTATCCACTGCATTGTCACACCTAAGAAAATCAGTATCAGCCATTTCCGTATCAATTCTTTTACTTTGGTGGTTGCGTTAAGCCGCTGTTTACTCCTTAATTAAATAATATTTCATTTTCTTATAGTACTAAATGGTAGTTCATACGACTACTGTTAAATTTCTATAAAGATGGACCGAAATATTATAGAAACCTTATTGGATCGTTACCTGAAAGGCGAAACTTCAAAGGAAGAAAATGGATTGGTGGAAAGCTGGCTGGAGGAAAACAATAATCCCCGTTCCGAATGGCAGTATTTTAATCAAAGCCGGAAGGATCAATGGCTAGCAGATGTATTTGGCAAGATACAGGATAGCATCAAGGCTAACGAACCCAAAGTAGTTGTTATGCCGCAACGCGAGCATTTATGGCGGCGCCTTGCTGCCGTCGCAGCAGTGTTAGCTATTTGTTCTACGCTGTACCTGGAGTGGCCTGCCTTGCAAAATCGTCTGCATCCTGTACAGTTAACCGCGTTAACAGTTTCCTTAAATCAACAAAAGCAAATCACCTTAGCCGATGGAAGTAAAGTTTGGGTTAATGCCAGTTCTCAACTAAAATATCCCCCACAATTTAATGGTAAAACAAGAGAGGTTTATCTTTCCGGTGAGGCATATTTCGATATTAAACATATTGCAGACAAACCCTTTATTATACATACAGGAAAAGTAGTGACTACTGTTTTGGGGACGGCTTTTGATATTAAGGAGGATAAAATCAGCCATACCATTAAAGTAACTGTAATCCGGGGAAAGGTAAGTGTCGCTAACGGGAATAAGCAATTAGGAATCCTCACGCCTAATCAACAGATCAGCTTTAACATATTGAATAGTATGGCTACTCAAACTGAAGTAGATGCCAAACAGGCTATTGCCTGGCAGAAAAGCGAACTGCATTTTGAGGACATTACTTTTGCCGAAGCAGCCTCGCAGTTAGAGCAACACTTTAATGTTAAAATAAATTTCGGCAATGATAAAGTGAAAAACTGCCGGTTTACAGGTACAGCCCTTAAAGGTGAAAAACTGGATAAAATATTAAAGGTGATCTGCGCTTTTAACGACGCTACCTATCAAAGTAAAGCAGACGGCAGCATTATGATTAATGGAGCCGGATGTAATTAACGATAATAAATGGACGAGAAATAAAATAATAAAGAAAGGCTGATTTATACTCAAGGTAGTCTAAACAGTAAAAATAGAACCTGCAAGCCGACGGCTATCAGCTTACAGGTTTCCGGAGAACCGGAGCTTTAAATCATTTGGTAATCACTTAAAACATTTAAAAGTATGGAAATTTCTGCAAAAATGCAGGATGAGGGGATGTATTATGCTCCCCCTTTTAGTAAATCACAGCAATACCGATTAAACTTAATACAATTCATGCGCGTCAGTTTCCTTATTACCGCCTTACTCCTTGCCACGCTACAGTTATTGTTGGCAGTGCCAACACATGGCCAGGATATGACCGTTGAAAAGGTGACCGTAAGACTGAAACAACAGGAGTTAACAGACGCGTTTAAACAGATCGAACAGCAAACCACGCTGCGCTTTTTCTATCGTAAGGCAGATATAGATAAGATAGACAGACTGAACCTGGCGCCGGTTCGACGTACCATTGAACGGACGCTTTTCGAGTTACTGCGTAATACGGGCTTTGGCTTTAGGCAGATAGATCAAAATATCCTGATAGAAGCTAACGGGCAATTGCCCAACGCAAAAATTGGGATCAGCGGCAGGGTATTGGCGATGGACAATCAGCAACCACTACGTGATGTCCGGGTAGAGCTATTACGCAGTATTGATCTGCAATTGGTAGGGCAAGCTCTTACCGATTCTACCGGTCGTTTCCAGATCAGCACTCAGGATAACTCACCGCATATCATCAGGATAGCATTGTTGGGCTATCACGTATACCGGGCCCCGGTTGCCGATGGCGGTGAAGTTACCCTGCCGGAAGTTTATTTGGAACCCGATCCGAAGCTACTAAAAGAGGTGGTTATTGCTGGCAAATCACCACTGGTTAAGCAGGAAGTGGACCGGCTGGTTTACAATGTGCAGGGCGATCCGGATAATAAAACCAGCACTGTCCTGGATATGTTGGCTAAGGTCCCGTTGGTATCGGTTAATGCCGACGGCGATATCAAAGTAAAAGGCAGTTCGAGCTTTAAGGTACTCATAGATGGCCGTACGTCATCATTAGTTGCAAATAGCCCTGCGGATATTTTTAGGGTGATGCCGGCAAGCAGTATAGCCAGTATTGAAGTCATCACTATTCCGCCCGCGAAATATGATAGTGAGGGATTAGCGGGCATCATCAACGTGATCACCGTTAGAAAAAAACTCGATGGTTATAGTGCTAATCTCGGCTTTCAGTATAAGTTCCCCAACGGGCCACGCAACTATGCAAATGTCACGTTTAAAAGCGGCAAATTTGCCATGTCTGTATCAGGAGGCTATAACGTCAACAATACCCCGCAAACGCCTTTTTCTATCTCCCGGCAAAACATTAGCCCGGTTAATTCCACCATTGACCAGAAGGGTAGGGCCCATACCATTAATCATCAAAGCATTGTTTATTCCCAGTATAGTTATGAGCTAGACAGCCTGAACCTGATTTCCGCGATTGTTAACTATGCTAATGGTCTCAACCACCGCCGGGGCAGCAGTTTCACCCGCCAAATAGACAACACGAACAGCAGCTATCAATCAGACGAGGACGCTCGTAACACCCAACATGGGTATGACCTGGGCGTAGATTACCAAAGGGGTTTTAAGAGAAAGAAAACGCAACTGCTCTCGTTTTCCTATCGGTATAGCGATATCGACTACAACCGGCTTAACCTGTTTACCGCATCTCAGCAGGTAAATTCGAATATTGACGATTATAACCAGGAAAACATTTCAGGCACTAAAGAACACACCTTACAACTGGACTATACCCACCCTCTAAAGCGTGTGGACATAGAGGCAGGTATTAAAAGTATTCTCCGGCATAACTTCAGTGATTATGTAACCACCTTTGTTAATACAGACAACAGCTCAGCAAACGGTTTTAATTACGATCAGGACATTTACGCAGCTTATAACTCCTACCAATTTAAGCTGGATTCCTGGACAATTAAGGCAGGAGCAAGATGGGAGATGACTTCGATGAAGGCTGACTTTTCATCAGTTGGTATCGTGAATATTCCCAATTATAACCGGATAGTTCCTGCCATTGCCGTTCAAAAAAAGCTTTCCAAATCAACAAGTCTTAATTGGGGATACACCGAACGGATCAGTAGGCCGGGCATTAAGCAGCTAAACCCTTTTATCGACCGGCAAAATCCCTTTTCTATTAGCTATGGCAACCCCAATCTGCGGCCAGAGTTAAACCATACCTTCAGTTTCGGTTATAGTGCGTCCGGCAGTGGCTCTCTTAATGCGGGCTTAGGTTACACTTTTTCTAACAACTCTTTACAATACATAAGCCTATCAGGAGCAGACGGAGTACTTAATAACACTTACAGCAATTTGGGCAAAAACGCTACGCTCTCGGGTTACATAAGCGTTAATTATCCGCTTAGCCAGCGCCTAAACCTGAATGCTTTTGCGGAGATCAGTCGGGTACATCTGACCGGGATGATTGATGGGCTGAACTATATTAAAAACGCAATGTTCGGTAGCACCAACATTAACCTGAGTTACAAAACGGATCATGACTGGAAAGCGGGCTTTGAGTTTCAGTACTACAGTCAAACGGGAATAGCCTTGCAATCAACTTTTAGTCCATATTATTATACTTCCTTTAGCCTGGCTAAAAGCTTATTCAATAAAAAACTTACCATCCGAGGTACGGTAAGTAACCCTTATTTAAGATATCTTAATTACAAAATCAATTATTCAGATCCGCATTATAAGCAGGTTATACAGCAGGATATTGTTTATCGCAGGTTCAACATTTATTTAAACTATAGTTTTGGGAAACTGCGTGGTGCTGCTGTGAAAAAGAACAAAAAGTCGGTTAAAAATGACGATACCTCAAACGTTTCCCCCCCATCATTACCCGGCAATTAATTAAACATAAAAGGCTTTTAATATGAAAATTATCATCGCCATTGTATTAGAAGGAATTGCTTGAACCCTTTGTGCAAATGCACGGCAATACGAAGCACAGGTGAACATAGCATTAACGCATTAGAAATGCCTGCGCTTTTAAATTAAATTCACTTCAACTTACATTATGAAAAACTTTATCTCATTGCTAATTCCTCTTTGTCTCTCTCTGGGAGCTATTGCCCAGGTTCATACCTTTCCGTTCAAGTCTTCAAGTGCTCGTCAAATAAATATTTCACTTAACAACAGTGATGTTGAAATTATAGGTACTAATGAAGATAGTGTAACTATTACTGCGTCGAACTTTGTTGAGGCCGACAAAAATCTTCTCGGAGAGAGCGGTACTGGCCTAAACGTAGAGGTTTCAGAAAATCTTTTAGATATTAAAAAGATGTCAGAAGCGGCAGCCTCCTATGTTATTAGAGTGCCAAAAACATGCTCTTTATCCTTTCAAGAAGAATTTCGTGCTCCTAAGCTGATTCGGATTTCAAATATTAGTGGTTCCGTAGTAGCCAAATCATGGGTTTCAAGGATAATCTTAATGGAAATAGCGGGTCCGGTGCAGGCATCAAGTATGGCATCAGATGTCTCTGTTGAATATTCGTCTTTGTCTCAGATCAAGCCAAGTACCATCGAGTCTGCCGGGAGACTTGTGGAAGTTATTTTGCCACATGATTCAAAGGTTACTGCAAACCTGATTGTTACAGCAGGTAATGTAGAATCGGAATTTGATTTAGGCTTTCAGAATCGGGAATTATTAAAACAGGTAGGCGGAACCCGAAAAATTGAGGCTAAGCTTAACGGCGGGGGACCCCCATTAAATATTTCAGCTCATACTATAATAATCAAGAAAACTAAATAATCATTATAGTATTCTACCGACACCTTTGTTAATGGTGACCAATAGATCAAGAACAAATTATTCCTAAACATAGCTATCTAAACGGATGGCTAGAGACTGTAAAATGAACCAAAAAGCCAAAGTCCTTTTTCTACTTTAAAGATGGAGGGCATTTTTATTATTTTTTATTACCACATTATAAATTAGGTGGATCCAAAAATGTGTGCCTCTTTTGGATCCACCTCAGTTGCCTAATCCGGATTCAAAAACAACTAAATACTTGGTGCTTGTTATTGCAGAAAACGATGTTAGTTTGTGGGTGGTCAAATCAATTTTTGTTTCTGCAAACGGAGGTGTTGGGTCGTTCGTTTTTTTACAAGAAGCAACGAATACAAGGGTGACCAATGCCATTAATAAAATTTTCATTTCTGACATTTTATCTAATTTTTTTGCAAAGCTACTTTACTTTTGAAAAGCTATTTTTTTATGCTAGTAGACATTGGAATAATTGATAGAAGTGAATGAGGATATTTAAAATTCTTGCAAAAAAATGAGAATAGATTACTGCATTTCTAAATTATAATACACTAATAACGAGACGATCATATCTCTATTAAATATATCGGCATCTGAATTCTCACTAACTTTTGTTAAGTCTCTTTTGGTTCTGTATCCAGCAGTTGAGCACAAATTATCTTCTCAATTCAATTGTAAATTTGTTCCTTAACTTCTTGCACAAACGTTGGCTTTAATAAAATATTCTGATCAAAATAATTCATACCAACCTGCAAACGACTATTTTCTTCATTCGAAAGATCATTGAAGAAGTAAGCAAACTCAACATTGTTTCCTTTTTTGTCAGTAGCATAAACTGCCTTTGTCAGAACAAATAGAGTTGAACCTCCCTTTATTCCAATATGTTCAAATACATCCGAATTAGCAGGATTCTCCAATAGGTACTCCATTACTTCATCCAGGTACTTCTGCTCTTCCATACTGAAAAATTTCCGGTCATTGATTTTTTTCAAAATGCCTGCATACTCAGTTACAGTAGAACCAGTCAGTCGGTCTGACCAAACTTTTTGAACATCCATACCAAAGTCTCCTATATCAGACTTGTATGATGGATCTGCAAGCAATTTTTTATGAATCAAATTGATAAAAATTAAATATTCAGAATTGCTCATGCCACGAAGCTTTTCGGCAAGCGACTTACCCTTTAAACCCGGAAATGCCTCCTTGCCCACAAAGAGTGATGAAGCCAGATAAAACACTTTATCATGATTTTTAACTCCTAAATTTTTTAGCTCAGCTTCCACTTTTTCGGGTCCGAGTTTCGCAAGCAGCCATTCCTGGTTAGCATTTGAGCTAAACTGGATCATTCCCTTGGAGATTTCCCTAATACTTATTTTTTGATTTATTATTTTTGTAGAAACGGCTGAAAGCCAGTTTACGTGGGCACCGCCATCCGTGCCGGAAACATTAAACTTTTCTAAGTCAGCGACAGGAACCATTTCAGCTGCATTAATTTCTCCGGCAGCGGCCTGTCTTGCATACTCAATCGCCAGAATAATTTTGGCCGTACTTGCTAAAGGCATCATTTTATCACCGTTGTGCAACGCAAATAGCGTATCATTTCTCACTAACTTAATACTTGACCGTCCAGGATTTTCTTTTATAAATTTCAAAACGAAATCTTTATCAGGTGTAGGATCATTGGTTTTGCAACCTGTAACTACTAAAAGACATCCAAACATAATTTTTTTTAACATCATGGATTTGATTAAATGGAAATATATTCTTTTATGTCAATGATCTGATCTTGACATCATTATATTTAATTGGAATATCATTTATTAATTGTAATGACTTCTTTTTCTAACGTCACCTGATTTGACCCATAACCGATAAGTACTGGTTACGATAATAATTTTTACTGAAAACAAATCACTTACCTTTAATCTTTTGGGATTTAAAAGTTAAATCTGAATAAAATATTGTTTCTTGGTGACCAACCAATAATCCTTTTATAACAACTGTAAAGCTTTCATTGCCAGGTATAGCCATACCTATCTGTCTCACTAAAAATTTTCCCCTCTATAATGAAATATCATCCCTTGCCCTTCATCATGCTGATCGTCATAGTAGTACTCAAACTGTGCCAAGTCTTCATTTATAGTAAAATGATACCCTGCTAAAAACTTATCTTTATTTGTCATGTTAGTTTAAAAAGAATTGAAAATTGCCAATTTAATATAAATTAGGGTTAAAACTAAAAGAAAGTGAGAAAAGCGCCACGGGTTCGTTTGCAAAACAATTTTTGCTATCGTATTCCATCTCATCATTGAGCAATTGAAGTCTGTATTTTTCTGTAAATAGGGGTTATATTAAAAGATTGAACGAAAAGTAACAGGGGTTTGATCAAGCTCTTCCTAATGAGATTTGTGACCATGCCAATCCCGTTGCATTGTTTTGAGTATTGTCAATGTTTAGGTTGGAAATGATAGGGGTTCATGGATCATCATTAATCAGATTCTAAGGCTAATGCAGCGGCATACTTCCATTGCCTATCGTTGCTTTCTAATATATCAGTTACGCTGTTTATTAAAGGATGATCGGGCAAAACACCCCTATTTTTTTTACGGACGGTAACTGCATTCCAATAGCATAGGGAAGGTATTATTACCTTCAATCCAGAATTGGGCAGTTTAGCTTGTAAAAATATGCCCGAAGTATTCCCTTCCGCGCCTCCACCTGTTTCTTCCCCAATGAAGATCGCGGTAGTGATCTGCCTGATCACAGCGGCAGCATCTGCGGCGGTAGAGAAGGTATAACCATCTGTCAAAACGAACAATTTCCCCTTGAAATTTATTGAAGATGGTTGTTGTATATTAATACCGGCTTTTATTGCACCGGTAAGAAGATGTCGATCGACAGGGTCTGTAACTGTGCCTGTGTCTAGTATATTAAGCAGATCATGGCTCCACCCACCAAATGAAGGTTTAATTGTCCGCATTTGTATTTTTCTAAAATATCTGAAAGGTGCTGATGTAAGATGCGAAACAAGTGCTGCGCCATAAACATCCTCACCTCCACCATTGCTGCGCAGATCAAGTATCAGTGTCTTAGTATTTTTTTGATCAACAATTCTAAAAACACTATCCAACTCATTTTCAAATTCTTTTCCTTTGAATCCCTGAATCCGCAGGTTAGCAGTTTTACCTTCATTTGTAAAGCTTAAAGATACGTTTGGACCCCGACCTTCAAATTGGGTAACACCTTTTCTCACTTGCAGGTTAACAATTGAAAGTCTATTGATTTGACGGTGCGCGTCGGTTACCCCTACTACGTTAGTAATGATCACCTTACCCGTGCTGTTTTTTGCTTTTATATTAAACCGGTCCTGCTGACCAAAATATAGCCACAGGTTTTGAGAAAAATTATCAGCGAGCCGTTTGTTCCGGTGTGAATAGCCATATCCATCAGCTGAAATATGCGGTATCATTGCCTTAATAAGCGACCCAGACTGATGGCCGTTAATGCTTAGAATCTCCATGCCTGGGGTAATTGACTGGTCTTCCGCAGTTTCATTATAAAGCACTCTCAATTTCTCATTCTCTACCATAATAGTGAAGGGGAAAAGTTTCGAGGTCTTTAAAAGATTGTTGGTCTCATCATCATATTCCACCTTCATGTGGCCTTCCCTGAAACTGGCAATTAACGTTGTCAATAGTGAAATAAAGTCAGCCTGGTCATTTATGATCGCTAACTGTCTGCGATATTTATCGAACCTTTTTTGGACATGAATGCTATCGCTCAGACGGTAGATACCGCCATATGTTTCGACAAGCGCATGCTCTAATGTGCCAAAATCCGCCTTAAGCTGCCCTTCATTAAGCTTTCTAAGCGCTATTGGTGGTGGATTGTAGGTAGGTTTCCTGTTTTGTGCTTTAACCGGGTTGCAAAAACAAAATGCAATCAAAAAAGTAATACAATAAGGCATAATTGGTTCATATTTTCGGAAATGCCTTTACATAGGGCTTGCAATTCAGAGAAGCTAATGCGCTGTCAATGCTGGAAGATAAACTAATCTATTTTTTGAAACTTTTCGTTATAAAAAGATTGCTGTTCTTTTTCAAAACCGATTATCATCCCATTTTTATCCCTTATGAAAACCAACTTGGCAATGACCTCATTAAGAAAGAAGTCATCTTTTGCGGCAGGGTGGAGCTCATATTTTCGTTTGTGATTATTCTTAACATACAGAAATAACTTTCCCTTTTCCGTAAGAAAAACGAAATTAGGTGTTGTTGGATCTGAACTCTTATATTCGCCAACGTAACTATTTACATCAATAAGGATATCAGCATCCTTTACCGGATATTCTTGACCATGTTTAAAAAAATATTCGAGATGTTGCATGATGTGCTCCTCCATGTTGTTGTTAATAAAGATGACGAAGCCACTCTTTTTATCAGGATACATGATGTAATCAGCATTAAAAATTTGATTGTTCCCGTTATGCGAAATGCGGTCACCGGCTGATGTATGATGGATAAACACACCTAACCCTTTTGCCGCTGTATGTGATGGAGGATCATCATACGCCTGATCTTTCAACATTTCATTCATAGATTGTTTTTTCAACCCCTTATTATTTATTAGCGCAATCATGAATTTAGCAAACTCTGGCGCATTTGAACGTAAACTTGCTGCGGCATTAAGCTCATCAAAAGTTTCAAAATCACCCTTCCAGTTGGAACCATCGTCATTGCGCAAATATCCGCTCGCCTTGAACTGGTCAACATAATTGTTTCTTATTAAAGTGGAATTTGTCATTCCCAGTGATGTGCAAACCTCTTTATTCATGATCTCTCCCAAGCCCCTCAGGTTAGTGTTTAATAGATGGGCGATTGTTTTAGCCAAATATTGAAATCCTTCTCCTGAATAGCTCACCTGGGTGCCCGGTCGAAAGTTCAAGTACAGACTGCCTTTTTTAACCTTGGTGCTTAGTGAGTCTGGAACTTCATCATCGCGCCAGTTTGGGAAGCCTGTTGTATGACTAAGTGCCATTCGCGCTGTTATCAGTTTGTACCGCTCATCGTAAGCGATATCGGGATATGGCATGTATTTATATAAAGGGGTGTCCAGTGCTATCAATCCTTTCTCTACCTGCTTGAGCACATAATAGGCAAAAACTGATTTGGTTAAAGATGCCGCTTCAAAAAGCGTTTGACGAGTCACCTTTGTTTGTTGTTCAATGTCGGCGAGCCCCATTTCGCGGCTGTAAACTACCTTGCCATTATTGATGATAGCGATCGATAGCCCGGGAATACTCCCGGCCGCCATTTCCTTTTTCAGGAAGGCGTCTATTGCTGTTGGCAAAATTTCCTTGCCATTCAACGACTTAATTTGAGCTGTGCAAAATGTGGTCAGGGAACAAAAAATAATAGTAAGGAAAAGATTGTTTTTAGAAGAAAACATGTAGGATAAAGTACTTTAATTTGGGTTATTTATGATCAGGTCTATACTGAGGGAAAAATAGTCTGCCAATACAGTCAATCCTCCTTTAAACGCTCAAACGATAGATTTTGGAATTTTAAAGCGTTCACTATTGAACGAAATTTCGAGGTAGTGTCCGCTACGCAGATACCAACCGCAATCCTGGCTAATCGTATCAGATATCTCTGGCCTTCGTTTGCTAGCTTGGGTTAAAGTACAAGTTTGTACGGCAACGGCCTAGTCGGCCACGCCGCCGTATCAAAAGCCACGGCACTATCGTCTCTTCTTCAAAAAACCCTTAATATCAACACCACTGTACTTTAAAATTTTGTACAATGTAGGCTGACTTTTTATTTTGAACATTTCTCTGACTTCATCGGTACTCCGACTGTTCTTCTCATAAATTTCCTTGACTTCCGGGGCAATTTTGCGATAACGCTCGCTTAGCCCTTCTGGCCTACCCCCGGATCTGCCCCTTGCCGGGCCGAGTCTAGGCCCATTCGTTCATTTGTCTCATGAGTTAGGTTGTCGGGATACTACATGTAAAGTTGTCGTTGCAGTAAGTTAGCTCCTAGTCAGATCTGCCCCTACCAATCAAAATGCTTTCCGATTTTAGACGTATGCATGTTTCTTTAATTTTGGATGGGCATCCGTTAGCCAAGATCCACGGCTCTTTCTCTCATTTGTCGTTTACCCGAGTTCGTAAAATCGGTGTATGTTTTTGGGGAAACCAATTTTGGAATTGGCTCATTACTTGATCAATCAGATCTTTGAGTACTAGCCATAGTCGGATTGGAATGCTGCATATTTTTCATGATGGCCTTGGAAAATGTTTTAAATCGGCTCCTCTTAGTATATCATGCCACCAATTCGACCTGCCCGGTTTGCATCAGCCTTTTACGGTGGCCAATCCCCCAATCATTTAAAGAAACAATTACCTGTTCCAGGCTGTTTGCATATTCGTCCAAAGTGTATTCCACCAGTACCGGTGTGCCTGTGTAGACTGTGCGCTTGATCAACTGGTGTTCTTCCAGGTCTTTGAGTTCCTTTGTCAAGACCTTGGAGGTAATCCCTGTTACAGCCCGCTCGATTTCACGGAAACGGCTGTTGCCTGCCGAGATAGCAATGATAATTTGCAGCTTCCATTTTCCACTCAAAACTTCCAGTGCATCGCGGATGGGCAAGAGCGCCCCGGTACATTGTGTATGGTCTCTCTTCTTCATATCTTCTGTAATGCTGGCTACCTAAAGGTAACTGGCTACTTTTAGTTAACTGCTATCTTTTAGAATGCTAATGTATTAATTATGCAGAAATAAAACGAAAACAGATAACATTATGAGTACGATATTAGTAACCGGTGCATCCGGACATTTAGGTAAAGCAACGGTAGAAGAGCTGCTGGGAAAGGTAGATGCAAAAGATATTTCTGCACTGGTTCGTGACCCTGCAAAAGTGGAAGACCTGAAAGGCAAAGGTGTCAACGTTATTCAAGGCGATTACACAGATTATGATTCGCTGATAGCTGCTTTTAAAGGTGTTGACAAGCTGTACTTTGTCTCATCGAGCGATATCCCTAACCGCTTTGCCCAGCATCAAAATGTTGTTAAAGCTGCCGTTGAAGCAGGGGTAGGACATATCTTTTATACTAGTGTGCAGCGCAAATCCGAAGACGGAAGCTCGCCGATCGCCTTTGTTTCTGGTGCACACTTGAAAACCGACAATCTGATTAAAGAATCAGGGCTTACCTACACCATTTTAAAACATGGCTTGTATGCTGATGTTTTGCCAATGTTCATCGGTGACAAGGTGATTGAAACGGGCACGATCTTCCTTCCTGCCGGTGATGGAAAGTCTTCTTTTGTGAGCCGCAAGGACTTGGCAGCAGCGGCTGCAAATCTTCTGACCTCGGAAGGCCATGAAAATAAGATTTACGAAATGTGTGCTCCTGTGGCATACTCTTTTGAAGATATTGCAGGAATACTTAGTGAGCTGTCAGGTAGAACCATACAGTATGTTTCTCCATCAGCTGAAGTATTTACTGAGCAGTTGAAAAGCTACGGCCTTCCTGATGAAGCAATCCAGGGCATAACTACTATATGTGTAGCCATTGCCCAGGGTGAATTCGACTTGCATTCTACTGATTTGCAGCAGATCCTGGGAAGAGAGCCAGAATCTGTTAAAGACTTTCTGAAAGCGGCTTATCGGCTTTAAAATGATTGAACAGTGGCCGCTCATTGATTCGTACCAGCGGCTGCTGAGTTCAACTCAATTTAGAAAATCAGAAATTACCCAGTCATTCATCCCAGGTTTTACTTTTTTATCATGATTCAGCCCCTCCAGCAGGAGATTGTTCAGATCTATCAATTGTTTTTCTTGACCACGTAATACTCGAAAACAGGCCGTCACGATATACCCATGCATGTAACAATGCTGCGGAAAGGTGCCCTGTTACCATTAAGAAAAGCATCCAGGCCATCACCTTGTGGGCATCGTGCAACCATGCAAATAAAAATGGACTCTGTGGGAGGATTGAGGGAAGGTTCATACCCGGAAACAGCTTTACCAGAAAACCTGCGGCGGACAATTGTGCCCATCCTGTCAGTGGCAAAGCCAGCATCATGCCATACAGGGCCCAATGCAGGATTACTGCCGCTTTTGACTGAAAACTGGACATGCCAGCGGGCATATTTGGTACAGCAAAGCTTAGCCTGTTTATGAACCGGATAATGACCAACAACAGTATAGCTATGCCTAATGGAATATGAAGGTCCAGCAACCAGGGTCTCCACGTCAGGGATGTCATCATTCCCAATCCGACGAATATCATGGTAATTATCATCGATGCCATCAGCCAGTGTAATATTCGGGCTGTAATATTGAAATGCGTTGGCGGAGCGGAAGAGATATTTTTAGTTTTAGCCATGATTACTTGTTGCCAGCGTTATCTTTTTGATGTTTGCCTACTGCATCCGTGGCCTTACCATACCCGATCTCGCGTACCCGATCGCTGTGCGAATGAGAATAAATGCCGGCCCGGGCTGCCAGAACCGGATCATCGGAAAGAGTAATTCCCTTGGGGACACGGGTGGGATCGAAGTTAATATCCCTGCAACCACCCTTGGTCTGGTCAAAAACATGGGACACTTCCAATGTGCCTGCCACTATCTGTCTGCGGTTTTCAGGCCAAACCTGTGATGGGTCATTTACCGGGTCGCCTGGTTCGGCCAAAGTCAGCACAAGGTCCCAGTATAGCGGCCCCTTTTCAAGACGCTTTTTCAAATCTTCAAACAGGAAGTCGTGGCTGGCCTGTTTACGCTGACGGACACTCCAGGAAGTAAATTCTGCGTGTGGACGCATAGACCAGCGTATTACCTGCTTTTTACCATTCGCATCAATTAAGATGAACGAATTAATAACATTGTACTGAGCCCCGGCAAAACTGCGGGTCCAGGGTGCGGTAGCATCCCATTTTACATATTTCTGAGCCTCTGGATGTTTTTTCAAGAAAGCCGCTACCCGAGCTGGGTCGGGAGCACCTGTGTTGGAGACAGGTTTATATGCTTCCACTTGCTCCAGGAAACCTTCCGTATCGCGGGTAGCAAAATAAGGTTCGTTGTTCAGTTTCATTCGCCATTGTTCCCCGTCATCAGCAGTAAGCATCAGGGCCATACTTACTGTTCGGGTGGAATTGTCAGGAGCGTAGGGATCTGGACTACCCAGTGAGAAACGGCCTGTAACCGGAACTTTCTGTTGGGCAAAAACCCTTGCGATCGAAAATGGCACCCCTTTACCGGACGCACGAAAAGTGCCTTCAAAGCAGATTCCCTTTCCGTGGGCCCGGCGGTAACCTGCAAGGTATGTTTTGGGTGTATCCTTTAGGAATGTTCGGGTGGTAATGCGTCCTCCAATTAGACCTGCTGACCAGGCAAAGGCCAAAACTAATCCGGATGCAATCAGGAAAATCCCAACTAATTTAAAGAGAACACGCTTTGTTTTCAGATAGGCTACTAAGGAGGCTTTTTTCATTTTAGTCTTGAAGTGTACTTTTCCGTTTCTGTTTACTTACAGCGCAAATATAGCGTAACAGAGATGGGGAAAAATTACACTTTCCAGCCCAAAAAAAGGACTTTACTGCTTTGCAAATTCTTTGGGGGTCAGGCCTGTATGTTTTTTTGTAAAACGGGTAAGATAGGAGGGTTCGGTAAACCCAAGATCATATGCTATTTCCTTTATGGTCCTTTTGCCGAGATGCAATTCCTTTCGAATTTCCAGAACAATGCGGTCCTGGATCAGATACTTTAACTTTTTGTTGGTGATACTCTCGCAGATCTGATTGAGCTTTTTGGCAGAAATATTCAACTCTTTGATATAAAATGCCGCTCCTTTTTCTGTAATAAAATGCGTTTCGATCAGACTCATCAGTTTTCCGAAAACTGGATAGTCCACATACTCCCTGAGCCTTGGGCTTTCATCAAAAATTGCTGACACATGAAATAAAAGCGAAAACATATAGCTTTCCATCATTAACGCTCTATTGTCGCTGCTATACTCCGCTAACAGCAGATCAACGATGGATCTCATTGTTAAGGCACTTTTACCATCAAGCGATACCAATTGATTGATAAAAAACCCATTCAGGTAATCTGAGCCTATCTTTTGATTTATCCCAAAGAATACATCGTTATGGATTAAAAACAAATACCCTTTCTTATCAGTGAGATCAATTTTGACATTCTGGTATGGGTAAATGACGACGGCCTGAGAGCCACGGGCTTCAAAATCATTAAAGTCAATACTAAAAGTGATACTTCCATCGGTCTCCGTACTCCATAGCAGCTGATGGAAATTAAACCGTTGATAATGATCGAAAGTACCAGCACGCAATTCTTCTAACTTAAACACCTCTATAAATGGGAATTGTGTTATAGGCTTATTCAAACTGTAATTTCTCAAACTACGCGATAGATTAATGGCGATAAATATAGGTTAAAATTCCACTTTCATATTTAAAGTAAAATTTTAAAAATGGAAAAGCCACGTCAAAAAAAGAGGCACTGAATTTCTTTCACAATTAAAGGTTGAAAAGAGCAGAAACCTATCGGAAAGTTTCATAAAGGTTTATTCTTTCTCAAACAAATTGTAGCTCCATGAGCAGTCGATCCTATTAGAAAGATCCCTATTTAGCTTTTCTGAATGCAAATCCGTACGCATTGCCAAGAATTAGATATCCAAATTTGTTTGATATTTTTCCATAAATGTCCTAAATTTATATCATCAGTCAAAATGTCTTCAAAATCCATTTCCTCCAGAGAAGTATTGAAGTCACCAAAACCTCACAATAAAACCCTCTTTATCGACTGTAAAGAGGGTCTGTGGTGTCCAACTTGATCCTTTCGAATCTATTCTTTCCTGATGCAGGCTTATGGAGATATTAAATTATTTAAACCCCTTCTTTAAAACTAAAATAATTAGTATGAATGAGGAATGACCACGTTCAGCGAAATTGGGGCCATATATGGAATAATCCCCAATCTAAGTATTACTTTGTTTATGTGCAGAACTGAATTGATATGACTAAGACAAACCAAAAACTTTTTCTAAATGTTCGGGATACCTTTCTAATGTGCCTGAGATGTCGCCATCTTTGTAAATATCAAAACAATTGTAATCCGGCACAGTTTCTACCCCACAAAAACGATAAGTCGCTGTAATATGTATTAAGGCATCAGTTGTACTTCTACCTTCATACAAAAGCTGATCGCTATTGCCAAAACTTTCCTGTGGCGCATTCCACGTACTACTAACCATAAATTTCTTTCCCATCATTTTTCCACCTGTTCCATATTGTCTGGTCGGATCCTGACGTGTTCTGCCGTCATTTACAAAGAATGTCGTTTTAATGAATCCGCCGTCAAAAACTTCATCCACGTATTTTTTATATATCCAAGGCGCACTAAACCAATTAATTGGGGTCTGTAAAATGATGATATCTGCTGCCAGATGTTTTTCTACCTCTACATCCACATTATATCCATCCTCAACTTTAGTTTCTAAAACTTCGAAATCCTTTGACAGGAAAAAGTCTTTTGCTTTTTGATGAAATGCCTGATTTAATAATCCCTCCGACCGATTAGGGTAGGTTAAATGTGCATTGATCAAGAGTACTTTTTTTGTTGCATTCATTTTAATTCTATTAAGTATTATGATTTTGTGGTTGGTTTACCATTTTATACAATCTTTTAACATTCCGTTGTTAAAAGATGATCAGCAGTAATTACCTATAACTAATTTCAGTATCATAGATATGCGAATCAGTCACTAATACATCGGGAACAGCCTTCAGTTAATAAAGCAAAATTATGTATATTTGCTTGTATAAAGTAAGTTGTAACCAAAAGGTTAGTACTATCATAAAGGTTAGTTGCATAATGTAGATGGAAAGTGAAAACGATAAAAACGAATTCAAAAGTTTTGCCTGTTCTCAAAGTTTAAAGGCTATTGAGGATGTTCTGCATGTTCTAGGAGGTAAGTGGAAATTGCGCATTGTAGTGGGAATCGCTAGTGGATATAATCGCTTTAATGAATTACAGAGGGCCGTGGAAGGTATTTCTGCTAGGGTGTTGTCAAATGAGTTGAAGGATTTGGAAACAAATGGTGTTATAGTTCGTAAAGTTGAAGCGGGAGCTACACCTGTTATTGTTACTTATGAGCCAACTGAATATGCTAAGACAGTTATGCCCATTGTAAATACACTAGCTGATTGGGGAAAAAATCACAGAAATAAATTACAGAATGAATCTCATTTGTAAAGGATCAAAATGAAAGACACTGGACATTTGAGCAGGATCTTCCATTTGTAAGATGTTAAATCGGCAGAGCTATCTTTACATCGACTTCAATTAATCTATTCTTTAAAACTTCTCCAATATTAGCAAGCAGAGCCAAATTCTAGCTATTCGATGTTACCTGGTTTACTGTGGACCAATTGGAAGCTGCAGATTCATATTAGGCGGTTTATTGACAACTGTTCTAGTTTTGCAATCGTCTTGCGGAACGGAACGACACTTCCTTCTTCAAGTTTCCTTATTTGCGCAGCGTCCATTCCGAAGATCATTCCGAATTTCTTATAGCTCAACCCGTGTCGGTATCGATATTGTTTCAGCCTGACTTTCAATGTACTCGTATCAAACTGCCATGGCGAGTATCTTAAAAACACAACTATGCGTGGATAATATGAGATTTTCGGCTGACTCCGGTAGTTCTCCCAATACGTGATGCAATCTTCGACTACGCCTAGTGACCTCGCGACCGCCGCCTGTGACATGTTTAAATCCATCCTTCTGTGCCGTAAATGTACGCCTAAAGTGACGGGTTTATGTGGATAGCTGATTAGGCACGGCTTAGATGTGCTCTTATCTAGGGTTAGACTAAAAGATTGTACATAAACGACCACCAGCCTTTTGAAAGCTATATATGGAGCAAATATGAGCACCCATATAGTTGAAAGCATATTACCATGCTTCATGGCAGCTAGTTCCGGTGAGCATATTTTGAGAAAAGGTAAACTTCAAACTCTTCAATATTCAAAGATGGCGGTGAGATTTACACGTAGCAAACATCTCACTAGACAAAAAGCTCTACCGAACCCGCGGTACTTTTCGTTCAATCTTTTAATTTAACCCAAGTTTGTGAAAATAATTGTAATAGTACATTCAGGAAAGTAAGCTGAGCAATAAAGAGCAAAATTTCATGGTTGGCTTCCAGCTATTTCACAAGTTGATACAACGTTTCTTATCAATCTTGTGTCATTAAAATAGCTAGTTTTCTAAACCGGTAATCGCATGATTAAAAAACAAAACCTTCCCTTTAAGCGGATTTTATTGACAGTACTATTTCTTAATATTTTTACTGGCTGTAAAAAAGCTCATACAGACCCCTGTGAGGGGCTGCTCAATGAAAGTCCACCGGCGAAGATTATCGTAAAATTCATTGATAAACAAACCAGGGAGCCGTTGATAGTTGATACCGCATTTATAAAAATAACCGACAAACGATCCGGGACTGCTTATAAAAACTGGAGTGTTATAAATACAACCGGATTTGACGCACTGAATGGCTCGCTAACCATTGGATTTTTTAATGAGACGCCAGGTGAATATCAGTTTAACATTCAGCTAGGCAATAAGGGAACGGCAGTGCTTTCTTACCAGGTGAGCAGAAAAGAAACAGATAATCCTTGCAGGCCTGACAGTTACCCGATTGGTGAAATCAAGATTGTAAATCAATCCTTTGAGCATTTTCAATATGAAAGCAGAGCCTATCCCAACATCCTGATAACAGCACTATAACAGGCTTAGTATTGATGAAAGCACATTAATTCATAGATTTCAAAAACTGGTTTACTATTCTTTTTCCAAATTTTGTAAAAAAATAAAGGCTAATGGAAACAGTGGTAATCCATTTGTCGAACCGGTACTGGTTTACACCAACATTATTGGCGGACGGGGATGTTTTGGTGCTTATCATACGGGTAGTTTGCTGATAAATCAGTAGATTATTTAATCAGATTTTCAATGCGTTGCTATACATTAAATGGCCGTATCCGTTGCTGAACTTCAATTAAAAATTGATAAATGCTTCCCAGCAATCTTGGATTTTTGTAACTTCAGGGATGCAAGGAAGAAAAAACTACCCCGCGCGACGGCCACCGAAAAATTGTTCACGAATTTCAAATTATCAGAGCGGAGCCTATGGCATGATTTACCTCATATAGAAAAACGACAAGATCAAACATGGACTGCCATTCCTCTCCCCAGCTGACAAGTGAGCCACCGACAATGTAATGATCCAGCGCCGACAAAGATTCGTTAAGCATTTGGTTTCGAACTGCCGGATCCCGTTCTACCGTGAACGGAATATCAGACTGTTTCCAAAAAAACAGGTCCGTGTCGAAATACGGGCTGGCCAGCTTTTCCGACAACGCCCTACCCAGCGTCGTCGACCCAGCACAGGATGCGCCCATTATGAGGATTTTCATATGACAAAAGTAGTACTGTCACTCGTATCTTCCTGGCCAATCGCTCAAAAAAGCAGGTTAAATGTCTCCCTGGCATTAAGCACTGCTACACTTTGAGGCGACCAGCCGTTGAGCAGAATCGCGACGGTCAGTTTGTGCTCAGGGTAGGTAAAATACCTTTCCCACGAACTCGTACACATGGCCGTCATGCTCGACGGCAGTGCCGTGGTCGGTCTCAATTTTCATCAATCCCAGGCCATACTGCTTGTAATATTTCAGTTCGTCGGGAAGCGTCTCCGGATAGATGTCCTGATAGGTATGCATGAGCGCCAAAGAGGGGGGAAGTACTTCTCCCGTTAGCAAGGCTTGCAGAAATACGACCTTTTGTCCAGAAAAACCTGGTTCGAAAAGAAAACAATCCCAAGGCAAAGGGTGAATGTTGAAAGGGCGAACGGCAAAATGGCCCGGGCCGAAAGAAGCCTTTTCGAGCGCACCGGCAATGCGGATGATCCAAAAATTTATGTAGAGAAAGCGTACGATCGGATCGAGTTGGAAATCGATGCCAAAGGGAAACCTGGCAATATTAAAGAGATATTCGCCCAAAAGTGAGCTGATCACAGTGAACGAATATCAGTATGACAACAATCCCCAACCCATTCAAAAGGTTGTATACAATCCAGGGCACCCTTTTTGATGGTCAGGAACATTTACTTTCAACCAATAACCGGACCAAAGTCACCGTCACTTATCCTGCTAACGGAAAGGTTGTCGTATTGGATTACACATTCAAATACAACGTGGACGGCTATCCGAAAGACGGATTTTATTCCAATCGCAGGGCGCTGGATATGCAGTATAAATGTCGGTAACGGAGTTGAAGGGATCAGTCGGCACTCTATTTTGCATCCGCTGCAAAGTCCGGGGGCAATTTTTTAAACCATAAATTCACAACACGCCCGTTCGTCATGCGAAGGCCTGTGATCTCGTCGGAAGTGCTGCGTACAATGTCTATATTTTGGACAAACCACCAGGGAGCACTTAACCGGTCCTTATTGACCACATTCAGATCCACTTCCCCATGATGCACATGAACGAGTTTTAACTTGTTGTCTTTGAGGTTTATTGTATAAATCGTTTCCAGCTCAGGACTGTAATATTGGCCAGTAAAATCTTCCTTTTTTATGTCTGAGTCCTGCCTGGGTTGCACGCGGTTCCCAGGATGTTCACCATTTTGCCGCAATGTGATCTTTTTTACCTGGCCTTCTTTAGACTTGTGAAAAATGACAGAAGCCTCGACCACTTTCAGAAAGAATGTTGTGTCGGATGAAGGGAAGATCTCAGCTTGCGGTTGCTCGGTTGCCTGGGTAAAATATCGGTCCCCTTCTTTTCTGAAATTCATAATAAACCCGGGCTCCTCGGCCAGTTCATAAGCGCCGGCATAATTTCTGAAAAGCGTAGAGTCAAATTTATAATTTTCGTTTGTGGCCACAGCAGCTGGTTTTTTGACAACATTCTTCTCTTCTTTAAACAAGGAAGCCATGTAAATCCCAGCCAATTCAAATGCTTTCCGCTCCGGCGCAAATTCTGCCTGGTTGCTCAAAACTATGAAGCCATAATCCTCCTTCGGAAAATAGGTGATCGACGACCGGAAACCTGCATCAGCACCATTGTGACCATAGTAAGCCAGTCCTTTGTAATTGCCATGCGCCAACCCGAATGCATAAGGCAGCGTGTCGCCCTTCGTCAAGCGCCCGCGTTCGAGCATTTGTTTCATCACCGACGGTCCCCCGATTTGAGAAGTCTTAAAATTTTTAATCCAAAATAAAAGGTCATTAACTGTTGTAAATAAGCTGGTTGCACCCACATTACCATAACTTAAAATTGCTTTTTCAAATGCTCCCTCCTTTTCCTGCGACTTGTGAAAAGAGTATGCGCGCCCTTTCACAATCTGCTCCTGATCATCGTAGAACAGCGTATTTTTCATCCCCAACGGCTTAAAAACTTCCTGCTCCATCCACTCCGCGAATGGCTTTTTCCCCACACGGCTTACAATTTCAGCTAGAAGGGTATAACCGGTGTTGCAATAAGCGAATGCACTGCCCGGCTCAAAATTCAGCTCCTTCTGCCTTTTGATCAGATTAAACACATGTTCCTTGGTAATGACGTCGTCCAGCCGCCAGCCTGCCATCGATAACAGGTTCCACTGGTCGCGCAGGCCGCTTGTATGATGGATCAGGTGGCGGATTGTGATGGTTTTGCCAAAATCCGGGACCTCCGGGATGTATTTGCGGATGTCATCGTCCAGCGAGAGTTTTCCCTGTTGCGCCAGCAGGACAACAGCATAGGCCGTAAACTGCTTTGAAACAGAGGCAACATGAAAAATCGTTTCCGGCCCGTTCTTTGCACCGGTCTCCACATCCGATTCGCCAAAACCTTTGGCATATATTAATTTGCCCTGATGAACAACCCCAAACGCTGCGCCGGGACTGCCCGGCTTGTTCCATTCCGTAAAAAGCGAATCCGCCCTGGCAGAGAGCCTTGCAGACTGTGCAATTGCAGGAGAAATGTGCTGTATGACAAGCAACGCGAGGGCAACTGAATAGAGTAAAGATTTCATTTCAAATGTAGAATATTGCGAAAGGGATAAACAAGGGGATAATTGACCGCTTGAAGTTAATTAAATCGAAACTTTGATCATACTTTTAGTGACAATTGGTAAAGCAGCCGTTTGGGTTGGTTTTCAGTTTCCCAGCAACCGCTTTCAATTGCATCGCTTTTTTACTTACCGGATAACGGTGGAGAATTCGGATGACTTGATCATCTGATTCCGTGGCAGATTGACCACCAATAGACTATTGTTCATTTATAGTTTGTTCGTTTAGTGTTAAATTATATTAAATACGGTTACATATCATATTATGCTTTGATAACATTGAGTCTATTCGACCAATGAGGTGCTTTTTGATGACGAATGCTGTCAAATTCAAGAGACCAGTTGTGCGGTTGATATTTGATGAAAAAAAATTTGCATTTTGCTGAAATTCAGTAAGTTAATAAGGGTGCCAGGCCGTAATAACAGTACACAATCTGAAAGCCAATTTTTCGACTATTGCCAAAATAGTTTTTCGAGACGAAATCAACGCTGATGGTAAATTTAGATTCTATCCGAACAAACCAAAGATGCCTGATATACAGATCATTGTTCTTTCATGCTTAGCTGAATCGTTGTCAATAGACTCGGAAATTATCAGCGTACTAGAAAACGGTAAGCTTTAAGGGAATGTTACAACATAACCCAATAGAATTACTTTATTCATGATTAGTATCACAATATTTGTGATATTTAAAGGTGTCTGTGGTCTGCGCGGAGAGGTTAGAAATGAATTCGATAAAACCGAGTTGTAACGTAAAAAATAAACAAAATGGAAACAGCAAATAATACAATCTTTATTTCAGGCGGTTCCGCGGGCATAGGCCTTGAAATAGCAAGAAATTTTAATGAAAAAGGAAATAAGGTAATTATCAATGGACGGGATGAAGACCGTTTAAGGCACGCTTTAAAGAGTCTACCCGGAGCCGTAGCTATGGCTGGTGATATGTCGATAGCAGATGAGAGAGTTCGTATTGTAGATAGTTTACAGCAGCAGTACCCCCAAACAAATATAATCATCAACAACGCTGGTACCGCAAACTTTTACAGTTTGGACCAGATCAAAGATTCATTTGATTTCGCACAGCAGGAAATAAATACCAATTACTTGGCAATTGTCCATTTTACAGAGTTAATGCTTCCTGGGCTGTTGGAAAAGGAACGGTCTGCTATTGTCAATGTGACCTCTCAGGCAGCCTATAGACCATTTTCCGTTGCACCTACCTACGCTGCAAGCAAAGCTGCTTTACATTTTTATACCCAATCACTGAGATCTGCTTTGGCTCAAAGCAATATTAAGATTTTCGAGCTGATCCCACCTTTGGTAAATACAGAATTTTCTACGGCAATTGGTGGGGCTTCACGCGGTATACCTCCATTGGAAGTTGCAGAAGAACTTATAAATGCCTTTAAAATCGATCAGCTCGACGTTCCGGTCGGCAAAGCAAAAGCAATTCATACCGTGATTCAAAATGCGCTGAAAACATTAAGCTAACTTCTGTTAACAGTTGGAGACTATGCTACATTTTGCAGCGATCCAGCTACATTTTCTATCTGCATACTAGTGAAATTTGCTGCATACCAAAGAATAAAGTTATGCAAAGGCCAAAGAATCTTGATCGGTCCGCCCGCAACCTGGATGAGATGGGTACCGTTTTGATTGTTGACATCAGTGGTTATACCAGATTTGTCCATGAAGCAGATTACATCCAGGGATCCAGGGTCATGACCCGCTTGCTTGGTGTATTGATGGAAACCAACCAGCTTGGTTTAAGAGTCTCTGAGATCGAAGGGGACGCAATTCTTTTTTACCTGCCTGGCCGGCCACCCTTACCGTCCATACTCAAACAGCAGTTTGAAGCAATGATCGATGGTTTTTGGGACTTGACCAGGCAAATGTCGGAATCTGTTCCGCAAGCTTCACGGCTATCCATCAAAATGGTCGCCCACTACGGAAGGATCATTGAATTTTCTCTTAAAGGATTTCGCAAATTATATGGGGAGGCCGTTATTGAGGCACACCGGTTATTGAAAAATAATGTTGATTCCAATACGTATATCCTGATTACCGAAATACTATTATCATTTCATCCTGATGATGCCTGCCAGGACCAGCGTGTTGTACACATGTGCGAAACTTACGATTTTGGGACGATTTGTTACAGGTATCTTCAATATAAGCGCCCTGGGCAATCCGACGACCAGCCATTCACTCAAAAAGTGATACAACATACCCCGATTGAGCTACATTTAGCAGCATCTTGAATCTGACCTTTGTAATAGTTAAACAATCATTCAAACAGCAAAGAAAGTTATGATTAACGCAAAAGGTTACGCTGCCCAAGATCCGCAGGCCGATCTGGCACCATGGGAGTTTCAGGTCCGTGAATTAGGTCCACACGATGTTCAGTTAAGAATTATGTATTGTGGCGTATGCCATACCGACCTGCATCAAATTCGGAATGATTGGTTTCCTGGGATTTTTCCGATGGTTCCAGGTCATGAAATTGTAGGGGAAGTCGTCGAAATCGGGGCGCATGTTAAAAAGTTCGCCAGAGGTGACTGGGCCGGGGTAGGTGTGATGGTTGACTCCTGTGGGGTGTGCCAGGAATGCGGGCATGACCACGAGAACCAATGTTCTAATGGCACCGTATGGACGTATAACAGCTTGGGTAAGGATGGATTGCCAACATATGGCGGATATGCAAATATTCTCGTGGTGAACGAGAAGTTTGCTTTACAGGTGTCCAAAGTGCTCGATCCCAAGGGTGTGGGGCCTTTGCTGTGCGCAGGGATTACAACCTACTCACCACTGCGCAGGCTCAATGTAGGCCAGGGACACAAGCTGGCGGTACTTGGCTTGGGTGGTCTGGGGCACATGGCCGTCAAATTCGGATTGGCCTTTGGCGCGGATGTGACGGTACTGAGCAATTCTCCTGCGAAACGTTACGATGCATTGGAACTTGGGGCTCATCACTTTATAGACATGAGCAATGTTGATGAAGCAGAATCTGTTAAGGGCACTTTTGATTTTATCATCGATTGTGTATCGGCCAAACATGATCTAAATTTATACCTGGGGCTATTAGCAAATGGCGGGACTCACATATGTGTTGGAATCCCGTCCGAACCTTTTGAATTATCGCCATTTTCACTTCTGTCTGGAAATAAATCGGTGACAGGCTCCGGGGCAGGAGGCTTGGCTGAAACCCAGGAAATGCTGGATTTTTGTGCAGCCCACAATATTACAGCCGACGTGGAATTGATAGATATAAAAAACATCAATGCCGCTTTTGAAAGGATGGTCCGTGGAGATGTCCGGTACCGTTTTGTAATCGACTTGGAAACACTCTAATTATAAAATCGACTAGCTATGAAACCGGAGAAAAAAGGAATGATGACCTTCAATTCCATCCCAGAGTTTCACAAAATATTAGGCACTGCTGAGCCTGGCCATCCATTGGTTAGTGTGATTAATTTCCAGGATCTTGGCGATTTTGCTACGGAAATTTCTGAAAAGGCGATCTACAATTTTTACATGATCTTGTTGGTGAAACGCTTTGACGGAAGAATCCGGTACGGCCAGAACTATGTGGATTTTGATGCAGGCCAGATCTCTTTTTTTTCTCCGGGACAAATACTTTCGACCAATGCCAATGCCAAGGAAGGCTGGATTCTGCTCATACATCCGGATTTCATCAGGGATCACCCTTTTGGTAAGATTATTAAGAATTTCGGTTTTTTTTCTTATGAAATTTATGAAGCCTTATTTCTTTCCGAGAAGGAAGAAAGCCTGCTTGATGCTGTGGCCGACAGCATTGCCCAGGAATGCCGGGTTAATACCGACCAATTCAGTCAAAAGATCATCATTGCGTTGATTGAAGTGCTGCTGAACCATGCCGACCGTTTTTATAATAGACAGTTCATTACCCGAAAACACCTCAATAATGACCTGCTTGCCAGGCTTGAAGGTATCCTGACTGAGTATTTTGATAGTGATAAGGTGAGCGAAGAAGGCTTGCCGTCAGTAGAAGACATTGCCGCCCAGCTATTTGTCTCACCCCATTATCTGAGTGATATGCTCAAATCACTCACTGGCCTGAATACGCAGCAGCATATTCAGAATAAACTCATCGAAAAGGCGAAGGAAAACCTGGCCGCAACAACACTTTCAGTTGGAGAAATTGCCTACCAGCTTGGTTTCAGTCATTCGCAGTCGTTTAACCGTTTTTTCAAAACGAAAACAGACCTTTCTCCGCTAGCCTACCGGAGGTCTTTCAACTAATAAAAATTACCCCTTTTTTCTTTCCTGACAGGTGCATCATGCACCTGTACGCTACCCTTATGCCTTAACGTAATTATCCACTTGTATATTTTTAAACTTTAAATAAACAACTATCATGAAAATGATTGAACGCATTTACATCAATGGGAATTTTGTTACACCACATGGCACAGAAACGTTCGAGCTGGTCAGCCCGACAAACAACACCCAGATTGGCACTGTCAGACTTGCCGATCAAGAGGATACCAGAGCAGCTATTGCTGCTGCAAAAAACGCCTTCAAAACATATTCGCGAACAACCCCAGCTGAGCGCATTGTCTATTTGCAGCGCATATATGATGCAGTCGAGCGCCGTCAGGATGACATTATTCAGGCGATGCTACTGGAATACGGCGGCACGCTGCAATTCACCAGAGAAGCAGCCAAGTCCTGCCTGGCCTTTATCGGATCGAACATAGACCTTCTCAAAAGCTTTGAATTTCAGCAAAGGCTGGGAGATTCCGAAGTATTGTTGGAGCCGCTTGGCGTTGTCGGCATCATCACGCCCTGGAATGCGAGCAGTGGTTTTATCTGCAGCAAATTATCGACTGCCCTGGCCGCCGGGTGCACGGCTGTGATCAAACCTAGTGAAATGAGCGCAATCCAGACCCAGGTCATCACCGAATGCCTGCATGAAGCGGACCTGCCAGCCGGCGTCTTTAATATCGTAACCGGCCGTGGAGAAATTGTTGGAAATGAGATCACGCTCAACCCGGATATCGCTAAAATTACCTTTACAGGTTCGACGGCAGTGGGTAAAATGATTGCCAAAGGCGCTGTCGACACTATGAAGCGTGTCACATTGGAACTGGGAGGGAAATCACCTAACATACTTTTGGAAGATGCTGATTTTCAGACGGCTGTACCCATGGCGGCATTGCTGGCTTTCATGAACAGTGGGCAGGCTTGTGTAGCAGGCACCCGGCTATTGGTACCTGAAAGCCGTCTTGAAGAAGTTGAAACCATTATGAAAGCCACTGTCGAAAATTTGAAAGTAGGCAACCCGGCAGACGAAGACACGGTAGTAGGGCCAATGGTGAGCAAAAAGCAGTATCAGCGCGTCCAGGATTACATCAAGATCGGTCAGGAGGAAGGTGCTCAACTCCTTGTAGGTGGCCAGGGGCATCCTCAGGGACTTGAAGCAGGTAATTTCGTTCGACCGACCGTATTCAGCCGTGTGAAGAATGATATGCGGATCGCGCGGGAAGAGATTTTTGGACCGGTGCTTTCTATCATCACCTATAAGGATGAAGAAGAAGCGGTTGAAATCGCAAACGATACTAACTATGGTCTATTTGCCTATATAAGTTCTGCTGATGAAGACCGGGCAAAAAAGATTGCCTTCAGAATACAAGCAGGGCGGGTTGCCATCAACCAGTTTAGCTTTGATTTGGTAGCACCCTTCGGCGGTTACAAACAATCAGGTATTGGCCGGGAATATGGCAAGTACGGGTTAGAGGCATTTTTAGAACCAAAAGCAATTTGCTAGTGGCGTTGAAGCGGGCAGGGCCTGGATAGGGCCCTGCCAATTAAAACATTTGTCAACCTGGAAAAAATGTAAGATCATGAAAGCACTAATTCTGAATCAATTCAATACCCCATTTGAGCTAACAGACCTGCCCAAACCACAAATAAGCAGTCAGCAAGTCCTGATCAAGGTTGTGGCAAGCGGTATCAATCCAATCGACCTGCAAATCAGGGCTGGTATGGTGCCTTTTGCACAAGTTAAATTACCCAATGCGGTACTTGGCACCGATATGTCGGGCATCATTACAGCAGTTGGAAAGGATGTAATAAATTTCCATGTAGGCGAGGCGGTATTTGGCATGGCAGGAGGGGTTGCTGGTATTCAAGGAACACTGGCTGAATATGTTGCCGCCGACCCTGCGCTTCTTGCAAAAAAACCGGATCAACTTAGTTTTAAAGAGGCAGCGTCCTTGCCGCTATATGCCATTACGGCCTGGGAAGCAATCGTCGAGCGTGGCGCAGTGCGAAAAAGAGATTCAGTGCTAATACAGGGAGGAGCAGGCGGGGTGGGGCACCTGGCGATCCAGATCGCGCAGGCCAGGGGCGCGGAAGTTTTTGCTACCGGCACAAGCAAACAAGCAGATGTGATCCGGGAATTCGGGGCATGGCCGGTCGATTTTGAAAGCCAGTCTGTACAAGACTATGTCAACGAGCTGACTGGCGATCTGGGCTTTGATATGATCCTTGATACAGTAGGTGGTGATGTCCTGGAAGCTTCGTTCGGCGCCGTGAAGCGCTATACAGGAAGGGTCGTGAGTGTGTCAGGTTGGGGAGCCCATAGTCTGACCTCTTTATCGTTCCGTGGAGCTAGTTTTTCAGGCATCTTTGCTTTGTACCCCCTGATTTCAGGAGTTGGAAGGGCGCGTCAGGGAAAGATACTGGCTGATGTGGCCATGCTGGTATCGACTGGTAAACTGTGCCCGACAGTATCTGACCTTGATTTTCCTCTTGAAGCTATTGAAGAAGCATATCGTTATCAGGAGGTGAAGACAGAGCTTGGTAAAGTTACTGTTTCGGTCAGCAACCCATAAACTCTCCAAATTGTCAAGAGACATTATTCCTTGATCCGGTAAGCTGTCCCTATCTGACTAATTACTGACATTTTCGACAAAGTGAAAATGACGTTTAAAACAAAGCCTTGTAGGTTAAATTCCTCTATTTTTGACTAAAAATAGTTAACAATGGCAGAGCAGCAGCAGAATAAATTTGCATCAATCGTCTGGGCGGTAACGGAAGATAAATTTTATAAAGACGAGATCATCCTTGAATTTCATTCGTTTGTCCGGATTATTTCCGGGGAAATGAAAGTGGTCCAGGCGGAAAATTCATATATGTTTGGTGCAGGGGATACATTACTTTTTCCACGCAATCAATTGTCAGCTGTAATCAAACGGCCAAAAGACGGACGGCCTTACAAAGCAGTTGTGCTCGGATTAACGACCGAACGGCTAAAAGAATTTTATACTAAACATACGTTACAGCCAATTCTGCCGCTTGCACATAAAACCAGGAAATTCGACCCACATCCATTATTAGACGGCTTTTTCGCTTCACTGGCGTCCTATTTCGAACTGGAAGACGAACTGCCGATCGACATTGCCAGGTTGAAGTTAGAAGAAGCTATTTCCATCCTCCGATCGCTTGACAACAATATTGATAGCCTATTGGCCGATTTCTCTCAGCCAGGTAAAATCAGTCTGGCTGACTTTATGGAAAAGCATTATATGTTTAATATGCCCATTGAAAAGTTTGGATACTTGACCGGGCGGAGCTTATCTACCTTCCACAGGGATTTTAAGAAGGCTTTTTATACTTCTCCACAAAAATGGCTTACTAAAAAGCGACTGGAACTTGCTCATTATCAACTCAGCGAAAAACATAGAAAACCTGTCGAAGTATATCTGGAAGCGGGGTTTGAAAATCTGTCACATTTTTCTTTTGCCTTCAAAAAGCAGTTTGGGTACGCGCCGACAAATTTGATCTGACCAGTATTTTAAATTTAAGCGTTCACCTTTCACCATTAAGGCAAGTACGCAACTGATTGCTCAGTTGCGTACTTGCTGTTTATTGTAACAAAAGGGAAGGATAATGGTTGAATGAGTGATCATCCACTGCTTGCCGCATCACGTCAATTAAATCTTTGGAATATCCACCAAACAGTTCCAGTCGGTTAATTTTCCAATCAACTTTGTATTTTTCTGAAACGGGTTTTATCATTTCAAGATGAGTGAGCAATGCCGCTTCACTGGCATAAGCTTCAATGATCAGGCATTCGAAGGTGGCAGGGTCAAAATAGCATTCATGCGTCAGCACGCTTTCAGGCCCTTCTTTTTTTACAACCTCCCTGGTTTCGGCTACCATTTGTTTAAAAGTCTGCCAGTCACTGGCCTTAACGGTGGCCCTGGCATGGAGCCTGACAATTGATTCACTCGACATATCCATTCGCATTAAGGCACAACGATGATTTTCCCGACTGTATTTTTTGTCTGCACAATTGTATGTGCTTTGTACATTTCTTCCAGCGGGAATACATGGGAAATGTGTGTTTTTACTTCACCCGACGACAGAAGTCTGGCCACATATTCCATATCATGCTCATAGGTTGGGTTAGGGGTCACATTGACCCTAAGCACCTTGACATTTTTTTCACTCAAAGCCCTCTCAACAAATTCAGTTTCTGGGTAGACGATCAGGCTGAGCAATGTACCGCCTGGCTTCAAGGCTTTGAGTGAACGCTCGATATGTTTGTCATCATCGCTCCATACACTGTCGTGAACGATGTCTGCATCTGTAACGAGCTCTTCAAAACGTTGTGATTTGTAATCAATGAATTCGTTGGCCCCAATTCCGAGGACAAAATCCCGGTTGTCCCCGGATGCTACACCGACAACATATGCCCCAAAATGTTTGGCGAACTGCACGCCATAATGGCCAACACCCCCGGAAGCTCCATGAATGATTACTTTATCGCCTTTTTTGATCTTTCCATGATTGACCAAAGAAACCCAAGCCGTCATGGCTGCCATAGTTGCACCGGCAGCTGCTTCGAAGGTTACATTGTCTGGTTTAAGGACAAGTTCGTTTTCAGGGGCAGCAATAAACTCTGCATAGGCATTTGCCTGTCCGATAAACTTGAAGTTGCCAAAAACTTGATCACCGATCTTGAACTTGGTCACACTCGCGCCTAATTCGGTCACAATTCCTGAAACGTCCCAGCCTAGAATAATATGCTCCTCGTTGCCTTGAGTCTGGTAAACCGCATCCAGATACGCCTTGTTGCGACGCACATAGGCATCTACGGGATTTACGCTAATGGCTTTCACCTGTACCAGTACCTCATTTGCTGCTATGGTGGGAAGGGGAACATCTGCCAAAACTAGATTTTGTGGCTCACCGACTTCTTTTAAAATGATTGCTTTCATATTTGATATATATTTTATGAAGCAAAATTAGTCAGCTCAGCAAAGAAGGGTTTTGCTTAGAGTGTCAAGTTTGCTTTGCTGAGAATGTCAATACGTTGACAAGCTGCAAGCTGGGTATGGGGCAAACACTAGAATAGCCTTCGAACTAGCCAAGGGATCAATCAAGCTGACTTTCATTTTAATCGATATTGGCACAATTCCGGTAAATTTGGGAGAAATCAAAAATTACTAAAGGATGAGCCTGTGAATATTCATTATATGATCGCTTAAGTATTTGAAGAGGATGACATGAGAACAAAAACATATTATGTAGACAAAAAAGTAATTCCTCACCAGACAGCGGTGGATTTCCAGATTGAAGAGCGGGCAAAGATTATATTACTTAAAACGCAAAAATTTGACACTTCGGAGTCGAATCTACTGATATTGTGTGAACACTATCCCATACTTACTTGTGGAAGTTCTGCCAAAGAAAGCCACCTGTTAATTGACAGAAGTGAACTTCCCAATGTTGGCCTCGAAATATCAACTATCAAAAGAGGGGGTGCGATCACCTTCCATGGTCCGGGGCAAATAGTAGGCTATCCAATACTGGATCTGGAAAATTTTAAAACAGACATTAGGTGGTATATTGAAACTCTGGCCAATGTCATCATTGATACGCTTGGGAATTATAATATATCGGGTTATTACGATCACGAATTTCCTGGCGTCTGGATTTATGATGAAGTGACTGCTAAGAAAAAAAAGATTTGTGCTGTCGGCGTGCATCTTTCCAGATGGGTAACTAATCATGGTTTCGCTCTAAATGTTAATAACAACATGAGCTTTTATCAGTATTTCATTCCCTGTTCTATTGATTCGCCAGACAGGGAAACAACTTCCTTGAGTAGGGAGATTGGATTTGATGTAAGTATTACCGAGGTCAAAAAAATAATCATGAAAAACTTTCAAAAGTATTTTTCAACTGAATTGATTTAGTTAACAGATAATCGATAGGAATGTTACCCTTGACTGGTCGCAGCTGTGGATTCAAATGCACCTTTTGTGAAAATATACTCGCCATAATTACCCAATCAAAAGCAATTAAAATTCTTTTAATGGTGTTAATATTCGTAACTACCATTGGTATAGATGTTAACCGTCTGGTGGGCGTTTATGCGGCGGCCACTGCCGTACAATCTTTTCATTTAACCCGGGACGACAATTTTTATCTCAATTTTGAAATCAATAGATTAAAATTGTCAATCACCAGGGTCGGTTCCTCAATCATAATGGCATGTCCTGATTTTGTTGTGGCAATATGGCTAAAATCAGTTACATTCTTTCCTAACAATTCGTGTGCGTTATACAGTATTTGCTTGTCTGATAAAGGATGGGTAGCATCCACTTGCATGCTGGTTAACACAATTACTGGTACATTCGGTAAAGAGGATGATTTACTGACGTATTGTAGGTCTTCTATAAATTCCCTAGCTTCAAATGCCACGCCGGAATTTGCACCACCGGCATTTTTGGCATTCTCGTAAAGCAGATCTTCATCAGCCTGCGAGGGATGGCTATAAAATTCGTGTGTGGGATCAACAAATAATAGGGCTGCCGTTTTCAGAGGATTTTTAATTGCGTAGTCTCTAATGATCAAACCGCCTAATGAATGTCCAATCAATATTACCTTTCTTCCGTTTGAAAATGTATTGATCACGCTTTCCAATTCGGTTCGTAACCGTTCAATATTTCTTGGAGTTGGGCCATTTTCTGATTTTCCATAACCTGCCCGGTCATACATGAGCACATCAGAGTTGCTGTTTATTTGTGAAGCAATAGCTTTTTCAGTCCATACCGTATGGTCGTTGCCTAATCCGGATTCAAAAACAACTAAATACTTGGTGTTTGTTATTGCAGAAAACGATGTTAGTTGTGGGTGATCAAATCAATTTTTGTCTCTTTAAACGAAGGTGTTGGGTCGTTCGTTTTTTTACAAGAAGCAACGAATACAATGGTGGCCAATGCTATTAATATAATTTTCATTTCTGACATTTTATTTAATTTTTTTTGCAAAGCTACTTTACTTTTGCAAAGCAGCAGTTGAGCACAAATTATCTTCTCAATTCAATTGGAAATTTGTTCCTTAACTTCTTGCACAAACGTTGGCTTTAATAAAATATTCTGATCAAAATAATTCATACCAACCTGCAAACGACTATTTTCTTCATTCGAAAGCTCATTGAAGAAGTAAGCAAACTCAACTTTGTTGCCTTTTTTGTCCGTAGCATAAACCGCCTTTGTCAGAACAAATAGAGTTGAACCTCCCTTTATTCCAATATGTTCAAATACATGCGAGTTAGCAGGATTCTCCAATAGGTACTCCATTATTTCATCCAGGTACTTCTGCTCTTCGATACTGAAAAATTTCCGGTCATTAATTTTTTTCAAAATGCCTGCATACTCAGTTACAGTAGAACCAGTCAGTCGGTCTGACCAAACTTTTTGAACATCCGTACCAAAGTCTCCCAAATCAGACTTGTATGATGGATCTATAAGCAATTTTTTATGAATCAAATTGATATAAGTTAAATAATCAGAATTACTCATGCCACGGAGCTTTTCCACAAGCAGGTTATCCTTTAAACCCGGAAATGCCTCCTTGCCCACAAAAAGTGACGAAGCCAGAAAAAACACTTTATCATGATTTTTAACTCCTAAATTTTTTAGCTCAGCTTCCACTTTTTCGGGTCCCAGTTTCTCAATCAGCCATTCCTGATTAGCATTTGAGCTAAACTGGATCATTCCCTTGGAGATTTCCCTAATACTTATTTTTTGATTTATTATTTTTGCAGAAACGGCTGAAAGCCAGTTTATGTGGGCACCGCCATCCGTACCGGAAACATTAAACTTTTCTAAGTCAGCGACAGGAACCATTTCAGCTGCATTAATTTCTCCGGCAGCGGCCTGTCTTGCATACTCAATCGCCAGAATAATTTTGGCCGTACTTGCCAAAGGCATCATTTTATCACCGTTGTGCAACGCAAATACCGTATCATTTCTCACTAACTTAATACTTGACCGTCCAGGATTTTCTTTTATAAATTTCAAAACGAAATCTTTATCAGGTGTAGGATCATTGGTTTTGCAACCTGTAACTACTAAAAGACATCCAAACATAATTTTGTTTAACATCATGGCTTTGATTAAATGGAAATATAGGGTTAAACTAAAAGATTGAACCAAAAGTACAGTGGGTTAGAGTTTTCTAACGAGGCCGTTTGTCAATCCTTGATTAAATTTCGCCCGAAAATGGCTACTGAGGCCATCAACGTACAAACCCTTCGTTCTAACATGCAAAAGTTAATGATTCTGCTCGCCGCAGTACTTCTATGCCCGGCTATCTCTGCCAAAGAAACATATTTCGAGTCAGCTGCTGATAGGCAGATGGCGTGGATAGATAACACCTCTCCGCAAAATACTCAGTCTTCCCTGAGTCAAGATATCCAAACCGTTGCTACTTTTATGACTACTAACGGTGATCGTATTCTCGCATTTAAAAGATCGCGGGAACGATACCTGACTCTCGGCTAAGCCTTGGGTAAATCGACAAATGCAAGTGATCGTACTGATATTAATACTCGCTTAATAGAGGAAGAAAAGCAGCATAAAAGACTGGAAGAGCTCATGGTGAAAGTTGCCGTTTCCCCTAAGGATTGGACGACTGCGGATTTGCAGAAGTTGAAAGCAGATCCTAAAGCGCAGAAATGTTCTAAGCGCTTGTGCGTGTCCGCGATGCTATTTATGGTGATGAGTATAGCGAGAAAATTAAAACGTACCTGATTAAGAAAATTCAGAATGTGATGCCTGGTGAAGAACCTATGACAGTATCAGAATTGCGTGGTCTTCTTGATAGGGTTAAAATAGTTGGCGGCGGCAAAGTAATCAGTAAATGAACGAAGGAATACAACCGATTTACACCCTGCCAACTTTGCCACACCAAACCCGCGTTACTTTCGGTTCAATCTTTTAATTTAACCCATTTTAGTGGAGTAGGGGCGGTGGCAAAGGATATGATCAAAGGCCTGCTTGATCAGAAACAGGTGCAGCAATTGTGAGAAAACCCTTCATGACTGGACAAACCAGCAATGTTAGCGGGTGGGAAGTACTACCAGTATTTCATAAAGCAAATGGCTGAACAACCCGTTTGCTTCGCAATTTAGATTATTCAGCCATTTAGCCAGGATTTTGAGCAGCGATCACCTTAGATATCGCTTTTGGGTAGCCTGATTAATAGTCAAACCATAGATTCAGGGCTTGTAATTTTTCAATAGTATACGGTGGTATAAGGAAGTCTACGCTATTGACGGTTGGCGCGTGTAGTATTGACTTAGCATGCGTCAATGCATCAAAACCAGGCTTTCCATAGTAGGTACCCATTCCTGAGGCGCCGACACCACCAAATGGCAAGGTAACAATGAACACGTGTATATTGCTCTGATTGACTGCGCCGCCGCCAAAAGACAATGTTTCAGCCAACAGATTTATAGTATCCTGATCCTGGCTAAATATGTAAGCCGATAGAGGCTTCGCTTTTTGTTTGATATTTCCAACAGCATCGCTAAGTTCGGAATAGGTCAAAACCGGGAGTATCGGGCCAAAGATTTCTTCATCCATGATCGGATCGTTCCACTTCACCGGATAAATTATGGTTGGTTCCATGAAACGGTTTAGCTCATCATGGGAACCTCCAGCTACTACTTTTTCTGCATCTATTAGTGAAACCAGCCTCTGAACAGATGATATGCTGATCATTTTTGAAAAATCAGGATTTGCTGCAATTTCATCGCCATACATTTCCGTAAGTGCTTTCTTTGACTCTTCGATAAAGCTGTCGGCCACGGACTCATGGATATAAACATATCCCGGTGATGTACACCACTGGCCACCCCAGCCAGTTGCCGCCCAGACCAGCTTACGCGCAGCATCTGCAACATTAGCAGTCTGGTCGATAATAACAGGATTTTGGCCGCCTAGCTCAAGTATCGTTGGCGTTAGGTGCTCTGCCGCTGCTTTAGCTACGATTTTACCGGTCTTGCTGCTGCCTGTAAAAATTATAAAGTCAAACGGGAGGGAAAGTAGTTCTTCGGACACTTCTTTTCCGCCATTTACCAAAGCCAATACCTCAGGTTCAAAGTACTGCGGAATCAGACTTTCGAGTAGTCCGCTTGTTGCGGGAGTTTGTTCATTAGCCTTCATCACAACAGTATTGCCTGCTGAGAGTGCGGCAATTGCCGGATTTATCAGCAGTATCAAAGGGCCATTATAGGGCCCTATAACCAATGTTGATCCGTAAGGTTCCCGGTATATTATTCCCTTGTGGCCGGAAGTGGCCAAGAATTTCGGAATGGGCACTTCAACGGGCTGCATCCATTGGACCAGTTGTGATTTAACAAACTGAATAATGCCAAGAGGGGCGTTAACCTCGAAGAGCTGTTCAGAGAAACATGTTTTGAAGTCTGTCTTAAGGGCCTCCAGGAAAGCAGCTTGATTTTCTGAAAGCATACGTTCCATGTTTTCAAGTTGGGTTATCCTCCATTCGTAAGTTTTAGAGACCTCGGTCAGAAAGTAGGCCTTCTGACGGTTAAAAATTTCTTTTATGGAATACATAGATATGAGATTTGTTGATCACAAAATTGCCCAATCACATCTCTTGTTGCATTCACATTTGTTAATAAACGAAATTATGCAGATTTCGATAGCTGTCTTATCCTGCTCAATGACTGAGGGACAATGCCCAAATAGGTTGCTATGTAATAATTGGAAAACATATTCAAAAGATGCGGCTCTTCCTCCAAGAGCTTCAGATAACGATGTTTAGCGGACATGGTCAAAAATGTTGCAATACGGTCATAAGTGTGGATAAATGCCCGCTCACTCAATTTTCTCATCCAACGCTCAAATACTGCACAGTTATCTAAAAGAAAATCCACTTCGGCCCTGGAAAAATGAATCGCCCGCACGTCTGTCAGTGCTTCCACAGTCAGGGTCGCTGCCTGGCCGGATACAAAACTTTTATAATCAACCGCAAACAAGTTTTTCACTGTACTGTGTGCATTATTAAAATGAAAGAACCAGGTAGTTGTTTTCCCATCTGTGTCTAGAAAAAAGGAAATTGCCTCTCCTGTGAGCACAAAAAACACCTGTTGGCAAACATCCCCAGCATTCAAAACAACTGCACCCTTTTTAATGGTTACTTCTCTGCAATGGGAGTCTATCAGGTTCTTTGATTGTTCATCAAGTTCAACATCTTCTCCCATTAGGTCAAAGAAAGATTTACAAAAGGGGTTTTCCATATCGTGATTTACTTGTCTTTTAGGAGGTAATACTGGAATTAGTCTATAAGGGATTAATTTTATAATGCTTTATGTAATCAATGATTTCTGGAAAAGCTGCCTCTGTGTTTGGTAGCCATAACATGACATTCTCTACCTTTTGCGGGATATCTTTAAGCTCAATATATTTTATTCCCTTATATCCCTTTAAACTGCTTACAGGCTCAATTGTCAGGCCGAACCCGGATTCAACCAGTCGGATTGCAGTACTTGCAAAGGGTGTCTCATGTATAGCCAAAGGGGTAAATCCCTCATGTGTAAAGATTGAATTGATCGTTTCGACAAATTTGGGTCCTTCAGCTTTGGGTGGCAAAATAAAGCGTTCATTTCTCAGGGCCAATAATCCTTTAAAATTATTCGCTTCGATAGGATAGTCCTTCGGCATAGCCAGGGCAAAATTTGTTCTGGCTATCAACATATGTCTAAATGCTTCGTCGATCTCGGGGTTAGATGCAAAACCAATATCAATTTCTCTACTTTTTAGCGCTTCATACTGTCTTGTGTTATTGAATTCTAACCAGACGAAACGAATTTCAGGATACAATTTATTTATAGATAAAATAAGATCTGGCAGGAAATATTGTAAAGCAGAATGCGTATAACCAATTCTAATTTCACCGGCCTGACCCACATAAAGTTTTTTTGTATGCTTAACCACGTGATCGAATTGGTTAAGAAGTTGCTCGGCTTCATTTTGAAAATATCTTCCAGCGGCTGTTAATATTACCTTGCGCTTGGTTCTTAGAAAAAGCGATACACCAATAAAATCTTCCAATTGTTTGATCTGCCTACTTAGAGCAGGCTGAGCAACGTGTGTCTGCTCGGAAGCTCTCGAAAAATTAAGCGTTTTACAGAGGATCAAAAAGTTTCGGAGTACAAGGGTATCAATGTCCATTTATTCAATTTTTGAATAAATATATTCAAATTTAGTATTTTTTTTCATGAGAATGATTGGATTATTTTGTTTCATGGATAAAGAAACAGATACTACCAATTGGTTTTCAGCAGTAAACTCTCCGGAGTATTTTCGTACAATTGGGTATGAACTGATTGATTTGCTTGCTCGCGAGCTTCAAATCGCAAATTCGCCTCTAAGTGAACAAAAAGCTATTGAGTGGAAGGAACCTGAGCAGATGTTGTCTCATTGGTCTGACGATTTTTCTTCTGAACAGGTCAGCGATCCAGTAACCCTGTTTAAGGAAATTCTAAGTCATTCCATAAATATGAATAGAAGAGGGAACGTTGGCCACCAAATTTCTGCACCACATCCGCTTAGTGTGATTACATCGATGCTAATGGCACATCTAAACAACGGTATGGGGGTTTATGAAGTGGGAATGACTGGTAATGCCATGGAGAAGATTATTATTGAGAAATTGGTCAACTTGTTTAATTTGCCATTAAGTGCCACAGGTTTTGTAACGTCAGGAGGGAGTTTAGGAAACTTGACTGCACTGCTGACAGCAAAAGCGCTCTACTTGAATAAGAGCCCCAATACCCCATTAGATAAGCTTGCCATACTTGTGTCCGATGAGGCACACTACAGTATAGAGCGGGCATTCGCGATAATGGGGATACCAGTTCAGAACCTCATAAAAGTACCGGTTAATAGTACTTTTCAAATGCGTACTGAGCTTCTTGAAGGTTATTATGCAGATGCTTGTAACGAAGGTAAAACTGTTTTTTGCATTGTAGGTTGTTCGTGTTCGACATCTACCGGGGCTTTCGATGACCTGACTTCAATTGCTTTATTTGCCAAACGACATGATATATGGTTTCATGTAGATGCTGCGCACGGCGGACCCGTTATCTTTTCAGATAGATATAAATATTTGCTGGAAGGAATTGAAGATGCTGATTCAATCATTATGGATTTTCATAAAATGATGTCTGTCCCATCATTATCGACTGCTGTAATCTTTGCACAGGGATGGCATTCCAGTTTAACATTCTCCCAAAATGCAAAGTACCTATGGCAAGATCAACAGCGCGAAGAGTGGTACAATTCTGGGAAAAGAACTTTCGAATGTACAAAACCCATGACTGTTATTCATGTCTATACATTATTGCGGGTTTACGGACAAGAGATATTCCAGCGGCAAATTGAACTCCAGTATGATCTGGCAAAAAGTTATGCGAAGCACATATCTCAAATTGGTCATCTTGAGCTTCTGTGTCAGCCCCAATCAAATATAGTTTGCTTTAGATACGTTGAAATCAATGCGGACCTCAATGAGGTTAACAAACAGATTCAGTTGGCAGTTATAAAAGAGGGGACATTTTATATTGTTGGAACCACATCTAATGGCGACTATTACCTAAGAATTTCTTTGATGAATACACGTACAACGCTTGACGATTTGAAAATGTTAACTAAAATCATTATTAGGAGGGGGAGAGAACTAGTCAAAAGATAGTATTTTGATTTATAGCACCAACCTTCTCGCTATCGTAAGTCATCAATACGCTGCTTGATTCCGATTACTCTATGGCCTTTAAAATCGTTGCAATATCATTTTCCAGATCGGCTAAGTCAAGGCCTCCAGCATTAGAAAAAAGTAACATCATTTGATTACCCGCTGTCTTACGGCTTAAAAGGCTGGTAGCCGGGAAGATCTCCTTTATGGTATGCAACATCCCAAACTCCCCCGTTTGCCTAAATACCAACCGTAGCCAAATTTTGGTTGACATGCTGGTGGAACATCGGAGCTTGTAACGACTTGGATAAAGAATCTTACGAATGAATGCGCTTGTCAACCAGCCAAAGCATAGTTGTAAACGACATCTTTTTCACATTGGTCTAATAACGAACAAAGGTGGTCTCTTGAAAACGCATCATTTCATTCGCGATATCTTTGGCAGCTTGATCTGAAATCACAGGTATAGCAGGAACTGTTGACGTGTAAAATGCAGGATTTCCTGCTGAGCCTACGGATTCAGTCGATCCTCCATCCCATCTGTGGCCATAATCACAAACAGTTTCGCATGTCTCGACTTGCGGGAAATGACAGTATTCGTCACCATAAGCCATCCAGGGCGGTGAATCTGGTTGCCCTAATTTCATAGGATAGCAAGTCCAAAGTACCATACACTGTGTTACGCAAACGAGATTTGTACGAGCTGCTTTATCGGCAGGGTATAAACTTTTATTGGCCTTCCTTCTTGATATCCGTAACCAACAATAAGATTCTCGTTCATATCAAAAATCCTGATCTCGCGGCTATATCCACTTACGTAACTTCTTGAAGAATATGACCTTACAGTTTGAGTTTGAAATTTATCTCCCTGCTTGAATACAAGAATTTTATCTGTTGACTTTCTTATTTTTTATCTTCCACTTTTGGCATCGTCAACGGTTCCTACATTCATTGCTAAACCTCCTTCATAATCAAAAGGCACAACGACCGCATTTTCCTTCTCTGCATTGTCAAAAAAAGCCTTTTCTTTTTCATTGACGCAACACCAATTCTACCGGTTCCGCTTTTTTCTTGCCCTAACTCACTATTTATCAAAAATAAGAGCCGCCGCTTCGTTGATTTATGTGGTTCGATATCCACTTTCTGAAAACACCAGTTTTTCGGAGTAAATCGAACCAATGATCTCACGCTTCTGATTTGTATCTGATCTTGTGTATACACCATCAATGCTCGAAAGCGCATTTACTGCCCTATCCAGCAACTTTTCAAGGTTCACAGGACTGCCGACGCTAGTTGTCATCTCAGTTGAATTGGCCTCTAGTCGCACAAGCTTTTCCTCTATTTGCTTTCATGGTCCGGTAGTCCTTTGGATCAATGCAGAATAGTGTGCAGATTTTGAAAATATCACTTAGTGTGATAAAAGTCACTGATTATTTTAGATGTTCCGGCAGTATTTCTTCCTACTCTCAATCCGACAAAAAGCACTTAGATAAGACATGGAAACCCTAAAAAATAAACTGCCCATATTTTGCCTGAATATGTACCGGTCAAGTCGGGAAAACGAGCCGTTTTGTGTTATTAGGCTAGAAGAACTATCAAAAAGAGTAAAAGGTGTTGAGCAGCCACATTCACATTCTTTTTACATGCTGATTATTGTCTTGAAGGGTTCGGGTAAGCACTTTATCGATCTTCACAAGTATTCTATTACCAAAGATCAAATGTACTTTCTAAGCCCTGCCCATGCAGATTTTTGAAAACACAGATCCTCGCCACGGCCACTTGATGCAGTTGTCGATAAACTAAACAAGTCCATGGGCCGAAATAAAGTACTGCTAGCGAGCGAGGGCTTGACTACGCGATGGAAGATGAAGCAGGAAAAATTGTCTCCGCGATACAGCATCAGTATGCAGGAGATATTACAATTCACGCTAAATAAAGGCTGACACAAACTGACTCGCTTCTAGAACTGGTGCCAGGACGAACAAAAAAGGCTAGGAATTCTCCTAGCCTAACGATAGCTGCATACGATATTCTTCAAGCTCGCGAAAAAAGCTAATCGCCTTTTTTGTGCTTGTGCGATTTCAAGGAAGGCGTATTACCTGGAGATTCTTTATTATCCCGTTGACGCTTGTCTGGCTCTTCCGTTGACTTGGCAACTTTTTTAGGTCCTGTCTTTATTCCCATTTCGATATAGTGTTTACTAAATATAGATAATTAACTGAGACTAAAAAGCTATGCCATCGATTTGAAATTGTTCAATGGGATTACTTTATTGTGCGATCAGCCATAAGCATTGACTGCCTCCGTCATAAATCCTTGATTTGCTCAGTCAATCTGATCATCATTTCAATCAGCAAGGATTTATCTCGTTCCTCAACCGAATAGCTTTTCACCCTTAGACTACTGTGAGAGATTTCTGCGCGATGTGGAGTGGAAAGATAAGGAGCCACTGATTGAAAAACTGCTGGTAATGAGCGCGCTGTTATAATATTCGACATGTCAGCCGCTTTGAAAAAAAGAGCCAATTGATCGACGGTTAATTTGCAAAGTACTTTATCCGCAGTCTTTCTTACATAGCTAGATGACTTGATTTCCATGGCCGGTGACTCAATAATGTTCTCAGTATTACTGTGCGATTTAAATTCAATTTCGCAGATAAACCATTTGTTGATTGTCAGGGATAGGTCATCATATTGCCTGTCGTAGGTCAAGTCCTTAATTACCGGTATTTGATTAAATAACTTTTGAATGTAGGCTAACTTCTTGATCCTAATGTCATCAGACGCAAGTTCCTCGATCTGACTTTTAAAACGATCGGTGAGGTATCTCGCAAATTTTGTTGAGTTGAAATTCCTCTCAATGAGTAGTGATTCCAGGTTGGAAAAGTGCTCGTTACCTACATTTCTTCCTTGGGACCCGCGAATCAGCTCGTTTAGACCTTTCCAGTGGCAACTATATAGCAGTTGGGACAAAGCTGGCGTGATTTTTTATCAAATGTTGATTGAATAATCAACATTTGATATCCATGAATAAAAACGGGGAAATCATCATTATAGAAGACGACGAGGATGACCAGGCTGGATATTCCGGACCAAAGAGGGCCACTAATTCCGTTGAACTTGAGCCAGCATTCCGGGCAAACAGAGCCACTTGAAGAGTGCTATTCGATGGTAATTCCGGGGAATCAGAGCCAGTATGTTACTGACATTCCGGCGTAATTGAGCCACCCGGGCCGTTGTGCGATGGCATTCCGGACAAAGAGAGCCACCTCATACTTGGTATTGAAGAACTTCAACATCCATCTTTTGCAAAAAAAACGCACAAGGGATGGCTAACAAAGTTACTTCGATGCAAACACTACGCTTGATTATACAGTTGCTTGACCGTAACACTTCGGAACGAAACATTTCCCGGCAACTCCACATTTCCCGCAATACAGTTAAATTTTACAGGGAGCGACTGCAACAAAGGGTTTATTCTTACAAGCAATTGCAGGGACTGGATGATGAGTTGCTGTCAGAGATTGTTTATGCAGACTTACCTTCAACCCAGGACGAAGATGAGCGTAAGCAGGATTTTCGCCAGCGCGTACCTTATTTCCTTTCAGAGCTGGAGCGGACTGGTATGACACGCCAACTACTCTGGGAGGAATATATCAACCAACATCCTGACGGTTACCGGTACTCGCAGTTTTGTCACCATCTTCACGAGTTGGGTAAGGTATTACAACCGAGCTTTCATGCCCGCTATAATGCCGGCGAATTGATGATGATCGATTTTGCCGGGACATCGATGTATTATGTTGACCGGCCTACCGGCGAACAGATTAATTGCCCGGTCCTGATATGCGTTCTTTCGTTCAGTAACTACACCTACGTGGAAGCGCTACCTAATGGAAGGTTGCCTGCCCTGATTGCAGCGCTCAACAACTGCCTGCGCTACTTCAAAGGCGCACCGCTGTCTTTAAAAACCGATAATATGCGGCAAGTCGTGCAAAAAAGCAACCGCTACGAACCTACGTTCACTGAGCTGATCCAGCAATGGGCACTGCATAATAATATTGCCCTGGTCGCTACCAGGCCTGGTAAACCCAAGGATAAGGCACCGGTCGAAGGCCATGTCAAGATCTCCTACCAGCGCATCTATGCGCCTTTACGCGACCAGGTGTTTTTCAGTATCCAGGAATTGAACGAAGGCATCCGCAGGCAACTGGAAGTGCACAACAATAAGAACTTCCAGGGCAAAAGTTACAGTCGCCTCTGGCAGTTTTCCCAGCAGGAGCAGCACCTGCTGCAAACACTGCCCGACCAGCCTTTTATGATCAAGCACAGCACTTCGGCCAAGGTGCAGAAGAACTATCACGTCACCTTAGGTGAGGACTGGCACCATTACAGCGTCCCCTTCCATCATATCGGCAAACAGGTAACCATCATTTATGATCAACAGACAGTAGAGATTTACCTGAACCACCACCGGATTACAGTCCACAAGCGCTTTTTCAATGAGCACGGCTACACGACCCTCAAGGAACACATGCCTGAGAACCACCACGCCTACCAGCAGCAAAAGGGTTGGGATAGCGACTACTTCCTCAGACAGGCCCTTCAAGTTGGCCCGGCAACCCGCTCATATATTGAAGGGGTTTTGAAGGGGCGGCAGTTCACCGAGCAAACGTTCAATTCCTGTCGTGGGATACTGCGCTTGGGCTCCATTTACGGCAAAGAGCGCCTGGAAGCTGCTTGCCATCGAGCGACCCATGCCGGTTCTTACAGCTACAAAACGCTATCGAATATTCTTGCCAATAACCTGGACAAGGCCCCTGATATAGCCCAGACCACACTATTCCAAACGCCTGATCATGATAACATTCGCGGCGCAGCCGCATACGAGTAAAGATTGTATCAATTAAACCAAGCAAAAATGAATACCGATCAAACTTGTCAGCAATTGACCCAACTGAAATTGCAAGGCATGGCCTCCCGTTATGCGGTCATAGCCGAGCAGCCGGTACACCAACAGCCCGAAGCCCATGCCATGGTAGCCATGCTGGTACAGGCAGAACACGAACAGCGGATCCTTCACAGGACACAGCTTTATTTAAAACTGGCTAAGTTGCGGTACACTGCATACGTCGAGCAGGTAAGCTGTAAACCTGAAAGGGGCATCACTTCCGAACAGCTCATCCGGTTAAGTGACTGTTCTTTTATTCAAAAGGGCGAGAACGTGTTGATCACAGGTGCAACGGGCTGCGGAAAATCTTATCTGGCTTGCGCCTTCGGGCGGCAAGCCTGCATTAAAGGTTATAAAGTGCTTTACTATCCAATGAACCGTTTTATTGAACAATTAGCGTTGGCCAGGCTCGATGGAACTTACATAAAATGGCTCAATCAGATTGCGAAAGCACCCCTGCTGATCTTGGATGACTTCGGCTTACAGCCGCTCAGCCACGATACTAAAATGGCCTTACTTCAAATGTTGGAGGACCGGTACGCCTCCGGATCAACGATCATTACCGCGCAGATGCCCGTGGGAAACTGGCACGAGTACATCAATGACCCGAGCCTGGCTGATGCGATATGTGACAGACTGACAGCAAATGCCCACAGAATAAATCTGCAGGGAAGCTCCATGAGAAAGACAAAAACTAGCTAATTTTAAACTCTTCAATACCAAGCTACCGCTGGCTCAAGGTCTGCGGAATGCTGGCTCTGTTTCGCCGGAATTTCCACAATGTCAAAGGTCTATCGCAAAGATAGACTTTTGACATTTTTATGTTCCATCATATTCTAAGGTTCACTCTTCTATCCTTCTCAATATCAGGCCCCTGTCTGCGTAGCGCTGCCGGTACAAGGCCAATTCCATCGCATTTATCCAAATCATGTGAGATCCGTGTATGAGGTTTTTCTTACAAATGTGCGGAAACATACGCTAAGTAACTAAATATTTAGTTTGTTTAAGTTCGCTTGTCTATGGGAATTTCCGTACGAATGTTGGCGGCCCCCCAATATGCGGCAGCGTTTTAACATAATGATAATAACATGATGAGTTTAGGTTGTCGGGAATACTACATGTAACTTTTTTGGGAAGTCAACCGATTTCCTCTGATAGCAGCTAAATCCAGAGGTTTTTCTTACAAATGGGCGAGAAACCTCAGAACAAAGGGGAAAACAAAGAGCTGGTTAGGGAACGGGATAAAAAGAGAGGTTTGAGATTCGGTATGTAAGGCTATTTTATATTTCAAGTCAGTAATTTTTTGACACTATCTCAAAATCTGTGTAAAGTTTAAATCGGGGTTTGTAACTCCGATTTTTTACTTTTAACAAAACACAGTTTATGAGACTAGAAGATTTGTTGACTGATGAGTTTTTAAAGCAGTTCAAGAGCCGCGAGACGCTCAATGACTTTCTTGGCCAGTTACAGAAGCGGGGCATTGAGAAAATGCTTGAAGGAGAGCTGGATGGGCATTTGGGATATGATAAGCACGAGCAGTCGCCCAACAGCAATTCCCGTAACGGCTATGGAAAAAAGAGGGTCAAGACCAGCTATGGCGAGTCGGAAATACGTAGCCCCGCGCCGGGACGCGAGTTTCAATCCGATGATTGTTCCCAAGCGGGAAAATATGGTAGATGGGGTCGAAGAGGTGATTGTATCGCTATATGCCAAGGGAATGAGTGTTGCCGATATCGAAGATCAGATCAGGGATGTTTACAATTTTGAAGTATCGACATCTACCATCAGCCGTATCACTTCCCGGATAGCAGAAGATATTGTCAGTTGGCAAAACCGGCCTTTGGAACCCGTTTATTTGATTGTCTGGATGGACGGTATTGTCTTCAAAGTACGTGAAAACAGCAAGGTAGTCAACAAGACAGTTTACATCGCTGTTGGGCTTAAACGCGATGGTTACAAGGAAATCTTAGGCATGTGGCTTGGTAAAAATGAGTCTGCAGCCTACTGGATGAGTGTTTTGACAGATATGAAAGCCCGCGGGTTACAGGACATCCTGATCACGGCAACAGACAATCTTAATGGTTTTACCCAAACAATCCGGTCTGTTTTTCCTGACTCTGCTACTCAGATTTGCGTAGTCCATCAAATCCGGAACAGTTGTCGGTATGTGGTTTGGAAAGATAAAAAGGAGTTTAGCCGTGATTTGAAAGACATTTACGGTGCCCCCACCCGGCAGGCGGCCTTAGCTGCCCTGGATAACCTTGAACTGAAATGGAACAGCAAATATTCCTACGCCATCAAAAGCTGGCGCGAGCACTGGGATGAGCTGACTGTCTTCTTTGATTTTCCATTAGAGATCCGCCAGATCATTTACACCACAAATCTCATAGAGAACCTAAATGGGAAAATTAGGAAGTACACAAAAAACAAGCTGTCGTTTCCTACTGATGAAGCAGTGATGAAATCCGTATATTTAGCCCTTAGAGAGGCTTCGAAGAAATGGACTATGCCCATCCGGAATTGGGGCATGATCCTGAATCAGTTTTTGACTATTTTTGAAAATAGGGTCAGGCTATAAGCTTCGCCCAACCCCGATTGAAAACTTTACACAGTTAATGCGATAGTCCCTTTTTTTTGTAAAATCACTGACTTGAAATATGTCTACTTTACCTATTTTTACTAGCACCTAGATAAGAATAGTGGTACCTGACAGTATCTACTTTTGTAGAATTATCAATAAATCCACTACTTACTAACCTAAATCTGCCATCCAGAGCACTATCCAATAATTCCAATTTGAGAACGCGATTTCCAGCAGTATATTCCATGTATATCCGACCTTTTTTACCTTCGACATTCGTTGCACTATTCATATATATAACGTCTAATGACTTTTTATCTATGAATTCGGTAAAGTAATCTCTTCTGTTTTCTTGGCCAATCTCAATAATTTGTTCTTGCTTCATATCTTTGGCAAGAATGGTTGTAGTTTTTCCCTCTGTCTTTTCTAATATCCAAAAACCGTGGGAAATATTAATCATTTCAGCGGTATTCCCGTAATATGGATCCTTGCAAGCAGCTAATTGGCTAGTAACTAAGCCTACGATGACTAAATATAAAATGCTTTTCATAATGCCTTAGTTTGGTCTTATTCCTGTTAATGCTCTTAAATAGGTGTCATAAGTGCCATTGTCCGTAGAAAAGCTATAAGTTGTGAAAAAGTATCCATTGCTTGTTCCTCCCCACCCCCAATTCATGCCAATGTATTCCGCGTCATAATTTCTACAATCTTCAATACAATTATCTCCATTTTCATCACACCCAACATATGTTTTATATTGAGTAGATAGTGTTGAATAACCATCTCCAACCCATATATGTGCATCATTTGCGTTTACACCATTTAAGGTTCCCGTAAAAATGACAGGGAAATAATTATTTAAGTCACTTTTTACCTGTGCATACTTGCTACTCAAGCTTCCCCATGTACCACCATTTGCAAAAAAGAACCCACTTTGTAATGCATTGTTTATATTTCCTGGAATTGTCCATGTGTTACAATTTCCTAAAACACCGTAATTTGAACTTGCAGCAGCGCCGGCTATACGCGTAAGTAAAGCGCGTTGGTTTCTACCAGTAGTTGAAGGGAAACCGCAATCTGTGTCGGTTTCTCTCGGCATAGAAGGATAGTCAGGCACGAAACAACTGGAGTTATAGCATAATGTAACGTTCGAAGGGTACTGATGATAGCGCATTACCATTCCCATAGCTACCGCACCACATCCTGCTGCTCGTCTCTGACAGGTGCAACCATTGTCGGAGGTAGAATAATACTTCGTTGACCCACTTTGATTCCATCTAGCAACATTATCAACGTATCTGCCAGTTTCATGATAATTGTAAAAATAGTCGCATCCTGTCCAGTCCATTACCCGGCCACCATCCTTTTTTACACTGCCTTCTAAAACTTTCCATAACTGGCTTATCCCTGGCTCGGGCCGATCTTTTTGTTTCGCCTTTTTTATGTGGTATTTGGCAACTTCAAACCATTCACTTATCCCTGCTAATCCATCATTCCTAAAGGGATTATTATCAGAATATGCCAATATTGGTATACAACGCTTATCGGCGGAGATGATCACAAAACCTTGATTATCTTTATAATTGATTATGTGATACATGTCATCCTCTCCATCTTTTACAGTCTCTTTTGATAAAACTTCCTTTTTTGAGCTAGTAAAAGGATTCTCATCACTTGTACTGCTATATCGTGCTTGTTTACTTGTTCGAGCGGATTCCGTAATAGACATAGTATTGGAAGCAATTGTAACGGCGTCAGTCAGGGTGACATTATAGTTCTGTAATTCTGTACCATCATTCAAATCTTTGGTAGGTTTTAGTTCCTGGGTGTCGTTTTTACATTGAAATAAAAAAACGGATAAAGCGAAGAAATAAATAGCCGATTTGATAATCTGTTTTCGAGCGTTAGATTCTGTTTTCATAAAATATGATTTGAGGTGGATGTATATTCTTAATATATCTTGGGGGCATGAATAGCATTCCCACCATGATTGACCTTTTATTTACCCCCCCCCATAATTGATAGAGTGGTAATTACAATAAATTTTATGATCCTTTTTGTCTGTTTAACTTTAGCTTAAACAGTTGGGAATATCTATTCTCGAAAATCTAGGCAATTGTACGAAAAATAGACAATAATTAGAATTATGGTGTAAATTATATTTTTTATTACAATAGCCCTATTTTATTTAGTGACACGATTGCCTTTAGTTTGAACTATCCAAAAGATATCGAGCATCTTTTTGAAAATTAAAAAAATCTAACCTTTCTTCTTGTGACCGGTGGTTGCTAATCACAATTTGTTGTATAAGTTATCTTATATTAAATAGACGGCCAATAATCCGTGCCGAACCACGGGAAGCAATTTTAGTAAAGGCCTTTCCGAGTAAAGATCATTACAACCCATTACTCAGAAAAGCTTTTCGAATGATGCATTGCTGTTTGGATAACCTGTTGTCAGATCTAATTCAGCATCTGAAGTCCATTCCCAAAACCGATGAAAAGCCAATAGACTTCAATAGAGAAACTTCAACAGACATAAACAAAGCCAGTTGAAGTATTCTATGTGTACCTATTGAATTGACATGCTGATATCTACTTCTCCGGTGGCATGGCGAGCACCAATAATAGTTGCTGTAACCTTGCCAACTCCTTTTGAGCCGTAATAATCTCGTCTAAATTCAGCTTCGACCTTTCCACCAGGGATATGGATGACTTCATTTTGTAGTAGAGAATCGGACTTGGATCCGGGATACCGATAGTAAATGCCAATTTTCAAGGCATAATCGTAAGTAGTAAAACCGTCTACATTTATAACCACTGAGTTGTTACCATCCTTCCAGGGAATAGCTGTTAAGGTTGTCTCATCACCAAAGTGCTGTACATTTAATTTAGAAACATTTCGGTTTCCCATTAAAATGGCACCTAGTATAATGACGATTACAATAATTGCAATGCCTGAAATTATTATTATACGCGATCTACTCATCGATTTGTTGGGGTTAAAACTCCATCTTTAATATATACGCCTCGACCCATATCAATTTCATCTTTGATCAAGATTCTGAGTTCGGTTTCCTGATCTTTTGGGTCAGAATACTTTGATTTTATGAAAAGACCGATTTTGTTACCTAATTCATTGTTCTGTAAATCCATTTTTTTTGCAAGATTTTGTGGATCAGTAATATCTGCTTCATGAAGTTCCGCTAAGAATCTGGCTATCCCATCATCCCATGTCAACACCATTAAGCCAACCCAAAACGCATGTTTAAATGCGTTGGCAATTGTGTTATCATATTCATTACCATAAAGAGAAAGCGTTTTGCTTTCTGCTGTTTTTTGGGCTCTCATCGCTGCATAAATTAACCAAGGATGTCTGGTATAATAGGCTTTCTCATAGTCGTTTGCGCCTTTCAGCCACTCTCTCACTAAATCGTCATTTAACACGTATGCATAGACAATGGCTGGATCAGAACCACAGCATCCGCCAGGTAAAGCGTTTGGCATTTGCGACCAATCTACTGCATCAGGGTTTCCGTCGAATCGGTCGCAAATAATTTCGCTACGCCAATACAAGAAGGTTAACTCTGAACAATAATTGATAGCCGGTACACATCCTTGACTATAAACAGCCGAACTTATCTCCCAGCACCCGCTGCTTGTCCTGCCATTATTGATTTGTCCATTCCCAGGAGATAAGTGCGAGACTACATTTCCATTTTTTAAGATCCTTCCATACAAAAATGTTTCATCCCAGTCCTTCACATAAATCCGGCCGGAAAAAGTAGGGCCGACAATGTTTGTTTGGTCATTATTTAAAAAGTAATCTTTGTCGGCAATATAATTTATAATTCTAGCGTTTTTCTTGGCTTTATCTTCCGTTAGCAATAAATATGATCTGGAATATGTAGTGAGATCAACGCTCTCATGTTTCCCACCAACTTCTATCGATGTAACTAGCTGATCCCGGTAAATAATAGGCACTAAAACATTTACTTTTGCACCGCTCGAATCTAGCCCGCCTACAAAATCCCAAAGTATTTCCTTTTTGCGCTGGAATTGAGCGGTTCTTAGATTAGTATTGAACTGAATGCTATCTTCAAACCACTTTTTCATTTAAGCAATGCTCGATGGACTCCTTTTAACGGATAAAGGAGCAGGTGCATCCTTGATAATTTGGGTTTGACAAGCTAGAAAAATTGAGCCGCCAAAAATAAGGGCACTTAATGCCAGTAATGAAATTGATAAACGAGTCTTCATAAAATTGTTGTTAAAGTGAGACAACAAAATTATTGTTGATTTGCAAACTGCATTCTACCGATAGACTCAGTTAATGATAATATAATAGAGGTGACATTTATCATAAAATATGTTAACATAAAATATAAACATCCGTAATGACTTTACCTTTGATTGTAAATTCATAGTAATAATGGAGTGCATCAAAAAGCGTGGGAGACTCATGCAGCTTCCTGGATAACATCAGGATCCTTCACTGATTTGATCGACCTAAAATCCGGATATATCTTTCGAAAAATATCTTCCCATTCGTTGTTCAATACTTTTGTCCGGACTTGAAGCAGTAAGTGTGCTCCTTTTTTAGTCCACTGCATGGACTGTTTTTTAGAAAAACGTTTAGCAATTACATAATTGACTGTGGATTCCACAAAACTGGTTGAAATAACTTCGCCGTAATTATAGCGCTGGGCGTAATTGACAATAAAATTCTGATTGTTGATGATGTATTTGTCGAAATCGGTAACGTATGTCTGAAAGGGTTTAATCTTGTCATATTTTTTCTTTTGGCCTTCGTCTTCCAAATGATCAGTAAGATAGAAGTCAAGATCGTAGCAATGCTCGATAGCTCTTACAGCATTACCATGCCATAAATTCCATTTTATGCGGGTCAATAAATGTTGAAAAGCCTTCCCTCTTTTTTCATCTACTTTTATTAACCCAAGCGCACACTGGTGTAGAACTGTCAGTTTCATGGTGATATGAAACCAATCCAGAATGTGTGTGGATTCCGCATTGAGGTAGGTTTGTAGATTCCGTAAGTTATCAGCACCATCTGAAAAAAATTCAAGCTGCTGGTGGGGCTGCATTCTTTGTGATACAAGATGGTTATAAAACCGGCGTTTGGATTTTAAATCATATGATCCGACGAATGCAAAGCATTTGGCTGGTTTTTCAGCCGGAATCGACTTGCCAGCTATTACTTCGAATATGCTCTTTTTATCTTTCCAGGCCCTGACATACCCGCCATCAATACCCACAACCATGGTTCTTTCCGGCCTTGGTAATGCCTGCGGTTGGTTTATGCTGCCACAATCGTACATCCACTGTTCTTCTCCAACCTCTTGTTCCTGGGCTGATGCCAACTCATATAGATGGTTCTGTATCGTTGTCGCGTTAATTGTTTCTGCAACTGGCAGGACTTCTTTCAACAAATTTGCCGTCTTTTCAAAAGGGATTAAACACGCCTATTTCGTTTCAAGAAACAAGAGCTCAGGAGTAGTATGGCTTGGAAACAGTTCATTCAAAGGGCTGAACGTTTTATTATCTTCGCCATAATATCTAGGGCTTTCAAAAGTGATATCACCGAAAAGTGTCTTAAGCTTAAAGGTATAGTTTCCTTTTTTACGAAGCTTTTGTAGTCCCTTACTTTTGATAAAGGCTCCCAGTTGCTTTTCAACGATGGATTGCTGACCGAATTGATTACAGCATGAAATTGGATGTTATTGAATGTTCCCTCAACATAGCATAAAATTTCTACACTTAAAACCGGCATCAAAGATCCCTACATCCAGTATTGCGAGTTGAAACGTTTTGACGATGGGTGGCCGCATAGTCAAATGTAGCCTATCATAAACGATTACCCAACCCTTTTTATTGACCTTCCCCCGTGATGTGCATAAAACTCGTGATTCCCTGTATACCAATACCAATATTGATGGAAATACTTTTACTCAGCGGTTTTTCCTGGTAGCTACAAAATCAACGATTTTGATAAAGATGGAAAATTGCGATCTGTGGAAATCAAGCTGGTTTTAGGAACGATATACTTTGAAATATTGAATATGGATTAGAACTATTGTATTGGTGGGGAATAGAAAAGCGGGTGAAGTTGTTTCTCAGGTGATTAGCCATATTTAGTCCGATAACCACCTGATTCACAAAGGTTAATTTTATTTAAATAAAAGCGGTGCCATCTGATACAGGCTGCGGCGCCAGGTAAGAAATTCATGCGCTGTGCCCTCGGAAACATATGAAACCGAATTATATCCGGCCGTTTTAAGCGCAGTAGCCGCATTCCTCACGCCGTCGGGTTTCTCTTTACTACCTGCACTGAGGAAAACAAGCTTAGGCTTGGTTTTGTCTTTTAGATCTTCAAGTGAATACACACCTCCGCTGAGTAGCGCATAGTAGCCGAAAACGTCTGGCTTGTTGAGGGTAATCGTGCGGGTTTCCATTCCTCCCATGGAAAGGCCTGCCATGGCGCGTTTGTCGCGACTGGCTAATGTTTTGAAAGTAGCGTCTACATACGGAATCAGCTCGTCAACCAATACGGTCTGGAAAGGTTCAATCTTAAATTCCCTTATCTTTCCCATTTTGACCTCATTGGTCATTCCATAGGTCATGACAATTATGAACGGCTCAATTTTACCGTCTGCAATCAGGTTGTCCATAATCAGGTTCGCGCGCCCCTGGTTGCTCCAGGCGGTTTCGTCTTCTCCCCATCCGTGCTGCAGGTACAGCACCGGATAGCGTTTGTTTCCCTTTTCATATCCGGCAGGGGTATAAACAAATGCGCGACGGGAAGTACCTGTGCTTTTAGATGGGAATAATATCTGTTGCACATGGCCGTGTGGTACACTCTTCAGCTGATAAAAGTCCTGATCGTGAGCCGGAATTTCAATACCGCTTTCCCAGCGAATCGAGCCGTAATAGTTCAATGTACCCGGATCATTAAAGGTTCCCCCATCCACATTAAGGTGGTAATAGTGAAAGCCCTCGTCCATGGGTCCTTCGGTAGTTCCGGCAAAAAAACCTTCCGGATCTTTAGTGAGTTTGGTTCCGCCCCTTCCGCCCAGTCCAAGGCTTACCCTTACACTATCTGCCTGCGGTGCCTTGATCCGGAAACGGACATATCCCTGAGAATTCACCTGAGGGTATTCCTGGCCGGGCTGATTAAGTTCTGAGGGCTTAAAGTCGTCCTTGACAGCTGACTTTTCCACCTGTGCCCAAGCAGCTCCTACAGTTAACGAAGCTGCCAGAATAAAGGTAAAACATTGTTTGTTCATGTGCTTTTAGTTAAAATACCCGTTTAGAATGTAATGCTTATGTTATTCTACGTGGAAAATAAATGGGAACTGGCTACCGGTTAAAAGTGGTCAGATGGAAAACCTACTTTATATGAACGTCATTAATCGTCAACGCAGATTACCCATAAGACGATGCTGATGGCGGCGATTGCCTTCGGAACTAGAAGATACAGTAGTTGTCACCCCCGGTAGCTCGCTGAAAATGCCCTTCAAAAGACCAAAGGTTACCTCTTAAAGCAATTGGACTGATTTACTTGTCATTTTGGTGCAGAATTTAGTTTTTCGTTCAAATGGCAAGAACCGGGACCAGCGTAAGAAGTCTGAGCGGCAGCTGTGCAACACTCACATCTGCTTATCGGTACCTAAAAACGGACGCGGTCGTTGCACAACTCATGCTTACGTATGTCGGAGCAGTGACGCACATGTTTTTATAGTACGAGCTTTGCCAAGACCCCTATCAGCAGTACCACCCGCGCGTTAAAAATGAAGGATTTCAGGTTTGGAAACTTAGTGTCGACCTGCAGCAATCTTCTGCCACACTTACTTGCGATGACGGCAATCCGGTATTATTTACAAAACAAATCAGCTACACCGATTTCCCGCTAGAAGAGATCATCATCTATTTTACTGATAATGTGATTTTACTACCTGGTGAATATTAACCAGGTAAAGCTGCCTCATTTCCAGGGCAGCTTTCAAATTACTTTTTACCTAAATATTCCCGCTTCTTTGACCGCTTCGCTCAATTTTTCTTTTGAAACACCTAAGTCCTTGGTCCAGTAAGCAACTTCATAATTTTCGCTTAGATTGATGCGGCTACTGTCGGCCGGTCCTTGTTTGGTTTTGTCGTCTGCCATCTTCTTTAATGGTTGAAGAAGTGCTGGTACCGATTTATTTGTTACACCGTTATCGGATAGAAGCTGTGGCCAAATCTGTGGCGGATTGTATTTTACCCATGCTGACAAAAATGATGGCCAGGTAATAACCAGAATGGTTGAACCTAAGGAACAATGGAGGGCTTTAGAATAATTTATCTAGAAAGAATTTTTTGTAGTTGTCTCTTGACATAATGACGGCTCATGTGTAATTTACTGTCCTAATTGCAGCTACTGAAATCATGGTGAGCAATTCGGTGAGCAGTGTTTTATGAAGTATAATAAGTAATTGATTATAAGTCTGATGTGTGATTAGTTCGACTCCCTGCATCTCCACTCCAACAAATTTCAAACCTCGAAACGCCCGTAGATCAATGATTTACGGGCGTTTTGTTTGATGCTCAATATCTCAAATCTTTCAAAGTCTAACAGTAGCAAAGGGACGATTTCGGGACTGAATACCATTATGATTTTTAGTCCCTTTCTGGTCTCTTTTACATACCTAATCGTTTGTCATTCAATAACATGTGCGGCAAATGAACATCTTGATTCAAAAATGAGATATCTAATTTTAAAACAAAAAAGATGGAATCCACAATCAATCCTGTAAACACTGTAAAGACAATTGAAATCAGTAACATAAGATTGGCTTCTTTATTTCTATTGCTGTTCATTAGGTTTTGCCGTAGTAAAAATCCTCCGAACACCGGTGCGAAAAACACTGAGAAACCCCAAATTGCTCTTTTTGAGTATATTTTGACTGTATTTTCTTGGTTTAAGTCTGGTGGTGTATGTTCGCTTTCTGCTGTCATTTCTTTGTTAGTCTAGGATCCAGTTGGAACTGCCAGATTTTCTACTGAGCACTTTATTGCCAATAACATAGTCAAAGCAATTTGGCATGATTATCTCACCTATCATCAGACGTCTACATGCGATGTGAACTAGAATTGAAAAATGTTCACACTCATGTCCGTTCTGAGAGTGTAGTTGCTCGGTCAGTTTCATATAAATTGTAAGGATAATTTAGCAAAAAGGTCTTCATATTACACTGTTATTATTATAAAATAAATCAGGTAATCAGGTTTTCATCTAATCACTGAAAAATGCCCCGAAATATCGCCTATTTACGTGTCTCGACCCTGGATCAAGACCTCGAAAAGAACAAAACTGACATACTACACTTGGCCAAGGAGAAAAATTTGGGCAAAGTGGAATTTGTTCAGGAGAAGGTCTCCGGGAATGTTTCCTGGCGTAACAGCAAAATCGGTCCAATCATTGATGAGCTTAAAAAAGGGGATGTAATTTTACTGAGTGAATTTTCGCGACTTGGACGATCCATGCTTGAAGTGATGGAGATCATATCGATAGCCATGCAGAAAGGTATCCGGATCTATACTGTGAAAGGAGCCTGGCAACTTGACGACTCAATCCAGAGTAAAGTCATGGCAATGGTTTTTGCAATGGCATCAGAAATTGAAAGAGACCTGATCAGTAAGAGGACGAAAGAGTCACTTGCGGCTAAGAAATTATCAGGCATAAAATTAGGCCGACCAACTGGCCCAGGTAAAAGCAAGCTTGATCAGTACAAGCCCGAGATCGAAGCATTGCTGCTCAGTGGTTCTAGTCAGAAGTACATAGCAGACCGTTACCGAATTACAGAAGCGACTTTATCCAACTGGATAAAAAAGAAAGGGATAAAAAAATACCAAAAGGCTGTTTAAAAAGGTGGCATTGACAATTAATTAATTAACAACATATGGAAGGAAATATTAATGGAATATTAGAATCGGCACTATACTTCCCGGATCTGAACAGTGCCAGCGAATTCTACAAGGATTTGTTTGGATTTGAAGTTTTACTTAGCTCAGAACGGTTAGTGGCATTAAGTGTTGCAGGGAAACAGGTGTTACTACTGTTTCAAGAAGAAGGCTCTCTTAAAGAGGTTCAGCTCCCGACAGGGGGCTTTATACCGGCACACGATGGAAAGGGACCGGTTCACATAGCATTTTCAATTGATAGTGGCTCGATTGGTTACTGGAAAGAACGTCTGACTAGCCGCAACATCGATATAGAAAGTGAAATTTCCTTCAATCAGGGATATAGTCTGTATTTCTACGATACCAATAAACATTTAGTTGAACTTGCGACACCGGGTATTTGGAAGGGATTAGGGGAGACGTTATAACCAGAAGTAAAACATATTATATGCATATTGATATTAGGTTAGCCGAAACATCAGACATTCCTTCAATTTTTAACATTCGAACAAGTGTCAAAGAAAATCACTTGTCATTGGAACAGCTTGCAGAAATAGGAATCACATATGAAACAATTGAAAGGGCGATTTTAGAGGAACCTTGTCTTTGGATTGCTCTGGTTAATAATCATCCCGCAGGCTTTTCTATGGCAGACTCTAGCGAGGGATGTGTTTTTGCTGCCTTTGTTAGTCCGGCTTATGAAGGTATTGGAATAGGTAGAATTCTCATGGAAAAGGCAGAAGCATTTCTATTTAATCATTATACAAAAATATGGCTTGAAACGGCTAGGAATAGTCGTGCAGAAGACTTCTATACCAAGCTAGGCTGGATTGCCACTGAAAGCTTACCAAATGGAGATATACGTTTTGAAAAATATCAAAAGTAAAATTTGCCTATTTCAGACACCATTTAACTGGGAGGGTTAACTTTTCTGCGGCCATCCTGTCTAACCCTGGGTATGGAATATAACGAGGATAAACAGTCGGATCAACACTTGGCCCCGAGTGGAAGCACCTTGTTTTTCCAACAATGCATCATTGTAGAATTTTGTTTATGTTCAGAATAGATTATGGTGAATAAACGGGAGGAAAGCATGGAAAGCGCTAGCGAATGCATGCTTTCAGCCGTTATCGGTCGTAAATTTTGATCCCGCGAAATTGAATATTTCTCATAATATACGTTTTCAGGAATCGGGCATTTAACAAAAAGATAATCTTAGGCACACCACGGACGCAAGCAATCTGAATTTCATCCTAACTTTCGGATCAATCGGCTTTTTTGAGATTGTTCTCCGCATATTCTTATTAGGCTAATGTTGAAGTAATACGAGAAAGCCATTTTTGCGGGCATGAAAATACTCGGTATCATTCTGCTCGCATTCCTTACCTGGGTGCTCTGGCTAGTCGTTTCGCAATACCTTTTTTGCGCCCGTTTTCAGTTCGACGATCCTGTTCCATTTGAAGGTTTATCCATTTTCAATCCCTATGACTCAGTCGATGCTGCGCAATGGGTGAAATGTAATTTTCATGCGCATTCGCGTGCCTGGGAGGGATTTACCAATGGTCATGGAAGTGCGGAAGACATTCACGAAGCATATAAAGCGCTGAATTATGGTGTGCATTGTGTTTCAAATTATCACTATATCGACACGACCCACTCTTCCGACCCGGGCTACATTCCCGCGTACGAGCATGGTTACAACATAACCAAAACACATCAGCTTGTCCTCGGCTCGGATAAGGTGCTTTGGCTCGATTACCTTTTTCCACAATCGGTTCATAACAAACAACATGTGCTCAAACACCTGAGCGAGTCGGCAGAGCTTGTCATCCTGAACCACCCGGCACTCAAAAATGCCTACACAAAAGAAGACTTATCGCAGCTGAATGGATACGACTGTATGGAAGTGCTAAGTCCATCCGTCGTTTCCATTGAACAATGGGATGCAGCACTTTCAGCTGGGAAAAAGGTGTTTATAGTCGGCAATGATGACACCCATAATGTGCTGACGAAAAACCGCCTGGGGCGCATGTGTACGTTTATTAATGTGGCTGCCAATTCTTCAAAAGAGGTTTTGACTGCATTAAAAACGGGACGGAGCTATGGTGTCGTAATCGGCGCAGGACAGCTTGTCGACTCGTTACCGTTCTTAAAAAGTGTCAAAGTGATGGGTGATACGGTATTTATAAAGATGAGCAATGCTGCAAACCATGTGACATTGACCGGGCAGAATGGGAAAGTACTGGCTTCGCTTGACCATACCGACCAGATCTCTTACCGGCTTTCTCCATCTGATCATTATTCGCGTGCTACGTTTGAATATGAGAATGGTACGAAAGTTTACCTCAACCCTGTTTTTTACATTCCGAAAACAGGGTACCGCACGCCTGTTTCATTCGAAAATGTGGGAGAAACTATATTCTTTCGTGCGGTCGGAGTTGGTGTACTTTCTCTTTGGGTATTGCTTTTACTCAGTCAGTTTCCCGGCATAAGGCGTCAACGGTTTGGACGCAAACGCTTGTCGCTGAGGTGAAAATAACGTTGAATAGGTAACAGACAAATGCATATGCTCCTGCCATGCAATAGTAAATCCGCAGTACGCTGGATAGTCGTGATTTCGACGTTGATACGCTGCTTTGTAGCCTGGTTTACCGATCTGGGAAATGATGAGGTATATTATTTCACCTACGCCGTTCAGCCGGACCTCAACCATTTTGATCACCCGCCATTGATCGGCATTTTCATCCGGATCTTCACGGGTAATCTTTACTTTCATCACGAGTTTTTTATGCGCCTGCCTGCCATTGTTGGCGCAGGCATTAATACCTGGCTGATTGCAAAGAGCGGAAAACTGATCCGAAATGAACGGACGGGGGTTGTTGCCGCTCTTCTTTACAATACCTCCATTTACACCAGCATTATTTCAGGCGTCTTTATTTTGCCCGATTCAGTTCAGGTTGTTTTCTGGCTGGCGGCTCTTTTTTGTATGCTTCAAAGTATCCGTAGTAAATCCGCTAAATCACAAAACAGGTACATACTTTGGATCGGCATTTGGGCCGGGCTTGCTATTATGAGCAAGGTACACGGCGTTTTCCTCTGGGCGGGCTTTTTGGTATTTATCGTTTTCAACAGGTCGAATTGGCTCAAAAATCCATATCTGTATTTGTCGATGATTATCACAGCAGCCATAAGTTCTCCAATTCTGATCTGGAATATTAACAACGATTTTATCACCTGGCATTTTCACAGTGAAAGGGTTCAACCCGAAGGAATGGGATTGAATGGGAAGTCTTTTCTGAAAACGACAATCGGTCAGATCTTGTACAGTAATCCTTTTCAATTCGGCATTTATCTGCTGCTGATCAGTGCAATTCGCAGGAAACGTGCATTTGTGCAGGACCCGGATTTGCAGCTTCTTCTCTGGTGCAGCCTGCCTCTTATTGGTTGTACCACCGCCATATCTCTTTTTCGCGATACACTCCCGCACTGGAGCGGGCCGGGGTTTATCGGTTTAATGCTCTTGTCAGCCGCATTTGTGGATCACCTCGTTGCCTCGGCTGGCAGCAAGCTCCTGGAACGACTACTTATATCCTCCTCAGGTTTGATCCTGCTGGTCGTGCTGGGAGGTCTTCCGCTCATACATTACTATCCTGGAACATTCGGCAAGAAATCGGCACCGAATGTTGGAAGCGGTGATCCCACACTGGACCTTTATGGTTGGGATGAGTTAATGCCTGCATTCAAAAAAATCAGGGATAAGGATATTGGGCATCGCAGGTCCGGACATTGCAGCCCCGCCGAAAGTTAACGGAGATGATATTATCATTTTCAGCAAAACAGCCAAATTTCGCCACGCTCGATCGAGGCCGGCCTTGGCAGTGGAGACTGGGATTTTTATCTATGGAAGCCAAAGCGCAGGAAGTTACAAATTCAATGGAGGATGAGATTCGTGGGGAGAATCCCTACACGATCATCTGGCATGGAACAAGTCATTGCATATCAGATTGACGCGTAAATAATCCCGGATAGTCGAGCACAAAGCCATTATCATCTACGAGAATGTCGGCCTCAAAATCATTTGGAACATTTTCATAATGATATAGGTTTGCCGAGAGCCTAGTATAACATTGCTTGACAGGTTTAATCGTACGGTCCATTAAATCAAAATATACTACACTTATTTCTCTTACTTCTTTTTCAGATAATACCAGCCTATTGATCGGCAACGAATTGGTAAAAGGGGTAAGTGAAATATCAACATAATCACATTGATCAAAACGGTTGTCTGGCTGACCGTTAGCTATCCATGTTCCAAGGTGGTCGCGTTCAAATAAGAATTGAAAATTAACGCCTCCGAAATGTCCGAAAAGCTCGCAATAATTGGTCTTCCAATGTGTGTCTGTCCTAATTTTATAGCAAATATCCAGGTCTGGCCCTGAAATTTCAGAAGTCACGAGCACACTCTCGCTACGTACATCAATGATACAGTTTTCGATCGTGCCATCGTCTAAACCTTTCCATTTAATTTGTGTCCCCATGTTGTAGATTACTGTTCAAGGCCTAGATGATCGCCCAATTAACAATTTGATAAATAATGCGGCCGCTGAATTTTGATTAATTTTACTAGATGTATCGCGCATTAAAAATAGTATGGGTGTTTTAAAAAACAGCAAACCCTTTAAAGAAGATAATGTAAAGGCTTTTGATGAAATCTACCATCAATACAGTGACGCTGTTTACCGTAATGTCAGTAAAATAGTCAGACAGCCTGTCTTGGCTGAGGAAATCTTGCAAGACGTTTTTTTTGCACTTTGGGAAAACTGGGATCAGATCGACATTGACAACTCGGTAGGAGGTTGGCTGATGGTGGTAAGCCAAAACAAAGCGATTAGCTGTATCAGGAAAATGGTCAGGGAAAAGGTGATCGCGCAAGCGGAGATCCCTGAGATTATCGACGAGCAGGACGAGACTTCGGAAGACCTCGAAATAAAGCTAAACCTGCTCTACAACGCGATAGAGCAGCTTCCGCCGCGAAGAAAAGAAGTATTTACCCTTTGTAAGCTGGAAGGGAAATCCTATCAGGAAGCTTCGGAAATGATGGGGATCTCCGTTTACACAGTGAAAGAGCATTTGATTGCAGCTACAAAAGTCCTCAAAGAATATATCCAGGTGCATGGGGCTAAAAATGCCGCGTGGCTATTGTATATCTTAACGCATCTTGGCAAATAAATATAGTTAACAATTTCGTAACATACCGGATACCCACCACGGCGAAGCGTTCCGCGTATTTAGATTGAAAGCATGGAAGAACTCGACAAACTCATACAGAAATTTTGGGCTGGCCAAACAACGAATGCAGAAGATATTCAGCTTCTGCAAATGCTGGCTGATGACAAAGAAATACTGGTCGAATTTTCGGATATGCAGGATACAATGCTGAACAGCGAGAAAAAAAATGAGTTATTGGACCGGCTGCATGTCAGAATGAATGTACAGGAAGGCAGTACCCGAAAAACCGGGCAACCATTCCTGCATTGGAGTTTGCGTTACTGGGTTGCAGCGGCCTCAGTGGTGCTAGTATTGGCGGGGATGTTTGCCATTTACAGCATGAGAGGCATGCCGCACAAAGAAGTAGCACAGCATTCCGCAGTTGGCAAGGAAGAACTGGTACAATTAGTCAATTCGTCGGACTCTGTTCAGCACATTGCCTTGGCCGACGGCTCGGTCATTAAACTTTTTCCGGAAAGTGGGATTTCTTATTATAAGTCATTCTCAGTGGATAAACGTGACATTTCGTTGCACGGAATGGCTGAGTTTAAAGTTGCAAAAGATTCGGCCCGACCATTTAGCGTATATACCGGAGCGTTAACAACGACAGCCCTCGGAACGACCTTTGTGGTAGATGCGCCGGTCAACAAAAACTATATTAATGTCAGGTTGATTGAAGGGAAAGTGGTGCTGCGCGCTGCACGCATGAAAGCGATCTATTTGTATCCTGGACAGGAATGCGAATATGTCAAAGACACGGGTGAGACAACTGTGAAGGAGTTAAGTAAAGCAAAACCGCAGGGTTTGTCGCGGCAGGAATTCAAAACTGCTCCCACGCCGGGCAGAAAAGAAACCTTAATGTTTGTGCAAAAGCCATTATCAGATGTTTTTGACCAAATTGGGCGACATTATGGAGTTCGGATCGAGAGTGCTGATCCGCAAGTGAATGTGATTTCGTTTTCCGGGTCATTCTTCGAAACGGATTCGCTTAGATCAGTTCTCAAAATAATATGTGACGCCAATCACCTCACTTTTCAAGAGCAACAGAATAAAATAACCATAGAAAAGGTCAAAAAGTAACTTCGTGCCGGTCGGGGTTCGCGTATAACCATGTTTTCATTTTTTCCATGCTCCGTCTTCCGGGGCAACAGGTAAACTATTTTCAAAACAAATTGCAGATGATGAAAAATGTACAGAAAAGGTGGCTGATGCTACTATTCATGATGGTGCCCTGCCTTTCCTATGCCCAGCAAATGGACAGTCAGGTGACAGGCTCGGTAACAAGTTTGGACGGCGAGGAACTGGCAGGCGTAACGATAGCGATCCAGGAAACAGGCTCAGAGAAAAAAGCGTTTTCGATGACAGACGAGAAGGGACTTTTTAAAATTGATAACCTGCAACAGGGCAAATCATACAGCCTTCTGTTCAGTTTTGTTGGCTTTGAAAGTCAGGTTTTGAAAGATTTTCAGATCAAACAAAAGGACAATAATTCCATTGCAATCCGCATGGCCGAAGCGGCAAATGCACTTGACCAGCTTGTAGTAATCGGATATGGATCGCAGCAGAAGCGGTTTGTTACCGGTTCGGTAGCCAAGATCAGCAATGAAAAACTGTCCACGTACAGCGGAAGTAATTTTGCTCAGCAGCTTTCTGGTAAAGCAGCCGGCATTGTCGTCAACGATGCAAATGGCCAGCCCGGATCTAATCCGCAAATTGTGATCAGAGGCATTGGTACACTTACCGCTGGCCGCAATCCGCTCATTGTAGTCGACGGCTTTCCGCTGACTGAGGGGACGTCACTCAACTACATTAACCCCAACGATATTGAAAACCTGGAAGTGTTGAAAGATCCGGCGTCCGCAGCTATTTATGGGTCGAGGGCTGCAAACGGCGTGATTTTGATCACAACCAAAAAAAGCAAGTCGGAAAAGGTCAATGTTGCCCTGGACGTGTACACCGGCTTTCAACAAAAAGCAGACAAGGTTGAATATGTGGATGCTTACGACGCTGCAACTTACCTGACCGAAGCCAGGGATTGGGGATATGTATCCAAAAACCCCGCTAACCGCAGTGTCTCGGATGACCGGGCTACCCGGATTGCAAAAGGCGCTTCACTCCGTGAGCTTCCATTGAACTATCTGGCACCTTATCTGGCAAAGGAGCAAGGCTTGGTCAATACCAATTGGATGGACGAAATATTCAGGACCGCGCCGATGAGCAACTACAATGTGGCTGTGAGCGGCAGCAGCGCAAATACCTCTTACTACACGTCGTTCAATCATTTCAGCCAGGAAGGAATTCTGATCAACAACAATTTAAAAAGATACAGTGCTACACTGAAACTTGACTCGGATATTTCCAAAAGAGCCACCATTGGAATCAGCCTTAATCCTTCTTACACCACCCAGAAATTTATCAATACCAATGGCGGGTTTGATGAGCCCATCGGGATGGTTACGGCCATGTATCCTTTTTTTAAACCCTATAATGAGGATGGAAGTCTGGCTATCAGTGAGCAGATCGTTGCCAACGGGCCTGAGGACGGTGCACTGGTTGAGAACCCGGTGGCAGCTGCCAAGCTGATCAAAAATAACCGCAGCTTTTTCCGCATGTTTGGAAACGCCTTTGTTAGTTATGAAATCGCCAGTGGGCTGAAATACAAATTCGTGCTGGGAGGCGATTTCGCGCAAAGCAATTTTGATTTTTATAATCCATCTAACCTGGGTGCGTACCGGACACCAGCACCCAAACCCGCCTCAGCATCTGAAACCAATGCTTCGCTGAATAATATTCTGGTTGAACATACCCTGAATTATTCCAAGAAAATTGGTCAGCACGATTTCAGTGTTCTGGCCGGTTACAGTTTTCAGCGGGAAAACAGCAAATCTACCCTGGTGACAGGGACAAATATCGCTGACGATAATGTAGACAACATTGCAGGTGCCAGTGCATTTACAGTAGAACCAAGCCGCGAGCGGTGGGTGCAGGTTTCGTATCTTTCCAGAATTCAATACATCTTCAACGAACGCTACATTGCCTCCGCAACCTACCGTACCGACGGCTCATCCAGGTTTGGGGTTAATAATAAATGGGGGAAATTTCCTTCTGTTACGGCAGGTTGGATTTGGAGCAAGGAAGGTTTTTTTCCGCAACAATCGCTCATTACTTTTGGTAAGGCAAGGGCAACGTGGGGTGTTTCGGGAAATAATCAGATAGGCCCTTACGGCTCGCTGGCGCTGATTTCAGGCGGGAATGCTGCCAATAACTATCTTTTTGGCTCAACCCTGGCACCCGGTTTTAGTGCCGCCGCCACGCCAAACCCCAACCTTTCCTGGGAAACCAATACCTCATACAACCTGGGACTGGACGTACAATTGCTGAACAAGATCGATCTGACGGCCGAATATTATAATGCAACCACCTCCGACCTGCTTTTAGATGTTCCTATTCCACAGCAATCCGGCTTCAATACTTCATTGCAGAATATTGGTAAAATCAGAAATACGGGCCTCGAAATTTCGGCATCGGCCGGTGGCATTAATCTTGGTAAAATCGGCTGGTCGATAGATGGTAATATTTCTTTCAACAAAAATAAAGTTCTGGCCCTGGCTCCCGGGCAGACGCAGATCATCGCCGGTTCAAACAGTAACATTATTACGAAAGTCGGAGAGTCGGTAGCCGAACTTTATGGATACCAGGTAACTGGCATTTTTAAAACGCAGGAGCAATTGGGCACAATCCCCAAGTTGCCAGGAACTTTGCTGGGCGATTACATGGTGAAAGACGAAAATGGTGATGGAGTAATCGATTCGCGCGACTGGATTTCCATGGGAACCTACCTTCCAAAATTCACCTACGGAATCAGTAATGCATTCACATTCCGGAATTTTCAGCTGTCACTCTCCATTGCGGGGGTTGAAGGGCGTAAAGTAATGGAAAGTAATTTTGCTTCCCGGGAAGAATCTGGCGAGGGTTTTGCGATGCCAACCAAGTACTATTTCGAAAACCGCTATCATCCCGAGCACAACCCCGACGGATTTCTCGGTCAACCGAATTATGGTAACTTTTCGGCAGCAAGGCGGTCTGTACGCGCGTCGGACCGGTTTATCTACGATGCGGATTTTATCCGGCTCAGAGATGCACAACTTTCTTACAACTTGCCGGAAGCATTGATCAAAAAGGCAAGCATAGCTGCGGCAAGGGTATATGTAAGTGGAAACAATTTGCTGACACTCACCAAATTCAGAGGCTATAATCCTGAGGCCACCACACCCTCGGTGCTAACCAGCGGCCAGAGCACTTCCAATTATCCGATCGCCCGTACATTTTTGATAGGCTTCAACCTTACTTTTTAATTAAAATCAGACATGAAAAAGACCATCATATACCTGATCATGACGCTTGTTTTTGGCGCATGCACGGATCAGCTCGAACAGCGTCCATTGACCAGCAAGGAGCTCGGCGTATTCCTGAAAACAGAAACCGAGGTAGAGGAATACGTCAATTCCATCTATGCCGCTTTGCAAAATAATGGGCTATATGGATTGAACTTGCCTGCCATGGGAGAGATTCCATCTGACAATACTTTCGACGAAGTTCCTGCAAATGATGCGGCTGTCTTTGGCGATATGGATGAATTCAAAACCATTCCGGCCAATGGCGCTGTGGCCGATAATTGGCGGATGTCGTATGTGGCGATCCAGCGCTGTAATGTAGTGCTGGCCAGGATTAATGACGTGACTTTTAAAGCGGATATTACTAAAAATGCCCGGATCGGGGAAGCTAAATTCATCCGTGCGCTGATGTATTTTAACTTGGTCAGATTTTACGGTGATGTTCCGCTTGTGCTGGATGAAACAACTGATCCCAACGTTTTCTTCGGGCAGGGCAGAGCAAATACTTTACAGGTTTATGAGCAGATCATTAAAGATTTGTCGGAATCTATTCCATCATTGCCCGCTTCATCCAGTCAGCCCGGACGTGTTATTAAAACCGCCGCACAGGCATTGCTGGGCAAAGTTTATTTGACCCAAAAAGAATATCAGAAAGCCAAAACAGAGCTCGATGCGCTCATTGCCCCGAATGCTCATGCGCTTTTGCCGTCCGTGGAAGACGTTTTTTCGCTTTCGAATGAAAATAACCAAGAGATCATTTTTGCAGTACAATTTGCTTCCGGGATTAATGGAAACACAGAAGGAAGCACGATGTATCAACAATTTGCGCCATCGGGCACAGTAAGCGGCGCGAAAGGGCATAATTTGCCAACCATTGAACTTTACAATAAATACACTCAAAATGATGCACGAAAGGGCGCATACGTCGCGCTGACCCCTTCCGGAGTTCCATTCAATAATAAATTGAAGAAGGCGGAAATAATCACAGATGGAGGCAGCAATGTGGTTGTCCTCAGGTATGCCGATGTGTTGTTGATGCAGGCAGAAATTGAAAATGAATTGGGGAACCTCGCCTCGGCACAAAATCTGCTTAACCTGGTGCGGAAGCGCGCAGGTTTGACCAACACTGCTTCGACAACGCAAAGCGATTTACGCGCAGCGATTGACCTGGAAAGGAGATTAGAACTGGTAGGTGAGGGGCACCGCTGGTTGGACCTGCTCAGGACCGGTCAGGCAATTACAGTCATGAATAGCTGGTTTACGGCAAACAATAAACCGATCACAGTGTCGGCAAAAAACCTGGTCCTACCAATTCCGCAAAATCAGATTGATACCGATCCTGCCATCATTCAAAATCCTGCATATTAACCGTATCCAAATGAAGCTGTTCCAACATTTGTTAAGTTGCTTTTTCCTGCTTATCGTCTCAGCCGGTGCCGCGTTGGCACAATCGGACACAACGTCGTTAATCTGGAAAGAGGGGTATCTGGATATTCATCATATCAACACCGGAAGAGGAGTGAGCACATTTTTCGCCTTACCCGACGGAACAACCATGCTCGTCGATGCAGGGGATATGGACGACTCTGTTTCGGTTAAAAGCCTGCCATTAACTGTCACGCCGCCTTATCCTGACAACAGTAAAACGGCAGGGCAGTGGATTGCAGATTACATTCGCCAGGTAACGCCGCAAAACAAGAAAATTGTCCTGGACTACGCGGTTATCACCCATTTCCACAGCGATCACTTTGGCTTAATCACGCCTAGAACCAAAACTGCACCGGGTGGCAACTACAAATTGACCGGAATGACGGAAGTAGGAACACTGATCCCAATTAAAAAGATCATAGACAGAAACTATCCTGGCTATAATTTTCCAACAGATTTGAGAGAAGCGTACAAAGGAGAGTCAAGCATCTTTTTGAATCTGCAACAGTTCATCAATGATCAGCAAAAAAATGGCTTGACTGCCGAAGGTTTGAAAGTGGGGTCTGTAAGTCAGATTGTTTTGAAAAATAATACAGGTAAATATTCTGATTTTAAAGTCCGGGGAGTCAAAACAAACGGGACAATCTGGACGGGTATAAGTGACAATACTTTTGAATATTTCCCTGCGGACAGCGTATTGGATGCAAAGGGTAAGTTCAACGAAAATCCGCTCAGCTTGGCAATCAAACTGTCCTACGGTAAGTTCGACTATTTCACTGGCGGGGATAACACGGGTTTACAGGGATTTGGATTGCCAACCTGGTTTGATACGGAAACCCCCATGGCCAAAGCAGTAGGCAAGGTGGAGGTGACCACATTAAACCACCACGGCAACCGGGATGCTACCAACGAAAATTTTTTAGGCAGCTTGCAACCCAAGGCGGTTATTGAACAAACTTGGTGCAGCGACCATCCTGGACAGGAAGTGATGCACAGGCTTCTTTCGAATCACATTTACAAGGGGGAAAAGAATATTTTTGCCACCAATATTCAGGAAGTAACCAAGGCAACACTTGGGTTCTGGTTTACGAGGGGATACAAAAGTATGTTCGGGCATGTGATCGTACGCGTACTCCCCGGAGGAAACCAGTTTTACATTCTGATTGCCGAAACTGTTAATTCCAAAGTTACTATCAAAGGTGTATTTGGACCATTTGCTTCGGAATGAACAGGATTGGACGAACCGCCTGGGCTACAAAGCCTTACTACCAAGTGAGGGTCGATAATATTTATATCAACACTTAATGCCTGCTAACAGCTTAGCGTTCTACTCACGAAGAAAACATCAAGATTTGTCCAAAGTAGGCCCGAGCGCATGGATCAAAGTTCAAAGAGTTTGTAGAATTAACATTATGTTCAACGGAAGTAACAAGTCAAGGCTTTCTGCAAGGCTGCGTTTGTGTTGTAATTATACGTTTGTTGAAGTAACAGCTGATCAACGTTGAATACGCAAATGCTACATACAAGCGGTATCAAACCACTCTCAGTCATACCCAAGAATTTATAATATGGAATTTAAAGTCCGAGATTTCGATGTGCGGAAACTTAATTTCAAATTCATCGCTCAGCTCTTTGGTCGACGTTAGCCATTTTATATCTGGCATTCCTGGATTACTCGATGAAAACAGCCCCCGAGCTGTGGTATCGAACTAAAATAGCTGATCAATAAATAACATACGCACTTTTGACGGGCCCATTGTGACTTGCTGCAGACAACCTTCGTATTACCTCTAATTTGACATCTTTCTTATCAGAATGCTGATATTAAACCCACCAGTTTGGCTTCCGGAGCTAGGACGATATTGCTGCTAAGTGGTTTTATTTCGGTTAAAAATTTTGAGAAAAAAGATCAGAAAGGCCGTTATTGAAAAACCTAGCAGGACGTACCTGAATGAACCATCGATTGAGATCGCCAACAATAAGGCGACCAAGGCTGATATTGCAATGATGAGATTATTTTTCATACGCATTTTTAGATATAAGCCTAAGGTCCTTAAATGCTACTGAGCCGGTACAAAGCTTTCTTTTATTACGTTATGATTATCTAGCCCTTTTGTTCGGTTCGATAAACTTGCTCGGCCTTGACTCGCTAGACTTGGTGGATCGGTTAGTTACGATCACCACCGCGTGCATCAATATTTTGTTGAGTTCACCTTTTGATATTGGCAAACCCACTCTTTACGCATATATAAGGGCAAACATAAAATGGTAGTATATGATCAACACTTAGTTAATGTGGTAGCCTAATGTCTTATGTTTACGACTGCCAATTTTCAATGCAATCACCTATTCTCTTTATTCTGGCAGACCATATCCTATAATTTATATAAGCCTGAATGGCAACGAGCAAGACCAGGCCAAAAAGCGTCCAGTTTTTCTCAGTATCAAGCTCTACGGAAGAAACAAAGAAAATTAATAGGCAAATCAATGAGACCGTCCGTGTCAGCAATGAAACCATAGCGTATCCTTTAAGCTTTTTGTGATATTTAATCATCGACTGCAAAATATCTTCTCCTGATACAATGTTTTTTGCGGCCATGTAGCCCGTCAAGCTATGGATGATAACCATGAGAAAAGATCCGACGAGTAAGAAATTGGCGTACAACGGTTTTTTGTCCCCATCAAACATCGCCAATCCAAGGTTTAAGATCTTCATCGAAAAATGATTGAATCAGAGACTGACATCACCGCAGAGTTATTCAAGAATGTTCGTACACATCTGCCCGAGCTAAAAGCATCACACAAAGAAAAGTGAATAAGATTAAGCGGCCTAGTCTCCGGGGAAATATTAGTGAGCGTATGAGCCTGTTCAGTAATTTTCATAAACAAATTTCCAAGCATTCTGCTCACCATTTTCAACCTCTTCCAGTAAGCCATTGTTATACTTGTTATTAAATTGATGCGTATCAGAATAGGCTGTTGTATTTGGTGGTCTTCGGTAGGGATGCCTACATGATCTTGACACGAAAAAAGGAACACTGAAAGGAGCAGAGGGACGCATAAAATCGAGAAGTATTTCATATATCACATTGACGTTTTAATCCCACAAATATAAATGTAACCGATGTACTATATGCAACAAGCTACAATCATTAAACGCAAATTGTCAGCAGCCTTGACCCAGCACTAAGATTCTTAGGTCACTTGCCAGCAGCCGAATTTATTAGCCTATCTCCGGATTTCACTAAGTGCTCTTTGCAAAATTTCGTCATCGCCGTTCAAAAAGCCTCGAAGTGTTTTATTTATGGGTATATCAATCTTAACACCCAATTTTTGATTTGGCGTCCCATCTGGATAGTACTCACCGAAACCGGAAAAGAACGAAAAATATTGGCCTGGGAAATTAATAGTAATAGCCATCCCGTTTGCACCAGCTGTTTGCGTACCAATAGTAGTGGCGCGCGTTACACCCTGCAAAGCAATTACATTCCATTCTCCCTGGCTTTGAATCCCTTCATCTACAAGTATAAAATACTTCTTGTCCTTCAAGAATTTGTTTGAATTGGGCTGAATAATTTCATGTTCAATAAGTAAATGATTTTTTGATAAAACAGGACTTGTGACAAAAGGAAATTCATTATATGCCACTGTATCCGGCTTTGCGGCTATATAGGATGCCAATTCAGTGCCTATGTGACTATCCCGGGGATAACCTCTTGCATCCAAAATAATCGAATTGCAGTCTTTAAGCATGCGAGATAAGCTATCGAGCTGATGCACAAAAAGCCTATTGATTCTCATATATCCGATACCGGGTTCCAGTATCTGACAGAATGGTTCTTTAAGGGGAAAACGATTTATTTTACCTCTTAAATTGTAATAGTCATCCCTCTTGATTCTGCGCAGAACAATGTCTTTAACCTGTCCGTGACTGAGAACTGTAATTATGGCAGTACTGCCTAATGCTCCATTTGTAAGCCAGGTAAAATAATACTCCCGGCTAAACCCGGCTTTATTGGAAGCCACAATCAGTTTTTCCCATCGCTTCGCCAGTGTGCTTACCGGAACATGATCAATGGCAATCAATTCATCGCCTTCCTTAAGTTGAGATAAGTTATGGCGCTGCGCTGTATCTGCCAGTACGCTTGTTATAAAAACCTTGTTATCTACCACGTCCGTCCCAATAGGAAGGTTTCCATCCATAATGCCAAAAGGTGACCTACCGCCTCGCTTGTTTATTAATATGCTATGGCCATCCTGGATAGATGTGGTTAGCTCCATCAATGCTAGGAAATAAAGGGAGTCGTTTTCCGCCTTAATAAATTTAGGAATGAAATGAGTCAGGACTTTACTCCAATCGCCAGGGATCAGGTTTTTATTGGGAGAAAAATAGTAAATGGCATTCCAAAAGTTAAACAATCCAAGTAAGCGTAATTTCAAATCAGGTACTTGTTTTGAAGGATAATCGAACTGGGGTTTACGAATGAAAACAGTGTTCTCGACCTGTTTGGGAAGAGCGTGTTTTATAGGATGGCTAAACAGACGACCAGCTTCTTTGATGATAAGTTGTTGAGAATCTGTACCTGATTGAGATGCTATATAGGCATCCGGTGTCGATCCAAATGTTCCATCCTCATAAATCAGCTCTGATGTTCTGATCTTCACAGAAATGTTATCCGGTAGTTCCATGCTATGAAAATCTCCATAAACATAGTCAGGCATTTCACCTTGAAAGATAATGTTGCACAAATTACGGTTGCGCAAAGCTAATAGTGCTTTGAGCGTATTAACGTTGACATACCGGTTAACAACGAAGCAGAATCTTTTGGATTTTAAGGATGTGTCTTGCTTAGATAAAAGATAGCCACCCTCGGAAACACTCCTTATACCGTAGTGGACTTGCAAATGACCTACAATTTCACCCTTTTCATCTTGCGGCAATATATTGATATCATGGGGGAAGTCTTGGCGCATAAGCCCCTTGTAATAAAAGCTACGTGCCGTAGGTAAAATCAAAGTCCGGTTTATCAACTTGCCAACCAGCGGCTGTACTAATTGTGTATATTGTTTCAGTCCAGCGTTATTGTCAATCGCTGTATTCCGTAAATCAATAATGAAGGATCGGTGAGAAGCAATTACTTCCGGTGTAAGAACGGAATCTAGCGCCAGGTGTTTTCTAAATATGCTTTGAGGAGCAGTCACATATAATATTCCTGCGGTCGGAGAGCTTAGTTTCAAGTCAGGCTCAATATCTGTCGTGTAGATAGTAAGGCCTTTTTTATCTATAATTCCTGAGTGAGCATCATTCAGATTTGAAAACATTGCTGAAAGTGCTTTCTGAAAACCCTTAGCCGTTGGATCGTCCAATAACGCGCCAATATTGGATATCACCAGACTGTCAACAGCTAGCACACCTTTTCCAGTGGTTGGATGAAAGTAATTGATCACTCCCCATACTTTGCCGAAACTTGCAATCCTGGCTATTTGAAGAGAATCGGATTGATTTTGTAAATTTTGAATGGTTTCTGCATAACCAAATTCAGAATGTAAAATAGCATAGAGAGTCAATAGCGTTTTGGCTATAAATTTCATGGGTGGTTTCTAAAAATGTAGATTTTGGAATTGACTGAGGAGAGGACGCAGATAAACGTAGCATCCCTGGGGTGGGAAGATCTTGACTAGTCGAGCTTTATCTGCCTATGGCTAATGATCGAACACTTTCTAAATCAATGTTATCGCCTAGAAAACTGCTCACCAGAAAGTTTTTCTTGCCAACGGACACGTTGACCAGTTCGGTAATTTTATTTCCGTTGCTTCGCGTATAGATTATACCGGAAGTTTTGCCATTTAACTCCCAGCGGTAGTATTCTTTGTAAATACTGCTTTTTTTCATCTCTGTGTCCAACTGGCTGATGATTTGATTTGACTTCTCAGGCGAGCTGTCAAAACTGAGGTATTTATAGGTTTTCACCTGCTTCATAATGCGGGCTATACTTGGGTGCGACCACATTCCGGTTTCATTAGAACGTTTCACCATTGCTTCACCCATTGTGTTTACGGAATAGCCTGGCATGCCGGCATATTGCTTGAAGTACAAGTCAATAAATGTTTGATTTGGTTCTGGTGCCAATTTATCCTGTCCGAAGGAATAATAACTTGAAAACAGGATTATATATATAAAGCAGATCCGTTTCATAATGGATAGTTTTCTGTTTGTCCTTTGTTTATTAAACCAGTTGGTTTGTTAAGATGCTGGTAGGCTTCGTTAAGCGCATTTGACATTGTCATCAGACTGGACTCTGCTCTCTTGCGGGCCAGAGCCTCGTTTTGGTACTGTACTCTCTGATTATAATTTACTCCTGCCCAAGTCAGGCCGGACACTATGATGACAGTTGCTGCAATTTTAAACCAAATAGGGTAACGGAGGGGTAAGGTCTTACTACTGCTTTGATCAACCGTGAAGTGAACTTCCCCATGCCCTGTATTACTCGCATCTTTAATGGCTCCAAACCAATGCTTGTCAGCTGTAAATGCTTCATTGGCTTCTTGGGTTGACAGGAATGCTTTGATTAACTTTTCTTCCTCTATGGTTGTCTCGGCCTGCCAGTACTTTTTTAAAAGTATTTCGATCTTATCTTTTTCCATGAACTTTATCTTTTAAATATTGCCGAGCCCTGTACAAGTACACTTTTACCTGCGCATCAGTAATACCCATGACCTTCGCAATTTCTTTGTATTCCAATTCCTCGATTTCACGCAGATGCAGAATGTTTCTTTGGATATCCGGTAGTTTACTTGTCAGAGAATTAAAGCGAAACATCAAGTGATCGGTGGTCATGTCTGTGTCTGTCTGGCTAGGTTCGCTCCCTTCGGGAATATCGTCCAGACTGCTGTATACCCGGCCTTTTAGCTTTTTAGTATGATTCAGATATTCGTTACGTATCATGCGCATAGAATAAGCCTCAAAATTTTCCCAGCTGCCCCAATCTTCCCGTAGCTTCCAGAGTTTGAGAAGTGTATCCTGGAGAATGTCCTCGGCATCATTTACATCCTTCGTAAGCGATAGCGCAAAACGATAAAGTTTTCGCTGGCTGCTTATAAAGAGATTGTAAAGTTTCGGATTCATCATGTTTTGTTAAGGAGACAAAACGGCCCATCTAAAAGTTACAATTATTTTTAGCCATGCCTGTTTGTCTACCTAACATTACGAAGTTCTGCCCATTCAAAAATATTTTAATCTTGTATACATTCCTTTCTAAGTTCGGACATGCATGAACCCCTAGTACTTCCAGTCGAACATCGAGGCACAGCTATTGAATTCCCTCTGACAATTGTTACACAAGGGTATACTCATCAGCTGGAAATTGAGGGCAAAAAGCTAGTTTTTGAAAAAGATGATCAGGGTGAATACCGGATTATGGAACAGTCTAGCCGTTCCGGTCAGAATATGGAAGCGGGACCACGCGCCATATTCATATCTCCAATGACGGCTCCATTGAACACTATTACGGAGATGAGATTGAACCTATCGGCAATGTTTTTAAGCCCGTCTATCAAATCAGAATGTTAGGTTATTCTGCTTGATGATAAGTTATGTAATCCTCAAATGGATCCGAGATTTGTCGTTTGACAAACCGGTTGTTGGCCTATTGACACTTCATATAAAACACTATAAACTGCTTGTAAAATTATTTCTATAAAACCATACCTTTGATCCCGAGTAATATCCACGTATTATTCCATCATTCTAATTGTTAACCCGTTGCTTATGAAGCATTATTTACTCTTTTGCCTGCTGGCCCCGTTATGTTCTTTTAATGCCACGGCTCAATTTACCTCAGGAACAGAGGGCTTTTACACTTCTCCAGGTACGGATGTATGTATTGATGGGCTCACATTCCGGCCAACGGCGGCTTTCGGTATCGTGAATAACACCTTAACAATCTCGCCAACTGCACTACCGGGAAGTCCTCCCAGTATTGCACGCGTTTATACTTTTGACTCACCGGTCACCTTTACAGGCAGGCTCGGGCTGTTTTATCTTGCATCAGAACTTAACAGGAATACTGAAACGATGCTTCAGGTGGCTTATCAGAATGCAGCTCCGGTTACTACAATTGGGAGCGTGGTCAATAACACCTCGCATTACATTTATAATGATCTGCTAGCTCCTATCACTTTTAGAACCGTCACGGCGGCACAGCATGGAGCTCTTCCGGTCACCCTCCTGGAATTTAAAGCTAAAAAGGAAGGATCAGCTGCTAGTCTGAATTGGTCAACTACTTATGAGTCCAACAGTGACTATTTCAATGTGGAACATAGCAGTAACGCGAAAGACTGGAACACGCTTTCAAAGATCACAGCAGCCAATCAAAGCAATGGTTTGAAAAACTATGGTTTTTCGCACGGTTCGCCAGCAGCAGGCACTAACTACTACCGTCTCAAAATGGTGGATAAAGATCAGTCATATGCATACAGCACGATCCGTGAGCTTCATTTTGAGCAATCTTACCAAATTGCCCTTTACCCTAATCCTGCCGTTGATAAAGTCCGGATCAGCATGGACCACTGGGATAAAATTGCCACTGTCAAACTATTGGGCGCACAGGGAAACACGCTCTTAGAATTTGACAAAAAACCTTTGTCCAAAGAAATTAATATAAGAAATTTTCCTGCTGGTCTGTATGTGGTACAACTACTTTTGAAAGATGGAAGTACAGCAGCAGTCAAAGTGATCAAGCAATAACTTATTTAACTTAACTCCGGAATGGAAAATTAATTATCCATTCACTTTTAACAAAAACTATGAAACAAACCTTACTTTCTTCTCTTTTTATTGCAGTTTCTACCAGTCTATATGCCCAGGTTGGGATCGGTTTAACAGAACCCAAAGCATTTTTGAACGTTGCGGAAGGTAAAACAGTGCTATTTGGAGCCGACACTGCTGGTGTACAATCACAGACACCAGGGACTTCTCCAAAAGTGATCTGGTATGGCAGCAAGGGCGCCTTCCGGGCCGGCGGGATTTCTAATGACGAAAACAACTATACCCATTGGGACAATGCGAATGTAGGCCGGTATTCTTTCGCCAGCGGTGCTATTACCAAAGCTAACGGGGATTATTCAACGGCTATGGGGTTTGGCACACAAGCTAGCGGGCAAAACTCAACTGCCTTTGGTAGTTGGACATTTGCAAGTGGGGATTATTCAACGGCTATGGGTTCTTCGGTTAGAGCAGATCATAGAGGGTCATTTATTATTGGTGATGATAGTAATAGTTTGGGTTCCACTTACAATACCACAGCTAATAACCAGATGATGACGCATTTTGCCGGTGGTTATGTTTTATATACCTCCAACGCCCGACAGGATAATTTCCCATCCGGAGTACAGCTCGAACCCAATGCTTATGCATGGTCAGTGGTATCCGACTCAACACGAAAAGAAAACTTTCGTGCTACCGACGGAGCGCTGTTTCTTAAAAAGATCAGTGGGATGCGGCTGGGAAGCTGGAACTATAAGGGGCAGGATGTGAAGCAATACCGTCATTACGGCCCAATGGCTCAGGACTTTTTTGCAGCCTTCGGGCGCGACGAATTGGGGCTAATCGGAGAAAATAAGTCTATTAACCAGGCTGATTTTGATGGCGTTAACCTGATCGCAATCCAGGCTTTAATTAAGGAAGTAGAAGCTTTAAAAGCAGAAAACAAAAACCTGAAACAAGCGGAGACTTCTATGAAAGCTGAAACAGAGTCGCTGAAAGTGAAAATGCAGCAATTCGAAAAACAGCTATCCACATTAATGGCCTCCGGCGCCATTTCAACGTTATCGAAATAAAGTGAAACTTGCTCACAGGGTAGAAGAGCATTATAACAAGTTCCTTTGAGAATCCGGGTAATAAGTCTGATATTGAAGGTGACAAAATAGTAATGCCAGCCCGTGCGGGTTCGCCAAAGTGGGCCCGCAAATATCGATGTTTCCGATCACTTAAATTCCGCTCGTGCAATGCTCGCCAGCTTTATGGGAAGAGAACACTTGGTGGCGAAACCCGAGTGAGGGCCAAGGTGCTGGCTATAATATTTTTCGTAAATTCTAGGACCCCATACAACCATTCAAGCGCTTTTGATCCACTTTATCAAAAGTAGCACCATGTTTTGCCGTGTGCCCCAAAGAAAATTTTGGGCTGCCTTTTTTAGCTGCTATGGATAGTCCGAAGTGTCCGATAAACATAGAGTGAAAAATTAATGCCCGATTTGGAATGCAATAATCTATATAAATACTCCACTTGACAAAAATCAAGACACATCAATAATATACTTTTTTACATGTATGGGGCTTCTATTGAAAATTTAGGGTTATTTTGAAAATCAGTCCTCAATACCCCAATCCATGCTGTCACCGAAAACCAGAAGAGATGTTGCCCGTGTCATTCCTTTTGGCGTATTATGGTTTATTTTTAGCCTGATTTATTGCATGCTGGAAAGAGGTATTCTTGGAGATCTGGACCACTATCCATCGACAGGCAATCAGTACAAATTTGCAGCAAACATTTTTGCCATCCCTGTCGCAGGCCTGATGATGGGTCTAATTACCGGCATTCTCGAGATTGGTTATTTCAGTAAGTGGTTTATCAAAAAGAGCTTCGCCAGAAAGATCGTATTTAAATCTTTTCTTTACCTGATCATTACTATCATTTTTCTGGCTGTCACGTTGTTGATGAATGGACTAAATACGCACCGTGAGCATTCTTTTGAAAACTTGGTATCACCAGCCCTGGCATTCTTCACTGACTACGCTGCGGTCGGTCTTACGATATACATTGCTTCGATAATTCTGATTACACAATTCTATGCTGAATTTAGCCAGAGTATCGGACCGGGTACCTTGAGTAATTTTTTCTTAGGGAAATACCATCATCCGGTAGAGGAAGAGCGGATATTTATGTTTCTGGATATGAAGTCCTCGACTACAATCGCAGAAAATCTTGGGCATGTCAGGTACTTCGAGATGTTAAAAGAATACTTTTTTGACCTGTCAGTTGCGGTTATTGATTATGCCGGTACAATCTATCAATACGCTGGTGATGAGATGATCGTCAGCTGGAAACTGAAAGACGGGTTAGTAAATAATAATTGTATTGAGTGCTTCTTCGCTATGAAACACGCACTGAAGAAGCAGGAGGAAAAATACAACAGCAACTTCGGCATCTTGCCGGCGTTTAAAGCCGGCCTACATTTTGGTATGGTTACTGCCGGGGAAATCGGATCGCTGAAAAAGGAAATTATATTTACAGGTGACGTTCTTAATACTTCCGCAAGAATCCAGGGACTTTGCAATCATTTCAATGCCGACCTGCTGGTATCTGAGGATCTGGCCAAAATACTTCATCTTCCGGCCACTTACGAGATCAGATCGGTGGGAGAGAACCTGCTGAAAGGCCGAAATAAAAAAATAGAGATATTTTCCATTTCAGCCTCTCATATATAGAGTGCTGTTCGATACCACATTAATTTTAATAGTGCTGCTCTTAATTCAAGGGACAAGCACAACCTTGCCATAAGCTGTCCGTGATTCGGCCAATTTCATGGCAGCTGTGATTTGCGCCAAAGGAAACCGGGCAGCAATTTGAGGTTTAAGGACTCCGCTAGCGAGCAATGTGGTGAGCTGCGTAAAAGTTTCCCTTAGCTGTATTTGAAAAGTTTCGCTGCCTTTTCCGTCCCAGATATTGTAAAAATAAGCCTTGCGACCATTAGGCAGGATATTCCACCATCCTAATTGTACCAGTACTTTTAGAAACGGGATCAGAATATTACCAGTGTCATTTAGTGCTGAGGCAATGGCATAACATACAAGCACGCCACCTTTGGTAAGCAGGCCAAAAGATCTGGCAAAACTTGCTCCACCCACATGGTCAAAAACTGCATCTACGCCACCGGGTGAATGTTTTAGCACGCTCCCCGCTAAATCAGTATCATTATAATCTACCGGCTGCACGCCTTGCGCCCGCAATGCTTCATGGTGACGAGGTGAAGCAGTTCCGATTACCCGGACGCCAGCATAAAGGGCCAGTTGTGTCAGAATTGTTCCGACACCACCATTGGCACCATGAACAAGGATCGTTTGTCCACGCTTGATCCGGGCTTTGACGTGCAGCATTTGCCAGGCAGTAATGCCATTAACAATTAACGTTTCAGCTTCAAGAGGATCAATATCCTCAGGGACAGGCAGCAGGTCGCTGGCCGGAAGCAGGGTATAGCTTGCCCAGCCGCCAGTCTTTGTCAAGGCAGCGACGCGTTTGCCTAGTAAAGTTGTATCAACGCCCGGGCCGGTTGCAACAACAGTACCAACCAGGTCATAGCCCGGAACGAAAGGAAACTTGGGCTGCTCGTAATACCTGCCACGGCGCATGGACTGCTCGGCAAAACATATGCCGCTGGCTTCCACTTTTACACTTACCTGTCCGGCAGCAGGGTCATTTAATACACGGGTTTTAACCAGCAACCCTTCCGGCTCAACGATACCCGGCATGATTACTTCTGTGGTATTAAACCTGGTTTGTTCTAAGGATTGAACATTTTGGTGATTTACAGTATTACCCGTAATCCTGTTTCCATTTTCTGTAAGTGATTCCATCTTTGCTGTTTGATTTAAATGAACAGTACAAATGTATATGGATGGACTTCGGGGAAATTGTAAGAAAACGAAATGGCCGCTAAGGACTAAAGTATGTTATGGCTGCGCCGGATAAGTATCGGCAACTACGCAGAAACTTCCATTGTCTAAGTTTTTAATAAACTGCTGAGGCGCCACGCCTAAGAAATACTGGAAGTCTTTAATTAGGTGGCTCTGGTCATGATAATCGTGCGTGGCGATCAGATCGAAAATAGCTATTTTCTGATTGCTCCGGGCAAGGATGTAAGCAATGACTTCCTTAAAGCGCAAAAAGCGGAGCAGCTCTTTAACGGAATAGCCGGTATGTTTTTGAAACTTGAGCTGGATACTTCTTTCCGAAAGACGGGTATCAGCCGCTATGGCTTTTACCGGGTCTACACAGGGGTTGAAAAACTGGGCCAGGTTACCGATTATCGTCTGCACTACCTGATCATTTTCTTTAAGTAAGCCTATGGCGGACTGGTTAAATACACTTACTCTTTGTTCTGTTGTAGGTAGGGCTGCTAATTCTTCCCAAAGGCGATCAAAGCGACCGTCATCTGTTAAAATCTCCGCACCTGTCCCTTCTTCGCTAGTCAGTCCTGTTAAAGGCAAACCAAATAAGCGCTGAAAACCATTGAATTTAAAGTTAACTACCAAACCGTCTGCACCGGGCAGCAGTTCATAGTTCAGCATCTGGCGGAGTGGGCCAATTACAGCGGTACGTCGGATAACTTCCACATCCAGAGGGTTATTGTGAAAGGAAATGCGTACAGGTATTCCAAAGTTAAATACCAGCATCATTTCCAAATTTGGACAAACATGCCTGGTGATAGGTTGTCCATCTGAGGCAACAAACAGATGATAGAAGTTATTGATCACATCTTCAAAAGGTGCCTCTATCAAAAATGACGCACCGTTTATATCCGTTTGTTCCATTGCTTCTGTTGGTTTTCTTACAATACCGAGATTCGCTAGCGTGCTAGGTTGGCCTTATCAAATTTAATGAAACCACGATTAGTTACAAGTCTATCACTTAACACACGAACGCAATTAGCATAACTATATGCTCGGATCCTACCTCTCTGATTGATCCGTTAAGCCTGGAGTCAGTAGATGCGCTATATGAATATCTATGCCTGGTTTTGAAGAAACGCAACTTTGCTCTTTCCACGCCACTTACCATGAAAGACGCAGACTTTCCTAAGAATGGTCTGCAAAGTTATTTTTTACACGATGGGTATTTCAATTAGCACGCATTTCTTATCGCATAACTGTCGTTCCAAAGTGTCGATTTGCGCTCTGGAAGATTACTTACCATCTGCACCGATCTGTCCAACATCCATCCGTTCACATGAAATATGGATGTGGAAATGCTTTCTAAACTGATCCTAACCGTTGGTTCATAGTGTGTAAAGGTCATATATCTGACCCTGGCGCCGCAAATAGCAGCATTGATTCCTAACATGTTATTATCTTTTAGAAAAATGCATAGGATAAGCCGATTTGACAAGGCCTTTGCTCACCCTTTTCAATTTACTCTTCACCAGCTTCTTTCGCAAGGAATTGAGATAATCGGTATGCAGGATGCCGCGGGTATGATCAAATTCGTGTTGAATCATGCGGGCAGTTAATCCATCAAAAAAACGAGACTTTTTTACAAAATGCTGATCGGAGTATTCTATCTTAATCGACCAACTCCTAGTTACTGGCAGGACTAATCCGGGTATGCTAAGACAACCTTCATCGTCAGTCCAGACGCGGCCTGAACGCCACACTATGTTAGCGTTCACAAACGTCTCGACAAGACCCTTATCATTTTCGTCAAAAAAATCTTGGCGCTGATCGGCCTCTAAACCTTCATAAGTGCCTCTGCTGTCCACAATGAACAAATTGATATTACGACCAATTTGAGGTGCAGCCAGCCCACAACCATTTGCGTGATACATCGTTTCCCACATATCGTCGATGAGTGAAGCCACAATAGAATCATTTGTCTGAACGTCAGTGCAGGGCTGTCTTAACGTGCTACATCCGTAGGCGAAAATTGGTAATATCATTCCTTTGTTTTTTTTAAAAATTCGCTAGAATAAATCACCGGGCCAATGAACCTTGGTTAACTAACTGATCTGCGTATTCTGCTTAATGCCTGTGGCGTAATGCCAATGTACGAGGCTATGTACTTTAACGGAACAAATCTTAACAGTTGCGGCTGATCAATGAAAAGATTCAGATAGCGTTCCGTAGCAGTTTGACTCAGTAAGGAGAATTCCCTCCGGCTTTTGAACAAAAACAGACGTTCAGCCGCTTGGCGTCCCAGGACATTATCAACCTGTGTTTGGGAATAAACCTTTTGCAAATCTTCATAAGATATCTTCCAGCAAACCGATTTTTCCAGGGCTTGAAGCGCATAGGTAGATCGGGTTTGCGTAAGGAACGAATCATAGGCTTTATCCAGGCTTATTTTTACTAGCTATTCGGTAATGAATTTCAATCCAACGATAGAAATTATCAATGTGCTCAGGAAAAAGAGCCGCCAGAAGCTGGCAGGCTCTTCAAATACAAGTATGCCTACGATGACCGTGCCAACTGCACCAATACCTGTCCATACGGCGTAGGCGGTTCCAATGGGTATTCTATTACAAAACACGGTATATTGAGAACCTCTCCCACCAAAAAAAGATGGCCAATTTATATGTTAGGATTGTTCAAAATTTCAACATAATGCTTGTTGTACATTATACCTAAGATATTGCCGAAAGGATCAATTACAGAAGCTGTAATAAATCCTACGCCATATTCGGTTATAGGACCGTATGCCGTCGCACCATGAGCAATGAGGCTATTCAAAGTTTCTTCAATGTTATCAACATGCCAATAAGCAATTTCACAGCCGGGCTGCGCAGGCATAGGCGGTGCGTATTTTCGGTCAATTAAGCCCAGTTCATGCTGATAATCCCCAATACGGAATTCTATATACGCAGGGTTTTCAGGATCTGGTCTTTCAAAATAAGGTTCAACCCCCAGTATTTTGGTGTACCATTTCTTTGCAGCTTTTAAATCATCTGCCCAGTAACTAATTGTTGTTAGTCCTCTTAAATTAATTGCCTGCTCCATGTTTTGCTTTTTTTTTTCAAAATTATGTGCGTGGCACTTCTAAAAATAGTAGAATTGCGACATCCAAAAGGAAATTCTGCAATTAAAGGGAAACCGAATTTACAGTACATTACAAATGTCATCGCCTCACGTTATCTACATCGCAGTCTGATATTATAATCAATTTGACTAAAAAGTGACATGGATTATAGGGTATTTACACCGCATAAATTATTAGCACCCTATGTGCGATATTTCAGCGCATTGAATTTTAATAAGCTTAGTGGTTTATCACAGATTAAGGTCTTTGCCGACCGTTATCCGCATTTGGTATTTCAGCACAACAACGGACGATCAGCATTTTTTAGGGATGCGGACGCATTACCCCCGGCATTTATCTGTGGGGTGAAAATCTTGCCATATATACTTGATCTCGACAATCATGAAGTTGTAACTGTCACTTTTTATCCACAAGCCATTAAGCAACTTTTCGGGATCAATGTCAATGAGCTAAACGACCAGATTGTTGACCTGATCAATTTTGCCCCAGCTGATTTACTAGAACGTTTGTATTATTCTAGATGTTTAGCTGAACGCATAGATCTATTAACTGAATTTTTATTAAAAAAAATAAATGATGCCGCACCGCCGGACCATCTAATCAGTGAAAGTATCCGCTTGATCAATGATATAGATATCGAAACATCTTTAAATAGTTTATCTAATTATTTCAAAATCTCCACCCGCCAGTTTGAAAGGCGTTTCAAATCTTCAACGGGCTTGTCTCCGAAACTGTTCATTCGTGCGGCAAGATTTGAATCAGCACTCCAGGCAATTAGGGATAACCAGTTTGAAAACCTTTCCGGTTTAGCACATTACCTCAATTTTGCTGATCAATCTCACTTTATAAAAGAGTTTAAAACATTTTCCGGCCTTACGCCCAAGACATTTCTTTTCAACAATCAAAAAACACAAAGCGTCATTCCTGATAATGGTGTTGTAACGATAAACCATCTGGTTACCGAATGCTAAATTGTCGCTTGATTTTTGATGACTGATTAAATCATTCAAGATAAATTGAGCTCAAAATCCCAATTGGATTCGCATTCATTTATTTAATGACCCATAACCCATTGGTTCACGCTCTGCCAGAAGGCGGTCGGCTCGTTAAACATCGGACTGTGACCACTGTGATTAAAAATTGTTGTCATCACATCCGTGCTCCCTATGCGCGCCTTAATGTCATCTGCAAGCTGGGGAGGGCACACAAAATCGTATTTTCCCCATAGCAAAAGTGTCGGTACTTTAATTTTGTACAGGTTTTCAGTGGCTTTTTGAGCATATGCCTGCTTGTCGATTTCTTTAATGAAATTGCTGTAAACCCCATTGCTGAGATAGGTGGTCACCGGATAGTTATATTCCCGTATAAAAAACTTGATCAGTTCTTTGGTCGTCTTACCGGTCGTAATGTCGCTGATCAGGTCCTCGGCGTCGTGCGCGTGTCCATTGATTTTCCTGGTAACTGAATAATTGTTTTTGGGATCGTGGTCGCGGCAATAATCCGTGATCTTCTGCCAATCTCCGGCATTCCGTCCCGCCAGTATTTCCTGCTCCCCAAACTTGATGAGGTTGTTGCGCGAAAGCGAGTCGCTCATAGCGTAATTATGCTCGCCGTCCACCTGTATCCACCCGCTCACCAATGATTGATTATCAGCCTGCTGCAAAAATAAGGGTACCAATAACCCTCCCCAGCTATGACCGAGCAAGTATATTTTCTTTGATTGACCATAACGATGACGCAGCAGGATAATCAGCTTTTTCAGGTCGTCCAGATAATTGGCAATGTTGGCTTTGCTGATGTTACCCTGCGTGGTACCGGCAAGGCGCTGGTCCCAGTAGGCTACTGCAAAATTCTTTTCGGCAATATGGGTGGCTTCGTCAATATTATAGTACAATGATCCGTCGCCGGGACCTCCATGCACCATGGCGAGAATTTTGTCGCTGCTGATGTTCCCTTCAAGGTATACGTGCATTTTAGCGTCGTCATTTTCGAGGTAAAACTGATCTCTGACAAGACCGCTTGTACCTATTTCTTCTTTCTGACATCCCGCCAATAGCAAAACCACTGCCAGGGATATAATGAAATTCATTTTCATAGCTGATTGATTTATTTATTTGAAACGTTGCTTGATTTTAGCTTTATGGGTCATCAGATTGCTGAACTTGTACCCGGCACCAACCTCTACCATGACCCGGCCTACGACGAAGTTGTTATAAGGCAGGTTGGTGAATAATGTTGCTTTTGTAAATAGTGAGAGCGGATTATCAGGATTTTTCATCGAGAAATCTTTTCCAAAACTGACGGTTAAGGAGGGAGCGAAATAGAAGTCACCGGCTAATTTGCGTTTAGAAACAGCGCCGTCATCTCCGACGCGATAAACTGTACCGTCAATAATCGTGCGGCTGATTCCGATCTGTGGTTCGAAGCCGGAAAACCAGCCGTTTTGATTGATACGCTGCCACTGGTAACCCGTTTGGAGAAATAGGTTGGCATTGTAATCTTCGTGATAATAAAATCCCAGATTCGTAGTGATGGAGCGGTTGCGGTATATTGTTTTTCGGTCGCCATTCCGCTTGGCTTTCGCAACCATCTTACTGACTAAAAGATAGTCCGCTCCGATTTTTAGGCCAGGGTATTTTAGTGCGCCGAGTACCGAGGCATGTACATTCAGGCCGCTTTCTTTGCCGGGATATGCAGACTGGGCGTAACTGTTAAGGGTGGCCAGAAGTAAAAACCAGACCAGGTTCCAATATTTCATTTTTCAGGCTGTTATATTAGTTGAACATTATCTGGCTGACCGACAACCAAAGAATGGCTCACCCTAAACTGATGCCTGTTAATTTTTATAAAAAGGTTTTATACAACTTAAATTGAGATTAGTTAGAAATGCAATTGCAGTCCGGATTAGCTGCTATACCCTTACTGGACCCCTTACAGGATTAGTGTAAGGCTCTTTCAGTGTAATACAAAAGTGCATTTACTGAATTGACATGCTAATTTCAACTTCCCCAGTGGCATGCTGTGCACCAATAACAGTGGCTGTGACTTTGCCAACTCCTTTTGAGCCGTAATAATCTCGGAGAAATTTGGCTTTAACCTCTCCGCGAGGTATGTGGATTAACTCGGTTTGGATCAAAGAATCGGACTTGGATTTGAGAGGGCGATAGTAAATCCCAATTTTTAAGGCATAATCGGCAGTAGTATAACCATCTACGTTTATAGCCACTGAGATGTTATTTCCTTTCCAGGGAACAACTGCTAAGGTTGTGCTATCACCAAAGTTGTGTACAATTATGCTAGAAACATGTTGGTTTCCCATGAAAATGACGCCCAGTATTGCGGTGATTAAAATAACTGCAATGCCTGAAATTTTTATTATTCGTGACCTACTCATTTGTTTGTTGGGATTTAAACCCCGTTGTTTATATAGACACTGCCTGGATCTGCGCAGCATCCGCCCGGCGACTTGTTTGGCATTGAAGACCAATCAATTGCATCGGGGTTTCCGTCGAAGCGATCGCAGATTGTTTCGGTTCGCCAATACATGAATTGCAAGTCTCCGCATATTCCGGCAGCAGGCACACATGCTTGACTATAAACAGGCGAATTTATAATTATACAGCCGCTGCTTGTCCTGCCATTATTGATTTGTCCATTCCCGGGAAATTAGTGCGAAGCAATACCTCCAATGGAACTGAGTAGCGATTCTTCATAAGATTGTTGTTAAGTTGAGACTACAAAATTATTGTTGATTTGAGGGCCGCATTCTACCCATAGATTCTTTTAATGATAATATAATAATGGTAACATTTATCACCGATAATGTTCACATAAATTATAAATATGCGTAATCTCTTCCATTGTGAATTGATACTAACAATGGAGTATATACAGCAGATAATTTAAAGCTTTAATGGCGCGCGGTATTGATATCATATCTTTGATATCTTCCCTTATTGTGAAAAGCGTATAACCTGGCAATTTAAATAAATGAATTACTTGATCAGCGTCTGTTTTTTTATCGGTTCCATGATTTATTTCAACTGTAGCAATAGGATCGGGTGTGTGGATCAAAGCGCATCCATATTCCGCTGAATCGTCACCTTATCGGCTGCCGAGACTGCTAGTTCGAGCGCCTTTTCGTAGTTCAATTTTGCCTTATAGTTGTTGAGGCCCGTGTATAAATTTCCGAGTAGTGCATAGTAAAGGTGATTGGAAGTCAGACTTAGCTTTTCTGCTTCAACGATGGCCGTTGCCTTGCCTCTTGCCCTAGCCAGCGCAAATGTGCGGTTTAATGCCGCGATGGGGGAGTATTCCAGCACGAGCAGCTGGTTGTACAAATCCAGGATGTTTTCCCATTTGTCCCGCGAATCTTCTTTGATAGTATGCCAATAGGCGATGCCCGCTTCCAAATGGTAGCGGGTGACGATTGTTCCTGCGGCAGCCTTTCTCAAAAAGTAAATGCCCTGATCGATCAGTTCACGGTTCCACAGCGTCTCGTCCTGGTCTTCATATAAAATTGCTTCCCCGTTTTCGCTAATCCGCGCTTCGAGACGCGAGGCATGAAAGCTCATTAATGCTAGTAATGCATTTGTGGCCGGGGTATTAGTCAGATCGTTTTGTACCAAAAAGTAATTTAGCCGGATTGCCTCAGCACAGAGCGACTTGCGGATATTGGCGTGCACTGCATCGGTTTGCGTCCCGGATGAATAATATCCTTCTGAAAAGACAAGATATAGCGTTTTTAAAACCGGTTCGAGCCGCTCGTGGATCTCAGCCCGCGTAGGCTGACCGATGCGAATCTTCTCTTCTTTCAATTTTTCTTTTGCGCGGCTTATTCTTTTGTAAATGACCTCTCTTTCCGTCAGAAAGGCGTTAGCGATTTCCTGGATACCAAAGCCGCAAAGCAGGTTTAGCGCCAGCGCAACCTGAGACTCCCTGGATATGCTCGGGTGGCAGACTGCGAAAATCATTGCGAGCTGGCTGTCTTCGATGTTTTTTGACGAAAGGTCTATATCCGATGGTTCTGTGTCGTGTGCCTGATAGCGGATTTCAGGAGCCAGTTTTTGCGTGAAAAGCAAACTGCGCTTCAAGTGGTTTTTAGCTTTGTTTTTGGCCACTGTATATAACCAGGCATTCGGGTTTTCAGGTAAACCGTTATAACCCCACGATTCGGTTGCGGCCAAAAATGTGTCGCTCACAATGTCTTCGGCGATTTCAATATGCTCAAAACCAAAATGATAGCAGAGTACCGCAACGATCTTGCGGTACTCTGTCCTGAACAAATCAGGGATAAGGGAGGCAGCGCTCATTGAACTTGGTTTAATTCCCAGGCGTTGGCAACGCCATTCGAACCTCCACCGATGCACCCCATTCAATCACGGGGCAGCCTTTGGCTATTTCTACCGCTTCGTCATAGTCTGCCGCGCGAATCAGGATGATGCCGCCTACGGATTCTTTGATCTCGGCGTAGGGGCCGTTGGTGACGCTGTTTGATTTGATCACTCTGCCGTCACTATCCCATCGCTTGGGCGGTGCTGCCAGCTTATTTTGGGCAGCGATGCCGCCAATCCAGTCTTGAAACGGCTTGATGGCTGCCTGCATTTGTTCGGGCGATGGGCTGGCGTCTTTGCTGACCAGGTCTCTGTGTATGATTATTGCGAAGTCGTTCATTTTTTCTAAGTGTAATGGTTAACAAAAGTGGTTTTTTAAGGTCTGGTTATCAACCGAAAAGGCTTAGCCGAACTGTCCGACGCGGTAGTCGCCGGGGACTGTCTGAAATGCAATATTAAGCCGGTTCCAGTTATTAATGTTATTTACAGAAAAGGTAAGGTCGATCATTTCTTCCTCAGTAAAATGATTGCTTACTTCCTGAAATACCTCTTCGCTCACATGGCAATGCGTCACAGCTTCGGCCCAGGCAAATGCAGCGCGTTCGCGCTCGGAGTAATAAGGCGTTTCACGCCAGGCACTTACTCCGTACAATCGCTGTTCAGTTTCGCCCATTGCGCGAAGATCTTTTGAGTGCATATCCAGGCAATATGCGCAGCCGTTGATCTGTGACACCCGGAAGTTTACCAATTCCAGTAGTTGATGCCCAATTGTTGATTTTTTGAGGTAACCGCCCATGCTGAAAAGCACTTTCAATGCGCCCTGTCCTTTTTCCTGAAAATTAACTCTAGCTTCCATTTAACAATTTGTTTTAATTAAAAACCTATTGACAATCGGCTGCTGCGGATTGGACAGAGATAGCATATTTTTTTGAGAAAAATCTGTGACTGAGGTTTGAAAAAAGATAGGAGAGCTTATGAGGAAGCTTTTTGAGGCTACTTCTGCATGCCAGAAATAATGATTATTATAAAATAGGCCTTCGAATTAATGTGGATTACGCATCAGTTTTTAAGGTTGGTATTTGAGGGAAGTAAAGCGCAGCCAGCCCCATCGGATAGCTGCGCTTTTAGGCTTCCATTTTTACTTCACGACTGTGGCTTCCAGTTCAACCTTTAATGTTTCGAACAGGCTTACGACTTCCAACATAGTGACTGTGGTCTTAACCTGATGCAGGGCAACCCACTCCTGAAAAATGTTGAAATGAGGCCAAAGCTCTGCGGTCGCAGTAGTGTATATGTTTAGCCGTACAATTCCACTGCATTCGTAACCGGCCTCGGTGATGACTTGTTTTAGATTTTGTAAGGCTAAGGTTAACTGGGATTTCATGTCTTCGTTACTAGAAATTCCCTCCGCATTGATGGCGGTTTGTCCTGAGACATACAGCGTGCTTTCTACACTTTTAACTTCAACAGCTTGTACATAGCTGCGGGCATCTTGCCATTGCCAGGGATTAATAATGCGCTTTTCCATTGAGTGATATTTGATTTTGCGCCAATTGTGGCACAGGTTAATTACACTGCAAAGTTTGGAATAAGGCCTGCATGAAGTCGTTGATCATTCTCACTAATTTAATGTGAGATATATCACATCAAGGCGATAACCGGCTCAGTGTTTCCCGCGACACGCCCAGGTAAGCCGCAAGTTGACTTTTTGGTACGCGCTGAATGAGCGCCGGATACTGTTTGAGGAGCTGTTCGTAACGTTCTTTTGCATTGGATGTTAACCAGGATATAATGCGACGTTGCGCACCCAGGAAACCGAAATTTGCTTTTTCAAGGAAAAACCGCTCCATTTTTTGCAGCCCGTCACAAAGAGCTTTATAGCCGTCCAAAGAAAGGCACAGAACTTCGGTATCTTCAAGACATTCGAGTGACATTGTCGCTGTTGTCTGCATATAGAAGGCATAAAAGTCACTTTCCCACCAATCTTCCATAGCAAAAGAAACAATGTGCTGCTTTCCGGTGTCATCCGTGTAAACAAGCTTCAAAAGCCCCGAAATGATGAAGTAGTGATACTTTACTTGTTCGCCTTCCTGTATAAGGAACTGGTGCTTCTTGAATTTCTTTGCAACAAAATGCTCAGAAACAAACAAAAACTCACTATCTGTAAGTTCAACAATCTTTTCTATATGTGCTCTGAGTTGCTCGTACATTGATTAAAGTCGAAGATTCAATTGCCAATTCAAGCGAGTCATTCCTGATCACTATTTCTGATAATTTCCTGAATTAACCAACTCTTGCACTAATCCCTGTATTAAATGTCATTTAAAAAGCGAACTTGACGAGTCTCAGAACAGACTTATCCATCGCTTACATCCGATCAAACATGATAACCATCTTTAAGCATAGCCTTTAAGGTCAGTTTGGTGAGGTAGCTCCGAAAAGCGATCCACATTTTTACACAACGTGATGCAAAATGAAAGATCAAAAATCGGTAAAAACTCGTCGGAGTTATGCTCGTAAGCCTCAATCCTCCAAGGCCAATTACCAAATTCCACAAAGGTGTCTGTTTCCAAAATATGAGGCCGTCGAAATATCAGGATAACTCAACTTTAAGGCAAATCGTTGATAAAAAAATTGAAGAGGATATGAATTTTGTACCTTGGTGTAAAACCAGCAACACCCGCAGCTATGAACGCGCCCATGTGCTGGGAAATGTAGACGTAGGTTTAAATAGCTAGGACGAGCATGACACAAGATCAAGCCATTGAAGAAGCAAAAAAGATCGTTGCTTCGATGCCCGCAACGACGGATAATCTCCATCTCAATATCGTTGTCCCGGACAAGGATTCCCAAGACTCGTCATATTGGACCATTACTTTTAAGCAGGAAGAATTTTCAGAGATGGATGATAGAGGTTTCTGGATGGATTTGATCAGATGGGAATTCGAAAGTGCACAATCACAAAGTGATTGTGAGCGTAAATGATATCTGTAAAGTCACGCTTGTCTGTCTCAACATTTAGGGTTACCGGTATTCCAGCCGTTGATGTTTATATAAAGTCAAGCCTGCAAGGCAAAAAGTATCAATGCCCTCCGAGCATTTCGGTAGTGGTCAACAATATCTTAAACTCAGGTTCAGCATAGATAAGTAAGCGGTTTGAGGTCCTTGGATGGCATTTGTGCAACTAACGGATTTGAGCTACTTTACTGACACAAAAATGACCGGCAGCCCAGGCTGCCGGTCAAAATAATGAAGTTAAACCATTAAAAGTCTCGAATTAGTACCCATTATTCTGGGACAAATTTGAGTTTTTATTTAGTTCAGGCCTTGGGATTGGAAGCAGGCTGCGATACGCACCGTTGGGCACGTGAGATAACCAGGATTTTGTTGTGAACACACCGAAACGGATCAGATCTTGCCGACGGCGCCCTTCCTGCGCAAATTCCCATCCAAGCTCATCCAGGAAACGTCCATATTTAATATCAGCCCCGCCTTCGTTTGTGGTCGTATTATGGTTTTTCAACCCGTAAGCGTAAGTGCTCCCTTTTTGCAGATCCGCAGCAGTGACAACGGCTTTTGCAGGGTTGGCCTTAAAATTGCGCGCTCTTACAGTAGTCACGATTGCTGCGGCCTCGGAGCCTTTTCCGGTCCTTAGTAACGACTCTGCCTTCATCAGCAGCACATCGGCATAGCGTAGCAAGGGCCAGTCGTTGCTTAGATTTACAGTTGTTCCTTTTTCTATTTCAAATTTACCTAGCCTGAAACCATGCACTTCTTCTGACTGATCTACACCTGGCAGTTGATTAATGTAGCTTAACGGCTTTCCGGCAAATGCACCCAACGTACTTTTCAGAGGAGTGCCTCCTGCCGAATATTGCGGGCCCTGAATCCAGTTGCTTACTAGCCGCTCATCGTCCTTATCAAAAGAATCAATAAACTGCGGAATGGCGCAAATCCCGCCCCAAGGTGTGTTTAACAGGTTGTACGTAGCCTGATTGGCTGGTTGCAAAGTTTCCATGTGAATAGAAAACCCGTTCCAGTCAGTTACATATTTGATGTCAAATGGTATGGCGAAAATGATTTCTTTTGACGATTCGTTATTTGTTTTAAAAACCTCTTTCTGGGTCGCTTCCAAAGCATATCCTGCACCAGAGTTGATGACCAGGTTGCATTGTTCAATGCACTTTTCCCATGCAGGCGTGCCTGTGTAAACTTCTGCATTGAGGTACATTTTAGCAAGCAAAGTATGCGCGCCCCACTTGTTGAAACGACCATATGTAGTAGGGTCGTTCTTTTCTGAAAGCAGCGGCAAATTGTCCAGAATGTCCTTTACAATAAAATCGAAAACCTCTTTCCTCGTGCTTTGTTTTGGAATAAAACCAGCGGGAACATCAAACTGGGTGATAATGGGCACATTTCCAAACAGGTCGCACAACACATAATAATAAGATGCGCGCAGTACTTTCAACTCAGCTATCACCGCTTCCTTACCGTCTGTGAACGGAATGCTTCCCGATTCAATCTGATAAATAAGACGGTTACAGTTGGCAATACCTGCGTAAGACCGGTTCCAGTTATTTATCGCAATCTCGTCGTCGGCAGTCCATTTGTGGTCGTGGATCCTGCGGTAAACGCCGCCATCAACCCAGCCGTTGGGACGGGAGGGTATAACGAGTTGGTCACCTGATATTTCCTGCGTGCGGAAAAGTCCGTTCCATTGTTGCATCACGTCGCGCCAGTTGGTGTAAGCAGCACCTACAAGCGAGGCCACATCACCGGATGCGGGAGTAAATTGATTGGCAATAATGCGATCGAAGCTTTCATCTTTTAAATCGGTACAAGAGCTGCCCAGTAACAGGGCCACGACTGCAATTTTACTTTTTAAGCCAAAGTGTATATTGTTCATAATAAGATTGTTAAAGTTTTTACAATGACAAGTTTAATCCCAGCGTGAATGTCCTGGTCATTGGATACTTGTCCCGACTGTCATTACCCGGAGAAAGTCCCAGCCTGTCTACCTCAGGATCCACTCCTTTGTACTTGGTAAAAGTGAATGTGTTCAGCGTAGAGCCATAAACCCGGATAGCCTTGATGTGTTTTGTTTTGAGCTTCGGGATGTTATAACCGATCGTGATGTTATCAATTTTCCAGAAATCACCATCTTCAATGTAGTAACTATTGAATTCCTGCGGCATCGTCGGGCTCAGCACTGCTTTGTCAAAAACCTTGTCATAGGACGATTTCAAGTTGTTATACTGTTGAAGGCCAGTGCTTTCAAAGAACATGCGCTGATAATTCAGGATCTGGTATTTGAATGCGCCGCGCATGGTTACACCCAGGTCCAAATTTTTGTAACGCAGGTTATTATTGAAGTTGAGATAAAATTTGGGCAGACCATTACCGAGCACCCGTTTGTCTTCAAATGCATGCTGGAACTCATCATAATTTTGCGGCTGGCCATCACGGCCTTCGTAAATCCATTTCCCATCTTCGGATATGTCAAGTACTTTGAATCCGTAAAAGTCACCCACCTGGTCGCCAATGCGCACAATGTGCGTGAAAGTCTGAACCGGGTCGCCGGTTGCACCTGTTGTGAAAAAATCGTTGGTCGTTTTGTAAATGTCGTTCGAAAGGCTCACCAGTTTATTGGTGTTGGTCGAATAATTGACACTCGCATTCCAGGTAAAGTTTTTAGTCTGCACCGGCACAAAGTTGACCAGTACTTCCAATCCTCTGTTCTCCATCACACCCACATTTGCCCGCGTTGATGTGTAAAGGTTCGGTGGGCTAGGCACCTGAAAATCATATAAAAGCCCTTTGATCTTCCTGTTATAAAAATCGACGCTACCATTGATCCTGTTTTTCAAAATAGCGAAATCAAGTCCGATATTCGACTCATGCTTTTCCTCCCATCTCAGGTCTGGATTTGGATTTTGGGCGGGAACCAGGGTCTGAACCCATTTGCCATTGCTATAAAAGAACTTTTGATAGTTTAGGATCGCCACGCCAAGAAACAGGTTGTTAGGCTGGGTTCCCGTAACCCCATAACCTGCTCTCAATTTCAGATCCTCGAAGATCGTTTGCCCTTTCATAAATGCCTCGTTGCTAATGCGCCAGCCCAGCGAAACTGCCGGGAATGTTCCCCAAGGGTTTTTGGCACCATAAAGCTGACTGGCTCCTTCATGCCTGATGCTTGCCAGTAAAAGGTAGCGGTCGTCGAAGTTATAAGTGGCCCTTGCAAAAAAACCGATCAGGTTCGTCTCTCTTTTCGAGCTGCCAATGGGTGCAAGCCCTGTCTTTAATGCATCTCCGATACCGATATTGTTGTAAGAAAATTTATCGGTCGGAAAATCCCAGTTCTGCATAAAAGAGTCTGAGAATGAGTTGTCCTGATAGCTATAACCGCCCAGCAGGGAGAATTTGTGACGGTTCAGGTTTTTGGAATATTGTGCGGTTAGCTCCATAAGCTTATCTACTGATCTCACTGAACCAATAGAGGCGTAGCCATTGCGCCCGTCCCTCAATGCAGATACATGGCTTTTGGTTTCTGAATAGCCACGATTTTGATTGTATTGATTGTAGGAAAACAAGGCCGAAAGTTTCAGGTCTTCAATGGGATTATAGCTGATATTGGACGTTATCCGAGTATTCTGGGAGTTGTTTTTCCCATCACTTTCCCGCAAACGAGCCACGGGGTTATCGTAATTAAAGATCCCCGTTTGCTGAAACCAGGTGCCATCCGGATTTTGCAATGGTGCGGTAGGATTTTGAATGATTGCCTGACGGTAAGTATAACCATTGAAACTGACCCCGTCGCCGGTGGTCGGATAACTGTTGTAGGAATTGATAAAACCAAGGTTAATGTTGAGTTTGTCATTCAACATGGTATGGTTTACATCGGCGCGCCCATTGAAAGTTTTATTTTCTGATTTAATAAAAATACCATCCAGATACCGGTAATTGAGGTTTACCAGATAATTGGTACGGTGACTGCCGCCTCGAAAAGTCAAATTGTGAACCTGACTTAATGCTTTTTTAGAAATTTCCTTCATCCAGTCTGTATCAGAGCCCAGGTCCCACGAAGGCTCCCGGATACCCTGCGCAATATGTTCGCGGTAATCGGCTGCCGTGAGCAGTTCGAGCTTCCGGGCAACGGTTTGCGTGCTGAAAGAAGTGTTGTATTCAACCGTACTATTGTAATTTCCACTAGCTCTTTTAGTAGTGACAATGATGACTCCATTGGTACCCCGCGTTCCGTAGATCGCAGCCGCAGAACCGTCTTTCAGAACGTCAATGGATTCAATATCCTCTGGGGCTACGGTTTTGAGGTCGCCCGGGACACCGTCAATGAGTACCAACGGATTGGAGTTAGCACCGAGCAGAGTAGTATTTCCCCGAAGCAGGATCTGTGAGCCTTGTGTAGGGTCACCGCTTGGCGCTGAAATGGTAAGACCAGCTACTTTTCCCTGTAAAAGCTGACCCGCATCCACTGCAGGCGTTTTTACAAAGTTCTCCTGCGTAACACGAACCACCGAGCTGGTAACGTCTGCCTTACGCTGACTTCCATAACCCACCACGACCACTTCCGTAAGTTCCTTGCTGTCGGTCGCTAGTACTACATTGAAGTTGGACTGATTACCAATTGCAATCTCCTGCGAAACATAACCAATAAATGAGAAAACAAGTGTGGTGGCCTGATCCTCCACTTTTAGCTCAAAATTACCTTCGGGATCTGTGATAGTTCCGCTCGAAGTTCCTTTCACAACAACACTTACACCAGGCAAGGCTGTATTATTATTGTCCAGCACTTTTCCCTTCAGTACTTTTTCTGCCTTCATGGGCAGCTCCATTTTAAGCGAAGCAGGCGGGACTTTGGCGGCTATCACCTGATGTGAAAAGAGGGATCCTGCAATCAGCATGGCACAAAGTGGTCTGCCAAACCCCGCGAGAGGAGTTAGTCGATTTGTAATCATAATGGAACCGTTTTAGTTAATTTTTATAGATAGAATATTTAATTTATAATAATTTAAATTGCTTAAATCCTACTTAATTTTGGGCATACTGAGCGTATAATATCAGTAAATCAGCGAATTTGTTCACCCCAGGAACAAAACACTGAACTCGCTAACCATATACCGTATACGCAGGCTAGATCATCCGTTATTAGCGGCATATCAAATTACAATACAATTTTAAGTCTAAATAATACTAAATAAAATACGGTTTTTAGCAACTACTGACTGTATTTTGATCTTATTATTGCATAATGAACGGAACAGTGCAAATTTTAGCAGTATTAGAAATTTATTCTGCTCATCCACAATTCGATATTTACCATATGCTGCTGGAAGGAATTGGCAGTTTGTCCTCCTTCCGGGGTTCCACTGCCAAAACGGTGATTTTGATACAGGAGGGCTGCCCTGTAATTGATACGATGTGGGAATAACCGGTATCATGCACTGCTTAAAGCCTGTTACCGGTCATTGGTACTCAATTGACATCATCTATGGTTTTCCCTAACTTGAAGCTTGTTAAAGAAATTTCACTCCCCATTTGGACGGTCCTTTTATGGATGAATCTTATTACACGAAATTATTCGATTATATCGAACAAATTTTGATCCTGCCAGAAAGTGACAAGGATGCGATTCGTGATTCGTTTAAGCCTGCTTTTGTCCCAAAAAATACGATTATAGAGCCAGCCGGACGAATTCCTGATTACCATAATTTCATAGTCGCAGGCTACATGAGGAACTATTACCTGGACGAGGACAACAACGAGATCACCACCGATCTGAACGAGGGTTCCCGTTTTTTTACATCTTATTCACATTTCATGAATCGCACAGTCTCCAATGAGAACTTACATTGTATTACAGACTGCAAATTACTACGCATTAGCCGCCAAGAAGTGGAGAGTCGTGCCAGTGTGAGCAGTACCCAGAAAGAATACACCATCCGCATCTTACAAAAACATCTTCAACAAGACAAAGACCGGATTAATGACCTGGTTAATTTGACTGCTGAGGGCCGGTACAGGAAATTGTTGATTGAGAAGCCTGACATCTTAAAAAACGTCCCCCTCAGATACATCGCTTCTTACCTTGGGATCACACAGCGGCATATTAGCAGATTAAGAAGTGCAATCAGCAAGTAGCGGTTAAACTGGAATACAACCGCTCATCCCTATTGGACATTTGTCTGGTTTGTCTGGAAACTTCGCGCTTTAAGTTTAAATTAAATTTGAAGCCATAAGAGATGATAACACAAACAGATGTTCCGTTATCCAGCACAGAAAATACTTCGTATTCAACTAGAATCTTAACTTTTACTGCAACCCTGTGGCTTGTCGTGGCTACTCTCGGCCAATGGATATTTGCCGCTTATATACTATTGTTCTATGGTAGACCTGCCTTGACTGGTGCGTTTGAAAAGTGGAACAGGGTACTCCCACATGGTTACGTGGAGGGAGACTGGAAAGGAAATTTTGTCGTCGGGCTACACCTACTACTCGCTTTAATCATGGTAGTGGGCGGTCCATTGCAGCTTATACCTCAGATAAGAAAACGCTTACCTGTAATACATCGTCTGATTGGACGCGTGTATGTTTCGGCTGCCATTATCGTGAGTGCCGCAGGACTGATTATGGTTTGGACACGGGGAACGATTGGCGATCATACGCAGCAAATCAGCATCAGTATCCAAGCTGTATATATCATTCTATTTGCTATAATTTCTATCCGAAAAGCGAGATCAAGAAATTTTAAAAGTCACAGAAGCTGGTCATTAAGGCTTTTTATGGTTGTTAGCGGTGTCTGGTTTTTCCGGGTAGGGCTTATGTTCTGGATATTGATAAACGGAGCTCCGGTTGGGTTTGATTCAAAAACATTTACCGGCCCTTTTCTAACCTTTCTTGCTATCAGTACTTATGCCATTCCGCTTTCACTCATTCTTTTGGAGATGTATTTTTTTGCTTGCAGAAAAAACAATTTCACTTTAAATATCGGCGTGTCGCTAATCATTTTTTTAGTAACACTAATCATGGGTGTTGGGATTTTCGGAGCGACGATGGGGATGTGGCTACCACGAATCTAGTCATCATTATTAAGTGCGGCAGCTGAACGGTAGTAACGAGTGGACTTAAAGTAGGAGTAAAAACATCAAAAAAATATAGACATTTGAAGTTCGGGGGAGCCATGGAGAAATCAGATTATTTGATCCAAAGCTTTTTATTAACAACCTGCTGTATCACCTGTTCCCGGTAGTTTCTGCTGATGGGAACACGGTGCGACTGGATAAAAAGTTCGTTGCCTTCAATTCCTTCAATCTTGCTGACCGATACGATGTACGATTTATGAACTCGTATGAATGACTTGCTATCCAGGTTTTCTTCCAGATTTTTGAGATAAAGCAGCGTCATGTATTTGCTTTTACGGGTGTAAATTACAACATAGTTCTGCATTCCCTGAATGTACAGGATATCGTCCAGATGGATCTTCTCATATTTGCTCCCTGATTTTATGAAAAAATAATCCGCGTCGGAAGCTGGTTTTTGTATTTCGTGGTCAGACGACCTGGTCACCAGGCGGTGGTAATCGTTAGCCTTGTTCGCGGCTTTGAAAAACCGGTCAAAGGTGATCGGCTTTAAAAGATAGTCAAGCACATTCAGCTGGAATCCTTCGAGCGCGTAACTCGGATAAGCCGTGGTGAGAATAACCATGGGCGGGTTTTGCACGATTTTCAAAAAGTCGATTCCGTTCATTTTCGGCATCTGAACATCCAGAAAAATCAGGTCGACCCGGTGCTCACCGAGCACCTTCATCAGTTCGACAGGATTCTCACACGTACCTTTGAGAGTCAAAAAATCGATTTCACGCACATAGTTGGAAATGCCTTCCCTGGCAAGTGGCTCATCGTCGACAATCAAACAGTTCAGCATAAATCAGCTATTAAAATTTAATACAGGCACGTCACCTTGCGCAGGAACCAGCTCAGAAACACATAGCAGCAGTCTTAAATCAAACTGGACATTGTCTTCTTTTATTTGGAGATCATATTGCTCCGGATAAATCAAATCCAGTCTTCTTTGTACATTTTTCAGGCCAATTCCGCCATAATAGATTATATCTCGGGTCGTAAAGGGTGAGGTACTGTTTGAAACACTGAAATCAAGTTTACCCCCTTCCATTTTTAGTTTTATGCGAATCCAGTTGGGGCCACTGGCATGCTTTGAAACATGTTTGAAAGCATTTTCCACAAAAATCATCAACAAAAAAGGAGCTATGCCAAAAAGATGGGTGTTGCGCCGATCCAGATCAAGCGCGATATCAATGTTGTCGTTTTGCCTGAGTTTTTCCAGCTCGATGAAGTTTTCGATGTAAGTGATCTCATTGTGCAGCGGAATTTGCAGATCATTGCATTCATAGAGCTGATACCGCAAGAGCTCCGAGAATTTGGCCAGAGCGTCTGACGCCATATCAGGATTTTTATGGATCAGAAAAAAGATCGAATTGATGGTATTGAAGAGAAAGTGCGGATTGAATTGATTTTTAAGAAATTCCAATTCTGTTTCGAGCTTTTCTTTCTCTAGCGCCTGCTGCTTCCGCTGCGTTTGGATCCAGCTTTTGGTTAGTTTAATGCTCATCGCCAAGGTCATGCTCGCTACGGTGGAAGGCAGTGCATTGTTCAGAAATCTGTAAAAACATTCAGCCTCATTTCCTCCCCCATACAATTCGGACAGACTCCTTCCGGATACATAAGAACTAAAATAATATCCGCTGATGATAAAAAGCGTGGTGGCTACCATCGTAGACAGCAGCAAACCGACGTAGGCGGCAAACCTGCTCTTTTCAAGATATCTGGGAATCAGGTAGTAGAGATTGAAATAAACCGCCAGTGCCTGAAAAATAAAGTAGAAGCTAAATTTGATCGCATATGGCAGGACTGTGAGGGAACTCGCCGGTTTGAAAGCATTACCCATCGACACCGCCCACCACAGATAATGGTAGAGAAACCAAAAAGGCAAATGATATAATTTGTATCTAAAAAACCAGTTTTTAGCGGACAGCGAAATTGTCGGAAACATCATTCATTTCTAAAAAGATTTCCCCTCTCAATGCGCCAGACGAAATCCAGTTCATTGTCTATCCCGAAGATACACAATTTCCATCATCTGCCGACTCACGTATATGAACTGCGGTTATCCGTTGACGAAATGTACGCCAGGGTATATTTCAGGCTTTGACAAGGATTACTTTCCGGCAGAATCCGGTTTATCCCGATTTCCGCATTTGGTCAATTATTCAGTTCCAGTCATCAACTAATGTTTTTTTTATTTTAAAAGATCTATTGTTTTGGTGGAATCCTTAACCCAAAATGAGTGAGCACAAATCCTTGGGATTGTCGCTTGCCACACGCACTAACAAAACATTTCCAGGGGCGCTACCCTGAGGACAGACCATCAGCGAATCAAACTATCATCCTGAAACCGAAAAAATAGCTATTTATGCCTGTATACAATCTAAAAGTCAACGGAAAGAATCATCGCATTGAGGCCGACGAGCAAATGCCGCTACTTTGGGTCATCAGAGATCTGGTCGGACTGACGGGCACCAAATACGGGTGCGGGATCGGTCAGTGCGGAGCGTGCACGATTCACCTCGGTGGTTCGCCGGTAAGGTCCTGTTCATTTCCGGTTTCTGCCGTAGCGGATCAGGCTGTCACCACCATTGAGGGAATTTCCGCAGATAATTCTCACCCTGTACAGATAGCTTGGATCGCCGAGCAGGTTCCTCAATGCGGGTATTGCCAAAGCGGACAAATTATGTCTGCCGTTGCGCTTCTGCAAGCCAACAAGAACCCAACAGATCAGGATATCAACGACGCCATGCAGGGAAACATCTGTCGCTGTGGCACCTATCCGCGAATCCGAAAAGCGATCAAGTCGGCAGCTATCAATTCAAAATCTCCTCAAAATGGAAGGTAAAGATCCAGAACTGTCGCGCAGGGATTTTATTCTCCAAGCAGGATTTTCCGGTATTGCATTAACGATCGGCCTGCCCATTTACGGCACCGGGAAAGTTAACTTTCCATCCTCAGGTATCAGGCCCGGCAAGGACCTGATGTCATGGATTACCCTTGACCAATCCGGTAAGGTGACGATCCTGTGTCATCGTTCAGAAATGGGGCAGGGAACCTTTCAGGCCATCCCGCAGATAATCGCAGAAGAACTGGAACTCCACCCGGATCAGGTCAATATTCGGTTCGCTCCGGCGAACCCTGAAAAATTTGGCCCCCAGCCCCAGGAAGGGAGTTTTTCCATACGGGGTTGGTACCAGCAGCTTTTAAAGCTGGGTGCAACTGCCAGGGAAATGTTAATACAGGCCGCAGCAAACCAGTGGTCTGTCGCTAAATCATCGTGTTATGCCCAGAACGGGCAAATCATCCATCGTACGTCTGGCAGAGCGTTACGCTACGATCAGTTGATTGAAGCGGCATCAAAACTGACGCCGCCTGAACAGGTCAGCTTAAAACATCGTAAGTACTACAAGATCATTGGGAAGCCACTGCCAAGACAGGATATACCGCTCAAAACAAACGGAAGCGCAGTATTTGGTCTGGACAAAAAAATCCCTGGTATGCTGTACGCCGTGGTCGAGCGAAATCCCCGGTTCCTTGGCAAGGTGAAAAGTTTTGATGATGCAGCGGCCTTGAAAATCCCCGGCGTGAAGCATGTGCTAAAAGTACACCGGGCAGTTTTTGCAAATCTCTGTGAGGGTGTTGCGGTCGTAGCGGACTCGCTTTGGGCTGCCATACAGGGGCGCAAAGCATTGAATGTAATATGGAATGACGAAGGATTCGACCACCAGGATTCAGAGCAACTTTCGGAACAAATGCTTCAGAATCTTAAAAAGCCCGGGCCTTCCCAAAAATTTGAACTTGCTTTTCAGGAATCGGAGAAAAATATTGAAGCCATTTATGAAACCCCATATCAATCGCACAGCTGCATGGAGCCACTCAATTGCATTGCTGATGTGAGGCCCGACCGCATTGAAATCTGGGGGCCTATTCAGGAAGCCAACTGGACACAGGCCGATTTAAGTGAACGAATGGGTATTCCGAAGGAAAATGTGACGGTTCATATGACTTTCCTTGGCGGCGGCTTCGGTCGCAAAGCTTTTACGGACTATCCGCATGAGGCGGCGCTCATTTCAAAAGCAGTGAAAGCACCGGTACAGGTCGTCTGGACGCGGGAAGACGATATGCGCCTAGGCCCGTTCCGCCCGGGCGCAAGCTACGTCTGTCGCGGAGGAATTGACAAGCACGGAAATATCAGTGCCTGGCAGACAATAAGCGCAACTCAATGGATCGGTCAGGAGTGGAGCGCAACGCCTTACCCTGCTCCCAAGTCCTCTTCTTACAATGAAGGAGATCTGGAGGGATTTTTAAAACCTTACTTCAAGTCCATCCCGCACTATAGTTTTGCCGACGTTCCTACCCGATCACCAATCCCGGTCATGTGGTGGCGATCGGTATCAGCCTCTACAAATGCCTTTGCAAGTGAAAGTTTTATGGATGAACTTGCTCATGCCGCAAATGAGGACCCATTGGAATTCAGAAAAAAACATCTGCCCGACGCCCGGTATCAGGCACTCATCGATCGCATCGAAACCGCCAGCAGCTGGACTTCCCGGGGCAAAAAAGAAGGATGGGGCCTGGCAATCGCCGAATGTTTTGGCAGTATTTGCGCACATGCCGTGAAGATGTCACGTAAGGCCGACGGTAAAATTTACATTGACAAAGTAATCGCCGTGATGGACTGCGGGTGGTATGTGAATCCGGATATTATACGGGCTCAGGTTGAAGGCAGTATCATCATGGGATTGGGTGCCGCCATCAAACATGCAACTACATTTAAGGGCGGGAAAGCCGTTCAACAAAATTTTGATACCTATCCAATGCCCCGCATCGCCGATTCACCGCAGATTGAGGTACATATCATGGAAAACAATGAAAAAGCAGGTGGTGTCGGCGAGCCGGGTTTACCGCCTTTTGCTCCGGCGCTCTGCAATGCTATATTCGATCTGACGGGAAAACGAATACGCCAACTGCCATTTGATCTTGATAAAATCTGACATACATCCAGGACAGGTACGATCTGGCAAGATTTCTGTCCTGTTTAACCGCTTTAATTCTGATGAATACAGCAGGCAATACCGACCGGCGGAACTTCCTTAAAACCACTATTTTTGCCAGTGGCGGGTTACTTATCGGATATGCCCTGAAAGGGGAAAATATTCCGAAAGTCTGCATTCAAACCGGTGAAAACGTGATGAATGCGCTGATCCATATTAGTGAAGACAACAGCATACACATCATTTTATCAAAAGTAGAAATGGGGCAGGGCATTTGGACTACTCTGCCGATGCTGATCGCCGAAGAACTGGATTGTGATTGGAATAAAATAAAAGTGAGACACGCCCCGCCGGGCAAAGGGGGCGATTTCAAACAGTCTCTTTTCGTGACCTCCACAGGCGGGTCCGATTCGACGCGCTCCGAATTCGACCGTTATCGCATGGCTGGTGCGACTGCCCGGACCATGCTTGTCCTTACCGCCGCGAAAAGACTGGGCGTACCGACCGAAATGTGTAAAACAGAAAATGGATTTGTGATCGCCGGAAAACATCGGATCAGCTATGGTGAGATGGCCAAAGAAGCCTCGATGTTACCTGTTCCTGATGTAAAACTACGCGAGCCCGGAAAGTGGAAATTGATCGGGAAATCTCAAAAAAGGCTTGACAATCCCGAAAAAATAAACGGGAAGGCTACTTATGGTATCGACATCCGGTTACCCGGTTTGTTGACCGCAGTAGTAGCGCATGCTCCGGTTTTTGGAGGAAAAGTAAAAACGTTTGACGATTCCAAAGCAAAATTGATCCCGGGCGTTCGGGATGTAGTAGAAATCCCGAGCGGAATCGCTGTGCTGGCTGATCACTACTGGGCCGCAAAACGCGGTCGTGATGCATTGATAATTGAATGGGATGACGGTGAAAATAAGTCCATTGACAGCAGGCAATTACTGGAAGAATATCAGGAACTTTCGGGCGCAAAAGGGAAAGTCATCAAAGAAAAGGGCAACGTATCGACAGCCTTTCAAAATGCAGCTGACACGGTGGACGTTGTATTTTCATTCCCATATCTGGCTCACGCCCCGATGGAGCCGCTGAACTGCACAGTAAAAATCCAGAAAGACAAATGTGAAGTGTGGACCGGGACGCAGTCACCCCTGCTTCACCAAACCGAAATAGCATCATTTTTAGGCCTGTCCCCGGACAAGGTCGAGTTGAATACGCCTCATTTGGGTGGCAGTTTTGGCAGGCGCGGCTCATTCAGTTCCGACTGGGTAATCGAAGCGGTGCAAATCGCCAAAACAAGCGGTAAATTCATTAAACTCGTCTGGTCACGCGAGGACGATATCAGAGGTGGATATTACCGGCCGGTTTACGTGCATAAGGTTCACATTGGGATTGGCCAGGGCGGTCTGCCGGTTGCCTGGGAACATCGTATTGTGGGACAGTCACTTTTCGCCAATACACCATTGGAAAAGGACATTGTTTTCAATGGCATTGATTATAGTTCTGTGACAACAGGCGCGCCCTATTCAGATTCCATTCCGGATTTCTCTTTTGAGCTGCATACGACAAAAGTTGGTATTCCCGTTCTGGCATGGCGTTCAGTGGGCAATTCGCATACCGCTTTCGCAGTAGAAACGACGATCAACGAACTGGCGCACCGGGCAGCAAAAGATCCCGTGGAGTATCGACGTGTGCTGCTGAAAGATCATCCAAGACATCTTTCCGTTCTCAACCTCGCCGCCGAAAAGTCGGGATGGTTTACCACGTTACCGAAGGGGCGCTTCCGTGGCGTAGCCATTCACGAGGCGATGGGAAGTTGCGTATGTCAGGTCATTGAATTATCTGTAGATAACAGGTCGATACAACTGCATCGGGTAGTTTGTACCATTGATTGCGGCCTGGCCGTGAATCCTGACGGCGTTCGGGCCCAGATGGAAAGCGGCATCATTTACGGACTGACAGCGGCCCTTTATGGCGAAATAACCATTGAAAAAGGGCAGGTAAAGCAAAGTAACTTTCATGATTACCAAATGCTGCGTATGAATGAAACTCCCGAAATAGAGGTGCATATTGTGGCTAGTGATTCAAAAATGGGCGGGGCGGGAGAGCCTGGTGTACCTCCGGTCGCTCCCGCGCTGGTTCATGCACTTTTTGCGGCTACCGGCAAACGTATCCGAAGTTTGCCGGTGCGCATAGATGATCTCTTTTAATCGTTTCTCATCAGCGAGTAAAATCGCAGGTATGCAAATGTTTGGAGATTATATCAGGATTACCCTCGTTCGGTTAAACGATCCGGCCATCCTGAGCACCTTCAATTTTATCGACAGTGTTCTTAATCGGCCACGCGCATGTAATCCCGTCGATCTTGGGCTGTTGGCGGGTAATCCAATTCATTATCTTAGTGATTTGAATGCACTGCTTTGACAGGTTTTCCCAGAACATCCAGCGCCGAGCGGAAGCCCTTGGCAAGCGTTGTAGCCGGGCCGCGTCCATAGTAGTGCAGGAAGATAATCCTTGGGTTTTCACCAAACATATGGTTATGCAATGCTACCACTTCCAGATTATTGGCTCGTAGTGCTTTAATGACCGTATTGACTTCGTCTTCCAGCATCGCGATATCGCCAGCGATATGGGCACTGTCCTTATTACCAGCAAAGCTTGCCCAGGAGTTGAGCCCAATTGCAGCGGTCATTTCTGCACCCATTGCCATGACGGTCAGATCGTCGCGCCCAACGGTGTACTTATATGTTGGCCCGTTTACGACCCCGGTATGCCTGACAACTGCGTCGAGCGCCGGTATATCAAAGAGTTCTTTACCTGTTGCAGTGGATGGAGCGGAAGGTACAGGCTGGTTTTTAGGAGAAATTTTGGCATCTTTAATAGTAGCCGCAAACTTTTTGGCCAGATCTTCCGGGCTACCCATGCCGTGCAAGTGCATATAGAAAATGCGGGGCTGCTCGTAAAAGAAGTGGTTATGGATCGCGCCGATTTCAAGGCCATTGGCGTGCGCGGCCGAGATCAGGGGGTTCACTTCTTCTTCCAATAGCACGGTGTCACTCATCAACACTGCGGATTTGCCGTCCAGTGTTTTCTTGATCGAAGCCCAGCCACCGAATCCAAATGGGATCGGGACAGGTTCCCCTTTCACCGTGACTTTAAGGTCGTTACGAGGAAGCGGGGTTGTATGGACAGCCTGTCCTTCATTGTAAGTCCCTTTTTTACCCATGGCTGCTTCAATGGCAGCAATCTCTTCCGGGGTTAGTGGTGGCGTTTTTGCCAGAGCGCTCCCAGCTTTTACAGTGGTTGCACCCAACAATCCAGCGGTTGTAAAATAAGAACTTGCCTTCAGCCAGTCCCTTCTGGATAAAAATAATTTGGTCATAGGTTATTGAAGTTATCAGTGGTTGTCAATCGAAAATTATAAACGCTTTAAAATGTTATTCTTTTATAGCATTAGTGCGCAATATTAACCAATCGCAAATCTCTGTGATAGAATGAAAATGACAGATTTGTATAGAGATTACTTTTTAGCCAAGTTTTTCGGAAGTCTGACATTACAGAATCCGCCCACCATGTGTGCAGTTATTGGTACAAGAAATCTTATTGCAGTATCTTGCAGCCATAGGGATTAAACCGTAATATGCCACGATTTCAGGTTATGTGCGGATTTCAAAAAATTGAGCAAAACCCAATGGGACATTCGACGCCTCAAAAAGGGGTGGCTGTGAGAAGGTTCAATCGTTAACGGTGTTGGGAGGTCGGGATTAAACAAACAAGGAAAATATATCAATAACAATCTATCACATGAGTACAATCGAAAAGGCTTCTGCACCGGCGGTACCGATCTCAAAAGCTTTGGTGTCAAACGGATTCTTGTTCATTTCGGGTCAGATCGGCTCTGCTGGTGGACGGCTGGTAAGTACTTCCTTCGAGGATGAGGTACGGCAAGTGTTTACGAATATTGAGACGATACTTAAGGAGCATGAATTGACTTTCAGCCACATTGTTAGTGTTACGGTGTACTTAACGGACATGAGGCATTTCGACGAACTGAACGCGGTGTACCAAACTTATTTCGTTGACCGCTATCCAACCCGTACCTGTCTGGCCGTGGCAGGTTTGCCCAAGCAAGCGCGGGTTGAATTAACCACAATTGCTAGTTTCGAGCAAAAAACGAGCTAGGCGTACAACGCACATCGGATTTCCGATCTGGCTGACACCCTTGTCTTTCTTCCAAACAAGAACAGACGGTTACCGAGATGCAAACAAATAACAGCGCGTTTTGAAACTGTTTATTGATGGTTAAAAGCGCTATGGCCATTTCTGAAAAACAGGCTTGGTAGGGGCTGCCGGCTTAACTGCGGTTGACCAAAAGTCTAGCGGGTTCTCAAAATAAAAACGCCAACCGGTGATGTCAAGTGGTTTGACAAGGTAGGCGTTTGCCTGCTGCCTGTAACAATCATCGATGTCCTGGGTGCGGTCCGAATAAGTAAAAACCACTATTGGAATGTTTTCCAAATGATTGAAATGTAGCGATTTGCGTATGAAAACCCCCAGGATTTTAATGATTTCAGCAGGGATCATTTCGACATGTTTGCTGGTGTTCTTTTTTCAAAAGTTGAAATCTTCTTCCACGACATCCACTGATGCTCTAGACTCGACGTTCCACGAGCATGTTATCGGTACATTCGAGCTGAATGAGCAGAGTCTTACGCATTCATTCTCGCATTATGCATTAACATTGGACAAGCACACTGATGAGGCGTCTATCAACAAATTGCTTGCTGAGATCCCGGACGCAGAACAGCTGATCATTACCATTTTAATGCCTGGAACCGACTTTGCTTCTGCACCCAACGCGCTCAGTGAGGTGCGTAGCGGAGCGTATGACGCCAAGATCGAGGCATTCTGTCGTGCACTGGCAAATAGATCCGGCACGATTTATTTGCGCTGGAATCCCGAAATGGAAGTTCCTGTGCAACTATATCCCTGGCAATATCAAGCACCGAATGACTATATTGAAGCATTCAATCACTTTTCGAAATTGTCTAAATCGGTTTTTCCGGCAGTCAAAATTGTCTGGGGAGCGGCGGGTTATCCTGGCACAGATGAATATTGGCCGGGCGGTGCGTATGTGGACAATGTAAGCATAACGATCAATGGTAAATCCGAATCGAAAGCGACTGCTTTCCCGGCCGTGAAAGACCTGGAGGTGAATGTCAGACGGAAAATACAAAGGATGCGAATGTTTGGAAAGCCGGTTCTTGTATTGAATGCGGGAAATGATCATGAGGCCGATGTCAAAACGGCACTGACGAACGCTGCGGCCACTACCAGGCGAGACGCTGCCTATTTGTATCAGATTGAGGACACAGCAAGTGCTTCAAAGATCGAGGGGAGGGGAGAACCGCTTATCGGTGTTTATGATCCGAAAAAATTGCTGGTCAATTCCGGACTGTTAGGCGCAGAGCATATTTTTATTGATCTGGAAAATGTGCAAAACGGCCAGTTCGAAAAAGAGTTCAATGCAATCGTTTCCCGGCAGCACGACGCGATTGTGAGTATAGAGCCATGGCGAGATTTGAAAGTCCGAAAAGATTCGAATGTGCTTGGCAACGTTATTAACGGCGTTTACGATGCGGAATTTGCTGAAATCTACCGCGTTCTTTCGACTGGTAAACAAACTGTGTACCTGCGTTTTGCGCATGAAATGGAGATCCCAATCCATAGATATGCGTGGCAAAGTCAGGATCCCGCGCTTTACATCAAGGCCTTCCGGTATTTTATGAATTTTGATAAGTTAAAAAATAAACGCATCAAAAAAGTCTGGGGCCCGGCAGGTGACCGGGGTTCGATGGAATGGTGGCCCGGCGGCGATGTTGTGGATTACATCAGCATTGCCATTTACGGTTTGCCCGATAAAAATATAACAGATCCCGAGAAGCAGGAGTCTTTCGAGGCCATTTATAATCGGAAAGCTTATCGAATGCGGCTGGCAAACAAGCCGATCTTTATCACTGAATTCGGCGTAAAAGGCCCGGAAGATTTTCAGCAAAAGTGGCTGTCCAAAGCCGCCAAAGTCATTGGCTCCCACCCGGAAATACGGGGTGTCAGCTACTTCAATCTTGCCGATAATCCCAAAGTCTGGGGGAACATCCCGGCTCCGGATTGGAGCGTCAGCAAGGAAACATTTCAGCATTTTGTGACAACTTTGTCAGAAAGCCGATGACTGTGCTGGCAGCGGTGTGTTCAGGCTGGAATCAATGATGTCGATCACTGTATCATCATGGAGCACAAATAAATAAAGCTTATAGGTTTCAGGATGTTTGGGAATGCTTAGGGTCAAGTCCGGACCGGTGCCAACGTCCTTTGTGGAGACGAGGTTGTAGAAATGGTCCATTCGGACAAGTTTCCATTCGAATTTTAGGCTGGTCTGCATGTTTTTTGCCAGCGACCACTTTCCGTCCTTTTTGATGACCGCATGGTAATCGAGGAGAGTGCCGGCAAATGTTCCGGCAGCGGGTCTTAAAATTTTGATTTTTGGTGAGATCAATGGTTTTGCACCACCCTTCCATCGGGCTGCCAGTTGTAGATATGAATTTTTTTTACGGCCGGTCAGGTCTTTGACAGCATCAAAACTCACGCGCCCGGAAGTGTGTACATCCTGCCAATTGGAAATAAATATACCGGCTGAATCACCTGAAAGCTTGTCATAAACATCAAAAGCAGCATAGCTGATGAAATGCGGGAAGTTTTTCGGGATGGTGTCCTTTGGCGCGTTGTCGTTATAAACGAGGCCATAAGCGGCGATTTGCGGAATGGCAGATCGAATCCTGGCAACGACGCCAGGCATTCCCTCCGATACTTTAATGTCCAATGTGATCGGTCGTCTCGGATCGGCGATTTTTATTTGCAACACCAACTTTTTAAGCCAGCCCAGATAAGCATCCTGCTGGTAAGTAAGATCCGACTGTTGATAATACAGGCTCAGATTCTGGAAAACAGCATTCCCGATGTTCCACGAAGTGATTTTTGGGTTTGCCTTATTCTTTCTGACGGTTCGCAATATCGTTTCTGAAAGCGCTTCCAGGCTTTCTTTGTCCGCTCTAAAATCAAGATCGTCCGGGACCCAAAATCCATAATGCAGATCCATCGCTTGCTGTTCGGCGATCCGTAGAATGTTATGATCGTAAAAGCTTGGGCCGTAAAATTTCACGGTGTTAATGCCCATCTTTTTCATTTCCTGAAAATCGGCGACAAGTTCTTTTTTGGTAAACTCGTGATAATCATTTTGCCAATCCGACCCTTTCAGATAGTTTATCCCCCGCGTTCCTTTAAAGGAGCTTGCTGCTGTGGAATTAATAGGGGAAGATAAATCAGCAACCGCCGATTCCTGCATTGTGGAAGCTATTGGCTTGTTTCCTAGAGTAATCTGCCCAGGCATTTGATGCCCTGCACTTTTCTCAAACCCAGGTTCATTTTCTAGAAACTTAAATTTTGCGTTGTAGATCCAGACACCGAGCAACAACAATGTAACCAGCATGGCTGTGCTGCGCAGGCCGGTATAAAGTTGGTGTCGTAAAATCCATAGGGCTCCTTTTACAAATTTTACACGGCCCATCACTGCATCCAGCCACGGATGACTTGCCCGCAGGAGCCGAAACTGTTGCTGCCGGCTTGCTGCAATGGTAAAGCACATAAAAAGACAATTCAGTCCGGCAAAACCCGCCATTACCAGATTGTAAGGGTTCCAGTCTGTGAGTAACCCGTAGCCAATTGCAGCAGCCGAAACGCCCAGCACAACCAGGTTCGGGACATTGAGCGGCCAGTTGTTGGCTTCATTTCCATCCTTCGGCGTTGGTACATAGGGCACTTTCTTCCCGATAATTGTATAAACCAGACCCAGTATAAATATCCACCAGCTGCCGATCAGCAACAATCCGCCCACCATGTGAAAACCACGTTCTTCTTCTTCCATCACCCACCATTGCACGAAGTGCCGGATTAGCACGATGGATGCGATCAGGGGAAACACAGCCAGGCCAAATTCCGAGACATCCATGCGCATAGGACTTATATCAAAACACAAGGCAATAACCGGGATCAGAAAGTTGATCAGGTAAATAATGCCGGACATGTAATGCAGGGGAAGTATGCCGTAATGCAGCTTTTGCCGCCATGTAAACTGGCTGAACAATTTGGGGTAAGCCGTGACAAGTAAATCGAAAACACCCCTCGACCACTTCAATTGTTGTTTGTAATAGGCAGAAAGCGTTGACGGCACCAGCCCGCGTGCCATAACTTCGGGCACATATACCGACTTCCATCCTTTGGCGTGCAGCTGCATGGACGTATGCAGATCTTCCGCAAGGCCAGCCGCATGCCCGCCAATGGAATCTAATGCTGTCCGTCGAAACGTGCAATTTGCGCCAATAGCGAGCACGGTCCCATATTTGTTCATGGTCATCATTATCGGCCCGTAAAACTGGTAGGTCTGCTGGGCCGCACCCTTGGCGATAAGGCTTTCGTCTCCGTTTTTGTATGCCTGAACAACCTGCACATAACCGATTTCCGGATGGACGAAATGCGGGACAATAGGGTCTAGAAAATCAGGAAGCGGTACGTGATCCGGATCCAAGACGACGCATAACTCGCCGGTAGACTGTTTTAAAGCATTGTTAATGTTACCGGCTTTCGCGTTTCTCTTATCCGTCCGCGTGACATGATGCACGCCAAGCTGATGACAAACTTCTTTCAAAAAAGGATCATTGGCTTCGTCGCACAGGTAAGTTTCATGCGGGTAGGTGATCGCTTTAACTGCTTTAAGTGTTTCAAGGATCATCTCATAAGGCTCACCCGCACAGAATGTTGTGAATATGTCAACGGTGAAATTCCTGTTCAGTGGCGGAGTCTCCGGCACAGTAATGTAAAGATAATGGTACCACTCATACAGCAGTTTCAGGCACGTAAACAGGAGTGTGACCATCAGCATCCAGTAGAGCGGCGCATATCCGCGCACGGAGCGGTCCAGGACATTGTAAAGAAAAAATACGATTGCAAGGCATCCAATGAAGATCATCACCCGAAGTGTGATAAGCTCTTTCTTTGACGGAGGTGTGATCGATATGCGCTTCATCGGTCGCTCACAACATAAAAAGGCGTGTTACACGTAGCGAAATTGCCATTGTAGTCATATATTTTTGCAAAAATACGGTAAGGTCCTTCCTCCATGGGCGATGTAAACTCGGTGGTCAGCTTCCCGGCAGGTTCGATTTTCCTATCGAGCGGGAGAAGTTTGCGCGTGCTGTTTTGCCCGTTTTCTTTATACCAATCTTCTCTGAATATTTCCCACCGGACAGACATAATGCTGTCTTTCTCATGCATAACCAGTTCCGGGCGCATCGTTTCTCCTGGATTTAGTAAAATATTATCAGCAGCGCCCTTGTTATTGAGCAGCATGTAACGGATCTGCGGATAGTGCTCCTGTGGAAGCTTTCCTGTCCAAATAGATTCCATGATGGCAACGGGCTCGGACTTTCTGCCGGATTCGTCAAATATGCTGAACCAGGTATGGGTAGTTTCCTGCTTACTGCCCCAATAAAAAATGAAATTTCCTACCAGTCGAGGGTCTTTCACAGGCATTTCCTGTCGATAACGGTTGAGGATAACGTCAGCCTTCTTTTTGCTTGGATTTTCAATGAAAGCACCCCAGGCGGTACGCTGGGTTCCGGTCCATGGGCCATCTGTTCCCCATTCCAGTAACATGTAAGGTCCGTTCCAAAACCACGAAAAGCTTTTCAAATCTTCTTTGAGCAGGCTTATATTGTTAAAAATGTTAAATGAAATCAGATCAAGGTCGCAACGCAGCTGAATATTGGCAATGTATTTCCGGTTGAAATTCAAGACTGTCGTCGTGACCGGATGATTAGGATCAAGATGCCGGATCATTTTTGTTATTGCATTGAACGCATCATAAAAATTGTTGTATGAAGGATTGTAAGGAAAGTCCAGCTCATTTCCCAGACACCACATTAAAAGTGCGGGGTGGTTCTTATGTCGGTCAATAAGAGACTGAAATTGAGACAATTGCCGTAATACTTTAACAGGATCATTGTAAAGATCAATTTGATCACTGTTCTGCATGGGAAGACCGGCGATAACGGCAATGTTGTTCGCGTGCGCGCTGTCCAGAATCTGTTGCAGGTGAGTAGTGTCCCATATACGAAGACAATTCCCGCCAGCCTCCTGCAGCGTATGAAAGTTTGATGCCCCACTTGCGCCCTTAATCCCGAATGCTTTTCCATTCCGCAATACAACGTAGCCGCTGTCAGATTTCGCAATGCGAACTATCGCCGCGGAATTTTCTTTTACGTCTTGACAAGCCAGTAAAGTGACGTATAGGCAAGTGCTGAAAATGATGGAATATACGATGTTGTTTCCCGACGAAATAAGGCTGGCAATGTCAGAAAAGGGTTTATTGAGATTCACAATCACTAAAATACGAAGATATGGGAAATTTCAAAACTCTTACTGATGCCAACCTGGTGGAGAACTGTGTAGAGCGAACTTTCAGAGAGAGACTGCTGCATCGCTTTTGTAGCGACGGCGTTTGCATACTTCTATTTGGGACGACTGGTGCCCGGTGATGGATTCACCAAAATATCAACTATCAGATGGATACTATAAGTCCAGAAAGGTCTGCTTCACAGCGATCGTGCGCCTCAGATTGACAACGTCGTCAATGTCCGGAATTGTACCATAACCTGAACAGCTTTTGAAATGTAGCAAACCTTTAATATTCGATCGTATAATTTTCTACATGGAGATAGTAATATTCTAAACTGCCCACAGGTGGTTTCCGGTCTTTTTCATAAGGCAGATAGCTTCCGGAAAATCGGACTTTCATGCCCTCATGTTTGAGCACATCCAGTTCATCACAATAAAATCCTGCAATTTGTGAATCGTAGGAACCCTGAACTGAAACGTATATGGCCCAGCGGTTCTCATATTGATTATAGCTGACTATCCCCAACTGGTTTTTAGCCTCTTTTGCAGGTTTTCCGGAAAAGCAGCTGCCCAAGTCAGGCAACTGGCTTTCCGTATCGTCGTCGCAACCAATCATTGCGGCTAAAAATATTGGTATTATGATTGAACCGATGATCTTTATTAACATAACTATCCCTTTTTATCTATAAAAGACAATGGTCGCTCAGTGATGGTTGTAACCAACAATGATATAATTGAAATATTTACAGCGGCGTTTGTCTATCCTATCGGATCGCGAAATTGCTCCTATGCTAAAATTGAGGGTTTAAGAGTAACATTAATTTAATAAACAGTAGATTGTTACGCAGTAAATTTGGAGTGACAAAATTTACAACCAATGAAGAAACTCCTTTTCTACCTGGTGCTCTTGCCAACAATCACTTTTGCGCAGCAGGTCTATCAGATTCATGAAGTTCAGCAGAAAGCGGCGCCTTCCGGCGGCGACGCGTATCTCGAGCAATTCATCAATGCCAACATGCAAGTCCCTTTCGAGAGCACAGTTAAGGGGGTAAATGGACGTGTATACCTGAAGGGCATTATAGAGCCCAACGGACACATTTCCCACGTCGAAGTAGCGCGTGGCTTAAACCCGCTCTGCGACCAGGAAGCCGTGCGGGTAATAAGCATGTACAATGCCTGGAAACCGGCAGAGCAGAACGGCCTGAAAGTCAGGCAGGCGATCATTGTCCCAGTAACTTTTAAAACAGGTCCACTAAATACCTATGACAGCACGCAAACGGCGCTGATAGGATATTTCGATTCGAAAAACGCGCCAACCACTGATCCCAAAAAGTATGAATACCGCAGTATTACCCCCGTGGATGCGCGAGGATATGTAAAGGGAGATGTGATTTACGAAGAAAGGTCTGGCAAAAAATGGAATAAAGTTGGTACAGCCACTTTCTTCCGCGAGCGTTTCTGGTACAAGCCCGCCCTGGCCGGAAGCGATTCCGTTCAGGCCATGCGCATCGGCGCAAGGGACGAAAATGGGGCCAGCCACGCTACGGAGCTTGTTGAACACTCAAATGGACAGCTACTTGCCTACACCGAATTTGGCGCATTTAACAGGGCAACATTGGAAAAAACATACGATTTACGCGGAATGGTCCGCTCAGCAAAAATTTCCGGTGATAGTGTTAATTCCTATATTCGCTGGTTTGCCAACGGACAAATCGCATCCATATGGGACGAAACAACGCGCACGCCGCCGAATGTTGAGTTAATCACCTTAATAAATAGCTGGGACTCGACTGGAAATCAGCAACTGAGAGAGGGGCAGGGTTACTGGAAATCTTTCAATATAACGCCGCAGGGCAAATGGTTTTTAGAACAAGGTGCTGTCTCCCGGGGCCTGAAACAGGGGAAATGGATCGGCAAATGGGCTGATAGCACGGTATATTACGAGGAGGTCTACGAAAGTGGGATCTTGAAAAATGGTTTTGCAATTGAAGATGGGCAGCGAGTGGAATATGAGACCGCAAAAAGCAATCCACAATTCAAAGGCGGCGTCAAAGAAATGTACAAGTTTTTGGGTATGAATATAAAATTTCCCTCCCTGGCCTCTCGTGCCCGTGTTTCGGGACAAGTCAGAATATCCTTCACGGTTTGCGAAGACGGTTCGGTTTGTGATTATAAGGTGGAGCAAGGACTGGGTTTTGGTACTGAGGACGAGGCAATGCGCGCAGTGAAAATGATGAGCGGCCATTGGGAGCCTGGTACCATGCGCGGCAAACCTGTCCGGGTCAGGTGCCAGGTTCCTATCAATTTCCAGTCAATATAAGCGTGCCATCAAAATAAGAACCGCAATCCAAAAAATCATCACCGAAATGTTCAAGAATATGAAGCACTTTTTCATGCCAATCGTTTTAGCCTTGATTTCCCTTCCCACATTTGGTCAACTATTCGTTGGTAAGGTAGATATTGATAAATCTGACAGCATTAAAGTTATTGAAGTCATGATTGCGGAAAAAATGTCTAATAAGTATGTCGATGTATATATTGATTTTGGACAGAAGAGCAATTTCAAGGCAGGCAGCATTGATAATAATCCAGACGATCAAAGGATTACAGATTCTACAACAGGAAAGCCGGTCCGGTTTAAGTCCACAGCAGACGTACTTAATTTCCTGGAAGCCCACAACTGGGATCACTATGATTCTGTGATTATTGCCGATAGGGGCGAAAGGTTATTTTATTATTACCTCAGAAAAAAGTAACAAACATTAGAAGAGAAAGCGTGTTCGCAAAACGACCTCCACATCTAATTTAATAAACAAACCTTATTTAATTAATCCCAATTCAGATAGTGAATTGTATATCTAATATAAAATAAGTTACTTAGAGGCACTTTGCTACGATCCGTGATCCCCCTTTCAAATGAAGAAAACAGCTTACATTCTGCTTGTTTTATGCGCCATTCTGGCAAGCTGTAAGAAAAACAGCGGGGACACTGATGTTTTGCCAAAGCCCGAACCGGAGCCAACAGGGCTAGTGACGGCTGGCGAATTTTTGAAGGGCTTGCAGGTTACCGGCGCCGAGGCAGTACAGTTTGATTCCACTAACAACAGTTACGTTGTGCGCTTACCGGATGGCTTTGCGCCTGACCAAGCCGAAGTCCGCCTTGCCCTGAAACCCAACATTGCATTGGAAGATGCTACCGGCAAACTGAGCGCAGACAGCGTTATCCATTATAATTATCACGGAACAAGTGCGTTACCGTTTCGCCTGAGGCGCAAAACCAGCAGCAGGTCATTTGATTTTGAGGTCTATTTTAGGTTTTCAGGGGCTCCACAGATAGACCTGCTCGAAAAGCAGCTTCAGGTGTATCCATCTTATACACAATTTCCTTTGCGCTACCGGGCAAATGTCGGGAGCATCCCTTCCGGTCCGGGAAGACCTGGTCCTTTGGTCAAAATCTTCAATACCAGGACAGGGCGGACAGTAACCACCCGCTTCAATGATCAGTTTGCAGTGATAAACAGCGATTTAGGCGAGAATGTACTGACAGATGATTTGATGAATGTGGAGGTTACACTTGAAGGTCAAAAGTCTGTGATTTTTGAAGGCGTTAAATTCATTAAAGGAAAGGCTGTGGTTTATCCCAGCCCGAGTTATAAGTATCAATTCCTGTATAAAGATACCATACAAGTATTCGGCGACAATTTTGTTGCCGGTCAAAAGTACTCGGTGCGTTTCTCCAATGATTTCCTGGCTAACCCCATGGTAGCAGCCGCGCGCATTGTTGATGGCAGATCGCTGTCTGTCGACAAGATTCCTGCTGATTTGCCGGAAGGGTCTTACCTGATGTCTTTTTATGAATCAGACAGATTAATGGGAAATGGCACCCTGCATGTGTCTTACCATGAAACCAATGCCATTGAATCCATTTGGAAAGGCAGCCTTTATGGAGTAACCGGCCGAAGCGCGGACCCTCTGTCAGTTGGTAGGGGAGAGTCTTTTTTTGTAAAGGCCTCGCCAGTCTCGTACGGGCATCACGATTCAGACTTTAACGTAAATATGCTGCCGCGTCTGCGGCTGAGATTGGCGGAAAAAACAGTTGAACTTGATCCCGAGCTGGTCGTTTTCCACTGGGGAATAGCGGGGATAAAGATCGGTTTTGGCAGATACACTATTCCTCCGAACCTTCCCGCCGGTAACTATGATGTGCGGGGCCTTTTTGTAAACAATAGCGAATCCAAATCTTACTGGTCCAAATTACAGGTGAAGTAAAGCAAAAAGATATACGTGAATTTGTAAAAATATTCAACCAAGGAGTGGATTATTGACTCCCGAACTAATTGTCAAGTATTTCTAAAAAATGTTTAAATATAAATTACTTGCTGCCTTGCTTCTCATCATTCAGGGGTGTGCCATTCATGAAACACCTTTGGAAGATGCTAACACTGTTCCGGAATCAGTGCATAACCTTATTTATGAGAAGTTTCCGGATGCCAGAAACCTATCGAGCATTGTTATTGAGAAGAATAAAGTGTATGAGGTTACCTTTAAATTAAATGATGACAAATATTCAGTAGTCGCAAACGGCAAAGGCATTATTTCCACCGCAAGAACTACCGGTGAAGCAATACCGGATTCATTGGTCAACAGGTTAAACAATACTATCATTAAGGGCGGGACATTTTCAGACTACCGCATAATTACCCTCATTGATGGATACCCTCCGCATCCTACCGTAAATTATCGCCTAAACGGCACGGACTTTGTCCTGACTCTTGCGGGTTCGGTATTTATGGCCCCATATACTAAAATGATTCTCTTATGGAACCTTTCTGACTTGCCTGATAAAATTGTACAGTTCATTGATAAACGAAACAAACCTAATCCTGCGTTTGTCAATACGCTCGTCAATTTAAATCAACAGACCAGGGATTCGTTGAAAGTCAATAATGAACTCTCCTTTAGAGGTGCGATCCTCTACGTGAATAGTGACGGGACCAAAACATACGAAGTCAATGTGTCTTATTTCGGTGCTACCTCACAAAGATTGTTGTTCAATGGTAGTGGAGACCTTATTTGGGTAAGTAGCTTCAATGCAATTAGGCAGTATGATCAGGATCTAACTAAGAGGAATTTCGACACCAATCTGACACTGAAGGAAATGATGACGTTTACGGATATATTACGCGCATCCTCTCATTTTTTTGGGTTTAGTCTTGACGTTAGCGACAACCTCCAAAACAGTTTCAGAAATGAGTATGCCGGGCTCACCAGTTACACCTTGTTCTTATCCAATAACTCGCCTGACCGATGGACGCTCTACTATGATGCTAACAAGAAACTAATATTTCCAGTGTATTCTGCTGGGTGGTGATGAATCAAGTGAGATCGATATGAATATTTCGACCAATATTCATTATGTTTTTAAATAACATCTCCCTGGAATTTTGATGAGTTAAATGATTTCATAAAGAAGGCTTTTTAAAGTTCGTTCGTGGATTTTGAGAGAACCCGAAAGCGTCGGTTGATCAAAAAATTACTTTACGTTTTCTGTTAAAGTGACGCAACGGTTTACCTGGAAAAACCTGTCTTTATTGTAACTCTAACTCAACTCCGAATGCACGCAACAGTCCAGGCACTGCTATTTCTATCAGGCAAAAAATCACCTCCTTTAATAAAAGAGTCGATTAAGAAAGGGCCCCAGGACAATGAGGTCGGGAAGGTATTTGTTGAAAAGTTGTTTGCAAGATGTTTAGACTCCGATTTGCGGATACTGGCGACCTCGTTCGTGATATTCGTATCTGTGCTGCTGCTAACTTATCCTAAATACCTGGAGTTGCTTTCAGATCCAAACCTTAAAACCAATTATTCCTATTTTTTCAATAAAGTGGACGCTCCGCTAACTGCCTCTGTGGGCGGCCGGGAAACACACGGCGCTAAAATAGATTTTCGCTTAACAGTCCCGCTTTTAGCCAAAGCGATCGGAGTAAGCGGGGCAAATGCAAAAACTGTTGTATTCATTTATATCATTCAGTCGGCATTACTGATCCCGTTTTTGTTCGTGCTTATTAAGCTGCTGCTCCAACATCTGTCTCGTTCTTCCGTATTGCCTATTGTCTTGGGTATATCTACTATTTACCTGGCCAAAGCATTTATATGGGACTACGATTTTTGGTTTGATGGATTTGCGTACTTTTTTCTTTTACTCGGGTTGTATTTCCAAAACCGAATGGCCATTTTTTTAACATTAACGCTGGCGTGCTGGACTGATGAAAGGTCCGTGATAGCGTTGTCATCTATATTTTTGTTTCACCTTTTATCAGAAAATAATTTTAATATAAGATCAGTGAAGGGTTTTTGGTCTACGGCCCGCTGGGTCGGGCACAGGTCAAACATCGTGTTGCTGGTTGCCATTAGTTATCTCGCATCACGGTTCTTTCTTTCTGACCGGTTCGGCCTCCACACACCTACTGGCGAAGGTTCCGGCGTGGAGTTAAGTTTGATTCCCTACCAACTCAAGCACCGGCTTGCGGGAATATTTTTAAGCTTTGAAGGCCTGTGGATTTTATTTCTAATCGCCATAGCCCAGTTATTGAGAAGGGGCGAAACACTTTTAGCATTAGCTATCGCAAGTATCATGCTCATTCATATAGTTATTGCATATTCTGTTTTCGATATTACAAGAAGCATGACCTACGGTTTCCCATTGATGATTTTGGCAGCTATTATCATCCAGAAGCATGAATTCACTGTATCAAAGGATATTTACAGAGGAGCCTCCCTGATTTGCATGCTGCTGCCAACGCAGTATCTAATATTTTTCCCACGTCAAATACCTTGGACGGTGTGCAGCTATAATCAGCTCGAACCGGTGATAAGAGGATTGTTTTTTTGACAGAAAGTCGTCAAAACAAGGCAAGCACCGCTTAATAAGACTTTTTCCTGCCATTTAATCGCATAGGCATCCTGGTCAATGAGCAGATCAAGGCAATTAAACGCCAAATACTTTCAAGAAATCATCCTTATAATTACCCCCTAACGGCACTTCGCTTTTGCCGAGAATGATGCGGTTTCCCTGCAAACCGGTAATTTTTGAAAGGTTGACAATAAAGGACCGGTGGACTCTGAAAAACAGCTCATTAGGTAGGTGAGTTTCGATAGAGGAAAGTGGGTTAGTGCTCATTAAATGCTCACCCATAGTAACAACTTTTGTATTGTTGCGGTTAGCCTCTAAATACACAATTTGATCATAGTTCAACTTGTTAATCCGGCCTTCTGTTCGTAAAAGCAGGTGATTACTTTGGGTGATTGTTTGCGTTTCGGGTTTAGTGGTCTTCTTGGAATCTAATTTCTCAATAACCCGGTCAATGGCGATTATAAAACGCTCAATTGAAAAAGGTTTCAACAAGTAATCACAGGCAGCAAGGTCAAATGCATCCGTCGCAAATTCTTTGTAGGCCGTAGTAAAAATGACCAATGGAGGATTTTTTAATGTCTTCAAAAGGTCAATTCCGGACAATACTGGCATGTTGATATCCATCAAAAGCAAATCGATCTGAAGCTGCTGCATCTTTTCCCTGGCTTCAAAAGCATCACTACATTGCGCCACAACCCGCAGCACAGGAAGCAGTTTACAGTACTCGACCAAGATTTGTCTTGCAACGGGGGCGTCGTCTACAATCAGGCAATTGATCATCTTATTTTGCTTTCAAGCGTAGTTCCACATGATATGTACCATTGTCGTGGGTGGCGTTGTAAAAATAATCACTTCCATAAATCAGGTTTAATCTTTTCAGTGTATGGTGCAGACCAATGCCTGACGGCTCCTGAAAACCGGTTTGCTCCTTTTGGTCAGGATCAAACGAGTTTTTAACGGCGCAGCAGATCCAACCTTCAAGGACTCGTAATGTAATGGCGACTAACATACTTGGCTTGCGGGTAGATTTCGAATGTTTGAATGCATTTTCTACAAAGACAATCAACAGCATGGGAGCGATCCGTATCTGCTCGCCCGGATTTTCTTCGATCGCAAGTTCCAGCATCAGCCTGTCACCATTCTGTATTTTCTCAAAATCAATGTAATTCTTTAAATACAGCAGCTCATTTTCAAGAAGAATAAAGTCCTCCCTGGTTTCATAGACGCTATATCTAAGCAATTCCGAAAGTTTAAGCAGTAAGCTGGGCACCCTTTGCTGCTGCGTGAGCGATATCCCATAAATATTATTGAGTGTGTTAAATAGAAAATGCGGGCTCAGTTGCGATAACAATAGCCGCAGCTCGCTTTCCTTTTGTTCCTGGGCGATTTTAGCTTCTGTCACCTGGACAGCCAATGTATGCCGTGCCAGGGCAATTGCGATTCCAAAAAATACAAACAGTAACGAAATGGGAAAGCATATAAACAGGTTTTGCAAGAAATACCCGGCTACATTTCCTTTGAACATATATGCAGCACCGGCAGCGCCACCTAACACCAGTGTCAGAAATATTAAAACTGATTTTGAAACAAGCACCTGCACTGATGAACGGTTTAGCCAAGACTTGCCATACCACCTTCCTACATAAGTGCATGTCAAAATGTACAGGCAGCTTATCATAGCAGCACCAGCCGCGTCGAGGTTACCACTTAAAACGACGGCGAATGAAAAGGTCCCCACAAACGCCAGGCAGAAAGAAAGGTGCAGCAGCGTTCTGGAAGCCATTACTTTTCCAATAAAAGATTCCAGGTGCTTCATCATTCAAATATGGGCAATCACCGCCGCTTTCAAAATATTTCATGCCGAAAACCCGCTTTTCAATGCCCAATTCAACTTACATGTCTCCAAAAGATTCGGCATGCCAAACGGCCAATAGGACGGGCTGGTTTCCGGTTATGTCCCGATGATTTTTCATTTTGAATAAAGCCGAGAACATTTGCTGTCATTTTAAACACAGAGATATGATTGATGCGCATGCGCTTGCCCTTGAAACAAGCGATTTGTCTTTTAGTTTTTCTAAGGATCATCCTGTCATTAAGGGGCTTAATATGCGAATTCCGAAAGGGAGTTTTTATGGCTTTTTAGGCCCGAACGGCGCAGGCAAAACCACCACGATCAGGCTGTTGCTTGACCTGCTCCCTTCAAGCTCAGGAGCCGTCAAAATTTTTGGGAAATCCTACCGTAATGATCGTAATGGGATACTTTCGCGGATCGGCACGCTCATCGAAACCCCATCGCTATATGACCATCTCACCGGGTTTGACAATCTCAAAGTAACCGCAGACCTGAGATGTATCACAAAGGAAAGAGTGTGGCAGGTTCTTGAAATGGTGGGCCTGGCAACCGAAGGCGAAAAGTATGTGCACAGCTATTCACTTGGAATGAAACAGCGGCTTGGACTGGCGCTAGCCCTTCTTTCTTCACCGGATCTGTTAATACTGGATGAGCCTACCAATGGGCTTGATCCGAACGGCATTATAGAAATCAGGGGGTTATTGCGGGATCTGAATGTGAACCACCGTGTTACGATCCTGATCTCAAGCCACTTACTTTCAGAGGTTGAAAGGCTGGTTTCGCATGTGGGTATTATTGGCCAAGGGAAAATGCTTTTTCAAGGGCGCCTGAAAGAACTGCAGCAAATGAGCCGGGAAAAGGCAATCATTGAAATTGATACAGATGACAACATCCGGGCCCTGGCAATCCTGATGGAAGATCATCAGCCTATCATTAAAGCAGCTCAGTTTCTTGCAATTCAATTGGTTAATAAGGATCACCTGGCCCAGGTGATCGCACTGTTGACTGGGGCAGGCCTGCGTGTCAACCGCGCCCAGCTGGTCGAAAGAAGTCTCGAAGAAACCTTCCTTTCACTTATAAAAGACAATCACTTATGAAATTGTTCTATGCCGAGTTCATTAAACTTAAAAATACATTCGCCCTCTGGCTTACCTTATTAGGCGCTCTTTTTATCCCCCTGATCTTGTTTGGCACCTACATATCCGATGTCAAAGCCTTTGTACCGGGGAAGGGAATAAGTCCCTGGGACGACTTCCTGGTTCGGACGCTGAACGGGTGCTGCTTCTTTTCAATTGGCTTTGTTTTATTGATCATTGGCCTGATCATCCAAATCGAACATAAGGCAAATGCATGGAAACACTTGTTTTCGCTGCCTATCAGCAGGGGGCTGATATACATGGGCAAACTGATGGTTATTTTGACCATGGTCCTTGTTTTTTTCGCCTTCTACCTTTCATTCAGCGTTGCGTCGGGTGTGGCGCTCGGCTATGTAATACCAGATTTTGGATTTTTACAATTTCCCATACCCACCCTTCATCTTTTCAGGTTTGTGACCGAATTCTTTATTTCTATACTGCCGACTGTTTTTTTACAGTATTGGCTGTCATTCCGGATAAAAAGTCTGATCATTTCGCTGGGTATTGGCCTGGGTGGGCTCATGATAGGGTTACTGCTAAAAAGCTGGGAACATATTGTTTACCTGCCTTATGCAGCCCCGTTTCAAATGCTGAACTACAAGGAAGGAAGCCCAGCCAACTTCCAAAATCTTTATTTACTAAATGCCGTGTATACCATTTTATTTCTTTCCCTTAGTTACAAATACTTCACCAAACGATTTCGCGGATAGGCAGATACCCGACTCAGAGGCACATCATTCCCGGATTCAGCTTAAAAGTGCTGACCAATACATCTGAAAATAAAAATAAATTTGCGCAACTCAAAAGTTGCGCGTACATTTGCAACTCAGAGGTTGCGAATAATTAGAATAAACATGAGACAAGACATATTCCAGGCTATTGCTGATCCAACTCGCAGAGCTATTTTATCTTTAATTGCTATGCAGGCATTGACGCCAAATACAATGGCTGAAAAATTTGATATGAGCCGGCAAGCAGTATCGAAACACATTAAAGTATTAAATGAATGCGGACTGATCAGACCGGAGCAGTCGGGTAGGGAGATTTACTATCACTTTAATGCAAAAAAAATGCAGGAGTTTGATAATTGGCTGGCCCAGTTCCGGCAAAGTTGGGAAACTCAATTTAATCAACTTGACAAAGTATTAGCAACAATTAAAAACAAAAAAAATGAACAGTAATTTATTATTTGATTTTACAGTTGACAAAGCGGCGAAAACGGTATTTATAACCAGGGAATTTGATGCTGGTCTTTCTCTGGTATGGGATGCTTTTACTAAACCGGAATTACTGGATCAATGGTCGGCACCTGCGCCAATGCGTGCCAAAACCAAATACATGAATTTTGAGGTTGGAGGAAAAAGATTTTATGCCATGATAAGTCCCGATGGACAAGCGCGTTGGGCATTGCAGCGATATACTTCCATTACGCCAAAGACTCACTTTCAAATCTATAATGCCTTTTCCGATAAAGACGAAAACCTTGAATTGCCGGGGTCTGAATGGGATTACAATTTCAGTGAACAAGATGGTATAACAAAAGTAAATATTACAGTTTTTAATGAATCGTTTGAGCGAATGGAGAAATTACTGGATGGATTTACAGCAGGGTTCAAGATGACATTAAAGAACCTGGAAGATCTTCTTGTAACATTATCTCAGAAATCATAAAAAGAACATTTTAGAGACTTGACATAGCTCTATCACTCAAAGCTTAATTGAAAAAAAATAAACAATTAAATATTATAATCATGAAAGCAATTAATCCCTGGATCAACTTTAATGGAAATGCTGAGGAAGCATTCAATTTTTACAAATCAGTTTTTGGCGGAGAATTCGCAAAAGTGATTCGTTTTAAAGACATAGCAAGCGCTGAATTTCCAGTGTCAGAGAATGAAGCGGATAAAGTCATGCACATTTCCCTGCCTATTGGGAAAAACAATGTATTAATAGCGAATGATGTTCCCGAAATAATGGGACGGACAAACGAAAATGAGAACAGATCAAAAATAGCAGTGAGTGCAGAAAGTCGTGAAGAAGCGGATAAAGTATTTGACGGGCTATCGGCAGGCGGAGATGTTGAAGGTCCCATTGGCGACACCCCCTGGGGAACATACGCCGGAATGTTCAGAGATAAGTATGGCATTGAATGGATCGTGGAATTTGACCCAAATGACAACGGTCAGATTTAGCCGAACAAAGGATACTCCGGATACTATTGGCGATTCTGATGTCTAAATTGTAACGGGCGCGACGCTGGTAGGCGAGAAATTTGCTGCTCATTCAGTATTAAACCCCGCATTAAGGCTTCTGAAAGAGCACTCATTTAAATGGACAATATGTCGAAAGGGCTTTCGGATCGCAGCCACTGCGTGCGGTTCGGAGGCTCTCGCCCGACATAGAATCGGAGTAAACAGCTTGTAAGGGCCATGCCGGATTCAACTTTGTAAACCTTCCGACGAAATAAGCGGTGATGAATTAGACAAATTTTCTAATTTCAATCCCCACGGTGGAACCGCCGGGATGGAATCCCCATGGCGGAACCGCCGGGATGGAATCCCCACGGTGGAACTGCCGCGGTGGAACCGCCACGCGAGCCGCAAACATTCACAGCACAAACAACGCATGTCCGACCCTTTACTAATTGGCCTAACCACCGGAGGGGCTTTTCTGCTCGCATTTTTACTTTTTACAAATCCTAAAAACAATAATGTCAAGGCAAACCACTGGCTTGGCGCATTCATTTTCACTTTTGGCTGTGCAATGCTGGAAGTGTTCCTGCATAATCTTCACCTGCATAGCAAGCGGGTTGCCCTCTTTGATCTGATAGAAGTAAGCCGGTTTTTATCGGCTCCGATGTTGTATCTGAGTGTTGTTTTTTTTACAGCAACAGACAAAAAGAGCACCATCCGCATGCTGTGGCATTTCGTCCTTTTTGCAGCAGTCCTGCTTTTCCGCCTTCCTCATATGGTGACAGGAGAAAACGTGAGGTTTTCAGATCCTATGACGGCGCGGGTCGTATTGACATTGCTGAAAATCGCCTTGCCCATCCAGACAGTCGTTTACTGGGGCTTGTCCTACCGCAAACTGATCCGCCACCGGCAGAACATTGAGCAGGTAGCCAGTTCGACCGATGAAATTGACCTGTCGTGGCTGCAATATTTTTTATGGGTCCTGGCCGCCGTCGTGTTGGTATGGCTTAATCTGGCCATATTCAATTTCACTTTACTATTTCATATTACGCCGTTTTTATATCTGCTGAGTGTATATTTCCTGGCATATTTTGCATTGCAACAGAAAGAAATTTACCCGTATTCAAAACCGGCATTAAGAGAGTTGGACCTGGTTATTTCTGCTAAAACGAGCACCCGGAGCGAAAAGCAGAAAAGGCTGACTGAGAGCCAGGCGTCTGTGCTTAAAGATAAACTGGCACATTTGATGCAGGCAGAAAAAGTATACCTCGACAGTGCTCTCAGCCTTCCCGTACTTGCCCAGAAAATGAGTATTTCCATTCATGAGCTGTCCTACCTGATCAACGAGGTGTATGGCCAGAATTTCTTTTCGTTTGTAAACGGCTATCGGATCGAGGAAGCGAAGCGGCTGTTGCTTTCCGAAGAATTTGAAAAGTTGAACATGCTGGGAATTGCTTTTGAAGCCGGATTCAACTCAAAAACCACTTTTAATACAGCTTTTAAGAAATCAACCGGCCAGTCACCAAGTGAATTTGCCTCCGCTGGCAGAAAATAAGCTTCCAAATCTTCAAAAACGGTGCGTTTGGATACATCCGAACGCCGGTAACCCCATTTCTGACCTATTTCGGCCATTGATTCACTTTCAAAAATTGTAAAATCCAATGGCCCGTAGCATTACTTTCTTTTTACTTGTTTTAGCATTTCTGCTGGCAACTTTATCGACATTTCCGGCCGTTCAGGCCCAGGAGCCTGTGCCCAAAACACTGGACGAGCTGAAAGCCCGGCTCGAGTCCGAGATGCAGCGCCAACACGTTGCCGGAATGATGCTGGCAATCGTGGATAAAGACTCAGTCCGGTTTTCAGGCGGTTTAGGATTATCCGACATGGGTAAAAGAACTCCTGTTACGCAGCGTCAATTGTTTCGCGCCGCCTCCATTACGAAAACGTTTATTGCGCTCAGCATTCTGGATCTGGTAAAGGAAAAGAAACTGCGCGGTACCACGAAATTGAGCGATATAGCGCCTGAAATTCCATTTGAAAATAAATGGGAGACTTCAAATCCGGTTACCATTGAAATGCTGCTGGAACACACCACCGGGTTTAGCGATAAGTCCCCTTTCGAAGAATACAACTTCACAGGCAAGCCGGTTACCGGCATTGGTTCGGTAGCGGTTTTTGGGAAATTTATGAAATCCAGATGGAAACCGGGAGAGCGGCATTCCTATTCCAGCGTGAACTATGCCATTCTGGATTACATCATCGGAAAGGTTTCAAGCAAACCGACAAGTGAATATTTGCGTACAAAGGTTTTTACACCTCTGCAAATGCCAGATGCAAACATCGCTATGACCAGCGATGGCTCGGCGAAATACAGTAAGGGCTATGTCTGGAAGGACGATCATTTCCAGTTGGTGCCGCATCAGCCGGCTTTCAATCCCGGATACAGTTCTCTGAATGTCAGTGCATTGGATTTTGCATTTGCATTGAAGGCATATTTGAATGACTGGAAAACACATTCCGGGCCATTTCTTTCGGAGAAATTTTTGAATGAATCTGAAACGCCGCATACTTATCTGTCTGCCCGTGCGGGGCTGATGAACACATACGGGTATGGTAACGAAGCCAGCGACATCGCAGGGCATATTTTCCGGGGACACCGGGGCGCGATCGGAGGATTTTTGTCCGCTTTTTTATATAACCGTAAACTAGGATTGGGGTATGCCTTCGCTATCAATACGCACAACGAATCATTCTATCGGTACGCCGACCATTTGATCAGTCAATTCGTTTTGCAGCATGTCCAGAAACCCGTTATGCCAGTTACGTATCCTTTGAATAAGGCAGTAGCACAGCCATTTATGGGTTATTACAAGCTAAGCAACCCAAGTCAGTTATACACAGGTTTTTTCGAAAGCCTTACCAATACAATCAAGGTAGAACAGGTCGGGAACGAATTAAGCGTTCAAATTCTGGGCCGCGGCTCAATGAAATGGCAAGCGGCTGAGGCTGCGGGCATCCGTTACAAGAGTCTTCACGCCGCCAGCCCGCAGATACTGTTTTTGAAAGACACGGAGGGTAACCACGTGATTGTGGATGGCACGCTTTATTTTGAAAAGACGACTGCTTTCGCCGCCTGGTCGTCCCTCCTTGGTTTTGCAGTAAGTGTACTTTTTTTGGTGAGCACATTGTTTTTTTTGCTGATTAATCTGCTGCTCTTCGTGGCAGGTAAAATACCAAGATGTGTGCTGGTAACAAGATTCTCACCAGCACTTGTAACGACCGGGTCATTATTGATTCTATGGTCAGCCAGCCAACTATTTGATCATATGAGAGAAGCCTCTTCCACCGATTGGCTTTTTATGATGTGGGGAGCGGGAAAGTATTTATTCGCAGCCGGTACACTGCTTGTTTTATATATTTTGAGTGTAAAATGGAGAACATTCAGCAGCAAAGGATTGAAGGGATATCTTGTAATGGTTGCGATTTCAGCATGCTATTTATTTTTCATTTTCGTAAGCAGCAATTGGTATTACTGAACAAAACAACATTTTCTAATGCTGTACTGATGACGATCTGCATGCTAACGCTCACAAGATGACTGAATGAAATCAACCTCGATAGCATTTACTTTTGGTGCTGTTTAATCGTTTCAAAACCACACGGTGGCAAGCTCGCGACCGTGTGGTATAAATGGCAGCTGGAAGGCGCTAGCGAGGCGGGAAAAGCTCTTACCCGTTAACCGGCCGGTCTCAAACAAAATCCAGCCTGGACATTCTAGAAGAGAAAACCTGCCTTAGACACGCCAACATGCAATAGGCAGGACTAATCCAGCCTGCCCAAATCCTTTTTCATCTCCGACCACACATCAATGTCGGCGGCGTCCGCATCGGTATAATTAGACTTTAAATGATCTATGAAAGCAAACTTGGTTTCGTCCGAATCCAGGTGCAGGTGATCTTCAAGACCATCGGCCTTAACCAGATATTCGTAACCGTCGTTGGTAACCTCTTTGGAAGTATAAAATTTGCCGGACCTTTCGAAATTGTTTATCGAATTATAAAGATCATATACATCTTCCTTGCTTTCCAGGGCGATGCCTGATAGCCAGGTCTCAAAGTTTTCTGTTTTTGCCATGTCCTTTTTGGTAGTTTATAAATTACCTTAGCCAAAACCATTCCAATAAAAACTGCTGCTGTTGGAGCGCTGATTTCTTTGAAAGTGCCAGATCGCCGTATCCCACATGCGGTAAACACATCCCCAAAAGGCCAATTTTGCCGACATTACGAACGTCGCTGTTATTAATACGTGGCTGGAACGCCTGCTTGCCGACAGGCTTTTCTCACCAATTTAATTGGCAGCTGCTAAACCGTTTTCAGGTAAAGGCTTTCAAGCTCGTTCGCTGAGATGGAGGCTGCGTCAATCTCAGATTGCAGGTTGCCTTCTTTCATGATCCCGATTCGGCTTGCGACTTCTTTGGCCCGGAAAATGTCGTGGGTTGCCATTAAGATCGCCGTGCCATTTGCAGCAAGGGTCTTTATAATCCGGGAAAATTCATTGGATGCTTTCGGATCAAGTCCGCTGGTTGGCTCATCCAGCAGCAGCACTTTCGCTTTCTTTGCAACAGCGATGGCAATGCCTACTTTTTGCCGCATTCCTTTCGAGTATCCTGCCAATCTTTGATCAAATGCTTTCGATTGCAGGCCGGCAGTTGCGAGCAATTCACCCAGCTCTTTTTTTGAATAATCAAAACCCGCCAGCGAAGAAAAATATTCCAGGTTTTCAATGCCGGTCAGGTTTGGATAAAGCATTACCGTTTCCGGAATGTAGGCGAGATACTTTTTAATCTCTTGTGGGTTTTCGGCTACTGATATACCATTAATTAGTGCATTGCCTTCGGTAGGCGCTATGAAACCCAGAAACAGATTGATAGTCGTGGTTTTCCCAGCCCCGTTCTGACCGAGCAGCGCAAAGATTTCACCGGGCTGAATGCTTAAATTCAGATTGTTTACGGCAGTTTGAATGCCGTAGCGTTTGGTAAGGTTTATAGCTTCAAGCATTTTGAATGTCTTTGATTTTAATAAAATTTCTGTTGAATAACATCAGCGCAGCTCCAAGCGAGCCGATCACCCAGATGAGGATCGCCATTACGCCGCGGAAAATGGGTTCATCCACATATTGATTAGGATGATAAGCCGGGTAACCACCCCAGTCAATGCTTTCGGTAGGGGTTTCTTCAAAAATGAAAGGGTAGAAGTACTCGCGGACCTGCCGGTGGTGGGCCTTCACCGATTGCAGATAGCGGATGTGGCTGGTAAGGTCTGTGTTAGCAATCTTGTTTAATGACTGCTGCGCGGCAATGACAGGGTTGAAGCCCGCAATTTGTTCGGATAGCGTCTGTCTTTGCATTAATTTATCAAAAAGCTTTTTGGAGGAGTTAGCCGATTCCAGATCACCCGAAAATTGCATGGCATAATACCAGCCAGGAGAATATTTGTCGTCGGGGATAGGGTATTTGCGATACTGAGGATAAACCGCGTAGAACTTTTCCATCGTCGGCTTCTTGGGCTCGTCCCATTTGGCATGGTATCCTTCCCTCTGGCGGATCGCCGTTTCAGCCGCTTCGGGCACACGTATGCTGTTGTTCACGGTAATATTTGCGATGCCGGGAAACAGGATCGCCAGGAAAATCCAGATGCAGACCAATGTAGTCGCATTGAATGAAGAGCTTCTGCCCAAAGCAATAACCAGTAGCGAGACTGTGAACCAGAAGAGCATGTAGAGGATTACTACGGTCAGCAGCTCGAAGGTGGGCATCGAAAGGGGGAGGCGCAAAGAGATGATTGCGGCAGCAAATACAAGTAGGGTGACTGCTAAAATAATCGCCAAACGAACCAGCAGCTTGCCAGCAATGGCCGCACCCATGTTATTGCCCGTAGTTCGGACTATTTTCCAGACGCCGCTTTCCTGTTCTTCCGAAAGCACGTTATAGGTAAACGCAATGATCAGCAGCGGGAAAAGAAATATAAATACAAAAGAAGCGTCTAGGTTTCCAACCAGTAAGGTAAGCGGATTGGTTAACTCGGAATCATAAAGCTGCCCTTCAATCGCCAGCATTTTGACTTTCAATGTGAAGGGATTTACATCGCGTTGCCCGATTGAAAATTTCGCCCAGGGAGAAGCCGGGTTGGTCGTATAAAAGAAGGGATAGTAGGCTGTCGTGCCGACCGCTTTTCCTGTTCCATGCTCCACAATCTCTTGCAAATGATGTCTTTGCACACTTTGCACCGTTGTAATCGTCTGCTGCTGCTGACTAATTACCTGGTTGCCGTGATAAAAGCTGTACAAACCAAAAAGCAGCAGGCTGATTGCCCCGATCAGCACCGTTTTTCCCAGCAGGAAGTTTTTGATTTCCAGCAACAGAACTTTCCGATGGATTTTCATATTTGATACGCGCGTTTGGAAGAAACAAAGATTAATACGCCCAGGCTGGCAAAAACCCACAGGATTAATGCAGCCATACCAAGCGTTCCGGCCGCGAGGTTTTCACTGAATGCCAAAGGCTGGAAGCTGAAATCGGGTTGCTGTTGCCAGTTTTTAGCGCTGACCTTCTGTTTGCTGTCGTTTTGATATTTGATCTGAGTCAAATGGATCTCATTGAGCTTTTTAGTTTTTTCAAAGCGGTACTTTTCGGTCTGTTTTTGAAATGCTGTGAAGCTGTCAAAGTCGGTTCCTGAGAGGTTCATGGAAATATTGCGGATCGCCAGATACGGATCTGCAAAACCCAAAATGGAGGATACACTATTTTGGGCCTTATATATGTCGACCAGTCGATCAAAATGTTTGTTGAAGATGCCCGACGAAATGTTTTCCCCTTCCTGCATTACCAATGCGCCATAATTGACTGGAAGCTGTGAGATCGAATCCACATTATATTTTTTCAGGGTGTTTGCCTTCAAGCTTGCGAAATGCGGGTCATCTGGATTATGACTATCGCCCTGCTTGCTCACATCTTCTTCAATGGCCTGCTCGAAAGCGATCTTATCCGGTGCCCGGTGCAGGCTGCTGCCGAGCGTCTGGGCACTTTTGGGAATGACAATAAAAAACAGCATCCAGACCAGGACAAGGACCATCAGCGCGTTTTTTGCAGATTTGCTTATAGCAGAAACGATCACAACCAGCATGGTAATGATCAGGAAGTAAATGGCATATAAAATGGTAAGCAGCAGCACGCGTAGCAAGGCCTCGGCACTCATATCCCCGGTAATGAGCAGGTTGCCCGCTAGCAGGCTTACTAGCAGCAACGGCAAAAACAAAGCCCAGACAACGGCCGTCAGCCCGGTTATTTTGCCGATAAGAATGTCCAGGTACGATGCGCTTTGGCATAAGAGTAATTTAAGTACACCATTTAGTTTGAGACTGGCAACGGTTTGAAAGCCGATGAAAATGATGAACAAGGGAACGAGCAGCTGTAATACCATGGCCATGCTCAGTTCGCCGAAACGAAGCATCCCATTAGAAAAACCCGCTTCACTCATATTAACCGTGTTTTGCCTGTGCGCTTCCAGAAAAACAGAATTGCCTACATAGCTGTCAAGGCCGAAATCAAAGAAGCTGAGCGGGGATTTTTCCCGGAAAACCATGTAGCCATAGTGGGCAACGCGGTGCGGGTGCCGGTTGGGCTGGCTCATCCATTGGTCATGCACCTCCTGATGTGCCGCTTTTTGCTGATGATTGAATTTACTGACGTATTGCCAGCCGGTAAACGTCGCCAGTAACGCAACGACGAACAACACAGTAAACAGCGCCAACGGAACCTTACTTCGAAAGATGGATGCCCATTCCTGACGGGCGACAAGGGTGATAAAGCGGAAATGCATATAAAAATTGATCAATTGCAAAGCAGTTGCACCAGCATTTACATAAAAAGTATGCACATGCAACGGGGTTGCAATATACATACTTTTTTATTGTTGCATCATTGTTGCAATGATAAATATGGCTATGGTACGCATTCCATAGCCTATCGCATTACTTTTTTTCTTTTTTCTCTTTCTTCTCCTTTTTATCCCCGGAAAATATTTTCTGTAAAAATGTTTTCTTCTCCTTTTTTGGATCGTCGACAGAAGCGATGCTGATCTCGCTGTCGATGGAAGGTTGGATGGCATGGATGAATGCATTTTGAAGGATATGGCTCAAAGCATACCAAATATTGGTTTCCGGGTCATCAAGCTTCCCCTCGAAAGGGATTTTGGTAGCCACCTGATCCTTGGGCTGATTCCGGAGCAACTGGCCTACGCCACCTGCGGCAGCTTCCCAGAGCTTTCTGAAAACATTGTCTTTCCGGTCCTCCTTGCCAAGGACATCCAGGTCTTTAATCAATGGTTTGACATACCCGGCAAACCTGTTATTCTTAGCTGCTACTTCGGTATAAAGCCCGAAACGGCCTTTATTAACGTCAATTTTTGCATAGGCCTGAAAAAATTCATTCAGCTTGACCAGGTTTGTATTTTTAAGCTCGGCACTCATGTCAAAGGTCGGCTGGTCGGCCAGTGGGTTCAGTTTTGCGTTCATCGTCAGGGTTCCTTCATAGATCCGGGCAGAGGCATCCACACTGGCCGGCAGCAGGGCGGAGGAATCGTAGCTGTTTCGCAGGTTTTGAGCCAGCAAGTGCAAGCTGTCCATGTGTATGTCCACTTTTGGCGCAGTACTCGGGTCTTTATAGCGAACAGTGCCGTTGCGGATTTCACAGCGGTTGATGCTGAGCGGCATGAAATCGTTCAGTATTTTTTTAAAATCAGCCGAGTCCCTGGCGATCTGTTTGGGCTCCACCTTGTCCTTTGTGAAGACCAGGAGCGGCTTTTCAACCCTCACATTACCGGCAATAGAGCCCTTTAAAAGTGCCTTCCATTCAATCGAGAGATCAATAACGGAAGCGGCGAAAAAGGGTGTCTGCTTGCCTGAAACCGTATCGGCCTTATTGAGATAAATGCTGTCCACCCGGTAAGCACCCCGGAGCACCGCAAGGTCAACATCTTGTATATGACCATAATATCCTTTCATCTCTGCCAGGCTCTTATTGGCATAGTGCAGAACAATGTATGGAAGGGCTATCCGGACGGCTATCATCAGTAATAGCACTCCGGCGATAATCCAGGTAACTTTCTTTCTTTTGGAAGTAGGCATATAAAAGCAGTTCATCAGGTGATGCCGGCATTTCAAAAAAAGGGTGCCAATACGCATAACGCTCCGGTGGTTAGTGCCGGCAGGTATGATATTTATATGCAGATGCGGCAAACTAAAAATCAAGAGAAAATGAAAAATCTAACAGACGCAAGCCACAGCGAAGGTAAAGTGGCAGAGGCAATTGAAGAACAAACAGCCAAACTGCCTTCAGACGTATTTTTGTGGGCCGCCCTGGGTGCTATCGGTGTATCACTGGCTTTGAAAATTATGGGGCGCAAGCACACTGCACTCTTTGTGGGACAATGGACCTCCCCGTTTTTATTGCTGGGTGTCTACAACAAAATTGTTAAAACCCAGGGACACGATCAGGCGGATAGCGGGAATTATTAACGGCGAACAGGTTACAGCATTTGTATCGGGAAATGGCCAGGTCGCCCTATTCAGAAAATGACTAATGGCTGTAAATAACCCGGTGTGAATTGACATTTTTCAAAACCGCACGAGCCCCTGCTTTGTCAGGGGCTTTGTTGTATCTGAGGTTTTGGAAATCTTAATGTCTCCTGTTAAAGTGGCTTCTGCACGACTTTCCCGCCGGACTTCAGGCTTTTCGATTTGTTTTTGTTTGGTTTATCTAAAGGCCGACTATAAGAAGTGCCCTCCGTTTTTCTAAATCCTCCCGGTGTGAACAGGTCATCTATGCTGTCCTTGGTTCCGTTTTCAGATGCGGGCTGGTCTTGGTTTGTGGTTTCGCTGTTCATGTCGTCTCGTGGATAGGTAGTTTTTCGAAAACGACCGGCTCTGATAAATACCATGCCAATCACGCAGCCCGAGATCACTGCTGGCGCGCATTTGATTTATAATAGTGCTCTCGGTAAAGAGGGCACTCCTGGCATACATTTTATAGCCCGCGTCAAATAGGTTTATTCATATTTAATTTTTTTGATCATGAAAATTGCATTTTCTATCATCCTTTCGGTTCTCGGTTTGTTGATCCAGGGATGTACTTCAAATAGCAGTGACAAGGCACAAACTGATACGGGTCAGGCCGTCGATTCCGCTGTGGTAGGGAAGGATACTACGTCAGTGGATGTCCGAAGAGATATTGATCTGAGCGACGACCAGAAACAGGTGCTTCCTGGCCGGGACACAACAAATTCCGATGAGCCAAAATGACCACCCTTTCTCTGCGAGGGTTCACAAAAAACGTAGGTTATGCAAAAAATAAAGCTGTTTTCTCAATACAATCTCGACGCACTTTTTCTTAAAACGCAGAAAGAAATTGATGATCAGATAAGCCAATGGCCGGATCACTACTTTTATAGCGGACAGATACAGTTGCACGTCGAAACATTGAGGACCTCCTTGCGGGTTGATTTGCCTGAGATCGATTTCAAGAATGGCCGCCAGGTGATGCTCGAGCGCATATTGCCGGCATCTGTCTTCCAGCCGGGGCTCAGAAACAATGCAAACGTGCGTGTCGACGTTCTGATTTTTGAATATCAGGCCATAGGTCATATTTATTTACTGGGTTGCTGCCCACCTCTCACTGTCCCGGAACCGCCTGGCGACTGGTATGCCGATCCTGTCCATCAGCAGATCATTATCGAATATGCGGAGTATGAAAAGCATCCGAGAAAGACCCTTATCGCTCATCAATATTATACTGCCAGCTTGCAATTGTGCTATGAATCGCTGAAAGACGAATTCGCCGTATTTTATAAAAAATTGAACGACGCGATAGATGCCGCAATCACAGAAAGAAAAAGTGAAATCGATGACATGAAACGAATGCTCGATTTTTTGAAATAAATGTTGTTTGTGTTTGATGCGATCATATCGCTTTCTCCACCCCACCTCGCCAGCGCCCAAATAGCTATACTGCAAGGCTCGTTCAGCTTTTACATTGATGTATTGAATACGTGAAGCCACATGGTAGGCAGTCACTTGCTTTTGCCAGGTTTTCTTTAACTAAGGCTGCTGGCTGTGTTCCAATGTATCTGCTTCATCGCTTTGCGCAACGCGCCTTGTCATGAGCCCGGCCGCGACTTCAAAGAGGCCAAGCAACAAATGCGGCAGATAAACTTCATCGGCAAAACCCAGGATCCAGGGAGATGCAGCGAGAAATAAGCCGGTGGCAATGTCAATGTTCAGGTGCGCCGCCATAGGTAAACTGCGAACCATACCGCCTTCATAGTCCATGAAAAGTGACATGAGAATAGACATACAACCGACCGCAATCAAAGTCCAGGTTGCGGGCAAAACGTCATTGAAGCCAAGTATCCAGGGCATCGCGATAAACAGGATACTGGTGGTGTAATCTATTCTGCTGTGAAGCTTTGTGCTGATAACATTCATAGGATGTGATTTTTAATGGTTGTTGATGATTTTAAAAAAAAATGCCGTCCTGTTAAAAATTGTGCCAGTTACAAACTCTTTTGTTTTCCAGTCCTTTTCCACGGTCAATTTCTGAATGTGCAGCAACCGGCCTCAATCGCTTTTTGAATGGCACAATTTTTTATCAGCTCGATACCATTTTTTCCAGTTCCCTCCGGACTGGGAAACTTGTTGTTATTGTCTGTTTAATTCATCAACCCATCAGTTATGCGCTATTCTTATACGCTATTTCAAATTGCGCTTCTTCTTATTTTCTGTGTGAAATTTGCGTCTGCCCAGGACAGGCAAATTAGCGGCATTGTGCAGACAGCCACCGGTGAGGTGCTGCCAGGCGCAACAGTGCTCGTCGCCGGCACAACCGCCGCGACTATCACGGATGCCGAAGGAAAATTTTCAATTGCCGCACAAAACGGGCAAACACTTCGGATCTCATTTATTGGCTATCTGGCATCGGACATTCCCGTAACGGATCAAACCACGTATACCGTCCAGTTAGCCGAAGATGCGCAGAACCTGGAAGAATTTGTTGTGATCGGCTATCAGTCCGTTCGGCGCTCGGATCTCACAGGTGCAACCGGCATCATTGATGCGCAGAATACAAACAAACGTATTGCCCGCTCCGTACCCGAAGCATTGCAGGGAATGACGCCCGGTGTTGCGGTACGGAACGGCGGCGCGCCAGGCCAGGAGGCCGTCGTGAATATACGCGGCCTGAGTACGCTGTTCGGGAATGCAAGCCCCTTGTACGTGATCGATGGCATGTTGGCCGACGCAAATACTACCGTGAACCCCAATGACGTGGAGACTATCCAGGTATTGAAAGATGCCTCCGCTGCTGCCATTTATGGTTCCCGGGCGGCGAACGGAGTAATCATCATTACCACTAAGAAAGGGAAAGAAGGAGCGCTGAAAGTGGATGCTTCCCTTCGCCTGGGGGTTTCATCACTTCCCAAACGCTGGGATATGATGAATGCACAGGAGTTTGTTGCTACAAATACCCGCGCCTATCAGGCGGTAGGTTATGCATTGCAGCCCGCAGTGGCCAGTTATAACGGCGCCGTGAATACAAACTGGGCTGACGAACTGTTGCAAACGGGTAGCATTCAGGATTATAACGTGAGCCTTTCGGGCGGCGGTAAAGACAGCAAATACCTGATCTCCGGATCGTATTTTGCTGACGAAGGAGTGCTCAAAGCCCGTAACTTTCAGCGTGGCTCGATGCGCATTAACACAGAGGCTACCCGCAACAAATTCACATTTGGCGAAAACCTGATGATTTCCAGCACCCAGCGAAATGCACCATTCCAGGGTGGGTTTGCCGAAGGGAATGCCTGGTATGATATCTGGACCAGCCTCCCCATCATTCCTGTTCAGAGTGCAGACCTGGTGAGTAACTCAAATCCCGGCGGATGGGGTTACGGGTCGTTCAATGCGAGGTCGTTTTCTCGTAACCAGCTGGCGATCAATGATATTACAAAGACATCTTACAACTTCTTTAAAGTGCTGGGCAATGCGTTTGTCGACTACAAAATCTTGAAAGGGGTAAGTTATCGCTTCAACGCAGGGCTGGAAACGAGTTTTGATAAAACCAATAACCTGCGAAAGGAAGGGCTCTGGTATTGGAATCAGTCACCCGAATTCAGCAGCGTTGGGGAAACACGGGCACAGTTCCTGAGTTATCTTTTTGAGCATACGCTTAACTTCAATTTTACTTTTAACAAACACAATTTAAACGGTGTTGTAGGTTACACGCAGCAAACGATCCAAAACGATGATGTGGGCGGACGAAGGTTACAGCTTGGTTTTTTCGGGGGCGAATATTTCACGACCATCAACGCTGCGAGCGGCGGAATGACCGCGACCGGAACGCGCTCGCAAACGCTCATTAACTCCGCACTGGGAAGGCTGAACTATAATTTTGCTGAAAAATACTATCTCACCTTTACTTTCCGCGCTGATAAGGACTCCCGATTTTCACCTGCACACCGCACCGGTTATTTCCCTTCCGCGGCTGCTTCGTGGAAAATCAGTAATGAGGATTTTTTTAAATCGGACATTATTACCGAGCTGAAACTGAGAGGGTCCTATGGTATTTTGGGTTCCGCAAACCTGAGCAACTATCAGTTCACCGGCTTCCTGAACCAGGCACCGAGGGCTGTGTTCGGATCGGGGCAAACGGAATTTCCTGGGGCAACACAGGCCAGGCTCGTGTATGAGGATATTAAATGGGAACAAAAAGCCACGACCAACATTGGTGCAGACCTGGTACTTTTTAATAACAAATTAGCCGTTACGATTGATGCATTTCGGTCGGTTGCAAAAGATGTGTTGCTATCCCTGCCGCTGCCGCTGTACATTGGAAACTTGCAGGGCGATCCCTTAGTGAACATTGGTTCTATTGAAAATAAAGGGGTTGAGCTTGATTTCAGTTACCGGCAGACTTCGGGGCCATTCACGTGGAGCGTTGCGCCCAATTTCAGCATCATCCGGAATAAAGTGCTCGAACTTGGAAACCTGGGTGTGGACGAGGAGACTGGGGAGCCGCGTAACTACATTCAGTCAGGAAATACGCGCTCGCAGGTTGGCCGCTCCATTGGTGAATATTACCTGATAAAAACCGACGGGCTTTTCCAGAACGACGAAGAAATACAGGCGCATAAAGCCCAGGCTGCCTATGCGAAACCAGGCGATGTCCGCTACGTGAACCGCGTCGATCAGGGCACGAATGATGATATCAACGACCGCGACCGCACATTTGCAGGCAGTCCGTGGCCCAAATTTACTTCGGGTCTTATCCTGAATGGGACCTGGTCCGGGTTGTCGCTGAATGTTCAGTTCTACGGCGCATTTGGCCAAAAAATATACAATGACGTCAGGAGGGATCTGGACGGAATGGGATACTCGAACTATCGCCGGGGCATTAATCCCTGGGCGCCGGGAAACACCGACACCGATTTTCCACGCCTCGGTGTTTCTTATTCCACCGGTGCTACGGGTGACCCCGCCAGTGCGGACCGCGGTATTGTTTCCAATGTAAGGGGAAACACCGATCGTTGGCTGGAAAATGGATCTTATTTAAGGTTGAGGAACATCGAACTATCCTATTCGATCCCTGAGCGTGTCACCGGGAAACTGTCTTTGAGCAATGCCAGGGTTTATGTGAGTGCTCAAAATCTGGCGACTTTCACGAAATACACAGGGCTTGATCCCGATGTGGTTGGCGCGAATTTCAACCTGGAACCTGGGGTGGACCTGGGAGGATACCCATCATCACGCATCTTATCATTCGGCCTCAACCTCGGTTTCTGATCAGTGGCTATTATCCCAAAAGACATCAACATGAAAAAGATATTTTTGCTTGCTTCATTTATTTTGCTGGTTACCACCGCCTGCGACCGCGATTTTGATCAGCCCAATCCTAATAATCCGACAATTGCCTCTTTCTGGAAAAGTGAGGCGGATGCGGTGAAAGGGATCAATGCTGTTTACAGTACTTTTCACCGGACGGCCACGCTGTATTCCAGGTTCCTTTTTTACCACGGAATGCTCCGTTCGGATGAAGGCTATGGCTCCGGCGGTGACATTACGCTGAATAATGTTATGAGCTTCAATCAGACTAACTACAATGAAGGTCTTACTGCCGGAACCTGGCAGAATTTGTTCATCGGGGTATTCAGGGCAAATCAGGTACTCGCTTACGTGCCCGGCATCGAGATGAACGATGGCTTGAAAAACCGCATAATCGGCGAGGCGAAGTTTCTGCGCGGACTGTTTTATTTTAATCTTACTTTATATTTCGGAAGGCCACCGATTATTCTTGCACCGTCAAGCCCAACGGACCGGCCTTCCAATGCGAGCAATGCAGAAGCCTGGGCGCAAGTGGAAAAAGACCTGATGGAAGCAGCAGCTACCCTGCCGCTGAGCTATACAGGCGATGACCTCGGTCGCGCCACACGCGGTGCGGCGATGGGTTTACTGGGAAAGGCTTATTTACAGCAGGGCAAAAATCAGGAAGCAGTGAATGCACTGGCCTGGTTTGTTACCGGTCAAGGAAAAGGATTATACCGTCTGACGCCCAATTATCAGGACAATTTTAAGGCTTCAACCGAAAATAACAGCGAGTCCGTTTTTGAAATACAATTCCGGTTCAATCCCAATGAGAGTACGGATGACGATGTGGACGAAACCAAAATTAATAATACGGGAACTTCTATTGCGCAATTCTATGCGCCGCGGGGCGTAGGTTTTTCTGACGGCGGGGCACGTCGCTGGCTTATCGGTGAATTTAAACAAGAGAATACAGCACAAGGCGCACGGGATCCGCGGCTGGCAGCAACATTGCTGTTTGACTCCACTGACGTGCGCGGCCCGCGGTTCACAATGGTTTACGGGCAGACATTTGCCACCCGCTACGGGGCAAGTACCGGCGAAAGCAGTGCTGTTTGGTTTCGCAAACAGCTGAATGACAACGAGCCGGGAAGAACGGAAGAAGGCTTCCGATCGCCCAATAATTATCGGTTGCTGCGGTATGCGGATATTTTATTAATGTACGCAGAGGCATTAAATGGAGCGAACCAGACCGCACAGGCTTTGCAGTACGTGGATATGGTGCGCGCACGGGCGGGGCTGAGGCCGCTAAGCCGGGCTGGCGGATGGAACCAGGCGCAGCTTCTTGGCCAGATCAAGCACGAGCGCATTACGGAGCTCACAGGAGAAGGCTGGCGTTTTGCAGATTTACAGCGTTGGGGCGACCTCGGGCCCGAACTGGCGGTGCGCGATCCGGAGTTTACCAATTTCAGAAAAGGCAGAAATGAATGGTACCCGATCCCGCAATCGGACATTGACCTTAATCCAAACCTGACCCAGAATCCTGGGTATTGATTACGTTTCTAGTTGACTTTAAATAGTTTTTATGAGTTTGAAAGCCTGGTACAGACCCGTTATTATCTGGTGCGCTTCACTTGTCTTCGTCGCCGCGTCCTGTAAAAAGGAGGCGCAGGCACCGAAACCAGGTGAGCAGCAGACCACCACATTCACGAATCCTCTGCTGAATGCCGCGCCGGATCCCTGGGTGGTTCAGAAAGATTCAACTTATTACTATCTGCATACGCTTGGCAATCGCATCCAGATCTGGAAGACAAGCCGGATGAGCCGGCTAAAAGATGTAACGCCTGTGACCGTTTTCTCTGCACCAGCCACCGGAGGTAATTCCAGGGATATCTGGGCACCAGAGTTATTCTTCCTCAATAACAAATGGTATATCTATTATACCGCCTCAGATGGGAACGACCGGGCACACCGGATGTGGGTTTTGGAAAATACAAATGCTGATCCAACCCAGGGCTCCTGGACAGACAAAGGTGCGCTTGTAACCCAGCCTGCTGACTTGTGGTCGATTGACGGGACTGTTTTTCAACAAGATACAACACTGTATCTGATATGGTCGGGCAGGCCTTTTGCGGGAGGTCCAACTGATTTAACCCAAAATTTATACATCTCCCGGATGAGCAGTCCTTTCAGGCTCGCGGGACAGACGGTAAAAATCTCCTCCCCCGGATACGATTGGGAAAAGCGTGGTTTTGCAGTAAACGAAGGACCTGAAATCCTTCGTAATCCGGCCGGCCGGGTGCATTTGGTGTATTCGGGCAGTTATTGCGGCGATGACCGCTATTCGCTTGGGTTAATGAAATTAAATGAAGGGAGCGACCCGCTGAATTCCGCTAACTGGACCAAGTCCCCGAATCCGGTCTTCACAGGTCTGGCTTCGGCAAATGCATTCGGTGTAGGGCACAACGGGTTTTTCAAATCACGCGACGGAAAAGAGGATTGGGTTATTTATCATGCCAATTCAGCCGCAGGTGAAGGCTGCGACGATTCCCGAAATGTAAGAATGCAAAAATTCAGCTGGACTTCCGACGGCCTCCCCAGTTTTGGAGAGCCGGTAGCCACCGGGCGGTCGGTCGATGTGCCTTCGGGTGAATAAATGTATATTTACAGCATTAAAAAGGCATTCACATCAAAACTATTTATGAGGAAATTAAGCATCAGCTTATTGTTACTGCTGACATTCGTTCAACTTTCAATAGCCCAGCGGGCAGTGGTACGCGGGGATTTTGCTGATCCATCGGTCATTAAGGTAGGGGATACTTATTATACAACGGCGACGAGCTCCAACTGGGCACCCGCATTCCCTATTATGAAATCAAAAGACCTGATTAACTGGGAGCAGACGGGCTCCATATTCCCTGATCTCACTGCCTGGGCCGACTTCTACTATTGGGCCCCTGAATTGACTTACGACAATGGCAAAGTGTATGTTTATTACACCGCCCATAAAAAAGGAGGCAACCTTTGCGTTGGGGTGGCCAGTGCCGATTCGCCGGAAGGTCCGTTCAGGGATCACGGCCCGCTGGTCTGCCAGGAAGTAGGATCTATTGACGGGTTCCCGGTTCGTGACGAAAATAACAAGCTGCACCTGATCTGGAAAGAAGACGGCAATAGCGTGGGAAAACCAACACCCATCTGGATTCAGCCGATCAATGAAGAGAGAACCGCGCTGACAGGCGAAAAACGGGAGCTTTTCCGTAATGATACGCCATGGGAAGCCAATCTGGTGGAAGGTGTTTCCGTCATAAAAAACAATGGCTACTTCTACGCGATTTACGCGGCAGCAGGCTGTTGCGGTCCCGGTTGTACCTATGCAACCGGTGTTGCCAGGGCCAAAAAATTAATGGGTCCCTGGGAAAAATTCTCCGGAAACCCTATCCTTAGCGGGCAAGGTGACTGGATGTGCCCGGGACATGGAACGGCCGTTGTGCACCAGGGGAAAAATTACCTCATGTACCATGCCTACGACCGCGCATCCAACAAGTATACCGGCAGGCAAGCGCTCATCCGCAGATTTGAATTCACTCCCGACAACTGGATCAGTTTTACAGACGACTACCTGTCGCCCGCAGACAAAAATACAGCCTATAAGGTTACCGACGATTTTGACAAAAACAAACTGGGACTGCAGTGGAGCTGGTCCGTTTTCAACAAACCCGCATTGGAGTTAAAAAATGGCCGCGTGGGACTACACATGAAGGATGATCGGGAAGTGTTTGTGGCCAGGAGGATAGATAGCCGGAATTATGAGGCCACAGTAGAAACGATCCCTGTAAAAGATGCGCTGGCCGGTGTAGCGTTAATTGGTGACGACAAGAACCTGATCTACGCAGCGGCGAAACAGGACAGCATTCATGTTACACTCGTTAAAGATGGTGCAAGAAGCAGTCTCGGAGCTTTTCCTGTGGCTGCCGGGGGCAAACATTTATTTATAAAACTGACCGTGAAAAACAACACGGATATCCGTTTCCATTATAGCCTCAACGGATCAGATTTTACACGCTTGGAGACACTGAGTGCAGACATTACTTATATGCCTCCCTGGGATCGGGCGCTGCGTGTAGGAATTTTAGGCAAAGGCGTGCAGGGGGATGCGGTAGTCGTGGAGAAATTTGTTTTTGAAAGTAAGTAACATACGGGCTCATTATTAACATCACCTTTTATTATAGCTATGGGCTCTTTATCAAAATCTCATTCTTTTTTTTATAGAAACGGCTTGGGGCTGGTTGCCTTCAGTTTATTTGTTGTGGCACTCATTGCACAAACATTCACAGGCTGGCACCAGCACAATGCAGAACTACAGCAGGATGGAGCCGTGGCGATCGGCCTGCTCAGCTATTTGGGTAGCGGGCATTTTATTTCTGCAACTTTTGAAAATTTCGAGAGCGAATTCCTGCAAATGGCTTTATATGTGGTGTTAACAGTGGGGCTTCGTCAGAAAGGTTCGGCGGAATCCAAATCCCTGGATGAGCCGGAAGAAGTGGACCGTGAGCCGGTAGCGGGTCCCGACGCCCCGTGGCCCGTCAGGAAAGGTGGCCTTATATTGAAACTGTATCAATATTCGCTTTTTATTGCCTTTGCTATCTTGTTCCTGGTTAGCTGGGGGCTGCATCTTTACGGAAGCTGGACAGAGCACAATGAACAAAATGTCCTGAATGGCGAGGCGAAGGACACCGTTGCGAACTACTTAACACAAGCTAATTTTTGGTTTGAAACCTTTCAAAACTGGCAAAGCGAATTTCTTTCAATTGCGAGCATTGTTTTACTCACCATTTTTTTAAGACAGAAGGGTTCGCCCGAGTCCAAGCCCGTTGATGCTCCTCATTCCCAAACAGGAAAGTAATGGCTGGCGCTTTCATGCAAAAAGCTGACCGATTTCCCGGTCAGCTTTTTGCATGAAATGACTCGAACTTTTCTATTTCAGCGATACCGCCTGTGCCCAGTGTCGGCTGCCGCAGTTGCCACAAGGCTGGTCTGTGGAGTCGTCTGCTGGCGGGAAGCCGCATATGTCGCAAACCTGGATAGGTTCACGCTGATAGGACTGGTCTTGAAATTCAACGTCCTTGTCCGGGAGCACGCCCAGACCGGGAACTATCTCCGTCTCGCGTATTATTGTAAAACTGCCTCCTGCTTCAAAATACAAACGCTTCACTTCTCCCAAATGCAAAATGTCATTGCTGCGAAGCTGAGAAAACACGCGCTCCCTGGTAATGCCTGTTAACCTCATATCTTTCAGGTTCAAATGGTGATCATGTACCAGAACCGAAATGTTGCCCTGGGTAAGCGATTCAAGTTTCTGGTTTCGGGTTGCCATCCACGCAGTTACTTGCTGGATCAAAATCACTACAATTGCGATTACGAACGCCGGAAGGATGCCGCGGTCAGGCGATAGCAACGGAATACCAATGGCGGCTGCCAGAGAAACCATCGCGATCATTTCGTTCCGACTGAGCTGAGACGCCATCCGTTTGCCCATCAGCCTCATTGAGATCATCAGAATGGCGTAAATCACTGCTACTCTTAAAATAACTTCCCAGTAAAATGCACCCGGCACATCGCCGACAAAAATGCGTTGCCAGTCATTTATGCGAATATCCTCGGGTTTCATGATTGACTGGCTATTTGATTGGATTCAGTTGGAACAGATACACTCGCCACTTCCCAATTCGACGAGTCACAAACTGGGCACTGGCCTTCCGCATCTTCCCCGGGAAGTGCTTTTCCGCAGTGCAGGCATACCTTCTGGCCCTCACTGATCTCTTGGGAAAAACAATTGATTTCCGGATCATCCGGTGGAAAGAGGATAAGGCCGGGTGCGGGGCGTTTTTTCTTACATATCGTAAAAATACCGCAGGCCTCAAGATACACTCTGTCTATTTCTCCCAGGTTAAATATTCCCTTCCCACGTAGGGCTGCAAACAATTGTTGTCTCGAAACTTTCGTCTTCGCCATTTCGTCCAGCTGCATGATGCCATCTTTCACCAGTATACTGAATGTCCCCTGGCTGATGTCCTCGAACGTCGCACTTTTGAATTCACCCAGCGTGAGGCCGCGCTGGAAAATAAGTGCGCAGACAAGGACCATAATGCCTAGCAGCAACCCCGTTTGCGGCATCTGCATTCCTGGTGATACAATTGCACCGAGCGTGACCATCACTGCGAGCTCGGAAATGGTTAGCTGCCCGCCCATTCGTTTGCCCATCAGCCTTACGATAACCACAAGGAAAAGGTAAATGATGAATGTGCGGATCAGCACTTCTACCAAAAATATGGGTGGCGCTTGTCCAAAGAGGATACGTTCCCAATCGCCGGGTATAATTTCTTCTTTTTTCATTGCTTAGCAGGACGTCTTAGTACAGCTCCGAGAGTGACAATGCTTTGTAATCAAGGGAGAACAGATTGATCCTGCGAAACCACAAGCAATTGGTTGAAAGCGTCCACCAGTGCTTCATAGGGTCTGAAGCCGGTCATAATTAACCCTTTTCCTGATTTTGTAAAGGTTAATGTAGGAAAACGGCCGATGCGGTTGTAGGCAACCTGCCGCAGATCGCTACGGAACGCTTCACGGCTTTGAGCGTTGTCATAATCATTCAGAAAGCGCTCATAATCTACTACATCGGGATATAACAGGCTTGAACCGCGGGCCGCTTCCAGCAAGACATCTTTTTTGGAGATATTCAGTGCATCCACCATAACCGCCTTCCATACAGCCTGCATGTAATATTCTGATGCTTCAAAACTCTGTAAGCCCGCAGTTTTGACAGCAATACAGGCAGGATATGAAGAGGTGGGTGGCTCTTCCTGGCTCCATATCATGTCGTTTATCTTCGCGCCGGTCTTGTGCTGTGCTTCCATCCAAATCGGGCCCATCTGGGCTGGTCTGCTAACCGAATTGAACGGATCATTATATTTGGTCCAGTCCGGGATCATCCCACCCAGGCAATAAGAGTAGGTAATCTGGTGTTTGTATGCTTCAATAAAACGTTGCCAGTGGGGTTGAAGTGCCCAGCTCCAGCAACAGAGCGGATCGGTATAAAAAACGATTTTTACCCGATCCGCCTGGTGGTTTGATAAGTCCAATTCAGTTTGGATTATAATTCGTTAATAAAGCCGCCCGACTTGTCGTAAGTGCTCCATTGCGCATCAATTTCAGCAGTAGCACTCATGATTTCCTCGCTACGCAATTTGCTCAGCTCTTCGTTAAGCGCTTTTACCGATTTTTCCGTACGGTCTGTTCCGGTTGGCGTCAGGGTCGTAAGCCCATTGGTATCAAGCACTTGTTGCAAGGGATCATCAACATACTGCCATGTTTCGCCCAGCTGTGTACTGCTTCCCTCGTTCCATGGCCCGCGCGCGTCCATTCCACTGGACATGTTATAATAGAGATTACTGTAACGCGGATCGCCTTGCAGGATGCCCGGAGGGAAATTGGGCTGAATAGTTGCCAATGCAGCCTCAAACATCTGGTAATGTGCAATTTCCCGGGTCATTAAGAACCGCAGCGTTTCTTTTACCGAAGGATCATCCGTAAATTTCATCAGATATTCGTAAACAATTTTCGCTCTCGATTCCGCAGCGATGTTGGAGCGAAGATCAACGGTCAGGTCACCGTTTGCAGTCACATAAGCAGCGGTCCAGGGGATACCGTTACTATCTGTTAATGCAGGGCCTCCACCCGTAAGGACCCCAAAATGAGGGTTCACAATGGCTTCATGGATGAAATCCTCCTTTGCGGCTGTTCCGTCCAACAATTTCATGATCTCGGATTCCTCCGAGGCATTCTTCAATTCCCCATTAACACCACCCAGCAACATTTGAATGGTAGCACCCACAATTTCCAGGTGACTGAATTCCTCCGTAGCAATGTCCATGAGCAAATCGTACTTGTCGGGATACGGATTCTTTGCAGTGAATGCCTGAACAAAATACTGCATTGCTGCTTTAAGTTCGCCATTGCTGCCGCCGAATTGTTCGAGCAGGAGTCTTGCAAACTTCGGATCGGGTTTGGAAACCCTGGCGTTAAACTGTAATTCTTTTACGTGATAAAACATAGCATATTTGGTTTAGTTGCCAGATTGGAAAGTCCAGCCATTGTAAAAACCTATGCCACCGAAAAAGGGTAGGGGGCCGACGCTTTCTTTCCCCAGATCTGAGCAATTTTTACGCTAAATGCCGCCCCGGACTCCCGAAGCGGCATTTGATAAAAAAAGCGTTAAAGTGACTCTTCCTGAGTGCTTAGTTCCCCTCTACATGTTTCTTAAAATTGTCGAGGATGGCCTGCCAGCCGGATTTCTGCATTTCGGCCGGGTTGGTTTGCTCAGCATCGAAAATCTCAGTCACCGTCGTGCTGTCACCATTGTCCATAAAAGTCACCTGCACAGTTCTGCCGTCCTCCATGTCGTATTCGATCAGACTTTCCGGAACGACATTGGAATAAACCCCTCCGAAATCAAAACTGAAACTGCCATCTTTTGCAGCCATAGTGGTTCTGAACTTCCCGCCGGTGCGCACATCATTTTCTGCAAAGGGTGCATGCCAGTCGTCTGAGGCAAAACACCATTTTGTGATGTCCTCAGGTGCATTAAATTGTTCCCAAACTGTTGCAACCGGCGCGTTAATGGTCGTTTCAACGGTGATTTTTTGTGCTAAGGTTCCCATTTTCTGTTTGTGTTTTTGGTGAATGATTACGCTACAAAGATGGGCGAAGTTGTTGAAACCAGCAGGTGCCGATTATGACAAAATGGAGGGTTCGTTGCGTCATTCTCTCAATTGAAATGCCCTTGATCAGGCTGAGCCTCCATTGTTCCGAGTCAAATTCGAGGTGCCCCGTTGCTGTTGGATTCTCAACAGTCTAGCTTATTTCTCCTTATAGCTCCCTTTTGTCTTTTATCCCCTTTATCAATGATCATAACAAATAATAATCTATAAACTTGGTAGAATAAATAGTTTATCTAATTTTGCGCTCTCAATCTACAAAGTCTATTACTCAAATATTTTATTAATCCTTATTACCTGCAATGCCTCCATCTTTCCATTCTCCTCATTTACGAATACTAACCCTGGGACTGCTGCTGCTGGCATTTCCCGGTTTTGCACAAACGCTCGTTAAGGGAAAAGTAACCTCAACCAATGATCAGTCGGCGCTTCCCGGCATTAATGTGTTGATTAAGGGTTCCACAACCGGAACTACAACCAACACGGAGGGATATTACGAACTGCAGGCCGGTGACGACGCAATATTGGTGATTTCTGGCATCGGCTACCTTACGCAGGAAGTTCCGGTCAAGAGCCGCTCACAGGTGAATGTGCAGTTAAGCGATGATACGCGCCAGTTGAATGAACTCGTGGTGGTAGGTTACGGAACGCAAAAGAAGCGGGACGTGACAGGCTCCGTGAGTTCTCTGGATGCCAAAGATTTTAATAAGGGTGTACAAACATCTGTTGATCAGCTTATTGCGGGACGGTCGCCTGGGGTGCAAGTGACACAATCCAGCTCTGAGCCGGGCGGAGGCGTAACAATACGGATACGCGGGGCCAACTCCATCAATGCAAACAATGAGCCGCTGTATGTGATTGACGGTCTTCCCATTAACAATACTTCCGTTGTGCCCGCCTCGACGGTCGTAACGGAGCAGGCACCACGAAACCCGCTGAATGCATTAAATCCGAACGACATTGAGTCGGTTGAGATTTTGAAAGATGCCTCGGCAACGGCAATTTACGGTTCGCGTGGCGCAAACGGGGTGATTTTAATCACAACCAAAAAAGGCGTCAAAGGCAAGCTGAATGTTAATTATGCTGTTTCGGGGGGAATTTCAGAGGTTACCAAACAAGTTCCCGTGTTGAATGCGAAACAGTATATGGGCCTGCTCAATGACCTGCGGGCTGATCAGAAACAGGCGCCTGAGTTTTCGGCGGAGCAGATTGCCCAGGTCGGGAACGGCACTTACTGGCAGGATGAAATTTTCCGGAAAGGCACTGTCCAGAACCACCAGCTGAGCTTCTCGGGCGGTCAGGACAAATTTAATTACTATGCCTCGCTGAATTATCTGGACCAAAAAGGAGTGGTGATCAGCTCCGGGATTCAAAAATACACGGGGCGGGTGAACCTCAACTATACGGATGATAAGTTCAAATTCGGTCTCAGTCTTAATTCCAGTAATATTAAAGACGATTTCGTGCCCAATGGAGTGAGTGTGAACGAAAGCGCCGGGGTGATTAACACGGCAATTTTTCAGGACCCGACGCTTACCTTCAGAAACCCTAATGGCACCTGGACGCAGACACAAATCGTAAACCTAGAAAATCCGGTGGGGCTGGCCAATGAGGTGAGCGACTTTGCGACAACCAACCGGACTTTCGCCAGCGTTTTTGCAGAATACTTTTTCCTGCCTGAACTATCGGCGAAAGTCAATTTCGGCACGGACAGACAAGATTCCCGCCGGGACATATTCACTTCCCGGCTCACGAAAAGAGCGGAGGGAACAAAAGGAGTCGCTAATGTGCTGACCAGCAATTCGTACAACAACCTGATCGAAGTCACGGCCCGCTACAATAAGGCTCTTAATAAAAATCATCAATTAGAAGTCTTGGGTGGCTATACTTTCCAAGAATTTGAAACAAGTTCATTAACCGCCGGTGCGCAGAATTTCCCGTTGGATGCATTGGGCACCGATAATCTTGCCGCAGGCGCACAAAGCACTTTTTCGCTTGGGACCGGCCGCACCAAGAACCAGCTGCTGTCGTATCTGGGACGCATTAATTACAACCTGTATGACAAATATTTATTGACAGCCTCCATTCGCGCAGACGGTTCATCACGGTTTGGGGATAATAACAAATATGGGGTTTTCCCTTCCGTAGCACTGGGATGGCGCATCAAGGACGAGGTTTTCCTGAAAAATGTGAATGCCATCACCGATCTGAAATTCCGCGCCAGCTACGGAGTGACGGGTAACCAGGACATTGGAAGCTACAAATCGCTCGTGCTGCTTGGGCCGCAAGGGCAGGCCATTTTTGACGGAACGCCATATGTAGGAATTTCAACAACACAATTGCCCAATCCGGACCTGAAATGGGAAACAACCACACAACTCAACCTGGGGATAGATTTCGGTGTTTTAGATAACAGGCTGACGGGTAGCATTGACTATTTCCAAAAGCAGACAAAGGACTTGCTGCTGCAACTTCCCGTGCCGCGTACGACCGGCTTTACCACAACATTCGAAAATGTAGGCGGCTTGAAAAACTCGGGATTTGAGCTGGGGCTGAATTCGATCAACATTACGGCTCCCTTCACCTGGAGAACTTCCGCGAATTTTTCGGCGGTCAAAAATGAGGTGACCGATCTGGGTACGCTTCCTTTTATTCTGGGTGGGTCTGCGGGTTTTACCAATGACTTTACGATCATTCGCAAAGGCGATCCGTTGAATGCTTACTATGGTTACATTGTGGACGGCGTTTTTCAGACAGGCGATAATATTGCCAGTTCTGCGCAGCCATTATCCCGGCCGGGGGAATATAAATACCGCGACGTGAATGGTGACGGCACAATCAACTCGCAGGACCGTACGATTTTGGGCTCGCCGTTTCCCAAATTTAGTTATGGCTTGAACAACGATTTTACATATGGTCCGTTCAATCTCTCTTTCTTTTTCCAGGGCGTGCAGGGAAGTAAGATCTTCAACCTGAACCGCACCGAATCTGAAAACCCGATATCGTTCCGTCGTAACCGTTTGGTGGAAACTTACACCGATCGCTGGACGCCGACTAATCCGACAAATGCCAATTCTTCTGCAATTCCGGTTGCCGTCGCTTACACGAGCAATGTCAACAGCCGGGCGGTGGAAGATGCATCTTACCTGCGTTTGAAAACCTTGCAACTGACCTACAACTTCCCGACTGCAAAATGGAAATACGTGCGTAATGTGCAGATTTATGTGACCGGTCAAAATCTTTTCACCATCACCAAATACACAGGTTACGACCCCGAAGTCAGTGCATTCGGAACATCCAATGTGCGCGCGGATTACAATGCATTCCCACTGTCGCGCACTTATACAGCCGGCCTGAGTATCAATCTATAACATTGCAGAAGCTCTTAATAAAATGAAAAAACTGATATATATCTTTTTGTTACTGACCGTTTTAGGGTGTGATAAGCCCCTGGAAGAGGAAGTGTTTTCTTCATTTGGTCCGAATAATTTTTTCAACACCGCCGATGATGCCGAGGCACTTTTGAATGCTGCCTATGCCCTGGAACAAAAGCAGGGCACGGACGGTTTCCGGAATATTTTCGTGATGGCCGAAGTCACCACAGACCTGCTTATTATCCGGGAAGGCGGGCTTCGCGGATTGGCACAGCCGCTCGAAGATTTCACCTGGAATGCATCGCACGAGTTTTTCGATGTGGCCTGGACACGATATTACAGTGCCATTTACCGCGCTAACCTGGTCATTGATAATGTCCCGAACATTGATTTCGATGTAGAAAGAAAGAAGCAGATCGTGGCCGAAGCGAGGTTCTTGCGCGCCAGCGGCTACATTTACCTCTATGATCTCTTTGGTCCGACCCCGATCATTACCAGCAGCATCAGCACCAGCGAAGACAGGCCAGCGAGGGCTTCTAACGAGGAATTTGTAAAATTTGTCGCAGATGAGTTGACGGCCGTGAGCGAAATCCTGCCTGTAAAAGCAACCCAATATGGAAGAGCCACAAGAGGCGCTGCGCTCGCGTTTTTGACGAAATTTTATTTAAATAATAAAAACTGGGCAAAAACAGACGAAACTGCCCAAAAAGTGATCGATCTGAACAGTTATAATCTTTTCAATTCAACAAACCGGGCGGATCTTTTCAAGCTGGCCAATGAGGTGAACAGCGAATTCATTTATGTTCGCCCGCACGTAGCGCAACCGGGATTAGGCACCAATTATTTGCCACATGCAGCGCCGCCGAATTATAAATACAAGGGTACGGCCAAAGCGAATTATGCGACGCAGCTGAAAACATTGTCTGGCTTTTACGATTCGTTTGACCCTAAGGATCAGCGCCGACAGGTGTTTCTTACCGAATATGACGATTTGAACGGAAAGCACATTGTGTTGGGGCAGGATGATAAAAGAAGCTTTAAATTTGAAGAAGACCTGAATGCCACCGGTGCGGATCTGGGCAACGATTTTCCGGTGGTCCGTTATGCCGACATTCTTTTGAGCAAAGCCGAAGCATTGAATGAATTGAAAGGCCCGACACCCGACGCACTTGCACTTTTAAATCAGGTTCATGTAAAAGCAGGGCTTCCTGTATTAACATTAGCCAACGTAGCGACCAAAGATGCTTTCCGGGCGCAGATTTTGAAGGAGCGTGGATGGGAATTTTTCTCCGAAGAGCTGCGTCGCCAGGACCTGATCCGTCATGGCAAATTCATTGAGCTGGCCAAAGGAAGGGGTAAAGTTGCATTCGATCACCAGGTGTTGTTTCCTATCCCGCAAAGCGAAATTGACCGTAATCCAAGTTTGAAACAGAACGAAGGTTATAAATAAGCGGAAGGATTGCTATTGCTTTTTATAAAATATAAATATGAAAAAAAGTCTCTTCTCTGTTTTCGTAACAGCATTTTTCCTGATGTCCGCAACTGGGTTTTCCCAAAAGGCGAAGCAGCCAAACTTCATCATTATCCTTGCAGATGATCTCGGTTACGGCGATTTGAGCGCTTACGGCCACCCCACGATCCGTACGCCGAATCTGGACAAAATGGCGCTGGAAGGAACGCGTTTTACGCAATTTTATGTCGCGGCTAATGTTTGCTCGCCTAGTCGCGCCGCATTGCTTACAGGCAGATTGCCGATCCGAAACGGGGTTTTTGGAACTAACAGTGCCAACAAGGTTTTCTTTGTCAATTCCACCAGCGGCCTTCCCAAGCGTGAGACGACCTTACCCAAAGCATTGAAATCAAAGGGTTACCAAACCGCCATTGTCGGGAAGTGGCACCTGGGCTCGCTGCCTGAATTTTTACCGCTTAACTATGGTTTTGACTCCTATTTTGGCATTCCTTACTCGAATGATATGGGCAAAGAATCCTTCCGCACGGGCAAGGACGGGAAGCCCGCTTTATCAACCGAAAATCCGCCACTGCCGCTGTATCGTGATTCCAAACTACTGGAAACCGAGCCTGACCAGGACCTGCTGACCAAAAGATTCACGACAGAAGTTACCGACCTGATCATCAGGAACAAAAACAAACCTTTCTTCATTTACTACGCGAGCCCGTTTCCGCACGTTCCCTTGCATGCCTCACCGGAGTTTGCAGGAAAAAGCAAACGCGGGTTGTACGGCGATGTGGTGGAAGAGCTGGACTGGAGCGTGGGTCAGATTTTGAATAAATTAAAAGAACTCAAACTCGATAACAACACATTTGTAGTGTTCCTGAGCGATAATGGTCCATGGCTGATGAAGTCGCTGATCGATGAAAACGGCGGCTCGTCAGGCTTGCTTTACGAAGCAAAAGCGTCCACCTACGAAGGCGGAATGCGTGTTCCTGCTATCGCCTGGATGCCCGGAACTGTGAAACCACAGATATCGTCTGCCATTGCAACATCCATGGATTTGTATCCGACGATTTTGAAATGGGCCGGGGCAGAGACACCTTCCAACACGCAGCTTGACGGGAATGATATCAGTGACATTCTAACAGGCAAGTCGGATAAGGTCACGGACATAGTGTATTACTACGATGCGAACAATTTATATGCGATTAGGAAAGGACCGTACAAAGCGCACTTCAAAACAAATCCTTCCTATTCGCAAAAGCCTGCCGCCGAGCACAATCCGCCTTTGCTGTACAACCTGGAACACGACCCTTCAGAGAAATTTGAGATTGGCAGTCAAAATCCGCAGGTGATCGAAGAATTGACTGCGGCTTTCAAAAAGCATCTGGAAGGCGTGGTCCCCGTCGACGCTGAGCTGGACAAGCGGGAAGTGCGGAAGTAACGCATCAGCCCGGGTTATAGCAGCGGCTGAAAAGGCGTGTTACAGCCCTACGCCGCCGGTCACCTCAATGCGCTGACCATTGACCCATTTGGCGTCTTCGCTGCAAAGAAAGGCGACTACGCCACCAATGTCATCCGGCAGTCCGACCCTGTTCAGTGCAGTAATGCCTTGGACAAAGGCCCTTATTTCGGGGGAATCCTGCATGGCTCCGCCGCCAAAAATAGCCCCTGGCGCGACTACATTCACATTAATTCCCCTCGAACCCAGTTCAAGGGCAAGATATCTCGTATACACGTCTACGGCGCCTTTCATGATCGCGTAGGCCGATGCGCCTGCAAAGCTCTGGCGCGAGGTGGCCGAAGATAGATTTACGATGCGGCCACCGTCGCGAAGATGCGGCAACGCTTTTTGGGTAAGGAAATAAACGCCTTTAAGATGGATGTTCATCATTTCATCAAAATGTTCCTCGGTCGTTTCGGTGACGGGGGCCGTTAAGCTTGTTCCGGCGTTGTTGATGAGGAAATCAAACCGATCTGTTCCGAATGTGGACGTTAATGCTGCATTCGCCTGTTCGAAAAAGGTGTCGAAGCCATTGGTTTCGGCTGTATTCAATGGTAATGCAACAGCCTTGCGGCCAAGTGATTGGATTGCGGCCACAGTTGCGTCGGCTTCTGTTTTGTTGCTGCGATAGGTTAGTAATATATCGGTTCCTTTTGTGGCAAGGTTTAATGCGATGTCTTTGCCGATACCACGGCTTCCGCCGGTAATGATTGCGATTTTTTGCGTTGTCATGACTTTTTGTATTAATTTTTAAAACGATACAAATGTCCGTGAAAAGCGCATATGCCAGTTTGTGCTTCACAATCAATTTTATGTATAATTCGAACTTTCTGTCTGGCGCCGAAAGGCACCTGGGGAAAAGGAAGTTTCACTCTTGAAGAATTTGGCAAAATGGGCGAAGTCAGAAAATCCGAGACAATCCGCGATCTCGGCAATGGTCCAGTCGGTGTGGAGTAGCAATGCCCTGGCTTCCTGCACAATCCGCCCGGAAATGAGTTCAGTGGTAGTTAGTCCTGTGGTTTCTCTGAGCACTTTGTTCAAATGGTTCACGTGGACCGCGAGGTGATCGGCATATTGTTTTGCCGTGCGTAACGCGATTTTATGTTGGGGGTTTTCAAGTGGAAATTGTCTTTCCAGTAATTCAATAAAAAGGGAAGTGGTGCGGGCAAATGCACTGTGATTAGGATGCAGCATGGTGGTGGACTGCCGCTTCTGGCCGATGTGGATGAGTTCGAGCGTATAGGCGCGCATGAGATCATATTTATAAGCATAGTTGGACGCGATTTCTGCTTCCATGTTCTCGAATATGCTTTGTACACGCGCCGCATCCGGTTCCGACAATGCATAAACAGGGTGCTCGGGCGATTTAAAGATGGGCAGTTCGTCCAGGATTACGCCACTTTTCGTCGGGTGAAGAAATTCCGCTGAGAAGACACAAAATTGCCCCGTTTGCTTACCGATAGGCAGCCAGTTGAAAGGTGTTTTCGGCGTTGTGAAGATCAGTGTCGGCTGCGTGATCTCAATGGTGCGGTCCGGGTAGTCGGCCCGTGAACGTCCCGTCAGGAAGCTGATTTTATAAAATGCGCGGCAAGGATAGGGGACCGTTGGTTTTTCACGTGTTGTTTGTGAGATCTCGGTGAAATTAAATACATTGAAATGTCCTGCTTCGTGCTGGATTCCATCAGGTAACAATGCGCTGAGATCCCGCGAAGCGCCACTGGACAAGCGCTCACAAAGATTTTCAAAAGAGGTCGAGCTCATAATATTTTTTGTAAAAATCAAATTTAACAAAAAAACACATGCCGACCGCTGAATGTTTCTATGCGCACATTGCCAGGGAGAAAAAATTTGCTTAAAAAATAAACTATCAAATTGGTAGACTAAACAGTTTATTTAAATTTGCACCACAACCACCACTCAAAAATGCCACCTCCTTGCTTATGCCTATCCGATATCCAGATGAGCTCATTACCATGAACAACCCAGATCGAAATATGAATTACAAACAGGTCATCAAGCCGGTGGCCCATTGAATGCTTATGATGAATACTTTAAGATTCCGGTTTTTACAACTTTTGCTGCTGTTTTTGAGCGTTACGTCTGTACGGGCGCAGGATAAAAGCCAACATCCAAACATAATTATTATTTTGGCAGATGACCTCGGGTTTTCCGATCTGGGCTGTTTCGGCTCTGAGATCAGTACGCCCAATCTGGACAGGTTGGCCAGGGAGGGCATTAAGCTTACATCGTTTTACAATAGTGGTCGCTGCTGTCCGTCTCGGGCGGCTTTGCTTACCGGCCTGTATCCGCATCAGGCCGGCATAGGGGACATGGTTCAGGATAAAGGTTCCCCGGCCTATCAGGGTTACCTGAGCGAGAACAGTGCGACCATTGCCCAGCTGCTAAAAACCAAAGATTATAACACCATTATCTCGGGTAAATGGCATGTAGGACTTGTGCCATCGGCACTGGCGCATAACCGCGGCTTCGACAAATCATTCACAATGCTCAATAACGGAAGCAGCTATTTCAACTCAGAGCCAATTTACAACGATGGGCGCACCGTCAACTTTCTCTTGAACGGCCAAAAAATAGAGCGCCAGGATACATCGCGCTACCTGACCCAGGCGATCACGGATTTTGCGGTAAAATCTTTGGATGAAGTTAAATCCAGCAAAAACCCGTTTTTCCTTTATGTTGCCTACACGGCTCCTCACTGGCCTATACAAGCTCCGCCCGAGGACATTGCCAAGTACAAAGGAAAGTACATGGAAGGCTGGGATGCGCTGCGCAAACAGCGTTTTGAACGGCAGAAGCAGTTCGGCATTATCGACAAACAATGGCTGCTGTCGTCCCGGTATCAGGGAGCCAGTGAATGGGAAAAGCTGACGAGTGTGGAAAAAGACCTGTGGGATACCCGTATGGCCATCTATGCGGCGATGATCGATCGCATGGACCGTGGCGTAGGAGAGATTCTGACCAAACTTAAAGACATTCAGAAGGATAAAAACACGCTTGTCATTTTTGTCTCTGACAATGGTGGCAGCGGCGATACTGTGAAAGACTGGAATTATGTAACCCAGAAGAATGGTACGCCCGGCTCGGTCAACGCCATTGACAGCTATTATCCCGAGTGGGGCAATGCGAGCAATACTCCGTTTAGATTGTTTAAAAAAAATACGCATGAGGGTGGCATTGCATCGCCATTTATCGCCTGGTTTCCAGGGCAGATCGCGGCTGGGACTTCCAGCAGCCAAATCGGGCATTTGATAGATTTGCTGCCGACCTGTCTGGAATGGGCCGGGCTCCAATATCCCAGGAAGCTGGCTGGCAAGGAACTAACCGCATTGCCCGGGAACAGCTTGAAGTCGACTTTAACAGCGCATCAGAACATAAATAAGCGCAGCGGAACGGTTAACCGGACGCTCTTCTGGGAGCACGAGGGCAGTCGCGCGATCAGAAGCGGACGTTGGAAACTCGTCGCCGAGATTCATCAGCCCTGGGAACTTTATGATTTGCAAGTGGACAGAACGGAGACCAATGATCTCGCTGGTAAGTTACCAGCAAAAGTAAAAGAGCTTGAAAAGCAATATTTGGAATGGGCGAAACGCGTGGGGGTTGTTGACTGGGATTTGATTAAATAACGGCTTCATCCAACAATCGCGCTTTTTGAAACAATAAGGTCGCGGGAAGAAGCCATTTTTTTGCCTGCGAATACACGTCTTCTTGTCCCGAAAAGAGCATTGCGTGCCAAAATTCCCTAATTTTAATCCATGCAAATATTAAGCGATGCGTTGCAGGTGCCCGTCTATGATTTAGAGGCGGAGGAGCCGGGAGGGAACAAACATTTCCGGGTTTATAATTTCGAAGGCAATCCGCCCCATCACGCGGACCTTCTCATTCCGCACCGGAAGGACCATTATCTGTTCGTTTTGATCAGGCAGGCAGGAGGCACGCGGCAGTGGCTCGATATGGCACCCTTTACGCTTCAAGATAACATGGTTTACTTTTCAGCGCCAAATCAAATCATTGTAAAAGAGGGGTTTGCGAAATTATGGGCTACGGGTATTGCCTTTACAGATGAATTTTTGTCTTTGCAGGAAAGTGCATCATTAAGCAAGCTTCCAGTCATCCGGAATCCCCAAGGCGGCCATAAGCTGGCGCTTACCGAGTCGGATAGGCAGTTTGTGGAGGATTTATTGGCGAAAATCAATGTAGAATACCGAAATCCTGGTGAATGGCAGCAACGCATGTTGGGCGCTTACCTGAGCGTGCTGCTCACATATCTCAGCCGCCTCTACGTGGAGCAGTACAAGGAAAAGGAGATCTCTGCTGATAAAATGCTCCTGAAAAGTTTTCTGTCCAAAGTCAATGAATGTTTCCGGGAACTCCACGAGGTTGGTGAATACGCTTCACTGCTGCATATTTCAGCGGGGCACCTGAGCGAGGAAGTCAAAATGCAAAGCGGCAAACCAGCCATCAAGCACATTCACGAACGGCTGACGCTCGAGGCACGCCGCCTGCTCTTTCACACAAATTATTCTTCCAAAGAAATAGCCTTTGATCTGGGTTTTGCCGAAGCATCGTATTTCAACCGCTTCTTCAAACGTGAAACGGGCCAGACGCCGGCCGAGTTTCGGGCCAGCATCCGCGAAATGTACCATTAATACCGCAGGATGTGTTCCAGCGGCGAAGGAAGTTGGCAGTAGTTTTGTGCTGTTAAACAAACGAAATATGAAAACAGTACTGATAACAGGAGCAAACAAAAGCATTGGCTTTGAAACGGCCAGGCAATTATTACAACAAGGATATTATGTGTATCTCGGGTCCAGGGATTTGAACAAAGGCCAGGAGGCGGTCGGCCAGCTTCGCGCTGAGGGGTTTGATCAGGTGGAAGCCATTGAGATCGATGTGGATAGCATTGAATCCATACAAGCTGCGCGCGGGATTTTGGGAGGGAAAATCAACTCGCTGGACGTGCTGGTCAACAACGCCGGGGTAGCAGGCAGCTTCCCGCAAACAGCGCTCGAAACGGATGTTGACGTTTTCAGGCAGGTGTTTGAAACCAATTTTTTTGGCGTAATATCGGTAACCCAGGCATTTATTGATCTGTTAAGACAGTCGCCGGAACCCAGGATCGTCAATGTAACTTCCGGCTTGGGGTCACTCACATTGCATAATGATCCGGCATGGAAATATTACGAGGCCAAGCCAACTGCTTATGTGGCTTCCAAGGCTGCGCTCAATGCCTACACCATCGTTCTGGCGCACAACTTACGCGACACGGCATTTAAAGTAAATGCGGTTGATCCCGGTTACACCGCCACGGACTTCAATCACCATTCGGGTCCGGGAACTGTGCCGGATGCGGCGGCCAGGGTGGTAAAAGCGGCCATGTTAGGTTCCGAAGGGCCAACGGGCCAGTTTTTTAGTGATGACAATGCGCCTGAAACGGGCATTAGTCCCTGGTAAAATGTCTCAGCAATGTATTTTAAGATCTGAACTTCATTGATTTTTAAATGCTCAAAATGCCGGTGAACGCGCTTCACCGGCATTTTGCTTTTCATGCATTTTTCGGGGAACAGTATTTGTAAACCTGCTATAAACTGAAAACAATGAAAGAAAAAGATATCAAAACAGCCGCCCGCATCCTGTTGGGAGCAAGTTTAGTATATGCCGGCATCAGCCACCTTACATTTGCACGAAGAGAATTCCAGGCGCAAGTCCCTGATTTTGTCCCGCTTAAAAAGGACGACACCGTCGTTTATTCCGGTGTTGCCGAAATCGCTATGGGCAGTGCTTTAATCGTGGCTCCCAAAAAGCACCGCGCAAATGTAGGACGGCTTGCCGCGGCGTTCTTCACGGCTGTTTTTCCGGGAAACATTGCTCAATATGTCAATAAACGCAGCGCCTTCGGCCTGGATACGGACAAGAAGCGGTTCATCAGACTATTTTTTCAGCCTGTACTCGTGTGGTGGGCGCTGGGAAGCACCCGGAAGTAATCCTGTTTTACTTCGCTTCACCCACTTCCAGCAAGCCGTGATAATAAGCCATATAATAAGGCAGGAGGAAGAATGTTCCTTCGTGTTCGTCGTGGCCGTCTCCTTCTGAGGCTAACAGGGCGAAACCGTCGCGGTCTTGTCTTACGTGGCCGCGCTCGTCGATGGGTAATGCATAACCGTCGGTGCGCCATCCGATGTTTTTATCCTGCAAGGGAGAAGCGTCAAAAACGACGTCGAGGCGATGGGTGTTATCCATGGTGTATCCGATGAGGTCGAGCGGTATTTTTTGCAGGTTTTCGAGAATGAAGCCGGTGCGGTAATTGCCTTTGTAATGGGCTTTTACGACTTTCGAGGCATATAATCTGTTCTCGGGAAAAAGTCCTTTGTTTTCAAACATTTTCTGATCGGCCTGCTGGGTGAAGCGATTTGCCAGCGCTGCATAGATCGCATCCCAGAATGCGTTTTTTTGCTTGCTGATGTGCTGCCATGCCACTTCCAATCCTTGCCGGTACATGAGTAACAGCGAAGGGTCCGTTTCATAATTGATTAATCCGTAAAGGCTCATTAAACAAATGTTGTTGTCCCAGGGAACGACGTTTTCCGGAGGGAAAAACTCCTTTGGATGCAGGGCGTTAATGTGATAGTTGTATTTATCCCGGAGGATTTTTGCCTCGGCATCGTACTTCTTATCGCCCGTAACGTGCCTGGCTACATTCAGGAATGAGAGCATTACTGCCGAATTAAGTCCACGCTGATCATAACCATACACAGAATTGAAATATTCAGGAGAAAAATCGCCCCAGCGCGTCACCTTGCCATCGTGGTCCACGAGCTTGTATCCATGTCGTATCAAATGGTCGGTAATGTCACCGACAACATCCCGCACAGCCTGTTTTTCTTCCTCGGTTTTCGCAACCAGATCATAATAAATGCCGTAAAAGAAGAAATGTCCGGCCAGTTCGTCCGAGCTTGTATCGCATTTCCAGTAATATTTTCCGTCTTTGCTTTTAGGGAAACGGGGGTAAATGTCTTTCCACATTGGATCGTGCTGCTGGTTGCGGAGGTTGTCCTCGCGGCTGTAAATTTCATTTACTTTTTCAGGCCAGTCCACAGGAATTATCACACGTGCCGGGAAGCCCTTTTCATGGGTAATGTCCACGAGCCATTTGCAGGCTTTGAAACTCCTGTCTGCCAATGCTTTCGCCTCCGGATCGCCGGTAGCAGCGTATCGGAATGCTTGCGCAGCCCCGTACATGGAGGTGTACATGCCATCGTTATCTGAAATGGCGACTTCGGAAGTTGCTATGTTAAATTGTTCCTTCAAATGGCTTTGCGCCACAAAACCCATCCGGTTATGGCGTTCTTCGACCTGTTTTGTGAAGTGCTGTGCTTTTTCTTCGAGTGATAGCGACTGGCGGGTGATCTGGCTGATGCCTTTGTCTGTCCCAATCCATGCGGTGCCATTATCCGTCTGCACCGCAATCGCATTCACTTGATCGTCGGGGAGCCAGCGGCGGCTGAAACGATATTTGAACTGATCCTGATCTACTTCAATAGCTCCTTTATTTGTCCCAAACCACACAAGGCCATCAGGACCGGCCGCGGCGCAGGTAAACTGGTTGTAGGGCAGGCCCTCTTTTCCGGTAAACAACTTCCATTTATCTCCGTCCAGGTAACCGACGCCTTCTTCGGAACCAAACCATAGCCGGCTCTTGGAATCCATAACCAATGCAGTAACATGTCTGAGCGACCAGCTATAATGTTCATTTTTTGGGAAGATCCTTTCGGGGCTTTTTCCTTTTTGATAAAAATACAAACCGTCTTCACAGCCGATCGCCCACCCATTCTTGTAGGGGACGCCCGCTAATACTTTTGTCCCCTGAATGTTGGGTATGGGAGGCTGGGATAATGCTTTTCCCGCAGCAACAGCAGTCCATTTACCATCATTAAACTTTGTTGATTTCCCTGCAACGGAAGCAATCGGCTGGTTGTTCATTAATGTAATGTGGTTCACTTTTCCGTCCGGCAAGCCCGTCGCGGAGGTGTGCAGGGTCACCACTTCCTGAACAAATTTCTGGTTTGGCACGGATTGCGCCAGCAGATGGGATGACAAAAGGAGGCACCAGTAAAAGAGCGGTTTCATGAAGTTGAATAGGAGGGTTTACGTAAACGAATACACTTTATACTTCCGGCCATTGCAAAGAGGCTACTCGCTGGCAACTGGTGCTTTATTTGATTAAAATGATTTTGGCTGTGATGGAATGCGGTATGGCATGCAAAATGTAACATTGGAACGGGTGAAGTTCACAACCGCATAACATTAGGATCGTAATTTTAAGAAGTCAGATTAGGTTAACATTACATCGCTTATGAATTGGTACGAAGACGAAGTGCAGCGGGTTGAAAAAGAATCTGAAAAGCTGCCTTTTCAGCCGGAAACGCTGTTTTACGGCAGTTCCAGCATTACGCTCTGGACTACATTGTATACAGATTTCGAGGATATCAAACCTGTTAATCTCGGTTTTGGGGGATCCACACTGGCGGCTTGTTCCTGGTTCTTCAACAGGATCATGGCGCAGATCAGCGCTCCTAAAACCGTTATCATTTATGCCGGGGACAATGATTTGGGTGATGGCCGCAACCCTATGGAAGTTTGCCTGTATTACCGGCAGCTTATCGGACAGATCAGGGAAAAATTCGGGGACATTCCATGCTATTATATCAGTATTAAGCCGAGTTTGCAGCGTTGGGAGATCATCGCTCAGATCAGGACAGCAAACAGGCTGATCCTGGATGAGATCAATGGAGATCCAAATCAGCATTACATTAATATTTTTCCGGCCATGCTGGACGTGCAGGGCACACCGGTCAGAGGATTTTTTGAACAGGATGGCCTGCACCTCAGTCCAGCCGGATATGCAGTGTGGACAAAGGAAATACGGAACGCGTTAAATCTCCCAACCAATGATTAATATGATGAGCCAATCGCCTCCCGTTGCCATAGAGAGAGCGTACCAGAAATGGTTCAGCCCTGCCCTGAACAGAGATATGGAAATGCTCGTTTTCGGGTCCGGAGGTGTTCCAGTTTTGTTTTTTCCAACCCGGGCGGCACGCTTCTACGATCTGGAAAACTGGAAAATCATTGAGGCCATGCGCGAGCGGATTAACGATCGGGAAATCCAGGTTTTCTGTGTGGACAGTGTTGATCAGGAGAGTTTCTATTCAGCACGGTCCCCTGATCAGCGCATCCTCAGACATTTGCAATACGAGCAATATATTTTGACGGAGGTTATCCCTTTCATCAGAAAAAGAAATAAATCGAAGCAGCTCACGGTTACGGGATGCAGCCTGGGCGGCTATCATGCTGTGAACATTGGATTGAAACACCCCACTCTTTTTACCAAAATAGTAGGCATGAGCGCCCGCTACGACCTCACCAAACCCCTGCCTTTTTTCGCGGACCTGTTTGACGGCTATTTCGATGAGAACATTTACTACAATATGCCCAACCATTTCGTGCCCGGCATTTGTGACGAAAGGCTTTTGCAACAGATCAGGAAAATTGACATTACGCTGGTAATCGGTCGCGAAGATTCGTTTCTGGCGGATAACGAGCGGTTGAGTTACGCGTTATCGAATATAGGCGTGCCGCACAAACTGTACATCTGGGATGAAGAGGCACACAGACCGCGTTATTGGCGCGAGATGGTTAAGTTGTATTTGTAGGGAGCACACTCCTGCAAAATCGTCGTTTTCGGCTGCATATAAGAGCGTCCCAGGGTCAGGTGCATTGAATTGGCATGGTTTGTTTAACATTTGAAATTTCAAATCAAAACTGAAAAACCATGCTTGATGAATTGTTTAATCTGATAAAACAAAACGGACAACAGGCAGTTGTTGAGAATAACGAAGTGCCAAACGAGCACAACGAGGCCGTTATGCAGGAAGCTCAGTCGTCCATAGTGGATGGTTTGAGTAATATCAAAGAGCCGGATCAGGTCAATAGCCTGTTCGAATCGGTGCAGAGCGGACACGCGGAAAGCAATCCGGCCGTGCAGCAAATCTCAAACAATTTCGCGGGCAACATTATGCAGAAATTCGGCATCAATGGCGGCACAGCGGCGTCGATCGCAGCTGCGATCATTCCGGTCGTCCTAGCCAAAATGGCCAACCGCGGCGGACAAGGCGGAGCCGGCGGACTGGACTTGGGCGGATTGTTAGGCTCACTGACCGGCGGCCGATTCGGAGGCGGCAACCTCGGCGGAAGCAATACATCATCCGGCGGCTTAGGCGGAAATCTCGGCAGCATGGGCGCCAAGCTAGGCCTTGACAAAGACGGCGACGGTGACGTGGATCTGAATGATCTGACTAAGATGTTTAAATAATGATTTATTTGCCGGTGGAAAAATGATTTTGAATTTTTGAAGCATTCCGCTTAGGTTTGCTTTGCTCCCAATAAAAATAGCGGTGCGTGAGCACCGCTATTTTTGTATATGGCGCGGATGAATCTGGCTAAAATGGAGCGTTTTCTTGCAGATCTGTTAATTATTTTTCAAACTGTGTAACATTTGGCGACAGCATTGCAATTAAAAACCCTGGCTAATGAAAGAATATTAGAAGCAGAGGTCCTTTTGGAGAATTCAAAGCATGCAGGAGTATTCTACTTAGCAGGTTATGCAATTGAATTTGCTCTTAAAGCAGTAATCTGTTCACGACTTGATGTTGAAATGTTTGACCAGTCACGTAACAGTAATCAGAAGGACATATCTCCAAAGGTTTCAAGCGCGTTTTTAACACATAACCTTACAGATTTGCTTATACTATCCGGATTAAAGCGTGAGTTTAACATAAAAAAGATAAGTGATTCAGGTTTTGCAGCAGCCTGGTCTGAAGTGTCCCAGTGGAGTGAACAAAGAAGGTATGATTTTGGTTGTACTGAGCAAGCAGCGAATGATTTTTTAAGTCACTCAAAAACTTTATTAGCATGGATAAGAAATCACTGGTAAAAAGTATAAACGATGTATTTAACGCCGAGAGAGTAAACGGGTTACATATTGATCAGTTTGGACTTGCACCAGCCTATCGCGGGCTATCTTCTAACTCATTTACATTGGGCGTAAGCGCTCCGTCTCTTGTTAATGAGGAGTCTTCTTCGAGGAAAACCAGAATTATATTTGATGCTTTGTACAAAGGTTTGAATGATGCGGAGAAAATGGCCATCGACCGAGTTCGAGTGTATAATAATATAGACGAGTTGAAGGCTAGCTCCTTTTATGATTTTGAAAGTTTTGATTCGAGTTATATTGAGTGTGATTTTATTCCTGATCTTCATAGCGTTGCATAAAAAAGAGCTTCCCATCAATGAGGAAGCTCTTTTTACATCTTCTAAACAATCCTACTCCTTCAACAACAATCCCGGATACAACGTCCCGTCCGCACTAGGGAAATCTAATCCTAATAGCTTTGCGACAAGTGGGGCGATATCCTGCAAGCTCATTTCGGGCACAACTGCGCCGGGTTTGATGCCTTTGCCGAATGCTACGAAGCCGGTTTGGATTTCCTTGAAGTCGGGGAAGAAGCCGTGGGTTCCTCCGCTTGAAGCGCGCAGGAAATCGCCCGTTGCGGCTCCGCTGATGGTAATTCCCTGGACGGGCGCGATGGCCAGGGATGCATTAGGGTCAGAACCGACTGCGTCCAGTGCTGCGCGGTCTTTAACGGCGAAAAGGTTTTTTTGGTTGACTGGAAGCTGATCCAAAACCTGTTTTACTTTTTCGAGCGTTTTTGTATCATTTTTATCTTTCAAATGTAAGAATGCCGAACCGCCTGCGCTGTGGAAATAGGCTTTCCAATTTGCCTTGTTATTCGGATCGTAAAGTCCGGCTTTGGCTAATAGAATGTTGGGTGCGATGGCGGTGTGGATGTCTACAAAACCGTGGTCGCCCGTAATAATGAATGTTGTGTTTTCTCTGATGCCTGCTTTTTCAGTGGCTTCGATGATTGCCTTAATGCCCCGATCAACGCTCGAAAGAGAAGCCCTCACTTTGTCGCCGTCGCGTCCCTGTTCGTGCTCGAAATGGTCAACAGCAACCAGGTGCACAGCTAGAAATGAAGGCTTGTACTGGCGGATCAGATAACTGCTGATACGTGACATATTATCGTCAATGCTCAGGTAATCGCCGTCAAAATCAATTTCTTCAAGCTTTCCGGTAGCATTCTGCTGGATCTCTTCATACAGACCTTTTGGGAAAGAATTTTCGGAAAGCGCTTTTGTCATATTGCGTTTTCCGCCTTTTGTTTCAGGTAAATACCAAAACTCGGGAATGTTGTAAGTGGCCGGGCTACCCACAGAAACCGGCCAAAAAACCGAAGCCGTTTTCAAGCCTTTTTCTTTGGCTACACTAAACAGGGTAGGGACTTTAATGGTGCTGTAATCCCATATCCATTTGCCGGTAACTTCCAGCGGCTCGGAAGGCGTGTTGTAATAAACGCCGTGCTTGATGGGCTTCACGCCAGTGATAATAGTGGTGTGGGAAGGGTAAGTGACGGTTGGGAAAACGCCGGTGACGCCATCGGAATACGCTCCGGTCTGCATGCCCTGGCGCAGGTTTACCATGGACCAGTTCGGATCTTTGTAAAACTCCGGCCTTAATCCGTCAATGCTGATCAGGACAACGTGCGAATCTTGCGCGAATGCGTTTAGGGAGAGTGCAATGAGACCTATGGAGGTAATTAGTTTCTTCACTGTGTTTGGCATTGTTTCTAATCAGTTCATTCTGCTGAAAATTGAAGCACCCTTGTCACGCTGAGCGGAGTCGAAGCGAATGTAAGATGCTTCTCACATTCGCTTCGACTCCGCTCAGCGTGACAAAGGCAAAGAATTAAAACCCGTATCTCAAACCAAGCTGGATCTGGTAAGGGTTACCATTCAAGCTGGATACACCGGTTCCGGCGCCGAGATTGTAGACATACTGCTTTGTTGCAGCATCGAAGCTTTTGATCGAGTAAAGGTTCTGTTTACCGAGGTTGTAACCAACGCCCCAATCTTTGTTCAAAAGGTTGGCGACATTGAAGACGTCAACAGAAGCTTCAAGACCATGGTCACCAAACAGTCTGAAACGTTTCGCAAGGCGCAAGTCAAATACACCGTAGAAATCATTGATACCACCGTTACGCTCAGCCATTTTGCCCATATCTCTGTTGATATAGTCCTTAATGCTTTGCTCTGCCTCCGGATTATCCAGGATAGCCTGGATGCCTTTGCGGATGTATTCTGGTGTTTCGGGGCTGTTTGGATTGTAAATGTAAGCCAGGTCATTCGAGGATACGAAGTCACCGTTCATGTTACCGCTTACTGCCATCGAGTAGCGCGTTCCGCCGATTCCTGAGTAGCGAAGACCAATTGTTACACCGTAAATGCTTGGCGCTGTTCCGTAGAATACGATTTTGCTGCGGAACTGGTTGTTGGCATAATTCATCTTGCTCAAATCTCGCGGATCATCAGCCACCATCAAATCAAGCGTTGCCGTGTTGGCTACGTTTCCATTGTAGGAAGTGTTGTCTTTCGAATCATTCCAAGTGTAAGAAGCAGTGATCTGTCCGTCTTTGAAGTAACGATACGTTCCGTCGATCACCACTGCATATTGGTCTTTCTTTCCTTCGCTGTTCAATTCCAGCACGCGGCCCACATTTTTGGTCTTACGGCTGTTCAACCAGTTGGTTGCACCGTTTTTAGGGTTAATGCTTTCAGCGGGCACAAATACGCCACGATTCGCTTCTGCCGCGATGCGGAAGAAAGGATCTTCTACCATATTGCGGTCTACATACATATAGTTGTTACGCGCCCATGAAGCATATCCGCTCACACCCACACGCAGACGGTCGCTGAAAAAGTGGTTGTAAGAGAAGTTGGTTTTATAAACAACCGGAATTTTCGCGTCTTTGCTGTTGGTGTTAATCGTTACCAATCTTTCAATGCCAGGAATGTCGAAAAGCTCTGCGCCTGGTGCTGTGGAAGGGTCTGCGCGGTAGCCGGGGAAGTTTGGTTTCGGAACCAGGTCACCCTGAATTTCAACCGAAGCAACCCTTGTTCCGTCAAACAACATGTTGTTGATCATCGAGTAAGGGTTCAAAGCCGAGCCAAAAACACCCGCACCCAAACGAACGATGTCCTTGCTTTTCTCATTCACGTCCCAGGTAAACTGCACACGTGGTTGTAACTGCGTTGTATTGATCACATTATCAGTACGCAAGCCCAGTTCGTCAAAAACAACCTGGCTGAAATTGGCTTTATTCAAGTACTGCGTGTTATCCAAACGCAAACCTGCCATCATTTCCAGACCCAGCGCCAGTTTTGTGTCCATTTGCACGTAAAGACCTGTCGCCAGAGAATTTACAACATTGCTAGGATCATCAAGCAGGTTGATTTCTCTTGCATAACGATATGGCGTCATGTTGTTGAAGTTCTCCAAACCTGTGAAGTAAAAACGACCGTTCATCTCGCTTCCGTAACGCGACTTCATGCGGTTGTACATCAGGTCAAGACCGAAAGTAAAGTTGATCCTTCCTGTGTTGTAATAAAAATTATCAACCAACTGAACTACATTTCCTTTGAACCATTCGGGCGAGAAACGCTGGCCACCAATCTGAATGGAAGTATTGTAATTGTTCGTTCCTGAAACAGATTGTACGTTTTCAACGATTGCGCGGGGGATCCCATCTGATGGAAGTTCAGGACTTGGAATAACGGCCACATCTTCGTAGAAATGCTGCAATTTCAGCTCGTTTGTTGCTTTTGGGTTCAAAATAGTCCGTAAAGACAACATTAAGCTGTTATCAAACTTTTTACGGTCAATGTAAGATTCGTAAGCATTGATGCTTGTGTTATCGCCTTCGGACAGGAGGTCGTTTTCTCTTACAAAGTTATCGCGAATGGTTAGCAGGTTTTTGGAATTCAACTGCCAGTCGATTCTTGCAAATACGGCGTCCGTTCCTTTTGTTTTGCCAAAAGCGCCAAACTGAGGGCCATTAGAAACGCCATACTTTGATCTTGCGATATCCAGAAAGTTATCCAGAGTTTCCTGAGTCACCTTATTGGCAGCTTCGTCAGCTGCTGACTGAATGTTTGCAATGTATAACGGACGTGAATCAGCCTGGTGATCCCATGCTACAAAGAAATGCGCTTTATCCTTTTTGATTGCTCCACCCAAAGAAGCTCCATACTGGAAGGTAGAAAAATCCTGCACTCTTTTATTTCCCCTCAAATCATATGGACTTGAAAGATTGTCGTTGCGCATAAATGTAAATGCACTTCCCGAAAGCTTGTTGGTTCCGGATTTTGTAACTGTACTGATCGTACCACCACCCGCGCGGCCCATGGTTACGTCGTATTCGTTGGTTACAACCTTAAACTCGCGAATTGCTTCCATTGAGATGGAATATGCGCTCTGAGTAGACCCACCGGCGATTGTTCCGCGCGAAGTCATACCATCAATCGTAAAGTTGGTAGAAGACGCAAGTTGTCCGCCCAAACTGGTTCCGTTGCTCAAAGGCGAAAGGTCTACCAGCGAGGTGAAGTTACGTCCGTTTACAGGTAATTTAGTGATGTCTTTCGCTGTAATCTGCGTTGATGCACCTAAGGTTACGACCGTGTTTTTCAATGAGTTAGCTTTGATATCCACAGCTTGAAGCTCGTTGGCGCTGCTTTCCATTGCGAAGTTCAGTCTCAGCTGATCGCCCTGGTTTAATGCGTATCCTGTTTTCTTCTGTTCTCCAAAACCAATAAAGGAAACCGTGATGGAGTAAGGTGAGCCAAGCGGTAATTGCTTGATAATGTAGTCGCCATTCATGTCCGTAACCGTTCCGGCCTGGAAGCCGGTAGATTCGTTTCTGACCAGTACGGTCGCGCCCGGGATCGGGCCTGCATTTACTTCGGTGACTTTCCCGATGATGGTTGCTTCGTTGCCCTGCGCATACAAATTGGCAGAACAGACGACCATTGCGAATGCCACAATTAGTCCGGTAATTAATCGATTCATTTTTGGTGAGTTAATTGAGTAATAGTTGTGATTGGAAAAAAAAGTTGCCTTGTCAGGGCGGGGAGATTAACGCCGCAAAAGTAGACAGACAATGTTAAGGCTGTGTTAACGGTGGATTAACCATTAATTAACCTTCTGAGGCGGACGGGATGTGTTGTTATGAAATAAAGCAGCGTTGGTCAACGGCACAATTATATAGCTCGCTTCGATGAGCGAGGCACCGGCTCGGTTGAGATTATCATTACGGTTCACGACAAGAGACTGGAACGGGTTACCGAGCAACCGCTGGGTGCGAATGTGCTTAATTTGGAATAAGGGCTTTTATTTCAAAACACTTGGTTGCCTGTTTCTTGCAGCAAATGCTACTCACCCAACTTTGGCAACGATTTCCACCAGGCGAGTAACTTTTCACTTAGTTCGTTCACCTTACTGGCTTTTGTCGCGGCAACATTACTGGCTTCTGCCGGGTCCTTAATAATGTTGTAAAGCTCCACATTGCTGCGGTCATGGTTCATGAGCAGCTTCCATTCACCAGACCGTACTGCCAGTTGAGGGCTTTTATCTGTGCCTTTGGGGTAGGCGTAGGCGATGGTGTTGCGGCCATATTCCCAGAACATTTCCTTTTTTCGGAATGATGGTTTGCCCAGTAAAACCGCCGACCGGTCAACGCCGTCGCTCTGGTAAGCAGCTGGCAGTGTGACGCCGGAAAGTTTGGATAATGTGGGCAGCAGGTCGGTCGCGTGAAGCTCGGACCGGTCGTCCGTTGTTCCAGCCGGAATGTGTCCCGGCCAGCTCACGATGAAAGGCATCCGGATTCCTCCTTCGTATAACGAGAGTTTTGAGCCGCGGAACCCGCCACTTCGCGAACCGAAAGTTGGGAGCGCGCCGTTGTCACTGGTGAAAATAATGATGGTGTTTTCTAAAAGCCCGCTTGCTTTCAGTCCGTCGATGAGGCGACCGATCTGGATGTCGTATTCTTGGAGGACGCGTTTGAAAGCGGCTTCCGACTGCGGCTTTAATGTCTCTTCACCTGCGTCTGGCTTCGGCACCCAAGGCGTGTGGACTTCGTCGGGCCAGAGGTTTACAAAGCATGGCTGCGCCCTGTGACGGTTCATGAAATCCAATGTTTTATCCACAAAATAGGCGGTGCGGTTCCACCTTTTAATGCTGTCCTTATCCGACCAGATCCAGTTTGTAGCCGTGAGCAGCGGGTCTGGTTCGGGGCTTTCGTAGGTGCTTGCGTGCTCGTTGATTCCGTATTGGTCAAACTTCGGGGCGTCGGTGACATCCCTTCCGCCGCCCATGTGCCATTTCCCGAAATGACCGGTTACATAGCCTGCGTTTTTAAAGAACCGCGCCATTGAAGGTGCTTTGGGATTCAGGAAATCAATTTGCTCGGCGTCTTTGTTGTGACTCTTTTTGTCAAGATATGTCACAAAATTCCACTTTCCTGGCTGCATTCCGGTGAGTATACTGGCACGGGACGGGGAGCAAATAGGCGCACCGCTATAATAATGTGTAAGCTTCAATCCGTTTGCTGCAAGTTTGTCGATGTTGGGTGTCGGCACGATGGTGCCTCCGAATGCGCTGAGGTCACCCACGCCCATATCGTCGGTGAGAATGATGATGACGTTGGGCTGCGACTTGCTCCTTTCTGCCTCTTTGCGTTGCGCGGTTACCGGCAGCGCTTGAAACAATAACCAAAGTCCTGCCGAAATTTTGCACAGATTTATTCCTTTCATCCCGATAAGCGGTTTCATTTTTACAAAAAGTATTGCTGGAACCATCGCCGCAGTGTCAATTGGCGTACAAATTTGCCAGCGTTGGATAGCGGCAGACATTATTCCGCTATTCTGATATTCTTCATTTTGGAAGGCATCCAAACCTGCATCGGACCTTTGCCGCGGTTAGCCCAGGTATAATAAGGGATTGCCGTGACAATGTGCGGTTTCGCTTGCACACTTAAACCGTCCGCAGCGGCCTCAACTTTCAAAAGGTTCGCCTTTATGGCAATCACCGGTTCATCCAAAATCCGACCATTTTCCGTGCTGAATGTTGGGTTTTCCGGAACCAGCAAGTTCCAGACTTCACCCGCATTGTCGGCACCCTCTACGCAGTATACAAGCGGCCCGCGTTGCAGCGCAATCCGATCCTCATTCGCTTTTACCTCCTTCCGGGCCTTGATCTGACGTACTTCCATAGGAAATTTGAGCTCAATCTCATCGCCGTTCTGCCAGGTGCGGTCGATCACTGCATAACCTTTTTCAAGTTGATAGTTGATGGATTTACCGTTGAGTAAAATCTCCGCTTTCTCAGTGCCAGCTATCTTAAAACTGTAAAGCTCGCCGGGAACCGCTGTGTTCGCGGCCCAGCCGGGAATGCGGATGTTTAGCGCGTATTTTACTTTCTGACTTGGGGTCATCGTTATTTTGACATTGCCGTCCCACGGGTAAGCCGTTTCCATACGAAGCGGAACGCTCGTTTTCCCGATCTGAAACCTCGTGCTACTGCCCACAAAAAGGTTTACCCAAACTTTGTTTTCTGCTTTACCATATATATAGTCACCCACCGAAGCCACCAGCCGGGCAATGTTGGAAGGGCAGCAGGCCGTTCCGAACCATGCATTCCGGGCATTATTTCCGATGGAAGATAGGGGATTACCATAGAAAAATAGGTCGCCGGTTAGACTTAACCCATCCAATGCACCATTGTAAAGGCTGCGTTCCAGCACGTCGATATATTTGGCATCGCCGGTCAGTGCATTCATCCGCTGGTTCCAGAACACCATGCCGACGGAGGCACAGGTTTCGCTGTATGCTGTTCCGTTTGGCAAATCATAATCGGCTGTAAATCCCTCATTTTGCCCTGAGGAGCCTATTCCGCCTGTCAAATACATGTTCCGGTAAACCACATCTTCCCATACCGTGGTCATCGCATTCAAATAACCCGGGTCCTGGGTTACGGAAGCCACGTCAGCCGCACCGGTGTATTGATACATGGCGCGCACCGCGTGACCGGTGATTTCTTTTTGCTGTTTTACCGGCACGTCGTCCTGGCAATATTTAGGGTCCTTCCATTCGTCCCATATTTTGCCTTTCCCATTGCCATGACCACGCTGTTCCAAAAACCAGTCGGCCAGTTTGAGATATCTGTCTTCTTCGGTTAAATGATACATTTTCATCAATGCCAGCTCAACTTCCTGGTGCCCCGACACCCAGGGCCGGTTGGTAACGCGGAATGTGGAGTCTATGTGGTCTGCGAAACGGATGGCGACGTCCAATAATTTTCGCTTACCAGTCGTGTTGTAATACGCAACCGCTGCTTCCATCAAATGTCCCGCGCAATAATCTTCGTGCTTTTCCATGTCGGTCCAGCGCTGGGTTATGTCGGTCAGCGTGTAATATGTGTTAAGATAACCGTCTGATTGCTGCGCCGCAGCGATCTTGTCGATCCACTCATCGGCTTTCTTTTCCAAAACAGCGTCGGGCCGGTTTTTGAGCGAGTAAGCCATGGCTTCAATGGCTTTGTACACGTCACTGTCGTCATAATAAATTCCCTCGTGCTTTTCTCCCTGCTTTCGCGCCACTTTTTCAAAATTCCTGATGCGCCCCGATTTTTCCTCGGTCTGAATAATACACGCATTCAGCGTCGCTGTCGCCACTTTTTCCTGTTTGGGTTTCCAAAAATTGTCATTAATCGAAACTTCGGAAAAACCGACGGGCTGTATGCGCTGGGCGTAAACATCGCTGTCCATGAGATTCAAACAAAACAGGCTGGCGGCGCTAAGCGCTATGTTAATGATCTGTTGCATGGTGAGTCGCTGTTAAGGCGCTGTTAACGAGAAAGTTATTGTCGACCGGGTAAATATCCATGTATTGCTAAATCTGCTTTCGTTTCCACCTCAAGCATCGATCCACCAACCAGGACATAATTTCTTTTTGTGACTTGCCACACGTCGTTATAGTAGTGGTCGGTAAGAAGAATACCCTTATCGGCTAATTTAGACGAAATAATATTCTTAATTACATTATGAAAAAGTGGATCTATCATAGAAAATGGTTCATCCAGCAGTAAGAAAGGATGTTCCATATGGGCCAGTAGCAGGAACTCGAAATACTTTTGCGTACCGAAAGATAGTTCTCCGACCCGCTTGTTTTCAAACGAAGCTACACTGGGCGAATAAAAAATTTGATTCTGCTTTTTCCCATCTGAAAAGACCATTGAAATGAGATTTCTGACTTTTATGTCGCGAGGCAGAAAACTTTCCTATGGAAGATAGGCAATCAATTTGTTTGCTACCACCAGGCGCATCTTGGTTAAGCCCAGGTTATAGTATAAGTAATATTCGTTCGCATGGAAAACCGAATAGGCGATTAGACTTAGGACCATGCCGCCCGTAAGAAATAGAAGAATTCCTCCGAAAGGGCCTATAACAATGGCCAGTATGACGGAAATAGCCAGGTTGAATTTTGTTAAGTCAACATAATATTTCCAAAACGCCCAAGTCATAGCCAGTTTTTTACGAACATCACAAACTAGTGATAAAAAATTGGTAAAGCATTACTTATAAGATCTTTAACATATTTTATGAGTTGCAATGTCAACGACTTGCTCTGACTGCCACCTTTTATTGTCAGACCGGGCCACATTCCTCATATGAGTATCATTGGCCGCAAGCTTTTTGAGCAACTATATATGTCACTTGGGATCAATATTTTTGTAACTGTTATTCCGAAATTTTTAATTTACTGAAAATAAGTAAGTTAAATAGCGTAACTTACATTTCTACCATCCAATAATTCACCATGGAAATCTCGTACAGCCTTTCGCATGTGAATCGGTTATTTGACCATTCAATAGATTTGCAGCTTCGTTTTCACGCAGCTTATCAACGGAGCTTACTCATAAGTGAAAGTATTACGTCGATCATCTTAAAGGCCGAGAGGTTTGGGATTATAAGTAAAGCCAGATAAGGCGATGGAGATTGCGTACGGGAAGTTTTAGAGGTGCTAAACGCCTCTTTTTTGCGTGAATTATTTTTCAGGCTACATTGTAGATTGATGGAGTGCAATGGCACTTGAAGGTTTTTATGATAGTCCGCCCATCTAAAAATACTTCGGTTTTCTTAATGTTATCTTCTTGGCCCTCAGTTGCAGTTTTTAACCCCCCCCCAAATAAAAGGATTAGGATCAACCGCATATGTCCTGGTACCAGTCTCTCAGAAGTGCTTCATTAATTTCACCGTCTGAGTTAAGGTTGTCCCAATAACCGCTTGTTAGTTTACAAAGCTCTAAAATCGCTTCGTATGTCCCACCAACACTAAATTCTTTTTCCTGTGACGCGCTGGTTACCAACGGTTGCACGATTTCAGGCTATGCCAGTCTGTTACCGACCCGGCGTTGCCAGTTTGAATCAACGAATAAGACAAATAAAATTTATTATTCTATTATATCCATAGAGAATAAATATTTAATGTGTTTTTAATAACTTTGCAAAAGAATCTCAATCGGAAGGTCCGATTTGCGTTCGCTGAAACAGTTTTTGCCAAATAAAATTTTAGAATCTGCCCATGAAAAAGATCAAACGTAAACTAAATGCCAACAAAAGTGTTATGTAATTTTTACAAACCTAAAATCAACTCTCTTACAAAAATACAATTCATGAAAACACGGTTTCTATATCTATTCTTGCTGACATTTCTTGTGACGGGATTTGTCAGTGCCCAGCAACGGGTCATAACCGGGATCATCACGGATGCCAACGACGGCTCGCCGCTTCCGGGCGCTTCTGTGGCCGTAAAAGGCACTTCGTCCGGAACACTTTCAGATGCGGACGGCTCTTTCACCCTGAATGTGAATGATGAAACTTCCATACTGGTCGTTTCCTTTATTGGCTACCTGGCTCAGGATGTGGCGATTGGCAACAGTAACAAAATCGCTGTCGCGCTGAAAGCCGATACCAGGATCCTCAACGAAGTGGTAGTCACCGCCCTCGGCATCTCGCGTGAAAAGCGTGCGCTGGGCTACGCAGTGCAGGAGATCAAAGGGGAAGCTTTACAAACGAGGCCTACCAACGCATTAAGTGCGCTTTCCGGGAAAGTTGCCGGTTTGCAGGTCACAACATCGGGCGGCAACATGGGCGGGTCTTCCCGTGTGCTTTTGCGCGGGATCAATTCCATTTCGGGCAATAACCAGCCTCTGTACGTCATCGACGGGACGCCGATCGACAATGCGGACCTGAACAGCGCAGCTACCAGCGCGGGAAGTGGCGGAAAGGATGTTGGTAACATGATCCAGGACATTAATCCGGATGATATCGAGAACATTTCGGTACTGAAAGGGCCTTCTGCGGCAGCGCTTTACGGAACCAGGGCGGCAAACGGGGTTATTTTGATCACAACCAAAAAGGGCAAGGAAAACAGCAAAGTGAACATCACGCTGAACACCGGCATCGAGTTTGAACAAATCGTGCGGTTGCCCAAGCGCCAAAAATTATATGGCGGCGGTTTTTCGAGCACATTCCAGCAGGCGAAGATAGGTGGAACGGATTACAACATTGCCGAATATGCGGTAGACGAAAGCTGGGGCCCGAAACTGGATGGAACGCCAGTGCTGCATTGGTATAACCTGGATCCCGAAAACACAGCGGAATACCTGAAACCACAACCATGGAGCTATCCTAAAAACGATGTGCATTCATTCTTCGAGACGGGTGTGGCCAATACAAACAGCCTGTCTGTCAGCGGTGGAAATGCGAACTCGACTTACCGCCTTTCCTACACCAATAAAAATGTGAAAGGAACGGTGCCGAATTCATCGTTGAAACGGAATTCGATCAACTTTTCAGGATCGACGCAGCTGGGTAAATTGAAGGTTTATAACAATTTCAACTACATCAAAAACCAGTCAACCGGACGTCCATGGACGGGCGCAACCAACCGGAACATTATTCTGGAAGCGTTTCAATGGGGACAGGTTCAGGTGGATTATGATAAACTGAAAAACTATAAGCGGGCCGACGGAACGCAGATTTTGTGGAACCGCAGCGGCTATCAGAACACACCGGCAGGAGAAGCCGCCAAGTTTATCGATAATCCTTACTGGTCGGCCAATGAAAGCTATCTGGATGAAAACAGGGATCGTTTTTACGGAAATGTGGGTCTGGTTTACGACGTGAACAGCTGGCTGAAAGTGAGCGGAAAAGTGAATGCGGATGTTTACAATTACCAATATCAGGACCGCATTGCCGTTTATTCCCGAACCCAATCGCAGTACCAGGAATACATCAATAATTTCAGCGAATTCAATTATGAGCTGCTGGCTTCGGCTAACAAAAGCTGGGATGATTTCTCCTTGAATGTGAATGTCGGGGGAAACATTATGAGCCAGAAACGCCGCATCAGTGATGCTGTGACACAAGGCGGTCTGATCATTCCCGAGTATTATAATCTTAAAAACGCAAGTTCTGTTCTGGTCAATTCAAATGCTTACCGCAAGCAGATCAACTCACTTTTTGCCAGCTTCTCGCTGGGTTACAGAAGTTTGCTTTTCCTGGACGGAACATTGCGTAATGACTGGTCATCGACATTGCCGATCGGTAAAAACTCATTTGCATATCCTTCCTTAACAACGAGTCTGATCCTGAGCGAACTGAATGGTGTGAAAGACATCGGCTGGCTGGATTTTGCGAAAGTTCGTTTGGGCTGGGCGCAAGTGGGTAACGATACAGATCCTTACCAGTTGCAACGCGCTTACGAAGCCACGCAATCTTTTGACGGACTGGCGTCCTACAAACTGCCAAATCAGCTCAATAACCAGGCTTTGAAACCTGAGATTACCAGCTCGTGGGAAACAGGTCTGAGCATTCAGGCGTTCAAAAACAGGGTAGGGCTAGACGTGACTTATTACGACAATGTAAGCCGCAACCAGATCATCAACATCCCGGTTTCTTCTGCTTTTGGCTATGATTCCAAGGTGATCAATGCAGGTAAGATCAACAACAAAGGCGTAGAAGTAACATTGACAGGCACACCGATCCGCCAGAATGGTTTCGAGTGGAATTCAAGCCTGAACTGGTCGCGCAACCGCAACAAGGTGATCCAGTTGGCACCGGGCGTTAACACATTTCAGCTAGCCAACAGCCTGGTAACGTTGGTGGCGCGCGAAGGCCAGCCTTACGGACAGATTTTAGGTAACGACTTTATTTATGCGGCGGACGGCCAAAAGGTCATCAAAGCGGACGGAACCTATGAACGCGGTCAGCAATTGACGCCCCTGGGAAGTGTGTTGCCAAAATATCTTTTCGGTTTTCAAAACAGCTTTACCTATAAAAACTTCAACCTCGGCTTCCTGGTGGACGGCCGCGTAGGAGGGAAATTCTTCTCACAAACATACAAGGTAGGCATGTACTCCGGTGTGCTGGAAAAAACCGCCGCTAACAATGTGCGTGAAACCGGCGTGGTGCTGGAGGGCGTAAAAGGAACGGTAACCTACAATGCGGACGGGACTTATGAAGTGACCAACACGTCGGTCAACGACACGCGCATTACGGCGCAAGCCTGGGCACGGGGAGAATACAGCGGGCCGACGCCACAAACGATCTTCGATGCTACATTCGTGAAGTTGCGGGAAATTACATTCGGTTACAACTTGCCTTTGGCCAACAAAACGGTGAAGTCGGTCTATTTTGGCTTGTACGGGCGGAACCTTGTGAATATCTACACAGCCAGTAAATACATTGATCCCGAATTCACGAGCAGCGGCGGCAACATTCAGGGTCTTGAAGGCGGAAGCATTCCGGTGCCGGCGACTTACGGTCTGAATGTCAATGTGAAGTTTTGAGGCAGCTAATTATTAAGACAAAAATGAAGAAAATGAAAAAGTCCATATATCAAAAAGGCATCTTTTCCCTCGCCATTGGCATGGTAACATTGCTCGCTTCGTGCAGCGACAGCCATTTCGAGGAAATAAACAAAGATCCGAACCGTCCCGAAAACGCAACGACGACGACGATCCTGCTATCGGCTGAAAAGCAACTGATCGATAACATCCGTAATGAGAATTTCTCGCTGCGCGGGTCACAGTTATTTGCTCAATATTACAGCCAGAACATTTACAGCGACCAATCACGTTACGACATTCCCCGCGCTTATTCAGACACTTATTGGAGTAATGCCTACAAAGCGCTCAACAACCTGAATGAGATCATTATCCTGAACACCGATCCTGCTAAAAAAGATGTGGCAGCGGCGGGTGTGGCCGGAACGAACGCCAACCAGATTGCCATTGCGCGGATCTTGAAAGCCTACGCTTTTCAGGGATTGACCGATGCTTTCGGTAATGTTCCTTATCAGTCTTATGGGAATCCGGACCCTGAATTTCAGGCCTTGCAACAAAACCCGGAGAACCTGAGCCCGGCCTATGCGAGCCAGCAAAAGATTTATCAGGATATTCTGAACGAGCTGAAATCGGCTGGTGATACTTTGATCAAATACAAAACGGCGACCACATTTGGTAATTACGATGTGATCTATAAAGGGAAAAATGAATTGTGGGCCAAATTCGCAAATTCACTCCGCCTGCGCATTGCTACGCGGATCAGGACCAAGCTTCCGGCAGAATCGAAAACGCATTTTGAAGATGCTTTGGCAAAAGGTGTTTTCACTTCCAATGCAGATAATGCAGTATTCAAATACCAGGCCCTCGCCCCGAACGAAGCCCCGCTTTATCGCGCGACGGTGACTGCCAACCGGAAGGATTTCGCGGTTTCACACGTGCTGATCAATGTGCTGAAAGGCGAGATGGGTACTGTGAAGGTCGAGGACCCGAGACTGCCGATATATGCGACCAAAAACGCGGCCGGTGAATACGTAGGCCAGCCTTACGGATTACCCGTGGCGGCTGCCGGGTTGCTGACAGCCACGGATGTAAGCCTCCCCGGTGCAGCTGTGAATGCAGCCAGCTATGGAGAGGTTTTGCAGGAATATGCGGAAGTTTCCTTCCTGGTTTCGGAATACAAAAACTGGGACCAGCAGGCTTACATCAATGGTGTTACAGCATCCCTGCAAAAATGGGGCGTGGCACCAGCCGACATTGCGACATACATTGCAGCCCTTCCGAAAGCGGATAAGGCAAATGTTTTGAACCAAAAATACCTGGCTCTTTACACGCAGGGTGATGAGGCATGGAGCGAGATTCGCCGCACCGGCTATCCGACATTCCTTGTAAAACCGGGCGATGTGGTCTGGCGCAGGACTGCCAACGGACAAACGGCCGATTACAAATTCCAGCCATTGTTTGGAGAAGGGGTTCCGCTTCGTTTGTACTACCCGCCAAAAGAACAAAGTGTAAACCTTGTCAACTACCAGAACGCCGTAAAAGCCCAGGGCAACGACGATATTACGACATCACTTTGGTGGGATAAATAATTAAGGGAAATTAGATTATATAAACGCAATGGCGGCCTGTCGGTCGCTGTTGCGTTTTATTTTTGCATTTTTATTATCCTATTAACTCTATATAGTTTATGTTTTTATATATTTGTGCCCAAACTAATCAAACTCCTTTATGAATTCAGTTATCCTAAGCAAAGGCTCTTATTGTTGGCGGTGCAATGTTGCCTTATAACCAGGAGGTTGAGTTCAACTTTCTGACATCAATTTAAAATCCAGACAACCATCATATCGCAAATTGCAGTAAGCATGAAAAATTATTTTAAGTCGACCATTCTCACAATTGCATTTCTATTTCCCCTTTATTTATTCGCACAGGATGCCACCGTTAATGCTACGGTAACCGGAAAAGTGCTGGATGCCCGCACAGATGAACCTTTGATCGGCGCCACCGTAACCATTAAAGGAACGACCAATGGGGATGTCACGGACGCAAACGGGGAATTCAGCCTTGTTACGGGCCAGATCCTGCCATTTACACTCATCGTTTCCTATGTAGGTTATGTAAAAAAGGAAATCCTGATCAACGAGAGTAAGGTCGAGATCAAGCTTGAAGTGAACAATACTCAGCTTGAAGACGTGGTAATTTCTTCACGTCGTCGTCAGGAATCGGCTCAGGAAGTTCCCATTCCTATTTCGGTAATCGGCGGGACGAGGGCCGAGGACGCAGGTGCGTTTAATGTGAACCGCTTGAAAGAACTGGTGCCAACCGTACAGCTTTATGCTTCCAATGCAAGGAACACAACATTGAACATTCGCGGACTGGGCTCCACTTACGGCCTTACCAACGACGGGATCGACCCGGGTGTAGGTTTTTATGTAGATGGTGTTTACTATGCACGCCCGGCTGCCACAGCGCTGGATTTTATCGATATAGAGCGCGTTGAGGTTTTACGCGGTCCACAGGGAACACTTTTCGGGAAAAACACAACGGCCGGTGCATTCAACATTACAACCCGGGCTGCAAGCTTCACACCGGGTGCCAACCTGGAATTGAGCTATGGTAACCTGGGATATGTTCAGGCAAAAGCTTCGGTAACAGGCCCTTTGAGTAAAAAATTGGCAGCAAGGGTTTCTTTTACAGGAACGCAGCGTAACGGAACATTCTTCAACGAGCATACGCAACTGCCGATCAACGACATCAACAACATCGGTGTCCGGGGCCAGCTGCTTTACACGCCTTCGGATAAAGTAAATATTACCGTAATCGGGGACATTTCGGATCAGAAACCAACGGGTTACGGCTGGCCGGTGGCGGGAGTCGTTAAAACCAAAAGGGCTGATTACCGCCAGTTTAACAACATTATTGCAGATCTGGGATATACAATTCCTTACAAAAGCGCATTCGAACGCAGACTCGACCTGGATACACCTTCCAAAGCAGACAACCAGTTAGGTGGCGTTTCTGTGAATGCTGATATCAAAATAGGGAATGGGACGCTGACCTCAACTTCGGCATGGCGTTACTGGAAATGGACTCCTCTGAATGACAGGGATTACATTGGGTTGCCGGTATTTACCATTTCTTCAGGTAACTCGGCGCACGACCAGTGGTCGCAGGAATTGCGCTATTCAGGAAAAATTTCTCCTAAATTAAGCGGCGTTGTTGGTGTATTTGGCCTTTGGCAGGACCTTACTTCCGATCCGGTCCAGACCGAAGAAGCAGGTTCGGCCCAATGGCGTTTCGCGCAAAGCTCTACAAGCCCGTTGTGGCAGACACCAGGCTTGCTCGACAACTTCGGGATCAGAACAACAAACCGTATAAAAAGTACCAGTTTAGCCGTTTTCGCACAGGCTGACTGGGCGGTGACTGAAAAAATTCACATTTTGCCCGGTATCCGTTATAACTACGATAAAAAAGTAGTTGATTACAGCCGCGTTGCTTACGGAGGATTGCAGACGACAGACGCGGCATTGCTTGCATTGAAAAACGGGGTTTACAGCAATCAATCATTCAACACCGATTACGCGGAGGGGAATTTCTCGGGCCAGCTGTCCGTGCAGTATAAGGCAAGCACACGTTTGAATGCTTACGCAACCTATTCAGTTGGCTTCAAGCCTATTGGTGTGAACGTTGGAGGTTTGCCAACAGCAAGCGGAGCCGTGTTGCTTGATCTTGCCAAAGTAAAACCTGAATTTGTTGAGCACAAAGAATTCGGTATCAAAACAAAACCATCAGGCAACTCCGTATTGAACCTGACTTTCTTCCGCTCGGATATTGATGATTTCCAAACGCAGGTGCAAACGCCGGAACCGGGTGTAAACAGAGGTTACCTTGCCAATGCGGAAAAAGTGCGCGTGCAGGGAGCTGAACTGGATGGTAACATTCGTTTCGGCGCATTGACCTTAAACGCAGCCGTTGCCTATACAGATGGTAAATATGCGAAATTCACCAATGCACCGGTGCCTTTGGAAGAAGTAGGCGGCCCGCAAGCATTCAAAGATGTTTCAGGCGGACGTTTGCCGGGGATTTCAAAATGGTCCGGATCAATAGGCGGCGAAGTGGTAGCCAAGGCTTCGTTCCTTGGACTTAAAGGCAATTTCTTTTTGGGAATCGATGAATATTACCGCTCGGAATTCTCGTCGAGCCCTTCTCCGTCACAATATCTGAATATTGACGGATACGGATTAACGAATGCAAGATTGGGTTTCAGGGCTTCAAATGGCATCACATTCTTCCTTTGGGGACGCAACCTGCTCAACAAAGATTATTATGAGCAATTGCTGGCCGCTCCCGGAAGCTATGGCCAATACGCCGGGATTGTGGGTGACCAGAGGACTTACGGGGTGACAATCCGGTATTCGTTATAGCAGGAAAAATATTTCTTGGGTACAATAAGGCAAAAAGAGAAGCTGCATCATGCGGCTTCTCTTTTTTAATGCAGGGCATCCTGAAATAAGCTCAGCCTCAGATGTCATGCATTGTTTTTGGTGTACTTGAATCTGAGAGTCCGCAAGAATCAGAAAAGGTTATATGGATACAAGAAAGTTTTACTTAAAATCAGTTTGATTGCTGGCAAGCTTTTGTTTGGCATACACCAAAACAAATCAAACGAAATGGATTCAGACTTAGATAAATTTCTTACCGCGCAGGAGGGGGACTATGCAGGGGCATTAGCGGAGATGAAGAGAGGCAGGAAGCAGGGGCACTGGATTTGGTATATCTTTCCGCAAATAACAGGTTTGGGGATGAGCAGCACGTCCGTATATTATGCGATAGCAGATATGGAACAAGCAAACCGATACTTTCAACATCCGGTACTCGGAAGAAGATTGGTCGAAATTTCAAACGTGATATTGGCTGTTGAGAGCAAAACGGCTAATCAGATCATGGGAACGCCGGATGACTTAAAGCTGCGGTCAAGCATGACTTTGTTTAGTATGATTGAGAATGCTGATCCGGTCTTTCAGGAGGTTTTGAATAAATATTTTAATGGTAATCCTGATCAAAAAACGATCGAAATCCTCAATAAATGACCCTGCATGTTTCCAATTGCGTTTGACCCCATATACAAATATCCGGTGCCGGAAGGGCACCGGTTTCCAATGGATAAATATGAGCTGCTTCCCGTACAATTGCTGCGGGAAGGAATTGCCGAGCAGGCCGATTTTTTTAGCCCGGAACCCGTGGACATGCAAGCCGTTTATGCCGTGCATGACCGGCATTATGCGGACAGGATCGTGCAGGGCAAATTGAGTAACCAGGAAATGAGGCGCATTGGTTTTACACAAACACCGCTGCTGGCTGAGCGCGAACTGCGGATCACGAACGGAACCGTGCAAGGTGCGCTCAAAGCACTGGATATGGGCATTGCTTTCAATATAGCCGGTGGCACACATCATGCGGGCCGAGATTTTGGAGAAGGGTTTTGTATGATCAATGACCAGGCTGTTGCAGCGCAATACCTGATCGATCACAAAAAAGCAAAACAAGTACTCATTATCGATCTTGATGTGCACCAGGGGAATGGGACAGCGCACATTTTCTCTGACCGGCCACGCATTTTCACGTTTTCCATGCACGGGAAAAATAATTATCCTTTCAGAAAAGAAAACAGCGACCTGGATGTGTCACTGGAAGACCGCACGGACGATAATACCTATTTACGCATTTTAAAAGAGACTCTTCCAGGGCTTATTGAGCAGGTTAAGCCAGATTTTATCTTTTACCAGGCCGGTGTTGACATTCTACAAACTGATAAAATAGGACGTATGTCCTGTACCGTGCAGGGATGCCAGCATCGGGACGAAATGGTTCTGGAAACCGCAAAAAAGCACAACATTCCGGTGCAATGCAGCATGGGTGGCGGCTACTCTCCCCAGCTTCGTACGATCCTGAATGCTCATGCAAACACTTACCGCGTAGCAGGGCAAATTTTTCATCGGTGAGTCCGGGACAGGACTTGCATGTTTGTGTATTTGCCTGAACTGCCTGTGCTCTAAAATTAGCAGGCATAATTAATTGACCTGATAAGAGAAGATGACCAAAAGGCTTCCGCTAAAACTTAATCCAGCATTGCTATTGAAAACAGTTTATTAGTCCTGTCAAAAAGTAACTCGATGCGCGAATCCAGGTGGATGCTGCCAGTTTTGAGTTGCAGTACGCAGGCCGAATCGAAATGAAGGTTTCGGGAAATGCCGGTTCTGTGCGTGATCGGAAAGTTGAGAAACTGAGCGGTTGCCCTTGTTCCGGGACGCTGATGTGGTTTTAGATTCTGTGAAGCTAACTTATCGCCAACTTTAAAAACTTGGCCATCAACTGCGCCGACCGAAATACTGTTGTCCGACAAGTTCCAGTTAACCATCCTATCTTGCCGGAAGAAAATGTTGTTCTTCCCGTATTTGTACAGTTTCAACGTGTCCTCGTCAATTTCCGAGTAGTGATCAGTAACCTGATCAGGTTCACCCAAAACCGCTACGCACCGTGCTGAACTGTCTCCGGTGAAAACGCCGGTTGCATTGTTGCCGGGTTTCATCAAAGCGATTTGCGTGATGTCGACAACAGTTTGACATTGGGCAGTGCATGTGAACAATGTTAACAGGAAGCTGGTAATGAAGTAATATTTCAAAGCGTTTGAGCAAAATTTACCTTATAACGCCAAAAATCTAGTTTTCACTTACTGGATTGGCATCCATTTCAATTCCTGAAAGCATATGCGCCAGAATGGGCGCACATTTTTCGCGGCATGCCGGGTAGAAATGCCGGTGTTTCCAGAAGTCCGATTTGGGAGACTTTCCCCACCAGAATTCAGCGAGCGCAAGCGGCCTCATTTTGTTTTGAAACGCATATTGAAGCAATTTCGGAGCGGCACATTCGCCAGCGCCCGCAGGCGGATTTTTGTAAGAGGCATCTGCAAATAACGCACGCAAACTCTTCTGTTCTCCGGCCTGGTTAAGGAAATTATATTGATCAAAAATCGCATGCTGCAATGCAACGGAATGGTTCTTACGCAAAACTTTCAGGTCTGAAATTTGAGGGCGAAGTAACTCGTTTTCCAAAAATTCAAGCTGGTTTATCTCATCATTCATACGCGAAAGTGCCGTCATTCCGGCATTCAGGAACCCGTCTGCCGCGACTCCGTCGAAGATGGGCGGGACGAATCTGGCGTGATGGTTTCCACCGGCCAGCTTCCCCGAGAACGCAGCAATGTATCCTATTTTGGCCTCGTCGGTTTCTACCACGAGCACACCAAACATTTTGCCGATTACATGCTCCGTATCGTCGGACAAACCGAAATTATGTTGCCAATCCTGCTGACTTTCCAAATGTGCCTGCAACATTTCCACAGCCAGCAAACTCACCGGGTGGGGGTCGTAACAAAACGGAAAGGTGAATCGGTCAGGTAATGGAAAATCGGCTGTGAAATCTTCAAAAGGAGTGAAGAAAGCGTTTTGGGACGATGTCGGGGGCTTTAACAAAAGAAATTTGGATACTTCAATTTTAAAATGCTGTCGGATACAACCGGTGTATCCGACAGCAAAAGTACAAATTTGTAAGGAACGGCTAAAAATGTGCGAACATTAAGGCTCATTTAATATGTCCGTTGTTGCCGCGACAAGACTCCATTCTTCCAGTTTATGCGTGTTGTTCAGGCCGCTTTCGTCTCTTTGTCGTTGAAATTCTTTGAAACTGGGCACATTAAGTACCTTATTCTGAATTTCGGAATTTTTGAAATGAGACAGGTGAACAAACGTTTTTCCATCATTAAGAAGATAAACATTGTAACGGAAGTCGTTTCCGCTCAGCTTTTTAAAATCTTCCATAAAAATTTGAATGTTCTCCTGGTTTTTTTGCACATACGCACCATCCACCGTGTAAGATACTTTTACAGCTATCATGTTTTTGTCTGTTTTGGTTATTTTGATGGAATGACAATCGAGCTTTCCAAAACGTGACAAAAATTTTAAAAGTGGGCTATTATGTTCAGTTTTCCAGGATCGACAATGGAATAAATCCTCTTGATTTTAGTTTGCTCGATCTCAAAAATCTGGCAGTTTACCAGCACGCCGTTATTGTAAAATAATATGGCAGGCTGGTGGTTCAGTTCACGATATTCGATCTCAAATAAATGCTGGTAAGTTTTGTAAACATAAAGCATCAGGTCAGCTGCGTTGTCTGCACCTGCTGTTAATGCGCTCACAATCTTAATCTTGCCGCCGCCATCTGTACGGACAACAATGTCTTCTGATAGCATTTCAACCAAGTTTTCTACATGGCCGCTTCTGATGGTATCCATGTAATTCTGAAGATAACCCTCAGGAAATGCTGTCGCGGATTTTCTGGGTTGTGCAGTATCCTTCAATAATGTTTTGGCCCTGCTCAGGAGTTTGCGGGAGTTTTCAACGGTGAATGATAATGCTTCTGCAATTTCCTGATGTGAATAGTCAAATGCCTCTTTCAGGATAAAAACGGCTCTTTCCCTGGGCCCCAGATTTTCCAGTAAAACGAGCATCGAATAGGACAATATTTCTTCCCGGATAATGTTCGTATCCGTCATTTCAACCGGCTCGGGAAGCCACATGCTGTCGCTTACGGTTTTCTTGTTACGCTTCTTTAAATTAATAGATTGATTCACCACACTTTTGATCAGATAACCCGTTTCATTTTCGATAGCCCGATCCTGGGCCGTCAGATATTTGAGCATCACATCCTGGACAACGTCCCGCGCATCTTCTGCCGATCCCAGAATATTGTAGGCGTAGGGGAATAGTTTCTTTTGGTAATTCTTCAATAAATCCATTTTCAAAGAAAGAAAATTATTCAGACATTAATAACTGTAAGTCTTACACTTAATTTAAATAAATATGGATATTTGCAGAGTGAATTATAATATAACAATCTGAGCTATGCAACTAGAAAGGCGCGATTTCCTATCATCATTGACGTTGGCCAGCGCGGCCACCTTGTTTACCGGCACCTCACTACTGGCAGCCACGACACCTAAAAAAGATAAATTAGGCATTGCTCTGGTCGGTTTGGGCTATTACAGCACCGACCTGCTCGCGCCTGCGCTGCAAATGACCGAAAAATGTTACCTGGCAGGCATCGTAACGGGCACTCCTGCCAAAGCGGAAACCTGGAAAACGAAATATAACATTCCCGACAAAAACATCTACAACTATCAGAATTTCGACAAGATCGCAGACAACCCGGATATCGACATCGTGTATGTGGTGTTGCCGCCGTCCATGCACCGCGAATTTGTGGTACGCGCAGCGAAGGCAGGAAAGCACGTTTTCTGTGAAAAACCGATGGCTCCTTCGGTTGCGGATTGTGAGGCCATGATCAGCGCTTGCAAAAGCAACAAGGTAAAATTGGCGATCGGTTACCGCTGCCAGCACGACCCGAATATCCAGGCGTATATGAAAGTGGCGAAAGAACAGAAATTCGGAAAAGTAAAAATGGTCAATAGCGCGGCCGGCTACGTCGATAACCGCACAGACCACTGGAAGCAAAAGAAGTCGCTGGGTGGAGGCGTAATGGGTGATATGGGCGTTTATGCATTGCAGGGAGCCAGGCTTGCCACGGGCGAAGAGCCCATCAGCGTGATCGCGCAAGCCTCCACAACGCGCCCCGAAATATATAAGGAAGTGGAGGAAACGATGATGTTCATGCTGGATTTTCCAAGCGGCGCGCGCGCGGCCTGCCAGACGAGCTTTGGCATCAATATGAATTATTTACAGATCAATTATGAAAAAGGCTGGGTGAAATTGGAGCCGCAGTCGGGTTATAATGGGAACAAAGGCAGCATGTCGGACGGCACGGTCATAAATTTCCCGATCAAAAGTCAGCAGGCAAAACAAATGGATGAAGACTGCCTGGCCATCATAAATAACACGGATCTGATCGCTCCGGGTGAGGAAGGGCTTCGCGATATCCGTGTCGTGGAGGCTATTTACAAATCTGTTGCATCCGGCAAAAGTGTAAAAATCTGAAAATGAGAAATGTCATTGCGTTTTCCGGATTGCTATTAGGCTCCGTGCTGATCTATAATTGCTCGGGGACGAAGAAAAGCACAGCCTCGGCTGATTTCCAAACACCTGAATTCAATCCCAATCCAACAGGTAAATATCTTTCGCCGAAGGAAAGCATGGCAACCATGCACCTCCCGCCGGGTTACCGCTTGCAGCTGGTAGCCAGCGAACCCATGATCAAAGAGCCGGTGGCGATTGCGTGGGATGGCAATGGCAGAATGTATGTGGCCGAAATGCTCACTTACATGCAGGATGCGGACGCAGCAGGCGAGCAGCAGAAAATCAGCCGCATCTCTCTCTTGGAAGACACAGATAATGATGGTGTAATGGATAAAAGCACTGTTTTTATAGACAGTCTGCTTTTGCCGCGAATGATGCAGCCGGTTGGTAATGAACTGCTTGTGAATGAAACCAACACCATTGATATTTACAGTTACCGCGATACAAATGGCGATGGAAAAGCAGATCTGAAAAAGCCTGTTTATCAAAACGACAAATATGTGGTCAATGATGTGAACATGGAGCACCAGCGGAGCGGGCTCGATTGGAACCTGGACAACTGGATGTATCTCACTTATGACGCAGTCCGTTTTCGTTATACCAATGGCAAAATGCAGGTGGACACCATCGTGAGCGGATCGAGCGGGCAGTGGGGGCTTACCCACGATGACTATGGCCGGCTTTTCTATTCCCGGGCAGGCGGCGAAATTCCGGCGCTTGGTTTTCAGATCAACCCAAAATACGGGACACTGGATTTTCCCGATCAATACAATGCAGCGTTTTCGGAAGTGTGGCCGATCATTGCCACGCCGGACGTGCAGGGCGGGCCGCCGCGCCTGCGCCCGAATGAAACACTGAACCATTTCACCGCGCCAACAGGACAATCCATTTACAGGGGCGAGCAGTATCCCGTCGATTTCTACGGCGATTACATTGTCTGCGAACCGGTTGCGAGGGCAGTAAGGCGTGCAAAAGTGCTGCACCAAAATGGAAAAACGACTTTGCAAAACGTCTATCAGCACAAAGAATTCCTGTCTTCTTCGGACATGAATTTCAGGCCCGTAAATTCTGCCACCGGACCGGATGGTCATCTGTACATTGTGGATATGCATCGCGGGATCATTCAGCAAGGCAACTGGACACCCCCGGGATCTTTTCTCCGACAAAAAATCGACAGCATAGGCCTTGCCAAAAACGTGGGGCACGGCCGTATTTACCGGATCGTTCACGAAAGTTCCAAAATGGCCGCGAAGCCACATATGCTGGACCAAAGCCCCACTGAGCTGATTGCGCATCTGGGCCATCCTAACGGCTGGTGGCGCGATAATGCGCAGAAAGAACTCATCGCGCGGGCAGATAAATCGATAATTCCGGCTTTGAAAGAAATCGCAACCGGCAAGCGTAACATTGCGCAAAAAGAATATCAACATCTGGCACGAATCCATGCATTATGGACATTGGAAGGTATGGATGCCGTTGACCAGGAGTTGCTAACCACCGCAATGAATGATCCTGATCCGCGCGTCAGGAAGACGGCTGTATGGATCAGCGAACCTTATTTCAAGTCGGGTGATGAAAAAATGATTGCATTGGCCGGGAAACGGGCACAAGACGTGGACGATGACGTGCGCGTTCAGGTGCTTTTGTCATTGTATAACAGCAAATTGGATCAGGCGAAGGCGATTGTAAAAGAGATTTTGGATAAAGGACAAAATCATGAAATGCTGCTGGCGACGAAAACAGCTTTGGACAAAAACGAAAATGTAAGAACTTTTGGAAGCCGACTGGGACAGATGGATGAAGAATCGCGGAAGCTCATTATCGGCGGCGCAGCAATTTTCAAATCATTGTGTGCGAGCTGTCATGGGGCTGACGCCAAAGGTCTGGCGATAGGCGGGGCAGGAATGGCCGCACCACCGCTAGCCGGCTCGCCCAGACTTGAATTCATCGAGAAAAACAACCTGGTCCGCATCGTGCTGAAAGGCTTGACCGGGCCGGTGGATGGCAAAGAATATACCAGCATTATGCCGGCTATGGAAGCCAACAGCGACGAATGGGTGGCATCAGTGGTAAGTTACATTCGCCATGATTTTGGCGGCAAACCGCCTCGGAAAAAGGGTGAAATTCCAGGAATGGCACCTGCTGCGGTGAATAATGAGTCCGGTTTTCCAGTCAGGAAAGCATCTTCACCCGTAGTGACCGCAGAGGAAGTCAAAAAAATAAGACAAGAAACAGCTTCCCGGACAACGGCCTGGACAATCCAGGAACTTAAACCGGAAATACAGGAATGAGAAAAAAGCAAAATCTGCTTTGATCCTGATCAATTTTTTGGGGCGGAGCAGATTTTGCAAAACTGTTCAGGGACTTTTGATGTTGCTTCCCGTTCCTTAAAAGCGAAACGCATACCGGCAGGAAATAGCTCGTCCTGGCAGGTTATACCCTCTTTTTTCGTAATAATTTTCATCCGTCACATTCGCGACTTTCAGGGTAAGTGCATGGTTACCGGTAATTTGGAATGAAGCTGCAAAGTCAATCACCATATAATTGGGATACTCGATTTCCGGATTGATCGGATCTGTGTAGTCAATGTCCGTCCGCATCGCCACCTTCCGGCCGGATAACCGGAGCCGCAGCCATTTAAGATTGTCATATTCCAAACCATAATTGAATGTATTTCTGGCCACGTTCTGAATGTTCCTGGTCATTTCGGAAGCATCCGATCCGATGATCAGTTCCTTCGCTTTAAGCAGTGAAGTGCCATTCCAGAATACTCTAAATGCATATCGGAAGTCGTTTATTGCTCCCAAATCATAGGAAATTTCCGTTTCCAAACCATGGATACTGGCGTCAGCGGCGTTGGTGAAAGTTGCCCTCGAAACGATCACATCGCCATTGGTTAATGGCTCGTTTACCGTCCTGATAATTTTTGCGATCCGGTTCTCGACCTGCGTTGAAAAGTATGTAACACTGGCTGATAAGCCGGATTTTGGCTTGTTCAAATGTATTCCCAAATCCCAGCTCAGGCTGCTTTCATTTTTCAGCTCGGGATTTCCGGCGGTGACCGCTATCCGGCCTTTCGCATCCCTGATCTCATTGTAACCGGCCACGCTGTAAGCATCCGTCGTGACGAAAGCCCGGCCAACATTTGCCTTTATGAACACATGACGAACAGGGTTATAAGTAATGCCAAGACTTGGGCTTGTGAAAGGCATTTTTTCCTTGCCCGCCTGGTAAGTCGGCAATAATGCAGTTTCCCGCACATCGAATGTAATGTTGTCATAGCGTACACCCGGCTGCAAAGTGATTTTACCAAATTCCAGCAATGCCTGCGCGAAAAATGCGGACGAAATGATCGCATATGCGGGCTGCGTTGGCGCGCGTTCTGTGGTGTCGTTGGTCCAGCGGCGGCTTCTGATAGAAGCATTCAGATAATCATAACCTGTAATTAATGAATGTCGCCCGATCTTCCACACATCCTTGACCTGGATTCCTTTCCATTCGTTCTTCCCCGCAGCGGAACGAAAAGGGACAACGGGTTTTCCCGAAACATTCAAAGTATAATTGGTCGTGTTCTCTCCCGCACCAAAAACTTTCACGCTCGGACTATGCGCGCCGATTTTTCCCGTAAGCGCCATGTCCAATGCCGATCGGCCCATGTCTTTGGTACTCGCTTCTGTGCTGCCCGACGAAATCTCACCCGGCGATTCAACATCTTTTGCCTGAAAGGTCTCACCCCGCACATCCAGCCGGAAAAATGGATTCAGTTGATAACCCATTCGCAATGCACCGGAATAGTAATGTAACTCCGTATAAGGCCGTCTTTCACCATCATTCACCGTTTCATCCACTTTTTCGGCGGGCTGGTTGGCGTAGTTTTTCTGTGAAGAAGTATTTCCAAATGCATTTCGCAGCCAGTTGCCGCGCCCGATTTTATAATCTTTTGATCTTTCCAAATAGGCAAAGGAAAGATCGTAATCGAGTCTTTTTGTCAGGTTTCCGCCCGTATTAGCGCCAGCCTGAATTGTCTTAAAACTGCCATATTCCACAAAGCCATTGCCGCTAGCCGGGCCCTTGGAACGCTTGGTGATCACATTAATCACACCGCCCATCGCCTGAGAACCATAAAGTGAAGACGCTGGGCCCTTCAAGACTTCGATCCTTTCGATGCCATTCAAATTGATCTGCGACAGGTTCGTCACACCAGCCGCACGTCCGTCGACCAGCAGTAAAGTCCTTTGGTTAAGGCCCGAAAATTGAGGCCGGAAACCGCGAATTCCGACTCCGCTGGACAGATTGGGATACTGGATCACGTCCACAGCCGCTGATTTGCGGACAATGTCGGTCAGGTCCTGCGCCGGCGTGAGGCGGATGTCTTCGGAAGAAATGAGGTCGATTTTTTGGGCAATCCTTTCTTTTTGTGTGTCAAAACGCGTCGCCGTAACCACGATTGGATTCAGCAGATTCGCGTCTGCCGAATCGGTTGGTGCGACCTGGGCGGAAACAGAAATACAGCCCGCTAATGCCAGGCAGGAAACGGATAATTGTAAAGTTTTATGCAAGGGATTCATATAAAGTGATTGCTCCGATAACGATTGAAAATGTGCCTACAACGTAGTTAATGACTTTGAGAAATGTCTCCCTTTTGCCTCCGAAGCGATTGATAGAAGTCGCAAAAAAATAGCCATACGCAGACATGGAGAGAATAATCCCGGCACTTTGCAGGATAATGATCCAGACAGCCGCGGACGTGTCGCTTGCTGCAAGCGTAAGCGCCACCGCGCAGGCGCCGCCCGTTCCCGCAAGTCCGTGCACCATGCCTACCCAAAAAGCGCGGCTCAATTTTTGTTGTGGATTGGGCAATTGTAATGTCTTGTCCTTCAAAAAGTTCCGGCGGATTGCCACCAAGCCCAGCCAGATCATCAGCGGCCCGACGAGCAGCTCCACCTTCTCGGAGATGTCAAGTGTGACAGACGATTTCAGCAGCAGGACCAGCACCGCGAAAAGGATCAAGGTGAAAGAATGTCCGAGTGCCCAGTGGGACGATCGCCAGATTAATTTCCAGCGCTGGCGCGGGCTTTTAGCATCCTCGCTCGCCAGCACCGAAACCGCCGCCATATGGTCGGGTTCGAAGGAATGCTGGATGCCAAGTAACAGAGAGTCAATGAGGAGAATGTTCACCATTCGTTTTTCGTGGCAGTTTAGATAAGTGAAAAATGCTTATCTCGAAAAACTCAGGGAACAATGCAGGAGCAGGCAACGGCCCACAAAGAAGCCATTACCATCGTCCTATTGCCTTTCTTCCCGAAAGCAATCCGGATAAAAATATCGACTGGCAGGTCTTCTGACTCGTTCCGCAGCAACGCCTTCCCGGGGAGTTTTTTTAATGAGTGAATGACTGAATGAGTGAATGACTGAATGTTTTTTATTCACTCATTCAGTCATTCAACATTAATCAACCCCAGTGGCAATCTTGTTACAGCGCTTTATTTGAACTTACAGCAGCGGGTACTGCTCCGGATTTTCACCGGATTCCCTTTTCATCACGCCCGGAGACGTGAACCAATTGAGCCGCAAAGATGGAGTTTTTTTGTTTTACGCAACGATAAAAACGATTATTCCCCTACTTTTGCAGCCTTGAAATAGTTCTTTGCTTTATTTTTCCAACAGGAAAAGGTTTTACTAACCACGTGAATTAATAGGGAATCGTGTGCAAATCACGAGCTGTCGCGCAACTGTAAGTAACCAAAGTTTACATCGAATGATATCCACCGGGGCAATGATTTAATGACTGAATGAGTGAATGATTGAATGACTGAATGTTTTTTTATTCACTCATTCAATCATTCAAAATTAACTCCCCGGGAAGGATGATGTGAATGTTACAAGTCAGGAGACCTGCCTTTTTTTGTTGACAAATGCTTCCGCGAAATGAAGCTTCGTCTGGTCTGGATATGTCCGGTTTTTTGAACCGTGATTTTCGGGTGCAATCTGCCCGATCTCTCTCTTTTCGTCTTCTTTTCGTTTGCATTTTAAAATGCTGCAAGAGCTTTTAACTCACCTGAAATAAGTTAAAAGTATGCAAATGCCACAAAACTGCTGTCCGCGAACCGACGGCGTCCGCGCTGAGCGCAGTAACATCCCTCTCCGATCATTCTTACCGGGAGCGACCATAGGCTTTTTGTTAATTGTCAAATATGGTTTGTAAGAAATGACATTAACGAAATCCCACTTCCTGATCTCCGCTCCATCGAGCAACTCCGGTAAAACCACGATTACGCTGGCATTGCTGCGTGCTTTGAAAAACAGAGGTTTAGAAGTTCAGCCTTTTAAATGCGGGCCGGATTACATTGATCCCATTCACCATACAGCGGCGGCGGGGAAGCAGAGTGTTAATCTGGACACATTCATGTCCTCAGAAACGCATGTGCAGGGAATTTATGCCAAATACAGTTCTGTGGCGGATGTTTCTGTGACAGAGGGCGTGATGGGACTTTTTGATGGGTCTGATAAAATGCGGGGCAGCAGCGCGGATATCGCGCAGTTGCTTGCTATCCCGGTAATTCTGGTCGTTAATGCGAAATCCATGGCTTACTCGGCGGCTCCGCTTTTGTTTGGTTTTAAAAATTTTGACAGGCGGGTTCGTGTGGTCGGCGTAATCTTCAATTTTGTGAGCACGCCGTCGCATTACCGGTTTTTGAAAGATGCGTGCACGGATGTGGGCGTGGAAGCATTGGGTTATCTTCCCCAAAACAATACATTAAGCATTCCTTCGCGGCATCTGGGCCTGCACATTTCTGCCGAGACAAATTATGAGCAGATCATTGCAAACCTGGCGGAAACGCTTCCCAAAACCGTCGATCTCGACCGGTTGCTGGAAATTACACAGCGCGGTGACCAGGAAAATCCGGATCATAATAGTAAGTCAGATACGAAACTGGCGAACCTGAAAATCAGCATTGCGAGGGACGAAGCCTTCACATTTTTATATCAGGAAAATATAAAATTACTGTCACGTTTTGGCGAGATCACTTGGTTTAGTCCGCTGCATGATAACGTTTTGCCGGAAACCGATTTCCTCTATTTACCAGGTGGTTATCCCGAATTATTTGCGGAAAAACTGAGTGAAAACACGTCTATGCGGGCCAGTCTTAAAGATTATTGTGAAAAAGGCAATCGAACGCTGGCAGAATGCGGCGGTATGATGTATCTGGCAAAAAACCTTACAGATCAATATGGCGAAACATTTCCAATGGTTGGCGTCCTGGATTGCACCACCTCCATGCAAAGTGCAAAAATGACATTGGGTTACCGCATCGCCGATTGGAATAATATAGAAATCAAAGGCCACGAATTTCATTACAGTAACCTCATTGACAACGAGATGCAGCCGCAAAGTATGCCCGTCACGAACGCAAAAGGAATTGAAACAGACACAAAAATTTACGGAAAATACAACACATACGCCTCCTACATGCATTTGTACTGGGCAGATAATGAGTCATTTATACAAAATCTATTAGCCATAAAATAAAAAATGCCGACGGCCAATAGCCGAAAGCCGACAGCAAAAAAATGACAACCAAACGACAGCGTATCACCCGTGCGGACGGAAAAGCGATTAACCTTGTGCAGCGGCGGGGGCATTTGTCGTATTGCTACAACGCCTGCTGCTGCGGTCGCACGGACCGGGGTTATGCTGCGATTCCCGTGGAATTGTACAAAAGTGAGTGGCTCAAAAGGAAGCTGCGCAATGTAGTGCATATGACCAAAGGGGGCTGCCTCGGGCCGTGCACGCTGGCGAATGTGGTTACTCTGTTGTTTGACGGGCATTCGGTGTGGTTTCATTCCATTAACAACGACTGGCAGATCATCGCGATTTTCGATTATATCGAAAGCATGGTGAAAGCCGACCGCTATCTCGTTCCACCGTCCGATCTGGCCGAATATGTGTTCCAATTCTACACTTGGAAAGGCTCAGAAACGGCCACGATCAGCGGACAAGCAGCATTGCCAACAGAAGGCATTGTGTTTATGACACATGCGGACACGGATTTGCTGACATTAAACCGCGCCATGGAAATATTGCCAGATGACTTTCCTAAAACAATGGGAATCAGTTTGCTGGCCGTGAAAAGTGAAGAACAAATGCAGCAGTTGCTGACCAGGGAACTGGCCGAAGCACAGATCATTGTGATCCGCATCCATGGCAGATTAAGCAGTATCCCGGGTTATGGCGAGCTGGTCAGGCTTGCCAGGGAGCGGCAACAACATTTGATCATCGTAAGCGGGACCGGTGAATTAAATCCCGACTTCGCAGCCGTCTCCACTGTTTCGCCTGTTATTTTGCAAGAAACATTAAACTATCTGCAAACGGGCGGTTACGCCAACTTTACTTCATTGCTTTGCTATCTGTCTGATCATTTGCTGATGACGGGTTTCGGGGCAGAACCTGCGGTTCAGCTGCCCGAACATGGAATTTACCATCCCGACCTTCCTGAAAACGCAGACATTACGGATTGGTTGAAATACAAAAATCCGGCTTTCCCAACGGTTGCAATCACCTTTTATCGCGCACACTGGATCAGCGGAAACACGCATTTTGTGGATGCAATGATCCGGTCGCTTGAAAGCCGGAATGTGAATGTGTTGCCGGTTTTTACATCTTCTTTGAAAGCGGCTGACCCGGTTTCAGGCAAGCCGATCGCTTTCCAGTATTTTGATCATGAGTCGGTTCACGTGGATGTATTGATCAACACCATTTCATTTGCGATCACGGACATTCAGCCTGCGGGAACGATTAGCAAGCCCGTAGCGGCGCTGGCAAATTTGGATGTGCCCATTTTACAGGCCATTACAAGTGGAATGAGCCGCGGACCGTGGGAAACTTCGTCGCGGGGCTTGAACCCGCTCGATACGGCAATGAATGTGGCGATCCCCGAATTTGACGGCAGGATCATTACGGTTCCGGTTTCGTTTAAAGAAAAGGGCAAGGAAACAAAGGGCTACGAACCGCTCGATAATAGGGTGGAGCGCGTTACCGGCCTGGCGCTCCGTTTTGCCAGGTTACGACATCTCAAAAATGCTGAAAAACGCATCGCATTCATTTTTACAAACTCCAATACAAAAGCTTCTCAGATAGGAAATGCAGTTGGGTTGGATGCACCGGCATCATTGATGAATATGCTGCATGCGATGCAAGCGGAGGGTTATGAGATTAAAAACCTGCCTGCTACGAGCAACGAATTGATCCACACATTGATCGATCGCTGCTCCTATGACCAGAATTATCTGACCAACGAACAATTGGAAAATGCAGCCGGACACGTTCCGGCGCATCAATATCAAAAATGGTTTGAAGAACTGCCGGAAGCATTAAAAAATAAGATTGTCAATCAATGGGGAAACGCGCCAGGCGAAACCTTTGTGCATAACGGAAGGATCGCATTGGCGGGGTTGGATCTGGGCAATGCGTTCGTGGCCTTGCAACCGCCACGTGGTTACGGCATGGACCCGGATGCCATTTACCATCAGCCCGACCTGCCGCCAACGCATCATTATTATGCATTATATCGCTGGCTGCGCGACAGTTGGGGCGCCGACGCAATTGTGCACGTAGGCAAGCACGGCACCCTTGAATGGTTGCCAGGGAAAAGCATTGGCCTCTCCGAAAACTGCTTTCCGGATGCATTGCTGGGCGATATGCCGCTTTTTTATCCCTTTATTATCAATGATCCCGGAGAAGGTTCGCAAGCCAAACGAAGAGCGCATGCTGTGATCGTTGACCATCTTACTCCACCGATGACTTCGGCAGATAGTTACGGTGAATTGGCGCAACTCACGCAATTGGTCGATGAATATTATCAGGTTGAAAGTCTGGACCCGTCGAAGTTACCGTTGTTGCAAAGGCAGATTTGGGAACTGATCCGGAGTACGAATCTCGATACCGACCTATCCGCTATGCTCAGCCGTGACCATGGCGATCACAAACATGACTGGGACGATGAAATGACGCCCGAGGGCGTGCCCGTAAGTCTGACCGAAATGGATGGGAAGGACATTGCCCACCTCATTGAGGACATTGATGGCTATTTGTGTGAACTCGGCGCCGCACAGATCCGTAATGGCCTCCATACGTTGGGAGAAATGCCCGCAGGCGGCGCACTGGCAGATATGTTACAGGCGCTTACTAGGCTCCAAAACGGTGCAGTCGCCGGTTTGCAGTCCGAGTTAGCAACATTATTTGATCTTCCACTTAATGATATTCTGGCAAAAAAAGGAGAGAAGCTCCATGCAGTTGACCCTAAATTCGAACAGCTTGCCGGAAGGAAAGTTGTCACCGGTGCGGACGCTCTGGAGGTGATGGACGAGCTGAGCAACCATTTGTTCAGACTGCTTGAACATTATCATTTTACGCCCGCTTCCATTGACCAGGTGATTTTTGAAACGCTTAACGTGACGCCTGCCTGTGCGGGTTTTGAAAATATCAGATCCATTCTTGCTTTCGTTTGCTGGGCGCTGCTGCCTGACCTCGCGCGAACGGATGAAGAGATCACAAACCTGTTGCACGGACTTTCCGGAGGCTACATTCCGGCCGGGCCGAGCGGTGCGCCTACGCGTGGTATGGCGCATATTCTGCCCACCGGACGTAATTTTTATGCCGTCGATCCGCGCGTGCTCCCTTCCAAAGCTGCGTGGGAAGTGGGACAACAACTTGCGCGCGAAGTTTTGGAAAGACACTTCAAAGACGCCGGCCGCTATCCCGAAAGCGTTGGGATAAGCATCTGGGGCACGAGCGCTATGCGAACACAAGGGGACGATGTGGCCGAAGTGCTGGCGCTGCTGGGCGTTCGTCCGGTCTGGCAGGCGGAAAGCAGGCGCATAACCGGCATCGAGATCATCGAATTGGCCGAACTAGGCCGTCCACGCATTGATGTAACGACGCGGATCAGCGGGTTTTTCAGAGACGCTTTTCCACATTTGATTGAGTTGCTGGACGATGCTGTACAAATGGTTATCGCGCAGGACGAGCCGTTGGAAGAAAATTTTGTCCGGAAACATTATTTAAAAGATTTAGCGGAACTACAAAAGGACGACAACCTCACCATTGAAGAGGCCGAGGAAAAGGCTGCTTACCGGATTTTCGGCGCAGCACCGGGAGCATACGGTGCAGGAATTTTGCCGCTGATCGACGAGCGCAACTGGCATTCTGATGCCGATCTGGCAAAAGCCTACGTCAATTGGGGCGGATATGCCTATTCCAAAAACGCGCAAGGTGTGGACGCCAGGACCGAATTCCGGCAGCGACTGGCGGGGGTAGAAGTGGCGCTGCACAACCAGGACAACCGCGAACACGACATTTTCGACAGCGACGATTACCTCCAATTTCATGGCGGGATGATCGCTACGATCCGTAACCTTACAGGCCAGCAGCCGAAACATTATTTTGGAGATTCTCAAAATCCTGCGTTGCCGATTGTGAGGGACTTGAAGGAGGAAACATTGCGCGTGTTCAGGTCGCGGGTGATTAACCCGAAATGGATCGAGAGCATTAAGAAACATGGTTACAAGGGCGGATTGGAGCTTACTGCGACGGTCGACTATATTTTTGGCTATGATGCCACGGCTCACGTGGCCGAGGATTGGATGTACGAAAAGCTGGCCCAAACCTATGCGCTAGATCCGCAAATGCAACAATTTTTTGAGGAAAATAACCCCTGGGCGCTGAATGCAATTGCAGAAAGATTGCTTGAAGCGGCCCAGCGAGGTATGTGGGCAGCCCCTTCGCAGGCGGCGTTGGATGGTTTAAAAGATTTGTATATCAAAAGCGAAACGCTGCTGGAAGCACGGGCCGAATAGTACATTAACAAGCTGTAAATGAGTAAACATTATCCATTTTCTGCGATAGTAGGGCAACCGAAACTAAAAAAAGCGCTGCTTCTTTGTGCGGTGAACCCTGCTATTGGTGGTGTGCTGATCAAGGGAGAAAAGGGCACCGCCAAAAGCACGGCGGTCCGAGGGCTTGCGGCCGTCATGCCCTATATTCATTCAGAAGTCTCTTCCGGTGAAACGCATCGGTTGCCCAAAATTCCGGTTCCGTTTGTTGACTTGCCGCTGGGTGCTTCGGAAGACCGCGTGATCGGGAGTCTGGACATTGCGGCAATGGTTTCGGAGAAAAAGCAAAAGCTGCTGCCCGGACTGCTGGCAGCTGCACATAGGGGCATTTTATATGTGGATGAAGTAAATCTGCTGCCCGATCATCTGGTGGACATTCTGCTGGATGTGGCCGCATCGGGCGTTAATACCATTCAGCGGGAAGGTCTTTCGATAGCTCACCCGTCACGTTTTGCGCTGATTGGCACTATGAACCCGGAAGAAGGCAACCTTCGTCCGCAGTTTCTGGACCGATTCGGATTAATGGTGGAAGTGGAAGCGCAGCGGGATATCGCGGAGAGGACCGAGGTTGTCAAAAGAAGGATTTCTTTTGAACACAATGCGGAAGAGTTTACAGCGCATTGGAACGGTGCGCAACTGGCTTTGCAAACGCAAATCGCAAATGCGCAAAGTCTCCTTCCCGAAGTTGTCATGCCCGAAGGTCTGCTCACACTGATCAGCCAGCTTTGTATAGAAAGGTCTGTGGCGAGCCTGCGGGCGGATATAGTAATGTATAAAACCGCAATCACCATGGCCGCAATGGCCAACCGAAAAACGGTTATCGCCGACGATATTCGGCATGCAGCGGAGCTGGTTTTGATACACCGCAAAGGGAAAAAGCCTTTTGAACAAAAACAAAATAACCCAGAAGCTGACCGGAATGCCACGCCAGGCGATAAGCAATCTCCGTCTCACAAAGGGCAATCTCCGCTGGACAATGCGCAAAAGGAGCAGCCCGAACCGGAAGATTCCCAATCTGGTCATGATAGAAACCAGGACAAATGCCTAGAAGGAGATTGTCCATCCGATACGGCACAAGTTTTCCTTCCCGCCGTTTCAGCCAAGGTTCCTGACATTCATTCAGATAAAACCATTTTTTCACCCGAGCAGAATGTCGCCCGCCGCCAGAAAACCATTAATATGCCAAAGGGTTTTCAGATAAGTGCAGAGAAATTCTCCGATGGCAGTCTGGCCGTTTCCGAAACGATCAGACACGCCATCGTGCGTCAGGCGTCCGCATCCGATTATAATACACTGGTTATTAAAAATGAAGATCTGCATCAAAAAATCAAGGCTGGAAAAACGGGGCAACTGATCCTGTTTGTGGTGGATGCTTCGGGCTCTATGGCGGCGGGGAAGCGGATGGAAGCGGTAAAGGGAAGCGTGCTTGCGCTTTTGCAAGATGCTTATCAAAAGCGTGACCGGGTAGGGGTGATCGCTTTTCGCGGCGTGGAAGCGGAGGTGCTGCTGGAACCCACACGCAGCATTGAATCTGCGGAGCAAGCAATGGAAAATTTACCGACAGGTGGAAGGACACCATTGGCCCACGCTCTTCAAGCTTCATTACAACTTATTAAAAAAGAACATGTTGATGCTAAAACGTTATTGATTGTTCTTAGTGACGGAAAGGCAAATGTGCCACTGGCGGGCGGCGGCGATCCCTGGCAACAGGCACTGCAACTGGCTGCTACGATTGGAGAAATGCAGATAAAATCATTGGTACTCGACACAGAAGGCGGTTACCTGCGGCTAGGCCGGGCCGCAGAGCTGGCTAACGCGCTGAAAGGGGAATATTTGTCCCTGGATAAGCTTTCGGCAGAATCGATTACGGGCACCATTCATTCTCATATTTATGACAGGCAACAATAGGAAGCCGCTCAGGCCGATCATGTTTGTCGGCACGGGCTCGGATGTGGGGAAAAGCGTGATTACGGCTGGGTTTTGCAGGATTTTCAAGCAGGATGGCTATCAGCCCGCGCCATTCAAAGCGCAGAATATGTCGCTAAACAGCTATGTAACAGCGGACGGACTCGAACTTGGACGCGCGCAGGCTATGCAGGCCGAGGCGGCCGGAATTCCGTGTTTGTCGGATATGAACCCGGTGCTGCTGAAGCCCACGAGCGACCAATCGTCACAGGTGGTTCTGAATGGTAAACCGGTTGGTAATCAGTCGGCTTACGAGTATTTCATGGCCAATGACCGCCGCGAACTGTTCGAAGCTGTAAAGGAGGCTTTCAATCGGCTTTCGACAAGCTATCACCCGATTGTGATGGAGGGCGCAGGCAGCATTTCGGAGCTAAACCTGAAACACCGCGACATTACCAACCTGCGCATGGCCGCCCACGCCGGAGCCGCCACTTACCTGATCGGCGATATCGACCGCGGAGGCGTTTTTGGCAGCGTTTACGGCACCATAGCATTGCTTACAGACGAAGAAAAAGCCTGCATGAAAGGCATTATCATCAACAAATTCAGGGGTGATGGCCGCTTGTTCGAAGATGGAAAACGTATGCTGGAAGAACTTACGGGCCTGCCGGTGGTGGGCATTTTGCCATATTTCCGGGATATTTACATAGAGCAGGAAGATTCCGTTTCGCTGGAATCCAAATATAAAACTTCGGTGGCCGGCAAAGTGAATGTGGTCGTTATTCTGCTGCGGCGCTTGTCCAACTTTACGGATTTTGACCGGCTAGAAAGCGATCAGCGGGTTAACCTCTTTTATACGAATGATCCCGCCGAAATAGCAAACGCCGATATCGTCATTATCCCAGGCAGCAAAAACACCATTGATGATATGCTTTTTATCAAAAATAATGGTGTCGCAAAAGCAATTTTGCAAGCGCATAAGTCAGGCAAAACGGTTATCGGGATCTGCGGCGGTTATCAAATGCTGGGCGAAACGATCCTGGATCCGCACCATGTGGAAGGCACCACTGAAAGTGTGCCCGGCTTGGGTATTTTACCGGTTTCAACCACGCTGCAAGCAGAGAAAACGACACTGCAATGCCGGTTCCGGTTTCGGGAAAGTGAAAACCTGGCATTTGGTTACGAGATCCATATGGGTGAAACGGTGATTACGGGCCATGAAAAAGCCGTCGCAACATTGTCTGACGGACGGAATGATGGCTGTTTTCTCAATGAAAAAACCTGGGGCACTTACCTGCACGGGATTCTTGATAATGATGAGGTGATCGCTCATTTGTTGCAGCCCTATACAACGGATCACTCTGAAAATCAGATCAGTTTCCGGGCATTTAAGGAAAAGCAATTTGATAAGCTGGCGGACGTGATCCGGGCGAATGTGGATATGGAATTGATTTATAAATCCCTTAAAATCTAGCGCATGTTACACGGGCATGGAGATGATGGTTACCGTTACGGACAGGAAATTTTGGCTGATTTCAGCACAAATGTCTGGTATGGAGGCGAACCGGCGGGTTTGAAGGAGTATATTTTTGAAAAATGGGCAAATATCAATCGCTATCCCGAGGTGGCCGGCGAAGGTCTGACTGCTCAAATCACAGGGCATCACAGACTTTCCAATGATCAGATTTTAGTCGCTAATGGCACAACCGAAAGCATTTACCTGATTGCACAGCTTTTTGCAGGAAAGAAAACCACGATTGTAACGCCCGCATTTTCGGAGTATGAGGATGCTTGCGCCATGCACGGGCACGAAATGCAGTTTTTGAGCTGGAAGGAAAGTCTGGAACTGCCCCGACTCAAAAGTGACCTCGTTTTTATATGTAACCCGAATAATCCCACGGGTTTCACATTTCCTGATCTTACATTCTGGCTGCGCATCAACCGGCAATGTGTGTTTGTGGTGGATGAGGCATTCATTGATTTTGCGCCTGGCACCGGGTCGATGCTGGAAGCATTAAGCCAGTTTGAAAACCTGATCATTCTGCGGTCGCTTACGAAAGCTTATGCGATTCCGGGGCTTAGGCTGGGTTATATCCTGGCTGGAAATGAGTGGATTGATCAACTGTTGCGCATAAAGCAACCCTGGTCTGTTAATGCGATTGCGCTGGCAGCGGGTTCCTTTATTTTTGATCATTTTGATGAGGTCCAGCCGCCCGTTGCGCAGTTACTATATGATAAAAAAGAGCTGACAAATCAGCTCAGACAAAATGATGCTTTTGAAATTGAAGATAGCGATACGCATTTTTTTCTTGCTAAAACCATCATTCGTAATGCTGCCCAGCTCAAAACCTTTCTGCTCGAAGAACACCAGATTCTGATCCGCGATGCCAGCAATTTCCGAAACCTGACACGCCAGCATTTCAGGATTGCCGCGCTCTGTCCTGATAAAAATCAACTGCTCATTAACGCGCTCGAAGCATGGAAAACGCGCTATTACTGATCGTGCCGTTATGCGTCGGCTATCTTCTGGATCTTTTGCTCGGCGATCCCGATCACTGGCCTCATCCCGTGCGGTTGTTTGGCGATGCGATTGCGCTTGGGGAGCGGAATTTAAATCACGGGGGCAGCAAGATTTTAAAAGGAGCATTGCTGGCTTTATGCCTGGTTTTGGCTGTGTATTTTATTTTAACAATGTTAAATAATGCGGTTTTTGAGATCAAATGGCTTTTTGTGGTAATTAACAGCATTTGGGTTTACTATGGACTGGCCAACAAAAATCTGGTTTCGGAAGGTCAGAATGTCTTTGATATGCTGGAAAAGAGGGGACTTTCTGAGGGGCGTGCGCAACTTTCGCGGATTGTGGGAAGGGATACAATTCAATTGAGTGAGCAGCAGATCCGGACGGCCGTTTTTGAAACCATGTCGGAGAATCTGAGTGATGGCGTTGTGGCTCCGCTGTTTTACTACGCATTGGCTGGTGCGCCGGGTATGATGGCCTACAAAATGATCAATACAATGGATTCCATGATTGGCTACCATAATGCCCGCTATGAACAATTTGGAAAATTCGCGGCTCGGCTGGACGATGCGGCCAACTTTATCCCGGCGCGGATCACGGCGTTATTAATGGTGCTGGTGACAGGCAGTTGGCGTGGACTGCGGTTTATTTTCAAATACGGCAACAAACACAAAAGCCCGAATGCAGGCTATCCCGAATCGGCTCTGGCAGGCATTCTCCATTGTCGTTTTGGCGGTCCCAATGTGTATCACGGAGTGCTTATCGACAAACCATATATAGGGGAGAACGGGAGGAGAATTAGGAAAGAAGAAATCAGAAAAGTTTCGCAGATAAATCACCTGGTATGTCTGATAACCATTTTGTTATGCTGCATATGGTTCATGATATTAAAAATTTGAAAAGAAATAATATTCCGAAAAAATATTTCGTCGATAAATGCTTCGCCGTTGAAAGAAAAAGAATAATTCTTCGCCGTTGACTTAAGTCAGAAAAAGAGTAATTCTTCGCCGTTGACTTAAGTCAACGGGAATTAGAATTGGAAATAAAAATAGATTATGAATAAGATTATTATTTCCGGTGGGCCGGGTTCTGGAAAATCGACGTTGCTGATTGCGCTGGAAAGTTCTGGTTTCCAATGTGTGCCGGAGGTTTCGCGGGAGCTGATCCGGCAGGAGGTGGCGAGGAGTTCGGAATGTGTTCCATGGAAAGATCTGGCGTGTTTTGCCAGGCTCTGTTTAGGTAAAATGATCTTTGATTTTGAAAATGTTTCGTACGATAACCTCACCTTTTTTGATCGTGGCATTCCGGATATTATTGCTTATCTGCGTTTTGGCGGCTTGCCCGTTGATGATGCATTTATGACCGCGGCTGTAACATTCCGGTATGCAGCCGAGGTCTTTATCGCGCCACCCTGGGAGGCAATTTACATCAATGATAACGAGCGTTGGCAGACATTCAGTGAAGCCGCTGCATTGTATTCGGAAATCAAAAAAGTGTATACCGAACTCGGTTATCAGGTGACGGAATTGCCATTGGCATCCGTTGAGAAACGGGTTGAATTTACTTTAACAAAACTTGAACGAATTGAATATAAGTAACTTTCTATCAGGATGTTGTATTGTGTTTCTTGCGGCCATTCTGGTCGCTTGCAGCACTTCGTCAACGCTTTATGAGCAAGGGGAATCGGGCTATGAAGGGCCAGCGCTTTTTAAGGAGAAAGTTGTCATCAGGCATGCGAAAGGTTTTACCATTGATTACCATAAAAATTTCAAATTGGTCAAAATCATGAGCCCGTTTGAGAAGACTACGGACACCATGACATTTGTCCTCCTCCAACGCGGCACCCCAAAACCAGCAGGTTATCCCAGCGCACAGATCATTCCAATTCCTGTCCAAAGCCTGGTTCCTATGTCTTCCATGCACATTGGATTGGTTGGTTTTTTAGGCGCCGAGCACATTGTTACCGGCATGGGAAACCTTACTTACGTCTCGTCCGAAAAGATCCGGGCGCGGATTAAGTCGGGCGATATTAAGGAAGTGGGAAAGGATCAGGGATTGAATGAAGAACTGCTTATTGCCATGCATCCCGATCTGGTAATGGCGATAGGGAGCCCGGTGTCCAAAATCAACCGCTATCAGTCGCTCAAACAAGCTGGAATTCCTGTGATGGTCAATTCGGAATGGATTGAGACCACGCCGCTTGCCCGCGCCGAATGGGTGAAATTGATGGCCGCCCTGCTGAACAAGGAAGCAGAGGTGAATGCCAGGTTTGGGGAATCCGAAAAGGAATATGCACGCCTCGCAAAGCTGGCAAAGGGCCGCAGAACTAAACCAAGCCTGGTTTCGGGCATGAATTCGAAAGACGCATGGTTCGTCCCGAGTGGCAGCGGCTATGTTAGCAGGTTATTTCAGGATGCTGGCGGGCATTACCAGTGGGCGGACACGAAGGCAACAGGCAGTCTCCCGCTCAATTTTGAAACGGTGTATCCGATTGCTTTGCATGCAGATTTCTGGTTAAATGTGGGGATACTGGGCGTAAAATCGAGGCAGGAGCTTCTGGATAAAGATCGGCGCTATGCGGATTTCAAGGCCTTCAAAACAGGAAACATATTTACCCATAACAAAAGGCAAGCAGCCAACGGCGCAAACGATTACTGGGAATCAGGAGCAGTGAGCCCGCACCTGGTGCTGGCAGATCTAATCAAAATCCTCCACCCGGAATTACTGCCAGCGCATGAATTGGTTTACTATCAGAAGATCGAGTAGGGGTTGCCCTAAATCCCTAAAGGGACTTTGCGTTTGCTGTTCATTCCGAGCGATGGCACCCGCTCATTCACACATTCACACATTCACACATTCACACATTCAATCATTCAGTCATTCACTCATTCAAAATTAACCATGAAAATCTACACCAAAAAAGGAGACAAAGGAACCACGGGGCTGTTTGGCGGGAGCAGGGTTCCGAAGGATAATGTACGCATCGAATGCATCGGAACGCTGGATGAAGTTAATTCTACGATCGGATTAATGCGGGTGAAGCTCGGAACTGATCATGAATGGCAGTCTAATTTGCACAAAATTCAGAAAGATCTGATGGATATGATGTCGCATCTGGCACGGCCTTCGGATGCGAAGAAGGAAAACACTAACCCGATGCCGGTAGACGGTGCGGAGTTTTGTGAAACCTGGATCGATGACCTGGAAGCCGCCATGACTTCGCCTTCGGACTATTTCCTGTTGCCGGGCGGAAACGAGATTTCGGCTTTGTGCCACATGGTGCGGACACAGATGAGACGGGGCGAAAGGAGACTGGTGTCATTGATTAAAACCGATTCCGTGGATGAGGCGATCCCCGCTTACATCAACCGGCTTTCCGACCTGTTTTTTACGCTGGCCCGGGCCGAAATGGATAAGGCGGGTGTAGCGGAAGAAAAGTGGCAGCTGTTTTTGTATAAGCGTTTCAAAACAGCTGACAAATGATCGTTTATATCAGCGGCGGCGCCAGAAGCGGGAAAAGTGGTTTTGCGCAGGAAATGGCTTTGAAAGTCAGTTCTGCGCCTGTTTATGTGGCTACGGCAAAGGTTTGGGATGAAGATTTTGCAGCACGTGTAGCGCGTCACAAACGGGAACGGGGAGCTGAATGGACTTCGATTGAGGCGGGGGCCGACATTCATTTACAACCAATCAAGAACCGCGTGGTGGTGATTGATTGCGTAACGCTCTGGCTAACAAATCTTTTCATCTCTTACGATGAAGACATTGAAAGAACGCTGGCAGCATTCAAAGCGGAAATTGATGGCCTTATGGCATTAGAAGGCACATTCATCATCATTTCCAACGAAATCGGAATGGGTGTACATGCTGCGACGGAACTCGGACGCAAGTTCACCGATTTGCAAGGCTGGGCCAATCAATATGTTGCCAGCAAAGCAGAAGAAGCCATTTTTATGGTTTCCGGACTGCCATTATGGTTAAAGAAATCAAATTAAAAAATAAAGCCATGAACGTTGTATTAGCGGACCAGATCCAGCATAAAATTGATTTTAAGACCAAACCAACGGGGGCATTGGGAATGTTGGAAAAACTGGCATTTCAAATTGCCCAAATCCAACAGACATTGACTCCCGAGCTCAAAAAGCCGCATATCATCGTGTTTGCGGCGAGCCACGGCATCGCGGCACATGCGGTTAGTGCTTATCCGGCTGAGGTGACGGCTCAAATGGTGCTGAACTTCTTAAACGGCGGCGCAGCGATCAATGTTTTCACGAGGCAGCATGGCATAGCGTTGCTGGTTGTGGATGCCGGTGTGAATTATGATTTTGGTAAAAATGAAAAGCTCATCGACGCGAAAGTGGGTTTTGGAACAAACAATATTTTGACCTCCCCGGCTATGTCAGCAATAGAATGCGATGCGTGCCTGCAACGCGGCAGGGAAATCGTGGGCGATGTCCGGGCAACCGGCTGTAACGTGATCGGTTTTGGCGAGATGGGCATTGGCAACACCTCATCAGCAGCATTGATGATGAGCAAATTACTGGACTTGCCACTGGAAGATTGTGTGGGCAAAGGCACAGGTTTAAGTGATGAGCAAATGTCTGCCAAGCTGGCGATCCTTCATCAGGCCATGCAGAACCATGCAGATCTCGACAACAATCCCCTGCGCGTGCTGCAAACTTTCGGCGGGTTTGAAATCGCAATGATGTGCGGTGCAATGCTGGAAGCGGCGGATAGGGGAATGGTCGTTTTGGTGGATGGTTTTATTGCTTCTGTGGCTTATCTGACAGCTTTTCGAATGCATGCCAAGATTTCGCAACATGCTGTTTTCTGCCACGAATCCTCGGAGAAGGGGCACGAAATTTTACTGCGGAGTTTGAATGCAACCCCGATCTTACGGCTGGGGATGCGGCTTGGGGAGGGTACGGGCTGCGCTGTTGCGTATCCTGTTTTGCAGAGTGCCGTGGCGTTTTTAAACGAAATGGCTAGTTTTGAAAGCGCCGGTGTCAGCAATAAAGTCGCATGAAACAGCAACTGACGCTCTTTTTCACCGCCCTGCAGTTTTATACCCGCATTCCGGTGCCCGGCCGGGTGTTGTACAAACCTGAAAATTTAAGTCTGGCAACAGGATATTTACCCTTAATCGGCTGTCTGGTAGGCCTTATTTCGGGATTGACCTGGCTGACCGGTGCGCAACTGGCTACTATTCCGATCGGTCTCGCGCTGTCTATGATCGCATCGGTTCTCACCACCGGAGCATTCCACGAAGATGGATTTGCCGATGTTTGCGATGGATTCGGGGGTGGCTGGACGCGGGATAAGATCATGGAAATAATGAAAGACAGTCGTGTAGGAACTTATGGTTCTGTTGGGTTAATGTCGGTGCTGGCTTTGAAATTTCTGCTTTTAGATAACCTGGCCTTACAGCGGGAAAACAACTTTACAATTCTCACAGCCACGTTAGCCAGCGCCCACGCTTGGAGCCGGTTAATGCCTGTTTTTGTCATTTTCACACAACCTTATGCACGTGTTGGTCAGGGGAGTAAAGCAAAAGCCGCCACACAAATGGTCGGTTGGACCAGCATTGCAACGGGCTGTCTTTTCGCATTGATCCCACTGATTTTACTCGGCTGGGTGAGCCGGACGCCATTCATTTGGATCTGTTGCATTTTGCCTGCCATCATTACATTCGAGCTGACCCGCTATTTTAAAAAATGGATCGGGGGATACACCGGCGATTGCCTCGGCGCTATCCAGCAAACCAGCGAAGTCACTTTCTACCTTTCACTCACGGCACTTTGGAAATTTATCTGATCAGGCACACCACGCCACTTATTACAGCCGGGCACATTTACGGTTGGTCCGATATCCCATTGGCTGAAACATTTTTAACGGAGGTTAACGATGTTAGAAAACAATTACATGTCAGTTTTGACCGGGTATATGCCAGTCCGTCAACACGTTGTCTGAAACTGGCGACCGAGATTAGCGAAAAGGTCTTTATCGACGAGCGCCTTCGGGAGCTGCATTTCGGCGATTGGGAAGGCGAAAGATGGGATACGGTTGACCAAAATGCATTACAGATCTGGATGGATGATTTCGTGAACGTCTGCATTCCCGGCGGTGAAAGCATGCTGCAAATGAAAGAGCGATTGCGCTCCTTTTGGAATGAATTAATGGAGAATGACATAGATAATGTTGCCGTGGTCACACACGCAGGCGCTATCCGAATCCTGCTTGCTTTGCATCAGAGAATGGATTTGAACCGGATATTCGACATCCAGGTCTGTTACGGACAAGTTTTTCATGTCAAATCACCCGTTCCATATAGATAGTCTCTTCGATCGGATTAAAATAGTAGGGATCGATAGGCTCGAAACCAAAAGATTCGTACAGACTGCGCGCTTTGGTCATACTGCTCAATGTGTCCAGCCGGACCTTCTTGTAGCCAATCCTGGCTGCGGTTGCGATGGCTCTTTCCAATAACTCCTTTCCAATACCAAATCCCCGGAAATCAGGCCGGACATACATCCGTTTCAGTTCGGCAATTTCGTCGTCCAATCGCCTGATTCCGGCACAGCCTGCCAGCGAACCGTCTTGATAGACGAGCAGAAGTGCGCCAGTCGGTTTGTCGTATTGCAGGCGGACCGATTCCAGTTCTCCGGAAAAATTCTGGAATGACAGATCAATGTCCAAAGAATTGGCATATTCAATGAAAAGCTCCTTCGCCTGCTCAAATTCTTCGCTCGTTTCTGCTAATTTATAAAACACATTCATGGTGACCGTGATATTTTTTAGTCCTGTAAGCAGCAACAAAATTGTAAAGGAAATCAACTCCATACTATTCGGTCCTGCTGAAAATATATCCGTTCTTTATCCAGCCCCATTAATTTTAACATTATGACATTCAGAAAACGTTTCCTACCCATGGCAATGCTCGCGCTCTGTTCCTTTGGGGCGACAGCACAAAATGGGGAAAATTATAGCTGGACCAATCTTCCAAAAGCGGAGCAGCCCGTTTTTAAGCGTGACACCATCCGGATAACAGCCTATGGTGCGCTTCCCGACGGGCATACGCTGAATACCCATGCGATCCATCAGGCGATTGATGCGTTGAGCAGGAAAGGCGGGGGCGTTGTGATGGTGCCTCCGGGTCTTTGGATGACCGGGCCGATTGTCATGAAAAGCAATATTAACCTGTATTTGAGTGAGAATGCGACGCTGCTTTTCACCCCGGACAAGACGCAATATGCATTGACCGAGGGTTTTTACGAGGGTAAGAGCGCCGCGCGCAACCAGTCTCCCATCTCCGGCATCAACCTCGAAAATGTTGCCGTAACGGGGAAAGGCATTGTGGATGGCAATGGGGATGTGTGGCGCGCTGTTCACAAAAGCCAGTTGACAGAAGGCCAATGGAAAGAAAAAGTTGCTTCCGGTGGAGTCCTCAAAGACGATGGCAAAACCTGGTATCCCAGTGATCAATTCAAAAAAGCAAGCACCGAAAACAAAAGCATGCTGCTCACGCCGGGCAAAACGCCAAGGGATTTTGCGGACATGAAGGATTTTCTCAGGCCTAATCTTGTGGTTTTCAACAACTGCAAAAAGGTGCTGCTGGAAGGCGTAACCTTCCAGAATTCAGCCGCCTGGTGCATTCACCCCCTCATGTGTCAGGACCTGACCATCCGTAATGTGCGTGTAAAGAACCCTGAATACGCGCATAATGGTGACGGAATGGACATTGAATCCTGCAAAAACTTTCTGATCGAAGGCTGCACGCTGGACGTGGGGGATGATGCCATTTGTATCAAATCGGGCAAAGACGAGGAAGGCAGAAAACGCGGCATACCCACGGAGAATGGCCTCATCAGAAACAACGTTGTGTACAATGGGCATGGTGGCTTTGTGGTGGGCAGCGAAATGAGCGGCGGCGCGCGGAATATTTTCGTTCAGAACTGCACATTTATGGGCACGGACAAGGGGTTGCGCTTCAAATCCGTGCGCGGTCGCGGGGGCGTGGTCGAAAAAATCTATGCAAAGGATATTTACATGAAGGACATTGCGCAGGAAGCAGTATTCTTTGATCTCTTTTATTTCGTGAAATTTGCAACAGATGGCGCGCGCGACATGCGGGAAGTCGTCAATGAAGGCACTCCGGTTTTCCGGGACATGCATTTTGAGAACATCGTTTGCAACGGCGCCGCCAAAGCCATTTTCATACGAGGGCTTGCCGAAATGCCGGTAAAGAACATTATCATGGAAAATATGGTCATTACTGCCGACTCCGGCATAGAGCTGACCGATGGTAAGAACATTCAGTTCAAAAATGTGCATCTGATCACGCCGGAAAAAGACCAGATAGTTAACCAGGTAAGGTGAAATGCAATTCCATATTTTTTTTCTTCTTTGGTGCCAAATGGTTGAGATATCGCGTCATTAACTGTAAATTGTTCATCTAATAAAAATGAATAGCCGTACAAGGCGCTTAACTTCTTGGCGATGATACTCCTGGACCTTTTGGGTGTGCTGATCGTGGGCGTCAGCTTCTTCTTACTAAGCCACATAGTCGATCTCTTCAGACCGAAAAGAAAGCGCATGGTGCAAAGGATTCCCCGGCGACTGCCAGAAAAGCGGCACCGCAGACAGATCAAGGCAGATCTGGATAATTTGCTGTTACGCTACAACCAGGGCACCTTGAACGAGCAGCAGTACTACTACGAAGCAAACGAACTAATTGACCAGTTGGCCGATGTACTTGAAAATGAGGCGTCTTTTAGTCATTAATTATGCTTTTAACAAAGAAATAACCCACATTTTTTTTCAATTAATTATAAATGTTTACGTTTTTTACAAAACATTGAAGATCCATTTGTTAGGTTAAAAAACATTTTGGTTTATGAGTTCAAATCTAGAGGAAAAGCGCAGGGAATTGTTTGAGCTTCATAAGGCGAAACTTGGAGCGGATGCACCGCTGATGAGGAAACCTGTTGAAAAAGTGGTCGTTGAAAAAAAAGTCGAGCAACCGAAAGCACCGATCAGCAAAAGGGACAAAATCAAATACGCAGTTTTTGCGTTTGCCGGCATTATCGTGGTCATTGAATTGTTATTTTTGGCAAAAGAGGCGGGTTGGTTGAAGTAATTTACGAGTGACTTGATGAAGGGGACAATCCTGAAAAAACTTATAGGCCTGGGCTTATCCTGCCTGGGCATGTTCCCGGTTTTAGCTGCTGAGAGTGGAAGAGTGCTGCGGTATTCATTAAAGGAAGGTCTGTCTTTTGGCATCGTAAACAGCATTGTCCAGGATAAGCAGGGACTGATGTGGTTTGCAACCGGCGACGGCCTCAACCGTTTCGACGGCACCTCCTTCAAAGTCTTCAAAAATAGTCCTGATAACAAACAGAGTCTTTCCGGAAATTACGTAAAATCAGTTTTTCGCGACCGGGATGGCACCATATGGACCAGTTCCAGGAATGGCCTGAACGAATTTGTCTCGGAAAAGGAGATTTTCAAACGCCATACGCCCATGCCCGTCAAGGGCAGCTCGGGCGCGGATGTCAGCGACATTTCGCAGGCGAGGGATGGCAATCTTTGGATTTCGCTGAACGGTGCCGGTTTCGCTCTTTTCGATAAAAAGGTCGGGAAGTTTACATATTATAATCAGCAAAACCTTCCAAATCTTACCACCAATTCTATCCTTAACACCTATGAGGACTCCAAAGGGCTCCTCTGGCTGGGGACGAGGGATTCCGGAATCGATATTTTTCAAGTCGGGAAGGACAGGAAGCTTGTCAAAGCAAGCCTCAATCTTGAAAATTTGCCTTCCACGCGCATCAACAACATTTATGAGGATCATTTAAGCAACATCTGGATCGCATCCGCAAAGGGACTTGTATTGTTCAAAAGGGATGAGTCCAAATTCTACATTTTACACCTGCCCGGGAACCACCGCACGGACATTTATCTGTCGTTATTGGAAAACCACCGCGGGCAACTCCTGGTGGGCGTACAGGATGGCGGCCTTTACAGTCTCGATCTGAGACAAGTGGCGCAGCGCAAACCGGGAGCTTACACTTTCGAAAAGATCAATAATTCACGGAACGAGGGCATTACACAGCGTTCGGTCCAATCCATTTACATGGATGCCGACCGCAATATCTGGCTCGGCACTTACGGTGAGGGCGTTTACCTGATCAGCAGCATTCCGGAGAAATTCCGAAGTTTTGAGAAAAAGATCCAGGATTCACGTGCGGAAAGTCACCTCCGATTTTATGGCATGTGCGTGGATAAGGACGGCAATCTCTGGTTGGGGACGGATGGAGATGGCATTTATAAAACCAAAAGCTCAGGAGAAACCATCAAGCATTATGCCGCTCGCAATGCGCCGGGCGCGCTTTCAGATGGAGCGGTCATAGCGGCACATCGGGGACGGGACGATTACTTATGGTTCGGCACTTATTCCGGCGGACTTTTCCAATATGATCCTTTAAAAGACTCATTCAAGCAATATGCCAACATGCCCGGGAATCCGGCAAGTTTGGGTAAAAATGACGTTCGGGTCATTTATGAGGACAGTAGACGGAATTTGTGGGTCGGGACCAATGGCGGCGGGCTTGCGCTTCTTGACCGTAAAAAAGGCACATTTCAAAATTTTGTGACCACCAACAGCAGTATTAACTCCAATGACGTAAGGGCGATTAAAGAAGATAGCAGGGGAAATCTCTGGATAGGCAGCTACGGGGGCGGGCTTAATTATCTGGATGTAAGCACCATGCAATTCAAGTCGTTTTTTAACGAACCCGGAAAAGCGGGCTATCTGTCTAACCGCATCATATTTTCATTGCATTTTGACGCGAAAGAAAGGCTATGGATCGGTTCGGAGGGAAACGGCCTTTTGATATATGACACGAAAAACGGAACGACGCGGCATTTCACAGAGAAGAACGGCCTTGCCAATGATGTAATTTATGCATTTCAGGAGGAAAGCGTTGATAATGTTTGGTTTAGTACAAATAAAGGATTGTCCAGGATCAACCTTTCCAACAATCGGATTGATCATTATGACCAGAGCAACGGGTTGCAGGGCGGGCAGTTTAATCCCAACTCGGCGCTTTATATCGAGCATACAAAGGCAATGGTTTTCGGCGGCACCGAAGGCTGGAACCTGTTTGTTCCGGCCGATATCAAACCATCGGATTATAAACCGAAAGTAATGATCACCGGCCTGCAATTGTTCGGCCAAAATGTAGCGGTCGGCGCAAAAAAGGATGGCAGGATCATCCTGGAAAAGCGGATCGCAGAACAGGAGGAGATTGTTTTACAGCCCAGCCAATCCGTTTTTGCCATTCAATACACCGCCTTAAATTACGCTTACCCTGATCGTAACCACTTCGCCTACAAGCTGGAAGGCCTGGATAAAGACTGGAATTACGTGCAAAATGAGCGTTCGGCGACTTACCGTTATCTTCCGCCGGGCGGTTATCTGTTTAAGGTAAAATCGGCTAACCAGGATGGTATTTGGTTTGAAAATATAGCGAGCCTCCATGTGCGTGTGATGCCGCCGTGGTATCAAACCTGGTGGGCTTACCTGCTTTATCTGGGCGTCGGGGTGCTTCTTGTTTACTATTACCAGCAATATAAGATCAGGCAGGCGCGGTTGCAATATGAAGTCCAGATGGCGCATTTCGAAACCCAGAAAGAAAAAGAGCTGAACGAAAAGAAGCTAGCATTTTTTACCCACATTTCGCATGAGTTCCGCACACCGTTAACGCTTATTATCAACCCGGTAAAGGAGCTGTTACTCAAAGCGGAGAACCGCCATCCCGATCAGAACAGTCTCAACATTGTTTATCGCAATGCGAAACGATTGCTGAGTATGGTCGATCAATTGCTGCTTTTCCGGAAGGCGGACCGGGAAGCCGACAAGCTGAACCCGGCTGTCCAGAATATCTCGAAACTGGCGCTGGAAGTTTTTCAATGTTTTACCCATCAGGCTGAACAGAAGCATATTAACTATCAGTTTATAAGTCCAAATGACGATTTGGAGCTGGTGGCGGATCGGGAAAAGATAGAAATTGCGCTTTTCAACCTGGTTTCAAATGCTGTCAAATACACGCCAAAAAATGGAACTGTAACATTGGAGATCGCTGAAACGGTCGATCAGGTGCAGATTCTGGTCAGCGATTCGGGGCCGGGCATTCCGACAAATGTGGGTGATAGCATTTTCTCCGTTTTTCATCAATTTCAAGACGGGCGTTTTCCTTCCAAAGGCGGCTTCGGCATTGGATTATTTTTGACCAAAACCTTTATTGAAAGCCATTTTGGGAGCATTCATTATGAATCGGTTGTGGGCAGCGGCACCGTTTTCAAGGTTTTGCTCTGGAAAGCACATCCGCAATTGGTGACAGCTGATCTGCCGACCATTGTGGAGGAAGGCAACTCTGTGCTGTTGGAAGAGCTTTCGGAGGACGGAGTAATGCTCACATCATCAGCCATTTCGCGTCACCAGCTGGTGGTGGAAGAGCTGAGCTCGGACATTAAAACGATGCTGATCGTGGAAGACGACGCGGATATCAGGCAGTACATCGGCCAGGCATTCACCGGTAAGTTCAAGCTTTTGCAAGCGGAGAGCGGGGAGGATGGGATTTTGCTCGTCAGGAAGCATTTGCCTGACATTGTCATCAGTGACGTGTTCATGGATGGAATCAGCGGCATAGAAATGTGCAGCCAGATCAAAAGTGACCTCATGCTGAGCCACATTCCGGTAATCCTGCTCACGGCGAGCACTTCCCAGGAATCGCGCCTGAAAGGCATCGAGGGCGGAGCGGATGATTACATTAGTAAGCCCTTTGACAAAACACTGCTCGTTGCCCGTGTGGATGCGATCCTGAAAAACCGCAATGACCTGCAGCGATATTTTTACAACGAGATCACATTGCAGGCGAACGACTTCAAGATTTCATCCGAGTATAAGGAATTTTTGAAAGAATGTATCCGCGTTGTCGAAAACCATTTGACCGATCCCGACTTCTCCATCAAAGTGCTTGCCGCTGAGATCGGCATGAGCCATTCAACATTGTATAACCGCATCAAATCTATATCGGGACAGTCCACCAACAGCTTTATCCGGTTCATCCGCCTGCGTCGCGCAGCACAAATCCTGATCACGACAGACATGACGATTTCGGAAGTTGCATACCAGGTTGGGATTAATGATATCAAGTATTTCCGGGGACAATTTTCCAAACTTTTTGAAATGAAGCCCTCCGAATATGTCAAGAAATACCGCAACCCGTTTCACGAGAATTTCCAGGTGAACCGGGGGATTTTTCAAAATAAATTGGACAATTAGGCGATCTTCTGTTAGGATTTGTGAAAAAAATGCCCGGTTTTCCCAAGATCGGGCGTTTTTTATTGAATTACCCCCTTCTTAATGTGAAAATGCCCCCTGCCTTCCAAATACAAATAATCATACTTTTGATTGGTCAATTTATAAAAGTGGACGGCTCTTTTTTGCTCCGGCTTTAATAGACAAACACCAATTACCTTAATTATTTAACCATTGATTTATGAAGAAATCTTTTCGAAGCTGGTGGGCTTTGCCTGGGACGCTTAATGGAACCGGGGCCAAACTATGGCGGCATGCAGGGCTGACTTTTTTACTGGCAGTGATTTCACTGTGTGCAGTCGCGCAGACCGCAGTCGCGCAGACCGCCGTCGCGCAAACCGCATTTGTGGTAAAAGGAACTGTCACTGCGGACAACGGTGATAACCTTCCCGGCGCTAGCGTGATCCTGAAAGGCACCTCAACAGGCACTACAACAGATGCAGACGGTAAATATTCACTTACCATTTCGGACCCGAACGGAACGCTTGTATTCACTTACATCGGGTATATCAATCAGGAAGTTGCCGTAGCGAACCGCAGTGAGATCGACGTGAAGCTTGCAACCAATGACAAAACATTGCAGGAAATTGTGGTTGTTGGATACGGAACGCAGAAAAAGGCAACCTTAACAGGCTCAGTTTCCGAAGTGAAAGGTGCTGACATTGTTAAAAGTCCGCAGCCCAATCTCTCCAACTCACTGGCAGGCCGGTTCTCGGGTTTTGTTGCGAACAACAGGGGCGGGGAACCTGGTTATGACGGTTCCAGCTATACAATCCGCGGTTTCGCATCAACAGGAAACAGCGATGTGCTTGTCGTTGTGGACGGAATCCCCGGCCAGGTGGGCGGCTTGGAACGTCTCGATCCAAACGATATCGAGAGCATTTCCATCCTGAAAGACGCTTCTGCGGCGGTTTATGGAAGCCGCGCTGCGAACGGTGTTATCCTGGTTACAACAAAAAGAGGAACAACGGGCAAACCGGTCATTTCATATAGTTTCAATCAGGGCTTTTCATCGCCCACAAGATTGCCAAAACTGGCTGATGCACCAACATACGCGACAATTTTGAACGAAATTGATTACTACAACAATCCCGCTGGTGGCATGAACCAGTTTTACACAGCCGAAGAAATCGAGAAGTTCAGAAACGGTTCAGATCCATTGAATTACCCAAACACGGATTGGCAAAAAGAGACCTTAAATAAGTTTGCATTGCAAAACCAACACAATCTGGGTATTAACGGAGGCACGGAGAATGTGAAATATTACGTGTCGCTTGGGACGATTTATCAGGATGGTTTGTATAAAAATGGCGCCACGAAATACAAGCAATACAACTTTCGCTCGAACATTGACGCCAACGTTACTAAGGATTTCAAAGTAGGCCTCTCATTGTCAGGTCGTCAAGAAAATAGGCAGTTCCCGATTTCTACCGCTGGAAACACCTTCCGCTCCATTTACCGCGCTTACCCAACCGTAATCTCGCGCTATCCGAACGGAAATTACTCTACCGGCGTAGAAAACAGCAATCCGGTCGTGCTGGGAACGGATATGGGCGGAACGATCAACAACCCGACTTCCGTATTCAACGGGATACTTCGCGGAAGTTACGACCTGCCTTTTGTTGAGGGCTTGTCAGTTGACGGATTTTTCTCAGTGGACAAATCTTTCAATTTTTCCAAGAATTTCAGCACGCCTTACACGCTCTATAACTACAATGGCGACACGGGTGCTTACAGTTCCGTGGTAACAGGCGGCTCGGCAGGGGCGGCGTCCCTTACCCAATCACAGGCGAACATTACCAATGTGACGCAAAATATCCGGATGAGCTTTTTGAGGCAATTCGGTAATCATAATGTGAACGCATTTGTGGCTTACGAGCAGAACAAGCGTAATGAAGTAAAATTCGACGCATCCCGTATCAACTATCCAACTGTTTCCACGCCCGAACTTTCTCAGGGTGGTGCAGCGGCCACAGACAAGAATAACTCGGGAAGCAGCTACAATTTCACCCGTAAAAGCGTCATCGGCCGCATTGCTTACAATTTCAGCGAAAAATACCTGGCCGAAGTGCAGGCTCGGATCGATGGATCGTCTGTATTCCCCAAAGGCAAGCAGTATGGGTTTTTCCCCTCAATATCAGCAGGTTACCGTATTTCGGAAGAGGATTGGTTTAAAAACAGTGTCAGTTTTATCAATGACCTGAAAATCCGTGCTTCGTATGGTTCGCTGGGAAATGATAATGTGGGCCAGTTCCAATATTACAACAATTACTCTTTCGTGAACCAGTATGTGCTTGGCTCAACTGTGATCACGCCGGGAATTGACCTGACCAAACTGGCTAACCCGAACATTACCTGGGAAGTAGCAAAGAAAATGGACATCGGTCTTAATGCGGTTTTCCTGAAAAACTTCAATCTGGAAGTTATTTATTTTCAGCAAAAAAGGTCGGATATCCTTGCGGCCAGAAATGCTTCTATCCCAAACACATCGGGAATTGTGAACCCGTTTAAGACCAATGATAACACACCATTGGTGCCGGATCAGAACATCGGAAAGGTGAATAGCTCAGGTTTCGAAGCCACATTGGGCTATAACCACTCGGGAACATTCCGCTACAACATTTCAGGAAATATGACCTATGCAAAAAGTAAGGTTGTGTTTATAGATGAAGCGCCGGGAACATTGGATTACCAGCGTCAGACAGGCGGTCCGCTTTACACCAACCTGCTGTATAATTCAATTGGAATTTTCCGCACCCAGGCAGACCTTGACGCCTATCCGCACCTCAAAGGCGCGCAACTGGGCGACCTGATCCTGGAAGATTACAACGGCGACGGCGAGATCACAGCTGACGACCAGACCCGGACACCTTACGGAAATGTGCCTTTGCTTACATACGGCTTGGTGCTGAATGGCGGTTACAAAGCATTTGACGCATCCATTGTTTTCGCAGGGCAAGGCATGGTGAGCCAGTATGTGCTTCCGGAGTCGGGACAAGTCGGAAACTTTTACAGCAGCTGGGCAGACAACCGTTGGAGCCCGACAAACCCGGAAGGATCTTACCCAAGGGTTGATACGCGCGCCTCATCATCGATCAACGGAGGGCTTTACGCCAACACTTTCTGGCTTGACAATGCATCATTCGTCCGCCTGAAAAACATTGAAGTTGGTTTTACATTGCCAAAAGAAGCATTGTCGAAAATTAAGATCGCCTCCCTTAGAATTTACGCCAGCGCATTTAACCTCTTCACCATCACTGGCGTGAAAGATTACGACCCGGAAGGGAACAGCAACAGCGGACAATTTTATCCGCAGCAGAGGATCTTGAACCTGGGTTTGAACATTAAGTTTTAATGAATACTGAAATGATAAAGCAAATAAAAAATATACTCATTACGGCCATCTGCGGAGTGTGCGGGCTGGCGGTTGTAGCTTGTCAGGAGAATTTCCTGGATGTGGTTCCTACGGACCGGGTTTCAGATGCATCCATTTTATCCGACTCGGTTCTTTTTGAGGCCTTTGTGATTAACCGTTACATGGGTGCACGTCTTACCGACAAAGAAGCAGAAGGCACATTGCCAGGCTTCGGGCGCGGGTTTGAATACGCAATGTGGTCATCGCTTACCGATGAATCCATTTATAACAACGACGACAACACCTGGGTGATCCAGCGCGGGCAACTTGCCCCGGAAAATACGGGGATTGCAGGAACGCTCTGGGGCAGAAGTTACAGGAGCATCCGCGAGATCAATTACGCCTTGGCCAATGTGGACAAGGTGCCGATGAGCCAGGGTAAAAAGGATAGATTAAAAGGCGAGCTTCAATTCCTTCGCGCATTCCGTTACCATGACCTGATCCGTAATTATGGTAAAGTGGTTTTATTAGGCGATAAAGTGTACGAACTGGACGACGATCTGACAAGCGAGGATCTTTTCGACCGCTCGGAAATTAAAGCCGGCATTGAATATGTGGTTGCACAGCTGGACGAGGCGAGTGCACTTTTGCCAAAAGACAACGATAACGGCTCGTGGAAACTGGGCCGGGCTACGAAAGGAGCTGCAATGGCATTGAAAGCGAGACTGTTGCTTTATGGTGCAAGCCCTTTGTATAATGCTGCAACCTGGGCACAAGCTGCCGCGGCTTCCAAAGCAGTGATGGATTTGAATAAATATAGCTTATACACAGGTGGTTATGGCAAAATATTCACTGTGGCCGATCATTCAGAGATCATTTTCGGTCGTCTTTATGCACAAGGCGCGCGCCACGTTTGCCTGGAAATTGCCAACGGCCCTAACAGCTATAATGCCTGGGGCGGAAACGTTCCGGTGCAGAACCTGGTAAATGATTACGAGATGATGGACGGAACCAAAATCACAGAAACCGGGACCAGCTACAATCCGCAGGATCCGTACAAAGGCCGCGACCCGCGTTTTTACGAAACAATCCTTTACAACGGCGCCACTTACCGCGGAAGCACCATCCAGACATTTACACCGGGCGGGAAAGACAGCAAGGACGGCCCGTCCAACTGGAACACTTCCAAGACAGGTTATTATCTGAAAAAATTCATGAATGATGCCCTGCCGATCGACAACCCATGGGATATCGCAGGAACACAAACCTGGATCTACTTCCGCTATGCTGAAATTCTGCTCAGCTACGCCGAAGCGCAAAATGAAGCAGTAGGCCCGGATGCATCAGTTTATGCAGCCATCAATGCGGTAAGACGACGTCCAGGCGTAATGATGCCGGTTTTGAAAGCAGGGTTAACCCAGGCGCAGATGCGCACAAAAATCAGAAACGAACGCCGCATCGAGCTAGCCTTCGAAGAGCACCGCTTCTATGATGTCCGCAGATGGAAAATCGCCAACGAAACGGAAAACGCGCCTGCTAATGGCATCGAGATCGGTAAAAGCGGCAATGCATTTACTTACAAAGTAAAAGAAGCCCTAACCGGAAAAGCATTCTCCGAAAAACAATACTGGCTCCCGATCCCAAGAGCCGAAATCCAGGCTTCCAATAATAAGCTGGAACAGAACCCTGGGTACTAAGCGTAGTACTAGCAGCAACGTCGTGGCTGCCCGTCGGCTGCATTGGCGTAGTACTAGCAGCAACGTCGTGCACGTGCCTTCGACCGCCCGGCGGCCCGGTCCGCTCAGGCTGACAAGACATCTCGCTTGTCACCCTGAGCGGAGTCGAAGGGCTAGCACAAAGGCCACCAGCTAGCACAACGCCTTGTCACCCTGAGCGAACCGGGCCGCCGGGCGGTCGAAGGGCTAGCACCAATGCCACTTACCATCAAAACCAACAAAACCTTGAACCCAACCAAACAACTCCTATCAACCCTTCTCTTTGCATTAACCCTAACATCCTGCTCCTCAGCAACGCCGGGTACTGTCAATGGGCCTGGCGGGAAGGTGGAGCCCATAAAAGTTACCATTAACCCTGCCAAAACTTTTCAGACCATTGATCATTTCGGCGCGTCGGATGCCTGGTCTTGCCAGTTTGTGGGTAACTGGCCGGATGCCAAGCGAAACGGGATTGCGGATTTGCTGTTCAGCGGCGATACGCTCGGTAATGGTAAGCCAAAAGGCATAGGATTGTCATTATGGCGCTTCAACATTGGTGCGGGGGCGGCTGAGCAGGGCGATGCCAGCGGGATTAAGGATGAATGGCGGCGTGCCGAGTCGTTTCTGAACGACGATGGCACTTATAACTGGAACAAGCAAGCCGGGCAGATCTGGTTTTTGAAGGCGGCAAAGGAGCGGGGTGTGAATGAATTCCTTGCGTTTCCAAACAGCCCGCCGGTGCAGTTTACAGTGAATAAAAAGGGTTATGCCAATGCAGGAAAGCCGAATTTGACAGCTGAAAATTTCGATAAATACGGTGATTTCATGGCCAATGTCGTGAGCGGCGTTCGTGAAAAGGCCGGGATCACTTTCAACCACATTAGTCCGGTGAATGAACCGCAGTGGGACTGGAGCGATGGCGGACAGGAAGGGACCCCTTTTTTCAACAACGAGATTGCAGGCATTGCCAGATCGCTGAGTGCATCATTGATCAAAAGTAAGTTGCCAACCAAAATCGACATTGCGGAAGCGGGACAGATCGATTATCTCTATTCCGAGTTCAATAAACAGGGCAGGGGCAATCAGATCCACGCGTTTTTTGATAAAACATCACCGGATTACATCGGTAACCTGCCCAATCTGACGCAAACCATTTCCGGTCACAGCTATTTCACGACTTCACCATACAGCAAGGCTGCCTCAAAAAGGCAGGAAATTGCCAAAGCACTGCAAACAACGCCTGGACTGAAATACTGGATGTCGGAATATTGTATTTTGGGGGATAACGAAGGCGAGATCCAGGGCTCCGGACGCGATCTGGGGATAAATGCAGGCATTTACATCGCCAAAGTGATCCATAATGATCTGGTGAATGCCAACGCTTCGGCATGGCACTGGTGGATTGCCATTTCTCCCTATAACTATAAAGACGGCCTGATTTACATTGATAAAAACAAAACCGATGGCAACTATCAGTCCTCCAAAATGCTGTGGGCACTGGGCAATTACAGCCGCTTTGTACGCCCGGGAGCGGTTCGGACAGAAGCTTCGGCTTCGTCTGGCAGCGAAGGATTATTAATTTCCGCCTACAAAAACACAGATAACCAGCTCGTAACGGTCATCATCAATGATCAGTCCAAAGCAGCCGAAATTGCATTGAACTTGCAGGCAAACAAGCTTTCCAACCTTAAAATCTATAAAACATCAGCCGCCGCCGACCTTGAACCCATGTCGGTGCCAGCGGGAAGCCCGGTTACTATCGAGGCAAAAAGCATTGTGACCATTGTAGGCATGCTGGTGCAATAAAATTCTTTTTCCTTGTGATTACAGTCGTCGGGGGCTATTTTTGAGCCGTGAAAAGGTTTATCCGAAATATGCTCCTGACGATTGTCATCCTTGATACAACATCATTGTATCAGGTTATGAAAGCGCCGTCACTGATCAGGCATTTTCTCGAACACAAATCTTTGGACCAGAATGTAAGCTTCGTCGACTTCCTTTCCATGCATTACTGGGGTGAAGATCTGGACGATAATGATGATGAAAAAGATATGCAGCTGCCTTTCAAGAAAATTGAAATGCATCATGTTAATTTCTTCTTCTTTGCGCCCCAGGAAAGGTTTGCTTTCATACACAATTCCCAACCCATTATCAAGGCCGATTACGGCCCCGACCAGCCTCAGGTCGCTTATAATACAACGCTGGGCTCCCTCTTCCGCCCGCCTCGAATTTAAGTATATATCAATGCGCAGGATCCGATCCTGAAACACCATTTGTGCTCCATAAGGGCGCATATGGCCTCATTTGCTATATATTTATTTTGATTCAATATGCTGAACAGAATTATCCGGTTCTCTGTGAAGAACAAACTGGTAATCGGGATATTCATGCTGCTGTGGGTGGTCTACGGCGCGTATGAAGTGACCCGGTTACCCATTGATGCCGTTCCCGACATTACCAATAACCAGGTGCAGGTGATTACCACCGCGCCGTCCTTAGGCGCCGAAGACGTGGAGCGCTTGATTACTTTTCCGATCGAACAGGCGATCAGCAACATTCCCGGCCTGAAAGAAAGCCGCAGCATGTCCCGTTTCGGGCTGTCGCTCATCAGCATTGTTTTTGATGATGAATCCGATGTGTACTGGGCGCGCCAGCAGGTTACCGAAAGGCTTTCGCAAGTAGAAATAACCGAGGATGCCAATACGCCGCAGCTCGCACCCGCAACGACCGGGCTGGGGGAAATTTACCAATATGTATTGAAACCAAAAGATGGGTTCGAGAAAAAATATTCACTCGCGGACCTCCGCACTACGCAGGACTGGTTCGTTCGCAGGCAGCTGCTGGGCACGCCGGGCGTAGCGGATGTTTCCACTTTTGGCGGCGACCTCAAACAATATGAAGTGGCTGTGATCCCGGCAAACTTAAAAGCGTTCAACCTCTCTATCAGCGATGTGTTTACCGCACTGAGCCGAAACAACCAGAATGCGGGCGGTGCGTATATAGAGAAGGGGCCGACCGTGATGTACATACGCAGTGTTGGGCTGGCAGGTTCGATGGACGACATTCGCAAGATCGTTGTGAAAAATAACAGCAACGGAACGCCGGTGCTGGTCAGTCATGTGGCGGAGGTGCGGCTGGGTTCGGCCATTCGCTATGGCGCACTGACGATGGCAGGCAAAGGCGAGCTTTCGGGTGGGATTGTCATGATGCTGAAAGGTGGGAATTCCTCCGAAGTGGTTAAAAACGTGAAGTTACGCGTGGCCGAAATCCAGAAAACATTGCCCGAAGGAATGGAGATCGAGCCTTTTCTGGACCGGACCAAAATGGTTAGTAATGCCATTGGGACGGTTGAACACAACCTTTTGGAAGGCGCATTAATTGTGGTTTTGATACTGGTCCTGTTCCTGGGAAACCTGCGTGCCGGGCTAATTGTGGCGTCGGTGATCCCGTTATCCATGCTTTTTGCCATTGCGATGATGAACCTCTTCGGCGTGAGCGGCAACCTGATGAGCTTAGGCGCACTGGATTTCGGACTGATCGTGGATGGCGCGGTGATCATTGTGGAAGCCATTTTGCATCACATGCATTTTTCCAAAAAATACCTGAACGTAGAACGCGTTTCCCAAGCTGAGATGGATGAGGAAGTGACCGGCTCGGCCTCCCGGATGATGAATGCAGCGGTTTTCGGCCAAATTATTATTCTGATCGTTTACTTGCCCATTCTCTCCCTTTCCGGCATTGAAGGCAAAATGTTTAAGCCCATGGCACAGACCGTTGCATTCGCTGTGATGGGCGCATTCATCTTATCACTGACCTACATTCCCATGATCAGCGCATTGTTGATCAGTAAAAAAATCGTCCATAAGCCCAACTTTTCCGACCGTGTTATGACGCGTCTGGAAAATGGTTACGCCAGGCTGTTATCCGGTGCATTAAGGATTAAGAAAACGCTCGTGATTTCGGCCTTTGCATTGTTTGGCTTTGCGGTGTTTTTATTTATGCAAATGGGCGGAGAATTTATCCCGCAGCTCGAAGAAGGCGATTTCGCAACCGAAACCCGCTTGCTCGTTGGGACGAACCTGAGCACGACCATTGATGCATTCAAAGTCATTTCTGAAAAACTGAAAGCGGATTATCCAGAGGTGGAAAAAATAGTGTCCCGCATCGGAAGCGCAGAAATCCCGACCGATCCGATGCCCATTGAAGGCGGCGACATGATCATTGTTTTAAAGGATAAAGCGGAGTGGAAAAGTGCGAAAACTTTCCCGGATCTGGCCAGCAAAATGGCCGCTACTGCGCAGGAAGTGATGCCAGGCATCACAACCGGATTTCAGTATCCTGTCCAAATGCGTTTCAACGAGCTGATGACGGGCGCCAAGCAGGATGTGGTTTGCAAAATATTTGGTGAAGATCTCGACAAGCTCGCCGCATATGCCGAACAATTGGGAAGCATTTCCAAGACTGTGGACGGCACAGCAGATTGGTACATTGAAAAAGTCACCGGGATGCCACAGGTTGTGATCGAATTCAACCGCGACGAGATTGCAAAATACGGCATGAACATTGATGACATAAACCGCACCATTAATGCCGCTTTCGCGGGAGCCGCCGCAGGACAGATCTATGAAGGCGAAAAGAAATTCGATCTCGTCGTGCGGGTGGGCAATGAAGGTCGCAGAAATATCAATGATGTTCAAAACCTGCTCATCACCACGCCGGGAGGCATTCAGATTCCGCTTTATCAGGTCGCCAGCATCCAGGAAGTAGAAGGCCCGAACCAGATCCAGCGCGAAAATACGCGGAGGAGGATCATTGTCGGGTTCAATGTGAGAGGCCGGGACGTGCAGTCCATCGTGGAGGAGTTGCAGGGCAAAGTGGATACGAAAATGAAATTCGAAGCCGGTTACAGCATTACATATGGCGGCGCATTCGAGAACTTGCAACAAGCCAAAGCCCGGCTCGTCATCGCCGTTCCCGTTGCACTGCTGCTGATATTTATCATGCTTTATTTTGCCTTTTCTTCGGTGAAAGATGGCTTGCTGATCTACACCGCCATTCCGCTTTCAGCGATTGGAGGCGTTTTCGGGCTTGCTTTGCGCGGGATGCCATTCAGCATTTCGGCCGGGGTGGGCTTCATTGCATTGTTTGGCGTCGCGGTGCTGAATGGCATTGTGCTGTTGTCCGAGTTCAACAGGATCAGAAAAGAAGGCGTTATTCAGGACGCATGGCAAGTGGTAATGACGGGCACACGCAACCGCCTGCGGCCAGTTTTAATGACTGCAGCAGTCGCCTCGTTGGGTTTCTTGCCGATGGCGTTGAGCAATGGGGCAGGTGCGGAAGTGCAGCGGCCGCTGGCGACGGTGGTGATCGGCGGGCTGATCAGCGCGACATTACTAACGCTTTTTGTGCTGCCGGGTTTGTATTTGTTGTTTGATAAAGGGCCTAAAATCAAGGTGCTTAAACCAGCCTTAACATTGCTGCTAATGCTTTTTGTGCATGCCGGTTTCTCCCAAACCACGCAAACGCCCATTGACCTGGATACCGCCATGAAGATCGCATTGGAAAAAAACTTGCAGGTGAAAAGCGACCGGCTGGGTGAAAAAGCAAGCGAACGCCTGCAATCCAGTTCGTTTGACATTGGCAAAACGAACATCAGCGCGGACTATGGAAAAGTGAACAGCATTAACAATGATAACCGGATCGGCATTAGCCAGACATTCAATTTTCCTGGCGTTTATGCAAATCAGCGGAAATTATTGGAAGCGAACTTCCTGGCTTCCAGGGCTAATACGAAGCTTACGGAACAGGAAATCCGAGCGAATGTGCGTCAACTGTTTTTCGAATACATTTCGCTCACCGAGCGCAGGCGATTACTCGTTTATGCGGACAGCATTTACAGGTTGTTTGAAACAAAATCCAATTTACGCTTTGAAAAAGGGGCTGCTAATGTTCTGGAAAAAACCGCCGCCGAATCACGCAGGCAGCAGATTACCAATCAGTTAAATCTGATAAATAATGACCTGGAAATTGCTGTGAGGCAGTTCAACTTTTTTGTGCAGGATTCAAAAACCTATTTACCAAAAGTGGATCGGCCCAAGATCAGCGATCCGCTGCTCACACCCGATTCTGCGGCGATTCACGAGCTACCATTGATGGAATTGGCTCGCTATCAGCAGGATGCAGCCCGATATCGCTGGCAAACGGAGAAATCGAAACTGCTTCCTGACTTGACCATTGGATACAACAATCAAACGCTGATCGGTCAGCAGGTTGTGCGTGGCCGGGAGCTAACTTATGGTGCTGGCAAAAGGTTTAGCTATGTCAGCGCGGGCATTGGCATTCCGCTGTTTTTCAAAGCACAGAATGCACGCGTAGCGGCTGCGAAGCTGGATTGGGAAAGGAATCAAAAACAGTCTGATCTGATCAGTTTAAGACTTCGAAATGAACTGGATAACGCCAGTCAGCAGATCAGAAAATACCAGCAGAGCCTGCAATATTATGAAGGACAGGGCCTGAAAAACGCTGACGTAATCATCACCACCGCCGACCAGCAGTTTCAGGAAGGAGACATTGATTTTCTGCAATGGGCCATCGTCGCCGACCAGGCGATCACGATTAAAAATGAATATATCAATGCGCTGAACAGCTATAATCTGGCTGTCATCGAGTGGTTGAAACTGAACAACTTATAAAGCATTCAAATGAAAAATCACATTGTTATTTGTCTCGGCGTGCTGCTGCTGTTTTCCTGCGCGGACGAGAAGTCAAAAGAAACCGATCAGCCGGAAAGCCCAGCTTCGGACTCCGCGCAAACCGAGCAAATGGTCTCCATCAGCGACGCCCAGCAGAAAAGCGTGGGCATAGAAGTGGGTACGCCAGCATTTGAAAACATCAGCGGCGTGCTGTCGCTGCAGGGGAAAATCGACGTGCCGCCGCAGAGCACCATAAGCCTCAGTTTTCCGGTCGGCGGCTACTTAAAATCCACCAAAATGCTCCCTGGCATGCATGTACGCAAGGGTGAGGTTTTGGCCGAGTTAGAGGATATGCAGTTCATCCAGCTCCAACAGGATTACCTGACTGCCAAGGAAAAGTTACTCCTGGCAGAATCCGAATTCAACCGCCAGCGCGACCTGAATGCCAGCAAAGCCAGCAGCGACCGGGTTTTTCAGCAGGCCAGGGCAGAAATGGAAACCCAGCGCATACTAGCCAGCGCATTGGGACAAAAACTGGAAGTGATCGGCATTGACCCGGCTAAACTTAAAGCGGATAAGATCTCGAAAAGCGTGCCTATTAAGTCGCCCATCAATGGTTTTGTCTCGAAAGTCAATGTCAATGTAGGCAAGTACACCGCGCCGACGGACATGCTTTTCGAGCTTGTCAATCCGAATGATATCCATCTGGTTCTGAATGTGTTTGAAAAAGATCTTAGTGCATTATCGGTAGGCCAGCGTGTAACCGCTTTCACCAATGGTGATCCAGCGAGGAAATTCCAGGCCGAGATTATTCTGATCACCAAAAGCCTCGACCAGGACAGAATGGCGGAAGTGCATTGCCATTTCGAGAAATACAATGCATCGCTCGTTCCAGGCATGTTTATGAACGGTGAAGTCTCCGTGACCAGCAAGAAAGCGCTCACTGTGCCCGAGGACGCGCTCGTGCGCTGGGAAAATAAATTCTACGTTTTCACCGACAACGGCAGCGGCAACTTCGAAATGATCCATGTAAAACCAGGCGTCATTAACCACGGCAAGCAGCAAATAGAAGCAGCCGGCATTGATGATAGCACCAAGCTGGTTGTTAAGAATGCTTATGCACTCCTGATGAAGATCAAAAACACAGAAAAAGATGGATAGGGAGCTGCTGATTTGCATTCCTGCCCATTTCTTCTGAATATTCGCTGCCGGAATAATATGCTCATTGTTCGGTAATGGTAAAGTTTAAAGTAAAAATGTTCGCAGGAAATGAAAGTGTTTGTTGTTGGTTCGGGTAAGTTGGCGAGTGCAATTCTTTCGGCCAAAACAACATTTAACAACTGCGAGCTGATTCCCTGGGAAAATGCATTTCAGCATTCAAAAGAACAAGCAATAATCCTGCACTGCGGTTCCGGGCGACAGATTGCTGAATGTGTAATGTTCTGTCAGCGAACCGGTTCAAAGTTCATTGAGCTTTCGACAGGTCTGGATACCGAACATTTTACACCCGATTTTCCAATCATCATTTGCCCGAACACCTCCATCTTAATGCTCAAAACCATGGGCATGCTGGGGCAGTTTGGGAAACAATTTAAGGATTACCAAATCGCAATCACAGAGTCGCACCAGTCGGCCAAACAAACTGAGCCGGGAACTGCTTTTCATATTGCTGATTCACTTGGCTTTCCTGTTGAGAAGATTATTTCTGTAAGAGATCGGGAAACGCAATCGGCTGAAATCGGCATTCCGGATGAGTTTCTTGGTAAACATGCCTATCATAAAATCGTTATTCAAGATGGAAACGATTCATTGACCATTGAAACGAAAGTCCTTGGGCATACGTCCTATGCGGCTGGCGTCCGGCAGATTATTGATTTGATTTTAAATAAAAATCTCGAAAACAAGCGGTATAATGTCCTCGAATTAATGCAATAGTAATTCACATGAACACAAAAGCTTCTTTTTTTGATAAAAAACTGATTGTCAGCTCGTTCACCGTGCTTTTTGCCAGCGCTATTGTCGTCGCTGTCATTAAAAGCGCGGAGAGCATTCATTTACCTTACATTGTTGCCGTGCTCTGCGCTGTTATTCTCGGATTCGTGGAGCCGCGCAAGGGCTGGTTTCTGGCGTTATTACAATGTATTCTCATTCTGACAGGCTACTTTCTATTCACCCACTTACCTGAAAACACCGCTCAGCAGGAACTCGAAAATTTCAGCCTTTACGGTTCGCTGATCCTCACATTCGTCGCCAGTTTCCTGGGTGGTTTTATCAAAAGAGCATTAAACACAAAATGATTACCAGTCATTTACAAGTATTTTTTCATATATGAAATAATGTGTGTCCAATCGACCGGAAGCACACTGTGTCCACCGTCGTGCATGAAATAACCGAGCTCGTTCATGAGTAGTGAGGTGTCACCCGCAGCTGGCATAACCGCTGTTTCAGGGCCTTTTTCCTTAAATAATTTGTAGACAGGAGCGGCCGCAACAGCAGCTAAAAACTCACCCTTCGGATCCGACCAGTAATCCGTGCTGCCTGTTTGCAGCAGCAATGGTCGGGGGGCGATTAAGGCCACAAGCATATGTCCATCAACGGGTAAGCTGTTTACATTGGCTGCATAGTCATGATATTTCGGGGCGAATTGATACAAATATCGGCTTGGATCCGAAATATGCTGGATTGTTTCGCCATAATTTCGCCTGCTCAGCGCGGCGCCGCCTTCGCCCGAAATGCTGGCAATAATGACCTTGTATCTCGGGTCATGCGCACCAGCCCACAGCACTGTTTTTCCCAAACGAGAAGCACCTTGCAATGCAACACGCTTGCTGTCAATGGATTTATCCGTTTCAAAATAATCCATAGCGCGGCTCAGTCCCCAACCCCAGGCAGCAATAGCGCCCCACTCGTCGGGTGCGGTCTGTGTTTGTCCGGGTTTTAAATAAAGACTGCGGATCCCGTGCTTAATGCCGTCTTTGAAATCAGGTTCAATATCACCATAATACACGGTGGCAAACCCAAAACCGGCATCGATAAATTGCTCCACATTCATCTTCCCGAATGGCGTAGGCTTATCCGCTTTCACACGCTGACCTTCCTTGTTCCATACATTACCAACCATTAAACCCGGATCGTCAATAAGTTGATTATAAGCGATAAACGAAATGTTCATCAGCAAAGGGACAGGCTTGGTTGCAGCAGCGGGTGTGTAAATCACCAGGTTCATTTTATGGTCCGCAGTGTCTTTGGTAAAATAAACCGTAACCTGCTTGCGTGTCGCTTTCCCATTCAGTGCAGGCGTTTCTTTATCAAAAACATTGAAATGCATGTCCGTCGGACGACCGGGCATTTTGCCAAACTGTGATTCTTCAAACAGCTTTACAATTTCAGGCCTGCGCTTTTTAGTCCAGACCTCCGCGCTGGTCACTTTTTGTCCGTCATTGGTTTTCAGCGGATCGGGGAGGGTGTAAGTGCCCACCGAATCCTCCGAATAATTGACTGGAAAACCGGCAACCATTGTCGGGCGGTTCGCCGCTTGCTGTTGTGCGGCTGCGATGTAACTTACAGATAACAAGCAGCAAGTCATCCACTTGGCCGCAGAAGTGCGATGCGGTGAATTTGGGAATTTTGACATAGGACTAATTTTTACCTTTTTTAACATTATATAAGATGAAACGCATGCTTTTGCGCTTATGCAGCTTGGGTAACTTCACATTCAATAATCCTGAAAAGAGCGGTGACAGACGTGTACAGCACTTATTCCGAAGAAACATTGATGAAATTGATTTGTCAATGTGACGAAGAACTGGCGTTTCGCGAGCTTTACAGGCGTCACGCGCGGCTCCTCGTTCATATTGCTATAAGGAAGACGGGGCTGAAATCTATTGCCGAAGACCTGGTTCAGGAGACTTTTTTGAAATTCTGGCTCGGCAGGAACAAGTTCGACATTCAAAAAAATATCCAGGCTTACCTGAATGGGATGTTGAAAAACAACATTATCAACTATTTCCACCAGGAGCAGAAAAAGAGAACGACCGCATTCCTGGATGAAGAAGAAGTGCTCGATAATGATACGAGTGAATATCTGGAATTCAATAATCTCCATGAATTTTACGAGCAATCGCTGCTCAAACTTCCGCAGAAATGCCGCGAAGTTTTTATCCTGAGCCGAAAAGGCTATTCCCTCAAAGAAATCGCCGCTTCTATGGAAATTTCCGAGAAAACCGTGGAAGCGCATATCAGCAAGGCGCTCAAAATCCTGCGCGTAGAAATGAAAGATTACATCGCATTTGCCGTGCTTTTTCTTCCATTAATTTGACTTATCCTATTTTTTAAAAAAAAATTTACATTCGAACTAAGGGTTGCGCCAGCATTTCATAGACTGTACTATTGAAACCTATTAATAAGTGTAAAACCTACACCTAATGAAGCACCCTAAACCTTCATCTGAGATTTTAAGAAAATACCTGACCGGCACATGCAGCGATGCGGAAAGCCAGGAAGTGAACGACTGGTATCAAAGTCTGGACGCCGGGCATCCCGAGCTCTGGACTGGTGTTGAGGAAGAAAACCTGTACAACCGCATTCAGGTGCGCATCGCGGAGGAGGAAAAAACACATTTGCGGCCTGCTCCGGTGGCGGTGTTCCGGACATATGCGCTCCGGGTTGCGGCTGTGTTGTTTGTTGGCCTGGGCATTGCTTATTATTTCTATTTCAAACCAGATAAAACGGTTTCCGAAACGAATGCACAGGTTTCTGATTGGGTAAGTTTCGAAAATAATGAGAAAAAAGTGAACCGCTACACGCTGCCCGACAGCACGACGGTTTGGCTGAGTCCAGGGGCGACATTGTCCTATGCGAGAGCATTTAAGCAACGAAAAGTGCGTTTTTCAGGTGAAGGATTTTTTGATGTAAAGCCCGACAAGCTGCATCCGTTCGAGATCTTTTCGGGCGAAATGAAAACCCGGGTTTTAGGGACCAGTTTTAATTTGCGTGCCAATGCAGGCGAAGCAACTTGCCAGGTTACGGTGGTGACGGGCATGGTGGAAGTGGAATCTTTGAAAGAGAAAAAGCCGGTGGTTCTGCGTCCCGCACAGCAGGTGGTTTTTGCCAAAAACAGCGATGCATTAACGGTGAAAACATTGCCTGAAAATCGGGAAACGAAGGAAATCTGGCAAAGCGTCTCCCTGGTTTTCGACGAAGTGCCGATGGACGAAGTGGCCGAACGGTTGGAAAAGATCTTTAAGGTTAACATTGAATTCAAAGACCCGCAGATTAAAAAGTGCCGTCTGAAAGTGGATTTTAATAACCAGCGGCTTCCCGAGATCCTGGATATGATTGATGCTTTGTTAGGAACGACTTACCAGATAGAGGGAGAAAAAATTACGTTTGGCGGTGAAGGCTGTCATTAAAACAGGCATTTCCGACTTGCCCGATGAACTACATGAATTTTAACCAAAACCGGAATATCCGATGATCACCTGAAAGCCATCCCTACCAACAGCTTTTAGTCAGAAAACAGATCAGGAGTGGTGCAACACCCCTGATCCGAACTGATTAAGAAGTATCCCAGAACATGCGGTTCATTAACTCGCCCGGAGGCAGTTAAGCAGGATAGTTATTGCTAACATTTTAACCAATTCAATGTAAACTTATGAAAAAACATTTTCATCCACGGCATGGATTGCTACCCAAAATCATGCGACTGACGATCTACCAATTATTATGTATCGGCCTGTGCTCGGCAATGGCCTTTGCGCATAATTCACCGGCCCAGGAACTCCTCAACAAAGGGGTGACGCTGGAACTGAAGAATGTGACTTTGAATGAGGCATTGATAAAAATCGAGAACGAAACGAAGGTGAAATTCGCCTATTCGAGCAACCTGGTGAGCTTGCAGCATATCGTGAGCATTGATGCCCGCAAAGAAAAGCTCGACGCAGTGCTCGACCGCCTGCTGACGCCGCTGGCCATTGCTTACCGTGTCAAAAACAACCAGATCCTTTTGTCCCGGTCAACTAAAAAAGCGACTTCGCTGCAAACCCCTGAAGAGCCGGAAGTAACGCCGGTCGCAGCGGATATCACGGTAAGAGGAACGGTTAAGACGCCCGAAACCAACGAGCCTTTGCCGGGTGTAAGCATTATTTTGAAAGGAACCCAAAGAGGAACAACGACCGATGTCTCGGGTAATTTTCAAATTGATGTTCCTGATGGCAATGCGGTGTTGATTTTTTCATTTGTGGGCTATCTGTCTCAGGAAGTGACCGTTGGCAATGCTACGGACCTTAAAGTGGATCTGGTTCTGGATACGAAAGCACTGGACGAAGTGGTGGTTGTGGGTTATGGAACGCAGAAGAAATCGACATTAACAGGCTCGATCGCATCGGTGAAGGGAAGTGAGATTGCGGAAAATCCGGTCCCTAACATTTCCAACTCCATCGCAGGAAGGGTTGCCGGCGTAAGCATGCGGCCCAATGGCGGACAGCCGGGAAACGACTCGCCTCAGATATACATTCGCGGGATTGGAACAACTGGAAATAACCGCCCGCTGGTTGTTGTGGACGGGATTATCCGGGATAATATAAACCAGATCGATCCGGGTTCTATTGAAACAGTAACCGTTTTGAAAGATGCAGCCGCGGTGGCGCCCTACGGCCTGGGCGGTGCGAACGGCGTGTTGCTCATTACGACGAAAAAAGGCGCAACTGGCGCTCCAACATTAACATTGAGCAGTTACTACGGAACCCAAACGCCAACCTATTATCCCAAGCTATTGAGCGCACAAGACTATATGCGACTCAAAAACGAAGCATATCTGAACGAAAACCCGAACGGGACACAGCTGCCATTTGCAACTGATGTGGTTGAAAATTACATTAATCTCAACCGCGAAGATCCCGACAAATACCCGATCAGCAACACCAAGGATCTCGTGAACATGAATGCACCCATGCAGAATTACGCATTGCAGCTCAGTGGCGGATCGGACCGGATCAAATATCAAACCGGCCTTGGCTTCCTGAAACAAAACGGAATGTTTGATCCCGTGAAATATTCACGTTACAGCTATAACATTAATATTACCGCGGAGGCAACAAAAACCACGACTGTTTCCCTTTCGCTCATAGGAGCGGTGGAGCGTGTTTCTTCTGTGGACACGGCTGTTTCTGCTGCTAACCTTTTCCGCAATGGTTTCAAATACATTCCGACGCGCAGTCTTTATTACAGCAATGGTTTGTGGGGAGAATTTGCAGGAAACTCGCCGGTGGGGATTTTGAATGCGGGTTATACCAAAAACAATAACTCGACACTGCTGACAACGATTGCCATTGAACAAAAGCTGCCGTTTATCAAAGGGCTAAGCGTAAAAGGAACATTCAGCTACGATCCAATAACACGGACCAAGAAAGGATATCACAAGCCTTTCTATTATTACACCCAGGATCTGAACACCACGCCTTACTCTTACAAAAGGGAGATTTCAACATCCGAAGGCGGCGCGGCAGCATTCTCCTGGCTTGCCCAGCAGTTTATCAAAACGCAAACGTTTACATACCAGGGTTACCTTAATTATCACAACACTTTCGGCAAGCATGACTTCACCGGATTGCTGGTTGCGGAAGCCAGGAATAACACTTATGAGCTTTTCTCGGCGCGTCGCAACAACTTCGCGGTGGACGTGGATGAGCTGAATATGGGGAGCTCAAACAAGAATGATTTCGACAACGGCGGCACCTCGTCGACCGGCAGTCAGATCGGTTATGTGTATCGCGTAGGCTATGCTTATGCGGGCAAATATTTGCTGGAAGCATCAGGCCGTTATGATGGACATTATTATTTTGCGCCGGGAAAAAGATGGGGTTACTTCCCCGCATTCTCAGCGGGCTGGGTGGTTTCAGAAGAAAGTTTTCTCAAAAATTCCGTGAGCTGGGTGGACAACCTGAAAGTGCGCGGATCGTGGGGGAAATCGGGTAACCTGGCCGGAACGGCTTTTCAATATCTGACGGGTTATAACCTCAACGGCAACGCGTATGCTTTCGGAACCGGTTCGATGGTGCAGGGTGCAATTGTTCCCAATGAGGCCAATCAGAACATTACCTGGGAAATTTCTACTAAAACAGACATTGGGATTGAAGCCGCATTCTGGCGCGGAATGCTAACATTGGAAGCAGATTATTTCCATGAAAAACGCACGGGCATGCTGCTGCCACCAGCGGTAAGCGTGCCGGTTGAATATGGCCTGGCACTCGCGGATGAAAACGGCGGGATTATGGAAAATAATGGTTTTGAAGTAAGTGCGGGCACAAATCACCGTCTGGCTAATGGCCTGCGTCTGGGCCTGAATGCCAATGTAAGCTTTGCCAAAAACAAAATGATCAAGGTTTACGAAACGGCTGCCACGCGCAACAATCCCAACCGCAGCCGCACCGGCCGCCCGCTTGGAACGCAATTTGGCTACGAAACTATGGGCATTTTCAGCACGGAAGACGACACCAATGACGATGGCCTGATCAATGCGGCCGACGGTTACAACATTACGCAATTTGGCACGCTACGCCCTGGTGACATTCGCTATGCCGACATCAGCGGACCGAACGGCACGCCCGACGGAAAGATTGATTCCAATGATGAAACGGTGATTGGCAACCCGGTTTACCCGTTCCTGACCTACGGATTGAATGCTACGGCAAGCTGGAAAGGATTCGACGCAAACCTGTTTTTCCAGGGATCGTCCATGGCTGACCTGGATATCCGCCAGTTCCAGACCATTCCGTTCAATAACAACAACAGTAATTCCAGCTACGAATATTACGACAACCGCTGGACGCCGCAAACCCAGGACGCCCGTTACCCACGCGCAAACCAGGCGCCTTATGCAAACAACACGCAGCTCTCGGATTTCTGGATGCAGAACACGAACCATATCCGCTTGAAAACGGCCATCATTGGCTACACGCTTCCGGCAAGCCTCACTAAATCCATCAAAATCCAGAATGTGCGGGTTTACGCTTCCGGCCAGAACTTGTTTACAGCCAGCAAGATGAAGTTTATGGACCCGGAAGTGGGAGCGACCGATCGTGAGACGGCTTATCCGAATCAAAAAGTGTATGTGTTCGGATTAAATGTGACATTCTGATTTCAAAAAATGGATAATCGTATTATGAAAAATATCAAACAAATCATTTTTGCCGCAGCGCTCGGAATGTGCCTTACTACATCGTGTAAGGAAGATTTCCTGGACAATCAGATCAAAAGCAGGCTTACCGACGACATTCAGTGGGCTTCCGAAGGCAACGCCGATCTTTTCCTGAACGACATTTACAGCGCGCTTTCCAACAAATGGAATTCGCCGGATAACCTGGACAATTTTACCGACGACAATGATGCCGGTTTTTACTGGAAATCATATAGTTGGCGCCAGGGGATCGTGGACCCGGCCGTGAACCAGGGAACGCCCATGGACCACGCCAATGCCAATGCAACGGATTATGCGTCCTGGGGAGCAGGCTTTACCAAAATCAGGAAGTGTAATTTGTTCATCGAGAAAATAACCGAAAACGCGGCTAATTTTTCCGAGGCTTATATCAAGAAGCGCACGGATGAAGTGCGGTTCTTGCGTGCCTATTATTACAGTGAGCTTTTTATGCACCTGGGCGGTCTGCCGATCATTACAGCAACGTTGGATCGGAACAAAATGAGTGAAGAAGAGCTTTATAATGAGCGCAGTACGTTTGAAGAAACATTCAATTTCATTACTACGGAACTGGATCAGATCGTGACCAACAAGCTGCTGCCCGCGAAATACAATGCCGGCGAGGCCGATGCAGGCCGCGCTACGTTGGGTGCTGCGCTCGCGTTGAAAGGCTGGCTGGAACTGTATGCGGCCAGTCCGGCATTTAATACGGCCACGCCGCCATCAGGCGCCGATCCTAACAAGCTGATCGCGTTCGGAAATTTTGATGCGAAGCGCTGGCAGAAAGCAGCTGCGACCAATAAGAAGTTCATGGATACTTTTGGCGGTCAGTATGCGCTGTTTTCGGACGTGTCTGCGCTTTGGTGGGAAAAAAATGAATACAATTCAGAAATCATCTGGGATCGCCAGATCGTGCCTGTGATCATGGGTTCCAATTACGAGCAGTACGGCGGCCCGGTTTGGATCGACGGCGTATATTACACCTGGGGTAACTATTGTCCGACGCAGGAATTGGTCGACCAGTTTGCGATGGCCAATGGAAAGCCCATTACCGACCCAACTTCCGGTTACGATCCGCAAAAGCCTTATGTGAACCGCGAGAAGCGCTTTTATGACTTCATCGTGTACGACGGCGCACCTTATAAGCAGGATTGGATGGCAAAAGTGGACACCATTTATACGCGCATTGATAAGGTTAGGCCTTCCAAAAATCAGATCGATTTCGGAACGGACGACGTGGGTAACACAGGTTATTATTTCAAAAAGAAAATCAACCCGCTGAAACCCCGCGGTGGCGCGCAAAGCGGGCAGAACTTCGTTTATTATCGTTACGCCGAAGTGCTGTTGAATTATGCGGAAGCGCAAAACGAAGCCGCCGGACCAGACGCCTCAGTTTATGCCGCTGTTAATGCGATCCGCAAAAGGTCCAATTTGCCTGAACTGGCCGCCGGACTGACCAAGGAAACCATGCGCCAGGCCATTCGCCGCGAACGCCGCGTAGAGTTGTGCTTTGAAACAAAACGATTCTACGACATTATCCGCTGGGTGATTGCCGAGGATGTGATGAACAAAGATTTCCATGGTATGAAAATCACAAACTCATCGCCGAATGATAACAAAGGAAAGTGGGTGTATGAAGTGGTAGGATTAAACCATCCGCACGTTTTTACCAAGAAAATGTACATGAACCCAATCCCGCAGCCGGTGATTGACCAAAATAAGAAAATTAAGCAAAATCCTGGTTACTAGGTTTTTATAGTTCATTCATGTCGGCCCGGTCTGCTTTTATGCAAGCCGGGCTTTTTTATTTTGCTTCAAAAATCATCGATAGAGAAAAAGTACAATTTTAATCAGCTGCTTTTAGTCACCTTTGGATATTTTGCATTATACTACATTGTGTCATTTTAACACTTTCGTTTAATTTCGAACATTTACTTTTTGCCTTTGCAATCGTTCCCGGTAACGTGTGCAGAAATAAAATCGAAAATTATCTTGCTTACCAGATTCTGTATAAATAGACTTGAACAGGGTTTCTATTGTACTTTATCAATGGATAATCGAAGTTGTATTGAAATAGTTCTATTTTAAATCATTCGATGAATATGGCAAGGGTTTTTCTACTTTTTCTATTTCTTTTGGCCATGTCCTTTTCCGGCACTGCGCAGAACCGCCAGTTGAAGGGTGTCGTGACCGATGCAGCCTCCAAAGAGCCAATGGCAGGCGTTTCTGTTCTCATTGCGGGAACGACACAGGGAACAACTACGGATGCAGCGGGTAAGTTTTCACTCAACCTTCCAGCCGACGGAAAATCGATTATTATCAGCTATGTGGGTTTCCTGAAACAAACTATGGAGATTGGTAACCGGTCGTCTGTGGAGATTGCTTTGGAGCCGGATGTGAAAGCATTGGAAGATGTGGTCGTGGTGGGTTATGGCGAGCAAAAGCGTTCGCATTTGACGGGTGCGGTTGCGACAGTAAAAATTAATGAGATTGATGAGCTTCCGGTTGGCGACATTTCATCCGCGTTAGCGGGCAAGTTGCCGGGAATCTCCGTAAGCGGAGGCTCAGCACGTCCCGGCACACCGGCGTCCATCGTGATCCGTAATCCTACAAAAGCGTCAAAAGATGGCGGCAGCAATTCACCGCTTTTTATCATTGATGATGTGATTCGTACGGAAGCCGATTTTCAATTGCTCGATGCATCTGAAATTGAAAATTTATCCATTCTAAAAGATGGAGCCGCGGCTGTTTATGGTGCGAGAGCAGCATTGGGCGTGGTTGTTGTACGCACCAAGCGTGGAAAAGCAGGCAAGCCACAGGTCAATTATACGACCACATTCGGCATGTCGGAAGCAACGGACCGGTCCAAAATGATGAATGGCGTGCAGCTTGCCACTTACCTGAACGATTTTAATAAAACCAAAGGTCTTGCGCCAAACGATCCGGAATTTTACTCACCGGACGAGCTCGATCATTTTAAAAATAACAATTATGACTGGTTTGATATGGCCTGGAAACCATCATTCAATACACGGCATGCACTCAATATCAGCGGCGGAACGGACCGGGCGACATTCTTTGCCGGCGCAACGTATTTTGCACAAAACGGAAATGTCGATAACATCAGTTATAAGAAATGGAATTTCCGCGCGAGCAGCGACGTGAAGATTACCAAAAACCTGAAAGTAGGATTGGGGGTGAGCGGAAATTTGTCAGACAACAAATTATTTTACCTCAAACAGGGCGGAGAGAATGTGGAGAAAGATGTGACCAACCTTTTAAATACACCCCAATTCATACCCCCCTATGTCAATGGCTTACCGGTTTTGCTTCCCGGCGGCTCCAACTCAACTGGCTTCCACTTTTTCGAAGCGCAAAAACTCAATAACTACACCCGCGCCAGAAACGTTGTGCTGAACATTAATGCTTACCTGGAATACAATGTTCCTTTTGTTCAGGGCCTGAAAGTCCGCGGGGTTTACAACAAAAACCTGGGCAATGATTGGGGAAAACAGTTTGGCACCTATTATAAGACATATGGTTTTTCCATGCAAGGCGAAAACCGGCACATTTACGGCGGCACGCCCAATGCACCCACAAGGCTTAACAATGGTGACCGGCTGAGGTTCAACCCCGGGTTTTCCGAGTCTTATCAAATGAATGTGAACCTGAGTTATGCACGTGATTTTGGCAGGCATTCTATCAGCGCGCTGGCATTGGTGGAGCAGTCGGAAATTTACTCCGAAAGCATTGCCACATTTAAAGAAGGTATTTTTGAAGGCGGTAATGACTATTTAATGTCTGCATTGGGAGCCAAAGACATAGGCCCGAATACCGCGAATGAAAGCGGCATTCTTTCTTATGTCGGCAGGTTAAATTACAGTTTTGCCGAACGCTATTTACTGGAAGTTTCTTTCCGCCGCGATGCCTCCACTAAATTTGCTCCGGAATATCGCTGGGGAACATTCCCGCAGGTTTCGGCTGGTTGGGTGTTGTCGGAAGAAAGTTTATTTAAAGAAAAACTTAGCTTCATCAACTTTCTGAAACTCCGCGCTTCCATCGGATTTCTGGGCGGCGACCGCACGGCAAACTGGCAATGGCTGCAACGCTATACGCCCCAGGCTTCCAATGGAGCCGTTTTCGGCGGAAACAGCGACCGGACGGTTGGGATAAAACTGGAAAAACTTCCTAACTATTTTGGCCGCTGGGATGATGTTACCAAAAAGAACATTGGTCTCGACGCATCTTTCCTGAACAGCAGATTGACAACCGGTTTTGACTTTTTCCACGATCATGGCTATAATCTGCTTACCACATTGTCCTCATCTGTCCCGCTGACCATTGGCTCTGTGATGCCTTCCGAAAATTATGAGACCATTAATTCCTTTGGTTTTGAGTTTTCGACCGGTTGGAGCAGCAAAATTGGCAAGAGCATTGATTATAATGTGAACGCTTTCCTCGCCTGGAATGACAACCGCAACATTCTCGTCGATGTGGCGCCTACCAACAGAGGCACCTGGCTCGACCCGACGGGTCTTTCCGGCGATCGTGGAATAATGGGCTATCAATATCTGGGCATGTTCCGTTCACAGGACGAGGTAGACCGGTTTCTTGAACAAAACAATGATTACACGATCTTCGGCAGGGCGCCGATGCCGGGAATGCTTTACTATAAAGACATTCGAGGCCCGCGACAGACGGACGGAAGTTACGAAGCCCCCGACGGTAAAATCACCGAGGACGACATGGATTACCTGAGTAAAAAGGAGAACAACCATTACAACTTCGGGTTCTCGTTTGGTTTTGGCTTCAAAGGATTTAAGCTCGATGTCGTAACCGCAGGGTCCTTTGGCGGACAGGGCATTGTCGATGGCGATGCACGCAAAAAGGCGGCCGTGGACGTTTCAAGGCCTGTTTTCTGGGCAGATCATTACACGCCTGAAAACCCGGATGCAGCCTATCCGGACCCTTATTACGACGACACTTACTCCGTCGCCTCGTCATTCTGGTTCCGGGATGCATTTGTATTCCGTATGCGCAGCATGAATTTGTCTTACAGTATTGGACAAAATCTTTCAAAAAGGCTGGGCGTGAGCGGACTGAAAATTATCGGCGTGGCCATGAACCCTTTCAATTTCTATAACCCCTACGATTACAAAGGCTCGGTAGGCGCATACAATGTGTATCCGTTGATGAAAACATGGTCATTGGGATTAAATCTTACACTTTAAAACGGACTGGTATGAAACCGCAACATATTTTTGTATTGGCAGCTGTTTTACTGACTTCGGGCTGCGAAAAAGTGCTGGACAAAACGGACCTGTCGGCATTTAATGAAGAGCAGGTTTTTAATGATACGCTGCTGGCCAGGGGCTATGTGGACTATGTTTATGACCAAAATCTACCTGTGTGGCCAACCGGCGATTTTCTGAAAGCAACGGATGAGATTTCGGGTGAAACGCGTTTTTTCGAAGGAACTGTGCAGGTGAACACCGTCGCAGATTTCGGGACTTCTGTAAATGCCACAAACAATTACGGAAAGATCCGTTCTATCAATCAGTTTTTGACCAAAATGCCTTCCAGCGGGCTTAGCGAAGCTTATAAAAAGCAATTGATGGGGCAGGTCTCATTTTTTCGCGCTTACCGGTATTTTGATCTCGTACAACTGTATGGTGGTGTTCCGCTGGTGCTGGAACCGCTTGGTGCGATCGGCGAAGGAGAAAAAGAACAAGCCGCAATCCCCAGAAGCAGCACATCCGAAAGCATTCAGCAAATCGTTTCCGACCTGAATTACAGCATTGAAAACCTCCCCGGCAAATGGAATGATTCCAATGATTGGGGCAGGATTACAAGCGGTGCGGCGGCAGGCTTCAAAGGGAGAATCTTACTACATTATGCAAGTCCGCAATTCAACCCGAACGATCTGTCGGAGCGCTGGCAAGCCGCTTATGACGCTAACAAACAGGCGATTGACTTATTGAAAGCAAACGGTTTTGGATTACATCAAAGCTTTAAAGACCTGTGGTTTACCGAAGCTAATAATCCTGAGGCTGTGTGGGTTACGTGCTATAATAATAAGGTAGGGGATCAAATTAATAAAAATCAAACCTGGGACAACAACACGCGGCCTTCTTACTTGGGAACAGGAAGCGGCTCCAACCAGCCGACCTGGGAAATTGCACAAGCGTTCCCTATGAAGAACGGTAAAAACATTGACGAAAAAGGTTCAGGCTACGACCCAAAGCTGTTTTACAAAAACCGCGACCCGAGATTTGATAACACTATTGCCTACAACGGAGGCACCTGGCACATTAACGGCAACGCAAATTACAGGCTCTGGACCTATTTTGTAAACAACAAGACCGTCGAGCAAAAAGCCACGGTAACCGGCTTCTACGTTCGCAAAGCCATTGACCCAAATTTGGCCACCGGCGCAGTCGCCAATAGCGGAACCGACTGGATTGAAATGCGTTACGCCGAAGTAATGCTCAATTTCGCAGAAGCCGCATGCGGCATTAACAAGCTGGACGAAGCTTACACGCAATTAAAAGAAATCAGGAAGAGAGCCGGCATCGACCCTAATGCAGACAGTTTTTATGGGCTCAACCCCAAAATGACCCGCGCACAAATGTTCCAGGCGATCCTGCATGAAAGACAAATAGAGCTCGCCTTCGAAGGAAAGCGCTTCTGGGATCTCCGCCGCTGGAAACAGTTTGAAACCAGGCTGAACGGAAAACGCAGAACGGGCGTAACGATAAATCTGAAAACCTCCGCCATCTCGCCCGAAGATTTCGCCGCCAGACGCGACGGCATGAGCCTGGATTCCGTTTATCGCAATTACATGGAAATCGTCCCCAAAGAGTTGGACACCAAATACGTGATCAACTGGTTACCTGAATATTACTTTTTCGCCATCCCAAGCACAGCACTAACTAACAATGCAAAACTAGAACAAAACATCGGCTGGCCTTCGGGTACGTTTGATCCGTTAAAGTAGCGGGTCTGCGTCACGGCGGCTATTAGACTTGCTAAGTCTTTAAGACTTAGCAAGTCTAATAGCAAGTCTACGTGCTAAGCGGAGCGCCGTAAAGTAACGGTGTTCGACTCCGCTCAGACTGACGAGGTAAGTTAGACCAATTACCATAAAATCAAAATCAACGATAACAAACATGATATCAAAAAAATCACTCCCACTCCTAATTCTAGCTGCCCTGGCCCTTTTGGCACCAGCAGCCCACGCTCAATATCCCAAAATCCCGGCTGCGGCGCAGAAAACCAGCGATTCGCTTCTGAAGGCTGCGATGTGGAAATCGGAAATTGCCTGGCAGAAGGCGCTGCCGATTATTGAGCAGGAGGCTAAAAATGGTAAGCCTTACATTCCGTGGGCGGCCAGGCCGGTGGATCTTCCGCAGTCTGACATTCCGGCTTTTCCGGGTGCAGAGGGCGGTGGTGCTTACAGTTTTGGAGGTCGGGGTGGTAAAGTCTACGTGGTGAAAAGTCTGGCGGACAGCGGACCCGGGACGTTGCGTGATGCTTGTGAGCAGGGCGGTGCGCGCATCATTGTTTTTAATGTCGCAGGCATCATTCGTTTGAAAACACCGCTGATTATTCGTGCTCCGTACATTACGATTGCCGGCCAGACTGCTCCTGGCGACGGTGTGTGTGTGGCAGGAGAAACGGTTTGGATCAACACACACGACGTCGTGATTCGCCACATGCGTTTTCGTCGGGGTGAGACATTTGTGGGCCGTCGTGATGATTCCATCGGTGGTAATCCGATTGGTAACATTATGATTGACCACGTTTCGGCGAGTTGGGGTTTGGATGAGAACATGTCTATGTATCGTCATATGTATAACGACAGCACCGGCGCTGCCGAAGCAAAGCTTCCTACGGTGAACATTACCATTCAGAATTCAATATTTTCCGAGACGCTGGATACCTGGAACCATTCGTTCGGAAGTACGCTGGGCGGAGAGAATTGTACGTTTATGCGCAATTTATGGGCAAATAACGCTGGTAGAAATCCGTCCATCGGTTGGTTTGGTATTTTTAATTTCGCTAACAACGTGGTGTTTAACTGGGTGCACCGTTCCATTGACGGCGGGGATTACCGGGCGATGTACAACATTATCAATAACTATTTCAAGCCAGGGCCGCAAACGCCTAAGGATGCGCCCATCGGTCACCGGATCGTCAAACCCGAAGCCGGACGAAGCAAGCTGGATCATCTGGTTTTTGGCCGCGCTTATGTGAATGGAAACGTTATGGAAGGCAACGAGCAGGTTACAAAGGACAACTGGGCAGGCGGAGTGCAGGTTGAAGATCTGGCCGACGCCGGAAAATATCAGGATAAAATGAAGTGGAACAGGCCGTTGCCCATGCCGACGTTTCCTATCATGAGCGCCAAAGAGTCATTTGATTATGTGCTTGCCCATGCAGGCGCAACCCTGCCGAAGCGCGACCCTGTGGACACGCGCGTGACGACACAGGTCAGGACAGGAAAGATCAATCCGATCGATGGTGTTACTTTGCCAAAAACGCAGTTTGAGCACCGTCGTTTGCCTATTGATTCTTATAAAAACGGCATTATTACAGATATTTCGCAAGTAGGGGGTTATCCTGAATATAAAGGAACACCTTATAAAGATTCAGACGATGACGGCATGCCCGATGACTGGGAAGTGAAATACAGTCTCAATCCAAACGATGCTTCGGACGCGCAAAAAGATATGAGCGGCGACGGCTATGCCAACATTGAAAAATTTATTAATGGCATTGATCCGAAAAAGAAAACAAATTGGAAAGACCCTAAGAATAACCACGATACGCTGGCTTCATTAAAGGAACCGTCTAACAAAAAGTAAGATTTTGAAGGTTAAGGATTACATAAAAAGGGTGATTGTATGGAATACAATCCTGTCTCTGACGGGGTTGTATTTATTTATGCCTGATGGTGTCTTAGCACAGAAAAAAATCAGGCCGCCGTCCCCGGTTGCACTGGGCGAAGACGGAAAACTGCATTACGCCCCCGATTCGCTTGGTAACCGCATTGTAGACTTTTCCTATGCAGGCTATATGGCCGGGAATAAGCAAATTCCGAATGTTCCTATCAGGGTTATCGTGCCGGTTAAGGAAGGCGACGCAACCTTGCGCATTCAGGCAGCGATCGATTATGTGGGTTCTTTGCCAGCGGACAAGGAGGGGATACGCGGCGCTGTTTTGTTGGAAAAGGGTGTGCATACGATCTTGAGAAGCCTTTTCATCAAAAAATCAGGCGTTGTAATCCGTGGAAACGGGACATTGGATCATAAAACGACATTGCTGGGCACCGGACTCTCGCGCGAGACGATCATTCAAATTTTGGGTACAAATGATCTGAAAAAAGGCAATCGTATTGAGGTTGAAGATGAATATGTTCCGGTTAATGCATTGAGATTCAATATTTCAGACGCGGCTGATTTTAAAGTGGGGGACCATATTCAGATTCAGCGTCCATCCACAAAGGAATGGATCCGGCTGCTCAAAATGGAGGAGTTTGGCGGTGAAACCGGCTGGCTTGGCTGGAAGCCAGGGCAAAGGGATATTATCTGGGACCGCACCATTACAGCCATTTCTGGAAAGCAGATCACCATTGATGCGCCGATCACAACGGCTTTGGATAGAAAATTTGGCGGCGGTTTCATAACCAAATATGCCTGGTTGGGGCGCATTAGCCAGATCGGCATTGAAAATCTTTGCATTGAATCCACATTCGACAGCACGAACCTAAAAGACGAGGAACATCGCTGGATGGGTGTTACCATGGAAAATGTGGAAAATGCATGGGTCAGGCAAGTGCATTTCAAAGGTCTTGCCGGATCGGCAGTAGCGCTTTTTGAGACAGTTTCAAAGGTTACGGTAGAGGATTGTAAGTCACTGATGCCGGTTTCCGAAATCGCTGGTCAGCGGCGAAACACATTTTACACACAAGGTCAGTTGACGCTTTTTCAGAGATGTTATGCTGAAAACGGTTTTCATGATTTTTCTACGGGTTACCGCGCTCCCGGGCCCAATGCATTTTTGCAGTGTGAGTCGGTTCTGCCGTTTGGTTTCAGCGGTGCGGCGGACAGCTGGGCTTCCGGGGTTTTATTCGACAATGTAAACATTGATGGTCAGGCATTAAGCTTTAAAAATCGTGGCCAGGACGGACAGGGCGCGGGTTGGGCTGCTGCTAACAGTGTTATGTGGCAATGTTCCGCATCCCGCGTTGAGAATTTCAGTCCACCAGGGTCAACCAACTCTGCATTCGGGATCTGGGCGGAATTTGCTGGCGATGGTTATTGGGAGAACGTAAATGAGCACGTTAAACCACGCAGTTTATATGTCGCACAATTATCGGAACGGATTGGAAATGAAGCAGTAGTTCATGCCGCGATATTGCCTAAGGAGTCCGAAGCTTCCAGCAGCCCGAGCATTCAGCAAGCTGCGGAACTGACAGCGAAATCCAATATTCCCGCGGCTTCACTAGCCGATTGGATAGATTTGGCTATACAAAGAAATCCCATTCCCGTTGCATACGAGAACATTAAAACCATTGATGAAATTGGAATAAAACAACCGATCAAAAGGCAAAATCTACCACCGTTAACCCTCAAAAACGGCTGGCTTGTGCGGGGAAATCAGGTTGTTACCGGCAACCGCCAGGAAGTTCCGTGGTGGCGCGGAAGCATTCGTCCGCATGACGTAGCACAAGGCAAACCGCACATTACCCGCTTCGTGCCGGGGAGATCCGGCGCTGGTCTGACAGATATTCCGGATGCGATGACGGATTCGCTTTTGGCTAAAAATATAACGGTGCTCGATCATAATTACGGCCTATGGTACGACCGCCGACGTGACGATCACGAACGCATCCGCCGCATAGACGGGGACGTGTGGCCACCTTTTTACGAGCAGCCTTTCGCAAGGAGCGGCAAGGAAACTGCCTGGGATAATCTCAGCAAGTATGATCTGACCAAATACAATGCCTGGTACTGGGCACGGCTGAAAGAATTTGTGCAACTGGCAGATCAAAAGGGACTTGTGCTCTATCATGAAAATTACTTCCAGCACAACATCCTGGAAGCAGGGGCGCACTACGCCGATTTTCCATGGCGCCCGGCAAACAATATAAACGCCACTGGTTTCCTGGAGCCACCGCCTTACGCAGGCGACAAACGGATTTTTATGGCCGGGCAGTTTTACGACATTACCAATCCTGAGCGCAAGGCGATTCACACCGCATACATTCGCAAATGCCTGGAGAATTTCGCGGACCAGAGCGGCGTCATTCAGTTTATCGGTGCCGAGTATACCGGGCCGTTGCATTTCGTGAAATTCTGGCTGGATGTGATCGCTGATTGGGAAAAAGAGACCGGGAAAAACGCATTAATCGCCCTGAGCACAACAAAAGATGTTCAGGATGCCATTCTAGACGAGCCTGATTATGCCAAAGTTGTGGACATGATAGACATCCGTTACTGGCATTTACGCGAAGATGGCACACATTATGCGCCGGAAGGAGGCCAAAACCTTGCGCCAAGGCAACACGCCAGGTTGCAGAAAACGGGCAAGATTTCCTTTAACTCAGTTTACAAAGCAGTGCTGGATTACCGCCGGAAATATCCCGGAAAAGCAGTGCTTTACTCAGCTGGAAACTACGACTCAAATGCCTGGGCCGTTTTCTTGGCTAGCGGATCAATCAGTGCAATTCCGCGAATTTCTGACGGGTTTTTAAATGAAGTTTCCGAAATGAAACCAGACTCTTCGGACGAATACAAATTGGTTAATCCAGGAACCGGGGCGGTCATTTATAAAGAAACCAATGCAAGCTTCGATCTGGATCTGAGCAGTTTTAAAGGCAATTTCCTCTTGCACCGCATTGATCCGACGACCGGAAAATTCATTGGAAAAACAGAAAATATCAAGGGAGGTAAGTCAATTAAAGTAAACCAAACCTCGGAATTGAAAACCGGTCCTGTGGTTTTTTGGATAACTAAAAAATGATCATGCGCACGAAGAACCAGATCTATTTATTGCTGATTTTTTTGATCGGAATGAGCGCGTGTTCAAGGCGTAGTGCAGGGCCTGCCGTGCTGAAAGCGGAAAACTACCGGCATCATGTGGAGCATTTCAACCGGATGGAGGATGAAAATAAGGTCAACGCGATCCCTAATGCGCAATCGTGGGACTGGATGAAATCCAACATTCCGTTGTTTGACTGTCCGCAGGATAATTTTCAGGAGATCTATTATTATCGCTGGTGGACATTCCGGAAACACATTCATCAGACTCCGCAAGGCTTTATTATCACCGAATTCCTGGTCGACCGTAACTACGCCGATAAATACAACATGATCAGCTGCGCGCTCGGGCATCACATCTACGAAGGGCGCTGGCTGCATAATCAGCAATATCTGGATGATTACGTGCATGTTTGGTTCCGTGGAAATGAGGGGAGCAGAATGAAAAAATTGCTCACATTCAGCAGCTGGACGGCCGATGCGCTCTACAATCGCTATAAGGTCAATCGGGACAAAGCATTTGTGCTGGATATGCTGCCGGATCTGCAATCGGAATATCAGGCCTGGGAAAAAGACCGCCGCACGCAAAGCGGCCTTTTCTGGCAAACGGATGTAAAAGACGGCATGGAAGAATCATTGAGCGGCGGCCGGAGGGAGCAAAATGCCAGGCCGACCATTAACAGTTACATGTACGGAAATGCAAAGGCAATCGCTCAGATCGCACATTTAAAGGGAGATTCCACTGCCAAGGCCTTTTATCAATCGAAAGCAGACACTTTGAAAAGGCTCATTACAGAAAAGCTCTGGAACCCCGGGAGCGGCTTTTTTGAAACCGTAAAAAAAGGCGGCTCAGGTGACTTTGCAGGCGTGCGTGAAGCAATCGGTTACATTCCCTGGTATTTTAATTTACCCAATGAAAAACATGACGAAGCCTGGCAGCAAGTGATTGAACCAAAAGGCTTTCGCGCGCCATTCGGGCTAACGACAGCAGAACGCAGACACCCCGATTTCCGCACGCACGGATGCTGTAAATGTGAATGGGACGGAGCGGTCTGGCCATTTGCGACTTCCCAGACATTGACCGGAATGGCCAACCGGATGAATGTTGGCGATGGTAAAACATTGACAGACACCACCTATTTCAGGTTGATGGAGCTTTATGTAGAGTCGCAATATTACCGCGGCAAGCCCTATATCGGCGAATATCTGGATGAAACGACGGGTTACTGGCTCAAAGGCGATCAGGAAAGAAGCAGATATTACAATCACTCCACATTCAATGACCTCATTATTTCAGGCTTAATCGGGCTTCGGCCGAGGGAAGATGACACCATTGAAGTCAACCCGTTGATCCCGCAAAATAAGTGGGACTGGTTTTGCCTGGATAATGTGCTGTATCATGGTAACATTCTGACAATCATATGGGATAAGGACGGAAGTCACTATAAAAAGGGAAAAGGACTGCAAGTTTTGGTCAACGGTAAAAAAGCAGGCTCATCAGAAAAAATCGAAAGGTTATTGATTAAATAGTTTTAATAAAATGCACGAAAAATCATAAAAGCAAGTCCCGGAGGGACGAAATATCGATAGCAAATCACAACAAGCGCATTTTAAATGCCGGAGACATGCAACAACAATTATGAAAAAACAACACCTGGCAATCGCCACAATCCTCTTATTCCTGACCGGGCTAACGAACGCCCAAACTTACCGGGACGGCATCGTCACCGACGAATTCATTTTTGAAAAAACATCTTTCCCTGAAAGCCATGCGTCCACTATTGCGGAAACGCCAGGCGGACTGGTAAGCGCCTTTTTCGGAGGGACGAAAGAACGAAATCCCGACGTAGGGATCTGGGTAAGTCGCCTCGAAAGTGGTAAATGGACAGCGCCTGTTGAAGTTGCGAACGGCATTGTGAATGATACATTGCGATATGCTTGCTGGAACCCGGTTTTGTACCAGGTTCCAAAAGGTGAGCTCATGTTGTTTTACAAAGTCGGCCCCAATGTTGCGGGATGGAAAGGCTTTCTGATCACTTCCAAGGACAACGGCAAAAGCTGGTCGAAACCAACCGCATTGCAGGAAGGATTTCTTGGCCCGATCAAAAACAAGCCGGTTTTGCTCGCTAACGGAGCGTTATGGTGCCCATCGAGCACGGAAGGAAAAGATGGCTGGCGGGTGCATTTTGAGGTAACCCCTGATTTCGGCAAAACATGGCGAAAAGTGGGCCCGCTGAATGATGGAAAGGCCATTAGCGCGATCCAACCAAGCATTTTAACCTATTCGAACGGCGATATGCAGATACTGTGCCGCAGCCGGAACCGCGCCATTGTCGAAACCTGGTCAAAAGATGGTGGAAAAACCTGGTCGGAAATGAAGGCTTCGAATTTGCCAAATAATAACTCGGGAACCGATGCCGTGACATTGAAAGACGGTCGGCAATTATTGGTTTATAATCACGTGCTGCCGCCTGGAAATGAAGCGAAAGGGCCACGCACGCCTTTGAATGTGGCGATTTCAGAAGATGGCAAAAATTGGGGAGCTGCGTTGATTTTGGAAGATTCGCCGATCAGTCAGTACTCGTATCCTTCTGTAATTCAATCCAATGACGGCATGGTGCACATTGTATACACCTGGCGCCGCGAGCGGATCAAATATGTGAAAATTGATCCTTCCAAATTGACAGGAAAAGCGATAAGTGGAGGAAAATGGCCGCAATAACAGGAAGCCCCTCCGGGGCTAAAAACGATCACGCAAATGCATTTTTCTAGAAACAGAAAGCTCCTCCAGAGCACAACCGGCCCAGCGGGCCACCCTGTTTCTAGCAATGGATATTCGAATCACGGTTCAGCCCCGGCGGGGCTTCCTGTTTCTAGCACAAATGAATGATGACACGACGCAAATTTCTTACCCTTGCAGCATTATCCGGCGTATTGCTGCCATTTGCACCAATGCTTTTGGCGAGGGGGCAAAGACAACGCTACAAAATAGCTGTGATTGACCTGATGATCTTAAAACGTCAGAAATTGAGCGCTTTACAATTGGCAAAGGAAATCGGAGCAGATGGTTTGGAGGTGGATATGGGCGGTTTGGGCAACCGGCCGACCTTTGATAACAAACTGGCGGATCCCGAAATCCGGAAACAATATCTGGATAAGGCAAGGGAGCTTAACCTGGAAATCTGCTCATTGGCAATGACGGGCTTTTACGCGCAGTCATTCGCCAAACGGGACGGCATTGAAAAGACGATCGGTGACTGCATTGAGACTATGATGCAGATGAACATTAAAACGGCATTTCTTCCGATGGGTGTGCAAGGCGATTTGGTTAAAAACCCTGAATTAAGACCTCAGATTATAGAACGACTGAAACTGATCGCACCCATGGCTGAGAAAGCCGGCGTTGTAATTGGCATTGAAACAGCGCTCGGCGCGGCGGAAGAGGTGAAGTTGCTGAATGAAGTTGGCTCGAAGGCGATCCAGATTTATTTTAATTTTTCCAATCCGCTCGAGGCCGGTCGGGATGTGAGTGAAGAGTTGATGATTTTGGGCAAAAACCGCATTTGCCAGATCCATTGTACAGATAAGGACGGCGTTTGGCTGGAAAACAACACGCGAATTGATATGAAAAAAGTGAAAGCAACATTGGATAAAATGGGCTGGAAAGGCTGGCTGGTTATCGAGCGCTCGCGCGACGCAGCGAAACCACAAGACGTGAAAGGAAATTTTGGCGCTAACACCGCATTCATGAAATCTATTTTTCAAAACGCATAACTACGCATCGACAATGAAAACGAAACACATTCTGCTCTGTATCGGACTGCTTATATGCCCAATTTTGAAGGCGCAAAGCCAGGCGGATAGCGACAAAGCTTATCTCGCAACCGTCACCAAACGCTCGGATAAAATACTTGGCGATTTGCAAATCGCTGATTCTGTGAAGTATAAGCAAGTCAGGGAGATCATGGTGAAGCAATATGTTGATTTAAATAATCTCCAACAGCAAAAAAGTGAAGAGCAGATCGCACAAAAACGGACTGAGCTGCATCAACATTACGTCGCCCAACTTTCAGCACAACTTACGCCAGCACAAGTTGAGAAAATCAAAGACGGAATGACTTATGGCGTGTTGCCCGTAACTTATAAAGCTTACACAGACATGATCCCGACATTGAAAGAGGAAGAAAAATCGCAGATTATGAGCTGGTTAACAGAAGCCAGAGAATTAGCGATGGATGGCGGATCGTCGGACGAAAAGCACAAGGTTTTTGGCAAATACAAAGGGCGGATTAATAATTATCTCTCTGAGCGCGGCTACAACATTCAGGAAGAGCGAAGAAATTGGGAAGCGCGTATGAAAGCATCCAAATCAAACGGCCGCTAAATGCAAGTTTCCCGCCGTTCCAGCATTCTTTTTTTTCTATGTTTATGTCTCATTAAGAGTGCATTAGCGCAGCCATTTAATCTTGAAACCTACAATGTTAAGTGGACAAGCCAGAGCAAAAATGCAGGTGAATCGATGCCTTGCGGTGGAGGAGATATTGGGTTGAATGTGTGGGTTGAGAATGGGGATGTGCTCTTTTATTTGTCGAGAAGCGGGGCTTTTGATGAAAATAATATTTTTCCAAAACTGGGACGGGTGCGGATCAGGCTGTCTCCCAATCCGTTTGCAGATGGCACCGCGTTTCGGCAGGAGCTGAAACTGCAAGAAGGATATGTTGAAATCGCGGGCAATTCCGGTGTTGGGGAGGTTGTATTAAAAATATGGGTTGATGTTTTTAATCCGGTTGTGCATGTGGATGTATCTGGCAACAAGCCGGTTCGAGTCAATGCGTGGTATGAAAGCTGGCGGACGCAGGATCGGGAATTGCAGGGTCGGGAAAAGCATGCAAGCTCTTTTAAATGGTTGAAAGATAAGGTTGTAGTTTCAAAAGACATCATTCGCGAACACGATAGCGGAGTGCTTTTCTATCATCAAAATAAGGATTCAACATTGTTTGACCTGGCGGTAAAACAGCAGCAATTGGAATCCGTAAAATCACAGCTTTGGAATCCGCTGAAAGGGATGGTTTATGGTGGCTGGATGCAGGGGGAAAATATGGTTCCTGACATTGCAAACGGGCAATTGAAGGCTGTTTCCGGGAATTATGTCAATGCTCGATTTCAGGGATTTGGTCTAAAAAGCAGGGATGCTGCTCGCTCGCATCGTTTAAATGTATATCTCCACATTGAGGAAAAGAGCGACGCGGAGAAGTGGAAAAACGGATTGTCAAAAATCGTTTCAAAGGTGAAGAACGAAGAAAAGACAGCCAGACAAAAAACGCTTGATTGGTGGAGAGCCTATTGGCAACGAAGCCACATTGCAATCAGTGCTGATAGGCCAGATCCAACTTCGCCAGCCTGGCAGGTTGGGCGTAATTACCAGCTGTTCAGGTATATGCTGGGCTGTAATGCCTTCGGCGCCTATCCGACCAAATTCAACGGCGGACTTTTTACCCACGATCCGGTTTTTATCGATTCAACAATGAAATTCGGGCCTGATTACCGGAGCTGGGGCGGCGGAACATTTACGGCTCAAAACCAGCGGCTGGTATACTGGCCGATGCTGAAAAGCGGTGATTTTGATATGATGGACTCACAATTCAACTTTTACCTGCGCACATTATCCAATGCGGAAACGCGCACAAAACATTACTGGGGACACCAGGGCGCATCTTTTACGGAGCAGATCGAAAATTTTGGTTTGCCCAATTATGCAGAATACGGGCAGAAGCGACCGAAAGATTTTGATCCCGGAGTGGAATACAATGCCTGGCTCGAATATTTATGGGACACATCGCTGGAATTTTGCCTGATGATCCTTGATACAGAGCGTTTTACGAATTCTGATATTGGCAAATATCTACCGCTGATTGAAAGTTGTACAGTCTTTTTCGATGAACATTATCAATATCTAGCTGAAAAGCGTGGCGCCAAAAAACTGGATCAGAACGGACACTTGGTGATATTCCCAGGCTCAGCAGCAGAGACTTATAAAATGGCCTACAACTCCGTAACAACTGTCGCGGGCTTGAAAACAGTGCTTTCCAGGATGCTCGATTTGCCAGCGAAATATGGGACGGAAACGCAGCGTAAAGAATGGGCGGCGCGGCTCGCCAGAGTGCCGCCGCTTACTTTTCGTCAAATGCAGGGACACCAGACCATTGCGCCGGCGAAAGTTTGGGAACGGATCCAGAACACTGAGATCCCGCAGCTTTATCCTGTTTTTCCTTTCGGAATGTATGGAATCGGACTTCCGGATCTGGAAGTGGCGGTTAACACCTGGAAATATGACACGGAGGCAATCAAGAACCGGAACCATACCAGCTGGCACCAGGACAACATTTTTTGCGCAAGACTCGGATTGACGAAGGAAGCTGCTAGGCTCACCGTGAAAAAGTTACAGGATTCCGGTCGCAGGTTTCCGGCTTTTTGGGGGCCGGGCCACGACTGGGTTCCGGACCATAACTGGGGCGGTTCGGGCATGATCGGTTTGCAGGAAATGTTGATGCAGACCGTCGGTGATTCGATCTATCTTTTCCCGGCCTGGCCAAAAGATTGGGATGTGAAATTCAAGCTTCATGCACCTTATAACACAACGGTTGAAGGCGAGTTGCAAAACGGCAGAATAATGCACTTGAAAGTGATGCCCGAATCGCGAAAGAAGGACTTGGTGATCGCTGAGCTGCTCAGATAAGCGCCATTACAGGAACTGATCTGTTTTAAAATTAAACATTACGAAATGATTTTCAACTCATTATCTATTCTAAAAGCAACATTAGCGCTCGGGCTTCTAGTCAGTCTGAGCATTTTGCCGAGCAGTGCGCAAGACCTGAAACTTTGGTATAAACAACCTTCAAAACAGTGGGAGGACGCGCTTCCGGTCGGTAATGGAAGTTTGGCGGCAATGGTCTATGGCGGCGTCGAAAGTGAGCGGATCCAGTTCAATGAAGAGACATTATGGACGGGTGAACCCAGAAGTTATGCACGCAAAGGCGCAAACCAATATCTCGGACAAATCCGGACTTTACTGAATGAGGGCAAGCAAGAGGAGGCGGAAAAGCTGGCTGCGGAGCAATTTATGGGGGTTCCACTGCGGCAAATGGCTTATCAGGCTTTTGGTGATATATACATTGATTTCCCTGAACATTTTAAACCTATCAACTATCGCCGGGAGTTGGATCTTGAAAAAGGGGTTGCGCTTGTGTCTTATAAAAATGGAAATGTGGGTTATAAAAGAGAGGTTTTTGCCAGCTATCCTGCGAAGGCGATTTATGTAAAGCTAACCGCGGATCGGTCTGGTAAGCTCAATTTTACTGTCCGACTGGACGCAATTCATGTGAATAAGAAAACGACCGGTAACGCCAATGAGCTGGCCCTGAACGTCCAGGTCGAAAATGGTGTGCTGGAAGGCGTTGCTAAAATGAAGGTGCTCACCGATGGGAAACTAAGCCAGCAGGATGGCAAAATGAGCATTCAGAACGCAACCACAGCAACGCTAATTTTGTCAGCGGCAACCAATTATATTGATTACAAAACCGTAACTGGAAACCCGGCCACAAAAACAGCGGCTTTACTAAAAAATGCCCCTGCTTATGAGCAGGCAATGAAGGAACACATTGCGGATCACCAAGCGCTTTTTTCAAGGTTTAATTTAAAACTTCCAGGCAAAGATAATGCGACATTACCCACCGACGAACGGCTTTTGAAATTCAAAGAGAATCCCGACGATCCGGCTTTTTTGGCCTTATATGTGCAATATGCACGATATCTGCTCATTGCGAGCAGCCGTCCGGGCACACATGCGGCCAATTTGCAGGGGAAGTGGAACCACCAGCTGAAACCTTCCTGGGACAGCAAATACACCGTGAACATTAACACGGAAATGAATTATTGGCCTGCGGAAATGGGCAATCTGGCGGAATGTCACCAACCTCTTTTTGCCATGATTCGCGATCTTTCGGAAACCGGTGCGGAGGTTGCCAGGGAACATTATCATGCCAATGGCTGGCTGGTGCATCACAACACTGACGTTTGGCGCGGCGCGGCACCGATCAATGCTTCGGATCACGGGATCTGGGTCACGGGCGGCGCGTGGCTTAGCCTTCATTTGTGGGAACATTACCGCTTTACGCAGGATAAAGATTTTCTTGAAAAAACGGCTTACCCGCTCATGAAGGGCGCAGCGGAGTTTTTTGCAGATTTTTTGGTAAAAGATCCGAAGACCGGAAAGCTGATCAGCTCACCCTCCAATTCACCCGAAAACGGCGGGTTAGTGGCAGGACCAACCATGGATCATCAGATTATAAGAGGCTTATTCAAGGCTTGTATTGAAAGCGCGAATGTCCTGGGAAAAGATCAGCAATTTGCTGCAAAACTTGAAAAGTTAGCGTCGCAAATTGCTCCTAACCAGATTGGTAAGGCCGGTCAATTGCAGGAATGGATGGCGGACATAGACGATACAACCAGCCATCACAGGCATGTCTCACACTTGTGGGGCGTTTATCCTGGGGAGGAAATCACGCCGGAAAAAACACCGGAATTGCTCGATGCAGCAAAAAAATCACTGGAATTCAGGGGTGATGATGGCACAGGATGGAGCCTGGCCTGGAAAATCAATTACTGGGCGAGGTTTCTGGATGGTGAGCATGCGTATGCAATGATTAGAAAGTTATTTAACCCAATCATGGACTCATCCGTGAAGAAAGGCGGGGGAGGTTCTTACCCCAATCTTTTCGATGCACATCCGCCTTTTCAGATCGATGGAAACTTTGGTGGTGCGGCCGGTATTTTGGAATTGCTCGTTCAAAGCCATCTCGGGGAATTGCATTTGTTGCCCGCTTTGCCCAAGGCGCTGCCACAAGGAAAAGTGTCTGGTTTGGTTGCCAGAGGCGCTTTTGAGATTACAATGGAATGGGAAAATGGTCAGCTGCAATCCGTTGACATACTTTCCAAGGCGGGTAACAAATGCCATGTGCGTTACGGCTCCAAACGCTTTGCCTTTAACACTGTGAAGGGAAAACATTACAAACTGGATGCTAATCTGAATTTGCAGTAAAACCCTCTTGTGTTTTTCTTTACTTGCGAATGTCTTTGTTTTATTTTCTTTCTGAATTTCCTTTCCTATGAACGGCCCATTTATACTTGCAATTGACCAAGGAACAAGCAGCACCAAGACAGTTTTGTTTGATATAAACGGCATGGCTGTTGCACGTGGCGTTGAGCCGCTTCACACGAGCTATCTGGACGGAGGGTTCGTGGAACAGGATCCGGAAGCAATATATAATAATGTGTTAGGCTCGGTCGAAAAATGTTTAGCCGACCTCAGGGCAAAAGGCGGAATCGTTTCTGAAATAAAAGCATGCGGCATTTCCAATCAGCGTGAGACTTTTGTTTTATGGGATGAAAAGGGGAATTCATTGTGCCCGGCAGTCGTCTGGCAATGCAAGCGGTCAGTCGCAATTTGCGAACGGCTCAAAGCATCCGGTCTGGAAAGTGAGATCCGGCAGAAAACAGGCTTGCTGGTTGACCCTTATTTTTCGGCCTCGAAAGTCATTTGGTTGAATGAAAACCATGCCGAGGTGAAAAGTGCAATTCAGGCGGGGAAAGCATTTTTTGGGACCGTTGACACCTGGTTGCTTTATAAATTAACTGACGGAGCATATTACCGCACCGACCATACAAATGCATCGCGCACCATGTTTTTTAATCTCCATACATTGGATTGGGATAGAAAGTTGCTTGCGGAATTTGATTTGCATAACCTTCAATTGCCTGATATTCAACCGTCTTCGTCATCTTTCGGCGCAACGGATTTTGGAGGTTTATTGGAGACCAAAATCGAAGTTTCAGCCATGATCGGCGATTCGCACGCTGCTGCTTTTGGGGAAGGGTGCTTCGCTCCCGGCATAGCAAAAGCAACATTAGGAACCGGTTCTTCCATCCTGATGAACATTGGTAAATTCCCGAAACCGTCTCAAAATGGTATGGTTACCACCATTGGTTGGAGCATGGGCAAGCATGTTGAGTATGCATTGGAGGGCGTCATCGTGACTTGTGGCGCGACGATTTCGTGGTTGAAAAATAACCTGGGAATGTTTGGTGAGATTACAGATACGCAGGAAATGGCGAATGCGGTCCGGGACAATAACGGCGTATATCTGGTTCCGGCATTCAGCGGACTGGGTGCACCACATTGGGACATGAGCCGCAAAGCTTCCATCACCGGGCTGACTTTCGATTGCAATAAAAATCACATTGTAAGGGCTGCACTGGAATCCATTCCTTATCAGATTAAGGATGTAATCATGGCTATGGAGTCGGATACGGGTATTTTGTTGCAGGAATTGAAGATAGATGGCGGGCTTACTGCCAACACATTTGTCGTTCAGTTTCTGGCCGATCTCTTGGAAAAACCTGTGGTTAATCTGGGTTTTCCGGAAGTTTCAGCATTGGGAGCCGCTTATCTGGCGGGATTGCAAGCGGGTGTTTATGAAAGCATTGCGTTTCTGAAAGGTCTGAGCAGGGACCATACGACGGTGAATCCGTCGCCTGATAATTCTATCGCTGCATCGGGTTATTTGGGCTGGCGGGAGGCGGTTGGCTGATCAATCTGTAACTTTTAGAAGTTCTTCCAGGCCTGTGCATCTGCATAGGCTTTTTTATTTGTTTCTATTTATCAAATAATACACTTCAAATGAAAGACAATTTGTAGTCAAAACACCTGAGTTGAATGGTTTTAAACAATTTTTTATCGAAATAAGACATAAATATTTGCAATTAGTTTTTTGTGAATAAAAATGTTCCTATTTTTCGTAAAAAATAGAATAAAAAAGAAAGTAAAAGAAAAACACTGCACCAGTTAAAATTTAATTCTCCTGCATATGAAGAAAATCTTACCGATTATCCTGGCATTTATACTGGCGGTGCCGGTCGTAAATGCGCAGAGTTTCGCTGTGAAAGGCAGCGTGACGGGCGTTACCGACACAGACCCGCTGGCGGGTGTGAGCGTCGTGATCAAAGGAACACAACGGGGAACAACGACGGGCGCGGATGGAACATTCCAGATAGATGTGCCTGATCGGGAAACGGTTCTTGTGTTCAGTTTCGTTGGTTATCAATCCGTTGAAGAAACGGTTGGGAGCCGCACAGCTATTTCGGTGAAGCTTATTTCGGAAAGCAAGTCGTTGGAGGAAATGGTGGTCGTAGGTTATGGGTCACAAAGCAAACGGGCTGTTACCGGGGCAGTTATCTCCATCAATTATGACAAATTCAAAGACCGCTCTTTTAGTAATGTGACGCAATCCCTTGCCGGAACTTTACCGGGGGTCAACATTTCGCAATCACAAGGTGCGCCGGGCGCTTCGCCGGTGATTAAAATTCGCGGCGTCAGCTCGATTACAGCAGGCACGAATCCGCTGATCGTTGTGGACGGCGTTCCGCTGGAAAACTTCAATTTAAACCTTATTAATCCACAGGATATCGAGTCGATCGAGGTTTTAAAGGATGCTTCTTCGGCTGCGATTTACGGTTCAAGAGGTTCCAGCGGCGTAATCCTGGTTACGACCAAAATGGGCAAGCCGGGGAAAGTCAGCGTGAGTGCAAATGTTGAATATGGATCGCAGAAAGTGGTTCGCCGCGTCAAAATGATGGACGCGCAGCAGTATATTGAGACTTACATTGATGCAAAAAATAATGCATGGGCTGCGCAAGGAGGAAAGGCAAGTGATCCCAACAGCGCCAGGCCGGCAACTCTAAAAATTCCGGAAGATTTTACGAGCAACCCGCAACAATTTGGCAAAGGCACAAACTGGCAGGATGTCATGTTCCGCACGGCGCCGTCCTATAATGCGCAGGTAACGATTTCGGGCGGCACTGAGAAAACGCAATACATGTTTTCCGCCGCTTATCTGGATCAGACTGCGGTTTTGGATGCGAATTATTACAAACGTCTGGCTGTAAGATCCAACATTAAAACCCAGATCAGCAAAAAGTTAAGTGTCGGTCTGAACCTCGGTATCACTTCTATTTTTGACCGTACGGAAGGAACGCAGGGAAAGAGTGATGTAATCAGTCTCGGTTTACAGAGTAACCCGCATTTTCCGGTCTATAATGAAAATGGCAACCTCGGTTTCCGTGATCCGAATTCTACATGGTTTCGTTTTACGTCTTATAACGACATGAATTTATGGCATCCGTATTCGCTCACGAGAGAGCTCGACAAGGCGAGAAAGTCTTTTAACACACTTGCAACGGGCTTTATGGAGTATGAGATCGTGGATAATCTGCGGTTCAGAACCAGCCTTAGCGGTAACCTTTATAATACGCGCAATGCCTTTTATTGGAATGATAAACAAAAATATGGTTACTCGGCTGTGCTTGCAGCACAGGGAAATGCGGGCGATGCTTACATGTTCAATTGGCTAAGCGAGAATACATTGACCTACGAAAAGAAGATCGGAGAACATGCACTGACGGGCCTTTTGGGTTATACGAGTCAAAAACAGCGCGACGAAACCATGTTCGTGGCCGCCAATAATTTCCCTAACGACTTGGTTCACACGCTGAACGCGGGAACCGTAACTGCTGGAAATACAACAGCCAGTGAATGGTCGCTGCTCTCATATCTGGCAAGGGTCCAATACAATTTTAAGAACAAATATTTTCTGACCGGTGCGATTCGCCGCGATGGCATGTCGCGTTTTGGTGAGGATAACAAATGGGGTTATTTCCCTTCTGTATCAGCGGGTTGGCTGATTTCGGACGAAAGCTTTTTATCCGGTGTAAGCGCCATTAACAGCCTGAAAATCCGCGCTAGTTATGGGGTGACGGGAAACAACCAGATCCCGAACTACGGACCGATCAGTTTGCTTGCTTCTGCGCCTTATGTGAACGGGACAACGCTTGCTAATGGTTTGAAAGTGAGTAATCTCGCCAATTCAGGGCTGAGATGGGAGAAGACGAACCAGTTCAATGTGGGTGTGGATCTGGCGATATTTAATAACCGGGTCAATCTGTCGGCTGAATATTATAATTCCATTACGCGTGATATGCTCCTTTTCGTGCCGGTTCCTGATATAACCGGCTTTTCATCCCAATTGACAAACATTGGTAAAATGCGCAACCGGGGTGTGGAATTGAATATCTCCACGAAAAACCTGACAGGCGATTTAACCTGGACGACGGATTTCAACATATCTAGAAACCGCAATAAAGTGCTGCAACTCGGGCCAGGCAATGCGCCGATTCAGTATGTGGATAATGTGGTTACGGTCCGTACGGAAGTTGGGCAGCCTGTTTCGAATTTTTACGGATATGTTTTCGACGGCGTTTTCAACAATCAAAACGAAATAGACGCTTACCCGCACCACAGCAGCACAACACCTGGCGATCCGAAAGTGCGCGACGTGAATGGAGATGGTAAAATTTCAGATGCCGATCGGACGATCTTGGGAAATTACCAACCTGATTTCACTGCCGGGATCACCAATACGGTTGGTTATAAGGGTTTTGAGCTTTCGTTTTTGTTCCAGGGGTCGTTTGGCGGAGAGATTGCCAATAACAATGTGCGCTACTTAGGCACCTGGGATAACGGCCGCAATTTCTTTGCGAGCATGTATAATTACTGGCGTTCGGAAGCGGAACCGGGGGACGGCAAACATTTCAAGCCTTCGGTGAATTACCTGGGTCTTCAGAAACAATTCTCGTCTTACTGGGTAGAGGACGCATCTTTTGTGAGGTTGAGGAATGTGAGAGTCTCGTATGCATTGCCTGGAAAATGGAGCAGTAAGCTCAGAATCAGCGGTGCCAGGGTTTACGTGAATGCTGAAAATGTGCATTTATTTAGCAAATACACAGGTTATGACCCCGAGAACACCACTTACGGAACGACGTCATATAGCAGCAGCATGGAAACTGCCGGTTCGTATAGCAGCGGAAATGCGCCGGTGCCTGGAGCCTTTCAGGGCGTAGATTATGGATCCTATCCATTGCCCAGAGTGATTACGGTTGGGATTAAGGCTGATTTTTAATGCCATTAATTCACCAGTCAACACTCATTACATTCGTGTAAATCAGCGCCCGCCGCTGCGGTGCATTTTTGGCAAAAATAAAAACGTTAAAAAAACAAAAATGAAAAATATCATAAAAATCGTCACTCTAATCAGCCTCGTGGCAGCCTCGTGGGGATGCAAAGATTCCTTCCTGGAACTTGCTCCGATCTCGAACCCGAACGCTGAGATTTTCTATAAAACAAGGACCGATTTCGACCTTGCTACCAATGCGGCTTACAACACATTGGTAACCGTTTACCACCCGCAGGGGCCCGTTTCCTACGCAGGTGAACTGATGAGCGACAATGTTACGATCTTCAATATTTCTGGAAACCAGGCCGATAAATGGCAGTTTCGCGACTATTCACTGGCTCCGGCGAATACAATGGTTTACCAGTTCTGGCAGGATTTCTACAAGTCGCTTTACAACATAAATATCATTTTAGACAAGATTGCGACGGCGGATATTGACGCCACTTATAAATCTCAGACAGAGGGCGAAATGTTGTTCCTCCGCTCGCTCTATTACTTTAATATGGTGCGGATCTGGGGCGATATTCCGTTGGTAACAAAGCCGGTAACCGCTGCTGAGGCCTATAACATTTTGAGGTCGCCTTCGGCGGAGGTCTATGCGCAGATAATCAAAGATCTGAACGAAGCCAAAGCAAAACTTCCGGCTACTTCCAGCATTGTCGGAAGGGCAACGAAAGGTGCTGCGCAAACGCTGTTAGGGAAAGTATACTTAACAACCGGCGATAAAACGAATGCTGCAAAAGAACTGAAAGAAATTTATGACAGCAAACAATACGAACTGCTTCCGTCTTATGCATCGCTTTGGGACGTAAAAAACAAAAATACCAAAGAATCAATTTTCGAAATCCAGTTTTTAGGCGGCAGCGCGACTAACCCTTACAGCAATTATTATCTCGAATTTTTCCCTAATTCCAATGCGTTAGGTTTTTACGGAGCAGGCATGAACCAGGTTGCGGACGACCTTTGGAATGAATTCGAGAAAAGCGATTCGCGGAAAGAAGCGAGCATTGACACGGGTTTCGTGGATGCAAAAGGTAATTTTACAGCCGCTAGATTTCCTAAAAAATGGACGGATAAGACAGCGCCGCTCATCAGTCAAAACATCGCAGCAAACAACAATTTCATTGTATTACGTTACGCCGACGTGCTTTTAATGCTTACTGAGGCGACAGGAGAAGTTTCCTATCTAAACGAAGTGCGGAAAAGAGCTGCATTGCCGCTTTATGGAACAGCCGCTTATCCTGCCAAATACAATACGGTTGCGCTGGCCTTGGAACACGAGCGCAGGGCGGAACTCGCCTTCGAATTTCATAGATGGTTTGACCTGAAAAGAACAAACCGTGCGATCCCAGTGCTTGCGGCCAAAGGGAAAAATGTTTCAGAACAAAAATTACTGTTGCCGATCCCGAGCATTGTCCGCGATCAGAACTCCAGAATAACGCAGAATGCAGGATACTAAACTGAAAATAACAACATTGGTGGCAGTCCTGTGCATGCAGCTTTCGCATGCGCAGGACACGATCCGTTACACAGGGAAAACTTTGGTAAATGTCGATTACCATCACGGCGCGCTTACGCCGGCGATCGGGGCACATTCCTACCAGACGTTAAGGGTAAACCGCGACGATCCGGGCAAAGACACGGCTATAACCTGGACTTATAATCACGCGCCTAATCTGGCTTACTGGAATGATACATATTATCTCAATTACCTGAGTAACCCCGTTGGCGAACACATTCCGCCGGGACAAACACTCCTGCAAACGTCGAAGGACGGTCGCTCCTGGTCGAAACCGGTTACGCTATTCCCGCCATATAAAATTCCGGACGGGACAACAAAAAAGACGCATTCCGGAACGGCCAGAGACCTTTACGCGGTGATGCATCAACGCATGGGTTTTTATGTTTCCAAAAGCAAAAAATTGCTCACACTGGCCTACTACGGCATTGCATTGGATGCCAAAGACGATCCGAACGATGGAAACGGGATTGGCCGTGTAGTTAGGGAGATCAAGAAAGATGGCAGTTTTGGACCCATTTATTTCATCAGACCGAATGCTTCCTGGAAGCAAAAATCGGATTACCCGCTGTTTTCTGAAAGCAAAGACAAGGAATTTGTCAAAGCCTGCGAAGAGTTGCTGGCGAACAAACTGGTGACACAGCAATGGGTGGAAGAAGCAGACCGGGACGATCCGTTAATATCGTTAAAAGGGGAGTATAAGGCGCTCAGTGCGTATCATTTACAAGACGGCAGAGTGGTGGGACTTTGGAAAAATGCCTTAACCAGCATGAGCGCAGACAATGGTGCGACCTGGCTTTACAAGCCTAAACGAGCGCCCGGATTTGTCAATAGTAACGCCAAAATTTGGGGGCAGAAGACATCCGACGGAAAGTATGCCACGGTTTATAATCCATCTGAATTTCGCTGGCCGTTAGCGGTTTCGGTGAGTGATGATGGGATCAATTACAAAAACCTGCTGCTCGTTAATGGTGAGATCACTTCCATGCGTTATGGCGGTAATTACAAATCTTACGGGCCGCAATATCCGCGTGGCATCAGCGAGGGCGATGGCACACCTCCCGATGGGAAGTTGTGGGTTTCATACAGCATGAACAAAGAGGATATCTGGATTTCATCTATTCCCGTGCCGATCAGGTCGGTGGCTGAAAAACATGCAACGGATCGTTTTCATGAGCTGCCGGAAGGGAAAGAGCTTTCGGAATGGAACATTTACAGTCCGCTCTGGGCCGCCGTGGGCATTGAAAAAGGGCAAGATGGCGCTAAATTGCTATCGTTAAAAGATTCAGATCCATTTGATTATGCCAAAGCAGAACGCGTGATCCCGGCGACTAAAAAACTGGTTGCGGAAATTTCTGTTGAGCCAAAACAGAATGATCATGGTTTGCTGGACATTGAGCTTCAGGATGCAAAGGGCACACCGGGCATCCGGCTTTCATTTGATTCAACAGGGAATTTCAGGGCAAAGGCCGGTTACCGAAATAAAGATCTAGTGACCTATAAGCCAGGCGAAAAATACGAGATCAAGATCCAGCTCAACACCGAAACGCGACTTTACAGCGTTACCGTTAATGGCAGGAATCTTGGTAATAACATTCTTTTTGCCCCCCTTGAATCCGTCAGCCGCATCACTTTCCGCACCGGCGACACCCGCCGTTTTCCCAACGCAGACACACCTACGGATCAAATGTATGACCTGCCGAATGCGGGCATGAAGGATCGGGAAGCGGTTTATTATGTTAGATATTTAATAAGTAAGGGAAGTTAGAGTTAGACAGACTTGCTAAGTCTTAAGACTTGGCAAGTCTCGAAACGCTTGCATCAAAAAAGATATGAAACACAGCAAAAAACTAACCATCGCACTTTTCGCATTGTCGATTGCGCAAATGCTTCATGCACAGGATAATGCGCTGGTAAACACTTCGCAAAGTTCCTTCGCTAAGCTGCATGGAACCGACATGAACGCGGTGCGATGGACCCAGGGATTCTGGGCCGATCGGTTTAAAGTATGCCGGGAAACCATGGTGCCGGAACTCTGGAAAACTTACACGGACCCCACCATCAGTCATTCATTCCGGAACTTCGAAATTGCTGCTGGCTTAGAACAAGGGAATTTTAAAGGCCCTTCGTTTCATGACGGTGATTTTTATAAAACATTTGAAGCCGTTGCCAGCATGTACGCCGTCACAAAGGACAAAAAACTGGACGAAATGATGGATAAGGCAATCGCTGTCATGGCAAAAGCCCAGCGTGAGGACGGTTATATTTATACCAAGGCGATTATCGAGCAAAAGAAGAGCGGTGAAGCGCAAATGTTTGCCGACCGTTTGAGTTTCGAAGCTTATAATTTCGGCCATTTAATGACCGCAGCTTGCGTGCATTACCGCGCAACGGGAAAGACATCTTTACTCAGTGTCGCTAAAAAAGCAGCCGATTTTTTAATCGGTTTTTACAACACTGCTACGCCTGAACAATCCAGGAATGCCATTTGCCCATCTCATTACATGGGTCTGTCCGAACTTTACCGCACCACCCACGATCAGAAATATCTGACATTGGTCAAGCATTTGATTTCTATCAAGGGAGCAACCGAAGGCACAGACGACAACCAGGACCGGATTCCTTTCTTAAAACAAACCAAAGTAATGGGCCATGCCGTTCGCGCTAATTACCTGTACGCGGGCGTCGCCGATGTGTATGCGGAAACCGGGGACGCTGCACTTTTGAAACAGCTCCATGCCATGTGGGACGACGTTACGCAGCACAAAATGTACGTTACCGGCGCCTGTGGCTCGCTTTACGACGGCGTTTCACCAGACGGAACTTCGTACAAACCGGATGACGTACAAAAGGTTCATCAGGCTTACGGAAGGGATTACCAGCTCCCGAATTACACGGCACACAACGAAACCTGCGCGAACATTGGCAATGTGCTTTGGAACTGGCGGATGCTGCAAATTACCGGCGATGCCAAGTACGCGGACATCGTGGAGCTGGCCTTGTACAACAGCGTCTTGTCCGGCATTAACCTCAAAGGAGATAAATTTCTTTATACCAACCCATTAAGCCACTCCGATTCGCTCCCTTTTGCGCAGCGCTGGTCGAAGGATAGGGTACCTTATATTTCAAAATCCAATTGCTGTCCGCCAAATACGGTGCGCACTGTTTCGGAAGTGAGCCAGTACGCTTACAGCCTGTCGGACGCAGGTGTGTTTTTCAATTTGTATGGTGGAAATAATCTGGATACAAAAATCAAAGCTGGTTCATTAAAGTTGACCCAGACAACGGATTATCCCTGGGATGGGAAAGTGAATATTTCCTTGCAGGAAGCGCCAAAAGAACCATTCTCTATGTTTCTTAGGATTCCAGGCTGGTGTGGCGACGCGAAGATATTGGTCAATGGAAAGGCGCATAATGCAAAGCTTGTTCCGGGAACCTATGCAGAAATAAAAGGCAGCTGGAAAGCGGGTGACAAAATTGAAATCACGCTTCCTATGCCAGTAAAATTGATCGAATCGAATCCATTGGTGGAGGAAACGCGAAATCAAATCGCCGTAAAGCGTGGGCCTGTTGTTTACTGCCTCGAATCCATCGACCTGCCAAAGGGAAGAAGCATTTTCGACGTCGCAATCAGTATCCAAAACAATTTAAAACCGACTCCATTAATCATTGAGAACAGTCCGGTCATGAGCCTGCAAGGTGATGCGTTGCTGGTTGACAATTCGGATTGGAGCAAGAAATTATACCGGGAAGTTTCCGCAGAAACGCCGAAAACAATCCCGGTCCGCCTGGTTCCGTACTACGCCTGGGGCAACCGGGGGCACAATGATATGTCGGTATGGTTGCCGCTGGCTCGGTAAAGGCAATTAAGCATTGTCCAGCAAAAAGCCCGGATCAACGCCTAATTTTTGGTAAACAGCTTTTAGAAAAGGAACATCCGGCTCACGCTTGCCATTCAGGATCTGCGAAAGCTTTGGCTTACCAAGCCCCAGCATTTCAGCCAGCGCTGCCTGCGTAAGTTTAAGCTGAAACCGCTTTAATTCAACCATTTCGGGGATGGTTTTGGGCTTCGGCAAGGGATAATGAACGTCCTCAAACTCTTCGGCTGCGACAGCCATTTTACGGAGTTTCCAGGCTTCGGTCTTTGACAGATTTCCTTCTCCTTTATTCATGAGAGAAAGAATTTCTTTCATCGCCGTTTCATATTCCGCCTCATTTGAAAAAATTATCTTATCATTTTCCATATCCTAATTCTTGTGTAAAATCTTGGCAGCATCAATTTTATCATACTCGGCATGCGTTCCGATAAACAAAATGTAAACCGTACGAACATCGAAATGGATTTTTGCTATCAGCCTATAATCATTCCCTTTTATATTAAAAACGTATCGGTCATTCCCAACAAAATCGGCTGATCTGAATGTCTGCTTTAAATTCGAAAAGCTGGACCAGTCAGCCGCTTTGCAATGCTTATACCAATGTAAAAGTGCATCAGTTGATCGCGGTTCCAGTTCTGCAAACGCATTAATCATTCGTTTGGAAAGAATAACCATTTAGTGTGTGTTTTAATGTACTACGAAGATTAAATTTTTTTCTGAATTATAAAACATTGTTTCAAAATATGAAATTATCCTCCTATCGTTTTTTACCTGGTTTATGCCTGGCGGTAATCGCTTTTAGTCACCCTGCCAAACTCTTTGCCCAGTCAGCTTACCAGCCCAGCTGGTCGTCGCTGGAAAAGCATAATGAGGTGCCCGATTGGATGCGGGATGCGAAATTTGGGATTTATTGCCATTGGGGCGTATATGCCGTACCTGCTTATAACAATGAGCATTACATTCAGCACATGCACAATGACAGCCCGGATTACTCCAAACTGGGGACTTACAAGCGCCACCTTGCGCTGTACGGGCCTTTGGAAAAGTTCGATTATCACGACTTTATTCCAATGTTCAAAGGCGAGCATTTCAATGCAGATGAATGGGCGGATCTGTTCGTGAAAGGCGGCGCGCGATTTGCGGGGCCGGTTGCCGAGCATCATGATGGTTTTGCTATGTGGGACAGCGACTTAACGCCATTTAATGCAAAAGATATGGGCCCCAAAAGGGATGTTGTAGGCGAATTGGAAAAGTCGATCCGAAAGCGTGGAATGAAGTTCTTCACTTCGTTGCACCATGAACTGAACTACACCAATGTTAAAATGAAACCCGGCTGGGCTGGTTCGGATCCAAAATATGCGAAGCTTTACGGCTCGACCATGAATAAGCAAGAGTGGGAACAAATGTGGATGGAAAAGTGCAAAGAGCTGATCGACAAATATCATCCGGACGTTATTTACCACGACGCCTGGCTCGAACAAGTGCCCGAAAAGAACCTGCAAACTTACCTCGCCCATTATTTCAACGAGGCGGATAAGCGTAAGCAGGACGTGATTGTGACTTACAAAGGCGAAGACATTCCCCTGGGGGTTGGCATGGAAGATCATGAAAATTCGAATCCCAAGAACATTATCGACAAGCCCTGGCTATGCGACTATTCAATCGGGACCGGCCTTTCTTATTCCTGGGGCTACACGGAGGGCATGGAAATCCGGCAGGCAAAAGAGATCATTCATACATTAATTGAAGTGGTTAGCAAGAACGGACAAATGCTTTTGAACCTGTCGCCGAAGGCCGACGGCACTTTCCCGGACGATCAAAAGGATGTGGTTTACAAAGTGGGTCGCTGGATGTGGTCGTTTGGTGAGGCGATTTATGACACGCGTCCATTCAGCGTCTTTGGCGAGACCACGCCTGCGGGTCAAAGGGTTTATTATACGAAAAAAGGAAAAATACTTTACGCCATCTTCCTCGATTGGCCAGGCGAAAATGCTATTAACTTGAAGAAGTTGACATCCGAGCGTCTTGCCGGGAAGGTCACGAATGTTAATCTGCTCGGTTTAAAAAACCTGGTGAAATGTCAAAATACCTTGTCGGCAGGTGGCCTGACAATCACAGTTCCCGCAAAAACGAGGGTTCCCTCAGACATTGCTTACGTTTTTAAAATTGAGACGGAATGAAAAAATATAGTCTTATCCTTGGTTTAATACTGCTGGCATTTTCATCATTGGCCCAAGCCAAATCCAGTGTTGCAGATGAAAAAAAGATCAACATTTATGTGGCCGGCACGTCCCATGCACGTATCGATTTTGGCATAAAAAAGCTGTCTGAAACGCTTAGGCAGAATGGTTTTGAAGTGACCATGTTGCCTAAAAGAGCCAAAATGCCACCGGCTGGAAAAGTAAAGACGATTTTCATTGGCATTGCTAAGGACGGCTTGATACAAATGCTCTTGAAAGAGCTGTCTGACGTGCCAGCGCGAAGCCCGGGTAAAGAAGGTTTTCAAATTTTCTCTGCGGGTAAAAAACTGATCCTGGCAGGTTCCGATCCATCAGGCGTTTTGTATGGTTGCATGGAAATGGTTGAGCGCATTAAAAATGAAGGCAAAATTCCTGAAAAATTAACGGTGTCAGATCAGCCGGAAATGGTGTTGCGCGGGACTTGCATTGGTGTTCAGAAACCGGTTTACCTTCCCGGTCGCACAGTCTATGAATACCCTTACACACCCGAAAATTTCCCATGGTTTTATGATAAATCCTTGTGGATCAAATATCTGGATATGCTCGTAGAGAACCGGATGAACTCCCTTTACCTTTGGAATGGCCACCCGTTTGCCTCCCTTGTTAAACTGAAAGATTATCCTTATGCGGTTGAAGTGGATGACGAAACATTCAAAAAAAATGAAGAGATTTTCAGTTTTCTGACCCAGGAAGCCGATAAGCGTGGCATATGGGTAATTCAGATGTTTTATAATATTATTGTTTCCAAACCTTTCGCCGAAAAACACGGGATCAAAACGCAGGATAGAAAGCGTCCTATCACCCCGCTGATCGCCGATTATACCAGAAAATCCATTGCCGCTTTCGTTGAAAAGTATCCGAACGTGGGCTTGCTCATCACGCTTGGAGAAGCCATGGAAGGCGACGAGTCGGATGTAGAATGGTTTACCAAAACGATCATTCCCGGCGTGCAGGACGGCCTTGCGAAACTGGACAGCGTAGTGCAGCCGCCGATTGTGTTGCGCGGACATGATACGAATCCGCAGCTCGTCATGAAAGCCGCTTTGCCGCTTTACAAAAATTTATACACCATGAACAAGTATAATGGTGAGGCTTTGACAACTTACCAGCCACGCGGGCCATGGGCTAAAATGCACAGGGAAATGAGCGAGCTGGGCTCCACACATATTGATAATGTGCACATCCTGGCAAATTTGGAGCCTTTCCGGTATGGTTCGGCCGATTTTATCCAAAAAAGCGTCCAGGCCATGCACGATGTGCATGGCGCAAATGGGCTGCATTTATATCCCGAGGCGTCTTACTGGGACTGGCCTTATTCCGCAGACAATGTCACGCCGCGACAGCTCCAAATGGACCGCGACTGGGTTTGGTACAAAGCCTGGGCGCGTTATGCATGGAACTGCCGCCGCGACCGGAAGGAGGAAATTGCTTATTGGACCAAACAACTGGGCGATGATTTTGATATCGGCGAACATGGAGGGGAAGTTTTGGAAGCCTATGAACAGGCAGGAGAAATAGCGCCTAAACTGCTCCGAAGATTTGGTATAACAAACGGCAACCGGCAGACGCTCACATTAGGGATGACCATGAGCCAGCTTGTCAATCCTAAAAAATACCGGGTCTGGCCAGAGCTTTATAACTCCGATGGGCCTGAGGGAGAGAGCCTTACGGAATATATGGAGAAAGAATCCCGCGGCGCAAAACACATTGGAGAAACGCCGGTACAGATCATTGATGAGGTTGTCGAACACGGAAAGCTGGCCGCAGCTGCCATTGAAAAAGCGGCTCTGCACGTCAAAAGGAACAAAGAAGAATTTGACCGCGTGCAAAATGATGTGTATTGCAATGAGGCATTAGCGGATTTCTTTTCTGAAAAAGTGAAGGCTGCGGCTTTGGTTTTAAAATATCAATATTCCAATAATGTTTCCGATCTGGAAACTGCCGTCCCGCACCTCCAAAAGAGCGTTGCCCATTTTAAACGGCTCGCGGATCTGACCAGGGACACTTATTTATACGCCAACAGCATGCAAACGGCGCAACGACGCGTGCCGGTAGGAGGGGATGATGGTAAAAACAAGACCTGGGTGGAGCTGCTGCCTTACTATGAAAAGGAATTGGCCAGTTTCAAAAACAACATTAGCAAACTCAAAGCTGGTAACGTCAGCGAGCCTTCTATGCTTGCGCTGAAACCCGCCAAGGTCACGTTCGTGGACAAAAGCCTGAAAACTTTCTCACTGGAAAAAGGACAGCCTGTATATGCAGACGAGGCGTCGATCATTACCGGATTGGCGGATGTTTTGAAATCTTTGAAGGCTGTCAGGATGGATGCAGACAAGCAGAAGGCATCTCAAACGAGCATTAAATTTAAAGCAGAAAAGCCTGTGAAAGTGCTGATTGGCTATTTTCAGGATAAGAACAAATTATTTTTAGCCCCGCCAAATCTGGAAACAGACGCCAGCGCCAATGATTTCGGTCAGGCAGAAGTGCGCCTTGCCGGTGCATTGAAATTCTCTGGTTTGCCGGACGTGAATGTGCATTCCTATCAATTTCCTGCCGGCGAAAATGTATTGACGCTCGGAAAAGGGAAAGTGCTCGTTCTGGGTTTTATAAGCGCTGACAAGGATCCGAAAGGGTCTGAGACCGGGGACAAAATTGGGAAAACGCTTGATTGGTTATTTGAATAAACGGTCAGGCGTCTTAAAATTCTCTGATCCAGATATTACGAAAGCTGACGCGACTGCCATGCTCCTGCAGTCGCAGCGGCATTTTCGCTTCATGATATTCGTATTTCGGAAAACCCTGATAAACCATCGGCCCTTTGAGCTCAACATGGTTCAGGATCAACACATTATTATGCAAAACCGTCATATAAGCAGGCGTTTTTAACGATTTGTCCGCATTGAAGACGGGCGCTTCGAAAATGATGTCAAAGCTCTGCCAGGTTTGCGGTTTCCGTGCTGCATTCACAAGGGGAATATGCTGTTTATAAACACTTCCCGCCTGTCCGTTGTAATAAATCCTGGTTTCGTAATTGTACGATTCGTAGATCTGTAACTCGTAAAGCCCCATTAAAAACACCCCGCTATTGCCCCGGTTCATGCCCTTATCCTCCTTTGGGTCAGGTGTTTTCCATTCGATGTGAAGCTGGCTATTGCCAAATTTTTGCCTCGTTTGAATGTCTGTTGTTTTAGGCACAATCGTCATTCCCTCCGCATTAACTTCCCATTTCACAGCCGACCCGTCCAAATGCCTCCACTTATCTAAATCTTGTTTCCCGCGAAACAAAACAATGGCGTCGGAAGGCGGCAAATCCGGACTTTCCGCAGGAATAACAACCGGCGGTTTCACAGACCAATCTTCTGTGGCTGACGCGGGTGGGAGGGTCTGGGAAAAAGTAAAACTGCTTTTTAATATAAGTGCTGAAAGGAGAAAGATGTAAAAGTTTTTACTCATTTGAGAGGACAGAATAAATTATTCAAATAATTATCTCAAAAAATCAGACCCAGTCCCCGAAAATTTTTCTTCACAGGTAAGGTGTCCGACAAGCGCTCTATTTCCTGTTGCAGGTAAGCTAAATGTTGCATTCACCGCACTTTCATAACACCCTTCATCACAAACGAATGCCCGGGAAAGCTGCATATAAACGGATAATCCCCCGCTTTCGGCGCGGTGAAGTAGATGGTTTGCGAAGCTTCCGGCTGGATGAGGCAAGTGTGGAAGAGGACGGATTTCGAGTCGGGGATGTAGCCGGCGTTGGTGCCGTTTAGGCCCATATCCATGGCGTTTTGGCCGACTTCTTCCCCTTTGCCCGGCGCTGTAATGACCAGATTATGAAGCATATCATCGTTGTTATTGAAAACAAGCTTCACTTTGCTGCCCGCCTTAACTTCCAGGATTTCCTTGTCAAATTTCAAGCCAGGTTTTGTGCCCATATTGATAGTCATATCAGCGCCTGTTTTCCAGTCGGCGGGTTGTTCTTGGATTGATTTGGATGAATCGCTTCCGCAACCTGCTGCTATCGGAGGCGTTTTTGTGTGCGCCATTTCGTGATGTGCGTGGTTCGTTCCTTCCGGGAATGCGTTGATGGTGTAATAGGCCTCCGGATGAAGCAGTTTTTCGCCTTCCTGCGTCGCTATATTTGCAATTTTTAGTTCATGAATGTAACCTGCGCGAAGCCCGTTTACTGTCAAATTCACTTTTTTTCCATCTTCCGAAACTTCGGCCTTACTCACATTGCAATTGCCAGCGTTAATGACCGGACTGCCATACTTTTTGTGATAGCTGTATGTAAAGCCAGTCATCTTGTAATTTTCAGTCATTGAGCCAATTGCTTTGTTGACAGGCTTGGTAAATTCTAATTCAAAACCAGTTGTAGTAATACGCATTGCCCTAATCTCAAGGGGAAATTGTTTTGGAAAAATTACTCTTTGTAAACCAAAAAGATCTTTCCCCGTAGACGCCCAGCCGCGGCTTGTCATGCCGACAAACAGAGAGTGATCACTTCCCCAGGCCATCCGTAAAATTCCGGAAGCAAATCCCTCACGAAACGGAAAGCAAGCGCCTTGATACTGACCATTCACTTTTTCCAAAAACGCTCGCATAATTTTGCTATGGCCCTGATCACCAACAAGTAACTGGCCTTTAAACGGCCCGGCTTCTTCAGAATCCATGGATATGATCGCCGAAGTGGATATGCCCATCACCGTATGTGGAAACCAAATGCCGGGCACTTTAAAATGGGGCTTTCCCTGTGCATAGTCGTACATAATGCCGATCGAATCAGCAAAGGACGCGCGTTTTAAATCAAGGGGAGAACCTGGTTCAGAGGCCCATTTCAGGCCAGCCGGATGACCGGCAAAATCACCTGCATTCAGGTGCGTGATCCGTCCAGAGCCGATCCAGTCTCCCTGGTTCTCAGCCACGAAAATATCCCCGGAAGCATTGAGGCCAAAAGCAGCCGGTGAACGCATACCTGTTGCAAACGGCGTCATTTTGCCATCTTCCGTAATTTTGAGCATCCATCCGCGCCATTTGGTAAGGCTTTCTCCACGACCTACCCACGATAAATTGAGGGTCACCAGCATTTCGCCGTTTGGCAGGATCAGAGGTCCATAGGAATATTCATGGTAATTTCCTGAAATAGGCCAGGCGTAAATGGTTTGGAAAAGATCAGCCAACCCATCGCCATTGCTGTCCGACATTTTCGTAAGCTCGGAGCGCTGGGTGGTGAAGAAGGCGCCTTTTTTATAAGCTAGCCAAAGTGGTTCGTGCAAGCCGCTGGCAAACAGCGAGTAACGGGGCAAGTTGCTTTTTGTCTGATAAGGATCATCTATCACCCAGATTTCGCCGCGCCGCGTGGCGACGCCCAATTTATCTTCGTCGGTAAAAGCCAGCCCGCCTACTTCCAGCATAATGCTGTCGGGCACAGGCACCGTTGTTATTTTGTAATATTTGCTTTCGTTTTCCGGAACATTCTGAGCGAACGATTCCATTGCACAAATGAAAAGCAAAGCAATGATTGCGCACCTTACCATATTATATCGTACTTAATCGTAAGCGTTTCATTTTGAATTGGTATGATGAGTTGCTGGCGGCCGTTATCCCGCCGCAGAATGGGCTCGACTCCTCCCGTTTGCAAATTTTCAATGTAATAACTCTTATCATCGATCGCATAGCCGCCTTGGGTGGTTTGTTCGATCGCGCTTCCTTCTGCCAGCAGGAGATAGACTGGTTTACCCAATTTTGAAACAGTTTTGATTTTTCTGGTCAAGCCTTCATTTTCCGGTGCCGGATATAAAGAATCTTCAACACTGTTCTCATTCAATGTATAGAAATAAACAGGTAAGCCATTGTCAATGAGCCTGTAACCGCAACCTGCGAAAACGCCGTCTGCTGTCTGCGCCGAATCCGGCCAGGAGGCCTGGGGCGATGTTAAGTATGCTAACAGAGGCTTTTGCGTAAATTCCAGTTTGGCACCCAAGGGGATTTCCAGCTGTTTCTCACCACGTTCCGTCCACATGTTGGAAACATCAATAAACCGTCCATGCCACGCGGCTAGCAGGTTATATCGCTTCATGTCGTAAGCGTAATTATTTCCGCTGTTTGTCCTGTCTGACGCCAGTGAGGGGATGCCGACCGAGGCCACGTAAGGATTGACTTTACCGCGATGCATCATAAACCCGCGTTGTACAGCAGGTTTGTTTTTCACCTTGTATTCCAAAGGTTCAAACCGTTCACTCACGCGCATGGAAGCGGGTGTCGTGAGCGATTGCCAGGGAACATGAGGACCTTCATAGTGTAAGACCAGGCATTCATCGGAATTTGAATAGACAATTTTGAATGGATGTTTCCCTTTTGTTAATGTGTGTTTGACATAAAAAGCACGCTCAAAGTCACGTGTTCCCCGGTTGTCAATAACCTGTTTTCCATCGATGTAAAACCAGGCACCGCCCCCGGCAATCATTTTAAAAAGATAGTCGCCATCATATGGAATTTCCATCATACCCTCCATCACCAGCTGCGATTTGCGGTCGCCTACAAAATGTGAGAGTGTGTCGGTAACTCCGGTGCGCCTGGGATGGAGCGTTGCAAGCGTGTCCGGGTTTTTGTGTAAACCCTGATAAACCTTGAAACGAGTGGCTGAAATGCGGATCGAGTCTTTTGTGTAAATTTTATAGCGAACCTTTCGAATCGCAAATGGAAGGTCATTTCCAACGAATGCCAATGACCTGTTTGTGCTTTTTTGCTGCGTATTAATAGGCTGATTTTCTGTGCTTTTTGCAAATTCCTGGCCATTAAGCAGGATTTTATCAAAGCCTGCTGATTGCGTTTCCTTTCCATTTTTATCTAATACTGCTGCCCTGAAATGGATTGTTAAATGTTGCCAAAGGCCGGGCGCTTTCGCACCGGGATTCTCCTTTTTCATCCAGTCGTCCGTGATGCTGATGACATAGCGGCCGTGAAGCAACACACGTAACGATGCGCCTTTTGACAAAAGGAAGTCAAGCTCAATGTCCGCATCGCCGAATTCCGCCTTGGAAGTGAGGGGCTTACTTTTTTTCTTGGGTTTATAATATAGAATTCCTTTTTCCTTGTCCTTGGTAAGGTTTCCAATTTGCTTTCTGTCAGCGGATACCGTGCCCGCAATGTGCCAGATTCCAGTGTCTGCGTTGCGAAATTGGTCCAGATTATCCAGTTTCAATGTGTCAAATGGGAGACTTGGATTGTCAATCTGGGCAATAGCGAGCGGCGCGTAAAAAAGCATGACCGCTGCTGCAAGCTTTTGGGATAGTCGTTGAATAGGCATCATCAAGGTCTGGTATTCACATACAAGGAATTTGTATCACAATTATAGTATTATATTTTCAGTTATTATTTTTTATTTTCTTTTATTTTCGCAAATTTGCTTTTCATATGTAAAACCTATCTATTTGTACTGCACTTACGTTTATTTTTTGTTGTGATACGATTACTTAATTGTTTTCCTTCTATTTTTAGGTAAAAACCATAAGGACTACAAACTATAACATAATGCTCGCAAATCAGAGAAGGGACAAAATACTTGAATTGCTCAAAGAAGACGGTTCGGCGAAGGTCATTGATCTTGCTAAACTTTTTAAGGTGACCGAAGTGACGATCCGGCAGGATTTGGATAAACTGGAAAAGGATGGATTGGTTACCAAAGAGCACGGTGGTGCATTTTTGAAAAATGTGGAAGATCAGGTCCGCAACTTTTCGCTGGCTAACCAGGAAAATCTGGATAAAAAGGAATTGATCGCGGCGAAATGCCTGGAATACATTGCCAATGGCGACACCATTATTCTGGATTCGGGGTCGACAACGACGGAGATAGCCAAAAAGCTGCGAGGAAGCAACCGGCATTTGACAGTAATCACAAATGCACTGAACATTGCCTTGCTGCTGGGCGCCGAAACGGGAATTGAAGTAATTATGACGGGAGGCGAGTTCAAGCCACCCACATTGTCGCTCACGGGACAAAAAGCCGCAGATTTTTTCAAAGGTCTGAATGTCCAGAAGTTGTTCTTGGCCACGGCAGGATTGTCATTGAAGTCAGGCCTTACTTATCCAAGTATCAGTGATTTAGTTGTAAAAAAAGCCATGATAGACGCAGCTGATACAACTTATCTGGTTGCGGATTCGACGAAAGTTGGCAAAAGCGCTTTCGCCAGTTTAGGAGCGCTGTCGCTGATCGATTATGTGATCACCGACGCAGGAATCGAGGAAAAACACAAACAGCTTTTTCACGACAATGAAATTGAACTGATCATAGCTGACTAAAAGCCCATCCGGCTAAACAATATATATTGCCCCGCGCTTCAACCCGGGGCAAAAGAAGCAACAAATTAACTATGAGCGAAAAAGGAAGTATAGGTGTCATCATTGGAAACAGGGATTTTTTCCCGGACAGGCTGGTCGCGGAAGCGCGCGTGGAAATCATTGATCTGCTGTCGAAACTGAAAATCAACAGCATCATGCTCGACACCGAAGACACCAAGTTGGGTGGTGTGGAGACATTTCAGGACGCGCAAAAATGCGCAGCATTATTCCGGAGGCATCGGGATGAGATCATTGGCGTGCTGGTTGTATTACCCAATTTTGGAGACGAAAGAGGCATTGCTGAAACATTGAAGCTGGCGGAATTGAATGTGCCTGTTTTAGTGCAGGGTTATCCGGATGATCTGGATAAACTGGATGTTGCCCGACGCAGGGATTCGTGGTGCGGGAAGATTTCTGCTTGCAATAATTTATATCAGTTTGGCATAAAATATACACTGACTACCAAGCATGTGGTGCATCCGTCGGATCCATCATTTGTGAAAGATCTGCTGGATTTTACAGCCGTTTGCCGCGTCACCAAAGGCTTGCGTAATGTGCGTATTGGTGCCATTGGCGCGCGTCCGGGAGGGTTTAACACCGTTCGTTACAGCGAGAAAATACTGCAAAGAAACGGTATTTCCGTCGTCACGGTCGACCTTTCGGAAATCCTGGGCAATGCCAACAAGCTTACTGCCCAGGATGCAAGCGTGCAGCAGCGGCTGCAAAGGATCCGGGATTACGCTTCCACAGGCAGAACACCCGACGAAGCACTGATCCAAATGGCGAAGCTCGACGTCGTGCTTTCTGATTTTATGCAGGAGAATGCACTGGATGCCACGGCTATTCAGTGCTGGACTTCTGTGCAGAAAAATTACGGTTGCAATGTGTGCACGAGCATGAGCATCATGAGCGAAAATATGCTCCCCAGCGGCTGTGAAGTGGATGTAACCGGAACATTAAGCATGTACGCCCTACAACTCGCATCCGGCTCGCCGAGCGCGCTCGTGGATTGGAATAACAATTATGCGAACGATGATAACAAATGTGTGCTTTTCCATTGCGGCAACTGGGCGAAATCCTTTTTGCCTGACATTGAGATCAGCACAGCCCCGATTTTGGGTACTTCTGTCGGAGAAGAAAATACGTATGGCGCTTTATCCGGCCGTACGCCTGCGATGCCGCTTACATTTGGCCGCATCAGCACCGACGACCCACGTGGCGTGATGAAGGCATACATTGGAGAAGGCAGGCTCACGGACGACACATTGAAAACATTTGGAAACCGGGCCGTGGCCGAGATCCCGAACCTGCAAGACCTCATGCAATACATCTGCCGCAATGGATTTGAACACCATGTGGTGATGAATGCGTCAAAAACAGCAAGCATTCTTAAAGAAGCACTAGGCAATTATATGGGCTGGGAAGTGCAGCTTTTTGATAATTAATAGTCCAGGAAAACCATGTCGGAAAAGGAGTTAGCGCAGAAATCGGTAGAGTACCGCAAGAAAATACTCAAATACATTTATCAGGCCAAAGCGGGTCACACCGGCGGCAGCCTGTCGTGTATCGATATCCTGAACGTACTCTACAATCATACGATGCATGTGGATGCGACCGATTTCACTTCTCCCGACCGCGACCGTTACATTCAGAGTAAAGGGCATACGGTGGAAGCATTGTATGTTGTGCTGGCCTCCCGGGGCTTTTTTCCGGAATCGGATCTGGAAACACTTTGCAAATATCAATCGCATTATATCGGCCACCCTACGCGCAAAGTGCATGGCGTTGAGCAAAATACCGGTGCATTGGGGCATGGACTTTCACTGAGCGTGGGCACTGCCATTGCGGGGAAATTGGATAAAAAAGATTACCGCGTTTTCACGGTTTTGGGCGACGGCGAACTGCCGGAGGGCTCCAACTGGGAAGCAGCATTGTCGGCATCGCATTACAAGCTCGACAATCTGTGTGCGATTTTGGATAAAAATACATTACAGATCTCCGGCCCTACGGCGGACGTGCTTAATACAGACCCTGTTGATAAAAAATTTGAAGCATTTGGCTGGGAAGTGCGGCACGTGGATGGGCATGATATCAAACAGTTGACAGAAGCGTTCGATGCGTTGCCGTTTGCGAAGGGCAAGCCGAGTCTCATTATTGCACACACGGTGAAGGGTAAAGGCATCAGTTTCATGGAAAATCAGCTGAAATGGCATCACGGCGTACCCGATCCGAAGCAATATGCAGATGCCGTGCAGGAGCTGGATCTGTATGGAGAAACGCTGGCTTCGGCATAAAAAGGAATGGTTTTAATCAAAACGGATAGCATTGTGGATGCGACTATTGATAACATTGCGGTTGCGCAACAGACCAACCTGGAAGTTTTTTCCGGTGTTTTGCAGCTGCTGGCAGAGACGGACAAGGACATTATCGTTGTAACCAGCGACTCGCGAGGGTCCGGGAAGCTCGTTCCTTTTGGCCAAAAATTTCCGGATCAGATCATTGAAGTGGGCATTGCGGAGCAAAACCTTGTAGGAGTTTCGGCTGGAATTGCTTCGACCGGGAAGAAAGTTTTTGCAGTTTCGCCAGCTTGTTTTCTGACTGCCCGCGCTTTGGAACAGATCAAAAATGACGTTGCCTATTCCAATAATCCGGTGACGCTGGTGGGGATCAGTGCGGGCGTGAGCTATGGTGCATTAGGTTCAACGCATCACAGTTTGCACGATTTTGCAGTTTTAAGAACCATTCACAATCTCATTATAGTGGCTCCGGCTGATAATTTTGAGGCGGAACAGGCCGTTAAGCTCGCCGCGGAAACCGATTTGCCGGTTTACATTCGTTTTGGAAAAAAATCAATGCCTTTGCTGTCTGCCGAAAAATCATTTGAATTTGGCAAAGGTCGCGTCATCCGTGAAGGAAGCGACCTGACGATCATTGCCACCGGCGAAACCGTTGAACATGCCTGCCGGGCCGCCCGGAAGCTGGAAAGGGAACATAACCTCGCGGCGACAGTCGTAAGCATGCACACCATTAAGCCATTGGACTACAATCTTTTATCAGACATTGCTGCTTGGGACAAACCCATCATTACGGTGGAAGAACACAGTGTTTACGGTGGGCTAGGCGAGGCTTGCGCTTCATTTTTGATCCAGAATAATTTCCGTAACCGTTTCAAAATCATTGGTATACCAGACGAATACACGGTAACCGGTTCGCAGCAGGAAATCTTCAATCATTACGGAATTTCGGAGGACGGGATTACACAAACCGCACTTGCCCTTTTGGGAGAATAAATTAAATCGGGTAGGGGTAAAGTTTTCCGGGATAAGTCGGGAAATAAGCCACCTCTTTCAAATATGGTAAATCGGGAATTTTTTATGAAGTTGTCAAGATACATTGCAATGTCTGCCCTCATGCTTGGTTTTTCACTGGCCAAAGCGCAGCCTGCTGCTCAAAAGCACCGGGTTTTGATTTTGACAGACATTGAAAATGAACCGGACGACACCCAGTCAATGGTTCGTTTTCTGACTTATTCCAACCATTGGGATGTGGAAGGTTTGATCGCGACCACTTCCATTCACCAGCAAAAAAGGATCGCTCCTGAAAAAATCAAGCAGCTTATTAATGCGTATGGCAAAGTCAGGAACAACCTGTTGCTCCACGAAAAAGGCTTTCCCGAAACCGAATATTTGCTCAGCATTACCAAAAGCAGTTTTCCCGAATTTGGGCTGAATGCGGTTGGAAAAGGTAAAGATTCGGAAGGTTCGGAATGGATCATTAAGGTGATTGATAAAAAAGATGACAGGCCGGTTTGGATTCCTGTTTGGGGCGGTGCTAACTGTCTTGCGCAGGCGCTTTGGAAAGTGAAAATGACACGGTCGCCGGAAGATCTCAAAAAGTTTGTTTCCAAAATCAGAATGTACACCATTTCAGATCAGGACGATACGGGACCGTGGATCCGGAAGAATTTTCCCGATTTGTTTTATGTGGGCAGTCCGGGTTACCATGCGGCAGGCGCTTACCATTATGCAACGTGGTCGGGCATTAGCGGTGACAAGTTTCATGGCAGGTTCGTGGGCGCGAATTTCACCATTGTGGACAATCCCTGGCTCGACGAAAACGTGCGTAATCACGGACCATTAGGCGCAGAATACCCGTTCACGAAATTCCTCATGGAAGGCGACACGCCTTCGTTTTTAGGGCTGGTTAACAACGGCTTAAATGATCCGGAGCATCCCGAATTCGGCGGCTGGGGCGGTCGCTATGAATTGTACACGCCACACACATTGAAATATTTTTATGAGCCGGAAACCCGCCCAATCTACACCGACGCCATGGACGAAGTGAAAGGCGTTGACAGTGCATTTCATACCAGTAACAAAGCCACTTTGTGGCGGTGGCGGGAAGCGTTTCAGAATGACTTTGCCGCGCGGATGGACTGGACGATCAAGCCTTATAAAGAGGCGAATCACCCTCCAAAAGCCGCATTAAAGCATGCAAATGTCATCAGGGCTAAAGCCGGCGAGAAAGTAACATTAAGTGCTGAAGGTTCGGAAGATCCCGATGGAAACGAGCTTACTTATCAATGGATCTACTATCCTGAGCCTGGCTCTTACAACCAGAAAGACCCGCTGGGAATCAACAACTGGCAGACCAAAAGCACATTTTTTAGTGCTCCGAAGGTTGAAAAACCGGAAACGATACATATTGTCCTGGCCGTGACAGATAAGGGCGTCCCAGCGCTGACGAGATATCAGCGGGTGATCGTAACGGTTTATCCTGAGTAATGTGGGTGAGGGACCCAGACTTGCTAAGTCTTAAAGACTTAGCAAGTCTATAGCAAAACGCCCAGACAAATCAAAGCAACATGAGATCAATGAGAAAATACAGCATTCTACTTTTCGCAATCATTGCACTCACATTCGCGGACTGCAAATCCAAAGATGGTGCGGAAGAGCCTAAGAAAATGGCGATCGTAGTTTCTACGCTGAACAATCCCTGGTTTGTATTCCTGGCCGAAAGGGCGCAGGCCAAGGCGAAAGAGCTGGGCTATGAATCGAAAGTGTTTGATTCTCAAAACAATACATCGCTGGAAACGGATCATTTCGAAAATGCGATGGCAAGCGGCTATGACGCGATCTTGTTTAATCCAACGGATGCGGACGGGTCTATTGTCAATGTAAAAAATGCCACAGCGGCCGGCGTTCCCGTATTTTGCATGGACCGTGAAGTGAATTCCAATGAGGCCGCGACTTCGCAGATCTTGTCCGACAGTTACTCAGGCTGCGTGGCGATTGCGAAATATTTTGTGGAAACATTGAATAAAAAAGGAAAATACGTCGAGATCCTCGGCATGGTGGGTGATAATAACACCTGGAACCGTTCGAAAGGTTTTCACAGCGTGGTTGACCATTATCCGGGTTTGAAAATGGTGGCACAGCAAAGCGCCGACTTTGACAGGAACAAGGCTATGGAAGTGCTGGAATCCATTTTGCAAGCCCAGCCCGACATTGATGCGGTTTTTTGTGGTAATGACGCCATGGCGATGGGCGCATATCAGGCCCTGGTTGCAGCGGGAAAAGCGGATAAAGTAAAGGTGTTCGGATTTGATGGTGCCGAAGACGTGGTCAATTCCGTCAAGGACGGAAAGATCATGGCGACCGGCATGCAGTTCCCCGAAGTGATGGCGCAAACGGCCGCTAATTTTGCAGACGAATATTTCAAAGGCAAACGCGATTTTCCCAAGAAAATGCCGGTGGCTGTGGAGTTGGTCGTGAAGGATAACATTGAAAATTACGCCGCTTACGGCAAAAAGGAATAGCGATGAAGAAAATGATCCGGTATGGTGTGTTCCTGCTGATAGTAGCTTTTCTGGCTTATAATTCGGTGTATTTCAAAAAATTGGATGAGGTGAAAGCAGGAACTGCTTCTTTCAATGCGGCCAAATATGCGGAAGAATTTTGGACTAAAAAGCTCACGCCGTCTTTGGCAAAATCGGCTGAAACCGGGCAGCTTTTGTCGCTTCTGCGAACAGACAAAGACAAGGCTTTCAAGGATCACGCGCACGCATTAGGCATTGGGAACATTAAATATTTCCTGATCAAAGGCACTGGAAAAGTGACGGGTGTGGAGGAAAATCAGGTGCTGATTAGGCTGGAATCTGACGGTGAACAACCCGAAATGCGCATTGCTACTGAATATGTTTTTGGTAATGCAGTGCGGGATGCTTCCGGGACGATCGATATCAACGCGTTTTCCAATTCTATGGATTTCAACAATGTCTCAGCTGAAATCAACGGGATCATCCGCGAAAAAGTGATCCCGCCTTTTAGATCAAAAGTGAAAAAAGGCGATGTGGTTGAGTTTGCGGGGGCTATTGAATTGAATCAGGAACATTTGAAGCTGGATAATATTGAAATTATCCCTATTAGCTTGAAAATAAGGGATTTGTAAACCAATCATATCTTCAAATGCTGGAAGTCAACAACATAACGAAGAGATTCCCGGGCGTCATCGCGCTTGAAAACGTGTGCCTTTCCATAGAGGCAGGCAAAGTCACCGCATTGATCGGGGAGAATGGCGCTGGGAAGTCTACACTGATGAAGATCCTTTCCGGCGTTTACCAGGATTTTGAAGGAGATATTCATTTCAAAGGTGCGCCTGTAAAGTTCTCTGGCCCGAAAGACGCGCAGCAAAAAGGCATCGCGATCATTCACCAGGAACTCAATCTGATCCCATATCTGACCATTACTGAAAACATTTTTCTTGGCAGGGAAATACGCACGCAGTTCGGGACGATTGATAAGAACCGGATGCGCAAAAAAACGCAGGAATTGCTGGACAGGCTGAAACTGAAAGTGAAGCCCGAAACGCAGGTGGTGAAGCTGAAAGTAGGACAGCAGCAAATTGTAGAAATCGCTAAATCACTGCTCACAGACGCCGACCTGATCATTATGGACGAGCCTACGTCCGCCATAACCGGCAGCGAAGTGGATCTGCTTTTTGATATCATTGAAAACCTTAGACACGAAGGCAAGGCGATTATTTACGTCTCCCACAAGCTGGACGAATTGTTTCGGATCGCGGATCATTATGTCGTGTTAAGAGATGGCAAATCCATCGAATTCGGGCGAATGGAGGGTATTACGCAGGATCAGCTGATTGCGAAAATGGTGGGGCGGAAGATCGAGATCATGCGCAAAAGCACTGGCGAGGCCAAATGTGAGACGTTGCTGGAAGTGAAAAACCTGACATTAAAACATCCCATCCGTCCGAAGGAAGATCTTTTGAAGGGCATTTCATTTGAAATTTGCAAAGGAGAAATCGTTGGTATTTTTGGATTAATGGGTGCCGGGAGGACCGAGTTGTTGGAGACCATCTTTGGTTTGCATGCAGGCGGCATGAGCGGTCAGATTGTAATGGAAGGGAAGGAACTGAAATGTGCATCTCCCTCCGCAGCCATCGCAGCTGGATTGGCGCTGGTGCCTGAGGACCGCAAAAAAGATGGATTGGTGCTCGGCCTGGATGTAAAAACGAACATTAGCCTGACCACACTGCCGGATCTTGAAAAACTGGGGACATTAAGCGATGCGAAAGAAGTGGTGCTCGCGGATAAATACATTGGCGAGCTGCAAATCAAGACATCTTCTAAAAACCAAAAAGCAAATAACCTGAGCGGCGGAAACCAGCAAAAGATCGTTCTGGCAAAGTGGCTGGCCACAAAACCCAAGCTCCTCCTGCTCGACGAACCAACGCGCGGGATCGATATCAATGCCAAAAACGAAATTTACAAACTGATCATTAAACTGGCCGAAGATGGCCTGGGCATCATAGTCGTTTCCTCCGAGCTACCCGAAATTCTGGCAGTTTCCGACAGGGTCCTGGTGATGGCCGAAGGCGCGTTAACCGCTGGTTTCCCAATCAGCGAAGCCACCGAAGATTCCATTTTGCGGGCCGCAATCCCGCAATCCAATTTTGAAAAACAAGCATGAATATAGCATTAGACCGATCCAAATTACTGCGTTTCCAGTCCCTCATCGCGCTTTTTCTGCTGTGCCTGGGACTTAGTATTTTGTCGGACAAGTTCCTCAGCGTCTCCAATCTCTGGAACGTCATGCGGCAGATCTCGGTGAATATTTGTATTTCAACAGGCATGACATTGATCGTGCTTACTGCGGGAATAGATTTGTCCGTGGGCTCTGTATTAGCACTTTGCGGCGCGATAACGGCCGGTTTGCTTAAAAACGGCATCGAGCTTCCGGACAACAACCTTTACATTGGTTTTACGATTCTTGGCGCAATCTTCGCCGGAATAATCACGGGGTCGGCCATGGGCGCATTCAACGGCTGGACTATTACCAAGTTCAATGTGCCTCCATTTGTCGCAACGCTGGCCATGCTTACGGTCGCCCGCGGGTTAACCATGCTCTGGACGCAGGGTTTTCCGATCAGCGGGCTAGGAGACACGTTTTTATATTTCGGGACCGGCTGGTTTTTGGGCATTCCCGTGCCGGTCTGGATATCGGCGGTGATTGTAGCCATAGCCGTTTTTGTCACCAACAAAACGCGGCTCGGGCGTTACATTTATGCGATCGGAGGCCACGAAAGCGCTTCGCGATTGTCTGGTATTCAGGTGAATAGGGTCAAAATTATTGTCTACACGATTGCAGGTGCATTGGCTGCTGTCGGGGGCATCATGGTAACTTCGCGTCTTGATTCTGCACAGCCGAACGCCGGCATCAGCTACGAACTGGATTCTATCGCCGCGGTGGTGATCGGCGGCACTTCGCTATCCGGTGGCCGGGGCAGTATTTTAGGGACGGTTCAGGGCGCAATCATTATTGGCGTGCTTAATAATGGCCTCGTACTGCTTAATGTGTCGCCTTTCTGGCAACAAGTTGTGAAAGGTTTGGTCATATTGATTGCTGTTATTATCGACAAGTCAGGCTCAAAAAACGATTGAATCCTAAATCCTGCTGCACGAGTGCTCAACATTTGTCCATCTACTAATCATTCATGTTATGAGTCCGAAAACTGCTCAGGAACTTGCGTTGCCCGTAGGCGTGACGCTCGACAGGTTTATTATGTTAAGCCAAAGTGCATTCCCCTATGCAACGGGTGAGCTGTCCCAATTGCTGCGGGACATCGCGCTGGCAGGAAAGATCATTAACCGGGAAATTAACCGCGCAGGCCTGGTGGACATTGCGGGCGGTAACGGAACGGATAATGTGCAGGGCGAAAACCAACAAAAACTGGACATTATCGCCAATATCAGGTTCATAAGGGCATTGAAAAACGGCGGAGAAGTGTGCGCGATCCTGTCCGAAGAGGACGAAGACATTATTCACACCGGTAATGATCACGGCAAATATGTGGTGGCCATGGACCCGCTCGACGGCTCGTCCAACATTGATGTGAATGTTTCAATAGGCACAATTTTCTCCATTTACAGACGCGTATCGCCCATTGACGGGCCAGCCACCAAAGAAGATTTCCTGCAAGGCGGACGAAAGCAGGTTGCAGCGGGTTACATCTTATACGGCTCGTCGACCATGCTTGTTTACTCCACCGGTGAAGGCGTGAACGGCTTCACTTACGATCATTCACTGGGAGAGTTTATATTATCTCACAAGAACATTTGTTCGCCGCAGAACGGCACCATTTACTCTGTTAATGACGGCTATATCAATGATTATCCGGCATTTGTACAGCAATATCTGATCAAATGTAAAGAGAAGTCCTGCACTGCGCGATACATCGGCTCCCTGGTTGCTGACTTCCATCGCAATTTGCTCCGGGGCGGCGTTTACCTTTACCCATCTACCCAAAAAACGCCCGAGGGTAAACTCCGGCTATTATATGAATGCTATCCGCTGGCATTCATCGCAGAAAAGTCAGGTGGAAAAGCCATCGACGGCTTCGGCGCTATTCTCGACATTATACCCACTTCCTTCCACCAGCGATCCCCGATTTATCTGGGATCTTCCACAATGGTGGACGAGGTGATGAAATGCTGAATCCGTTTGGTAATAAGCGCATTAGTCAAGCAAAGCGATGACTGCTTCGCTTTTTATAACCTCAATTTTCCCCTCAGTCGGGATCATGTTGCCCCATATCCAGTTGTAATGCCGGACGATTTGTTCTGCGGCTAAATGCGGCCTGTCGCCTGCCGTGTGGCCATCTTCGACAACGATAATGTTATAGTCTTTCGATAAGGCAGCCTGGACCGTGGACTCGACGCAGAAATCAGTTGCGCTGCCTGTTATGACCAGTTCGGTTACGTTTAGTTCGCTTAATCTGGATTCAAGTGCGGTGTTATAAAACGAGTCGTGCGCTTCTTTTTCGATAATCAGATCAGTCGGTCCGACGTGCAAATCGGACAGGATCTGCCATTCGTGCGTGTCAGGAATGTATTCGTTTAGCCGGGTGCCATTGTGTTGTATAAAAATAACAGGCAGATCGTTCGCACGAAATTGGGCAGACAGTTCATTGATCCGTTTCACAATCCCTTCCGGGTCGTAGCGCTTTGATTCTGCAGTAAAAGAACCGTTCTGCATGTCAATGATTAGCAGGCATTTCCGAGTTTCCATAGTTTTAGTTTCACAGGCCGAAAAATTCAGCAGATAGTTATATTTTAAATGTATATTTCTACAAAAATTGCAAAAGTAGTTTTACGTACTCGGCCCGATGAAGTTGACCTCTTCCTGTTGTGTTCTTTTCATTTTAATGCAATTTATTGCATTAAAAGCCTTCCCGCAAAACAAGCCGCTTCACTTCCGACACCTTTCCGCTGAAAATGGTCTTTTGAACAATAATGTGAACTGCGTCATGCAGGATAACACCGGTTTCATCTGGATCGGGACGAATGGTGGCTTACACCGTTACGACGGCCATGAATTTAAGATTTACAAAAACGACGACAAAGACGAAAACAGCATCAGCAACGATTTCGTGACTGCGCTCGCGGAAGACCGGTCGGGCAATATCTGGATCGCAACCAGCGGCGGCGGAGTAAATGTGCTTGACCCGCATAAGGGTGTTTTTGCCAAATATATATTTAAAGGAAATGATCCGAAATCAATTTCAGGGGATTATGTAAACAAGATAGTTTTTGATCAGAATGAAAAGCTATGGATTGCAACAACCGGCGGCCTGGATGTTTTCGATCCGATCAGCCGGACCGTATTAAAACATTATAAATCTGACGAAAAAAACGCGCAGAGTCTAAGCGAAAACAATGTTAACACTGTTTTTTGTGACAAACAGAACAATATCTGGGCCGGAACTGCACAAGGATTGAACCTGCTGGACAGCAAAACGGGGGCTTTTCGCAGATTTGTGTCTGATAATGGTGGGAAAAGCATGTCGGGCAATGATATACGGGCGATCTTTCAGGATAGTAAAAGCAGGATTTGGGTGGGCACATACGGTTTTGGTCTTAACCTTTATCAGCCGGGTGATGGCTCATTCAAGCGATTTAAGAATGACCCAAAGGAGCCTGCATCGATCTCGAATAACAACATTACGAGCATTAACGAGCATTTCGGCGAGATCTGGATCGGCACCGAAAACGGCGGACTGAATATTCTGGATACACAAAGCTGGACATTCAGTTCCTATACGCACGACGAGGTGGATAGGAGCAGCGTCGCCGGAAATTCCGTGGATTACATTTTCAAAGACCGGCAAAAAAACCTTTGGCTGGGGATCTACAGCGCCGGACTGAGCATTTACAAAAGCAACAACAGCTTCATACATTACCAACACAATTCGTCGGCAAACAGTCTTTCAAACGATTTCGTGCTTTGCTTTTTTGAAGGCAGGGATGGGAACATCTGGATCGGAACGGATGGTGGCGGGCTAAATCTGATGGACAAAAAAAAGCAGAAATTCAGTGCTTTCCGTCCAAAAAATTCAGGCATTTCAGGGGAGCATATCCTCGCAATTGTTCCCGATCATGAAGACAAGCTTTGGATCGGGACATGGGGAAACGGATTGAATGTGCTTGATCCGGAAACAAAACGGTTTACTGTTTTGAAACATCTCGAAAACGATACTAACAGCTTGTATTCCAACAATGTATATGCAATAGCCAGGACGCCCGATAACAGGATATGGTTAAGCACTTACGGCGAAGGGCTGGATGTTTTTGATCCTGCAACCAGGCGGTTTAAGCATTATCTCAGTGAGCTTACCGATCCGAAAACGCTATCTGACAACACTATTAATTGTTTCCTCACGGATCGCAGCGGTAACTTGTGGATGGGCACGGATGAAGGCCAGCTGAACCGGTATAACCGTGCGACCGACACATTTACGAGATTTCGGGTGAGTGACAGCGAACGCGTTTTTAACAGCGCGATCAATAGCATTGCAGAAGACAAGCACGGCATCTTATGGCTCTCAACGCTGCGGGGGCTCATCCGTTTTGACCCGCATACGGGCAAATTCAAAAAATATACGACCAAGGAGGGGTTGGTCAACAATGTTACCGAAGCGGTTATTGAGGACGATTTGGGCATGCTCTGGGTTAGTACGGTGAGCGGGCTTTCCCGTTTTGATCCAAAAGCCGAAAAGTTTCAGAATTATACGATTGAATATGGCCTGCAAGCGAGGGAATTTAATCAAAAATCAGCCTATAAGGATAAGGAGGGTATTTTGTATTTTGGTGGGGTCAATGGTTTTAATAAAATCAATCCAAGGCAAATCAGCAGGGAAAGCAGTAACTATCCCATTATCGTAACGAGTTTTAAAGTGTTCAACCGCGACGAAGCAGATGCGGATCCGGACGGATATGCACTCGTTTTGCCTCAGGAAATTTCCCAGGCGCGAACGATCACACTTTCACATGACCAGTCCTTCATTTCGATTACTTTCGCGGCACTGGATTTTTCGTCTTTTCAAAAAAGCTACGCTTATTCCCTGGAAGGGTTTGACAAAAACTGGCATTATGTTGGAGACGATAACACCGCCATCTATACCAATCTGCCGTCTGGCAATTATGTGTTCAAAATCAAGGCGCAGAACACTTCGGGCGTATGGATCACCGGGCAAAACAGCCTGAACATTATCGTCAGGCCGCCGTTCTGGGCAACCTGGTGGTTCAGGATTGCCTCGGTTATCGTAGCAGTATGTACGGTTTACTGGCTATATCTTTATCGCGTAAACACCATTATCCGGCAGAAGGCGAACCTGGAAAAATTGGTGGAAGAACGCACGGCGACGGTGCAAAAACAGGCTGAGGAGCTGCATGCGCAGGCGGACCATCTGCATGCGCTGAATGAGGAGTTACAATCGCAATCGGAAGAACTGCGCGTCCAGACGGAGGAATTGTTCGAGCAGCATGAACAGGCGCAACTGGCGCGAGAAGAAGCGGAGCGGGCCAATCAGGCGAAAAGCATTTTCCTGGCTACGATGAGCCATGAAATCCGGACGCCCATGAATGGCGTCATTGGCATGACTGCATTGCTCTCGGAAACAGAACTGACCGAGGAACAGCAAGATTATACCAAGACAATTGCAAGCTGCGGAGAAACCCTGGTGAATGTCATCAACGACATTCTGGATTTTTCAAAGATAGAATCCGGCAAGATCGACCTCGAAGCACATGAATTTGACCTACGGCTGACTATTGAAGAAATCATGGACCTGTTTTCATTACAAGCTTCGAAGCAGCATATTGATCTCTTGTATCACATTGAACCAGGCCTTCCGGATTATCTGGTGGGCGACAGTTCGAGGCTGAAACAAATTTTGACCAACCTGATCAATAACGCCATTAAATTTACGAGCCGTGGTGAAGTTTACGTGCATGTTTATCCTAATACATCAGCTGAAAACAACGAAATTGATGTTGGTTTTACGGTCCGGGACACCGGAATTGGCATTAAGCAGGAAAGTCTGAATAACCTGTTCAAACCATTTTCACAAGTGGATTCTTCCGTAAACCGCATGTATGGCGGCACCGGTCTCGGCCTCGTGATCTGCGAAAGGCTCGTCCGCCTCATGAATGGTGCGATTCGCGTAGAGAGCGAATACGGAAAAGGGTCTTCATTTCATTTTTATATATCAGTCGGCTATGTTGAAAAAATGAAGTCGAAGCCGAATGAAGCGCAAAATTTGGTGCAGATTGAAGGAAAAGGCATATTGTTTGTCGACGACAGTTTAACAAATCTCAACATTCTGAAAAGCCATGCCGAGCAATGGAAACTGAAACCGGTTCTGGCCGAATCTGCTTGCGAGGCCTTAGCAGCATTGCAGCGCGATAGTCAGATCGAGCTTGTGGTGACCGATATGGATATGCCGGAACAGGACGGTGTTTCGCTTGCCAGAAAGATAGCAACAGATTTCCCATCCGTAACCGTAATTTTATTAAGTTCAGCCGGTGACGACGCCAGGATGAAATTCCCTGAACTTTTTGCAGACATTTTAACCAAACCCGTTCGTAAATCTGTTTTATTAAAAAGTATTTTTGCTGCACTGACTCACCAACAACACCTTCCATCCGAATCAGAACCAGAAAAGCGAATGCTAGAAACCGATTTTTCAATCCAATTTCCTCTCAAAATAATGGTTGCCGAAGATAATTTGGTGAATCAGAAGTTTATCGACTACGTGCTTAAAAAGCTGGGTTACGAAATCCAGATAGCCGAAAATGGCTTGGTTGCCATTGAGAAATTGGCCTCGACCGCCTATGATGTGATCCTGATGGACTTGCAAATGCCCGTAATGGACGGCCTCGAAGCAACCAAGATCATCCGGAAAGACCACAGCGCATTGCCATACATTGTAGCCCTCACCGCCAACGCCATGACCGAAGACAGAAATAACTGCCTGAACAACGGCATGGACGATTACATTTCCAAGCCGATGAAGCTCGAGGTGATTAAGGAAGTGCTGAAAAAGGCCTATCAAAAAATCCATAAGCAGCCAGCAGACGCGCAATCCTGACATTCCATGAGCTTTTTTGTAACTTGGTCCTATTAGCCATAACCGAGAAGAAATGTCACACCAGGTTCCGCCATCTGCCCTAATTCCCGATCATCCCAAAAGTAAAATCGTATACATTGATTATCTGAAAGTGCTGCTGACCGCTCTTGTGATTGCGCATCATGCTTTTGTCACTTACGGCGCGCCGGGAGGGTGGTATTATTCAGAAAAAACAACCATTACCGGTGCTATCATGGCTATGACAATGTTTGTGGCCGTGAATCAGTCGTACTTTATGGGTTTTTTCTTTTTCCTGTCGGCATTGTTCATTCCGTCCTCTTACAAAAAGAAAGGCGCAACGGTTTTTATTAGGGACCGATTGTTTCGTCTTGGAATTCCGCTGTTGTTTTACTCTTTCGTACTGGCGCCCGTCATGAACTACCTGGTTTACTATTACGCCGGGGAGCATCACATTACATTCCTGCAATTTTTATCCGGTTACGACTCTTGGATCAGCGTGGGCGTTTTGTGGTTTGTAGTGGCGTTGCTGCTTTTCAGCCTTCTTTATGCAGTTTGGAAAAGCATTGCAACATCTCCGCCCGACGTCTGGCCCATGCCTGCGGTGAAAAATATTCTGCGTTTAGGAGCCGCCCTCGCCGTTGTCAGTTTCATAGTCAGGCTGAGTTTTCCGGTGGGTTGGGTGCTGGATCCGGTTGGGTTCCAGCTCGGGCATTTTCCGCAATACATCGCCGTTTTTATGGTCGGCATCGCGGCCGCAGAAAGCAAATGGCTGGATCAGCTAAATTCCGGTCAGTACAAAAAAATAAAGACCATCGCGCTGTGCATGATCTTTATTGGTTTCCCGATGGTTTATGCAATCAAGATGATTTTCGATAATCCTCTGGAATGGTTCAGCGGCGGGTTGCACGGCGAGGCAGCATTCTATGCGTTTTGGGAACAAATTACAGGTGTGTGCATCATGGTCGCACTTTTTGCATATGGCAAAGAGCACTTAAATACGCCGAACGCTCTGCTCAGTAGAATGTCCCGCTGCGCGTTTGCCGTGTACATTTTGCACCCATTCGTGCTCATCTCCCTTTCACTTTTACTAAGGTCCTGGGACGTGGACCCGGTTGTGAAACTGCTGATCGTAACTCCCCTGGGCGTTATATTCAGTTTTTTGCTGGGCGACTTCGTCATCAGAATTCCTGGTGTCAATAAGGTCATTTAGCAATGTTAACGTCAGTTATTTGACCAGATAATGTTTGCCCCGGTTCATATAGGCATGTAAGCCATTGCTGATCAGGATTACTGCAACGACAGCAACTGCCGTGAACGCAATGTCCTGATGCGCTCCCCAGTTTGCCACAGCAACCGCGGCAAGCCCCCATGCGCCGACCATTGCAGCCTCTCGCAAATTACGGTTCCATGTCAGGAAGAGTTGGATAAAACCTGCCACACAGATCATAATGATGGTCCAGGCATTTGCAGAAATCCCGAAGCCATCCCAGCCGATCTTGGTAAGATAAGCAGCGATATTGGCGATCAATGCAACGGTAATCCAGCCCAGATATAATGCAAAAGGCCACCATTCCAAGGCAATTTTTTTCATAGTGACCAGATCCAGTTCCATGCGTGTTTTTAAAACTATTCCCAGCAATGAGCTGAGTAACACAATCATTATCAGCACGGAAGCGCCCGTATAGTCATAAAGCCAGGCAATGATCCACAGGCAATTCGCAATGCAGGAAATGACGAAAAGCCATCCGATCCTGCCTACGATCTCCGGCGCCTTTTTATCATTGAAAAGCCCTCGGCTCTGATGAATTACAAATGCAGCCAGACCAATGTAAATCACCCCCCAAATGGAGAACGCATAGCCAGAGGGTGTGAAGAAATTTTGATATTCGGCCGAGACCGTGGCCATTGTATTATTATTGAAAATGCCTGTATTCGACAAGTAATTCATGATTACTGTCGCAATGAATGCCAGTATATTCGCTATTTGCAATGTCTTTGTCATAATTGAAGGTCCGAATTTTTTGATAAAACTGAAACCTGCAAAGCCTGTGCCAAGATGATCAGAACAATAGCGATCAACGAATATTTTCTTTTACCAGGCGGTGTTCCGCTGGCTGATGTGCGCACGCCGGCGGAGTTTGCGCATGGGCACATTCCCGGCGCATTCAATCTGCCTTTGTTTACCAACGAAGAGCGGGTTTTGGTCGGGACAACTTACAAGCAGGTTGGGAGGGAGGAAGCGATTCTGTTAGGATTTGACTTAACCGGTTCCAAATGGTCGGGCTTTATCAAGCATGCTCTCGAAGTTGCTCCCGGTAAAAAAGTTGCAGTGCATTGCTGGCGGGGCGGCATGCGGAGTGGTGCCATGGCTTGGGCGTTAAGTCTTTATGGTTTTGAGGTTTTTCTCATTGAAGGTGGTTATAAAAGTTTCAGGCGATGGGCGCTGGAACAGTTTCAGAAACCAGCGGCGTTCCTGATATTGGGAGGCAGGACAGGATCGGGCAAGACAAAAATCTTACGTGAACTCGCGTCGCTGGGCGAACAAGTAATTGATCTGGAAGACCTGGCGCAGCATCAGGGCTCGTCCTATGGCACGATGAACAGGCTTGTCCAGCCCACGCAGGAACAGTTTGAAAACAATCTGGCCTGCCAGTTGAAAGATATCAATAGGGAAAAGTGCCTGTGGGTGGAAGACGAGAGCAGAAATATTGGCAAACTTACAATTCCTGCGCCCTTTTTCAATCAAATGAGCAGCGCCACGCTGATCGATATCAAAGTGGGCTTGGATCAGCGGGTTGAGGCATTAACATTGGAATACGGCCCGCTCGAAAAAGAATTTTTGATCGCCTGCACAAACCGCATTCACAAAAGGCTGGGACCATTGCAGACGAAGCAAGCAATAGCGGCCATCAGTGAGGGAAATATGGAAGAATTTATCCGTATCGTGCTCGTTTATTATGACAAGACTTACCAGAAAGATATGGCCAAAAGAAGCGCCGAAAAGGTGCTGACTATGGACATTACAAGCAAGGATATGACTGTAAATGCAAAGCAGATTTTAAATTATATCAACACTATTCCGGCCACAGCGCACCCATAGCAAACCCCATGGACACAACAACTGTTAAACTAACGCAATATTCCCACGGAGCCGGCTGCGGCTGCAAGATCAGCCCGGCTATCCTGGACAAAATCCTGCATAGTCCCGTCATCGCACAAGCCGACCCGCGACTGCTCGTAGGGAACGATAAACGTGATGATGCGGCTGTTCTCGATCTCGGGAATGGCACTGCGCTCATTTCAACCACGGACTTTTTCATGCCCATTGTGGACGATGCCTACGATTTCGGTCGGATCGCGTCCGCAAATGCCATCAGTGATGTATATGCCATGGGTGGAAACCCGGTCCTTGCGATTGCAATCCTCGGCTGGCCTGTCGATAAGTTGGCGCCGGAGGTGGCACAGCGCGTGCTCGAAGGCGCGCGTGCCATCTGTGGCGAAGCAGGCATTACACTCGCAGGCGGACATAGTATCGACTGCCCCGAGCCCGTTTTCGGGCTGGCTGTTACCGGTCTGGTCAGCATCGGGCAGCTTAAACAGAACTCCACTGGGAAGGCAGGGTGCCGTTTGTATCTGACCAAAGCGCTGGGTGTGGGAATACTATCCACTGCACAGAAAAAGGGCCTTTTGCTAGACGCGGATGCTGAAATAGCGCTCAATAGCATGGTGAAACTGAACATCCTGGGCGAAACTTTCGCCCGAATGGATGGTGTGGAAGCCATGACGGATGTTACAGGTTTTGGGTTATTGGGCCACCTTGCCGAAATGTGTGAAGGAAGCGGCTTGTCAGCGGTTATTGAGTTTGAAAAAGTCCCCGTGATCGACTCGCTGCCCTATTATCTCGATAAGCAGTGCTTTCCGGGAGGAACCAGTAGAAATCTGGAAAGTTATGGGCATAAAGTGGGACCGCTTACCGACCGCCAAAAATATATTCTTGCCGATCCGCAGACCAGCGGCGGTTTGCTCGTTGCAGTAAGTGAGGAACATGCTGCGGATTTCGAAAGAACAATGGCCGTCTTAGGCAATAACTTGATATCTTTCGGCTGGCTGGAACCCGGGCACGACGGGCCGCTGATCACAGTACGATAAAATGAACCCGGTGCATATTCCGGTTTCTGATTTTTAAACCATTCAATGTAAAATAATGATGAAAAGCACTAAACAATTTCTACTGATTTTCTCCTTTATCCTGCTCTCACTCCATATCCAGGCTCAGACGAAAGAGGAGCCGTGGACGGAATCCCAACTCATGCCTACCAGTGAGCTGGCTGCGCTTATCGAAAATCCTGATGCTGCCAAACCGCTGATCATCAACATTGGCCCACAGGCGGTTATCAAAGGTTCGGTGGACGTGGGACCCGGAAAAGAAAAGGATAATATCAAGAAATTAGAAAAAATGCTTTCGAAGGAAAAGAAAGACCGGGAAGTGATTTTGTACTGCGGCTGCTGCCCGTTCGACAAGTGTCCTAACATCCGCCCGGCGTTCAGTTTGATCAAAGAAAAGGGTTTCGCAAAGGCCAAACTCCTGAATGTGCCTAAAAATATCAAGACAAACTGGATTGATGCGGGGTATCCGGTTAATTAGTGAGCAGGCGGCGTGCGCTGAATGAGCGGGCGCTGATGCGCTGAATGAGCGGGCGCCGTTGCGCTGAATGATTGAATGATTGAATGATTGAATGATTGAATGAGCGGGCGTCATGCGCTGAATGAGTTAAGGAGTTAGTTAATGTATTTACGATGTTGAAATTGACTGGGTTGGGTTTGGTTTTTGGATTGTTGGGCTGCTTGAATGCGGCGGCTCAGGGTAATGTGATTAAAATTGGGGGAAGAGCGCCGGAGATAGTGCTTCCTTCATTGATGGGCGATTCGATCGCACTCTCATCCCAAAAAGGGAAGGTTGTTCTGGTTGATTTTTGGGCGAGCTGGTGCGCGCCATGTGTAGAGGAGCAGCCGGAGCTCAAAAAGCTTTATAATCAATTCAACAAGTCGGGGAATGCTGAGAAAAAGTTCGAAATTTTCGGCGTTTCGCTGGACAGCAAGAAGCCAGCCTGGGAGAAAACAGTCCGTAAATACAAGATCAAATGGATCCAGGTCAGCGATCTGAAATTCTGGACATCCCCTGTCGCCAAAACCTACGAAATTGAAGCGCTCCCTTTTAATGTTTTACTGGATAAAAGCGGCACGATCGTAGGGGTGAACCTGCATGGCAAGGAACTTGAAAACGCGGTGACTGTGGAGCTGGCCAAGTAATCAGCGCAGTTCGTATTCATGCGTCAGTGCCTCCACCGGAATCCGCAGCAGCCTGCTGAATTTCCGGATCATAGTAAGCGATAAGGCTTGTTTGTAATTCAAGACCTTACTAACCGTTCCCTTATCGCCATATTCTTTCGCCAAATCAGCCGATTTATAACCAAAATCATCCATTCGGATTTTAATCAGCTCAATCGGGTCAACCTCCATCAGGTTCGCCCCAATTTTTTCATACTCAGAAATAAGGTGAACAAGCAAGCGTTTTTCCTTATGCGCATCACTATTTTTGGGAGCATTCTTCACTTCCTGATAACGAGCAAGCGCCAGCACATAATCGCCATCATTCTCGATCAAAAACCATTGTGTTTTCATTGATAGTTATATTAGGTATTAAACTGTTTCCGCATTGATCTGATCATATTCCGAATGTGTTCCCACGAACCTCACTTCGACAATTTGATCTTCATAGTCAACTTCAACAATAAGCCGGTACTTATTTCCTACGATTTTAAACCGGGCCCGTTTGTTACTGAGAATTTTCGCTCTCGGAAAGTCTTGTAAAACTTCACTGCTCTTTTGCCAATTCGCTTCCTCGACGACAGTTTTCCAAACGGACAAGCTCTTCCCCGAATCGGAATGATTCCTGGCAAAATCGGATATTTTGCGTAACTGAACGATAACCATGTTCCATAATGAGTTGAAGTTTTTTCATAATAGTTGGAACATGTTGGCATCACAAAAATACCCAAAAGTTGGTAAATAGCCAACTTTTGGGTAAATATTTTTCAATAGTTCAAATCCCGCACCGCGAAGAACCAGACCCAGGCGATGAAAAATAGTTGCAGCGGCACACGGAACCAGAGATAGCGCAGGCCTTCGCCATCGAAGGTGCCTTTTTCGTAGTTGAGATTTTTAATGGCGGCGTAGATGTTCGCGGGCAGGATCAGAATGAAGAAAACGATGATGATGATGCCGATTATTGGCCTGAACGCAGGGAGAAGCAGTGCTAAGCCCAGTATTATTTCCAAAACTCCAGTGAAATAAACGATTTCCTTCTTAAAGGGAATAAAATCCGGGATCATCATGGACATGCCTTTGGTAAACATAAAATGGCCGAGCGCTGTGAAGCAAAGCATAACACCCAAGGCAAGGTTACCGCTCAATGGCAGGTTCCAGTCTCTGGAAAATATTTTGGAAATGGTCGCAGTCAATGCGAATACGATGAGTAACAAGGCGAATGGTTTCATAGGTGGCCAATTTTGATTTATACAAAATTCCAAAATGAAACCAAGCGGGGAAATGATGTATGTTAGTTTCGTGCGAACGCCTTCCTGATCCGGCTCAAACTTTCAGGCTGGATGCCTAAAAAAGAAGAAAGATGCTTCACTGAAATTTCCTGAACCAACCTTGGATTGCGCTGCATCAAATTCGCGTATCGCTCCTCGGCCGTAAGTGAAAGTAAGTCCATTTCTTTGCGTAACCGCTTAGTGTACTGATACTCGGCAATCAGGCGCCCGGTTCTTTCACCATTATGGAAGCTTCGGTAAAAGTTTTGCAAATCAGCATGGGAAATGGCAACTGCTTCCGTGTCTTCCAGCAATTCGATGGTTACAGAGCTGGGTTCGCGCGTGATAAAGGAATAGTAAGCCGTCACAAAATCACATTCAAATTGGAAATCAACAGTGAACTCTTTGCCATCATGTAAAAAGTAATTGCGCGTTGCCCCGCTGTTCAAGAAGTATATGAAATTCTCAACCTGTCCCTGGGATATCAGGAATGCACCTTTCTTGTAATGTTTGACAGCCAATTTAGAAGAAAACGCCTCCCATTCATCCTGGGGCAAAGGCGAAATTTGCTGAATGGCTTGTTTGATTTTTTGTAGATGTACTGTCATCGAATCAACTGATGTCCGTTAGACGGACGATCTTGTTTTCAGAAAATTCAAAGACAGACTTGCCAACCATGTCAAGCTCGTCTCCTTTTTTCAGGCCGTTTGGCAAATCCATCGCCAGTACTGCATAATATTCGATCTCGATTTCCGACCAGTTTTCGTTGTGGATGAACTTGTTGATCGTCTGCTGCCGGGATGAAAACAGGTCCACCGCCTGCTCGGCCTGGTTTCTAAACTCTTCAATGCCGTTGAGCTCCATCGTCACTTCGTCATTCACCATATTTTCAAAAACAATGTTCTCATCAAAGTCGGCGACCATTCCGTCCACATCGAAGTTGTTGTAAGCAGTTACATAATTTGTAATAATTATTTCCCGATCTTTCATAGCATTGTAAATTGATTCGTCCAGAGAGCCATAAATATACCAAATTCACTCATTCACTAATTCAGTCATTCAAAATTGTCCCCTGACCGCTTTCGCCTCCCCAAAAACTTCGTTCCGCTTTTCCGACGCTTCCCCATTATTTTCTACACGGGAAAATGGCTCGTGATCGCTAGTCTGATCGGCGTGCTTACAGGCTCGGCTTCGGCGCTGTTTCTGGTTTCGCTGGACTGGGCCACGAATTTTCGGGAGGCCCACAGGTGGATCATTGCATTGCTGCCGGTTGCAGGATTTTTAATCGGTTGCATGTATCATTATGGGGGAAAGGACGTGGAAGCTGGCAACAATCTTTTGCTGGAAAACATCCATCGCCCGTCGACCATTATTCCACTGAAAATGGCCCCATTCATTCTAATTGGCACCATAGCTACGCATTTGTTCGGCGGTTCGGCGGGTAGGGAAGGCACGGCCTTGCAAATCGGCGGGTCCATTGCCGATCAGTTTACAAACCTTTTCAGGCTTCGCCCGCGCGACAGAAAACTGGTCATAATCGCAGGCATAGCAGCTGGTTTTGGCTCCGTTTTCGGGACGCCGCTGGCCGGGGCGATATTTGCAATTGAGGTTATTCTGATCGGCAGATTGCGTTACGATGCATTGCTACCTGCATTCATTGCATCCGTGGTTGCTGATCTGACTACCAGGGCATGGCAAGTGGGACATACGCATTATCACATTCCGTTTGTTCCGGAAATATCACCGCTGAATTTGCTATGCGCGGTTCTGGCCGGGTGTATTTTTGGAATTTGTTCCATCGTATTCACTTCACTGACGCATTATTTGGGAAGTGTTTTCAAAGCGCGAGTAAGTTTCCCGCCGTTAAGGCCGGTTATCGGCGGCGTTATTGTAGTGCTGGCTGTGTTTGGAACCGGAACGACGCGTTACATCGGATTGGGCATTCCCGTCATTTTGGAGTCCTTTTCCGAGCCATTGCCAGCGTATGATTTTGCATTAAAAATCCTTTTCACCGCAGTTACCCTCGGCGCAGCATTCAAAGGCGGAGAAGTGACGCCATTGTTCTTTATAGGAGCAACATTAGGCAGTTTTCTTTCTTATTTTATTCCCTTACCAACAGCTTTACTGGTCGGAATGGGCTTTGTGGCCGTTTTCGCAGGTGCCGCCAACACACCGCTCGCCTGCACGATCATGGCGATTGAGCTGTTTGGAGCTTCTTGTGGTGTTTATGTCGCACTCGCCTGCGTGGTCGCGTATTTTTTCTCGGGCCATCGCGGGATTTATGGTTCGCAACGTGTCGGGCAGCCTAAACATTTGCTATATGGCCGGCATGCCGATAAAAGACTTTCGGATCTGCGTGCCGAAGTCAAAAAGCGGGATTGGAGAAAGCGTTAGATTGATCACATTAAGCCGAACTCGCTGCATGCAATCGGGAAATTGCTTCCTTCGTGACCCGACCGACCCAGCTTTACCAGTGCAAATCTCTGGAGCGTTTCCAGGTTTCTCCACTGTTCCGTCGTCAGTTGCGGGCAAGCAAATTCGCTCGCTTTTTCTTTCACTTCCGCCGGAATTTCCTGCGTTTCATTCCAGCTATCCGCAATTTGTTTTAAAACCGATGGATATTGGCCGGTGTATTTCCAAACCAGCGCATTCACATAACGGCCATATGCCTCTATTTCATCGGGAAATTGACAAGGCAGATCGGCTAATTGTTCCTTTTCCTCAAAACTCAGTTTAGCCCAATCAGCCAGCTGCAATTTGATCCGGCATGAATCCAGTTTGTATCTCACAATCATGGGGATACAGCGCAGGTTGTTTACGAAATCATTTTCAAATTGAAAATATTGGGTTCGGATATCAAGAATTGTCATGACACTGGAAGTTCTGATAATGTTGATTTGTTCAATTCTGTCGCGGTCATCTCGGTTTTGCTGGCGTCGCAGGTTGGACAGCAATATGTTTCGGGTAAATCCTCAAATGCTGTTCCGGGTGCTATGTTTTGTGCTGCATCACCATATTCCGGGTCGTAAACGGTCAGGCAATCGGGACATTGATAAATGAGCGCTACGATTTTGATAGCCAACTTCGCATCATCCGTTTCTGGCGGCGCCACTTTGAAGTGCTCTCTGGAACGCTGATTATTAAATCTTCTGCAAAGTTTTTCCAACTGGGCAGCAACATGAATTTTGTATAAACCCTTTTCAAAAAGCAGCTGCGTGCGGCTGTTTGGATTAAAATTTTCTGTATAATAAATGTCGTAAACATGAAACATGGCCAACTCACCCATCCGCAACAAAGGCCGTTTTTTAATCAAAACACTTCCAAAAACTTCCGATTTTGCCTTGGTTTGTATGCCAAAACAAAGTCCGAAAGTGCGCATATCGTGTTTATCAAAATAATGGATAAGGTCATTTTTCAAACTTGCGCCGTCCTCATTATGGTCCTCCGTTTGCCAAGCCAGCTCATTCGCCGCGTGCCGCACATTGATGTTGTGTTTGCCGAGAATGTTGCTCCAGTCGGTTCTGTGATGATCTTCTATTCCCTTAATTACCAGTGATTTCCATGGTGTAATGCAAATTTCGCCGATGCGTGTTTTGAGGCATAATGCGCAAACATCGAGCAAAAATTCAATAGGAAACAGCTCGTCGCGGCGATACAAGCCAAGCCATGTTCTGGATTCATAACGGTTGAAACCTTCATAGTAGGGAAGCGAAAATGATGGCAATTCGAGATCCGATGACGCAGGTTGCGAGACATAGCGAATCTTCTTTTTTACCAAATCATACAAACTCTCTTCCTCACAGTGATCACCCGAAAGCATGCAGTCTTCAATCACTTTTGCCAGCCGGCCGATTTCGTTCGTGTACACCAGATCATTCCATTTATAAACCGTATTCGTCTGTTTGTTACGCACATACAAATACCAGAAATGCGGTTCGGGCGAGGAAATGAAATTCAGATTGCCCGTAAAAAACGGCGTAAAGCTCTGGTTAGAATCCGAAATGTTGATTTTCAATGCAGGGTCGTAATCAAAGGTGTCCAGCACCGAGTGATATTCATTCGCATTCAACCATTGTCCCGTCCTGAAAACTTCCTCTCCACAATAGGAACTCACAATGTTAGGCTGCCGGTCTGTGTTCATTTCGTAGAATATCCCGCTCTTTTTCAGGTCTTTTTCCAAAAAGCGCATATCCTCATAAAACACGGACATCAGTAACTGCTGCCGCGATCCGAAGCGCACTTTACGCACATTCGCATGCCAGGCTGCGGTCAGAATGTCTTTTAAATAACCCGGCGAGGCAATCCCGCCCGGGAGATTGATTTTTACATTATAATAGTCTCTCATGATCGCCTAAACTAATGTTGCTTCCACCGCTTTTTCCAAAATACTTCGCACTTCCGGCCTGCACGAGCCGCAACCTGTTCCGGCGCCTGTGCGCTGGCATAACGTTTGGAAATCACTGCACCCGCCCGCAATGGCGCGTTCCAGGTTCCCCTGGCCGACATTGTTGCAGGAGCACACCAATTTTCCCTCCAAAGGCTCCGCTTTCTGGCTGGCCCTCAATAATTGCAGGCGTTTCTCTGAAAGTTCTATCGAATTGGAAATCAGGTCTCTATATTCCAAAAACTCGTTTTTGTCCCCGATTAATATCGCACCCACCAGCTTATCCCGGTGTACAATGCACTTCTTATAATAACGCTTGGATTTATCTATAAAAACAATCTGCTCGTAAGCCGGATCATGATTAGGAACGTCTGTCAGGCCAATGCTGCAAAGCTGTAGCCCTTCCATTTTCAGGATGTTCATGGACGTGCTGCCTTTATAAGGCTGCGAGATATCACCTGCCATATACTTTGCAATGACTTCGGCTTGCTGTTCGGCTGCGAGGGTGATGCCCCACATTTGTCCGTTCCATTCGGCGATTTCACCTGCTGCATAAATGTCCGGGTCGGAAGTTTGCAAATAGTCATTCACCACAACGCCGCGTTTGCAATCCAGTCCGGCATGCTGCGCAAGTTCAATTACTGGCACAGTGCCAATCGCCAAAACCACCACATCACACTGGATTTTACGGCCGGATTTCAACCTAATTCCCTCCACCTTTTCCTGGCCGCTGAATGTGGCGACCTCATCGTTGAAATAAGTTTCAATCCCACGATCCATCAATTCCTGATAAAGCAATTCGCTCGCAAGCGGGTCAAGCTGGCGTTCCATAAAACGGCCGCTGCGCTGGATAACGCTTACCTTTACATGCATTTCACGGAAAGACGCCGCGAGTTCCAGGCCCAAGATCCCGCCGCCTACAATCACAGCGTGTGGCTCAGGTTGTTTCAAAAACGGCAACAGCGAATCCGCATCCAGACGCGAGCGCATATTGAAAATGCCCGGCAGATCCGGCACGCCTTTGGGCATAAAAGCCTTGCTGCCCATGCCCAAAATCAGCTTGTCGTAAGTGTGTTCCTGCCCGATGCTATCGACAACGGTTTTGTTTTTCCTGTCAATATGAACTATGGAAGTGCCTTTATGCACTTTAATGTTGTTTTCCTCGAACTGATCCTCCCGCAACTTCACCAGTTGCTCCCAATGCTGCGCGCCGCTGATGTAGTCCGGAAGCATTACCCGATTGTAGAACGGATAAATTTCTTTTGAAAAAACATGAATTTCATCCTCCTGATTTAAAGCACGATAGGAGTTTATGAACCCCAGTCCAGCCGAACCAGCGCCTATGATGATGATCTTTTCAACGGGTTTTTTATACAAAGAAACCTGCACTGCGGAGAATTTGAAATCGGGTTCTTTGGATTTCGGGTCCACCAGATTGTTAGTCAGGTTATTCGCCCGAGCAAGGTTACTACCGAGGATTTTGCCCCAATGCATGGGCAAAAAGCAAAGTCCCGGTCTGACGTCCTCGGTTATGTTGACCTTCACCCGCACTTCGCCGCGGCGGCTTTGGATTACGGCTAATTGTCCTTCTCTGATGTTGCGATGCTCCGCGTCTTCTGGATGAAGTTGTAAAAAAGGTTGGGGTGTGTGTTGGTTTAATTTCGCTACGCGGCCGGTTTTGGTCATAGTATGCCATTGGTCGCGTATTCTGCCGTTGGTTAAAACCAACGGGTAGGTTTCGCTTGTGGGTTCGGAGTGGTTTTCGTCGGGGACGGCGTGGATTTGGGCTCTTTTGTTTTTTGTGTGAAATTGGTGGTCTGTGAAAAGCCGTTTTGTGCCGGTTATTGGGGTTTTATTGTTTTCAAAGGATGTGGTAAGGGGCCATTGGATGCTTCTGTTGGTTTTTAGAAGTTGGTAATTAACGCCGGTTACGTCAATGGTCGTCCCGGCTGTGCAGGCGGTGTATTCGTCGTAAACTTCGGAAGTGTTTTTGTAATCAAATGAATCTCCGAAGCCCATTTTGGCGGCAAAACGCCAGATGATTTCTGCGTCCGGCAACGCTTCTCCGGGTGCGTCGATGGCTTTGGGTAAATGCGTGATACGTCTTTCTGCATTGGTCATTGTGCCTTCTTTTTCCAGCCACGCCGCCGCCGGAAGCACCACATCAGCAAACTTCACCGTATCCGCCCGATTCGAAACATCCTGAACCACCACAAACCGCGACTTGTTCAGCGCGGCTTCGGCAACATTGATGTCCGGCATACTCACCAGTGGGTTCGTATTAATGATCCAGATGGCTTTTAATTTATCGTCTGCCAGCGCTTCGAACATTTCCGTGGCGGTGAGGCCGGGCTTGTTCGCGATTTTTACCGGCGTATTCCAAAATTCCTCCATTTCGGCGCGATGCGAGGCATTAATTACTTCGCGGTGGCCGGGAAGAATGTTCGCCAGCCCGCCCGTTTCGCGTCCGCCCATGGCATTGGGCTGTCCGGTCAGTGAAAAAGGTCCGTTGCCCGGTTTACCAATTTTTCCTGTGATCAAATGCAGGTTAATGAGCGAAAGATTTTTATTCACCCCGATCACCGACTGATTGAGTCCCATTGTCCAGAACGACAAAAATCCCTTACACTGACCGATCCATTCTGCTGCGGTGTAAATGTCGGCGGCGTCGATTCCACAAAGCTCAGCTGCTTCCGCAACCGTCCTTTGCATTACTTTTTCTTGAAAGTCCGGAAATCCGTCCGTGTGCGCGGCAATGAACTGCTGGTCAATGTAATTTTTTTCAATTAATATCCTTCCAATAGCATTATTGAGCACAATGTCAGTGCCCGGCGCTATCTGCAAATGCAGGTCGGAGGAGCGGGAGGTGTCTGTTTTTCTGGGATCAACGCAGATGATTTTGACATCAGGATTGGCGGCCTTATGTGCTTCGACGCGCCGCCAGATAATGGGATGGCACCAGGCAGGATTCGCACCGGTTACAAAGATCACATCGGCCGCCTCGATGTCGTCGTAGCAAACCGGCACGCTGTCCTCGCCCAGTGCCAGCTTGTAACCCACCACAGCCGAGCTCATGCAAAGCCGCGAGTTGGTATCAATGTTATTGGATCCTATAAAGCCCTTAATGAGCTTGTTAACGAGATAATATTCTTCCGTAAGGCATTGTCCGGACACGTAAAACGCAACAGAATCCGGCCCGAACTTTTTGATCAAAGTCTTAAAAACCGCCGCCGTCCGCTCCAAAGCATCATCCCAATTCACGCGTTGCATAGGCATCGAGCGGTTGAGCCGCATTTGCGGATAGAGCAGCCGGTCCGACTGATCCATCACCGTATAATGCAGGTTCATGCCCTTGGAGCACAACATCCCCATGTTGGAAGGGTGCTCCTTATCACCCTCCAAGCTCAGTTGCCCGTTCCCCTCCTTCGTAACCACAACCCCGCAGCCCACGCCACAGTAACAGCAAGTTGATTTGAATGTTTTCATAGGTTGATGATATTAAGCCAAATTGCGGCAGTTATATTGGTCTCAAGTGCAAAGCCCGGCCCCAGCGGGGCCTCCTTTTTCTAAAAAATGCGCAACCGACAAAAACCCCAACGCCACATCCAAGCAGCCCGCCAAAGTCCCTTTAGGGATTTAGGGCAAAGGCGCATCCAAAACCACCAAGTTGCAGCGGGGCGTCGCGGTGGGTTTGGGCGTTTTTCTGTTTAACCCCCAACCCCCTGGAAGGGGGCTTTTGTTTTTCGCTTGCAATATTTTTTTTGTGACTTGCAAAGTCTGAGAATATAGCATTCGGGTAAACTGCCCGGCCCCAGCGGGGCCTCCTTTTTCTAGAACATACGCAACCAACAAAAAACCCAACGCCACATCCAAGCAGCCCGCAAAAGTCCCTTTAGGGATTTAGGGCAAAAGCGCATCCAAAACCACCAAGTTGCAACGGGGCATCGGGGTGGGGTTGGGCGTTTTTCCGTTTAACCCCCAACCCCCTGGAAGGGGGCTTTTGTATATGGCTGGTAATGTTGTTTTTGTGTTTTGCAAAGTATGAGACCATAGCGTTCAGGTAAATCGCCCGGCCCCAGCGGGGCCTCCTTTTTCTAGAACATACGCAACCAACAAAATCCCCAAACGCCACATCCTAGCAGCCCGCAAAAGTCCCTTTAGGGATTTAGGGCAAAAGCGCATCCAAAACCACCAAGTTGCAACGGGGCATCGGGGTGGGGTTGGGCGTTTAACCCCCAACCCCCTGGAAGGGGGGCTTTTGTTTTTGGCTTGTGATATTTTTTTTGTGATTTGCAAAGTCTGAGACCATAGCATTCGGGTAAATTTTCGGACTCGCTGCGCTTTCTATGCCTCCGCTGGTTCCAGCGCGCCTTCGGCAACCAAGCTTCTCGTTTTATCAAAATTAATCAGCGCAACAACAGCTGCAATACACGCGATCGCTACCCCGATGTACATGAATGCCTGTGAGTAAGTGATTTCACTTGATTTGAACAGAAATCCTGCCAGAACCGCTCCAACATTGCCTCCCGCACCCACAATCCCACTCACGGAACCGATCGCTTTTGGATTGATGAATGGCACCATCGCATAAGTAACGCCATTGGCCATCTTCAAAAACATCGCGAAGCACAACATGGTAACCACCGCTGCAACAATGCTGCCGCTCTGGGCAAACAATGCAATGCCGATTCCTTCACAAGCCAGCAGAAGCGCGAGCAGTTTGCCTTTGCCGATCATTCCATATTTGTTACCTACTTTATCAGCCACAATTCCGCCGACTGCCCTTGCAAAAATATTCATAAAACCAAATGCACCCGCCAGGATCCCAGCCGTAGCAAGCGAAGTTTCGAAGTTTTCAAAAAAGTAAAGTGCGGCAACATTATCAAAGGTGATTTCTATTCCAAAACATGCGCCATAAGCCAGGAAAAGCGCCCAGGTTCTTGGATCTTTCATGGCCAGTTTAAGCGTTCCTTTTGTTTTAACTGCCTTTGCATTCGCAATTTCCAGATCTTCAAAGTTTCCGGCCGGGGTGTCTTTGGTGAAACGATAATAGACAAATGCGAAAATGAAAAGAAATACACCCGGGAAAATCATGGCAATTCTCCATGCGGATTCCGGCAGGTAGCCCATTCCTACAATTCCTGCGAAAACCAATGGCATAACCATGTTTGTGATACCGCCGCCCAGGTTTCCCCAGCCGCCAGCCACCGCATTGGCCGTGCCCACGATCTTTTTATCGAACATGACAGAAGTGTGGTATTGTGTGATCACAAATGAAGCGCCGATCACGCCGATTGCCAGACGGAACAGCAAAAAACCTTCATAGGAATGCACCAGGCCAACGGTCATCACCGGAATGGAACAGATTCCCATTAATGCCGCATAGGTTTTTCTCGGCCCCCAGGAGTCGCATAGTTTTCCAATTGCAATGCGCGCCACAACGGTTGCGGCAACGGAAGCGATGATGATGTTTCCGATCTGGCCTTTGGTTAAGCCCAGATCCGTTTTAACAATAGTCATCAACGGCGCCAAGCCGAACCAGCCGAAAAAGCAGAGGAAAAAGGCCATCCACGTAAGGTGGAAAGTGCGCATTTGTACGCCTTTGAAACTGAAAATATTCAACTTTTCAAGCGGCTTATTGGTTGTTTCCATAGTAATAAGAGTTTTGATATGATGTTGTAGGAAATGCTTATTTCAAAAATTCAGGCTTGATATTGATCATCAGATAAGCCCAGTTGGCCATTTTCTGCGGATCTTTAACTGCTTTGACCTGCGCCAGACTGTTCGTCGGCAGGAATGTGCAGTAACCGCCCTGAAAGCTGATGGTTTTGGTCAGATTGTAAGTGGCAATGATGTCAAGCTCTTCTCCAAAATTGGCCGACAGCTTTTCGTCTTTCGCATTCCGAATGCTGGCAGCGCTTGAAAATTGGTGCAGATCAATGGCTATGGACAGCTTTTCAGTTGCTTTGATCACGCTGTTGATATAAAAATCCGCTAGTCCGCCTTTGCCGAAGCCATTGGCTGCATAGAAGTAATCCATTTGTCCCCAAAACTTGTGCGGGGTGCCATATAGCGGATCAAAAGTGCTGTTTTTGCGTGAACCGTTCGTTGATCCGGAAGTGTAATCAAAACCTGGCCCGATGGAAAAAACCCGGCTGACTCCATACATTCCCTTTACCGAATACATGTAAGCGTTCAGCGATTTGCCATCCTTATCTTTGCCCGCCTGATAATACGCGCTGGCTGTCAGGTTCCAGGCTTTTCCAAGTTTGGTTTGCAGATAAGGCCCGAAAGTAACGCGCTTATTTGTGCCATTTTTAATAGTTCTGACGCCCGCTGTATCCAAAGCATACTTTTGAAAATCGTCTATCAGAATCAGGAAAGAAGCATTTCCCTGTTTTAGTTTCTTGCCTAAATAAGCGAACTGCATGGATTTATACATAGTGCCGATGCCATTTGTCCCGGCTGCATAACCATTGGGAACGCCATCATATAAAGTGCCTGTCCTAAGCTCACGGTTTTGGTTATACGCAACACCAATATGTGCAGTGAGACCCTTGAAACCGTATTTTAACAATGCTGCATCATGCCGGCGAGCTTGTTGGAGCCAATCCAGGTTTCCCAGCAGTCGGCTGTCGTCGTAAAGCAATTCCTGACGCCCGATCTTCAATGCAAACTCTTTTCCCAGCTTCGTCTGGTTTGTGTCTAGTAAGCTGATTTCTCCCCAAGCTTCATGCAACATCAGGCCATTAAGCGCCGGATTGGTAATGCGGTTGTTCGTCGAAGCATCCTGTCCCCAAACCCTAACATCCTGAACAGCAACAAAAAACTGCGTTCTGTAACCCTTGTAACCTGCATTAAGCCTTGTTCTTTGGGAAGTAAAAAACGCAGCCTTGTCCGATTTCGATAATGGTGAACCCTGGCCGTGTAGCAATTCCGAGCGTGTCCGCAACTGGCCCGAAAGGCTGAACTGCGCACTGGCATTGTGCGAACCAAGCAGACAAAAACCCGCTGCAACCAGCAATAAGAGGTAGAAATTAGATTTCATGGAGTGAAAGGTTAGTTGTGTAAGCCGTTATTTCAGGAAACCAATTGCATGCTTTGCAAATATTCCATCGCATAGGACGGATGCAAAGCCACCACATCGCCCATGATCATGATGGCGGGCGTGCCAATGTTGTTCTCTTTCACGAGGCGCGGGATCTCCCAAACCTGTCCCATCACGCTTTTTTCATCGGGGCGCGTGCCGTTTTGGATCACCGCCATCGGCAAATGTCCGCGCCCGAAGTGTTTGTATAGTGCACATACCTCATTCACTTTGCTCAATCCCATCAAAACAATCACCGTTGCTTTCGACTGGGCTGCAAGTCGCAGGTCCTCTGAAAGTTCGCCATTTTGCGTCGTGCCGGTTATCACCCAAAAACTTTCACTCACACCGCGGCGCGTCACCGGAATTTCCATCGAAGCCGGGACTGCTATGCAGCTTGAAACGCCGGGCACCACTTCGCAGGCAACGCCATGATCTCTTGCATATTCCATTTCTTCATGTCCGCGACCAAATACGAACGAGTCGCCACCTTTCAACCTCACTACATGTCCGCGCTTGCGGGCCAGTCGAACGATTAGTCCGTTAATCTCTTCCTGCGAGAATGAAGGGTTTCCGACCTTTTTTCCAACATACATTTTCAAAGCATGGGGCGGGGCGAAATCCAAAATCTCCACATTGGCCAGCTCATCATAAAGGACTACATCTGCTTCTCTGATTGCCCTGATCCCTTTCAGCGTGATCAATTCTCCGTTGCCAGGTCCGGCGCCCACAAGTGTCAGTTTTGCTTCCATCTCTTATATATATAATAGAGTGAATATTGGAAATGTTCTATATATAGTATTTTGTAACTATATCATTTACTGGTTCAAAATTAAGGGCAATATTTTATAAAACAATGCTTTTGCCAATATTTATGTTTCATTTCGACTATAATTGCGAATATAAAATTAGGAAATTGATTAAATGCGATTTAAGTTTGTTCAACAAAAGAGGAGTAAAAAATAGCTTTATATTAAAATAATACAACATAATAATAATGTTTTCACAAATTAATAGTTACTATTTACTATGAATCCAATATCAAACACCCATATTGTTGTGATAGGCAATGGTATGGTAGGCTACAAATTCTGTGAAAAGTTGCTCGCCAAGAAAAAAAATGATCAGCAAATCACCCTCACTGTTTTCGGCGAAGAGCCACGTGTGGCATATGACCGGGTGCATTTGAGCGAATATTTTGCAGGCAAAACGGCGGATGACCTTACATTGGCAAGTGCAGACTGGTATACAGACAACGGGATCAGGCTATTCCTGTCTGATCCCGTTGTTGACATAGACCGTGAAGAAAAGTTGGTAAGATCACATCATGGCCATATAGTTCATTATGACTATCTGATCATGGCAACAGGCTCGGGAGCCTTTGTTCCGGCCATTCCAGGCGTGGAAAAAGACGGAGTGTTTGTATACAGGACTATTGAAGATCTGGAACTGATCCAGTCCTATGCTCGCAAAGCGAAAAAAGGTGCGGTGCTGGGCGGGGGACTGCTGGGCCTGGAAGCGGCGAAAGCATTACTGGACCTGGGTTTACAGGAAGCGCACGTGGTAGAATTCGCTTCGCGCCTTATGCCAAGGCAAATCGATGAAGCCGGTTCCCGGATTCTTCAAAACCAATTGGAATCACTTGGATTACAAATACATCTTGCCAAAAGCACGCAGGAAATTGTAGGCGGCGATTGCATCGAAGGCATGCAGTTCAATGATAACAGCCTGCTGGACGTGGATATGCTGGTGATTTCCGCCGGAATTCGACCACGTGATGAGCTGGCCAAAATTGCTGGACTTGAAACGCATCCGAGAGGCGGCATCGTGGTTAATAACCAGCTGCAAACTTCCGATCCCAGCATTTTTGCAATCGGCGAATGTGCGTTGGCACATCATATGATTTACGGGCTCATCGCACCGGGCTATGAAATGGCCGAAGTGGTGGCAACATTGTTATTGGGCGGAGAAAAGGAGTTTTTGCCTTTCGATATGTCTACGAAATTGAAGCTGATCGGAACGGATGTCGCGAGTTTCGGCGATCCGTTTATCGAAGAGCCTGCATGCAAAACCATTCGCTACGAGAACAAAGCAAAAGGCGTTTATAAAAGAATTAATGTTAGCCAGGACGGCAAAACACTACTGGGCGGCATTCTCGTTGGAGATGCAGAACAATATAATATGCTTCTGCAAACGTGTAAAAGCAAAACGATTCTGCCACCAGACTCAGAGGACCTGATCCTCGGTTCACGTGGGGGAGAAGAGGCCGGAGCAGGTGTGATGAGCTTCCCGGACGACGCACTGATCTGCTCGTGCGAGGCGGTTACCAAAGGGATGATCTGCCAGGAAGTAAGCGAAAAGGGCAACCACACAATAGACGCTCTGAAAAAATCCTGTAAGGCCGGGACAGGCTGCGGCGGCTGCGTGCCCATGGTGAAGGATATTATTTCCGGCGTCATGAAGCAAAATGGCATTTATGTGCGCAATGTCGTGTGCGAACATTTTGATTATTCCAGACAAGAATTGCTGGATCTGGTCAAAATGAATGGTGCGAAAACTTATGGCGCTGTGCTGGACGAATTCGGGAAAGGCGATGGTTGTGAGGTCTGCAAGCCACTGGTTGCCTCGTTACTGGCCAGTTTGTGGAACGAGAGTATTTTGCAAAAAGACCGTGCAACGATACAGGATTCCAACGACCGTTACCTGGCGAACATTCAAAAAGGAGGAACATATTCGGTTGTGCCAAGGATTCCAGGCGGAGAGATCACGCCTGAAAAGCTGATCATTATCGGTCAGGTGGCGCAACAATATAATTTGTATACCAAAATCACAGGCGGCCAGCGCATTGACTTGTTCGGCGCGCATTTGAATGATCTTCCGGATATCTGGGAGCAGTTGATTGATGCCGGATTTGAAAGTGGTCATGCTTATGGAAAATCATTAAGAACTGTAAAAAGCTGCGTAGGATCAACCTGGTGCCGGTTTGGGGTGCAGGATTCGGTGACATTTGCGATTGAAGTGGAAGATCGTTACAAAGGTTTGCGCTCGCCGCACAAGTTAAAATCGGCGGTCTCGGGTTGTGTGCGGGAATGTGCGGAGGCACAAAGCAAGGATTTTGGGATCATTGCAACCGAAAAAGGCTGGAATTTATACGTCTGCGGAAACGGAGGCTCCAAACCGCAACACGCCCAATTGCTCGCGACGGACGTGGACAAAGAAACCTGCTTGAAGCTAATCGACAGATTTTTAATGTTTTATATTAAAACCGCTGACCCGTTAACCCGAACGGCAACCTGGCTGAACAAGATGGAAGGCGGCATGTCTTACCTGAAAGCGGTGATCGTGGATGATGTGCTGGGCATCGCGGCGGAACTGGAATATGATATGCAGAAGCTCATTGATGTGTATCAATGCGAATGGAAAGAAGTGGTGCAAAATCCTGAATTAAGAAAACGCTTCTCACACTTCGTGAACGCACCTGTGAAGGACCCATCCATCGCTTTTGAAACCATGAGAGATCAAAAAAGAGCCAAGGAATGGGCTTAAATCTTTTAAAAATGACAGAGATTAATCCTTCCTTTCTTTGCCCCGGGTTGAAACCCGGGGCAAAGGATTGCTGGTGATCCGGCTTGGAGCGATTTACTTGTAAGTCGCATCATAGCGACAGTCTATTACCCCGACTTTCAAGTCGGGGATACACAACACAAACGCTAACAAACATCCCAAATGGAAACGACAACACAAACACAAAATAGAGTAACCTGGCACATTGCTTGCCATGTCGATGACATCCCAGAAGATGGTGGCGGCTGCGCGCTGATCGATGGGAAACAGATCGCGATTTTTAACTTCGCCAGAAGAGGGGAGTGGTACGCGACTGATAACCAATGTCCGCACCGCCAGCAAATGGCCGTGTCGCGCGGGATGATCGGCAGCCAGGAAGGTGAGCCCAAAGTCGCCTGCCCTTTTCACAAAAAAACCTTTTCATTGCAAAGTGGGCAGTGCCTCAATGATGATTCCTATAAAATCAATACCTTTCCGGTGATGGTGAAAGAAAACCTCGTTTACATCGGAATATGAGCGAATGGAGAGACTCGACAAGAGCGTAGCAAGCAGTCTGACACGGTTTTACATTGTTGCATTATGCGTAGTAGCGATGCTGACAATCAGTGGTTTGTTCCTGATCAGAAGGACGATCAACAACCTGAACCACGACAGTCGGATGGTGAATGTTGCCGGCAGGCAGCGGATGCTGAGCCAGCGGCTGACCAAACTTGCCATCTTGAATGTCGGGCAGATGAAACACAGCGACTCCACGCAGTTCAGCGCGCTTTTGAAAATTTGGAAGGATAGTCATGAAAATTTGGCAAACAAAAAACTGCCTGTCGAAAATGGACTGGTAACCTGGAAAAGCGCCGCGCTGGATTCCATGTTTTTGGATCTTATGCCGGTTTTTGACAGTATTTACCTCAATTTTTTGTTGGTCAATGATCCCATTGTTGCGGCACCGGCGAAAGCGCAGGCATTGAGTCTCATTCTGGAAAAGGAACCATTGTTTCTTGCCAAAATGGATAAGATCGTTTTTCAGTTCGACAAGGAAAGTTTCCAGAGGCTGGAAAACCTCGAAAGGATCGAGTGGATCCTGGACATTATGACAATCCTTGTGCTTTTTGCAGAGGGCATATTGATCTTCCGCCCAGTCGTAAACACCACCCGGCGCGTGGTGAAAATGCTGACTGAATCGGAGAATGCGTTGCAGCTTTCCAATCAGAAATTAAAAGAGGCAAATAATCAGCTGCTGGAAGCGCAGAATGAATTGCTTCGTGTGGAAGAAGAAAAATATGAATTGCAACTGGCCGAAGACCGCATCCGCGCCAGCGCATTGATCGAAGGGCAGGAAGAGGAGCGCAAGCGGTTTGCTCTGGAATTGCATGACGGGATCGGCCAGATGCTGACCGGCCTTAAACTTCACGGTGAAAAGCTGAAATCGGTCCAGTTTCATGACGAGAAGAATCAGAAACGATTTGGGCAGCTGCTCGCATTGATTCAGGATATCATCCAGACCACCCGGCAGATCTCGTTCAATTTGATGCCTTCTGTGCTCAGTGATTTTGGACTTAATGCTGCATTGCGATTGCTTTGCGAGCAAACTGCCGAGTTATCAGGAATCAAAATCGAGTTTGACGGCGATGCAAACAAGCGCATTGAAATGAGCCGCCCAATGGAAATTGGCCTGTATCGCATTGCCCAGGAAGCATTAAATAATGCGGTTAAGCATGCCAATGCGGATAAGATCAAGATTAAATTGGAACAAAATAAGAATCGGATCTTTTTGGAAATTGCCGATAACGGAAAAGGATTTTTAATTAGTAATTTGAAATCAGAAGAAGGAATTTTCCTCACCAGAAACGGTATGGAAAATATCCGCACCAGGACACAGCTGCTGAACGGTGAGATGGAAATTATCTCCAAAGTAGACAGCGGAACCAACCTGATTGTTCGGGTCGATTTGTAATTATTAATCCCAAAAACATTCGTTCATGCCCATCCGAATTTTAATCGTTGATGACCACTCCGTGGTAAGACAAGGGATTATCACCCTTTTGGAAGATGAGGAAGACCTGTTGATAGCAGGTGAGGCGTCGGATGGCGATGAAGTCTGGGATATGGTTGAGACCGCGGGACCAGATGTGATTTTACTGGATCTTACGATGCCCAGAATGTCAGGAATTGATGTGATCAAGCAAATTGTTCCTGTTTTTCCGAATGTCAGGATTTTGGTTTTCAGCATGCATAACAATGCCGATTATATGATTTCGTCGGCTATAAGCGGCGCTTCGGGTTACTTACAGAAAGACACCAGCCGCGATGAAATGTTGAAAGCCATCCGCAGTGTTGCCAAAGGTGAGCTTTATTTTCCTCCCTATGCCTCTTCGGTGATTATCAAAAACCTGTTGAAACAAATCGCCAGAAATCCGGAGCCAAAAGTGGAATTTGAAGAGGGCAATGACAAGTCGATCTGGAAAATGATTACGCCGCGTGAACAGCAGATCCTGAAATGTCTCACCGAAGGCATGAGCAGCAAGGACATCGCCGAAAAATTTGATATCAGCTCAAATACCGTCGCCAACCAGCGCGCAAGCATTATGAAGAAGGCGAATGTAAAAAACACGGCCGAACTGATCAGCCTGGCCTTACGCGGCAATTAAGCAAATTATTTACCCATCCAAACCTTAAAAGCCTGTACTTTCTCACGGCTTACAATGCTCTCTTTATTAAGATTCGGCTGTAACCGCAACGCCAGGCGATGCCCGAAATAGTCGCTGATCTGATTAACAGATTTTACGGTAATGATAAATGAACGGCTGATCCTGAAAAACGAAGCCGGATCGAGGAGTTCTTCCAGTTCGTCCATGTTGTAATCCACGATAAACTGTTTGTCGTCGTGCGTTTTGAAAAAGCTGATCCGCTCCTCACTGAAAAAGTAAGAAATAGCATCCACTTCCACGGAAACGAGTTTCTGAACGTGTTTTACCAAAAACCTTGTACGGTAATCTTTGGGCTGGAATTGACTTTGGAGTTCCAGCACGAGCTTCTCAATGTTCACAGCCTGTGTTTCCGTCACCTGCGAAAAAGTCTCTCTAAATGCGCTGTATTTATCCAATGCTGTATTCAGATCTTCTTTCTGAACTGGTTTGAGCAGATAATCAATGCTGTTTACCTTGAAAGCCCGTAATGCATATTCATCATAAGAAGTGATAAATATGACCGGACTTTTAACCCGCAGTTGATCAAAAATTTCAAAACTCTGACCATCTGCCAGCTCAATGTCCATCAGGATTAAATCGGGGGACGGATGGGTTGCCAACCAGTTGACTGTCGCGTTAATGCTGCTTGTAATGCCGATTACGCGCGCCTGATGATCCAGTTTCGCTAATGTGGCTTTCAGCTTGTCAACCGCCAGGTCTTCATCTTCAACTATCAGAATATTCATCTTAAAACAGTATGTTAATGTGGTATATCAGGGTTATTTGTAATTGTGAATGAGCGGGATAGTCACAGTAAAGACATTGTCGTCATCCAGGATGATAATGTCAGGCTGGTTCAGCAAGCGATATTTAGTCGATATATTGGCCAGGCCCACTTTGTTGGATTGTACAATTAATCGCTTCCTATGCAGCGAATTTCGGACAATGAGGTTTTCGTTTTGGTCTGTTTTTATTTCAATGACAAGCGGCTCCTGTTTCAGGATCACGTTGTGTTTGACTGCATTTTCTAAAAGCATTTGCAGCGTAAGTGGCGGCAGCAGGTAATCTTCATACATTTTTTCAATATCCACATCCAGCATAATTCCCTCAGCGTAACGTGTTTTGAGCAAATGAAAATAGGAAGAGATGAATTTGATCTCGGCGGAAAGCGTCGTCAGTTCCTGCTCGTTCGTACGGAGCAGATAACGGTAAACCTTACTTAACTCATCCAGGAATTCTTCTGCTTTGTCAGGATCCTTATGAATCAGTGCGGATAAAGAATTGAGACTATTAAACAAAAAATGCGGGTTAACCTGGCTTTTCAGCCCATCCAGCTGACTTTGCAGGTTTGCTTTTTTTAGCTTTTCTGCTTCCAGTTTCAGGTTTTCCGCTTCTAATAATGTGCCCCGCCAACGCTCGAAAATGTAAAGCCCTTCGTAAAAGCTTGTAGCCACAATGTTGATTAGGAGGCCTGAGAGAAGAGCGGCGACGAAATTTCCGAAATCAAATGTGTAACCGAGAAAACCAGTTCGATAGAAGCCATAAAATAAAATGCACGCGATGATGCCGGTGAGCGGAATGTAAATGGACATCGACAGCAGCAGCCGGTAAGTGGTTTGCTGCACATCCTGCAAAATGACGCGCATATAATGTCCCGCCAGAATGTGCAGCCGCCACGAGATCACCCATACTGCGCATACAATCATTGTTGCATAAACAAACACCTCACTTTCCCGCATATAGCGACGGCCAAAAAGCAGATATGCCAGCGTAAGGAAGTACGGAAGACAAACAAACAAGACCCAGACGTCCTTCCTGCTGATCGGGCTTTTCAGTATGGATTTAAATTTAGACATGTCCTGATTTGAATGAGCGGGCGCCGATGGGGTTAATGAGTGAATGTGTGAATGAGTGAATGTGTGAATGAGTGAATGAATGAATGTGTGAATGTAAATGAAGGAATGGGAATGTGAATGAATGAATGTGTGACCGGAAAGGGAAAGTTTTCAAAGTTTAACTGGTCACCGCCCGCAATCCGTCACTCATTGACTCATCAAGCAGCGACCCGCTCGTTCATTGCATCGGCGCCCGCTCATTCAGCGCATCGGCGCCCGCTCATTCAATCATCCAATCATTCACTCATTCAAAATCAATCCAATTTCTCAATTCGGAAATTGAAATGCGCAGTTCAGTAGATATCAGATTACGCCGGGCTGGTGAAAAGCGGAGTTTTGTCAAAAATCACAAAAACAAAACAAAACTATCAGTCATGAAAACAATCATTTTATCTGCGATCAGTGCAGTAACCATGCTTTGGGCAGGTTGCAAAACCGACGAAATCAGCCAAAAGCAAGTTTACGTTTTGAATGAGGAAACTTCCGTTGCGGAGTGGAAAGGCGCAATGCCCGACAATGCTAACACAGGCTCATTCGCCGTAAAAAGTAAGGACCTGGAGGTGGAAAATGGCAAAGTTACAGGCGGCTCATTCATTATTCCTATCGCTTCGATCAAGAATTTTAACCTGCCGGACGCCGTGAAGCCGCAGTTGCTGGAACATTTGAAAAGCGCTGATTTCTTCAACATGGCAGTTCATCCGGAGGCCGCTTTTAAAATCACAAAAGTACAGCCTTACACAGGCAGGGACACCGCCGCAATAGCAGGCGCTAACTTTCTCGTAACAGGAGATTTCACCATGATCGGCAAAACAAACTCACTAACATTCCCGGCCAAAATCGACGTAAACGAAAAAAACCTAAAAACCGAAGCCAAATTCAGCATCGACCGCACCAAATGGGGTATGACCTATGCCACAGACCCAAAAGCAGAAGGACATTATATCTATAACGACGTGGCTATCCATTTGAAGCTGGACGGCACGAGGAAGGGGAGTGAGTAGGGGGGATGAGCGGGCGCCGGTGCGCTGAATGATTGAATGAGCGGGCGCCGGTGCGCTGAATGATTGAATGATTGAATGAGTGAATAAAATTTAAAACATTCAGTCATTCAATCATTCAATCATTCAAAATTAAAATTTCATTCGTATCATTATAAAAATAAAACATTTGAAATAACCATGACTTGTCGCAACCTCTGTTATGCCTTCTTGCTATTATTCGCCGGTTATGGCGCCGTGGCGCAGTCGTATACCGTGAGTCCGAACAAGCGTTATCTGATGAGGGAGGGGAAACCGTTTTTCTGGCTTGGTGATACAGCGTGGGAACTGTTCCACCGGCTCGATCGCGAAGATGCCACGTATTATCTGGAAAAGCGTGCAGCACAAGGTTTTACAGTTATTCAAGCGGTGGCTTTGGCTGAGTTTGACGGATTGAATGTTCCAAACACTTACGGAGACAGACCATTGATCGATAATGACCCGACCAAACCTAATGAAGCCTACTTTAAACACGTGGATTTTATCATCGACAAAGCCGCAGAACTTAACTTAACCATTGCTTTTCTGCCCACCTGGGGCGATAAGGTCTTTAAATCGACCTGGGGAAAGGGGCCGGAAGTTTTCAATAAAAGCAATGCAGAGGTTTATGGAAAATGGCTCGGTAATCGCTATAAAAACCGTAAAAATATTATCTGGGTGCTTGGCGGCGACCGCACACCTAGAAAGGATGTGGACGATGTCGGCGTTTGGCGCGCCATGGCCGCGGGCGTTGTTGCGGGTGTGGGAGGGAATGATAATGCGATGATGACCTTTCATCCGCAACCAAATAAAGAAGGATCAGGGGAATGGTTTCATGATGACAATTGGCTTGATTTCAATATGTTTCAGAACGGGCATTGCCGTGACGCAGCCGTTTATGAAAATATAAAACGAGCCTATGACCGCCAGCCGGTTAAACCTGTGTTGGACGGAGAACCTATTTATGAAGACCATCCGGTTTGTTTCAATGCCAGCGAGCTGGGCACTTCCAATGCATATGACGTAAGAAAAGCCGCTTATCTCGACCTGTTTTCGGGCGCTTTCGGTCACACTTACGGTTGCCACGACATTTGGCAAATGTACGCGCCTAATCGCGAAGCCGTGAACGGCCCGCACATTTTCTGGCAACAGGCACTCGACTTGCCCGGTGCGAAAGAAATGAAATTTGTCCGCAAGCTCATGGAATCGCGACCGATCACAGAAAGGGTTCCGGATCAGACAGTTATCATAGAAAATGACCTGGCTTCATACGAAAGGATACAGGCCACGAGGGGCGCAGACTACATTTTTGTTTACACCTCAACGGGCAGATCATTTTCTGTAAATCCTGGTAAGATCTCTGGGAGTCAGTTAAATGCATTTTGGTATGACCCTAAAAATGGCAAAACCAAGGAAATTGGTAAAATGGACAGCAAGGCGGTGAAGCAATTCACGCCGCCTACTTCGGGTTACGGCCATGACTGGATTCTGGTCTTGGATGATGCGTCTAAAAATTATAAGATGCCGTGAGCATGAAACTGACGATCGGCATTTCAAACGTTTCCTGACATATTTTTAATATTTTTAGCATCTATTCTATGCTTAAAAATTGGAAAAAACAGAAGATCTACACCGGTTAATCCTGAACCATGCGTTGCAGCGGATCAGCCTGACAGAGGAAGAACAGCGTCATTTTTGTTCACTGTTAACGGTTCGGCATTTGCTTCCAAGGCAGTATCTGGTGCAGCAGGGAGACATTTGCAACCATGAAAGCTACGTTTGCAAAGGCTTTTTACGCTCCTTTTACATGGACGAAAAAGGGAACGACCATACATTGCATTTTGCGTTTGAAGATTGGTGGATCACCGATTCCACCAGTTTTTTGATGCGCATCCCGGCCACGCGCAACATTGTGGCTCTGGAAGCTTCAACATTGTTACAGATCGATAAGGCCAGCCTCGATCAGCTTTATCTTGACATTCCGGTTTTTGAAAGATATTGGCGCATTATGGATGAAAAATCGGGCATCGCGCAGAATCAGCGGATTCTGAATTCCATTTCTATGAGTGGCGCCGAGCGTTATGAAGCGTTAATCCGGAAATATCCGAGCCTCGAACAAAGGATGCCACAGAAATACATTGCCTCATATCTGGGCATTACGCCGGTGTTTTTAAGCCAGATCAGAAAGAGCTTGTCACGCCCTGACATTAAACAAGTTTAAGGCTTTTTATTAAATTAGTTATACGTGCCCCCGGGAGCTGCTGCCATAGCTTTGTATCAAAAAAATGAGCTATGGAAATGAAAAAAAGCAGCCTCTTTGACCCACAAAAACTGCACGGAGGACGTCAACTACGCAACCGCCTCGTAGTTGCGCCATTAACCAGAAAGAGTGCAACATCCGAAGGCGTTCCCACGCAGGAAATGGTTGATTATTATGGCGCATTTGCGGAAGGCGGCTTTGGAATGATCATCTCAGAAGGCACGTACACCGATCATTTATTCAGCCAGTCCGACCTCAACCAGCCTGGCATCACGCATGAAGGGCAAATGCTGGGATGGAAAAAGGTTACCGACAAAGTTCACAGCCACGATACGGTTTTTATCAACCAGCTCATGCATGCGGGGGCGCTCGGGCAATTGCAGGAGCACACCATTGCTCCTTCGGCTGTGCGGCCGATCGGCGAGCGGTCCACAGAATTGAGCGGTCTTACGGGGCCTTTCCCGCTTCCCAGAGTGATGGAGCGCGCAGATTTTGAGGCGGTTCAGCGCGGTTATGTGCATGCTGCAACATTATCCCGCGAGGCGGGTTTTGATGGCATTGAAATCCACGCAGCGAACGGCTATTTATTCGACCAGTTTCTGACCGAGCATACGAACCTGAGAATGGATCAGTATGGCGGCGATGTGCGGAACCGGTTACGTTTTTTAATGGAAGTTTATCAGGCGATCCGGGACGCGTTGCCAGCCGATTTTATTATCGGCATCCGGCTTTCCGAAAGCAAAGTGAACGATCTCACATACAGATGGCCCGGCGGCTCACAAACGGCAACGGAAATTTTCGAAGTGTTGAGCGGCATCCAGCCCGATTACTTTCACATTGCTTCGGAAGGCGGTTCCTGGAAAAGAGAAAGCCTGTATGCTGATGGGTTGTCATCGACCGGGATTGCCAAAAAACTGACTCGAATCCCCATCATAGCCAACGGCGGATTACACGACATTGAGTTGGCAGAGTCGCTTGTAGCGAGCGATCAGGCAGACTTAATCTCTATTGGCCGCGCCGCCATTGCCAATCCCGACTGGCCAAACCGCATCTTGAAAGGACAGGAAACGATTCCATTTTTCAAAGATCTGATCAAACCCAGCTTAACATTAAAGCATACGGAGCAGGTTTTGAGCCAGTATTTGCAACAAACGCCGCCCAGGCGGCAGGCATAAAGTCAGCGCAGGAAAACGGAGCCCGTCGGCAGCTGTTCCGCGGCAGAAAATGACTGCTTGTAACCACGCTCTATTTTAGCCAGTTCCTTCGTTTTCTTTTGTGCCTGCAGGCTTTGCGACAGGCCAATGGCGGACCAGCCGTTGCCGGGGTTCCAGATGAGATCTTCCCTGTAAATTTTCTCTGCGACGGCTGGTTTGTTCATTTTTAGTAAATAAGCGCCTAAAAACTGCCGCGCCGGAATCGGCCAGTCGTTTGGTTCCGTGTAAATCAGGCCATCTTCGATTTCAACCGCTTTGTTCAGACTGGCAATGGTCTCGTCAAATTTTTTGTCATCAAAAGCAATGGCTGCTGTCAGGATTTCTCCGGCAATGTTTGCGATTGGCGTAAATGAGTTAAAGGGAACGCGCCTTTTGGTCAGGACCGGATCTTTTGCTTTCTGCAAAAGTGACCTCAATTCAGCTTTGGCTTTATCGCCGGCTCCGGTATTTACATAGGCTATTCCTCTCGCGAAGTTGCGTAGTAGCGCAGCATATGTCCATTCAGGATCCAGTTTAGTGGTGTCTTTCAGTATTTCATCCCATTTTCCAAGCCTGACCAAAGTTAATTCGGGTAGCATGAAAAGATATTGATCATACGGATTTTCATAAACCGGTGTCACCGTTTTTCTTAATCGGTTCGCCGCGTACATGCCCGTTTTGTACAAGCCCGCACTCATGGCGCAGTAAGTTTGAACAGCAAAATAATGCGGACTGTGCTTCACCAAACTCAGGTTTTTCGCCAGAGAATCATATCGGAGCAAAGCCGCATCCGCGCGATCATTTACGTCCACGCCTTTCAGAAAAAGGCCATTTCGCTCATATTCGTGGCTGGACATATGCACCATATGCGCGACCCCGGGGAGCTGGTCACGTAATTTGTCTGCGTTCGGAAGCGCAACTTCCGGATGTCGCGAAGCTTCTGTTAAGTGAATGTGGTAATGCAAAGCTGCCGGGTGGTTTGGGTTATTCTTTAAAACGCTTTCGCTCAGCCTAACCACTTCATTCGTCCAGGCTTTGGGTGTTCCATCGTTATTCCAAAAATCCCATGCGTGAATAAGCATCACTGCATCGACAAAGAGCATTTTAATGTCCAGGTCTTCCGGGAACTGGCTGATTAACCCGCGCGTTTTGGCAGCATAAGTGACATTGAGCTCCTTTCTGTCCGCATCCGAAGCATCTGCCGAATAACGCTGGTTCATCACGGCGATCAATGCCTGTGCTTTTTTATTCCCTTTACTTGCAAACTGGTTCATTTGCTTCAAAACATTGCCCAAATTTTCAGGCTTTTTATAGAGATGGGCTGCATTATAGTATGGACCCATGGCCAATGCTTGCCCCCAGTAAGCCATTGCGCACGCTGGTTCCAGCCGGGCCGCTTCCTGAAATGAGGCCAGCGATTCCTTCATATGGTAACTATAATACATATTCAGCCCCTGATCGAAATAAAACTGAACACTGTCATTTGTGGTAGAGACCGGATATGAATAGTTTCCCCAGCCCGGCATCGCTGAAATGAATTTTCCATTGGTTGCTGCCCTCACGTCCGAATCAGGAATTGAGCCGCATATGGCAATGCTGTTTTGTTCGGTATTTTGTGTTTCAAAAAGATGAAATGCATTGAACCGCAGCAAGAGAGCGGCCGTGATAATGACTGGAAGCAATAAAAAAGGAAGGAAGATGTTTTTCATTTGAATTGAGAATGTGCCGGACGGATCATTTAAATATAAAGTGTTTATTTCTTTTTTGATAATCAGAGCTGCTTTTTGTGGCGAGAGACCTTGCCGGCGCGAGGCATGTGCAAGAAATTGAAACTAGCCGCGCTGGTAAGCGGATCGGGCTGGTCAAATGTTCTGTTTTCCGGCCCGGTTTTATTTTAATATTTTATATTTACCCCGGTTATAACAAACTTAAACCCTTGATGGAAAAAGAGAATACCTTGTTCGGCGTGCGGGAAATTGCGAGAAGGGCCAATGTATCCACTGCCACCGTTGACCGCGTGCTGCATAACCGGACGGGGGTTTCGGAAAAGACAAAACAGCGGATCAATGACATTATCAAGGAGCTGGATTATCAGCCCAACATCCTTGCAAGCAGGCTTGCATCAAAAAAAATTATTACGCTTGCAATCCTGATCCCGGAAGTTTCGGAGGAAACCGATTTCTGGGAAGCACCATTAAACGGTGTCCGCAGGGCAGAGGCCGAAATCAAGCAATATGGCATTCAGACACATACGTTTTTCTACGACCTTAACAGCAAGGATTCCTATGTTCAGAAAGCAAGGGAAATCCTGCAACTGGATGTGAACGGCATCTTGATAGCGCCGTCATTCGTAACGGAAACCCAGGAATTTGCGGAAGAATGCAACCAACGAAAAATCCCGTTCATATTCATTGACTCGGACATTCCGGAGCTGAAAAGACTGTCATACATTGGCCCGCATTTGTACAAAAGCGGCTACGTAGGCGCAAAGCTGCTCACTTACAGGTTACAACCTGAGAAAAAAGTGCTGATCATTAACATTTCAAAGGAGATTGATAATTTCAATTACGAGACAATTGAAAAAGGTTTCCGGGCCTATTTCTCCGATAACCATAATCCTAACGAAATCCTCCGCATCGACATCCGGGAGACGGATTACCAATCCGTTGCTCGCCATCTTACCTACGTTTTTCACCTGAATATGGACATTGGCGCCGCTTTTGTAACGAATTCACGCGTTAATACGGTCGCTTCATTTCTCAAAAACAGCCATCGGACCGAAGTTTCCCTGATCGGTTATGATTTTGTAAAGGACAATGTGAAATATCTGGAAAGCAATGTGATCGATTTTCTGATATGTCACCGCCCTGAGGACCAAGCCTACCGTGGCATTATGGCGCTGTACCAGACATTGGTCATGAATTCCACCGTTCCCAGGCTAAGCTATATGCCCATTGACATTGTGACGAAAGAAAATTGTGAATTTTATCAAAATTAAGAAGGAAGCGATTGTCTAGGTAGGTTAGGACAACTTTATTCATTCGCATATTAGCATTGTTCAACATTTGTTTTCTATATTTACGGGCACGTGCCCGTTTTACGTTAAGTATAATAACGCGTCAGTCCGAAATCCCTAAACCGTTGATATTTTGAAAGACTCTATCCTGAAATGGCTGCGCTCACTGGGGCCTGGAATGATTACAGCCGCACTGGTTTTCGGACCCAGTAAGTTGACCATCACTTCCAAGCTGGGGGCGGTTTACGGCTATTCGCTGCTTTGGATCGTCGTTGTGGCGATCTTCTTTATGGGTGTTTTTACAGCAATGTCAACCCGGATCGGCATCGCTACAAATCAATCACTGCTTGCTTCGGTGAAGCGAAAATGGGGTAAACCAGCCTCCGTTGCCATGGGAATTGGTGTTTTTCTGGTGAGCACTTCATTTCAGGCCGGCAATTCCATTGGTGTCGGTATTTCGGTTGGAGAGCTTTATCATACGTCGCCGGTTCCGTGGATCATCTTTTTCAATGTAGTAGGGATCAGTTTGCTTTTTTTCAGAAGCTTTTATTCTGTGCTTGAAAAGACAATGATCTTCCTGATTTTGGTCATGCTGTTTTCTTTTGTAACAACATTTTTTTATGCCAAACCGGATGCTTCCGAAATTTTCACAGGCTTCACGACACCGGTTATCCCGGAAGGTTCGCAAGGACTGATTATCGCATTTGTCGCTTCCTGCTTCTCGATTGTCGGTGCGCTGTATCAATGTTACCTCATTCAAGAGCGTATCAGGGTGAGGCCGGAGGTCAGAAATAATAGAAATGATAGCACGACGGGCATCATTGTGCTCGGTGTCATGTGTGCGATTGTGATCATTTGCGCAGCCGCTATCCTGCATCCAAAAGGGATTGCTGTTAACTCTGCAACGGATATGGCCAGGGCGCTGGAACCGCTCTTTGGTAATAATGCATCCACACTTTTCCTGGTGGGCTTATTTGGTGCGGCATTCTCTTCTTTGATCGGAAATGCTTCGGTAGGCGGCACATTGCTGGGCGATGCACTGGGGTTAGGAAGCAATTTTAGTTCAAAATCAGTGCGTTATCTGGTTGCGTTGGTCATGATTTTTGGTGCAGCGATTGCTGTCAAATTTGGCAAATTGCCATTGGAACTAATCGTTTTTGCGCAAAGCGTTACCATTTTCATTGTTCCGTTTATCGGAACGGCACTTTATATGGTGGGCAATGATAAAAGCATTATGGGCGACAAGGTGAACAGTCCGCTGGTGAAAGTGGTTGCGGGCATCGGGCTCATCATCGTTTTTTCACTCGCGATCATCAATAGTAAAGAATTATTTTTCAACAATCCGCTTTTTAAATAATGACTGGTTTCGAACTTTTGGAAGAAAAATGGCTGAGTCCATCGGATATTTTAGTTGAGGATATAAAAAAAATAAAAGGCGACATCCTGATCCTGGGCGCAGGCGGTAAGATCGGGCCGAGCATTGCGAAACTGGCGAAGCAAGCCATTGATCGCGCCGGGCTGAACAAGCGTGTCATAGGCGTCTCCCGGTTCAGTGAGGAGGGGTTAGCTGATGAGCTGAATGCGGCGGGCATTGAAACCATCGCCGCCAACGTCTTGAACGATGCCGAGTTGCAGGCTTTACCGGAAGTTGAGAATGTGCTTTATCTCGCTGGAACTAAATTTGGCACCTCCAATAATGAACCTTACACGTGGGCGATGAATACGTATCTGCCGGGGCGTGTTGCTGAGAAATTCAAGAATTCCAGAATCGTTGTTTATTCAACAGGTAACGTTTACCCGTTCACAACGGTGGCCTCGGGCGGCGCTACTGAAGATCTTCGGGCCGATCCCGTAGGCGAATATGGACAGTCTTGCCTGGGTAGGGAGCGGTTATTTCAATATTTTTCGTCTGTTCACGGCACACCAATTCTGATTTACCGGCTCAATTATGCTATTGATTTCAAATATGGGGTGTTACTGGAAGTGGCAAAATCGGTGCTGGCCGGCAAACCTGTGGACCTGCGTACGGGGCACGTAAATGTGATCTGGCAGGGCGACGCAAACGAGATGGCGATCCGCTCGCTGCTTCATTGCGAATCGCCTTCAAAAATCCTGAACATTACCGGCCCTGAAACCGTTTCGCTTCGCTGGCTGGCAACTGAGTTCGGACGTATATTCAATACCGAACCATTTTTTGTAAACGAGGAGCAGCCCACAGCGTTACTAAGCAATGCGGCCGAGTCTTTCAGGCTGTTTGGCTATCCGCGCACGACATTGAAACAAATGATTGAGATCACTGCGCAATGGTTGCAGGAAGGTGGGAAAACGATCAACAAGCCCACTCATTTCCAGGAGCGGAAGGGGCAGTTTTAAGAGATTTTGAATAAAAAAATAGGAAGGAATGCTTAATCAGAATACTAAAAAACTGTTGTTTGACGGAACTGTAATCCCGGCGCATCCGCTGGCTTTACAGCACAATTTGCAGCTGGACGAGCGCAGGCAGCGCGGGTTAACCAGATATTATATGGCGAGTGGGGCAGGAGGCGTCGCCATTGGTGTCCATACCACGCAATTTGAGATCCGCGACCCGGAAGTGAATCTGTACGAAGCCGTGCTGCGGATCACGGCTGAGGAAATTGATCAGGCCGGTTTGGATCGTCCATTCATCAAAGTTGCGGGCATATGCGGTCTTACAGATCAGGCAGTGAAGGAAGCACATATGGCTGTAAAATATGGTTATGACCTGGGTTTGGTGAGTATGGCCGCATTTAAAAATCAGTCGGAGGCGGACATTATCAAGCACATTAAAACAATTGCCGAAATCATCCCTGTTTTTGGATTTTACCTGCAGGCCGCTATTGGCGGGCGGATTTATTCTTATAATTTTTGGCAGCAGTTTGCCGAAATCCCAAATGTGCTGGCGATCAAAATCGCGGCATTTAACCGTTACCAAACGCTGGATGTGGTCCGCGCTGTTTGCAACAGTTCAAGGGTAAATGACATTGCACTTTACACAGGCAATGACGACAACATTGTAGCCGACCTGATCACGCCTTACCGGTTTGAGGTGAATGGTGAAATTGTTGAAAAAACATTCGTGGGCGGCTTGCTCGGACACTGGGCGGTGTGGACGGAAAAGGCCGTGAAAGTGCTTGCGGACGCAAAAGAATTTGTGAACAACAAACACGCCGACGCAGCTGACATCCTGCGTTTGAATGTTGCAGTAACAGACATGAACGCGGCCATTTTTGATCCTGCCCACAACTTTCACGGGTGCATTACGGGCGTGCATGAAGTGCTTGTAAGGCAAGGATTAATGGAAGGAATCCGGACTTTGAACCCAAAGGAAACGCTTTCGCCAGGGCAGGCTGAGGAGATTACCCGTGTCATGCAAGCATATCCACATTTGATTGATGATGAATTTGTTAATGCATTTTTAGCACAGGAGATCAGGGCAGTTTAAGATAATTCTTCAAACCATTTCTTAAAAACCGGCACGCGTTCCTTGCTGATCAGGATCTGATTGGATGAAGATGGCGCTGTGCGGACGAGCAGCCTGCCGTTGAAATACAATTCTATTTCTGAAATGCATTCCCTGGAAATGATAAACTGGCGGTTTGCCCTGAAAAAATTGGTCGTATCCAGTTGGTTTTCAAGCTCCTCCAAAGATTTGTCCACGACGAAACTCTTATCGTCATGCAATGTAGCGACTACAACGCCGTTTTTGATGGTTAGCCACGCAAAATCCGAATCTTTCAACGGGATCAGCTTGTCGCGATAAGGCACCAGAAAGCTTCTGCGCGGACTTTTTCGGTTCAGGATCTGGTTGTGCATCAGCTCTTCCAGGTATTTCACTTTGCTTATCGCATTCTCTTCATTCAGCTGATAGTATTTCTCCAGACTGAATTGCAATGCTTCCTGACGAATGGGTTTCAGCAGATAATCAATGCTGTTGAGCTTAAATGCGCGCATGGCATATTCGTCGTGCGCAGTGGTAAAAATCACCGGGCAACCGATGGAAATCTGTTCAAAAATCTGAAAACATGTGCCGTCGCCCAGCTGCACATCCAGGAAAATCAGGTCCGGAACGGGGTTGTTGCTTAACCATTCAACCGCCGTTTCCACGCTTTCCAACACATTCAGAATCTCAGTTTTAGGGTCAATTTTTTGAATCAGCTGCGTTAAATACTGGCCCGCCGGCTGCTCGTCTTCAATGATAAGGATTTTGGTCATGGAGCTTCAATCAATGGGACTTTTACTGTAAAATGTTGCTCGTCTTCCAGCAATAATGGTTTCTGGCCCGTCTGGATCTTATACCGCTTGTCCAGATTCTGCAGGCCGATGCCTGTTCCGGGAGAATTTTTCTTGTTAACCGAATTGGACACTGTAATCTGTTTTTCCTGCTCATTCAGCCGAAGATCGATCATCAATATCTGGTTGGATGTGATCACATTATGCTTGATCGCGTTCTCAATGAGTATCTGCAACGACAGCGGGATGATATACCAGTTCCGCGCCGTTTCGATATCATGAAAACAGAAGGCCAGTTTTCCGCCGAATCGCGCTTTGTACAGATCAAGATAAGCACGGGCCGCATCGAGTTCGTCTTTGAGCAGGATCAGGCTTTGGTTCTGCACTTTCAGGTTATATCGCAGAATGTCCGACAAATCCAGCACGATGCGTTGGGCCAGATCGGGATTGGTGGCGATGGATATGTTCAGGATATTTAATGCATTGAACAAGAAATGCGGGTTCAACTGGTTTTGCAACGCTTCCAGCTGTGCTTTGAGCTGCTCGCGTTTGAGCTGCTCGTTTTCCAGTCCGATCTGGTGGTTCTCCTGCGTAGTAAGCAAAAAGTTCCTGAAACCCAGGATGGCGATTAACAGCAGAATATGATATAAATAATATACAACCCTGAAAATCAGCATATCCGAATTGTCATCGTCCAATGCCAGTTTCAGCTGGAAAAGGAGCTCGTTTATAGACAGGAAGAGGACGATTAGCAGCACTATCTGGACCCATGTTTTCTGGCTGTTGAACCAGCTGGGCACATTATAGGTGTTTTGCAGGCAGATGTATACGAAGATCCACGAAAATTCAAAACTTATGATGAACTGGATGCAAATATCCAATATGCCCGCGCCAACATTATCCTGGTCAAACATGGAAGTCCAGATAAAAATGAGACGCGGAATTGTGGCAAACAAGCTAAGGATGAAACAGAGACGCCAACCTAATGACATCCCGTTCCGGTAATTCAAGTCGGGGTTCATGCCAGGCTTGTCAGGAATTTGCTATTTCTTGAAGTTTTGCCTGAGGTTGAGTTCGTTTTCTGGATCAATGAAGCCACAGACTCAATAAGGGCAATCTCGGCCTGCGTCCATTCCCGGTTGTTTAATGTGTCGTCGAGCGCTATAAAGCCGGTCCAGCCCGCGTTACCCTGCACCGGAACCGCCATCATGGATTGGGCATCCTGCTGACTAAACCACTGAACTTCTGCTCCGCTCTTGTTGGATGAAGGCTCCAAAACAGGCTTTTTGGCATTAAATAAAGCATTCCAACGATTGAAACCGGGAATTTTAATGGTCTTTCCGGTATGTTTGGCAGGCACGCCGGGTGCAGTAACTTCTATTTTCAAGGTCAGGTCGTGCGCATCACCGGTTGCAGGCTGGTTTTTGGTATAGAAATATATTCTGCTGAGGTCCATCACTTCCAGCAGCAATGAGAATGCATTAGAAAGCGAATTTGCAGCGATCTCATCTTCGCAACGCGCCAGGACCTTTTTATAAAGTGATTCATGGTTCTGGTTATGCTGGGCAATCTTTTTTCGTGCGTTGTTTTTCCATTTCGCAAGTGTGTTTTCCAGCGCGGGAATCCAGCCCAGTTTATTGGAACAATTAATATAATAGCTCGTTTCCGTTACCGCAAGCACTCTTTCCGCCGTTACAGGGCAATGTCCCTCTGTCATCACCAGGCAAGGAAGCTGACTCCCGAGCACGTTAGCCAGGTCGGTGATCTTGCCGTCAGGAAGCAGGCAGTTGGAGATCAGTAAGTCGTATTTGGATTCGTAAAAAGCCTCAATGGCCGATTGTTTGGAAGCAACTTGCCGGATGCTGAACTTATAGCCTGCGTAACCCAGCGAGTCTTCGAGTAGTGCAAGATATTCTTTTTGAATTGCAACGATAAGGAGGTTTAAGGGTTTCATTTTGATAAACGTTTTATGAGTTACTAAGAGTGTATATGCTGATCAGACAGAGCACATTCCGGCAGGTGGAAATGCGTCGGGAATCTCATGGCGGCAGTTGGTTACCGGCCTGATTTACAAGTGCATGTAATTTAAAGGGTAATACGTGGTCGGCTGCTTAATGTATGCGGTTCGCATGAGGTGGATATTGGGTTGCAATTATACAAATTAAAGTAGAAAGAATACTACCATGCCAACCTAAATAGATATAAAAAAAACGGCCGTCAAAATCTCATTCTTACGTCGACGGTTTGAAGTCGGGAATCAACAGGTTCACCTTTACTTTTTTCAGTTTCAATTAAAATTTGAATCGTCCCGCAGCAGTTATGGGGATATTTATAGAAGAAAAGGGACAAAGAGGCGAAATTATGTTCTGTTTCCCTGATCAATCTGGTTTCAAATTTAAACCCTTCTAACTGTTTAACTAAAAAACATGAACGCTAATAAAGTACTTTCCCGACGATATTTCTATCAAATTATGAATGGCAAGAATGAGCAGGTCGCTCATGAGATCTTGTCGGATGATTTCGTTTTTACATTGCCTACTCACCCTGAACCATTTCACGGCCCGGACGGATTTATCGGATTGGTTCGCATGCTCCACGATTCTTTCCCTGACTTTTATCTTAACCCGCATGAAATGGTTGCAGGCGGTGACTGGGTAGTTACACGTTGGAAAGGCGGCGGCACGCACACAGGCGGCCCTTTGCTGACAGTTAAAGGCAATGTAGAGGCAACAGGCAAATCTTTTGAAGTGGACGGAATGACCTGGCATACCATTAAAGATGGCAAGATCGTCGAGTCTGTTGGTCACGAAGATACGCTTGGCCTGCTGCTTCAATTGGGTATTTTACCTTCCGAAGCCAAAGAGGATACAACTGATCCGGAGTACAACCAGACATTGGCAACACGGTATTTTGAGGAGATCATGAGCCAGGGCAAACTGGAAGTGATTGAAGAAATCCTGGATCCTGAATTCGCATTCATTATCCCTACACAACCTGAGCCAATCGCCGGATATACGGCATTCAGGAACTTCGTAATTTATCTGCGCAACGCATTTCCTGATATCAAATTCAACATCATGCGCCAGACGGCCGAAGGCAATAAAGTAGCAACACGCTGGAACATTGAAGGAACGCATCAGGGAGAATTCCTCGGCGCGGCGCCAACGGGTAACCACGTGAAAGACTACGGAATCGACATTTTTACAATCAAAAATGGTAAGATCCTTTCGGTTCATGTGAATGAAAACGATTTCGGACTGATGCAGCAACTAGGAGCGATCCCATCATGATATCAGAAGAAAATAAAGCAATAGTACGCCGATACTGGTTCGATTTCTGGAATGAAAAGAATGTGGAGGTCCTGGACGAAATCGCTGTCGAAGATGTGATATTTCATTTTCCTCCCGGACAGTCCCATCAGCCACCCACATTGAGAAAATGGTTCGAAACAGCCTTGATCGCATTCCCGGACGTGCATTTCACATTGCACGACGAACTCGCGGAAGGGGATAAAGTGGTCAGCCGCTGGTCTTACGAAGCAACCAACACGGGCAACTTTCTCGGAAGGGAAACCACCAGCATAAGGGTTCAGGATCAAGGCATTGACATATTCCGCATTGAAGACGGGAAGATCGTTGAGATGTGGGTTGCCCAGGACAGTCTGGGTTTGTTGCAACAATTGAAAGTGATTCAATAAAATGGAAAGAGCAGTTGTCCGTCATGATGTTAACAGAGGCGGGCAGCTTCCGGTAAAGCCCACAATCATTACAAGTTTCGATCCGGACAAGGATGTGCTGGTCATTGATGAGCCTGAGCTTTCCAGAAAAGACCTGGTTTTTGAGCAGGACGGACAAGACACATTGATCAGGCTCGCAGATTCATTCATGATTCTGGCTTCGCTGGAAAATGTCAATGCGATTGATCTGGATCCGGTTCCGTTTTTGAAAAAATTTTATAAAGCATTGCAGGAGAATAATATAGAGCAAGTTCTATCATTTCTAGCGGACGATGTTTTATGGGAAATGGGCGGGCCGCAGGATTTGATTCCCTGGTCAGGCGCTTGGGAAGGGAAAGCAGGAGTAAGTCAATTTTTCAGATTACAAAAAGAAGGATTGGCTTTTGAAAAACTGAATCCAACCCGGTTTATAGCGCAGGGGAATACAGTTGCTGTGGTGATGGAAGGAAGCGGTGAAACAAAATCAGGACATGCATTTTCTGGGGGCGTTGTCCATTGGATCATAATTAAAAACGGCCAGATCAGCCAATTACAATGTTACCGCGACACTTTTCCAATTATTGAAGCATTGCAGGGCGGAAGGCCGTTCACGGTTAACGCAAGCATTAATGGAACAGCACATTATACCAATAAATCGGTTACATCACCGCGAACAACGGACAGCATTGTGTTTGATGAAACGGTTTTCGACACTGCGCCCGCAACCGTAAAGTCCGCAAGGGCCATGTATGCCGCATTGCAGGGACTGAAATCAGAAGATGTTCGGAAGGCATTTGCGCCAAACGTTGTCTGGCATATGTTCGGGCCGCGCGACATTATCGCCTGGTCGGGCGAGCGCATAGGGCCGATTGCAGCCGTGGAGTCGGCGAAGCAAATCATTGAAACCATGCGTTTTGACCATTTCAAGGCGGTTAGGATGATTTATCAGGATAATGTGGCGGCTGTTCTCATTGACGAGCCGGGCGTTTCAAAAGCAACCGGAATCCCGTTTCACACCAGCGTCGTGCACATTGTAGTCGTGAATGAAGACGGAAAAGTGGCCTCGATCCAAAACCACGTGAATACAGCAGAAATAGTAGAAGCCTTTTTAGGCGGGAGACCTTATACGGTAACATAGAGGGCTTTCGGCTTTCGGCCATCGGCTATCAGCATACCGCCGACAGCCGAAAGCTGACCGCCGACCGCCGACAGCCAAAATTAACCCTTAAAAAACAAAAACCATGTCACTTACAGCAGAACAAAACAATGCGATTTGCGTAGAATTCTTTGAAACAGCCTGGAATACAGGTGTTGTGCGCGAAGACTTACTGGCGTCCGATGCGATAGACCATTCACAGGTGGGCGGTAAAACAGTTTCTGAGCCCGGTTCGGCCAGTTTCAAAGGGATCGTGGGCATGTTCCGCGGAGCTATGCCGGATGCAAAGCTGAGCATTGAAGATCAGAGATATGTAGCCGATAAAGTGGTGCACAGATGGAGACTCAACGGCACCGATACAGGCGGCGTAATGGGCATGCCGCCATCCGGAAAATCCATCACATTGACAGGCACAACCACAGCCCGAATGAAAGACGGAAAAATCGCCGAGCGCTGGGCTAATGTGGATGAACTTGGCCTTTTGCAGCAATTAGGCGTTGTGCCTCCTCCTCCAGGAGCCGCCGCTCATTAATAACGCATTCGTAAACTCTCCTCGATATTTTTTAAAATTATTCAAACCCGAATTTTATGTCTAAAAAAGTACTCGCCATTTTATCGGAATACGGATATTGGGGCATTGAGCTGGTAGGGCCGCTCGAAAAACTGGAAGAAGCCGGTTACACCGTTGATTTCATTACACCCAACGGAAAAAAGGCCGAAGCATTGCCTCCGAGCTATGATACAACTTACGTAGATCCTCCTCTTGGCGTGTGCGTTACGACGCAGCTCGCCGCTGACAAAGTGAATGCTTTTGAAGCAACAAACCGTTTGGAAAAAACAATGAACCTGTCGGAAGTGATCCCGCAGCGTCCTTACTTCTCCACACCAGACTTTCTTCGCGCATTCGAAAAATATTATAGCGACCTCAAAATTGCACAGGACAAGCTGACCGAAGAATACGACGCAGTTTTCCTGGTAGGCGGCAGCGGCCCGATCATTGACATGGTGAACAACCAGCGCGTCCATGATGTAATTCTTGCTTTTTACAAAAAACAAATGCCTGTTGCCGGGATCTGCTACGGCGTTGCGCCACTTGTTTTTGCAAGGGATTTCAACGAACGTAATTCCATCATCAAAGGAAAACACGTAACAGGGCATTGCATTGAGTACGATTACCACGACGGAACCGGCTTCCTGCACACCGATCTGAACATGGGGCCACCGCCATATGTGCTGGAATACATTCTTTCCGACGCCGTTGGACCAGAAGGACAATATCATGGAAATTTTGGTAAAGAAACTTCCGTAATCGTTGACTATCCATTTATTACAGGCCGTTCATTGCAATGTTCCTTCGAATTCGGAGAGCAGTTTGTGAACGTTTTGGACAAAGGCCTCACACGTTATGGCTGGTAAAACCGGGAATCAGAAGATCATTGAGCAATTCCTTGCGGATGGCATGGATTACATGTTCGGCAATCCCGGCACGGTGGAGCAAGGTTTCCTTGACGCCCTGGCCGAGTATCCCGAGATGAAATACATCCTCACCTTGCAGGAAACAATTGCGGTCATGATGGGCGACGGTTACGCCCGCGCCACGCAGAAACCAACATTGGTACAGTTGCACAGCTCCCCCGGCATTGGTAATGCGGTGGGCGCTGTGTATCAGGCCAAAAGAGGTCATGCGCCGCTGGTGGTGATCGGGTCGGATGCGGGTGTGCAATACATGAATATGGATGCGCAAATGGCGAATGACCTGGTGGCCATGATGGCGCCGGTGACCAAGTATTCAACTATGGCCACGTCTTCAAAATCACTGTTACGGACGTTACGCCGGGCAGTAAAAATCGCATCTACGCCTCCTATGGGGCCGGTTTATGTTTGCCTGCCCATGGATGTTCTCGATGAGATCAACGATGAGCCCGTATTTCCAAGCTGCATTCCTTCCACGCGGGTTGCCCCTGCGCCGGAACTGATCACGCAGTCAGCGGAAATGTTGCTGGCAGCTGAAAAGCCGATAATTTTCGTCGGTGACGGCATTGCGTATTCAGATGCGATCCCGGAGCTTACACACGTTGCCGAGCTTTTAGGCGCGGAAGTCTATGGTGTCGAATTCGGGGATCTCGTCATGGACAACACGCATCCGTTGTATCAGGGAACGACGGGCCACATGTTTGGATCTTTCAGCCACCCGATTACGACAAAGGGCGATGCGAACCTCATTGTGGGCACTTATATGATGCCTGAGGTTTTTCCAGAGCTGGGAGAGATTTACGCACCGGACGCCAAAGTGATCCATTTCGATCTCAATGCTTATGAGATTGCAAAGAACCACCGCGTTGACCTGGGTGTTGTGAGCGATCCGAAACTTTCGCTTGCTGCTCTTGCTCAGACAATTGAAGCGTTGGTGACGCCTGAACAGACGGCAAAAGCACAACAACGTATAGCGGATATCGGTAATGCCAAGAACGATAAAATCTTAGCTGAAAAAGAAGCGGACGACAAACTGAAAGGCAGATCGCCGCTGAATATGGCGCAATTTACCAAAGTGCTGGCCGAGCAGCTGAATCAGGATGAAACCATCATTTTCGACGAAGCATTGACGAGTTCAGCGGCAGTAAGCCGTTACCTTCCGCCTAAGCTCGCAAAACAATATTTTTTCACGCGCGGCGGTTCGCTTGGTGTAGGATTTCCAGGAGCAATCGGTGCCAAAATAGCCAATCCTGAAAAGACTGTAATCGGTTTTTCCGGTGACGGCGGCAGCATGTACACCATCCAGACATTATGGTCAGCGGTGCGGCATAATACGGGAGCCAAATTTGTGGTCTGCAACAATGGCTCTTATAAATTACTGCAACTCAACATTGACCAATACTGGCAGGAACGCGAAATTCCGAAACACGATCATCCGCTGCCATTTGACCTTTCCTATCCCGCAATCCGGTTCGACCTTTTGGCAAAATCCATGGGGGTAGAAGCGGTGAGGGTTGAAAAAGTAGAAGAAATTTTGCCGGCTATCGAAAGAATGCTGGCCGACGATAAGCCCTTTTTGATCGATCTGGTGCTGGAAGGCAACCACAAGTCGGACTGGGTGAAAGTGAATTGCTCGCAATAACCATAAACGCTGAAAACCCTCCTCCATTTTTAAAATGGTCAACATGAGATTTGATTACATTATTGTTGGCGCCGGGGCGGCCGGGAGCGTGCTGGCCAATCGCCTGAGCGCCAACCCGGACACGAAAGTGCTGCTCATTGAAGCCGGAAAAAACGACCGGGAAGCTGCAATTCAGGATCCGGGAGGCTTTGTAAGCCTCTGGGGATCGGATATGGACTGGCAATTACAAACCACCGAACAAGCTGGTTTGAATGGCCGCTCCATCACGATTAACCAAGGCAAAGTGCTGGGAGGCAGTACTTCGATCAACGCCATGATGTACGTCCGCGGTAACCCGGCCAACTTCGATAAATGGGAAGCAATGGGTGCCCAGGGATGGGGTTATGAAGCTGTTTTGCCTTATTTTAAAAAATCGGAAAACTACGAAAATGGCGCTTCGGATTATCACGCAACGGGCGGAGCATTAAGCATTCGTGACTGCCCGGATGAAGTCATGCGCTCGGAGCATTTTCTGGTAGGCGCAACGCAGCTGGGTTACGATGGCCCGAATTGGGATTACAATGGTGCCCGGCAGGAAAATGGGGCTGGACTGTTGCAATTTCACATTGATGAAAATGGTCACCGAGACAGCGGTGCATCCGCTTTCCTGCACTCAATTGCTGACAGGAAAAACTTGACAATCGTTACCGGCGCACTGGTTTCCAGAGTTTTAATTGAAAATAAAAAGGCGACCGGCGTGGAGTTTATCTCTCGTGATGGTTTGCTGGTAGAAGCTTTTGCCGATAAAGAGATCATCATTTCAGCAGGCGCACTGGGTTCTCCCAAGCTGCTGCTATTGTCGGGAATCGGGCCGGCTGCTGAATTGCAGGAGCTTGGCATAGCAGTGATCGAAGATCTGCCTGGCGTAGGGAAAAACTTGCAGGATCATTTGCAGCTGCCGATGATTTTCCGGTCAAAAATTCCAATGTCAAATACAACATTGCTTACGGGTAATGTGCTGTTTGTCAATACAAAAAATGACGGAAGTGTGGTGGATTTGCAAATCAACTTTACACCAAGCCTGCCAGAGCCATTAGCACCGGTTTTGCCGGATCTGGGCGGCCCGGTTTGTATTTTCTTGCCCATTCTGGTTCAGCCTGAAAGCCGTGGAAAAGTAATGTTGAGATCTAAAAATCCGGCCGACATGCCGGTTATTAATCCCAATTATCTGGAAAAAGCGTCAGATATAACAGTGCTTTCGAAGGCTGTTGAACTGGTGAGAAAGCTTGCTAACACACCTAAGTTTTTGGAGCTGAATGGCGGTGAAATGGTCCCTGGTGTGGAAGCTGACATCGAAGCATTCGTCAGAAGCCAGAGCACAACGATCTGGCATCCAGCCGGAACCTGTAAAATGGGCATTGATAAAATGGCCGTTGTTGACGCTGGATTACGAGTGCATGGCATTCAGAACCTCAGAATTGCCGACGCCTCGGTTATGCCAGCGGTTACCAGCGGAAATACGGTTGCAGCCTGCTTTATGATCGGCGAAAAAGCAGCTGATATGATCCTTGCAGCGGACAGTGCTGCCAATTTGAAATAGTCTAAACCATTGATTGAATTATAATTAACCTAAAATATAAAATACAATGCTAACGCAGGAAGCAATAAAAGAACTGGCTCTTGACTGGTATAAAAAGCTGGATGTCCACGTCCCGATGGTTGAAGTTTTGCCGCTGCTTGCGGATGCCGAACTCGAAATGGTATTCCCGGAAGCAACAGTTTACGGATATGCAGGATTTGAAGGCTGGTTTCAGCGCGTGATCCGGATCTTTTTCGACGAAGTTCATACGGTTAAGGTCGTTGAGCCCGTCATCAACGGCGATACTGCGGTGGTAAAAGTGGTGGTCCAATGGGAAGCCAGCGTATGGAATGCTCCCGAACCATTCAGCAAACGCATCAAATGTGATGCTTTTCAAACCTGGGAAGTAAAATTGACGGACGCTGGAAAGGTGGTCATTACCAAATACATTGTCGACGGCCTGGAATATCACGAAGGGTCAGCGACACTCTAAATCAGGTTATTAACCCATCTTTATTAAACCAAAATATGAAAAACGTACCGGATACCAAGCTGGGCAGAATGTACAAAGAACACATTCAGCATATTCTTGACAAAAACATCGACGCGCTGCTTGACCAGTATACAGACGATGCGACGTTGATCAGCAGCTTTTCCAAGTCGCCCGTTATTTACAAAGGCCGCGACCAGGTGAACGAGCATATGCAAGGCATTTTGGGCATCGACGGACTGGAAACAGACATTGTGTTCTGGGCCGAAACCGAAGATCCGGAAACATTAATGATCACCGAACAGATCACGATGACGGTTGGTGGCGAGAAAAGTGAAATGCGTTTTGCTGACAGCTGGGTGCTGCAAGACGGAAAAATTGCCATTCACTTCGCAGGAATGGTCCAGCATCCCGACGGAACATTAGCCTAACTAAATAGAACCTCCTAAACCCTTTCACCATGAAACTGGCAGATAAAAAGATCGGTGTGCTCTTGGAAGCCGATTATTTTGAGAATGAAATTTTCTACTACAAATTCCGCTTTCCCGAAGAAGGCGCTGAGCTGCATTTTCTGACAAGGTTATGGGGACAGGATAAACTCACCTTTCTGGGCCACGAATATCGTGCGCCGATGGATTGCTGGGAATCGTTCGAGAACATGAGCGACGAGGAGCTGCGCACTTACGACGCCATTATCGTGCCTTCGGGCATGGTTTCGGACCGGCTGCGTTACACCGAGGACGTGGAGAAAATTCCGCCTGCAACCGAATTCCTGAAACGCGTTTTTGCTGAACCAGGCATTTTGAAAGGTATTATCTGTCACGGATTATGGCTTACTGCACCTGCAACCGAGCTCGTTCGCGGCCGCAAATTGGTTTGCCACAATAACCTGATCGGTGACGCAAAGGCATATGGAGCCATTTATACCAATGAAGATGTGGTTGTGGACGGCGACTTGATCACCGGACGCTCTGGCGGGCATGCGCATTTGTTTGCCAAAAAGATCATTGAAACATTGTCAGCAGCTAACCCTAACTAATATGAGCGCGACATTTTTCCACCTGGCACTTACAGTTAAAAACCTCGCGAAGTTCGAGGATTTTTATTCTAAATATTTTGGGTTCCGCAGGGCAAGGGTCATCAGTCTGGGCGACGACGCCGAGCTGGTTTTCCTTAAAAACGATGACAACATTTACTTCGAAATCTTCCCGCCCGAAGAAGACCGCCCTTACCCGATGTCCGAAGCAGACGGCCCGCATTATCCTGGTTTAAGGCACATTGCATTCTCCGTGGACGACATCGATGCCAAAGTGGAAAGCATGGGAGAAGACGCCGTCATCACCCTCGGCCCATTGCATTTCGACGACGTAATCGAAGGCTGGAAAACCGTATGGCTCAAAGACCCCGAAGGAAACATTATTGAAATCACCCAGGGCTATCGGGATCAGGAAGATCTGGCTTAATAAACTCTCAAACACCTTTACCAACTAACGCATGAATATTAATTTCACTTTTTCGGATACCATTGCGGGTTATATCACGGGATATAATGCAGAGGAACGCTGGTTTACTGTGGAGACGTCGGACAAGCGTCCTTTCAAGATCAATCTGATCGCTTCCACCTATGCGCGCGGCGTGCAGAACCTGACAGAAGGTTGGCAGGATCCAGGCGATATCGCACCGTTTTTGTCGACAAATGGACAATATGTTTTCGCTTACGGAACATTTTATCCCAATGCAGGCGCGGACGAAAGCACATTTGAAGCGCAGCAATTGATTTTCCCGGGTAAGGAGCCAAAAGCTTATCGCCACGAGGAGCAGAATTACTGGATCACGCAGATCAGTTCTATTGCTTCCAGCTATCTGAAATGGCAGTTTGATTATCCGAAAGAGGAGATCAACTACAAAAATTATCGCACAATGCTCCATTTGGGAGGTTCCAAAAAAGGAGATTACTTGCAGGAAACAGACACAATTTCCAGAATGGTTTACGGATTTGCATCCGCATATCTGTTGACCGGAAAAGACGAATTCCTGGAAGGGGCAGAGCTTGGAACAGAATATCTGCGCGACCACATGCGCTTTTTTGACCAAGATGATGACCTCGTTTACTGGTATCACGGCTTGAAAGTGGAAGGCCAGAAAGAAACCAAATTGCTGACTTCGGAATTTGGTGACGACCTGGATTCGCTTCCTATGTATGAGCAGATCTACGCCCTCGCAGGCCCGACGCAAACCTACCGCATCACGGGCGATCAGCGCATCCGCGACGACATTGACAAAACCATTGATCTGTTTGAAAAATATTTCAAAGATCCAAATGGCGTAGGTTACTACTCCCACTTGCACCCGATCACATTGGATGCGCACGAGGAATCTTTGGCTCATAACAAAGCCCGCAAAAACTGGAACTCCGTGGGTGACCACGCGCCTGCTTACCTGATCAACCTCTGGCTGGCAAGCGGCGAGCAAAAGCACGCTGATTTCTTGGAATACACTTTTGACACCATTACCAAATATTTCCCAGACTACGAAAACAGTCCGTTTGTTCAGGAGAAATTTTTCGAAGATTGGAGCAAAGACCAAACATGGGGATGGCAGCAAAACCGTGCAGTAGTAGGGCACAACCTGAAAATCGCATGGAACCTGATCCGTCAGCAATCGCTGACTCCAAAAGAAGAATATCTGGCATTTGCCAAAAAAATTGCTGAATTGATGCCTGCGGCTGGTTCTGATCAACAGCGTGGCGGCTGGTATGACGTGGTTGAACGCGTTCAGAAGACAGGCGACAAGCACCAATTTGTATGGCATGACCGCAAGGCGTGGTGGCAGCAGGAGCAGGCAATTCTTGCTTACCTGATCATGTACGGGGTTTTGGGAGATAAAGAATACGAAAAACAAGCGCGTGAGGCGGCAGCATTCTACAATGCATTCTTCCTGGATAATGACGATGGCGGTGTGTATTTCAATGTGTTGGGCAATGGTATGCCGTATCTTTTGGGAACAGAGCGTTTCAAAGGAAGCCACTCCATGAGTGCATATCACAGCACAGAACTATGCTATCTGTCAGCAGTTTATATCAATTTGCTGATCACCAAGCAGCCAACTTATTTCTACTTTAAGCCTTATCCAAACGGCTGGAAGGACAACATTCTGCGTGTTTCGCCGGATATCCTGCCTCCCGGAAGCGTGTATATCAGCGAGGTTTTCATTGACGATCAGCCTTATACAGATTTCGATGCCTATGCACTTACCGTGAAACTTCCTGAAACAGAGGAACGTATCCGCGTGAAAGTACAGATCAGTTCGGCCAAGTAATTTGAACCATATTTAGAAACTATTCAGATGAAAGTTACCATTACGGATCAGGAGGAAATTACGGTGGTTGCGGTCTCCGGCGACATAGACAGCAAAACGGCACCCGAATTTGAAAGAAATGCAAAGGTGGCCATGGACAAAAGCAAAAACATCGCGATTGACCTCACCGACGTAGGTTTCATGTCCAGCGCCGGGCTGCGTGTGTTGCTGATGGTTTACCGGAATATCAGGTCGCAGGAAGGTAAAGTGGTGCTTGTGGGGGTTTCGGAAGAAATCCAGGACGTGATGTCCACCACCGGTTTTATCAACTTTTTTACCATTGTTGAGAAGCCGGAAGACGGAGTTGCATTCCTAAAACAAGACTAATCCATGGCAACAGATATCAGGATTGATTACTACCCGACGCACGAGCAGCAGGGGATCAAGTTCAGACGCGGACATGCGTTGCCATTCGGAGCGACCATGGTTCCGAACGGGATCAATTTCAGCATTTATTCGAGCGAAGCCATCGACTGTACGCTTGTATTGTTCGAAAGGGGCGAAGCGGAGCCGTTTGCCGAGATCCGTTTTCCGGAAGAATTCAGAACGGGCAATGTGTATTCCATGATCGTTTTTGATCTGGATTACGAGCGCCTGGAATATGGTTACCGCATGGACGGCCCCTTCAAGCCCGAAGAAGGTCACCGTTTTGACAAAAGCATTATTCTCAGCGATCCGTACGCCAAAGCCATTGGCGGACGGGATTCCTGGCTGGCCAAACCGAATTGGGATAACATTTATCCATATCGCTCACGCCTCGTTTTTGAGGATTTTGACTGGGAAAATGACCACCCGCTCGAAACGCCGATCGAGGATCTGGTGATCTATGAAATGCACGTGCGCGGTTTTACGCAGCATCCATCATCCAATGTCAAAAACCCGGGCACATTTGCAGCCATTCGCAGCAAAGTGGCTTACCTGAAAGATCTGGGGATCAACTGCGTGGAGCTCATGCCGATTTATGAGTTTGATGAATGGGAAAACAGCAAGGAAAACCCGGTTACAGGCGGCTTGATCGTCAATTTCTGGGGTTATAGCACGGTTAATTTCTTTTCTCCAAAAGCAGGTTATGCTGCCACGGGGAAGTTTGGGATGCAGGTGGATGAGCTGAAAACGTTGGTTAAAGAACTGCACAAAAACGGCATTGAAGTGATGCTGGATGTGGTTTTCAATCACACAGCAGAAGGCGACCACCGCGGTCACACAATCTCGTTCAGGGGAATTGATAACAAAACCTACTACATGCTCACGCCTGAGGGTTATTATTTCAATTTCTCAGGAACTGGCAACACATTGAATTGCAACAATCCGGTGGTGCGGAACATGGTTCTGGACTGTCTGCGTTACTGGGCAGCCGATTACCACATTGATGGTTTCCGTTTCGACCTCGCCGCCATTCTTGGCCGTGACCAAAACGGAGCGCCATTAAGCAACCCGCCATTGCTCGAATCGCTCGCATATGACCCGATTCTGGCCAAATGCAAGCTGGTAGCCGAAGCCTGGGACGCAGGCGGCTTATACCAGGTCGGTTCATTCCCGGCATACGGACGCTGGGCAGAATGGAACGGAAAATACCGCGACTCGATCCGGAAATTCCTCAAAGGCGACGAAGGTTTAGTTGGAGAAATCGCGCAATGCATCCAGGGATGGCCTGATCTGTACTACTATCGCGGCCCGACAGCCAGCATTAACTTCATCGCCTGCCACGACGGTTTCACCCTTTATGACCTATTTGCTTACAATGAAAAACACAACGAAGCGAATGGAGAGAATAACAATGACGGTGGTAATGATAACCATTCATGGAATTGTGGGGTGGAAGGTGAAACGGATGATTCGTACATTAATCAGCTACGTCACAAGCAGATAAAGAATGCATTGTCGATCCTTATGGTGAGCCAGGGCGTTCCTATGATCCTTTCGGGCGATGAAGTGGGCGTTACCAAATCCGGTAATAATAACACCTATTGCCACGATAATGAGCTTAACTGGCTGGATTGGAGCTTGATGGAAAAGAACGCGGACATTTATCGCTTCGCGCAACACATTATGCGCTTCCGCCGTGCACATCCGGTGCTCAGGAGCAGGACGCATTTCCAGCATAAGGACTATGTAGGCAGCGGGTTCGCGGACATCACATTCCACGGAACCCAAGCCTGGCAACCCGACTTTTCACCAAGCAGCCGCTGCCTGGCATTCATGCTGGACGGCGCCCACGCCAAAAGCGGAACAATCCGGGACGATTCGATATACGTAGCGATGAATTCGCACTGGGACGCATTATACTACGAACTCCCACCACTTCCAGCCGGCCAAAAATGGCATCTGGCCGTGAATACGGACATGCCAACTGGTGAGGACATTTACGAAGTTGGTAAGGAGCCGAGGTTGGAAGACCAGGGGAGGTTTTTGGTTGGGGGGAGAGCGACGGTCATCTTGGTTGGGAAGTAGCGCCCTTTGGCGGAGGGGGTAGCAGTGGCGCCCTTCGGCGGTCGTGCTAGCAGTAACGCCCCTTCGGCTCCGCTCAGGGTGACAAGCTAGTTGTACGACGGCACTGGTTAGCAACAGCGGAACGCCTTGTCAGCCTGAGCGGACCGGGCCGCCGGGCGGTCGAAGGCACGTGCACGACGCGGCTCACAATCGGAGCACTAGCAGAACGCCCTTCGGCCTCCGGCACGTTCGAAACGCCGCTTAGAAGCACAAGGCAGTAACAGTTAGCATTTAAATAACTCATTTAAAACCTTTAATTAATATTCCAATGGCATTTCAAATAGAATCCCTAATAGAAAATCAGGAGGCGCGCTTTACTTTGCATGGCGAGCTGGATTCGCTTTCGGCGCGTGTTTTTCAGACTGAAATTGAGAAAATTGCTAATCAACCCATTGATGCTTTGGTGCTTGACATGGAGGACCTTAGCTTTATGTCATCGGCGGGGCTTAGAGTTTTGATTTACTCAAAGCAGAAAATCGGGCCGAAATTATCCATTTACATCGTGAAACCGCAGGAACTGATTGTGGATACGCTTACCAAAACGGGCTTGCAGCACAGCGTTACCATCGTTGATCAATATCCAGTTTAACATCTCCTGATAATGGAATCGAAAAGTTTTCCCGGCACTGTTGATTCTCTCGATTCGCTGCGGGAATACATTGGTGAGCTTTCGGAAAAGGCTGGGTTGGCCAAAAAACCAACTTATAGCCTCAAACTGGCGGTCGATGAGATTGCTACAAACATTATTTTGTACGGCTATCAGGCGCCGGGCATCGAAGCGGATTTTCAGGTGGTGAGTGAGATCACGGCCGAGAAACTCGTGGTGATCCTGGAAGACATTGCCGCGCCGTTTGACCCGCTTGCGAAAGAACTGCCCAATGCGCAGGACCTTACGCTTTCGCTGGAAGAACGCGGCATTGGCGGCCTCGGTATTTTCTTGACGATCAATGGTGTCGATGAGTTTTCCTATGAATATGCCCATGGAAAGAACCGTAACAAATTTGTAATGAAAATTGCCGCAACCTGAAACATATGGTTGAGAATTCTACCTTTACCAATCCATTTCCGGGCCTTCGAAGTTATGATTATGAAGATCATGCTTTGTTCTTCGGCAGGGACGCGCACATCCGGGAGTTGAAAAACAAACTCCTGGACGGGCGCTTCCTTGCATTGATCGGTTCGTCGGGAAGTGGAAAGTCTTCGTTGATCAAAGCCGGCCTCATTCCTTCATTGGAAGAAGGCGACGCCTCAAATCGCTGGAAAGTAATTCTTTTCCGGCCGGGTGGAAATCCGGTCCGGAATTTTGTGGATGCGGTGAAAGCGGCATTGCGCGAGGATGATCCGATTTGGGACAGTCGCGATCCGGTGTCCCTGGAAAAAGAGCTCAGCAATGATACCAAAGTCGCATTATCATTGCTCTCCGCCACGCGCGGCCAGAAAATTCTGCTGGTTATCGACCAGTTTGAGGAGCTTTTCCGCTATGAACTTTCGGAAGATTCCTCGGGCATAAACAGGACGAACGCTTTTGTAAAACTACTGCTAACGCTTATCAATCAGCGCGAGCTTCCGGTACACGCTGTTATTACAATGCGCTCCGATTATCTGGACCATTGTACTGAATTCAATGGTCTCACAGAGATCATCAATAAAGGCTATTATCTCCTTCCGAAAATGAACCCGGAAGAGGTCAGACAAGTCATTGTAGGTCCCGTGGAATCCGTTGGAGCCAGCATTGAGCCCGAACTGGTAACCGGTCTATTGAAAGAACTCGCCGATAACCCCGACTTCCTCCCCATTCTGCAACATGCATTAATGCGCACATGGGACCGCTGGAAGTCGACAAAGCCGTATTCTTCCCCCGTTTCGCGATCTGATTACGAGGCCATTGGCACTATGCAGGAGTCGATCACGATGCATGCAGAGGAAATTTACACGCAACGGTTGGATGAAAAGCGGCGAAATGCCGCTGCCAAGCTTTTCAAGTCGCTCATCGTGCTTGGCCCTAGCGATACATCGTCGCTGCACCCGACCGTCCTGCGCGAAATTATTCAGATCACAGGCATTCCCGATTATCTGTTGATCGACGTGATCATGGTTTTCAGGGAAAACGGAGTTTCGATTTTAACACCGAAACCGGGCGTAAAGATTGACCAGAATTCAATCATTGACGTCTCGGTTGAAAAAGTCCTCACATTTTGGGAAAGATGCAGGAAGTGGATAGAGGAAGAGCTGGAATCCGCAAAACTCTATAAACAACTCAGTTACTCAGCCTCCCTTTATCAGGACGGCCGCACCGGACTTTGGGTCAATCCTGAATTGCAGTTGGGCCTTAAATGGCTGAAAGAAAGCGAGCCAACATTGGAATGGGCGCAGCGCTACGATCCTTTTTTTGAGCGTGCAACCAATTTTTTGGATTATAGTAAAAAACAGTATGAGCTCGAAGTAAGGCAAAAAGAAGACCGCCAGAAACGGGAGCTTCGCAAGGCGAGAATTTTCGCTTCTGTCCTGGGGATCAGCTCATTAGTTTCATTACTATTTCTTATCGTGGCGCTCGTGCTACGGACACAGGCACAGCAAAGCGAAAAAACGGCACTGGAAAAAGAAAGTCTGGCTTTGGAAGAGAGAAAGCGCGCTGAGGACCAGACGCGCGAAGCTATTTCACAGAAAAAAATAGCAGAACAGCAGGGCACATTTGCCGAATTGCAAAAGACATTAACCGAGGAACAAAAAGGCATAGCCGTAAGAGAGCAGGAAAAAGCGGTAAAGGAGAGCATTGCTGCAAAAATCGCGAAGCAGATAGCTGAGGAACAAAAGTTTCAGGCCGATAATGCCAGAAAAGCAGCGGTGGAATCGCAGAAACAAACGGAAATACAAAAAGAATACGCGGTAAATGCGCAAAAAGAGTCGGAGCGGCAAAAAGTGTATGCGCAATCTGCTCAGAAAGAAGCAGAAACTTCGAGAAACGACGCATTGAAACAGCGCTCAAAAGCGGTCGCACGCTTCATCGCGATCCAGTCATTCCAAATGCCTGCGGGTGATGAACTGACGGCATTATTAGCATTAAAAGCATATGATTTTAATATAAAAAATGGGGGAGAACGCGAGAATCCGGACATTTTTAATGCACTATCGAAGGCGGCGGGTGCTAAGGCAACATTGATCGCACACAATGACATTGTACGCGTCGTCGCCGAGCCGCAAGCCGGTAATTCGCTTTTTGCAACAGCGGGCGACGACGGCGTGGTGAGTTTGTGGAATTATCTGACACCTGCCGTAAAGCCGCTTTTGTTCCGCAATCCCAAGCAGACGTTCAGGAGCATCCGTTCCGTGGCTTTTATGCCGGACGGAAAAACGTTTTTCACTGGCTCTTCCAACGGTCAGATCGTGCGCTGGGACAACTTTACGCCCGGCACGCCGCCAGCTAAAACCATTATCGGACACGACGGAATTGTGTTCTCCATGACGGTTAAGAACATCAATAATAAGCCGCATTTGATCTCGGTCAGCTCCGCTGGCCAGGTAAGACTTTGGGACGTGAGCGATAAGAAACTGGAAGTCTTGAAAAATGTTAATCTCGGCACCGAGATCGCATCTGTCGAGATGTGGGCTGACGGTCGTTTCATGTTTCTGGCGACCGGAAATGGCAAACTGATCCGCATTGACTTAAATAAGCTGGATTCAAAACCAATAGAATATAGTCTGCCAGGTTTACGCGGCAGGCTGCTTTCCATGGCATTCACGCCTGACCAAAAATATCTTTATTTCGGAACGAGCTCGGGAATGCTTTACCATGTGCGGATTACGAATGACGAGCCGGTCCCGAACTCATTGACCGGCACGCAGGGAACGCACACTTCGGGCATTACCAGCATTGCCTTCGCTCCCGACGGCAGCCGCATTGCTACCGCTTGCTATGACTGGAAAATCCGCATCTGGAATGCAAAAGAGGATATTTCCAAACAACAGCCTGTTTTGTTAAGCGATTTTGATTATTGGGTGATGGACATTCAGTTTACCCGCGACGGGAACAAGTTGCTGGCAGCCGGAGCGGATAAAACAGTTCGGATATGGGACATCAATTCAGCTGCATTATTTACCGAAGTTTCCAAAAGAGTAAAGCGCGAACTGACCGAGGAAGAGTGGGATCAATACATCGGAAAGGATATTCCTTACGAAAAACTGTCCCGGAACATCAGATAATATGAAAGGATTTTTACATATCTTAATGCTGATATCCCTCGCTTTCGCGGGCACGAAAGCATTTGCCCAGGAAGACTGTGACGCATCCGTCATCATACCCGAGGCCGACAGGAAATACCGAACAGGGAACTTTGACGAGGTTTTTCAAATACTAAACCCATGCCTCAAAACGAAGTTCTCGCCAAATGCGCAAGTGCAGGCTTATAAGATCATTGCCTTAACGTACCTGGCACTCGACTCCCTGCCGCAAGCTGCAACAGCTGTCAGAAATCTATTAGTGGCCAACCAAAATTACGAGCCCGAATTTTCCGCATTGCCACAATTCAAAGACCTGGTCGCACAGCAACGTGATCTCATGGACCGTATTATCCAAATCACTTCTGTTTCCAAGAAAGCAGAAAATCTCTTACAGGTCCCTGCGACGGTAACGGTTTTGACCCAAACAGACATTGTAAAAAGAGGTTACAAAGATTTGACCCAAATGCTGAATGACATTCCCGGCTTTGACGTCATTCGAGGCAACGGCCCTTCTTATGTAACATTTTACCAGCGCGGTTACCGCTCTACTTCCAATGATCGCACCATCCTGCTCGTAGATGGCGTAGAGGAAAATGACCTGAATTCGGACAACATTCCCGTTTCCAGGCAATATGCACTGTCTGATATCGAGCGTGTGGAAGTGATCTATGGGCCAGCATCCACAATGTATGGAGCCAATGCATTTATGGGAGTTATTAACCTCATTACCAAGCGTTTCCTGGATCAGGAAATGCCCGAAGGAAAGAAAATGGTTGTTTCCACGAATGGCCAGGTGCGTTATGGATCATTGAATACGAAACTCGTGGATGGCGTGGTTACGGTTCGGACAAAAGACGTTGCGGTCTCGGTGACATCGCGTTATTTTTCCTCTAACGAACTGGATTACAGCAAATATCCGGAATGGAATTACGACCCGAGAACGGCAAATAATTATCCGATTCAGCAAAATATCAATGGAGCCGCCGCTCAGACTTACATTACCAATAACAAGCTCACAACGCTTTTTCCAAACAGTAATTTATATCAAATCGGCTATGATGCGAATGGAGCTGCAAATGCGCTGAGCCTTACCGATGCCGGAAAGGCCAGGGCGGCGGAACTGGATAATGCGAATTTATTCCAGGCTAATGTGAATGGAAGCCGGGTTGGCTTCAATGATGATTCCAAAAACTTTTATATACGCGCCAAAGTTGAGTTCAAGGATTTCATGATATCGCTCATGAGCTGGAAAACGGACGAAGGCGCAACGCCGTGGTACACCAACCGCTCGCGGATCGTGACGCCGGAAGTTTCCCGCTGGGTGGCCAATAACAAAGCTTTTTCGCTGACTTACAATAAGTTTATCTCCGAAAAAGTGCAGATCCTGAACCTGACTTCCTATCGCCTGCACGAGCTGAACGGAGCAACCAATCTGCCCACTTATCGCGGTTATTTCAATGGCAGTTACAGCATTATTGACCTGCTAAACGAACGCAAGCCAACTTACTCGATCCCGTACTGGTATCGCGTTTCCAACCAGCTTCGTAACGAGTTCCGGGTGTTGCTCACACCATTGCCCAAGCTCGATATTAACAGCGGCATTGAAATCCGGAACAGCATTATTCAGGCCAATTATATTACAGCCCAAACCGAAAACGCCGACGAAACCGGCCGCCCGGATTCCACGCTGGCGGGGGGCGATAATTTCCGCGTTTTTGACATCGGCATATTTACACAAGCCACTTATAACTGGACCGAAAGTCTCAAAACAGTGTTGGGTTCCAGGCTTGATCACAACCAGATCCGCTCCAATGGTGGTTACGGTTTTGTATTCAATCCGAGAGTAAGCCTTATTTATTCAAAAGGGAAGTTTGTATTGAAAGGCATTTACACCGAGGCATTTAAGGATGCTTCCTATCTTCAAAAATATGCAACAAACCGCGAACGGCAGCTTAATAATCCAACCTTGCAGCCCGAGCGCGTGAAGAATGTGGAAGGCAGCGTTTCGGTGCGGTTTAGCAAAGCTATGTCGTTCAATGTGGCGGGTTACATCGCCAATTACAGCAATGCAGTCGGCCTGGCTGCTGCTACAACGCCCGCCGGTGTGGCCACGCAACAGTTCCAGGCACTGGGGAAGCAGCGGATTATTGGCCTTCAATCGGAGGCGCGGTACGATGTGAAAAATCTGAATGTCTGGGGAAATCTTACTTACAGCAAACCGCGCGATCTCAGCAAGGTAGAAGGCCAGAAAATTCCGGTCAGCGACATTGCGCCTTGGTCTGCTAATCTGGGGGCTGTTTACGAGCCCGTCAAAAATCTGAGCATTAGCGTCACCAATAACTATGTGAGTGCCCGCAAATCCGGGACCGGAACCTCTGGCAGCAGCAATCCAATCACGCGGTTTGAACCAATCTACTTGTTGAATTCAACATTGACTTATCATAATGTTCTGAATATGTTGAGTTTACAGGTTCAGGTGTCCAATGTGTTTAACCACGAATATTTTGTGCCGGGCATCCGCGCAGCTGAGGGCATTACGTCAGCGTCGCGTTACCCGCAGGAAGGCCGCGTGTTCTCGATCGGGCTTCTTTTTGATACAAACCGAAAATAAAATGTACGCATCGAAATGGAATCAGTGCTTATAAAACCCCCTCGCTCCATGGAAACAAGGTTTGAAATCAGAAATTCGGAGTTCCTGCTTATGAAGCTGGATTATCCCGAACGGCTGGACGAAATGGGGGCGCTCCGTGTGCTGGCATGGAAAGATGAACAGGGAATAAGCCAGGATTTTTTCTCGCATAATGCCTGGCTGGACGATGAAGATTTACTCGCGCACCATTGGGTGATTTTACATAACAAGGAAATCGTGGCTGCTGCGCGCATGAGTTTTCACAATGATTACCAGTCCATTCCGCATGCGGATCTTTTTGACGGCTCCATCCTGGAAAGTTATGGAACTGGCCCTTATGCATCATTGAACAGACTGGTCGTCGCGCCGGGATTTCGCGGGAATGGATTCTCCGCATTGCTGGATGAAGCGCGGATCCAATATGCCGCCACGCACGGTGTCAGGCTGATCATTGCGCAGCCCGTCGCTTCCCGCATCAAACCATTGGAAGATCTTGGCTTTTTATATCTGGGCAAAATCAGGCCGCTGTATCAAATGCCCGAACGGCAGATCTATTTTATGATTAAGGAGTTAGCCAATAATTTGTGAAAAACATCAAGGACATATCGCGGATGCTGAACATCAGAAAGGACGAGGAAGGCCTCGTGAGCCTGCTGATGGCCTACTCATTTTTTATGGGCGGCGCAACTGCATTGTTCTACACCGTGGTGGCCTCTTCATTTCTGGTTAGTTTCGACCGGTTAATGTTACCGCAGGTTTACGTGGTCGGCGGCGTTTTCGTATATCTGCTCGGATTAGGCCTGACGCGCATCCAAAAGCGCATTGCATTCGACCGGCTGGGCGAAAATGCGTTGCTTTTCCTGATCGTCTCCATAGCAGTGTTCCTGGTAATTTATCATTCGACGGGCAGCAAGTGGGTGTTTTTTTTCCTCTTTATCTGGAACCGGATTTTCGTGCTGGTCAATGGCGTCACGTTCTGGGCAGTCGTCGTAAAGCTTTTCAATTTCCAGCAATCCAAAAGATTGTCTTCGCTGATCAACACCGGTGACGTTTTTTCGTCCGTGATCATGTACCTGGCCGTTCCTGCACTGGTGAAGATTTTGCCAATCGATTCACTATTGATTATCGCGGTCGGTTTCTTGATCGTCTGCGCGGTTTTGTTAAAAAAAATTCACAAACGTTACGTAACTGCCGACCACGCGCGGATCGAAATTAAAGCCAAACCAACTGACGCTGCGGTAACGGACGCGGTTGATCCAAAATATTACCGCAACATTTTCCTGCTCGCATTACTGCCCGTTTTTGCATTGTTTTACGTGGAATACATTTTCTTCACCGAGTCGCGCAATGTGTTTCCGAACAAAGAATCGCTGGCCAGTTTCCTTGGATTTTTCTTCGGGATCAGTGCCATTCTGGAATTCTTCATCAAAACATTTCTCTATAATAAACTGATCAACAAATACGGCTTACGGCTCGGCATTCTGATTTTGCCGTTAAGCCTCGTTTTTAGTTTCGCCGTTTCGGTCATTTATGGCCTGGGTTACGACACCGCTGCCATCTTTTTTGCTTGCATTGCGCTCTCGCGCTTTTTTATGAGTGCTGTCAGAAAGGCCATTGCGGAGCCGGCTTACCAGGTTTTGTATCAGCCAATTCAAGCGCGTCTAAGGCTGAATGTTCAGGGGCGGATCGAAGGTCGGGCCAAGGCGATGGGAGGATTGGCAGCGGGCGTTTTGCTTTTTGTGCTTGTTAATATTTCGCGGATGGAAGCATTGCAGCTGGCTATTTTGTTTCTGATCGTAGCCGTTTGCTGGACATTTGCGGCATTTGTAGGCGAGAACTCTTACAAAAAGATGGTGCGTGATAAAGTTTTTCGTTTTCCGGAAAAATCTTTGAAAAGGGTTTCTTACATGCCCGAGCAGGACGTTTCACACAAGCCTTTTGACCAACTCAGAAACCAGGTTTTTTCGCCAAACGAAGCTGACCGCATTGAAGCGGCGCTCGGCCTCGGGAGCACAAACCGTTTCCTGTCGTACAAGTATCTGATTCCGCTCTTGCAAGATCCCAATAAACGGGTGCGCGAGGCGGCGATTTACACTGCCGGTGAATTAAAAAGGGCAGAGTTATGGCCGTTTTTGATGGAACAGATGGAAACGGACCGCTATTTTTCAGTGGCCTTTGATGCGTTGGTAAAGTCGGGCCCTGCGCTGTTGAAATACATTGAAAAATCATTTTTGAGCAATACGGATAACCGTTATCGCCAGCTTCATTTGCTGAAAATTGTGGAACAGATCGGTGGGCCGGAAGCGATCCGCTTCCTGCGCAGAAACCTGGAAAATCCAAACCGTTTTGTAAAGGATAAAGTGATGGAAGCCTTGCGGAACCTGCGTTATACCTGCAACAGCACCGAGCAAACTTTCATGCTGAACGAGCTGGACGAGCACTTGAAAACATTCGCCTGGTTACTCTCGGCGGAGCATGACCTTTCGGAAGCATATAAGCCTGGAAGTCAGCTGATGCTGAACATTGACAGAGAAAAACTGCGGATTATGCGAAAGGCTTTTATTGTGCTGGAAGCCGTATATGGTTCCCGATTTCATGCCGTAACATTGCTGAAAAGCGATCAATCGACTGATGCGAGGGATTATCTCACTGAGATTTGCGACCTGTTATTGCCCGAGAACATTAAAAACAAAGTCCTTCCTTACCTGGACAGTGATTCGCTGGAGGAAATGCGGCGGCGTTATGCAGATATTTATCCACTGGCCATGCTTTCGGTTGATGAACGTCTGATTGATATCATTAACAGGGATTACACGCGGATTTCACGGTGGACAAAGGCCGTGGCAATTCAGGAATTGAGGCATTTCAGTGCGGATGTTGTCACGCCGGTTCTGGTTGCCAACGCGGTTTCCAATTCCAAAGTAATTTCGCAGACTGCGTTTTATGTCCTCAGGATCGTGAATCCTGCGCGTTTTCGCAGCTTACTGGACGTGATGACGCGGAATCGTGACACCTTTCACCTTGAAATCATGAAGCCGCTCGACTGGCTCGCAACCGAGGACGATCTGCTCATTTCCAAGCTCCGGCGCTTGCGCGAAACGCACGCGTTAGGCGGTTTGCTGAGTGGAGAATTGCAAAAGATCCTGCTGACCTCAGCGTACTTTCAGGAAGAGGCAGGCGAGGTGGTGGATCTGCGTAAGCACCTTAGCGACGGCGACGTCTCCATTTTGGTAACATATGGAAAATTGTATTTTTCAAAAATCGGTGCATTGGAAGCGGGCAGCATTCGCGATGTGGGCGAGCTGACTGCTATGGGTGTTGCCATGATCCCCAACGCGCTGGAAGACACGGAATTCTATATCATTGAAAATTTCCTTTTAAAAGATCTTAATATCAGGCAACATGTGGCGGAAAGCGTTGAAGATTAATCCTTTATTGATCATTCTGATCTTGTTGCCCGGTTTGAAACAACTTCGGGCGCAGCAGATTAATTCGGCGAGACCGGAGGTGGGAAGGCCGCTGTCAGGATTTTATCAATCGGCTGAATATCATGCACATGGCCAGAATTTCGCCATTACGCAGGACAAGTCAGGTGTCATGTATTTCGCCAATTTTGCGGGTGTGCTGGAATATGACGGCGTTTCCTGGAAAACCATCCAGACCACCAATGTCACCCGCGTTTCGGCGCTCGCTACGGACGCAAAAAACCGTGTGCTGGTGGGAGCCAACGGAGAGTTTGGTTATCTGGGTACGGATGCGTTTGGTGCGCACCGGTTTGTGGATCTTTCTTCAAAACTTAAAGCCAAATTCGGGCAGATCATTCAGATCATCCCGACGAAATCAGGCGCGTGGTTTGTGACGGACGGGGTTAATTTCCTTTGGAACGGCTCAACGGTGAAGCCGTTCCAGCACAATCTCAGAATCCAGGCGGCTTTTCCATTAAAAGGGGAGGTGCTGGTTTATGCCAAAAACAAGGGGATCATGTTGGTTGACGGCAACCAGTTCTCCAAAATAGCTCAAAATGCCAATGTGCCCGCCTTACTGGACCTGATTTCTGTGGTGCAGCTGACCGATGGCTCTGCGCTTTTGGTGACGACCAGTCAGGGGATTTTTAGATTGAGAAATAACCGTATCGAAGTCATGGATGGCAATGCCAATCCTGTCCTGATGCGCAATCAGGCTACTTACGCGGCAAAATTACAAGACGGGACCATTGCTGTCAGCATGGCGACAGGTGGCATGCTGGTTATGAATGCGCAGGGAAATGTGCAATATCCGGTTTATGCCGGTGCGGATCTGGAAGAAAGCCAGGTGGCGGCCATGTTTACCGACCGGGAACAAAATCTTTGGTTGGCGCTGAATGATGGAATTGCGCGTTTTGATTTGCCTTCGCCGATTTCGGTATTTGGAAATGAGGATGGTTTGAGAGGTTCGGTTACCGCAGTCAGGCGTTTCGAGGGCCGGATCGTGATCGGCACTTTGTATGGATTGTATTATATTGAAAATAATAAAATTGTTCATGTCAATGGCTTTTCAGGAAGTTGCCTGGGCTTTGATGAGGCAAATGGCTCATTATACATTGCTTCCAACAAGGGGCTTTTTCGATGGTCGAAAAACGCCGGGATTACCAGAATAACTTCCAGTTTTTCACTCAGCATTACGGTTTCAAAGTCTGGAAACTTGTTTGTCGGCATGCAGGACGGGCTTGCCAGGCTGGTGCGTGCCGGAAACGGCTGGCAGCCCGGGCGGGTAGCATCGGTGAATGAACAAATTGTCGGCGTGACTGAATTTCCGGCCGGGACATTCTGGCTGGAAACGCTTTCCAATGGCATTATCAAGCTGGATGAGGAATCCGGCACTGTAAAGCGCTTTTCAGCTGCGCAAGGCATTTCGAGCCCATTGTATAACAAGCTGGCCTTGTATCAAAACAGATTGATGGTTTCCAACAAAGATGGCCTTTTCGAGTATCAACCTCAGTCCGACCGTTTCGCACGGGCAAACTGGCTGCACGCCGAAAAAACCTGGTTTGACCGCATTCAGGGTGATCATCAGGGCAATATTTGGACAACGCGCGGGGATAAAAAATCTGCTTCCTTATTCAAAAAGAAGCCTTCCGGTAAGTTTGAACTTGTGGAAACTCCATTGCTGCCTATTGCTGATGTCCCTTTTCAGGTGATTTTTCCGGATGAGCAAGGCAATGCCTGGCTTGGTGGAGACAGGGGCCTTTACCGGCTCGATATGCAGGTCCGTGACCAATACGTTTATGAATACCCGGTGTTGCTCCGGAGCGTTGCGACGCAGGATAGCTTGCTGGAATTTGCCCAGAATGGCGAGATCAGAAAAACGCTCGGCCATCGCCAGAACAACTTGATCTTCGAATTTGCATTGCCCAGTTATCACAGCAATCAGGAGGTGGATTATCAATATATTCTTGAAAATTATGACAAGGAATGGTCGGACTGGGGAGCATTAACCAGGAAAGAGTACAGCGGTCTGCCTTCCGGAACATACACATTCAAAGTGCGGGCAAAGGACGTTTACAACCATGTTTCGAAAGAGACTTCGCTCACATTCAAGATCCGCGTGCCGTGGTTCCGGCAGTGGTATATGATCGCGCTTTACCTGATTTTATTTGGGTTAATGATCTATTATACGGTGCGGTGGAGGTTAAGGAGCATTTTAAGGGAAAAGGAAGAATTGGAAACGCGGATCAGGGAGCGTACGGAGGAAGTTGTGAATCAGAAAGAAGAACTGGAATTGCAATCTGAGGAGTTGTCGGCAACCAATGATCAATTGGAACGGATCGATGAGTTTGTGAAATCAATTAATGGCGAAGTGAACACCGGACGGCTTTTTCAGCTGGTTCTGAACAAACTCTGCGAGTTCCAGAATGTAAACGGCGCATCCGCATTGGTATATAACAAAGCGGCTGATAATTACCAGTTTATCGCGCTCGCAGGCGCCGTGGAGAATGCGAAAGTGGATGATATCAGACTAACGTCGAGGCAGGCCGAGCAGCGTTATGTGGAAGATGGGGAAGAAATTCTGGAAGACATTTTCCTGAAAAATGATTTCCGGAGCCAGAATGCAGATGACACGATTGATGAACTTTTTTCTCCTAAGTCGCTGATTACGATTCTGATCCGGGTGGACGGCTACGTGAAAAGCTACATTACATTGGAAAATACAGATCGAGAGAATGCCTTTTCGGAGCGTGACTTCAATGTGGTCAAAAACCTGAAAGAGCATTTGATAGGTGCTTACATTAAAACCAACATTCTCGAGAATCTTGAAAATACACTGTCCAACCTCAAATCGACGCAGGAGGAACTGATCCGGCAGGAACGTTTGGCGTCGGTAGGAAGCCTTACCAAAGGAATTGTCGATCGGATTTTGAACCCGCTAAACTACATTAACAACTTTTCGCAATCGTCGGGAAAGTTGTTGAAGGAAATTACGGAAGTCACAGATAAACACCAGGACGGCCTTTCGGAAGATGAGAAAGATGATCTCGACAGCGGTTTTGAAATGCTTCAAAAGAACCTGGAAAAGATATACGAACACGGCAACAGCACGACACGCATTGTAAAAGATATGCAGAAACTGCTGAAAGGAAAATCAACAGACTTCATGGTGACGGAACTCAATCCATTCCTGGAAGCGAAGGCCAGATCGGCCATTCAGGAAGTGCTGAATGAGTACAAAGATGCCGCTGTAAAGCTGGAACTTGAACTGTATTCGAATCCGGTGAAGGTGAGCCTGCTTCCGTATGAGTTTGCACAGGTGCTTGTGAATGTGATCAGCAATGCTTGTTATGCGCTGCTGGAAAAGGCCAGGGTTGACAAAGCATTTGAACCGCTTATTTTGATCTCTTCCAAGCCGGTTGCAGGGGGAATCCTGGTGACTGTCCGGGATAATGGCAAAGGCATTCCGGCCAAGGAACAGGAACAGCTTTTCAATCCGTTTTTCACGACCAAACCTACCTCCAAAGGGACAGGACTTGGCTTATATATGAGTAAGGATATCATTGAATATCACAAGGGGCGCATGTCGGTAAATTCATTGGAAGGAGTATTTACCGAAATAGAAATTTTCCTGCCGGTTATCGCTTAACACGCTAAATGCTGCAAAATTTAAATAACCATGACTATGGGAGCCGGAACAACGGAACACGACATTGAACTTTATCAGCAAAAAATCATCGAGCTCAACAGGCTTGCGGAGATAGGGCAACTGAGCGCGGGAATTTTACATGAAATTAAAAATCCGGTGAGTTTTGTAAATAACTTTTCCCGCCTTTCGCAAGGATTGGTAGGCGAAATCCTGGACATTTGCCGAAAGCCATTGTCTGACATGAACGACACGGACCTGGCTGACGAAAAGGATTTGTTGGAAACACTTTCCCAAAACCTCCTTAAGATCAACGAAAACGGCAAACGCATTGAGCGGATCATCCAGGGGATGCTCGCACAGGCCCGTTCTGACGCCGCCGTCCTCGAACCCACAGATCTGAACCAGCTCCTCGAAGAATACAGCAAGCTTGCTTACCAGGGCGTTCGTGCGGACGACAGCACATTTAATGTCACGCTCAAATACAATCTGGATCCGCAGGTTGGGAATGTGAAACTGGCCAAAGGTGAATTCGGGCGGGTAATTGTAAACCTCGTAAACAATGCTTGCTACGCAGTGAATGAAAAGGTAAAAAGGCAGCCCGATGCATACGAACCCATCATTGAAATAACAACGAATCGGCTGGACGGGGAAGTTGAAATCAGGATTTGTGATAATGGAATCGGCATTCCGGAAGACATTGTTGCCAAGCTTTTTCAGCCGTTTTTTACGACAAAGCCGCAGGGAAAAGGAACGGGATTAGGACTGTCTCTCACCTATACAAGTGTGACGGACACGCATAAGGGGAGCATTGAAGTAACGTCTGTTTTGGGCGAAAAAACGGAATTCAGCATTGTAATTCCTGCGTGAAAAGCGTGGGTGTTTAAGAAAAAAAGTATAGGATATCAATTTCAAAAAATTATAAGATAATGGCTATCAGAATATTAAGTGTAGATGACGAACAGGATATGGAGATGCTTATTCTTCAATTGTTCCGCAAGCAGATCCGCGACAAAAAATACGAGTTTGTGTTTGCCAATAACGGGATCGAGGCGTTGGAGCGACTGGAAGAGTCTGATGATATTGCACTTATTTTATCGGACATTAACATGCCGGGCATGGACGGACTGACGTTTCTTTCGAAGGTAAATGAGAGGCAGAATCCGCTGCTGAAATCCATCATGGTGTCTGCATATGGCGATATGGATAATATTCGAACGGCGATGAACCGCGGTGCATTTGACTTTGTAACCAAGCCTGTCAATTTCGAAGATCTTGAAATCACCATTTCCAAAACGGTGGAGCACATTGAAATGCTTACCAGCCTGGAAAAGGGCCGTGAGCAGCTGATTGCAATTCAGAACGATCTGAGTGTGGCGAAAGAAATCCAGATGTCGATGTTACCGAAAACGGTTCCCGCCAACATCGGCAAAGCAGGTGTGGATTTACATGCATTTATCCATCCTGCAAAAGTCGTTGGTGGTGACTTGTATGATTATTTCATGATGGATTCCGAGCATTTGTTCTTTATGATCGGCGACGTTTCCGACAAGGGCGTGCCAGCCGCATTGTTCATGGCGATCAGCAAGGCCATCTTCAAAAGCCAGTTTTCCAACCGTAACGGCGATTCAATTACAGAAAAAGTAAAGATTGTCAATGAGTTTCTGAGTGAAGATAATTCCTCATACATGTTCGTTACGGCCTTTGTTTGTATTTTAAATGTGAAAACCGGTGTCGTAGAATACGTAGATGCAGGTCACGAACCTCCCGTCATTATTCGCGCCAACGGCGAAACTGAATTGGTCAAAAAGGAGGGAGGCATGGCGCTTTGCTTCGACCCGACCTTTGAGTTTGAATCACACACGCTCACATTAAACCCAGGCGACAAGTTTGTTCTCTATACCGACGGAGTAACTGACGCCAACAACCTCGCGGGAGCGCGCTATGGCCTGCATTACCTGCAAGATTTCTTCACCACCGGCGAAGGCTCTACCAAAGAAACCGCCAAAGAAATGAACGAAGCGACGTTGGAAAGTCTGATAGATTTCATCGGGCCAGCCACGCAGTTTGATGACATTACGATGTTGTCGCTGCGGTATCTGCCGGGGTGATACATGAATAAACAGTAAATCCCGGAGGGATGAAACAGCACACATGCTGTTTCATCCCTCCGGGATTTTACAAGGTAACCGGAAACCCATATTCTACCAATATTATATCCCGCTGGGATTTCGTCGGTTATGCGATTTTCTTGAACGCCAAAACATGGTTTCGATATTTTAATATAACCCGGCAACAGGCTGGTATCTGAACAGGGCCAGCTTGTAGTTTTCGTGGTAACGCTGTTGCAATTCAGACCAGCATAGGGTGTCCAGGACGGACTTGGGTAAGGTAGCACGAGGGATATATTGCTGATTTTCAAATTCTTCAACGAATTGCATAAAAATTTCGGTGAGCTGAATGACAGCTTCCTCAGTCGATTGCTGCCGGCGTTTTACGATTTTTACCTCATTGTTTCCTGCCATATCAGCGGCTTCACCCGCGAAACGGCCGAAACCGGAAACATCGCTGGTTACAACCGGTGTGCCGTGGAGCACTGTTTCCATGGCAGCGTTGCCCCAGGGCTCATACAGGGATGGAAAAATGCCTAAATGGCAGCCTCTCGCGAATTCGAGATAGTCCATTGAGAACAACGAAGTTGCTCTTTCAATGAAATCGGGGTGATAAATGATTTTGACACGATTTTCCTCCCTGTTATTCAATCCCGCATCTTCACAAAATTCAGTAATGCTGTCTTTTTCGATCAAATGGTGGGTTGTCACGGGTGGCAGGCCATTTCTTTTGAAGTTCGCGAGCGCTTGTCTCCACAGCATTTGCAGTTCATCGTCAATGAGTTGGTTGAGGTCGGGCAGTTTGTGGCCGGCCGAGCCGGTTACATTGGCGTAAATTCTGGGTCCAAGTTTCGTGCTGATCTTTCTACAAATTCTTTGTAACTCCTGGAACCGCTGCCGCGCTTCCAGGACGTCGGGCTTGATGTTATGAAAAGGCTTTTTGGTAATGATAAACAAAACAACATTGATATCAGACTGCCGGCTAGCAAGCGCTTCATTGAGTCGGGCGATTGCCTGCAGGGTGACATCAAAGCCCTTGTTAAAATATTCATATCTGCCGGAAGTGAAGAAGTACAGCGTTTTGTCACTTCTGAGCTGATAGCTGGGAGAGAAAAGCGCTTTTATGAGTGCGTCGATCTTTTCCCTGTTTTGCAAATGCTTTTCAAAAACTTCGTGGCCCACGCCTGGCTTCCGGTGGATGCCGTTATGCACTATACTGTCGGGGCGGCGACCTAAAAATGCTTCACATTCCGAGGCAGTCCATGCGCTGTTGGTGACCAGCACATGTGCGTGTCTGGCGACGTTTCTTTCTATTTTTGCCTCCGTTTCTATGCCATATTCTTCGGCTTTCTGAGCCCAGTTGAATGTCGGGATTCCGGAAAAATAACCGGCTTCGTTCGAGGCGAGGTAACGTCCGAGCAGTGTGGCATGGGTTGTGAAAACAGTCGCGAGCCGAACCTGCTGGCGGGACAGATCGGGGAGGCTGGCGGCGGACATCCACTCGTGATAATGTGCGATAACATCCTGGTTAATATGAAGTTCCTCAATTAACTTGGTCAAAAAAAGGCGCGTAACTTCTCCAAAACCAAGCACTTGATCCAATAACTCACTGCTTTTGAGCGCGGATATTTCGTGATGCTCCCATAATGTCGTTTTAGCCGCGTTTAGCTTTTCAATATTAATGTTGGGATTTATCAGGATCACTCTCGGACGGGCCTCTTCGAGGAGCCAGTAACCGTAATGTATTTCAAATCCCAGGTCTCTGATGTGCTGAATGGCCTTCGAAAGCGGTGTGTAATCCAGCTCGCGGATCGGGCGGAAATCGAGCTTGGCTTTTTCGGGAATGTAGGGCCCGATGAGATAGTAATTCTCGCCGTAAGTGTCCGTCATGGTCGGCACTTTGGACTTGATGAACGTGAATATCCCGCCGATCTGGTTACAGACTTCCCAGGCAATTTCGAATAGAAGGGTATCCGGCTTCAAAATGTTCAGAGGGTAACGTAGGATATTTCAATTAAAATTAATTACTTAAACAAGGCGCAAGTCATTGAAATAGGCTAAGCAGAAAAATCGGACTGTAAAACAGCTAAAAGTGATGTTGAGTTAGTTCTACAAAGGAAACACATTCCTTCTAATGCCATATTTCCTGTATATTACGTTCCTTAATCCTACTCCTAAACCTTTTGATGAAAACTTTATCGCCCGCCTCACTGCGCCTCGATTCTATTGACATTTTTCGGGCACTGACCATGCTGCTGATGATTTTTGTAAACGATTTCTGGACGCTCACCGGCGTTCCGGAATGGATGGAACACAGCAAAGGCCCCGACGACGCTATGGGTCTTTCGGATGTAGTGTTCCCCGTGTTTCTATTCATTGTAGGCTTATCCATTCCCTTCGCCATCGCGAACAGAAAAGCGAAAGGTGACAGCAACAGAACCATCCTTTTTCACATTGGCGAGCGCACATTTGCGCTTTTACTGATGGGGATTTTTATTGTTAATTACGAAAATATCGTGAGCTCCGGCATGTGGGTGAACAAGTATGTGTGGGAGATTTTGATGGTGGTGGCATTCTTCCTGATCTGGAATGTGTATCCCAATGATCCTGGTAAAAAAACGCTTTATACGGGTCTGAAAATACTTGGTTATCTCCTTCTGGTTGGTTTGGCAGCCATCTACAAAGGCGGCGACGCAGCGAACCCTTCGTGGATGGGCACACACTGGTACGGCATTCTCGGGCTGATCGGTTGGGCTTATCTGATTTGTGCGCTCATTTATTTTTTGGCCGGAGATCGTTTGGCATGGAATGTTGCCGGCTGGCTCTTTCTCGTGTTTTTTAATCTGGCGGACTTCGCAGGGGCGCTTTCTTTTCTGGACCCTATTAAAGATTATGTATGGATCGTAGGAAGCGGTGCAATGCCTGCGTTCGCGATGGCAGGCGTTGTGGCATCGGTCATTTACCGGCTTTACAGCAAGAGAAACGGCATCACTACGACTTATTTGCTGATCCTGGTAATCCTGGGCGTTGTGTGCCTGGCCTATGGATTTGGGACGCGGCCTTTTTGGGGGATTTCCAAAATCAGGGCAACGCCGGCTTGGATAGGCCTATGCAGCGGCATTGCGTTTATCGTTTTTGCGATATTGTTCTGGATGGTGGATTTGAAAAAAGTCAAGAATTGGGCAAACGTTATCAGGCCTGCCGGAACGGCGACGCTGACCTGTTATCTTGTTCCATACATCTGGTATGCCTTGCTGACGCTCATTCATTTCAGTCTACCCGAATTTCTCAGGACCGGCACGATCGGGCTGATCAAGTCGTTTGGTTTTGCTGTGCTGGTCATCATGGCAACCGGTCTGCTCAACCGGATCGGGATCAGACTCAAGATTTAAATAAATGGGTGGTAAATCTGCGAAGCATTGTCTTTTCTATTGTACGCGGATTTAAATAATATAAAAATGAATACAAGACGAGATTTTGTAAAAAAGGGAATCACCGGATTGGTGACTGGCGGTTTGGTGTCCCAGTCCGCTTTTGCCGGGGATTTTATGTTTGAGAAAAAGGCAGACACATTTAAATTGGCGATGGCCGGATTCAGCTTTGTAAACTTCAAGCTGGATGAGTCACTGGAAATGATGAAAAGGACGGATGTGCATTATTTGTGTATCAAAGACTTTCATTTGCCCTACAAAAGCACAGCCGAGGAAATCGCGGCTTTTCATGAAAAATTGAAACAAGCTGGCGTAACCGGATATGCGGTTGGGCCGATCTATACGAAAACACCCCAGGACATTGATAATGCATTCGATTATGCTAAAAGGGTGGGCGTGAAGCTGATCGTGGGCATTCCGAATCATGAAGATCTTAAATATGTGAGTGATAAGGTGAAGGAAACAGGCATTCGTTATGCAATCCACAATCACGGGCCCGAAGACAAGCTTTACCCCAATGCTACGTCCATTCATAATCTGATCAAAAACCTGGATCCCGACTTGGGCATCTGTTTTGATATGGGCCATAACCGTCGTGACAACCAGGATTCGGTTGCCGACCTGGGCAAATACTCAAAAAGGATCTTTGATATACACTTAAAAAACGTTAGCGCAGCCACCAAAGATGGCAAAACGTGTGAGCTGGGACGCGGAATTATTGATATTCCTGCCTTTGTGAAAATGCTTAGGAAAGTAAAGTACGACGGTTGCTGCAGTCTTGAATATGAGAAAGATATGAAGGATCCGTTAGCCGGGATTGCCGAGTCAGTGGGGTATTTCAGAGGGGTTTGTGATGCGGTCAGTTAAGTAAAAGTCGGTTCAAGTGGTGTAAAATCATATTTTTGCACTGAAAAGAATGTTATGACCGCAACTGCGGCCCGAAAAATGATTTATAAACATAACGCCATAAGTAATGCTTAAAACCGTGCCCTTTGATCAACTGGCAGCTTATAAAAAGCTGAAAACGCATCACAAAACCATTTCTCAGAAACATTTAAAAGCGCTTTTTGAGGAAGATGCGGATCGTCACAAGAAATTCTCTATCCGGTTTGGCGATATTTTTCTCGACTATTCTAAAAACCGTATTACAACGCGCACGCGGTCCTATCTCGTTCAGCTTGCCGAAGAGGCGGGGCTGGCGGATGCGATTGAGCAAATGTTTACTGGAGAAAAAATCAATGCGACAGAAGGCCGCTCTGTGCTGCACGTTGCCTTACGCAACCGTTCCAACGAGCCTGTTTTGTCGGACGGGAAGGATGTTATGCCGGACGTGAATGCTGTTCTCGGGAAAATGAAGGAGTTTTCGGGGAAGGTTAGGTCCGGAACCTGGAAAGGTTATTCAGGAAAAGAGATTACGGACATTGTGAACATTGGGATTGGTGGAAGCGACCTGGGCCCGGTAATGGTTACCGAAGCATTGAAAGCTTACGGGAAGCCAGGCCTGAATGTGCACTTCGTATCTAATGTTGACGGGACACATATCGCTGAAACGACCAAGTTGCTGAACCCGGAAACGACATTGTTTATGATCGCCTCCAAAACGTTCACCACCCAGGAAACGATGACCAACGCGCACAGTGCCCGTTCCTGGTTTTTGGAAAAGGCGAGCGATAAAGAGCATGTGAAAAAGCACTTTGTTGCCATTTCTACAAATCAGGCCGAAGTTGAAAAATTCGGGATTGATCCGGAAAATATGTTCGGTTTTTGGGATTGGGTTGGCGGTCGTTATTCGCTATGGTCGGCAATCGGGCTTTCTATCGCTTGTTTTGTGGGTTTCCAGAACTTTGAACAGCTGCTTGCCGGCGCGCATGAAATGGACAAGCATTTCAGGACAACCAAATTTGAAAGGAATATTCCGGTCATTCTTGCGTTGCTCGGCGTTTGGTACAACGATTTCTTTGATGCGCAAACACAGGCAATTTTGCCTTATGACCAGTATTTGCACCGTTTCGCGGCTTACTTCCAGCAGGGAGATATGGAGAGCAACGGCAAGAGCACCGGCAGAGACGGAAAACCTGTTGGTTACCAAACCGGTCCGGTGATCTGGGGCGAGCCCGGAACCAATGGTCAGCACGCATTTTATCAATTGATTCACCAGGGAACAAAGCTGATTCCCTGCGATTTTATTGCGCCGGCAACAAGCCATAATCCGCTGGGCGAGCATCATAAAATGCTTTTGTCCAACTTTTTTGCACAGACAGAAGCATTAATGAATGGCAAGACCGAAGAGGAAGTGAAAGCTGAATTAGTGGCTGCGAAGAAGTCAAAAGAGGAGATAGAATTTCTAACACCGTTCAAAGTGTTTTCAGGCAATCGCCCGACGAACTCTATTTTGGTGAAGAAAATCACACCAAAGACCTTGGGAAGCCTCATTGCCATGTATGAGCACAAGATTTTCGTACAGGGCATTATCTGGAACATTTTCAGCTTCGATCAGTGGGGTGTAGAGCTAGGCAAGCAGCTTGCGAACAAAATATACCCTGAACTTCAAAATGACTGGCCTGTTTCAAACCACGATAGTTCGACCAACGGCCTGATCAATCAATACAAACGGTGGCGGTAACGGTCAGTGACCAGTAATTTGAACGCAAATCCGATTAACACACCAGCAGCATCTGCAACGGCATCCCACCAGTCAAACGTGCGGTCGAAGGGCAGGAGCTGCTGGTAAAATTCCAAACCTAATCCGTAAGCCATTCCAAGCAGCACGAACAGTGCTGCTTTTTTTGGATATACCAGCGTCCATAAAGTGATCCAAACGATAAAGAGTCCTGCATGAACGACCTTATCAAAACCGGCGATCGGTGCGGAAGGAATATCTTTTCCCGGCCATGTGCAGGCTAGCAAGATCAGGAAGGTCCAGAACCAGGCAACCCACGGGTTTCGGGACAATGTTTCAACGATATTTTGGAAGAACTTAGCGATCATTTGAGGGCGATTAAGTCTGCAATTTAGTTTTTTTCGCTTCTTGTTCGTGCCAGAAAGCAGAACTCGTTCAAAACAGAATAATTACTAATTTAAAAATGACTCCCCATATTAGTAATATTTTTTAATAATTTAGTGAGTCACAAAATCCCTTGCCTTAATGAGAAGAATTTACTCATCGCTCACGCTATTGCTCATCTTTTCCCTTTCCGGTTTCGCTCAGAAAATTGTCCATTTGGATGAAGGTCTTGCAGCGGGGCCTTGTCATCAATATGGCCGGGAAGCATTGTACACCGATCAGCTCGCTTATCAGCTTTATAACGGAACCCTTGCGAAACCGCAGGAAGGTGGCTTGCTGTTTAAAAACGCCAAAGGCGAAAATATCAATTGGAGGAAAGTTCAAGCCGACACATCGCATAGATTACGCGGGGATTCTTTTTCTAACGGTTATGTGTATTTGACGTATCAATCTGATAAAGAGCAAACTGCGATCCTGACTGTGACAGGCAATGATATGCTTCTCTTTAACGGCGCGCCTCGCGGCGGCGATATGTACCGCTATGGCTGGATGAATTTACCGGTTCGGTTGAAGAAAGGGACGAATGAAATATATGCACGCGTAGCGCGCTTTGGAAGATTTGGTGGCATTGCTGCTAACCTGACATTTCCCGAAAAGCCGGTTTTTATCGATACCAAGGATGTAACGCTGCCAGATGTGGTTCCGGGCCTGAAAAACGATTCGCTGTGGATCGGCCTTGTTGTAGCAAATACATCATCGAAGGTGTTAACTGGTTTGCGGATCACGTCAGTTGTTTCAGGTAAAGAGGTTACCACAAATTTGCCCTCCATTCCTGCATTAAGTTTGCGTAAGGTTGGAATAATGTTGGATGCTTCCCGCGTTCAGGCCGGTAAACAAGACGTTGCGATCACTTTAACACAATCTGGCAAAGTGATTGATTCTAAGAGTATTAGCATTCAATCTATTGAGGAAGGGAAGCAGTATAGCAGGACATTTGTAAGTGAACTGGATGGCAGCATTCAATACTATGCGGTTTCTCCACAATTAAAGTCAGGTTCGACAGAGAAGCCCGCATTGTTTTTCTCCGTTCATGGCGCGGAAGTTCAGGCCATCAGCCAGGCAAGAGCCTATAAGCCGAAAGATTGGGGTGTGTTGGTAGCGCCGACAAACAGGCGCCCGCGTGGCTTTAACTGGGAAGATTGGGGAAGGTTGGATGCGCTGGAAGTTTTAGACATTGCGAAGAAACAATATAACCTGGATCCGGCAAAGATTTTCCTGACCGGTCACTCCATGGGCGGTCACGGAACCTGGTTTTTGGGTGCCACTTATCCTGAAAAATGGGCTGCTATTGCGCCTTCTGCTGGCTATCCAACACTATCGACTTACGGCTCACATGATGGCGTCATCCCGGACAGCGCAAGTTCGCCTATGGAAGCGGTTTTGCTCCGCGCGAGTAATCCAAGCAATGTTTTGGCCCTGACTTCCAATTACAAAAGTTTGGGTGTGTACGTAGCGCATGGGGATGCGGACAAGACCGTGCCCGTCACATATGCGAGACAAATGCGCGACATTCTGGGCAAGTTTCACAGGGATTTCAGCTATTATGAGCACATTGGCGGCGAACATTGGTATGGTGATATCAGCGTGGACTGGCCGCCGATTTTCAACTTTTTCAGCTGGCACTCCATTCCTGCTGATACAACAGTAAATGCAATTGACTTCACAACAGCCAATCCGGGCATTTCCTCAAAAATGCGTTGGGCGTCTGTTCATCAACAACTTACTGCGCTTAAATACAGCAGAATTCAATTGAGTGCAGATAAAACAGCAAAGAAGATCAGCGGGAAGACGGATAATGTTGCTTTGCTCTCGCTCGACCTGGGCTCTTTTCCGGTCGGAACGAATGTTAACATTGCTTTGGATAGTTTAGCCGCCCTGGAATATCAGGTTAAGACAGAGAATGAGACTATTTATTTGGAAAAAGAAAACAACTGGCAACTTGCAGAAGCACCAGCGAAAACGCAGAAAAATATTCTGAGAAATGGGACATTCAAAGATGCTTTCAGAAACAGGATGGTGTTTGTGTATGCAACGGGCGGAAGCAAAGACGAAGCAGGCTGGGCACTCGAAAAGGCCAAATTTGATGCTGAATCCTGGTATTATCGTGGAAACGGCGCTGTTGACATTGTGGCGGATAAAGATTTCTTGCCTCAGAATTACAAAGATCGCGGCGTTATTTTGTATGGAAATAAAGACACGAATGCCGCCTGGGATTTATTATTAAAAGATTGCCCGGTGCGTGTTGGTAAAGGCAAGATTACAGTGGGAGAGAAGCAGTTTTCGGGAGATTTAGCAACCTATTTTATATACCCGAGACCGGATAGTGACATTGCATCCGTGGGTGTGATCGCCGGAACGAGTAAGAAAGGTTTCCAGGCAGCGAATGCGAATCAGTATTTCAGTGGCGGAAGCGGTTTCCCTGATTTGATGATTTTCTCAGCTGATATGCTTAAAAACGGTATAAAGGAAGTGAAAATGGCTGGCTTTTTTGGGAACGACTGGTCGGTCGAAAAAGGGGAATTTGTAAATAATTAAGATGACATTGCGTCAATGAAAACGCGCCGGGATGTTGATCCCGGCGCGTTTTTCTTGTGATGAAGTGTAATTAGAATTTAGCCGTTGTCTGCAAACTCAGGATATAATGTCATTCCGCCATCAATGTAGAGCGTTTCTCCGTTAACGTAGTCAGAGTCATCGGAAGCAAGCCATGCGACTGCTTTTGCCACATCCTGGGGCGTTCCAATTCTTTTATAAGGAATCAATTCCAAAAGCCCTTTGTATTTGTCAGGGTCTGACCAAACCTCTTTATTAATCGAAGTTTTGATTGCACCCGGACTAACGGAATTGACACGGATTTTGTAAGGAGCGAGCTCTTGGGATATGGACTTCATGAACATCATTATGCCCCCTTTCGAAGCTGCGTAATTCACGTGGCCAGCCCAGGGGATGACGTCGTGTACAGAACTCATCAGGATAATTTTACCAATGGACAATTCGCTGTGATTTACCTCCGTAGCTGCCTTCTCCTGCGCTACGAACTGCCTTGCTGCTTCACGGCAAACCAGAAACTGACCTGTAAGATTTACATCGATCACCTTCTGCCATTGCTGTAATGTCATTTCCAAAAAAGAGGAATCTTTTTGCAAACCGGCATTGCTTACAACGATATCCAACCGCCCATATTTGCTGATGGTTTCGTTGAACAATGCTTTTACTTCTTCTTCACGACTTTCATCGGCTTTAACCAGAATCGCATTTCCGCCTTTTGAGATGATTTCGTTCAGCGTCTTCTCGCCTTCTTCCAGATTGGAACTGTAATTGACAACAACCTTAGCACCAAGTTCTGCCAGATAGATCGCGCACGCTTTTCCAATTCCTGAACTTGATCCGGTAACAATCGCAACCTGATCTTTAAATTTCAGCTCTGAACCTATCATATGATCTCTTTTTCGAATGATTTCAATTTTTTCCAAACCCGACGGTTAACGTTTTTGACCGCCCAGTTTTTTGCAATTAAAATTGCTTTCGAAACCGCCTCACGAGGAGAAATATTATTTGTTCTTAAAAGCTCCTGCGCAATGGTAACTGCCTTTTCACGGGTCGTAGGAGATAAATACATCAACTCTGGTAACGCGATTCTATTGTCCATACTGATTTTTGAATTTTAGTAGCAGTGGTTAGTTGTCTGATGAATATGTAACCCAAATCGGTAAAAATTAATGCCAGAAACGACCGGACTTTTTTAAACTTTTTACAGGAATCAAATACCCACTTTTTTAAAAAATTCGTGTAAAAAAAATCCCCATCTGGTTAAAGACGGGGATTTTCAAAATTGTCTGATTATTTGACTTCTTCAAAATTTACATCCGTCACATCATCAGTGGCGCTGCCGTTGTCTGCTGCACCGGGATTTCCGGTTGGTCCGCCTTGCTGTGCGCCTGCTGGCTGGCCTTCTGCACCGCCTTGTGCGTACATTTCCTGAGAAGCGGCTTGCCATGCGGCATTCAGTTTTTCCATTGCTGTATCAATTCCAGCAAGGTCCTGGCTCTGATGCGCGGTTCTCAATTCTGCCAATGCTCCTTCAATGGCTGATTTATTTCCAGCAGAAAGCTTGTCGCCGAATTCTTTTAATTGTTTATCAGTAGAGAAGATCAGGCTGTCAGCAGCATTGATTTTCTCGATTTTTTCACGTTCTGCTTTATCAGCCGCTTCGTTTGCTTTTGCTTCTTCACGCATACGGCTGATCTCTGCGTCTGTCAAACCGCTTGAAGCTTCAATGCGGATTTTCTGCTCTTTGTTTGTGCCTTTATCTTTCGCAGAAACATGCAGGATACCATTTGCATCCACGTCAAATGTCACTTCGATTTGTGGCGTTCCGCGTTGTGCCGGTGGAATGTCAGACAAGTGGAAACGTCCTAATGTACGGTTCTGCGTAGCCATCGGGCGTTCGCCTTGCAACACGTGGATCTCAACAGATGGCTGGTTATCAGCAGCAGTAGAGAATGTTTCTGTCTTTTTAGACGGGATTGTCGTGTTGGCATCGATCAGCTTGGTGAACACACCGCCTAATGTTTCGATACCCAATGACAATGGAATAACGTCCAAAAGAAGTACATCCTTCACTTCACCTGTTAAAACACCACCCTGGATTGCTGCACCAATTGCAACAGCCTCATCCGGGTTAACACCTTTCGAAGGTTTTCTGCCAAAGAATTTCTCAACTTCTTCCTGCACACGTGGGATACGCGTAGATCCACCAACCAAAATCACTTCGTTGATATCATTATTGGTATAACCCGCATTTTTCATGGCTTTCTTGCAAGGCTCCATCATTCTCAGGAACAATGAATCAGCAAGCTGCTCGAACTTTGCACGCGTTAATGTGCGTACAAGGTGTTTTGGAATGCCGTCAACCGGAAATATATATGGCAGGTTGATCTCAGTTTGTGTTGAGCTTGACAACTCCACTTTCGCTTTTTCAGCAGCTTCTTTCAAACGTTGAAGCGCCATTGCGTCTCTTCGTAGATCAACTGCTTCGTCTTTTTGGAATTCGTCGGCAAGCCAGTTAATGATCACCTGGTCAAAGTCGTCACCACCAAGGTGTGTATCACCGTCGGTAGATTTTACTTCAAAAACGCCGTCACCCAGTTCAAGGATCGAAACGTCAAATGTACCACCACCCAAGTCGAAAACCGCGATTTTCATGTCCAGGTGTTGCTTGTCGAGACCGTAGGCAAGTGCAGCGGCAGTAGGTTCGTTGATGATACGTTTCACATCAAGACCTGCAATCTGACCAGCTTCTTTGGTAGCCTGACGTTCAGCATCATTGAAATAAGCAGGAACAGTAATAACCGCTTCTGTCACTTCCTGACCAAGATAATCCTCGGCAGTTTGTCTCATTTTCTGCAAAATGAATGCAGAAACTTCCTGTGGAGTATATAGCCTGTCACCGATGGGGATACGAGGCGTGTTGTTTGGACCTTTATCAACGGTGTACGCAACAGTTTTTTGCTCACTTGTTACATCATCGTATTTTTTGCCCATAAATCTCTTTATGGAACTGATAGTATGCTTGGGATTCGTGATCGCCTGGCGTTTCGCTGGTGCACCGATTTTGCGTTCACCATTATCCATGAATGCAACCACTGAAGGGGTTGTACGAGCACCTTCGCTGTTTGCAATTACAACCGGCTCGTTACCCTCCATGACAGCCACGCAGGAGTTCGTTGTTCCTAAGTCTATGCCAATAATTTTTCCCATTGTTCTATATTAAAGTTAAGTATAATTTGATTCTGACTAATCCGCTGAGAGCACCTGGCCATACAGCGTTCTGAGGGTTAACTAAAAACCTCGTACCAGAAAGAATCGAATGAAAGGGAAGTGACAAAGTGTCAGGCCGGATTCCGGTCTGACACTTTTAAGAAATGAAGGGATTAAGCCAGGTCGGCCATGAGCGGATCGCTCTTACTTATGCGGCCAGTTTCCACGTGTCCTGCGACGCGGACCAGGAAGTCAGGATGCGCCTCTGAGGTGACGGAGAAGTCATACCATTGGAAGCTTTTATCCAGGTTAAGAACCAATGTTTGTTCCAGACTTGCGGAAGCATGCTCGCCGTTTAATGTTACAAGCTGATTACTAGCGCCATAGGCATTGTCCTGGACGACGAAAGTGCTTTTCGAAGCCATTTTGTTCACCTCGATTTTAAGCTCAATGTTGCCAGTTGGTTTGTTGTTTTTGTCAAACTGATAATGCAAACCAACTTTCACATTGCCTGTGGCCTTATTACCCTGGAATTCCCTGAAAAAGCCGTTAGGCCCATAAACCCGCAGATGATATTTTCCGCCTTCAAAATCCTCCGGTTTCCACGATCCCGTGAGCGTGTCGCCTGCTTTCACAGCATAGTTCCAGACTTTAACCTCTTCATTTTTGTATTTTCCAGGCGCATAAACCATGAATGGAGCCCCGGCTGCCTTGTCGCGGAATATGCCATTTTTGGCTTCGAGCTTTATCTCAAATGCATTTTTGGCAGTATTAAAGCTGCCCTCTGCTGCCAGTTCGTAAGGGATCGGGCAGGAGGGACGTGTTCCTTTTTCCTGCTTAGGCATGAGCGGTGCGGCGAGCGGGTTCTTGTTGATCTGCTCTATTTCAACCTTTGACAATGCTTTATATGCATTAGGCAGCTTTTTAAACTTAGCATTGAAAATGCCCTCCATGAATTCGTCTCGCGCGAGGAAAGTCGGCAATGGGATTTTTTCGCCTTCGTAAGGCGTAAAAGTTGAAGTCAAATCACCGCAAATAGTCCTTCTCCAAGCGCTGATGTTGGTTTCTTCTATCTTCTTGCCCGCCTTGTGACTCACGAATTTTTCCAAAAACTGCAAGATGGAAGTGTGATCAAAAACCTCCGAACACACATTCCCGCCTCGATTCCATGGCGACGCAACGACCAGCGGAACGCGGAAACCAAGCCCGATGGGACTTTCCCGGCATTCCTTCTCTTCCTTTTTGGTCATGTCCTGCGCCATCGTCACGAACTCCGTTTTGCAATCAATGCCTTCTGAAACTGCGCCTGTGTCTTCTTTATAGGGATCAGGCACTACAAAAGGTGGGACGTGATCGAAATAGCCATCATTCTCATCATAGCAAAGGATGAAAATGGTTTTCTTCCAGACTTCCGGATCAGCCGTAAGAATGTCCATGACTTCCGAAACATACCACGCGCCATACCAGGGTGATGTAGGGTGATCCGAAAAATTTTCCGGTGCCACGAGCCAGGAGACGGTTGGTAAAGTCCCGCTTTTAACATCGCTCCGAAACTGGTGCAACACATCGCCCTGCGGCGCTTTGGCTTCGTGCTCTATGTCGCCGTCCTGGTATTTTACAGTCGTTACTTTGCGGTAATCAGGGTCATTCTTATTCGTCGTGAATGCTTTTTGATGAATGTTCTTCGTGCGTTGGGAAAGCTTTTCGTAGTTTTCCGGCGTCCATTTTTCCAGTTCTTCTTTGGCAAACACCAACTCTTTTTGCTTTAAATTCAACGACTTTTCAAGATCTGTCGCTTCTTTCGTTCCTTTTGCCGCTTTCGCTAGTTTCGCTTCTGTTTCTTGGATTTCCGCTGGCAATGCGCTTAATCTCGCTTTTTGATATTTCTGATAACCGGTGTGATATCGGATTTGATATTGGCTGAACCATTCAATAGGGTTGTCTGTAAAGTTAGCCAGCCAGGAATCTTCCTCACCCGTCAGACCGGTGTTAATGCTGAGTTCATTTTGATAAATTCGCCACGAAACGCCATTGTCTTCCAAGCGCTCAGGGAATGTTGTCCATGATGCTTCTGCATCGTCAGAAACATTCTCATTTCGAATGTTAGCATAATGTTCAGGGCTTGGTTTTTCGCGAACCGTTCCGGACCAGAGATAAAGTCTGTTAGGCGTTGTGCCGGTTAAAGACGAACAGAAATTCTGGTCACACACTGTGAAAGCATCCGCCAGCGCATAATAAAAAGGAATGTCCTCGCGATTATAGAAACCTTGCGTTAAAGGCATTTTAGCATAATCCTTATGGCCTGGCTGCTTGGCAATGAGCCATTTATCATATTTTCCGCCGTTACGCGCATCCACCTGATTAGGCCAGGAATGCGGCAAAGAACCCATCCAGGTCGCATTGGATTCCCGCATGTTCAAACGGAATGGGGCGAACGTTTCACCAAATGCATTGGTTTGAAGCCAGACGAGATTTTTATTGGGCAATGTAATAGCCCGGGGATCATTAAAGCCCCGCACACCACGAAGCGAGCCATAGCAATGGTCAAACGAACGGTTTTCCTGCATCAGGATCACCACGTGTTCTGCATCCAGATAAGTGCTTCCTTTTTTTGGATCAATAGCCAGCGCCCTTTGAATGGAAGGCGGCAGTGCACTCAACATACCGGCTGCACCGGTGAGCATGGTGGCCTTTTTTATAAACTCCCTTCTGGATTCCATGGGGTAGGGGTTTTAGGTTTGAACTTGTCTGTAATACGCGACAAAAACACTAAAGTACCAACCTTTTATTATTTCAGGAGTTAAAAAATTGTGAAGAAGTTTGGGGAGGACAAAAAAAATCCCGCCGGAGAGGCGGGATGCTGTTTTATTTTACCTGATCAACGATCGCTTTGAATGCTTCCGGATGATTCATCGCCAAGTCAGCGAGAACTTTCCGGTTTAGCTCGATGCCGCTGGCACTAAGCTTGCCGATGAAAGCAGAATATGATAAACCGTGAAGACGGGCCCCTGCGTTGATACGCTGGATCCACAATGCACGGAAATTACGTTTCTTTTGCTTACGACCTTTGTATGCGTATGCCAAACCGCGCTCTACTGCGTTTTTAGCTACTGTCCATACATTTTTACGACGGCCGAAATAGCCTTTCGCAAGTTTTAATACTTTTTTACGTCTTGCACGTGACGCAACGTGATTTACTGAACGTGGCATAAAATTAACTGTTTTTGATGGTCGGCGCTCTGATGAGTCTTGAATTGCCTTCTATCGGGTTGAACAAAAAACCAGAATGGATATTCTAATTAATGGCTGCGAATTATTTCGCGAGCATAGCCATCACCTGCTTAACATTAGACACATCGATCAGACCTGTTTTAACCAATCCGCGCTTGCGCTTGTTTGATTTTTTGGTCAGGATGTGGCTGTGAAACGCGTGTTTGCGTTTGATTTTGCCAGTGCCGGTCAGCGCGAAACGCTTTTTAGCACCAGAATTGCTTTTCATTTTAGGCATGATTCAAAAAAATTTATTGATAAAATATAAAACAGCGCGCAAAATTAGCCAAAATGTTTCTAAAATGAAAATCGTGTCCCTGACAAAGTCAAAGACACGATACATTTAACTAATATATGTGATGGAAGAACCGAATTCGGAACGGCCAGGTTATTTTTTAGCAGGTGCAGGCGCAAGAATGATTGTCATTCTCTTTCCTTCTAGTTTAGGCTCCATTTCAAGCTTACCATAGTCTGTAAGGGCTTCTGAAAACTTGTTTAATAAGTTAACCCCTCTTTCTTTGAAAACGATGGTACGTCCAACGAAATGAACGTAAGCTTTTACTTTCGAACCTTCTTTTAGGAAATTTATCGCATGTTTTAATTTAAAGTCAAAATCATGATCATCGGTATTAGGGCCGAAACGGATCTCTTTGATGACAACTTTCATTGCCTTCGCCTTGATCTCTTTCTGCTTCTTCTTCTGCTCATATTTGAACTTCGAATAGTCAACCACTTTGCAAACAGGCGGAACCGCCGTTGGCGCAATTTCAACTAAATCAAGGCTTTGTGCCTTCGCAAGCGCGCGGGCCGTATTGATATCAACTATGCCTGGTTCAATGTTCTCTCCAACCAGACGCACTTCTTTTGCTGTAATTCGTTCGTTTATTTTATAAGGTTCTTCGGGAACTCTTAACCGTCCACTCGGGGGTCTTAATGCCATATAACTTGGTTTGGTGTTACTTTGGGTTTTATTGGTAAAATCAAAAAACTTAACACTGGTGTCACAAAAATAGTGCCTTAGTGCGGGAATTATAACAAAAAGTTAGAAAATCATCAAATAATGGCAGCCTCTTTCTTGAAAAAGCTTGCAAACTCCTCAATTGTCATACTTCCCATGTCTCCTTCGCCTTTCCTGCGCACCGACAATTTGCCTTCCGCCGCTTCTTTTTCGCCGACGATGAGCATGAAAGGAACTTTGGTAACTTCCGCATCGCGGATCTTCCGGCCGATCTTCTCGTCGCGATGATCCACAAAGCCGCGGATGTCGTGGTCCTGCAATTTGAAAAATACATCTTCTGCGTAATCAGCGAACTTTTCGGATATTGGCAAGATCGCTATCTGGTCCGGTGAAAGCCACAATGGGAACTGCCCGGCTGTGTTTTCGATCAGGATGGCAATAAATCTTTCCATCGAACCGAATGGCGCGCGGTGGATCATGACTGGCTGATGCTTTTGATTATCGGAGCCGGTGTATTCGAGTCCGAAGCGTTTTGGCATCTGGTAATCCACCTGGATCGTGCCCAGCTGCCATTTCCTGCCCAATGCGTCACGCACCATGAAATCAAGTTTCGGGCCGTAGAATGCGGCTTCGCCTAATTCAGTCACCGTACTTAATCCGCGTTCCTGGGCGGCTTCTATGATGGCATTTTCTGCTCTTTCCCAATCTTCGTCTTTTCCGATATATTTCACCTTGTCGTTCGGATCACGAAGCGAGATCTGTGCGCTGTAATCCTCGAAACCGAGTGATTTGAAAACATATAATACAAGGTCAATCACACGGACAAATTCTTCTTTAACCTGATCCGGCCGGCAAAAAATGTGTGCGTCGTCCTGTGTAAAGCCACGCACTCGGGTAAGCCCGTGCAGCTCACCGCTTTGCTCATATCTGTAAACCGTTCCAAACTCCGAAAAGCGCAAAGGAAGATCTTTGTAGGAGCGGGGAGAGGTTTTATAAATCTCACAGTGATGCGGACAGTTCATTGGTTTTAGCAAATATTCTTCGCCAACGTTCGGTGTTTTGATCGGTTGGAAAGAATCCTTGCCATATTTATCCCAGTGGCCGGAAGTAACATAAAGTTCCTTGCTGCCAATGTTAGGCGTGATCACAGGCAGGTAACCCGCTCGCGATTGTGCCTTGCTCAAAAATGATTGCAGACGTTCCCGTAGCATCGCGCCTTTTGGCAGCCACAAGGGTAATCCCTGACCTACTTTTTCAGAAAAAGCAAACAGCTCCAACTCCTTGCCTAAGCGACGGTGATCGCGTTTTTTCGCTTCTTCCATTAATGTTACATACTCTTCCAGCTCTTTTTGTTTTGGAAAAGTAATCCCGTAAATGCGGGTCAACATCTTGTTTTCCTGCTTATTACGCCAGTAAGCGCCAGCAATGTTGGTCAGCTTAACGGCCTTAATGAAGCCGGTGTTCGGAATGTGCGGTCCACGGCAAAGGTCGGTAAAACCGCCTTGCTCATATAATGTAATGGAGCCGTCTTCCAGGCCATCAATCAGTTCCAGTTTATATTCGTCGCCCTTTTGGGTGAATAGTTCCAAAGCATCGGCCTTGCTGATAGGCTTCCTGATATACTCATTTTTCTGGCGCGCCAGTTCAAGCATTTTCGCTTCGATCTTTGGAAAGTCATCCTGAGAAATAGAATTGTCGCCCAGATCAACGTCATAGTAAAACCCTTTTTCGATCGACGGTCCTGTTCCGAATTTTACGCCCGGATACAATGCTTCCAATGCTTCGGCGAGTAAGTGGGCAGAAGAGTGCCAGAACGTTGATTTTCCGTCCTCATCATTCCAGGTAAGCAATTTCACCAGAGAATCCTGCGTAATCTCACGCGTAGGGTCCCAAACTTCATTGTTTACTTTGGCAGCGATTACATTTCGCGCCAAACCTTCACTGATACTGAGCGCAATGCCCATGGCAGTAATCCCTTTCGGGTAAAACCGTTCACTTCCGTCGGGCAGGGTAATTTTTACTTGAGACGCGTCTTCCATTCAAAAATTTAATTCTTATGACAATTAATCAAAGGCTTGTGAGGGCCACAAAGTACAAATCTATTCAATTTTAGCTTTTCGAGACGAGTCTACGCGGATATTTGTAGTTCCTCTCGGGCGTATTACGTTAATTTTCACGCGCGACGTGTCGAGCAGCTTGTATCCGGAGCTCGCGCTTGCATCGGGATTGTAGGTGGAGTAAATACTGGCATCCTCGTCTCTCCGGATTCGGTAAAGGCCGTTCCGGGCACTTTGATCGCCGGGGCTGAGCACCAGTGCAGTTGTATAATAGTCAATAGCCTTGGTGTAATCGCCCGCTTTTTCATAGGCATAACCCAACATATTGTTAATGTCTTTGGACTTAGGCTTTATTTTCAGAAGCGCCTCCAAAGCCCGGATCGCTTTGTAATATTCCTTCAACTGTGTGCCAACCGTCGCAATGCGCATGAGCGCGTCCTCGTACGCAGGTTTGAGCGCAACGGCTTTTTGGTAATTAATTAAAGCAGTGTCTGGTTTAGCCAGCACATTAAAAATTTCTCCCCGCTCAAAATAGAGACTTGGCACATTCGGGAACCGCTGAATGGCCTTCTCGTTGATGGTCAGCGCCTCAGCAGGATTTTTGAGTTTTCTTAATATAATAATACTCTGCTCATAAGCCCTCAAAAGTTTCGGGTTTACATTCATCGCGTATTTAAAACTCGAAATACTTGCCAGTGAATCGCCCTGACGCGCTTGTAACATTCCTTTTACATAATACGCGGAACCGTCATAAGGAGCCATTTTCATAGCCTGGTTCAAATAATTAATTGCTTCCCTGAAACGGCCTTTGGCTTGCAGCACGTCCGCGAGCAGCACATATAGTTCGGGGCTGCTTTGCTGCAATGCTTCCGCTCGTTGCGCATCTTCCAGCGCTTTGTCAATTTGGCCCAGTTCCCGGTTGACTTTGCCGCGCAACAGGAAATACTCACTTACATTCTCCTGTTCGTAGATGGACTCATTGATATCTTCCAAAGCATCGGAATATTGCTCTCTTTCAAAATAAATCCGCGCTCTTTTAAAGTAATTTTGATCTGTATCAATGCCCCTGTTAATGAGTTCGGTAAGTGATAACAGCGCATCACTTTGCCATTGCGCATGGGTCTTTTTTACAACGGGCGGAATGCGCGTGGAATTTCTGGCGTCACTCTGGCAGGATTGGATTAACACAGCCAGAATGATGCAAGATAAAATAGATATGCGCTCGAAAATTTTAGACATTCTGGTCTGAAAATCTTGAAAAAACGCCTAATGGAAGGTTTTTGCCAAAAGAATCCGGAATAAATAGCTCGCCAAATTCATGGTGGATCTGCGTTCCGAAATGTGCTTTGATCAAATTCTCCACGATGAGCGCTGAGAAACCCAAAGAATATAAATTGATGATGAAGAAGAAATTTTCCTTCTTCAAGAGTAAAGCGCAAAGTTTCAGGATTTCATTCAGACTTTCTTCCAAAAGCCATTTTTCGCCATCCGGTCCGCGTCCATATGCGGGTGGATCAAGGATAATGCCATTATATTGATTGCCTCTCCGCACTTCCCGCTGCACAAATTTCAATGCATCTTCCACAACCCAACGAATATTGTCCAGCCCGCTCAGTTCCATATTTTCCCTCGACCAGCTGATTACCTGCTTCACCGAATCCACGTGCGTAACGTCCGCGCCCGAAGCTTTTGCTGCCAGTGAAGCAATACCTGTGTAGGCAAATAAATTTAGCACGGAAGGCTTCGTTTCCGGGATTTGTTTTAATTTCTTCGCAATGTAATCCCAATTGGTCGCTTGCTCCGGAAACACGCCCACGTGCTTGAACGATGACAGTGCGAGTTTCGAGCGTAAATGCAGCGTATTGGTCCTGTATTGAAAAACCCACTTATCCGGCATGCCGTCCTTGGCAATCCACTGGCCTTTTTCCTGCGAATTTTTATCTCTTTTGAAAATCGCATTTGAACGCTTTTCCCATTCGGCCTCGGAAAGGGATTTGTCCCAAATTGCCTGAGGTTCAGGACGTGACAAAATATAAGGGCCGAACCTTTCGAGCTTTTCAAAGCCGCCGGTGTCGATCAATTCGTAATCTGTATGTTGCTCAGGAGATAATAAAATCATGGAAATAAATTTCGGCCATTTCCCATTTTCCCCATTTCCGTCGGCTTAAGCCGACGGAAAACGGCGGAAAAATGGATTAATATGCAATTTTGTTTAAATAAAAAACATTGCGTCTGCCTCTCGTTTGCGGATCGCCGGCGGCGTTGATAATGCGTTGCTCGCCCCACGCCAGATAGAAGTTTTCATACCAGTAATCAATGTCATCCGTGCTGGTTTTTCTCACTTTATCACCTTCTACATTGGTTTCGTTCGGGATCACGCGGTCACTGTCCACCACCTGATTTCCCTTGATAATCTTGCTCCGGATGGCTCCATTGTGACTGTAAACCAGGCGCGAATTGCCATTGGTGAAAGTCTGCACCTTGATCTTTTCACGCAGGTCCATGCTTTTGACATTATCGAAATTAATGCTGTTATCCCAAAGCAATTTGCCGTTTTCATCTACATCGGCCACGACAGCGTGCGTGTAGGTGAATCCGTCGAAAACCTGCTGATTGTAACCGCGACCGCCATACATGGGATTCCATAAATATGGATTGTATAACCCCATTCCAAAGGGATAGCCCATCATTCCGCCGTAACCAAGCCCGCCCATCATAGAGGGATTCTGGTAACGATATTCGGGGTAAAAAACTTCGGCTACTAAAAGGAAATTGTTGTTTTTCGGCACGATGTCATGCACGAGCAAGCGATAATTGAGTTTCAAATCGTCGCCGCTTTCTTTTTTTTTGCGAATGCGCTTTTCCATTTTTTCCTGCTGTCGCTCGTTCATGAAATTGAAAAAGTTCTTGAACTCGGTAAAGCTGTGATAACGCGTGAAAACAGGCTCATTACCAATGATTTTGCTGATATAAAGCCCTTGTGAAGCAGCATTCGAAGTGCTCTGCATATTTCGGTAACCATATGTGCCGATTACGACCCTTACGGAGTCGTTAAGCACTTGTAATCTGCCGCTTAGTAACGAATAGTCGTCCTCGGGGTCAACAGAAACCTGCGCATAAAGCTCGCCAGTTTCTTCATATGAGCGAGCGACGATGCGGGTTTGCCTTCCTTTCTTTACTGCAAAACAAACATTCACCAAATGATGCGCGGTGTCCACTTCAACAGTCTGAATAGCATTAGAGCCTTTGATAGCGGAAGGTAAAATTTTCGTTTGGCCCGTCCTGAGCTGGGTCAAAATGAGAACAGGTTCGTTCCTCACCATTCCGGCCATGAAAACCGAGTAACCCAACGTTTTGAAATCGGTAATCTCAAAACGGTCGACTGTATTAATGGTAAATGTTTCTACGAAACCCGGGCCAACATTCACTTTCACGATCTGATATAAGGAACTCCGATATTTACTAAAAAGCAAAAACACCGCTTGGCCGTCATAGGAAGCGGTTATATAGTCCAAGTTCGCCTCAATTGGCCCGTCTATGGACCATACGCGTTCCAGATTCGTGTCAAATTTCTGAACATTGAATGTGCCTTTCTCGGGCTTGGAAATCAGCAGTACACCTTGCGAACCCAAAGGCACGGTTTGGTAAGCCATGTTCCCCGACAAGGGCAATTCTATTCTCTTAACGCCTTGTGCAGCAGTCAATAGTGATGCTGAGACAAGGACGGAAAGCAATAAAATCCGACGAAATGCAGATAGATTAAGATTCATGTGCCAATGCAACAATAATGTCGAATTCTTCGCGCTTAACCGGCACTACGGACAACCTGGACAGGCGCACAAGCTCCATATTTTTGAGAATATCGTGTTTTTTGATTTGTTCAAGCGTCACCGTTTTAGGAAAATGCTCCACCGGAACCATATTTACTACGACCCAGTCACCTGTATCAATGGTTGGATCGGGATAATGTTCTTTTGAAACTTTTGCCAAACCAACAACTTCCTTTCCAATGTTGCTGTGGTAAAAAAGAACCAGGTCGCCTTTTTTCATGGCCATCAGGTTGTTACGCGCGGCAAAATTCCTTACGCCATCCCACATGCCTTCTTTTTCCTTTACGAGGTGATCCCAGGAATATTTATTCGGTTCAGTTTTTACAAGCCAGTGGTTCATGGATTTCAGTTAGGTTTTAAACGAATTCTTTGGTTAAAAAACGCATCTTACGATCAGGGAAATTTCGGGTATTTGCTGAAATCCGGCTTTCTTTTTTCAAGAAACGACTTTTGCCCTTCCTTCGCTTCTTCGCTCAGATAGTAAAGCAATGTTGCGTTTCCCGCCAATTCCTGGATCCCAGCCTGTCCGTCGAGTTCCGCATTGAAAGAGCTTTTCAGCATTCTGATAGACAAAGGACTCTTCTCCTGTATTTTTTTACACCATTCAACAGTCGTCGTCTCCAAGTCTTCCAAGGGAACAACCTTGTTTACCAAACCCATTTGCAATGCTTCCTGCGCGTCATATTGGTCGCATAGGAACCAGATTTCCCGCGCTTTTTTCTGCCCAACAACTCTTGCCAGATAAGAAGCGCCAAAACCGCCATCGAAGCTTCCCACTTTCGGGCCTGTCTGGCCGAATCTTGCATTCTCTGCTGCTATGGAAAGGTCGCAGATCACGTGCAGCACATGCCCGCCGCCAATAGCCCAGCCCGCAACCATGGCGATAACTGCCTTAGGGATAGAGCGGATCATGCGTTGCAGGTCAAGCACATTCAAACGGGGCACATGGTCATCGCCGATGTAACCGCCATGTCCACGAACGGATTGGTCGCCGCCGGAACAGAATGCTTTTCCACCTTCGCCGGTTAAAATAATGACATCAATGCGGGTGTCTTCTCGGCAAATATGCATCGCGTCGATCATTTCCGTAACTGTGAGCGGCGTGAAAGCGTTGTGTTTATGCGGGCGATTTATGCTTATTTTTGCAATGCCTTCGTGCAGCGTAAAAAGGATTTCCTCGTATTCTTTAATGGTTTCCCACTGGATCAAACTGGACATAAATTCGGAATGTAAATGAATAATCTGGCGTTAAAAAGCTAACTATAACCGCCGTTAACTCGTTCGCAACAATCTGCGAAATTACAGATTGTTTGGGTTTCCTTCAAAAACAAATGAATAACTTTCCAATGCCCTGGAACACAAGTACAACCGCCTTCAAGACCCAGCAAAGACCCGAGCATCCCCACTTTGGCAAAGCATATGATTTCATGCAATCGTGGCTAATTGGCCGACAAACATTCACATTGCAAACGTCCGGCTCAACCGGAGATCCCAAGCTTATTGAAGTGCAAAGAAGCCAACTGGTCAGCAGCGCGCGAATGACGGGTAAGGCACTCGATCTTGCAAAAGGAACACGTGCCCTGGTTTGTCTGAATGTACATTATATAGCGGGCCTGATGATGCTTGTGCGCGGGATGGAGCTGGGTTGGGAGATGACGATCATTGAACCGTCGGCAAACCCACTGGTTGACCTGAGTGTTAATGACACATTTGATTTTGCAGCTTTGGTGCCGTTACAGCTTGCATCAGTGCTCGAAAACGCGCAAACAGCAAATCAAGTTGGCAGATTAGGGAAAATCCTCTTGGGCGGCGCACCGGTTCATGTCTCTTTACAAAGGAAAATAGAAGCACTAACCATTCCGGTTTACCAAAGCTACGGCATGACGGAAACCGTTTCACACATTGCACTTCGCCGGTTGAACGGAGAAAACTTTTCGGAAGATTACCACTTCCTGCCCAACATTATTTTCGGCACCGACGACCGTGGCTGTCTGCACATTTCAGGGCCGGTAACCAATGGCGAAATAGTCCAGACGAATGACCTGGTGGAGATCACAGGAGATACATTCAAATGGATCGGACGGGCTGATAATGTGATCAATTCTGGTGGCGTGAAGATTGTTTTGGACAAAGTGGACGCGGGCGTTGGTGAGGTTTTTTACGATTTGAAAATTGCAAGTGCATTTTTTAATTGGTTTGTTGTGGATGAAAAACTGGGCCAGAAATTGATCCTGGTAATCGAAGGAACTGAAAATGCTTTTCAGGCGGATGACATTATTCCGCAAATTAGAAAGCGCCTTTCCGCCTATGAAACCCCGAAACATGTTTACTTTGTGCAGCATTTTAGTAAAACCACCACGGACAAGGTCGACAAACGCCGCACTGTCCAACAACTTTTAGCATCTCAAAATGGATAAAAATATTCAAATCCCCGGTTTCTATATCGTTCGTTTTCAAACCGCCTCAGTCGTTCCGGCCCCCTTTTCGCATTTTTATACAATCAAACTGGATATCGCTTCCAAAGATCAGCTCACGGTTGATTTTGACATCAAATATCTGGATCGCGACGAGCTGGATGAGGATGATCTGCTGGACGAAGGTTTTTCTCCGGATGATGATTACGCTTGGAAAGGGAATGTTCCTGCGATCTGGATTGATCAGTTTCAGGACATTATGGCTTCTTCCAAGATCATTAGAAAACGGGAAGAGAGTGAATTTGAGGATTTTATAGAAATTGAATTGGATGAAAACGGCAAAATGGTGACCATTTATCCGGTCGATAAGGAACGCTGGTCGTATTTCTTGCAGGAGTTTATGCAGGCTGTGTTTGAAGCGGGTGGCCGTGAGAAGCCATTTGAGCTTACTTACCTTGAAATTGACGGCGAAAAGCAGAAGCAATTAGACCTACGCGCTTCTTTTGCAGAAAAATCATTTACCGTGATTACAGACAAGGCGCCAGCAAGAAATCTGGAATGGTCGCAACTGCAAAAAATCATGGACACGGTTTACAAAGCTGAATTTGTGCCTGACAATGCTTCGGACGCAAAGCCCAAAAAACCAGGAAAATACATTACTGCCGGTGACGGACTTTGGTATCAAATGGGCGTGGCGATCCTGGAAACAACTGCGAAAAGTAAGGATTTGCCTAAAATTGAAGCATTGTTCAATGCTTTGTCCAAATAATTAAGATCTGTATTGGCTCAGTTCCTGCTGCAATTCATCCACCAGCAGGCTGACCCTTTCCAGTGAAGGCTGCGGCGTCGGCAGTTGCAGACTTACAAAAGCCTTCACTTCCCAAACTTCCTGCACGTCCTGCAAAGGAACTTCAAGCTCTTCCAAATCGGCTATATCGGAGGTAAGCAACAAAACTCCGGAGGTTTTCACGTGATTAAATGCCGTTCTGTACACAAAACCATGGCCGCGCAACACAAAAATGTACTGCATGTCATCCTTAATGTCATACCAGTTTCTCACAAATGTTCCCACGAGAATCGAGCCGGGATAGGCGAAGTCTGCACCGCTTTCAAACGCCCGATAGTAGCCCATCGGCAGGTTAGGAAGCTGGAAAACAGGCAATTGGTTTAAGTATGCGGGGTTTTGGAAGTTGGCAAGATATTCCTGCTGTAAGTTTTTCGCAACCCATTGAATGGTAGGATAATTAACCACCTTTTCTTCAACCTGCGCATTAAACTGAATTCCCTGGAATTGATTGTTAAAAACCGGCAATTGCGAATCTGGATGAGCATTAACCGGAGAGGTCTGTATCACAGGCTGGTTTTGAGCGACAGGCTGGTTTTGAGAGACAGGTTGGTTTTGAAGAACAGGCTGATTCTGTAAAGCTGGCTGAACGGGCGCAACAGGCTGCACAACCTGCACCGGCTGGCTTTGCGGCTCCCCATTGACAGGTTTGAAATTAACCTGCTTGGAAACCATCCTGATCTCAGGCTCCGGCTGCTGGTATTTTTCAATAATTTTAGACAAAGGCTGCGGCTCGGAAAATGCCGGAATGCGCGTCTGCGCCGGCGTAGGCACATTGCCGGAATGTGAAACCGTCATAGGGCGACCAGCATTCATTGGCAAAGACATGTCAGGCGTTTCCCGCAATTTTCGAAGATCATTTTTGAGCAGATTATCCACCGTAATGCCAAAAGCCGCCGCCATATTTTTCAAATTGGTCAGGTTCGGATTGGCACGGGCTTCTTCGTAAGCGCCGAGTAATGAGCGCTTTATAGCGATCTTTCTGGCAAATTGCTCTTGGGTAAGACCATTCAGCCTTCTGAGATATTTGATGTTGTTGCTTACGATGCTCATGATACAGATTTTATGAATATATCTCCTTCTTCGCAGCTTTAAATGTGTTGGTCAGCAACCCGCAAATGGTCATCAAACCAACGCCTCCGGGAACGGGTGTGATGTAACCTGCTTTGGGCGCAACGTCATTGAAATCAACGTCTCCTTTAATGGCAAACCCGCTTTTTCTGGTTTCATCCACAACCCGTGTAATGCCTACATCAATTACAACTGCTCCCTCCTTAACGTAATCCGCTGTAACAAATTCTGGCCTGCCCAGCGCAACGATCAAAATATCTGCGGTTTGGCAGATTTCTTTCAGATTTTGTGTTTTTGAATGCGTAATGGTCACCGTGCAATTGCCCGGATATTCGTTGCGCTGCATTAATATGCTCATCGGCAAGCCCACAATCTGGCTCCGGCCGATTACGACGCAATGTTTGCCGCTGGTTTCAATTTTGGCACGAATGAGCATTTCCAAAATGCCGAACGGGGTCGCAGAAATGTACGCAGGCAATCCTTTGCACATTTTACCTACATTCACCGGATGAAAACCGTCCACGTCTTTGGCCGGGTTAACGGCCTCCATAATGGTGTTTTCGGAAATGTGTTTGGGTAAAGGAAGCTGTACAATGAATCCGTCCACATCCGGATCATTATTAAGACCTTCCACCGCTTCCAGCAGTTCCTTTTCACTTATTTCAGGCCCAAATCTCAGTAGTGTGGAAGTGAAGCCGATCTCTTCGCAGCTCCTGATCTTGGACGCTACATATGTTTCACTTGCACCGTCAGCACCCACGAGGATTGCTGCCAAATGTGGCTTCTTGCCGCCATTCGCGATCCACGCTTCCACTTCGTTTTTTATTTCAAACTTAATTTGGGATGAAATTGCTTTCCCGTCCAGTAACTGCATTATTTATGGGTAATATTTTTGATAAGAATTTCCATTCCTGTTGTTGCCTTTTCCTGAATAAAGGTCATGTTGGGTTTCAGGCTGATATCCGGTTTTGCGGGATCTATGATGTAAATAGGTTTATCCGCGCCTACATAATGTACCAGTCCGGCAGCCGGATAAACGGCCAGCGACGTGCCTACCACAACGAAAATATCGGCTTCCTCGGTCACTTCCATCGCGATTTCCATCATCGGGACTTCTTCGCCAAACCATACAATGTGCGGCCTTAACTGACTTCCCAATTCGCAAAGATCACCCGTTTTCAACTCCCAGGACGACATTTCGTAAACCAGATCGGGGTTTTTCGTGCTTCTGGATTTAAAAAGCTCGCCATGCAAGTGGATTACATTAGAGGATCCGGCGATTTCGTGCAGATTATCCACGTTCTGCGTGATAATGGTCACGTCGAAATCTTTCTCCAACTCAACCAGTGCATCATGAGCTGCGTTGGGTTTCACTGTTGCGGCTTGCTTTCTGCGCTGGTTGTAAAAGTCCAGAACGAGTTCCTGGTTACGCTGCCAGGCTTCCGGCGTGGCTACGTCTTCAATACGAAAATTGTCCCACAAGCCTCCGTTATCGCGGAATGTACTGATCCCGCTTTCGGCGCTGATTCCCGCTCCCGACAGCACTACAAGTTTTTTCATAATTTCAAATGTCTAGTGTGTAACTGATTTAGTTTTTCAACTTTTCTTGGCTGCTTTTGGAGCCGCTGCTTTTTTCGCCGCCGGTTTCTTGGCTGCGGGCTTCTTCGCCGCCGGTTTTTTCTCTGCCACTTTCTTTTCTGCCGGTGCTTTTACAGCTGCCGCTTTTGCTGCCGGTTTTTTGGCTCCTCTTCCTGCCGGTCTGTCCGGAGTTTCCGCGGCCAGTTTTACCACTTCTTCATAAGTTAAGGAAGCGGGCTCGGTGCCTTTCGGGATTTTTACATTCTTTTTTCCAAAAGCGATATAAGGTCCGTATTTACCGTTAAGGACTTTTGCATCGGGATCTTCACTGAACTCTTTAATGGTTCTGTTGCTGTCGTTCAGGCGTTTTTCAGTGATAATTTCAACCAGTCTGTCTTCGGTAACCGCCATGGGATCATCCGTTCTGGCCAGTGAAAAATATTTGCCGTCGTGTTTCACATAAGGGCCGAACTTGCCGATGTTCACGATCAGTTCTTTTTCTTCAAATAAACCAACTTCACGGGGCAGTTTGAAGAGTTCAAAGGCTTCTTCCAGCGTAATGTTTTCCATAAGCTGGCCCTTCATTAAGCTCGCGAACTTTGGCTTCTCTTCATCCTCTGCATCGCCAATCTGTACATAAGGGCCGTATTTACCAATCCTGACAGAAACTTTTTTGCCTGTTGCTGGATCTTCACCTAAATCGCGAGAAGTGAGGCTGCGGTCAATCGCTTCTTCGTTGGCCTCGGTAACTTTCTTTTGAAATGGTGTATAAAAGTTTTTGATCATCTGGCGCCATTCCAGCTGGCCGTCTGCGATGTTGTCAAAATCCTTCTCCACATTTGCTGTGAAAGAATAATCAATAATGTCGTTGAAATGGCTTACGAGGAAGTCATTCACAACCATTCCGGTGCTGGTTGGGAATAGTTTTGCCTTCTCAGATCCGTATATTTCTTTATTAACCTTGCTATTAATCTGGTTATTGGCCAGCGTCAGTTCTTTAAACTCACGCTCGTTTCCCATCCGGTCTTCTTTAACAATGTATTCCCGTCTTAATATGGTAGAAATTGTCGGTGCGTATGTGGATGGACGTCCGATTCCCATTTCTTCCAGTTTTTTCACCAAACTCGCTTCCGTATAGCGTGGCGGGTTTCTTGTAAAGCGCTCCGTTGCCCGCATGTCCGCCAGGTTCAGGATCTGGTTAATGTTAAGTGGGGGTAACATTCCTTTTTGCTCTTCGTCGCCTTCATCATCGCTGGATTCCAGATAAACTTTCAGGAAACCTTCAAATTTGATGACCTCACCTTGCGCAACAAGCTCTTCGGAAGTGGTTGATATCGTGATGGTTGCCGTCGTACGTTCTAATTGTGCATCCGACATTTGGGATGCAATCGCACGCTTCCAGATCAGCTCGTATAAACGCTGCTCATTGCGGTCCCCGCTGCCGTTTAATGTAGAAAAATCAGTCGGGCGGATTGCTTCGTGAGCTTCCTGCGCCGATTCATTTTTGGTCTTAAATATCCTTTTATTATAGTAATCCTGTCCGTATTCCTTTGTGATCTGAACCCGGGCTTTTTCCAATGCTTCCTCCGACAAATTCGTGGAGTCCGTTCTCATATAGGAAATCTTACCTGCTTCGTAAAGCCGCTGTGCCACCGTCATGGTTTGCGCTACGGAAAAGCTCAATTTTCTGGATGCTTCCTGTTGTAATGTAGAGGTTGTGAATGGCGGTGCGGGTGTTTTTTTAGCTGGTTTAACTTCAAGACTTTTGATTGAGAATTGTGCGCCAATGCATTTTTCAAGAAACTTCATGGCATCATCCTCCTGCGCAAAATTCTTGGCGAGCTCTGCATTTAAGACTTTGCCGTTTCCAAGATCGAAATGCGCGGTTACTTTAAAGCTGCTTTTGCTTCGGAATGCGTCAATTTCTCTCTCTCTTTCCACAATGATCCGCACCGCAACGGATTGCACACGGCCGGCAGAAAGGTTGGATTTACCAATCCTGATCTTTTTCCAAAGCACAGGAGAAAGTTCATAACCCACAAGCCTGTCGAGGATTCTGCGTGCCTGCTGTGCATCCACAAGGTCCACATCAATGATACGCGGCTTGGAAATCGCATTCTGTAAAGCAGTTTTCGTAATCTCCCTGAACACAATTCTTTTGGTGTCGTCGGGTAACCCCAATGCTTCTTTCAAGTGCCAAGATATCGCCTCTCCTTCGCGGTCATCATCCGTTGCGAGCCACACTTCTGCGCCTTTGGCGAGTTTTTTGAGCTCGGATATCACCTTTACTTTATCAGCTGAAATTTCATAAGAAGGCTGGAAACCATGCTCTACATCCACGCCCATATCATGCTCCGGTAGGTCACGAACGTGTCCGAAACTTGACTTGACGGTGAAATCTGCTCCTAAATAACTTTCAATGGTTTTGGCCTTCGCCGGTGACTCTACGATCACCAGATTTTTTGACATAACTTTGGATTTAAGGGATCTTGTAGCACTTTGAATGTCCAAATATAGGGTACAATACTGCAAAAAATCAAAGTGGCGCTGAAAAGGTAATCTAAAATCGCCGATAATGCGGCAGGCCCGGTTCAGGGCTTTTGAAATAATTTCCCAAATATCCGGGCTGTAAGAACAAAAACTTTAAGGGCGAGGTTATTTAAATGCGTCCTTAGTATGTAATGATGCTAAATAGTAATGAAAAGCGGCAGGCAGGCCTCAGCTTATGCCGTAAATTCGTACTTTCGCGTGTTTTAATGATCAAAAATCTTCCACCTAATTGAGGCGTATATTGTATTTTTCACTATGAACATTTATAAGGATTACATCAAGGAAATCGAAGAAAGAGCAGCCCAGGGACTTCATCCTAAGCCGATTGACGGCGCCGAATTGCTGGGAGAAATCATCGCACAAATCAAGGATACGGAAAACGAGTATCGTGAAGATTCTCTTAAATTCTTTATCTACAATACATTACCAGGAACTACAAGTGCTGCGGGTGCAAAAGCCAGATTTCTAAAAGAGATCATCCTTGGTGAATCCCTAGTAGCAGAAATAACACCTGCGTTCGCGTTTGAGTTGTTGTCGCACATGAAAGGCGGTCCTTCCATCGGCGTTTTGCTGGATCTTGCATTAGGGGAAGACTTCTCGATTGCAAAACAAGCTGCCCAGGTGCTGAAAACGCAGGTTTACCTGTATGATGCAGACACGGACCGGCTGAAAGAAGCATTTAAAAATGGCAATGAGATTGCCAGAGAAATCCTTGAAAGCTACGCACGGGGCGAATTCTTTACAAAACTGCCCGAAATTCCAGAAGAAATTAAGATCGTAACGTTCATCGCCGGTGAAGGAGACATCTCAACGGATTTGCTTTCTCCGGGTAATCAGGCGCATTCCCGCTCTGACCGTGAATTGCATGGCCAATGCATGATCACAACTGCGGCACAGAAGCAAATCAAAGCATTGCAGGAAGAACATCCTGGCAAAAGCGTGATGCTGATCGCGGAGAAAGGGACGATGGGCGTGGGTTCATCAAGGATGTCGGGTGTGAACAATGTGGCGCTATGGACCGGGAAACCAGCCAGTCCGTATATACCTTACGTTAACATTGCGCCGATTGTTGGCGGAACAAATGGCATCTCTCCGATTTTCCTTACAACCGTGGATGTTACAGGTGGTATCGGTATTGACTTGAAAAACTGGGTCAAAAAAGTGGATGAAAACGGTAATGTTGTCCGTAACGAAAGCGGTGACCCGGTTTTGGAAGAGGTTTACTCTGTTGCTACGGGCACTGTTTTGACCATTAATACAAAAACAAAAAAGCTTTACAACGGCGAACAGGAACTTATCGATATTTCCAAAGCGCTTACTCCGCAGAAAAGAGAGTTTATCAGGGCCGGCGGATCTTACGCCATTGTTTTTGGTAAAAAAATACAAACGATTGCAGCGAAGATTCTGGGCATTGAACCTACGCTGGTTTTTGCTCCTTCCAAAGAAATTTCGAATGAAGGACAAGGTCTGACAGCAGTTGAAAAAATCTTTAACAGAAATGCAGTTGGTACCACGCCTGGCAAAGTTTTGCATGCCGGTTCAGATGTCCGCGTCGAGGTTAATATCGTCGGTTCGCAGGATACGACGGGGCTTATGACCGCTCAGGAGTTGGAATCAATGGCCGCAACAACGATTTCGCCAATTGTAGACGGTGCATATCAGTCGGGTTGTCATACAGCATCGGTTTGGGATAAAAAAGCGCAGGCCAATATTCCGAAACTGATGAAGTTTATGAATGATTTCGGCTTGATTACTGCGCGTGACCCGAAAGGCGAATATCACTCGATGACTGACGTGATCCACAAAGTGCTTAACGACATTACAATAGACGAGTGGGCGATCATCATCGGCGGCGACTCGCATACGAGAATGTCCAAAGGTGTTGCATTTGGGGCTGACTCTGGAACCGTTGCGATTGCATTGGCTACTGGTGAAGTATCCATGCCGATTCCGGAGTCCGTAAAAGTAACATTCAAGGGTGAAATGAAGGATCACATGGATTTCCGTGATGTGGTGCATGCGACGCAAGCACAGATGCTTCAAAAGTTTGGCGGAGAGAACGTATTCCAGGGCAGGATCATTGAAGTTCACCTCGGAACGCTTCCTGCCGACCAGGCATTCACCTTTACAGACTGGACCGCAGAGATGAAAGCGAAAGCTTCCATCTGTATTTCGGAAGATGATACACTGATTGAATCGCTGGAAATTGCGAAAAAGAGGATCCAGATCATGATCGACAAGGGAATGGAGAACCACAAACAGGTTCTTCAGGGACTGATCAACAAAGCGGATAAGCGGATAGCTGAAATTAAATCAGGCGAAAAGCCAGCTTTGGTGCCTGACGCGAATGCCAAATATTATGCGGAGGTTGTGATCGATCTGGATGCGATCGTAGAGCCCATGATCGCAGATCCGGACGTTAATAATAAAGAAGTGTCCAAACGTTACACCCACGATACGATTCGTCCGCTCTCTTATTATGGAGAGGATAAAAAAGTAGATCTTGGGTTTGTTGGCTCGTGCATGGTTCACAAAGGAGATTTGAAAATTGTTTCTCAAATGCTCCGCAATTTGGAAGAACAGCAAGGTAAGGTCGAATTTTTTGCTCCGCTGGTTGTGGCAGCACCTACTTATAATATTATAGAGGAATTGAAAAAAGAGGGTGACTGGGATGTTTTGCAGAAATACTCTGGTTTCGAATTCGACGACAATGCTCCGAAAGTGGCGGCGCGTACGGAATACGAAAATATGATGTATCTGGAACGCCCGGGCTGTAACCTTTGCATGGGTAATCAGGAGAAAGCGGCCAAAGGAGACACAGTTCTGGCAACCTCAACCCGTCTTTTCCAGGGAAGAGTCGTCGAAGATTCGGAACGTAAAAAAGGAGAGTCTCTGCTGGCATCCACACCCGTTGTTGTTTTGTCTGCAATCCTGGGGCGGATTCCCAATCTGGACGAATATAAAGCGGCTGTGGTAGGCATTGACTTGACCAAGTTTGCGCCGCCTGTGAAACAATTAAGCAGATAATCATTGCTGGTACAATTGTTGACGAGTTAGCATGTATAAGCATTAATTTAATTACTATGGCATTTGACTTAGATATGATTAAGGGCGTTTATGCCCACATGCAGGAAAGGGTAGAAGCGGCCCGTAAAATTGAAGGGCGGCCTTTAACACTGGCTGAAAAGATTTTATATTCCCATTTGTGGGAAGGAACGCCTACCCAGGTATACGAGCGCGGCAAGTCTTATGTGGATTTTGCTCCCGACCGTGTGGCTATGCAGGATGCGACGGCTCAAATGGCGCTTCTGCAATTTATGCAGGCTGGCAGGCCACAGGTTGCCGTTCCTTCGACTGTACACTGCGATCACCTGATCCAGGCAGAAGTTGGTGCAGCCCAGGACTTGAAAAATGCCGTCGACAAGAACAAAGAAGTATATGATTTTCTTTCTTCTGTTTCTAATAAATATGGATTAGGCTTCTGGAAAGCAGGTGCAGGCATCATCCACCAGGTTGTGCTTGAAAACTATGCTTTTCCGGGTGGAATGATGATCGGAACCGATTCACACACGCCTAACGCGGGTGGTTTGGGAATGATTGCGATAGGTGTAGGTGGTGCGGATGCCAGTGATGTAATGTCTGGGCTTGCATGGGAGCTGAAAATGCCCCGTTTGATCGGTGTTAAATTAACCGGAAAGCTGAGCGGTTGGACTGCTGCCAAGGACGTAATTCTTTGGGTTGCAGGCCAGTTAACCGTTAAAGGTGGAACAGGGTACATTGTTGAATATTTTGGGGATGGTGCAGAAAGCATTTCAGCAACCGGAAAAGCGACAATCTGTAACATGGGTGCCGAGATTGGTGCCACAACTTCGATTTTTGCTTATGATGCAAGAAGCGCTGCCTATTTGAGAGCAACGGAGCGTGCTGATATTGCGGAAGCTGCTGATGCTGTTAAAGAACATTTGCGTTCTGATAACGAAGTGTACGCGGATCCTGCAACCTATTTTGATCAATTGATTGAGCTGGATCTTTCTACATTGGAACCGCATGTGAATGGTCCGTTTACGCCCGATCTGGCTTGGCCTCTTTCCAAATTTGCAACTGCGGTGAGAGAAAACGGCTGGCCGGAAGTGCTTTCCGTTGGTCTGATCGGTTCTTGTACGAATTCAAGTTATGAAGATGTAAGCCGTGCAGCTTCACTGGCGCAGCAGGCAGTTGACAAAAAACTGACTGTCAGCTCGGAATATACCATTACGCCAGGCTCTGAGCTCGTTCGCTATACGGTAGAACGTGACGGTTACCTGGATACATTTGCACAAATTGGTGGTGTTGTTTTAGCGAATGCCTGTGGCCCTTGTATCGGTCAGTGGGCGCGTCACGGTGCTGAAAAGGGGGAGAAAAACTCCATCATCACATCATTCAACCGTAACTTCTCAAAACGTGCAGATGGTAACCCCAATACGCACTCGTTCGTAGCATCTCCGGAGATCGTAACGGCACTGGCCATTGCAGGTCGTCTGACATTTGATCCGCGTAAGGACAAGCTGGTAAATTCGGAGGGCATTGAAGTAATGTTGGATGAGCCAAGTGGACTGGAACTGCCAATCAAAGGGTATGCAGTGGAAGATGCTGGTTATCAGGCCCCTGCGGAGGACCCAAGTCAGGTTCAGGTGTTGGTAAGCCCAACTTCCGATCGTCTGCAGTTACTGGCGCCCTTTCCTGCGTGGGAAGGAACAGATCTGAAAGGATTGAAACTTCTGATCAAGGCAAAAGGTAAATGTACGACTGACCACATTTCAATGGCAGGCCCCTGGCTGAAATACCGCGGCCACCTTGACAATATTTCCAACAATATGCTGATTGGTGCGGTTAACTACTATAATGAGAAAACCAACACCATTAAAAACCAGTTGACTAACCAATATGCAGAAGTTCCCGCAGTGCAGCGTGATTACAAAGCACATGGCATCGGAACGATTGTGGTGGGAGACGAAAACTATGGGGAAGGATCATCCCGCGAACATGCAGCGATGGAGCCCCGTTTCTTAGGCGTTCGTGCCATTTTGACTAAATCATTTGCACGTATCCACGAAACGAACCTCAAAAAGCAGGGAATGCTGGCTTTGACATTTGCAAATACTGCCGATTACGACAAGATCCAGGAAGATGATTCCATCGACATCCTGGGCCTCGAAACGTTCGCAGAAGGTCAGCCGCTAACGATCGTTTTGCACCACGTTGATGGCACAAATGAAGAGTTCCCCGTTAACCATACATACAATGAGCAGCAAATCGAATGGTTCAAAGCAGGTTCCGCATTGAATATTATTCGTAAATCGGTTGGAGCGGCGTAGTAGTGTAATGCCAAATCGCAGAGCGATACAACATTGGTATCCACCAAGCAATATTGATCATCGAAGAAGAAAAATCCCGGAGGGATGTAACGACATATACGACGTTACATCCCTCCGGGATTTTATTTAACATTCGGGCCAATTATTTCTACCAATATGATATCCCTCCGGGATTTGGATTGTCATCTACTTTACCGACATAATATCCTTTCGGGACTTACTTAAAATAGAATTAACCCAACATCCTGGCCTTTTGCCTTGTGTAGGACTGAATAAAAAAGATGAGCATTCCGGTCATGATTGATACGTCTGCCATGTTGAAAATGCCGGTTTGAAAAAACCCGAAATTAATGTGCAGAAAATCGGTAACAGAGCCGTGGACGAGCCTGTCATAAATGTTGCCGATCCCACCGCCAATCGCGAAGCTTAACGCCAGCGCGCTTAGTAAGGTAAGATTCTTTTTTAACAGAATATAGGCAATGCCAAAGCACAGTGCGATCAGTGGAATGATGGAAAGCAGGACGACCTTCAATGTGTGAGGCAACGAACTTCCCAGGCTTAAAAAAGCACCCGTGTTTTCGACATAAGTGATCGTCACAACGTCTTCGATAACGCTGATTGTCTGATAAAAACCAACGTTCTTTCGGATAACATTCTTCGATATCTGGTCACAGCCGATATTGAAAATGAGGATGATGACAATAGCAATATTCCTGATCAGCCGATCCGATTTTATTTCAAACATTTATTTTGACAAAGTTTTAATAGATGCAACTTTCACCTCCTTGAACTCAACTTCCGATCCCTCCGCCTGCAAGGCAATCTGACCTTTCTGCGCTGTTGCATTATAACCATAATTAACCATCACTCCGTTCAACCACACCTTAATTGAATTTTTTACACATTCGATCGTCATCGAATTCCACTCACCGAGCGGCTTTTCAGTTCCGTCGGTCAGGTTAGGGATTCTTCTTAATTTGTCGCCGTTGACGCCCCACTTTTCTTTCGGGCCGCGTCTTTTTTCCATATCCGGCACGGTAATGTCTTCCTGGATGCACCAAAAATCACCTGCGTTCTGGTTCATCATTTGCACTTCAATGGATTTTGGGAACATTTCATAAAGCGCTCGGGGCGTAGAAACGAAGACTAGCGCACCGCAGTTGCCAGGCTTACCAGCGAAGCGATACTGGAATGTGAAACGGAAGTTTTCGTACTGGTCGTCGGTTATTAAATGGCCTCCCGGCGTCCCCAGGCTCACCAGCAATCCGTTACGCACAATGAATGGCGTTTTCAGGGCCGGGTCTTTGTCCATATCAGGAACATCTGTATGCCAGCCTTTCAGATCCTTGCCATTGAATAGTGATTTGGTCTGGGCTTGGGATTGTTGTGAAATACTAAACAAAAGCAGGCATAAGGTTAAAAGTCTTTGTCTCATCAATAAGGTTATTTCAGGTTTAAGTATTGTTTAGAACGGAAAAATTAAGCATTTATCTGCTGAGTGCAATCACACCCATATTAAATGTAGGAGATTAAGATTAAATTGACCGCTTCCATTCCGAATCATCGATGCTATGAAAAAACTTTTTTACCTATCCGCTTTTCAGCTATTTGCTGGATACGCCTTTGCACAAAAGATCAATTATGAAGTATCGTTTCCGAATCTTGTCCACCACGAAGCCAATATAGCTGTAATTGTAAGCGACGCGCCGCAGAAGGAGCTGACGTTCCGCATGAGCCGCTCTTCCCCCGGCCGCTATGCCACGCACGAGTATGGAAAGAACGTTTATGATGTAAAGGCATTTGACAAGGCGGGCCGGGAGGTTGCGGTGGAGCGTGTGGACGGCGACGTTTATAAAGTGACGGGGTTAAACGGTTTTGTAAAAATGCAATACACGCTTTACGCTAACCATGCCGATGGAACTTATGCGGGTTTGGATCAAAACAGCGTCCATTTGAATGCTCCGGCAACTTTTATGTGGGTAAAGGAATTACAAAATACGCCAATAGAAGTAAAATTCGATGTGCCGAAGGACGGCAGCTGGACCATTGCAACCCAGCTTAAACCCGGCCCACAGCCCAATACATTCAGCGCGTCGGATCTGCAATATTTTATGGACTCGCCAATTAAAATCGGCAAGTTGGCCATCAAGGAGTGGACATTGAACAATCCGGACAAGAAGCCTGCTAAATTTAGGCTTGCGCTTGAAGTAACCGGAAGCGAATCGCTGGCAGACGATTTTGCCGCAAAAGTGAAGCGGGTAACGCAGGAAAGCCAGATAGTTTTTGGAGCATTTCCGGCATTTGATTTTGGTCAATATACTTTTCTGGCCAGCATTAATCCCTATGTAAAAGGCGATGGCATGGAGCACCGTAACAGCACAATGATCTCGATTCCTGTGGCGTTTGATGGGTCCAGCAATCTGTTAGGCGTTTTCTCCCATGAATTTTTCCATGCCTGGAATGTAGAGCGCATCCGTCCTAAAACGCTTGAACCGTTCAATTTCGAGAAAAGCAATATGAGCTTTGAGCTTTGGTTTGCCGAGGGATTCACGCAATATTACGGCGAGTTGATTTTGGCACGCGCAGGTTTTGAGTCACCGGAAGATTATTGTCAGACATTAAGTTTCTTGATAAATACAAAGGAAAATACAACCGGTGCAAAAAGGATTTCCCCTGTTCAGGCTAGTTGCAACGCTGTTTTTGTGGACGCCGGCGTTTCGATCGATAAGACCAATTATCCTAACATTTACACCTCGTACTATCCCTATGGCGCGTCCATTGCACTTGCGCTCGATCTGCAATTGCGTGCACGAGGATTAACATTAGACGGCTATATGCAGGCTGTCTGGCAGAAACACGGGGAGCCGGAAGTGCCTTATCAGGTGGGCGATTTGCAGAATGTGCTGGTTGCTTACAGTAAAGATCAAGCTTTTGCAGAAGGGTTTTTTGCCAAATATGTGAATGGTCACGAATCGTTCGACTATGCTCCTTTACTGCAAATGGCCGGATTGACATTGAAAAAACAGTTTGAAGGCAAAGCATGGATTGGAGATGTTAAATATAAGGAAGGAACGGAACTTACCATTCTAGCCAACACCATTATAGATTCACCATTGTATGTTGCCGGATTGGACATTGACGACCAAATACTGAAATTGGATGGAAAATCTGTGGCGACACAGGCCGAGTTGAATGCTATTTTGAATGCGCATAAGCCGGGCGAGCACATTCCTATTGAATATCGCCACCGCGAGGAGACAAAAATGGGGATGCTAATCCTGAAAGAAAATCCGAAATGGATTGTCAAAATGAATGAAAGTGCAGACTTGCCTGTGACGGAGGAAATGAAGAAATTTCGTAAAGATTGGCTGGGCAGTAAAATCAAATGATACATGAATGATAAAGCAGCCAAGCCGGGGCATTGCTCCGGCTTGGCTGCTTTATCATTCTCAACTATTGCCCTATCAACAGCTTTTTAACCTCCGTGGTTTTGCCATTTTTGATCTGTATTAAATAAATGCCGGACGGAACATTCGGAAGCTTGATCTGCTCATCGTGCGCGCCGTTTCCTTTCACTTTTGAAGTATGCCAAACCCTGCCGCGAATGTCCGTCACCGTAATGGTTCCTTCGTTGCCATCGGATAAGCTGAACTTCGCATTGAATTCACCCGGCGATGGATTCGGGAAGACTTTCAGGCTTTCGTCCGGCGCCGCTGGCCCGAATAATTTTTCAGGTGCACCCATTCTGGCGTTATTTGACCCGGTGCCCGACACGCAAAGCTTATCCTGCCTGATACTTGGACCACTCAATCCCTGAATGCGGACAGTGTTGTTACCAGCGGCAAGCGTTACATTGAAGACTTCCTCACGGAACACAATGTTCCAGGTGTATGTGGCAGTCACATTAACCAAGGCAATTGCTGTATTCCCATTCACCGAGATAGCAATGTTCGGGTTCGAACTCGCGGAATAACGCAATTTCAGTTGGTAAACCCCGGCATTTGGTACCCCATTGACCGCATAGTCTACGTAGTGATTGTAATCCTCTTTCGCGCCTCTTGTGCTGCCATTGGATGCATTCGGGTCGCCCGTTATCGCACCATTACCACTCTGACTTTCAGATTCAAGACAGAGACTGAAATTGCCGCCAACGGGTGGATTGCAATTGGTAATGTTCAGGGTTACCGTTGCTGTTTTATCCACGCATCCGCTTTTGGAAGCCTTTACGGTGTAAGTGTAAGAACCGTTCGCACCGGGTGCAGTAATGTTGATTGAGCTTCCGGTTTGGTTGATGCCATTGCCAGTCCATGTGTAAATGACGCCTGCGCAATCGGCTCCTGTGCAGCCGGACGATAAGGTTACATTTGCTGAACAAGCCGGGCTGTTGTTGGAAGCAGTTGCGGTAATGTCAAATGCGCAACTTGGTTGTGAGTTTGACACCTGGATAGTCACATTCACTGTCTTATTCGCACAGCCGTTTTTGGTAGCGGTAAGCGTGTAAGTGTAACTTCCGGGCGCAGATGGCGCATTAATATTGGCCGTAGAGCCGGAGGCGTTGGCGCCATTGCCCGTCCAGGCATACGCAACACTTCCGCAATCCCCGCCTGTGCAGTTGGCATTAAAACTGATCTGCTCCTGCGGTGCATATGTTGCTTTATTAGCACTCGGTGCAATGTTGAAATTACAGGTCGGCTCCTGCGGATTCTGACCTCCCGGACCTGTCACGCATATTTTGTCCTGGCGGATGCTGTATCCGGGCAGTCCCTGGATCCTGAGCGTGTTGTTGCCCTGGTTCAGCGTGACATTAAATGTTTCCTCACGCCAGACAATGTTCCAGGAATAAGTTGGAGGGAAATTGGCGGATGGTAACACCACATTTCCATTGACAGAAAAGCTCGCCTGTGCAGCGCCATTGGCATAATACCGAACCTTCACCTGATGCGTTCCAGTGGCTTTTACGCCATTGACGGCATAATCGACATAGTGGTTGTAATTGTCTTTCTCACCTCTCGTGCTGCCATTGGAAGCATTCGGGTCGCCGGTTATAGCACCGTTTCCGCTTTGACTTTCAGCTTCCAGACATGCGCTGAAAGGATCATTGCCAACGGGAGGATTGCAGTTGGTAATGTTCAGGGTTACCGTTGCTGTTTTATCCGCGCACCCGCTTTTGGAAGCTTTTACGGTGTAAGTGTAGGAACCATTGGCACCGGGTGCAGTAATGTTGATTGAGCTTCCGGTTTGGTTGATGCCATTGCCGGTCCATGTGTAGATGACGCCTGCGCAATCCGCTCCTGTGCAGCCGGATGATAATGTGACATTCGCAGAGCAAGCCGGGCTGGTGTTGGAAGCAGTGGCGGTAATGTCAAATGCGCAACTTGGTTGTGAGTTTGCCACCTGGATAATCACATTCACTGTCTTATTCGCGCAGCCGTTTTTAGTAGCGGTAAGCGTGTAAGTGTAACTTCCGGGCGCAGATGGCGCATTGATATTGGCCGTAGAACCGGAGGCGTTGGCTCCATTGCCCGTCCAGGCATACGTAACACTTCCGCAATCCCCGCCTGTGCAATTGGCATTAAAACTGATCTGCTCCTGCGGTGCATATGTTGCTTTATTAGCACTCGGTGCAATGTTGAAATTACAGGTCGGCTCCTGCGGATTCTGACCTCCCGGGCCTGTCACGCATATTTTGTCCTGGCGGATGCTGTATCCGGACAGTCCCTGGATCCTGAGCGTGTTGTTGCCCTGGTTCAGCGTTACATTGAATGTTTCCTCACGCCAGACAATGTTCCAGGAATAAGTTGGAGGGAAATTGGCGGATGGCAACACCACACTTCCATTGACAGAAAAGCTCGCCTGTGCAGCGCCATTGGCATAGTACCGAACCTTCACCTGATGCGTTCCAGTGACTTTTACGCCATTGACGGCATAATCGACATAGTGATTGTAATTGTCTTTCTCACCTCTGGTGCTGCCATTGGAAGCATTCGGGTCGCCGGTTATAGCACCGTTCCCGCTTTGATTTTCAGCTTCAAAACATGCGCTGAAAGGATCATTGCCAACGGGTGGATTGCAATTGGTAATGTTCAGGGTTACCGTTGCTGTTTTATCTGCGCATCCGCTTTTGGAAGCTTTTACGGTGTACGTGTAAGAACCGTTCGCACCAGGTGCAGTAATATTGATTGAGCTTCCGGTTTGATTGATGCCATTGCCGCTCCATGTGTAAATGACGCCTGCGCAATCGGCTCCTGTGCAGCCTGATGATAAGGTTACATTTGCTGAGCAAGCCGGGCTGGTGTTGGAAGCAGTTGCGGTAATGTCAAATGCGCAGGATGACTGGCCATTGCAGCCACCATCCATCATGGGGCAGAAATAAGTGTCCAGCCAGGCCAAACGCTGTGTAATGTAATTGTTCACATATGCCAGTCCGCCTGACCGGTTGGCACCGCCATAATTGTCTTGTGAAACCGCAGCATCACGCTCGTAGATAAGATTGGAATTCAGTAAATTATAATTCGTCTGGAAGCGGTTTTTGAGGTTTGCTTCTGCCAGTAAATTTTGTCTGAGCTGAAAGTAACGTGTTGCGAGTTTATTTTTGAAACCGTCAGGATTGGTGCGAAAGAGTTTTTTGAATAATCCGTTTTGCCTGTCGCCCTGCGTTTTGTTGCTTCGAACCCCGTCCGGGAAATACCCCCAGGCTCCATCAAGGTCCCACGGCACGAAAAACCAGGGCTGTCCCTGATCGTATCGGCCGATGAAGTAGTTCTTCTCCATATTATCCTCGACCGACAGCAGGTTTAAAAATATAAAATAGTCGATCACATTTTCCTGCTTAAACAGGTTCCAGATATTCGCCTTAAAGTCAGCATCTGATGACTCAATAACTGCTTTTAAAAGGTTGTGATGATTATTCCAATCGCTGTAATCCGGATATTCCAGTTCCCAGCTCTGCCAATCTTCGGCCCCCGGCGCGGGCTTAGCCACACCAATTCCTTCCCAGGCTGCTGAAAGCGACCAGTCGTCCGCCTTGAACAATTCACCTCTCGTTACGTCACCATCATTCTTTTTCAGCTGCAACTGCTTACGGTCCATATCTTCACCAATCATATAAACTCCTTTATATGACTTGTTCATAAAAACCTCCACATATTTAGTACGGATGGAAGAGACTGCGGAGGGTTCGGACGCGGCGTAATACAGCTTGTGCATATCAATCCAGAGGTTATGGGAAACATTATTTGTGGATCTCAATTCCTCGTTCCACATCCCGAAAAACAGCCAGCGCTTATCGCTTCTCAAACCCAGGATGGATTGATCCTTGTTTTTGCCTTGCGCATCTTTGAACTGCACCCGATAATTTTTCTTCGGGAAGAACGATGAACTGTTACCCCGAATACGTATCGCCATGTTGGATACAAGCGGACTTGTTGTCGGCTCTGCGATTGATATTCCGCCAGGAATCTCCTCTTCCAGGTTGATTTGGGACGGATCAGGCACTTCCAGATTTACCAGCGGCAGCTGGGTAAAATATAAGGAGTATTGCTGCCCGTCATTGGTGATCAGGTATTTAACCCCGTATGAGAGGGTCGTGACGTTTCCGGCGAAGGTGAAAACCTTTGAGCCAAACTGCATTTGGATGGGTGAGCCGGTAATTTGCGAGGGAATTGGAAGCTGATTGCAAACGATCATCTTGCGCCCCTCATCAACATAGAATCGGTAATTGTCGGCGGGGATTTGAGCTTGGGCGCATAAACATTGCAGCCAAAGAATTGTCAGGTAAAGGAGGTTTCTCATGACGTAGAATTTAAGTGTGACAAACACTACCCAATATCCGGAGAGTGCATTTCAAACTTAATATATTTATACGCCACAACCTTACCGTATAATAACTGAAACCTACCGAAGAATTATCAAAATTCGCTCAAAGTGAACATGTTATAGAAGTATTTTAGCTAATTGTGTAGAATAGGTTAAGGTAGCATAAAATATGTATTCCGGCCCAGTACATCCTGCCTATTTTGACCGTTCATGATTGCTTTTCGGAAAGATATTTCCAATAACGCTTGGGCACGTGGCGAATGTGGAGCTTCATGTTTTTTCGTGCCGGAATATTGACGCTCCGGAAGTAATCTTTCCAAAGCAAAGCGTACAATTCTTCTTTCGGATCCAGGACGTTTACGGGAAGCGCATTGAGTGCGGGAGACATCTCAGCGGTGAAGTCAAAAGTGATTTCCTCTACTTTTTGCAAATCATAATACAACCCATACTTTCTCTTCAAATCGTAGATAATCCATTTTTGGTCGGCATAGCGATTTTTAAAATGATCAATGAGTAATGGCAGGACATTGAAATCCGGCTCAATGTGTGCGTAGAAAATCTCATCTGCGGTTTTCTGAAAACGTATAAATGCCTCCATCCGGTGCTTTTCACGATGCACTTTGTGGCTCATCTGAGAAATTTCTAGCACATAGCGATTCCCAAAATTAGCTTCCGCTCCCGGCGGATTATCAATGATGTACCGTATAAATCCGAACAGATCCTGAAAAGCCGCAGGTTGCTCGGAAAGGTAGGTTTTGTAAATCGACTTCATCCAATTGCTGTCCAGCTTTTTGGCCAAACCTTTCCATACCCGATTCGCTTTGGCGTCATCGCTTACGACCTGAAATGCTTCTTTGAAGACATCAGGGACATAATGCACCTTGCTGACGATTTTTACATCCTCAGACTTCTTCTGATAACAATCAAAAACAGCAGTCAGCAAACCCTCCAGACTCCCGTCAAACACAAATATTTCCATTAAAAGATAGAAAGCTGGTTTTTGGGGACCTTGGTGTATTTACTGCTGCTTTCGGACAAAATCACCGCTTTGATGTGTCCCGCCTCATAATCCCTGAGCTGCATGGGACTATCGGCATATCGTATAAAATGCCTGGCCTTGTTGAACGAAATCCCGATTTTTTTTAATTGATCCTGATGTAATCTGCCAAATTTTCTTGCCTGGACAATTTTGAGCGCAGAAGCAACGCCTATGCCAGGCACACGCATGATCATCTTATAATCAGCCGTGTTTACATCAATGGGGAAATGTTCAAGATTTCGGAGGGCCCAACTTAATTTAGGATCAACGTCAACGTCCAGATTAGGATGGGCATCGTTCAGGATCTCTTTAATGTCAAAGCCGTAAAAACGCATAAGCCAGTCCGTTTGATACAAACGATTTTCTCTGATTAACGGCGGTTGTGAGCCTATAACGGGCAATCGGGAATCATTGCTGATGGGAATGTAGCCAGAATAATAGACCCTTTTGAGTGAAAAATCCTTATAGAAAGTATTGGCCATATGCATGATTTCCTTATCGGATTCCGGGGTTGCACCAATGACCATTTGCGTGCTCTGGCCGGCCGGAACAAATTTCGGAACCGCCTTGATAAGCGCTTTCTCGCTTGAAAATTGCGTAATGGTTTGCTGAATATAATGCAGCGGCTTTTTCACATCATCATGCGATTTTTCCGGGGCCAGTAACTTCAAGCCGGTCTCGGTAGGCATTTCCAGATTAATGCTCATCCGGTCGGCATAGAGGCCCGCCTCTTTCAACAATTCTTCGCTCGCACCTGGGATTGTTTTCAGGTGAATGTATCCGTTAAAGCGCTGTTCATTTCGCAACTTTTTTACGATCCTGACAAGGCGCTCCATCGTGTAATCGGCGTTTTTGAAGATGCCCGAACTCAGGAAAAGCCCTTCGATATAATTGCGGCGGTAAAAATTCATCGTCAGCTCAACGACTTCATCAACCGTAAAGGCTGCGCGTTTGATATCATTGCTTCGGCGCGAAACGCAAAATGCGCAGTCGTAGATGCAATGATTGGTCAACAGGATTTTTAGCAGTGAAACACAACGGCCGTCCTCTGTATAGGTGTGACAAATTCCCGTTCCCTCCGCATCTCCCAAACCCTTATTTTCATTCTTTCTATTACTGCCACTGGATGAACAAGATACGTCATACTTTGCAGCGTCAGCCAAAATTTCCAACTTCTCACGAATCCTCTCGAACATACATTTTTTTCAATAAGTTGTCCTGCACTAAAATATTGTGAAGCACTAACCAGTTATAACAACGATATTTGCGTTACGATAGTGCAATATAGTATCAAAACTTTGATACTAACAGAATCTTAAATAATAAAACCGTTCCAGATGAATTTCGGTCGTACTGAGATTTTTTTATCCATTTTTTTCGCGACAATTTGCTCTTTCGCATACGCTCAGCCGGAAGAGCCCAAAGTAACCCGCTACAATGGAAAGGTGAGCCAGAAGATCGTCATGACAAAGGATTCGCCCATTTTCGACCGCTCTACAGGCAAGCGGATCAGTTATGCGGTCTATGACGAAATGCTTCGGAAAAATCCCGGACTGTACAGAACACAGCCTATTTTTGACAAATTTGGTAAGGCTTCGTCTTTTGAAATTGTAAAGAAAAGCCAGCTTCTGATCCAGGATAATGGTTCCGTCATGCAAAATTCCGATCTGATGCCGGAAGTAGGGGAGCCGTTGCCTCCTTTTGTAATGCAAGGGCTGGACGGGAAGGAATATAATTCGGAAAAATTGCGTGGCAAATATGTTTTGCTGGGGTTTTGGGTCAAATTTGAAAAACCGCTTTATACGCTTGCCAGCACAAAAGTGATCTCTGATTTTGTCGAGGAAAATCGTAAAAAAGGAATTGAGATCGTTTCCTTGGGCACCACTTTAAATACCGAAGATGAATGTCTGGATGCGATCCCGAAACGGAATTGCGGTTTCGTTCCCGTTCCGGAATCGTATGGTTTTAACCAGCGCTACAAGATCAGTGAAACTCCTTATTTTATATTACTGGATAAAAAAGGCAACATCAGAGCCATGGCGCCGCACACGGAGTTCTCTGCGATCAGTGACTTGGTTTTGAGATAGTTAGTAACCCTTCGCTTTGAGCTTTTCCTGAAATTCATTTGCGATTTTCATTCCCCACTGCTGGCCAACCTGCATGGATTCCTGCATAATGGCAGGCGTTTTAGCGGCATATTTAACACCAATGGGTGTTTGGTAAAATGCGATGAGCTGCTGTAGATCGTCTTGGGAGAGGCTCTTTGAATAAACGGGCTCCAGCATATTCACAAGATCGTCCAGCGAGGTTTTCAGAAACTCACCTTGAAATTGCTGCCAGATACTGTCCGGAACGGTTGTTTTTTGCTGCTTGAACATGGTAAACATTTGCTCGATAGCCACTTTGTAAGACTTCTCCGAGCCGGACACTTCGAACATTTTCTTCAATTTCGCCTTGTACTCCGGGTTGCCTTGTGCATTCGAAAATGCAACACAGGTCAAAATGAGCATCATTGTACACGTGAATTTTTTCATCGTTTCTAGTTATTGTTTGATTAAATGATTTTCAACTTGGTTACCCTAATTGCCCGCTGATCCGGTTATAGATGCCGGTTGCATGCCATGCTCGTTTTTCTCCGAGAACCATCCTCCGCGAAATCTTGTAAAATTGAAAGTGGTGCCCTTGAAGGCAATCAATCGCAAACTCGTTACCGGTCGGCACGACCGCCGCGGTCTCGTCCATGGCCCGGCGCTTGATCAAAGCCGCCCCCGCCGCTTCCGAAACGGCAATTATAGGCCCATCGCCCCATCCCGGAATGTAAAATCCCTGAACTTGCGAATCCACAACATATAATAGAGCGGATTTTATAAAATCGGAGATAACACCGCTGCGATCTTCTCCTGAAACCTGCGCATCAACGTTATAGATCTGGTTCAGATAATGTTCCTCATATGGCACAATGTGCTCAGAAAACGAAGTTACGGGCGCACCACCGGTGCTGCGCATATGCGTATAGGTCGTTTCCTCCTCGAACCCCAATTTCGCGTAAACGGGAAAGCCATATTCGGTGGCATCCAGATAAATGGTTTTGTATTTAGCCCGGTCAATATTTGCAATCAGATCCTGCGTAATGGCATTGCCAAGTCCTTTTTTCCGATGGCCTTCATGCACTACTATGCACGCAAGCCACACCGTATCTGCATGCATGATGGAAGTGCCAATGGCAATGAGTTCACCATTTTCGGAAATTTTAATCGGATGGCAATGCGGTGAAGCGATGAAATATTCGAAACGAGGGACTAAATTGCCCCAGTCAGCGGGCTGCATGGCAGGCAGTTGCACCAGGTCGGCTGTAATAAACTCAGAACTCTTCATGTAAGGCTAATCATGCTTTCTAATTGCTAAATACTTAAAATTATGCTTCAAACTTACTGCTGGCGCTAAATATTTATATTTTTATCCATCAATTCCAAAATCCTCATCCTATGGAAATCATTCAAGCCGCAGCTGTCAGACAGCTTCTCGAAGATCAAAAAGCAATTATTGTGGATGCCCGGGGTGGTCCAGATGCATTTGAACGGTTTCACTCGGCGCACATTGAAAATGCCCTTTTCGTGAATCTGGAAACAGACCTTTCTGTTAAAACAGATAATGCTGCGCACGGCGGTCGGCATCCGTTGCCCGCCCCCAAAACTTTTGGAGAACTGTTAGGAAAATTGGGGATCACAGCGGATTCAACGGTTGTCGTCTATGATGATAAGAAAGGCGCAAATGCTGCTGCTCGTTTTTGGTGGATGCTTAAAGCGGCTGGCCATGACAAGGTTTTCGTAGTGAGCGGGGGAATTGAAGCTTTGCAAAAAGTTGGTTTCAGCATTTCAAAAGAAACCCCGCCAAAACCAGATGCCGCTCCGCATTACGAGTTTGTGGATTATCAGTTGCCTTATGCAGATGCCGATCAGGTCGAGGAAGCAGCGGGCAACCCGGATTTTCTTGTCATCGATGTGCGCGAAAATTACCGGTTTGTGGGTGAAAGCGAGCCGATCGATTTGGTTGCCGGACATATTCCGGGCGCTGTAAATATTCCGTTTGCGGGCAACCTGGATAAGGACGGTAACTTCTTATCCAGTGAGGAATTAGCAGAAAAATACAAAAGTGCATTAGGCCAGCGTGACCCGAAGCACGTGATTGTGCATTGCGGGTCCGGTGTAACTGCTTGTCATACGCTATTGGCGCTCGCTGACGCAGGCCTGGAAGGGGCAGCCCTCTACGTCGGTTCGTGGAGCGAATGGTCACGGAACGACCGCCCCGTTGCAACTGGGAATTGAATTTGCAGGCTATCGAGTGGCCTGCAAATTTGAGTATGGGATCGAAAGCTCAGCCTTGAATCTGCATTCAAGGTTTATATACTATTGCTCCGTAAAACGAATTAGAGGCCTAGAAAAGGCAGCTACATAAAATCGGATCAAGGCTTTGCCAAGAGGGCTTTGAGGCAAATACTTTGTCGCCGTTCAATAACTCAAAATGGCTTCATATAGCGAAACGAGCTATTTTCGTGCTAGTTAAAAGTCGAAATGAACTTATAAATTCATGACAGTTGAGCCGCATTTGCTTATCAGATGCATACATGGTTTAGAAAATCCGCTAACTGTGGAAGAAGTGGCTCACATGCTGGGATATGAGCATGCCCACCGTCTTTCGGAAGCTTTTAAAAAACACCATAATGCAAGTCCATCGAAAATATAAAAGCAATAAACGCTCCGCGTTTATTAAGCCATTTTGAAATTATGTTTCGGAAATACAAGCTCCTTGCGTTAATCGCGATCTCTATATTAAGCTCATTTACATTCCTTTTTATTGCCGATTGGGAAATTAGCAAAGGTTACACCATTCATTTTGATGGGAAATATGCAAAAGGATCTTTCTCCGACCTCAGCGGATTAATCACCTTTGACCCTGAAAACCCCGGTGCAGCGGCGTTTGATGTATCAGTAAAAGTGGCCTCCATTGAAACGGGGAATGATCTAAAAAACAAACACGCAAAAAGTGATAAGTGGTTTGATGCTGAGCACTTTCCGGAAATACGTTTCACCTCGTCCAAGGTGACCAGGATCGACTCCGCCTATATGGTGATAGGAATGTTGGAGCTCCGGGGAATCAAAAAAGAAATTGCAATTCCGTTCACATTCAGGCCGGAAGGAGGCGGGTCGCACTTTTATGGGAAATTTAAAGTCAACCGGGGGGATTTCGGGATTGGTAAAACCAATGGTAAGGACTCAGATTCTACACTGGTTGAGGTGTCCGTGCCTGTGATGTCAAAAAACTGACCGATTTTTAAACGAAAGCTTACAGCAAAATCCGCGAGGATTATTTGGTATGATATTTTTTTAGGTAAATAGTAACAATTTATTAACAGCCATGAAGAATCACATTGAGTGCCATTATAAAGACGGGGCACTGGTTTTTTGCACCACACACGGTTATTCTTATAGTAGAGCGCACGAAATACTGGACGTATTTAATGTGCTGGGTTTAGTCTCCAAGCTGCGCAACAAATCATCCGATCTTTTCTGGGTTGTAGGCCGGTTACATGTCGACTATGATCCGTTCCAACACGAGCCGGAGAAGTGGAATCAGGTAGTTTCTGAATTGGTCCGCAACAAAACTTTTCTGGAAGAAAAGCTTGAAGCATTTTAGCGTTTATTGAGCTCTTCCAGCTGTTTTATTAACTCGTTCAAGTCTTGCTCTGCGGCTTTCAGTGATTTTACATCATCGGTTTCCACCACATTTTCCGCAGGATCATCAAAGTTTTTTGCTTCCTCCATAGTCTCAGGATTTTCCCGGTTTTCCGGTGAAAATTCTGTGGTTAGATCAATGTTTGTCCGCTCAAATTCGATTTGCTGACGTTTTGAAAGGATCTTTTCTTCCAATTCTCTTTTATTGACTTCTGAATTATTCATGCCATTTATTTTTGGTTTAAAATAAAAGTGAAAAAACCAGGCCACTTTTTACCTTTTGTTCAATAAACCTACCGTTCGTTCATTGGTTTGCGGTCAGGAACTTGGGATTAATAAAATTTGCCAAGGTGGCTTTGTGTCATCTTCGGATTTTTATCGACCCTAATTTCAGACTATGAAACAGCTTTACAGGAGAGGGATGTATGCCATTTTATTAATGCTGTTCGTTGCCGCCTATGTGGTGAAAATGCAGGAGCTATCGTCAGGCAAACCGATCCCTGCTGGCCCCGCTCCACACAAAACAAAGCCCATACAAGCTAAGCCAGGTGCGGTCCACGACAGCACGATGAACAGCATCCAGCGAGGCCTGGCCAGGCGGGAATATAACATTTCCTTAGATCCAGAAAAAAACGTCTTGCAAAGCCCCAACCGCAAGCAGGGCCTGCGTGCTTACTACAAGCCGGGCGTACTGACAATGAGAAACCGCGTTGACTCGGCAGGGCATGACTTTTCTTTAAAACTGGTCAACACAGGCATTTTCGCGGATGGCAGGCAGATCCTCTCGGCCCAGCCAAATGCAACAACCGAAAGCGTGGACAACAGGCTGCTAATCAAACACAAAGGTTTTACAGAAGAATTTGTCAACAACGAAGAAGGCGTCCGCCAGAACTTCATCATTAGCTCCGCACCGGTTAACACGAAGGAATTACAAGTCAGGGTATCAGTCAATGGTTTGAAGGTTAATGATCTGAAAAATAATGCGTTGCAATTTTATGCTGAAAACAAGAAAGGCAAATTAACCAACAGCCTGATTTATAAAGACATTAAGTGCTGGGATGCAGACGGAAAAATACTGCCCGCAACATTGCGCTATGAAGATGGCCTTGTAATGCTAAGTGCTAACGTTCAAAACGCCGCTTACCCGGTGACCATTGATCCCATTGTCGTAAACGGAAACCCAACCAATGCCAAAGCGATAGTAGAGGGCAACCAGATAGGTGCTCAGGCGGGTTATGCAGTATCTTCGGCGGGAGATGTGAATGGTGATGGTTATAGCGATGTGCTGGTAGGAGCTCCTTTCTTCGACAGCGGGGAGACTAATGAGGGGGTTGTGTTTGTATACCATGGTTCGGCCTCGGGACTGAGCGCCAATGCGGTGGTAACCTTGCAAAGCAACCAGAACGAAGCCCAGTTCGGCACCAGCGTCTCTTCCGCTGGTGATCTCAATAAAGATGGATATAGTGATGTAATTATCGGCGCTCCATTTTACACAAAAGGTGAGACCAAAGAGGGCGCAGCGATGGTGTACTATGGTTCTGCATTGGGTTTGAATAGCGCAGCGACAATCCTGGAAAGCAATCAGTCCAATGCGAAATTTGGCAGGGCCGTTGAGGGCCTGGGCGATGTAAATGACGACGGGTTCAGCGATGTCATTGTTGGTGCCCCTTTGTATGACAAAGGTCAGATAGACGAGGGTGCAGTTTTTATATATCATGGCTCAGCGGTTGGCATTAACCTGCTGGCCGCCAACATGCTCGAGAGTAACCAGGTAAAAGCACAATATGGTTATGTTTCCGCAGGAGCTGGCGATGTAAATGGGGACGGCTACAATGATGTACTCGTGGGAGCATATGCCTACGACAAAGGCCATGACAACGAAGGCGCGGTGTTTGTGCATCTGGGCTCTGCCGTTGGCATTAACAACAATGCCTCCGTGGTATTGGAAGGCAATCAAATCAATGCCCAATATGGCTGGTCTGCCGCAACAGCCGGTGATGTGAATGGTGATGGCTATTCCGACATCATGGTTGGGAGCTATTTATACGACTATGGGCAAACAAACGAAGGCGCCGTATTTGTCTATCACGGATCAGCACAAGGCATCAAAGCAAGTGCCGCCATCAGGCTTGAAAGCAATCAACCCGAAGCAAAACAGGGCATCGCCGTGGCATGCGCAGGTGATGTCAACGGCGACGGTTACAGCGACGTAATGATCGGCATCTGGCAATATGACAAAGTTGAAAGCAACGAAGGAGCAGTAGTACTGCACCACGGCTCACCCAGCGGCCTGATATCGTCGCCCGCATCAACCCTTGAAAGCAACCAGGCCGATGCGGGTTTGGGTTGGTCTGTAAAAAGCGCCGGTGATGTGAACGGGGATGGGTATAGCGATATCGTCACGGGCGCGAATACTTATGACAAAGGGCAAGTGGATGAGGGTGCGGCGTTTGTTTGGTTGGGGATGGCGGATGGGGTTTCGGCAGCACCGGTCGTTACTTTGGAGGGGAACCAAGAAGGTGCACAATTTGGATTTTCGGTTGCTAGCGCAGGTGATGTGAATGGAGACGGTTATGGTGATATTATTATCGGAGCGAAATATTACGACAATGGCACTCCGACAGAGGGAGCTGCATTTATATATTATGGCTCGAAAATAGGGCTCAATCAAAATACGCCAGCGATACTCGAAAGTAACGATTGGGGAGCGTATATGGGCTGGTCCGTTTCAGGTGGAGGTGATGTGAATGGTGATGGCTTTAGTGACGTAGTTGTTGGAGCCCCAGCTTACTCCGGTAATGGGAATGCGCCGGGAGCAGCTTTCATTTATCATGGCTCCGCTGCTGGCATAATAGGTGCTCCTGCTTCGATTCTTACTCCTTTAAAAAGCGGTTATTTTGGCGCATCAGTTTCAGATGCGGGGGATTTGAATGGTGATGGATTCAGTGACGTTGTTGTCGGAGCTTTTGGACAAAACAACAAGGGTGCGTTTTCTGTTTTTTACGGTTCCTCACTGGGAATTAACCCGAATACAGAAATGAATGTGGAAGGAAATCAGGCCTTTGCAGAGTTTGGCTGGAAGGTTTCTAAGGCAGGTGATGTCAATGGCGACGGATACGCTGATTTAATAATTGGTGCACATTTTCTGAGCAATGGAGAATCAAAGGAAGGACAAGTTTTGATTTATCACGGGTCATCATCTGGAATCTTAAAGGTTCCAAACAACATATTGGAAATCAATGAAGCTAATGCTTGTTTTGGAGCAGACGTTTCTAATGCTGGTGATATTAACGGAGATGGCTTTGGGGACATTCTGGCCGGATCCTCTGGGTATTCCACTGGTAACAAAATGATAAGTGCGGCAGTTAGAATTTACTATGGATCCGCCAGTGGAATCCTAGCTGCATCTGTTGTTAAGCTTGAAGGAAGTAGCGGTGGACCAATTCTTTCTCATCCCGTAGCTAGCGCTGGTGATGTCAACGGCGACGGATATTCTGACATTGCACTTGGCGCGAATTATAAGATTTCGGCAACTTACGTCGGCAATATTTTCTTATATCTAGGTTCTAATTTAGGAATAACTAGCTCCCTCCCCTCACAGATCATTTCGTGTCCTTCTCCAGAACTGACGAGTGTCTTTGGGCATTCCATTGCAAGTGCGGGAGACGTTAACGGAGACGGCTTTGCGGATTTACTTGTAGGTGTACCATATGAAAATAGCGGCTCAAAGGCTAATGGTGAGGCATTTATATTTCAAGGTAACGGCACGATTGGTCTCCAAAATAACCTACGCCTCTATAATTCTAATCTAATAACCATCATTACACAATCCCAGAAAGCCCAAAACAATTTCGGAGCAGGGCTTTATGCAAAATCATTCCTAGGAAGAAACAAAGGAAAATTGGTTTGGGAAACGAAAGCTAAAGGCGAGGGATTTTCTAAGGCCAGCAACAACATGATCACCAACAGCACGCAATCCACAAGTTCACAGAGCGGTTATGTTGATTTGGGACTTTCGGGAAAAGAGTTGAAAAATTTGATTGATAAGCAAGGACCTTCCACCAAAGTGCGGGTTCGTGTCAAATATGATAGAACACTTGCGTTAACCGGCCAGCTTTATGGCCCGTGGCGTTACTTGCCCTCTTACCTTGTTGGCAATAGCATTGCGCCCGCGCCGGAGGATGTGGTAGACGATATGTCGGAAACGGTGAAGCGGAAGGTGGAAGAATCTTTGGCTGGAAAGGCAGGGGAATTGATTTACGTATATCCTAATCCGGCATCGGATCGCTTGGTGCTGAAATCGGATGGTGCGGATCGGATTAAAAATGTGCAGATGTTGACTGTTGAAGGGCGCTCGGTTTATCGTTCTTCGACGCCAGTTTCTGAGATTGACGTCAGGAATGTGGCGGCCGGGAACTATATTTTATTGATTACGCACCTGGATGGCTCGACGAGTACAAGAAAAGTGGTTATTGAAAAGTAATGCTGACTAAAAAGTAATTCTGAGAAAGACTGGTCGTACCGAGCAATACGAATAGAAAAATCCTTCTGATTTCAGGAGGATTTTCTATTTGGTATAACAAGAGTGCGGCTCTCGTTTTATACCAAAATCGCCATGTCGGGGTCATTCTGGGTTGGGAAGCCGTTTGAGGAATAGCCCAATCCGACGCGTTTTCCCGTGTTTTCTGCCTGCTCCAATAGCTGAAAGACTTTTTCTTCGCCTTCAAGCCGCAGTGCCTGATATAGAATATTCCCGTAGTGAAATTCCTGGGAACCTAGGCCGTTTTTCAAAGCAGCCAATTGGCAACGGTCGAAAATTTCCTTTCCTGTCATGGGTTGCATCGTTTGGATTAAATCTGGCATCATTCTAGCCAAAAGATGCGCAAAGTATAACCAAGGTTGCATGCTTTATGCCAAATGTTTTGGCAAAGGAATATGCTGGCTCAATTCATCGGGAACAGGAGCAAGATATTTGGTCTGAATAGGAATGAGGCCTGACCAGATCGGCAATTCCAGATCCTCTTCTTCATCCTTAGGCATTCCCGACCGCGTTTTAGCGCAGGCCTCTTCCAAAGAAAATGCTAATGCAGTGGTTTTTTTTACTTCACTGTCTTTCATTGAACGCAGATAATCCCAGCTGTTTGGGACGATTTTATTGGTAAGCCATTCAAAGGCAGCCCTTTTTGTTTCCGTATCCTCAACTTTTTCGGCATTTGAAAATATAACTACCGACCGGTAATTAACCGAATGACTAAATGCGGATTTGGCAACAACCAGCGCGTCAGTAAGCATAACGGTGATGCAAACCGGAATGCCATTTTCAATTTCCCTGATAAAATGACTGCCTACGGAGCCGTGGATGTATATCTTGTCTTCGTAACGCACAAATGCGGTTGGGATGGAAAATGGCCGATTGTTGACTGAATAGCTTACCGTGCAAAACAATGCTTCGTCCAGAATGGAACAAATAACCTCGAAGTCCTGTGTTGACCTTTTGGCTAGTCTGCTTGGCGTAAGATAGGATGGGGGAGTGCTCATGTCTTTTGTTTTTTAACAAAAATATGGTGAAATTGGATGCACAAAAGAGTCCAATATTTAGAAACAAAGTGGTCCAATTATGGTTCAGGTGCTCTCTACTTTACTGCTTGTAGACAAGAAAAGCAAACAGCCCGTATATCTCCAAATTGCCAATCAACTCATGGCGCTGATTCGTACGGGAACATTGCAAACTGGTTATAGATTGCTTAGTACAAGGCAATTAGCATTGTTATTGAAAGTGCATAGGCGTACAGTTGTGCAAGCTTATGATGAGCTGCTGGCACAGGGTTGGCTGGAAAGCCACACGGGCAATGGCACATTCGTAGCCAAACATTTGCCTGAAATTCAATTGTCCAACAAGCATATCGGAACAGAAAAGGCCATTGTGCCTGCTGAAAAGGCAGGCTTCAAGTTTGTTCAGCAGCCGCATCTCGACCGGGCGTTTCTCCGGAGCAGCACACGTCTGCATTTAGACGATGGCTTCCCGGATCCGCGTCTTGCGCCTCTGGACGATTTGTCCCGGGCTTATCGCAGCCAGTTGCTGGGCGGAAATCCGTATTCCCGGTTGGGTTATGGTGACACAAAAGGATCTGTGTGGCTGCGGCAAGAATTATCGGCATATCTGAATGAAACCCGCGGCATGAAAACAATGCCGGAAAATATCCTGATCGTTCGCGGCGTCATTATGGGCTTGTATCTGGTTAGTACGGCCTTATTGCAACCGGGCGACAATGTGGTGGTAGACGCGCCAGGCTGGTTTGGTGCAAATATGAATTTCATTCAGGCAGGGGCGAACCCTATCCGTGTGCCGGTGGATGAGCATGGGGTTGATGTGGCTGCTTTGGAACAAATATGTCAAAAACAGACAATCAGGATGGTTTACGTCACCTCACATCATCATTATCCCACTACGGTTGCGCTTCGGGCAGACCGGCGTCTTAACCTTTTGAAATTGGCGGAGCAGTATGGATTTATCATTTTTGAGGATGATTATGACTACGATTTTCACTATTTAAGTAAACCGCTGATGCCCCTCGCCGGTGCGGATCCCACTGGAATGGTTATGTATTGCGGGTCTTTTACCAAAACCATTTCACCGGCGTTCCGGGTGGGTTATCTTGTAGGGCCAGGTGATGTGATCACTTATCTGGCCAAACTAAGGCGGATTATTGACCGGCAGGGAGACCAAATGCTGGAAAATGCGATCGCCGAATTACTGCACACCGGCGTCATTCAAAGGCATCTGCGGAAGTCGGTCCGGATTTATAAACAGCGGAGAGACTTATTTTGCGATTTGTTGAGAAGTCGACTTGGCAATTATGTGAAATTTCAAATCCCTGATGGCGGCATGGCGGTTTGGACCCAATTTGATCCCGATATTAATCTGGTCAAATTGGCCGACAGTGCTTTGCAAAAAGACCTTTATATGTCTAACGGAACTTCCGGAATCCCTCCCGGCAACAGCTTCGCAGAGCCGCCTAATAATGCCGTCAGACTCGGTTTTGCATCTTCAAATGCAGAGGAATTGGAGGAAAGTGTTGAGATAATCAGGAATTTATTGGGAAATTTGTAAACCAGTTAGCCTGAAAAATGAATTTATGTTGAACAAGATCATTGAGAGCTATCGCGTCTCATTCAGTGGATTAAGCAGAGAAACGTGGTTGCTTAGCGTCGTCATTCTGGTAAACCGGTGTGGCTATATGGCGGTTCCTTTTATGAGTATGTACATTACGCAGAGCCTCCACAGAAGCATAGCGGACGCAGGTTTGATCATCACATTGTTTGGGGCCGGATCTGTCCTGGGCGGCATGGCGGGCGGTTACCTAACAGATATCTGGGGTTTCCGGCCGGTTCAAATCGTCTGCCTCGTCATAAGCGGACTGCTATTTGTTCTCTTTGGAATGGTTACCAGCTTTACCGGACTATGCATCCTCATTGTGGTGCTCAGTTTTTTTGTGGAGGCTTTCAAACCTGCCAATAGCACCGCCGTTGCGGCTTATTCTTCGCCCGGAAATCTCACGCGCTCCTATGCATTAAACCGCCTGGCAATGAACATTGGCTTTGGTTTTGGCACTTCGGTCGGCGGAATTCTCGCTGCGATCAATTACAGCTTATTGTTTTGGGTCGATGGCGTCGTTTATATCCTTGCAGGACTTTTAATTGTGCTGTTGCTTCCGAAAGCGAAAATGGTCAGCCGTTCCGGTCATGCACATGCGGCCGAAATCGTGGGCCAATCACCATGGAAGGACGCTTTGTTTGTCCGGTTCTTGGTGGTCGTCATGCTGTACATGATTTGTTTTATACTGCTCTTCCGGCTTGTTCCGGTTTATTGGAAAGAGGAAATGCACATCGGAGAGTCTACAATCGGAATTCTGCTTGGTATGAACGGGATTATCATTGCCTTGTTCGAAATGGTCCTCATTCAGAACCTGGGAAACCGCCGGCCCGATTCTTACTATATGGTAGCAGGAACCGTTTTCAGTGCGTTGGCTTTCAGCATGTTGGTTGTGCCGGTGATAGCGCCGGTTATTCTTGCGGCCGCTGCTGTGATCTTGTTCACGATTGGTGAAATGCTTGCGCTCCCTTATATCAGCACATTCGTGATGAGCAGGGCGTCCGAATTTAACAGGGGCAAATATTCGGCTGCGTACTCGGTTTCACAGTCCGTTGCGCAGATCATCGCGCCTGCCGCTGGTGGCTATATTGCAGCACATTGGGGTTACAACGTGCTGTGGGTCACGCTGGTAATCCTGAGTTTTTCGTGTGCGCTCGGTTTCAGAATGCTTTTCCAGGGGAAGATGAGGCTGGGTTAAGCCTCGTTTTCTTCGCCCGATTTTTTCGATTGCTCCAATAAGTCGAGCAACTCCTTATTTTTTTCTGATTCTCTTTCCAAAGCTTTTTTCTGAAGTTCGATCAGGTCGTCTTTTCTAACCATCACGTAATTTTCCTGCGGCTCTTCAAACTGCGGTGCTTCGCCGATCAGGTAGGCAGCGGTTGTGCTGAATAGTTCTGCCAATTTCTTGAACTCAGCAATGGAGGGTTCATTCTTGTTTGTTTCCCAATTCGAGATAGTGCCTTTTCCTTTTTTGGCCATAATCACTGCGAGCTGCTCCTGACTCAAACCTAGTTTTTCGCGACCCTGCTTAATTCTTTTGCCAATACTCACCATTAATTTATATTTTAGTCCTAATTAATTTGATCTTGATATAATTTTATTGTACTTTTGTATATCGGTTTTCGTAATGCACAAATTACAAAAAACCTTGTAATCTTCTCACACATTATCATAGTAACAAATGGAAAAACAACAAACCCGCGTGAAGGAGTATGGTTGTCTGACAATCAAAGAGCGCCTGCTCCTCCGATTTATCAAGTCGAGAAATGTTGTTGGTAAGAATTGGCGGGGCGTGCTGGCCGCCAGGGATCCTTTCTTCAACACCAAACTGGGCGGAGATTATTTAACCTCAGTCGCCCAGGCGGTGTCAGACAGCAGTCGCGGCAATGTGGACCGCATTGAACGCGTTACTGTTGCGCTCGAAAAAATTGCCGGCATCAAGCCGGTCGCTGTGGTGTAGTAACTGCCGTTACTTCAACTCCGTTGTAATGAATTCCAGAATGCCGGTGCCGGTATTTTTTAGATCATGAATGGAGCTGCCCTGCTCAATAATATTTTGAAAAGAGGTTTGCCCTTTTTTGAATGTAAAACTTACCTGGCTACCGTCTTCCTGGTTGGAAACGCCTTGCCCGTCCTGTAAAACGGTCCAGAAATAATCGTAGTTGTGACGGTGATAATGGATGCGTTCACCGGGTTGTAGGCAAATGTGCCATACTTTTACCTTATCATTCTCGAAAAGCAAAGTATCGCCGACTGCCTGATTCTGTGTATTCTCTTCAAGTTCCTCCCGAAGTTGCTCAGGGGATAATGCATCGGTTCTCGACATTTTTTCTTACAGTTTTGGTGGATCGTCGTTGCTATGCCAATGTTCTTTTGGCATTTTAAAAAGGGTTTTGGTTTCAAAAATTACTCTTTTCCCCGGTAACGGCTTTTTGCAAAAGGCAAAACTGAAAGTAGGACAAGGAGTCGGCCAGCAACTCCTTATCCTACTTTTTTACAAATTGATTTTTATTCCGCCATTGAAGACAAAACCATCCAACGGTGCATAAATGTCTCTGAATGTTGGGGTTGAAATGCTGCCGGTATAAATGTTGTCAAAACGGGTTTGGCGTGCGTCAAGGAAATTTTCAAAATTGATATAAATAGAAAACCGCTCCCAAAGCCGCTCGACCATGAAGCCCAGGATCACATATTCCTGGCCGGTTTTACCGTCGCTCAACTGCTGCTTGCTGAAATAATATGCTTCTAAACCCGCTTTCCATTTTTCCTCCACTTCATAAAACAACACTGAATTGATCCTGTGTTTGGGGGTCAGGAAATTCTGCTGATGGCGACCGTTTTCACGTATCCGCGCGTCCGTATAGGTGTAACCCAGGAACAGTTTGAAATCGCTGTAACCCAGTTTCAAATTCGTTTCCGATCCGCGGGTGTCAATGTGGCCGCTTATGTTTTCAAACTGATAACCTGCATTACCGGTGGGTTTGAGGATCAGCGGCTTGGTAATGTATGTGTAAAAAAACAACTGGTTGATACTGAAATTCAACTGATCATTGAAAAGCCTCGTCTGGTAATTTACATCCCAGTTCCCGCCGTAACTGTGTTCAAGGCGGTTTTTGTCTTTATCAATTCCCGAAACCCCCTGATATTGAATGCGTTCACTTTCCTCGGTGAAGATAGTCGGAGCCTTATAACCCATTCCTCCTCCGATACGGGACGTAAAAGTGGGGGAGAGTTTCAATAGTGCCGAGATCCTGGGAAGAAATGCCATGCCATAATCCATCACATAATCCGCCCGCAAACCCGTTTCTATATGCAGCCATTCGGCCGCTTTCCAGGTATTTTGGGCAAATGCGCCTAATGTGTTGAGGTTGTAATCGCGTTTCTGACCGATGGCAAGCGGTTTTTCCTTAAACTGGTCCGTCCATAAATTCGCGCCCGCTATCCATTCCAGCTTGTCGCCATGATTGGCGTATGATGCCTCGGTGAAAGTCGAATATTGGGTCCCGTCAAATGCGTATCCAGGTGTCGTAAGCTTTCTGTTGAAATAGCTCACGCTGTTTTTAACAATAAAATGCTCATGGTTTCCAAAGATATGGTCGAACAAAAACTGCGTGCTCATGCGCTGTGTTTTGTTTTTTTCGAAATAGCTGTGGCCGGTTTCATTTTTGTTTTTGATAAAATGCATATCCCCGCCGATGCGGTTTTCGAAAGCCGTGTTCACTCCCAGGCTGATCGTCGTATTCGAATTAGGATACACAAAAAAACGCGGATTAAACGTAAAGCGCTCGAATTTCGGAATAGCGGAAAGGTCAATTCCAGCCGGATCGTAGGCAGCATTGCGGTTATGCGCAGCGAAGATCGTGGCACCGGTTTTTCCGAATTTTTTGGAATAAAAGCCATTTACATCGAAGCCGCCGGCGCTCGTTCCGTTCAAGTGAAATTTCAGTTCCTGCTCATCCTTAGGTGTTTTCGAGATCAGATTGACAAGGCCCGCGATGGCACCGCCTCCGTACAATGTTGAGGCTGCGCCTTTGATCACTTCCACTTGTTTAAGGTCTAGCGGGGGGATTTGCAGCAGCCCTAATCCGCTGGACGCGCCGGAATAAAGCGGAAAACCGTCTTTCAAAATCTGCGTGTAACGGCCATCGAGGCCTTGTATACGTATGCTTGCATTGGCGCTCGTAGCGGAAGTGGTTTGCACCTGGATTCCCGTGCTCTCGCTCAAAACCATGCGGATGTCGCCCGGTTTCATGTTCGCTTTTTCATCAAGTTCCTCGCCGGCAATGAATTCAACGCGGGTAGGAATGTCTTTGATCGTTCGTGAGCTGCGGGTGGAAGAAATGACGACTTCTTCCATTTCCTGGGTTTTATCTGTTTCGTAAACAGACGTTGTATCGGTCGTATTTTGTGCTTGCGTGTGGCCAGCATATAGCATAACCAGCACAAGCAAAGCTATTTTTTGCATTGTGAGATTTAAATCGTGGTAAAAAATGGAATGTATTTACTGATTTAAACCAGCTTGGGCGGCTGCCAGATGGCCAGCGGGATGATTTCGAAATAGGGATCTTTGTGAAAACCCACGCGCATTGCGACCGTAAAATGCGGTTTCAGCGCAAAATGCGGTGTGGTCAGTACATTCAAAACCTGGCCGCAGCACGCGCAAATGCAAAATGGAGAGCAGATTTCGGAATGGTTTTCGTGATCCTGCTGCGCGTTATTATTGAATGCCGCTTCGTAGCGTTCATCATCCATACATTCCACCTCGTCGCCGCAGGGAAGCAGCGCCAGCAGGAGCATGTAAGCAGACAATATGACGGCCAGAAACTTCAAATGGATTTTTTTGAATTAAATTTTCTTTCCCTGGATCCTGAAAGCATTTAAAATTGCCAGTAAAGCTACACCAACATCTGCAAAAACCGCCTCCCATAAGGTGGCAATTCCGCCCGCACCGAGGATCATTACAAGCACTTTGACGCCCATCGCAGCCGAAATGTTTTGATATACAATGCCTTTCGTGATTTTGCCGACTTTAATGGCGGATGCAATTTTCAGCGGCTGGTCATTCTGGATTACGATGTCGGCCGTTTCAATCGCCACGTCCGATCCCAATGCGCCCATCGCAATGCCCACATCCGCAAGTGCGATCACCGGCGCATCGTTCACGCCGTCGCCTGCAAAGGCAATGTGTTTTCCTTCGGCTTTGAGTTGTTCTACGATCCTGACTTTGTCTTCGGGCAGCAAGTTTCCGTAGCTTCGGCCGATTTGCAGTTGCCCGGCAATGTGGGAAACAACTGCCTCCTTGTCGCCAGAAAGCATAATCGTCTCAATGCCGAGCTTTTTCAATTCCGCAACTGTTTGCAGTGCATCTTCCTTAATCTCATCGGCAATGGTAATGTATCCGGCATAGGAACCGTTAACGGCCACTGCTACAATGGTTTCAGCAATGTTGGCAAGCTCCTTCGGATAAGCCACCTGGAATTTATCCAGCAGTTTGAGGTTACCCGCCAGCAGCGAATCCGCACCGACTTTTCCTTTCAATCCATGCCCGGAGATCTCTTCTACTTCGGTTGGTTTTACTAATGCCGAATCAGATGCGTGTGCCACGACGGCTTTCGCAACGGGGTGTGTTGAATAGCTTTCCAGCGAAGCGGTTTTTGAAATAAAATCTTTGCTATCCAGCGTAGTTTCCACTTTTTGAACCTTGAACACCCCTTTGGTCAACGTGCCTGTTTTGTCCGAAACCAATGTGTCGATCTTGGTAATGACATCCAGGAAATTAGCGCCTTTTACCAGGATCCCGTTGCGCGACGCCAAGCCGATCCCACCAAAATAACCCAGCGGAATGGAGATCGTAAGCGCACAAGGGCAAGCGATCACGAGGAAAACCATGCCGCGATAAAGCCATTGGTCAAACCCGTAATTTTCGACAAAAAAGTAGGGGAGGAGAATGATCAGCACCGCCAACAAGAATACAATCGGTGTGTAAATTTTTGCTAACCGGCTTATTAGTAATTGCGTAGGTGCTTTCCGGCCGGTTGCTTCCTGCACCATTTCCAGGATCCGGGAAAGTTTGGAATCCTTAAAAAGCGCCGTTACTTCAACTTCAACCGATTTTTCCGTATTGATCATTCCGGCGAGAACCGCTTCGTTCCGGCTTTTTTGGTCCGGAACCGATTCACCAGTTAAAGCTGCGGTGTTGAATGTGCCGTGGAGCGATTTTAAAATGCCGTCCAGCGCCACTTTTTCACCGGCTTTTACCACAATGGTCTCACCAATGGCCACAGAGCCCGGCGCAATCTGCACATCTTTGCCATCGCGGATCACGGTAACCTGTTCCGGGCGAATGTCCAGAAGTGCCTTAATGGAGCGTTTGGATCTGCTAACCGCCATATCCTGAAAGAGTTCGCCGATTTCGTAAAAGATCATCACCGCAACACCCTCGCTGAATTCGCCAATGTAAAATGCGCCGATCGTTGCAATCGTCATTAATGTAAATTCATTGAAGAAATCGCTGCGCATGACGCGACGAAAAGCGGTCGCAATGGTTTTGTTGCCGGCTAAAACGTATGCAGCCAGCATGGAGACAATTTCCAGGTTGCGGTTAACCTCGATCTTCAAAATAAAAGTCACAAAAAGAAAGCCGAGCAAAAGCGCCAGACTAACCCAAAGCATCCAGCGGCTTTTCAGCAAACCATCATCCGCAGCATTCCCATGGCCATGATCGTGCCCGTCGTGATCATGACCGTCGTGATCATGCCCGTCGTGATCAGTGTGGTTGTGTTCGTGTTTTTGTTTCACCGGGATCTGCGTCTCGCCTGAGCAGCAATCCTTGGCGTCATGATGTATTTGGCCTTCGCTCGCCCCTAACTTCATCGTTTGAATATCAAAAAGATTATTAATACGGTCGACCGTCTTAGTTGGGAAACAAACCCCGCCGACACAACAAAGATAGTTCGCAACACCGTGCAACAGGGTTACAAGTGCTGAAAATCAGGTAATTGCAATATCGTTGCAGGGCGTTTGGATCTGCTTTAATAGCCGTAAAGGAGAGATCACACTTTGCATCGTGCTGAATCTCAGTTAGAAATTTGAATTGTTATAACATTATTATAACTTTTCCAGATGCTAGTCAGAGTCCGCAGAATAGGGAACTCCCGGGGGGTAATTCTTTCAAAAAGCATAATGGAACAATGTGATATCAAAGACCCGGTCAGTGTTGAGGTCAAAGGAAATGCAATCGTCATTGAACCCGCCGCACAGAGTCCGCGCGAGGGTTGGGAACAGCAATTTGAGCTAGCAAAAAAAGGGAATGAGGAAGAGCTGATGGGCGGTTGAACCGCTCGCTTAATACGGTTATTGTTGCGCCGCTAACATCAAGCACTAAGAAATATCCCACCCGAATCGACTGCATGGTGGCTGGTAAATCAGGCCAGATTGCGCTGGATCAGCTCAGAACGGTTGACAAAGTAAAACTCACCCAAAAAAAGGGGTGCTAGACGACGATACTGCTGCTGGCGTCCTTGACATTCTTAAAGCATTATTCGCTTAAATCTTCCAAAGACTTTATCAACGCACCCAGCCGCTTCAATCCTGCATCGATAGCCGCTGTAAAAGGTGATCCGAAGCTGATTCTGATATAGTTGGTGAAACGGGCGTCGGTGCTGAAAATCTGGCCCGGGGCTATGCTTACGTTTTGCAGGATTGCGGCCTCAAATAGCTTGAATGCATTGATTTTTGGGTCCAGTTCAATCCAAAAAACATAACCGCCCTGCGGACGGCTGACTTGTGTTTCCGGGGGGAAATGTTCCGTGATGGCTTGCATGTAGCGCAGGCTTTGGGTGTGAAGCGCTTTTCTCAGATTCCGCATATGGAGGTCATAGCGGCCCGTTTCAAAGAAATTTCCAATCGCTGCGTGCGTGGGCGTTGCCGACGAGACGGTTTGCGTGATTTTATTACTAATTACTTTATCCCAAAATTTGCCGGGAATGCACCAGCCGACGCGATAGCCCGGCGCCAGGGTTTTAGAAATCGATGAACACAGCATTACCAGCCCATTTTTGTCAAAACTTTTGCACGTTTTAGGCCGACTTTTACCAAAATACATTTCACCATAAATGTCGTCTTCGATCAAGGGAATTTCCCGGACGGCGAGCATTTCAACCAGTTGCTTTTTGCGGTAATCGGGCATTAATGCGCCCGTGGGATTTGAAAAATTGGGTACAAAGAGACAGGCCTTGATCCGGACTGTTTCCAATGCTTTTTCCAGAAAATCAATGTCAGGGCCGTCCTGAGGGTCACTTGGTACTTCGAAAATCTTTAAGCCAAGCATCTTGATCACATTAAAAATCCCGAAATAGACAGGGCTTTCAATAGCAATCGTATCGCCAGGTTCTGTCACCGCTTTCAGGCAAAAAGCCACGGCTTCCATGCAGCCATGCGTTGTAATGATGTCGTCGGCAGTAACATTGCCGCCCCAATTGAATGCATAACGGGCGATTTGCTTTCTTAAATTCAGATTTCCGGGGATCTCCTCATATTGCGTGCAGCTTTCGGGGCTTTGCCGGATTGCTTCCATAAGTGCCTTGTTGAGCTTCGCGACCGGGATCAATTCCACCGGGGGCACGGCGACGGACAGCCTTACCATGCCTTCCCGGGACAATGTTCTGTAAACCTGCCTGATCATTTCGTCCACATCTATCGTTGCAGCCTGAGCCGAAACGAGCGGAAATGATTGCTTTTTGAGGCGCTGTGCTGGTTTGTAACGCACAAAGTATCCTGATTTTGGCCGCGCTTCCACATATCCCTTGCTCTCTAATGCCACATAGGCCTTGTAAGCTGTGCTCAGGCTAATGCCTTGTTCCTTGCTTACCGCGCGGAGTGAAATGAGCTTATCGCCGGCTTTTAATGTGTTGTTTTCGATCTGATGTTCAAGCCGCTCAGCAATCTGGTTGTATAGGAAGTCATCTTTTTCCTCGGATGAATTTGTTTGCACGGGCCATATTTGTTTTCAACTGTTATGCTCAAAAATACCAAAACTGAATCTGTTTTTTAATGTTTTGAACAGACAATTTTGCATCGCAGTTTGATTGACGTGCAGTGAGGACGCCCGGCCGCAGGGATTTCTGAAATGTATCGGTAAATTAGACTGCACCTTACGTTTGTTAGCCATGGAAAAAGAAATTATTACCCTGCTTTTTGAAAGAGATCTTAAAAAGCTCCGCGAAGAAATAGAAAAGTATCCCACCGAGGATTCTCTTTGGGTGCAGTTGCCGGGCACCATTAATACGGGCGGGAACCTTTGCCAGCATTTGATTGGTAACCTGAGCACTTATGTAGGCCTCACATTGGGAAATGTTCCTTATGTTCGGAACCGCGATGCGGAATTTGCCAGACGGCTTTTTACCAAAACGGAGTTGATTGGAGAGCTGGACAAGTTACTGCCAGTTGTTGTAAAATCTGTAAGCGACCTCTCTGATACGCAGCTGGCAAGCGGGTATCCCCGCAATGTGCTCGATATGTTCGAGAATCAGACAACAGCATTGGTTTTAATTCATTTACTGACCCATTTATCTTACCACTTAGGCCAGATCAATTACCATAGACGTTGGATTACGGCCGTAAATCCTGAATAAAAGCATGGAAATTACAACGATTGCTGCCCGGTCCTTCGCAGAAGAATGGATCGGCGCCTGGAATAGCCATGACCTGGCTTCCGTTATGCAACATTATGCAGCTGACATCGAATTCTATTCTCCTTTCATTAAACGGCTGGGGATGAACGATGAGGGCTTTATCCATGGTCGTGATGTGCTCGAAACGTATTTTGCGAAAGCGCTTGCGGTATATCCGGATCTTCATTTTGAAATGCATGAAACGCTGACGGGAGCGAACTCTGTGGTGCTATATTATACGAGCGTCAATAATAAGAAGGCAGCGGAACTGATGCAGTTTGATGCATTTGGGAAAATTAATCTGGTTAAGGCACATTACAACGATTAAAATGAGCATTCAATTACAAGATGATCTGGCGCATATAGACCGGATATTGGAAGAGGTAAAAAACAGGAGTCTGGATTTTCTGTCGCAACTGAACGAGTTGCCGACCTATGCGGCGGATCAGCAAACCGACCCTGATGCATTGGCAGCGAACGGGTTAGGGACTCAGGGGAGTTTAGCGTTGTTTCAAAGAAAATACCGGAAACTAATGGTTGCCAGTCCGGGACCGCGGTATTGGGGTTTTGTGACGGGTGGCGCGACGCCGGCTTCCATTGCGGGCGACTGGCTTACAACCGTTTTTGACCAAAATACGCAGGGCACAAAGGGAGCGGGCGATATTTCGGCGATTGTTGAAAAAGAAACGATCCGCCTGCTCTCCCAATTGCTGGACCTGCCTGAGGAATTCAACGGGGGATTTGTGACCGGCGCGACTATGTCCAACTTTACCGGATTGGCAGTGGGCAGGCAATGGGCTGGAAAGAAGTTGGGCATTGATATATCCAGAACAGGAATGTCTTCGGAGATTATCGTGATGGCAGCGACGCCGCATTCTTCGGTGATCAAATCGCTCTCCATGCTAGGATTTGGCAGTGGTAATTTGTTTAAGATCAATGCGTTGCCGGGAAGAGAGGCTATGGACATTGCGGACCTGGAAGCAAAACTGATGGCCAGTAACGACAAACCGGTCATCGTCAATTGCAGCGCGGGAACGGTTAATACGGTTGATTTTGATGACATTGCTGCGATCGTCGCATTGAAAAAGAAGTACGACTTCTGGCTGCATATCGATGCTGCCTTTGGCGGCTTTGCAGCTTGCTCGCCAGCACACAGCCATCTGCTGGCAGGGTGGGAGCAGGCAGACAGCATTACCATTGACTGCCACAAATGGATGAATGTGCCCTACGACAGCGCAGTGATTTTTGTAAGGAAGCAGCATGATCGCTTACAGGTGGAGACATTCCAAAACACGAATGCGCCATATCTGGGGGACCCTTCCGAAAACTTTTCTTATTTGAATTTCCTGCCGGAAAACTCGCGCAGGTTCCGGGCCTTACCGGCTTGGTTCGGCTTGGTTGCCTACGGGAAATCAGGTTATCAGTGGATTATTGAAAACAGCATTGCGCGCGCAAACGAGCTGGGTCAATACATTACAGGCAGCGGGACTTTTGAACTTGCGGCACCGGTCCGGCTTAATGTGGTCATTTTCAGGCTGCGGGATGCAGACAGGACAACGGCGTTTCTTGATCGGTTGAACAAAAGCGGAAATGTTTTCATGACGCCGACCACATTGGACGGGAAAAGTTGCGTGCGCGCTGCATTCGTAAATTATCGCACCAGCGCTAATGACATTGTTATTGCAACCAGGGAGATGGAAGCGGCGTACGACTTTGTGCTGAATCGGTGATAAGCAATGGGAACTATTACAACATGGATCAGGGTTTGACTTTTATCAGGAAATTTTTGGATTAAAATATTTCCTGCATGACCATAAACCCTTCTACTTGTGAAAAAACTTTACACCCTCGTTGGGGCTTTACTGCCTTTATGTGCCAACGGACAATGTCCTGTTGATCTTGAACTGACTACACAAGCCCAGGTTTCCGCCTTCCAGGCAACTTATACAGACTGCACAAGTCTCCCAGGAAACCTTACCATAACCGGGGATGACATTACTGACCTGAGTAACCTTGTGACGCTCACCAATGTGGGTGGAAACCTGTTAGTCAACGGGCAATCCGCTGTTGCAAAATCTTACCGGACTGGACAATATACTTGCCGTGGCAGGCGATCTGGAAGTCACCGAAAATGATGGCCTTCTTAACTTGGAGGCATTATCCAACGTCGCAGAAGTTAACGGAAGCCTTATCATTGGTGATAACGACTTGCTGACCAGTCTTGCCGGGCTCAGCAGCATTCATGCCGTAGGGCTCGATCTTGTGATTGGGGCTAATGATCTGCTCACCACATTTTCACCGCTTGTTATCAACAGCGTTGGACGGGATCTGCGGCTTGGTTTTAATGAGTCGCTGGTAAGTCTTGCAGGGCTGGAAAATATAACGGTCGTGCCTGGTTACGTGGAAATCACTGGGAATATCACGCTGGTGAATTTGACTGGATTGAATGGCCTTACAACGATCGGAGAAGATCTTTATATTGATTTCAATAATAATCTGGTCAATCTTGTGGGACTGGAAAATCTTGTGACTATCGAATCAGACCTCTTTATGGAGGAAAATGGTAGCCTGGTTAGCCTCACAGGTTTGGAGGGATTGACAACTGTCAGGGATGATGTTGAAATTAATTACCATGATGCCCTGCTTAATTTGTCGGGTTTTAGCGGGCTTACTTCAATTGGCGGCGCGCTGTTACTTCAAAATAATTTTGGCCTCGAAACATTGGACGGTCTCGAAGGTGTGACGTCATTTGGGGAGGAAGTCCTGCTTTCTTTTAATCCGTATCTGGAAAACGTCGATGGACTTTCAGGAGTAAAGTCGATTGGCCCGTTGGGATTTGTGTCGCTGCTCAACTTCTCATTATCGGACATTACGGGACTTTCAGCACTGGAATCGATTGACGGAGATCTGATCTTCGTAGGGAATGCAAGCCTTATCAACCTCGCTGGTTTAGAAAACCTGGCATCCATTGGCGATTCTAGTTCTCTGGTGGTCGCTTCAAATCCGCAGTTGGAGGACATGAGTGCGCTTTCGGGCCTTATAACGGTGGGCAATCTCCTAGTGGACAACAATGAGGTTTTGACGAGCCTTGCCGGATTGAATAATATCGTGACGGTCACCGATTCCTTATCGGTGTCGGCCAACGCACTGCTCGAAAATCTGGACGACCTTGAAAACCTGAAAACGATTGGCGGCAGTGTGTCGGTATACCAAAATCAACTATTAACCTCCCTTTCCGGTTTGGGTAAACTCCAATCCATTGGCGGGGCTTATCTGTTGATCTCAGAAAACCCGGAGCTCGAAATGTGCGCTATTCCGCCGGTTTGTAGATATCTGTCCACCGAAACGCCTGAATTGCTTGACATATCAGCCAACAAACCCGGATGTAACTCAGAAACCGAAGTTTTAGATGCCTGCGCTGCGCTTCCCGTCGCGCTGATCGGGTTCGAAGTCAAAAAAGAGCATCATGCTGCATTGCTTTCGTGGTCCACAAGTATGGAGACCAACAGCGACTATTTTGTTGTTCAACATAGCTCCGAGGGTAAAAACTGGAAAACGATCGGGACATTGAAGGCAAAAGGCGAAAGTGTTGTGGTGCAGCCTTACACATTCAGCCACAGCGCTCCTGTGGAAGGTAGCAACTTTTACCGCTTGAAAATGATAGATCATGACGGTTCTTACGCATATAGCCAGATTCGCGGCCTGAATTTTGCCAGTCTGCCGGAGATCGCTTCCATTTACCCCAACCCTGTATTCGAAAAATTATCCGTTCAGGTTGCAGGTGGAACTGCTATTGAAAAAGTGGAGATCTTCAATGCGCTTGGGAAAGTCTTATATGCAACTGATTTTGGACAAAACAAAAAAACGAAATCCGAGTTACAGATAGGGCATCTGCCCACCGGCCTTTACCAGGTAACGCTAACCGACAGCAACGGAAAAAAAGAAACAAAAAAGATCATCAAAAACTAGCGCTGGTTTGAAAGCCGGGCATAGGTGCGAAATCAGGATGACTCAGGCCACGGTTAATAAACTGCTAGTTTCCGCACGAGGCTCCGCCCGTTCACAGTGACTTTCAACAGATAAATTCCCGCAGCCACATTATCGGGCAAAAATGGCACTGCCGCTTCCGTCAGTGTCATTTTCTTGCCCTCCAAAACCCGCCCGGACACATCCATCAATGTCATTTCCACTTTCAGGGTCGCCTTTTCCACAAGCCTGATCTGCATTTGACGTGCTGACGAAGGGTTAGGGATTACTTCAATATCAAATGCCTGCGTGTCTGGATCGGCAGCCAGGATAATTTCCTGCAACCGGATCGAAGTGATAGCCGAATAGCGAATGCGTCCATCCAGCGCCACCATTTTAAGCCGGTAATATATGGGTTGATTAAAATCCAGTTTCGGACTTTGTTCGTCTTTAAAACTGTAATTTTTGTTTACGCCCGAATTTGGTCCGCCGGCAACACGGCCGATTTCAGCCCATTTCAAATCATCCTGCGCACGCTCGATCAGAAAATGGGAGAATGCGTTTTCGAATTCGGTGGTCCAGCTGAGGGTAACCACATTAGCGGGATCGGCAGCGCGTGAAAAAGCATTGAGCTTAACCGGTTCCGGCAAAGTTACTTTTACGTGAAAAACGTCATTGATACAGTTCTGTGAATCCTTTACATGAAAGTCAGCCGTTTTGTCGGGAGAAACGGTGATGGAGGAGGTTTTGGCGCCCGTATTCCACACATGCTCACCGATAAAGGAAGATTTTAATTCAATGCTTTCCCCTGCATTGATCTCGACGGTTGTTTCCTTACTCACGTCTTTTTCTAGCGTAAACTGGTCATATACGACCCCGTCGAGCCCGATCCATTTCGCGTCGAGCCGGTTACTTTCCACTTCCAGCACCATGCCGCCCGAACGTTCCGCATTCGAGTAATACATTGCCTTATGCGGGAAACCAGCCGCTTTTGAGCCAAGCTGACCTGCCGAGCCCGACACCACATACACCGTCCCTTTATTGGAATCCGACTTTTTGAAGTACGGACAAGATTGCGGCGAGCCATCATATCTTCCCGAGGAAGTGCTAAGATTATGCTTTCCCGGATCAAATGTGTCGGCCTTGTCGTAATGTCCCTGGATGAGGCGTGAGCGCTCGTACACGTGGCTATGTCCGCAGAGGATAAGGTCCACGCCGTTTCTTTCCAGGATGCGGATGAAGTTTTCGCGGATTTTGATCAGGTCATTTTCTGTCTCCGAATTGCGCGAACCCTGTGAGTAGGGCGGATGGTGCCAGTAAGCCACGATCCAGTCCTTGTTTTGGTTTGCCGCCAGATCTTTTTTAATCCACTGAACCTGTCTGCCAAGCGTATCGTACAACCGCGTTGCCTGATCTTCCTTACCATAAGAATCCAGCGAAAGAAAGTGCACATTTCCGTAATCGTAGGAGTAAAAGGCTTGGGATTCAGAGGCTACGCCACCGGCTTCACCTTGGGTAGGCATTATAAAAATGTTGTAATAGGGAACATTGTGGTCGGTTTGGCGGTCAAAATTATCATTGTTGTAATCGTGATTTCCCGGCGCAGGGAATACGGGATTTTTTCTTAGAAACGCCTGTTTGTAATGATTAAAAAAATTGGACTGGTATTCGGCGTCCGTTCCGAAAGCGTAGGCATTGTCGCCCAGCAGCAATAACGCATTCATGTAGTTCTCTCCCAGATATTTCGAAATGGCGTCGCGTACCATTCCCTGGGTTGCTGAGTTAGTCCCGCAATCACCCAGAACCCCGAACCTGTATTTTCCTTGCGTCCCCGGTTTGGGTGACGTTTGAAAATAATTTTCCTGATCTCCTTCCAGCACTTCGCTGGCGTAGCCAATTGCATAGTAATAGCGCGTCGCCGGAGCAAGCTCCGAAAGTTGGACCGCGTGCTCGGTTTGCTTTGCTGATAGCTCCACACTCATGGTCAGTGCCGACGGCGTAAGACCATAGCGGACCAGGCTTGTAGTGGCCACATCGGTTCGCCAGCGCACAACCATGCTCGTGGACGTTGCCGATTGCAGGTAAGGCCCGCGCAGCAGCGTTATTTGTGCTTCCGCGGCATTCATGATAAAAAGCAGTAGAGGCAGAAAGTAGATTTTTCTTCATATTTTATCGGTTAGGGCATGTAAAAATGCGATAATGTCTTTCTTTTCCTGATCTGTCAGATTGAGTGGGAGCGGCGAAAGCGTTTGCCGGGGCAAGTCCAGCCCTAATCCTGCGCCTCCGCCTTTATCATAAAAATCAATTACTTTTTCAAGGGAGGAAAATGCGCCATTGTGCATGTACGGGCCGGTTACTGCTGCATTTCTTACAGTCGGCGTTTTGAATGCTGCTTCGTAATAAGGCGTTGCGCGCACATCCATGCGTCCATTGTCCGGGTCTTTTTTAGGATTTAAAAGATCATCCGTCGCGGTCGTGCCGATGACCTCAAACTCTGTTAAAGCATAGAATGGAGGAATCAGGCCATTGAAAAGCGGAGCGAAATGACAAGTCCCGCATTGGGCTTTGCCCATAAAAAGGTTGAAGCCGCTGACTTGGACATCGCTCATTGCTTTTGGGTCTCCTGCCAGATAGCGGTCAAAATCTGAATTATACGGGTTTTAATGTTCTCATAAAAGCGGCCAGTGCGGAATAGATCTGCTGCTCAGCTGGTTTGCTTTTGTCTTTCTTAGGGAAAGCTTTTTTGAACAAATGCTTGTATTCCTTGTCTTTGAGCAAATTTTGCATGCTCTGTATGGGAATTGCATTCATTTCCAATGAATCGCGCATGACAGTTTCAATTTGCTCTTCCAGTGTTTTTGCCCGCCCATCCCAGAATTGATTTTGCTGCGCCGCCACATAAAACAGCGAGGGGGCATTGCGCCGGACACTGGTGTGCGGATTAAGGCCCATGCTCCTGGGGAGACCATCGGTAAAATAGTTGGCTGGATTGTGGCAGGAAGCACAGCTTCTGGAACCATTGCCTGACAACCGCGTTTCAAAAAACAGCTTTTTCCCCAGTGTAACCCGCTTGGCAGTGAGTTCCTTATTATTCGTTGAATCCACGGGTTGCACTGCACCGGGACTGAACATATGCGCTGCATCATAACGCAACAGGCCTGGCGGCACCGAATCCAGCTTCATTTCACGGATCATTACATTCAAATGTTTTTGAAGGGGCAAAGCATAATGGGTGAGAAATTTCAGTCTGTCAAATGAATCAAACTCCGGGTTATTTCTAAGGAACATAATGGAATTCCCCAAATAGTGGAAGACGCTGTCGTGTTTTTTTTCATCGAGATAGGGCTTTAATGTGAGGGCAATCGTCTCCATTGCCACTTCCGATTCCCAGATACCGCTTTTCAGTATCGGGGCGTCAAATCCGGTGATTCCCAATGCGATTATGCGGATGAGTTCGAGTCTCACGGCCGCGAGAATTTGTTTGTCATTGGTTTCAAATTTATACAAAAGCGCATGCAGATCGTTCGCTGCATGGCTCAGTAACCCGGCTTGAACGGCGAGTTCTTTCTTCGATTCAATGGTAATGCTGTCGAACAAGATAGCTTCCATATACTGCATGCCGGCTGGCTCCATGTATTCCAGATGCGGCTCCTCGATCTCGTTTTTAGGAGGACGGTTGTAGATCCGGGACGAAGTAAAGAAAAAGTGTTCGAGGAAATATTCGATGCGTTTGTAGGCTAACCGGCTATATATCAGCTTTGTTTTTGCAATGTTGATGCTTTCCGGCTGGTTCGGATGCAAATTGTGGATTGCTGCTGAAAGATCTTCCAGACTCAGGGCATAGGATTTCGCATCCGCCTCAAAGCGTTCTATGCTAAGTTCCACACCCACCGATCCCGGCGTTCGTTTCGCGGAATTGGCAAGCATAAGGAGCGAGGCAAAAAGCAGCAGGGTAAAGTTTTTGCTCATCGGCAGAGGGTCTGTTTTACTACCCTAATATTACAGAGAAAAATCAAATTTTCCTGCTTCACAGGCTCTGTTGCGTATAGTGGTTCGCGTGCTAATTTGTGCCCGTGCCGTTTCTGGGCAGAGCGTCTGGCATAGTAATTTATAATACGCCCTGAAAATGATCCGTTTTTTTCCATTATAAGTCAATAGAAAATAAAAGCGGGTTGTACATTCATCAACAATCATATTAACGTAATGATAGATACCCCAATCAGCAACGATTTTTCTACAAATCACTTGCATCGTTTAGATTTGTCAGGAAGCGGCGAGCAAGATTCGCTTCCTAAAAACCTGCTTTGTTTTTCTCACCTCCGGTGGGACTTTGTTTACCAGCGGCCGCAGCATTTGTTAACGCGCTTTTCGGACATCGCGGCGGTTTACTTTCTGGAAGAACCGATCTTTGGGAAAACGGACGTTCCTTATCTCACATTTTCCCAGCGGTTACCCGATCTTTGGGTTTGTGTGCCGCATCTTGCAGATGGACTCACCAAGGATGAAGTCAATGCGCAGCTGCGTGAACTGATCCGGGTGTTTTTTGTAAATAAAAAACTGGATGAGTTTATATTCTGGTATTATACGCCGATGGCGCTGGAATTTTCATCGCACTTGTCACCGGGGCTGACTGTTTATGATTGCATGGACGAATTGTCTGCATTCAAGTTTGCACCGGAGAAATTGAAATCGCTGGAAAAGAACCTGTTGAATAAGGCAGACATTGTTTTCACAGGCGGACATTCACTTTTCGAATCCAAGAAAAATCTGCACCCGAATATTCATCCCTTCCCGAGCAGCATTGACAAGAAACATTTCGGCCAAGCAAGAAAACAAAATTGTGAATCTGCGGATCAGGCCTGTATCAAAGGACCGAAGATTGGTTTTTATGGCGTGATTGACGAGCGTTTTGACATTGAGCTAATCAGGGAAATTGCTACACAGCGCCCGGATTGGAACATTGTGCTGATAGGACCGGTTGTGAAGATCGACCCGAAAACACTTCCACAAGGAAGCAATATCCATTATCTCGGTTCAAAATCATATGCGCAGCTTCCGGCTTATCTTTCAGGTTGGGACGTTGCTATGGTGCCTTTTCTGCTGAACGAATCCACGCGTTTCATCAGTCCCACCAAAACGCCCGAATATCTATGCGCCGGTAAGCCTGTTGTCTCCACAGCCATTCGCGATGTGGTGTATCCTTATGGTAAGAGTAAGTTGGTTTCAATTGGAAAAAATGGCAGTGAGTTTGTTAAGGCAATTGCGTATTGGCTTCAAATGAATGATAAAAAAGATTGGCTGGGCAGTGTTGATAAATTTTTGCTTACCAATTCATGGGACCTGACCTGCGCTGATATGACAGACTATATGTCCTCTGCGTACCGGAACAGGAAAGTGGTGGCGATGCCAAAGCATAAGGTCTCTAAATTGCAAAGCGAACAATGAGCGGGTCGGATAGTCAGGTGGTGACCAACCCGTTTAAAACTTTTTGGATGGGTGGGTTTGAATGCGCGGATCAGCTCAATCTTCACGGTGACCGGGTAGACCTGTTGAATGCGACTGGTCACCTGGAACTCATTGAAGAAGATTACAAGATGTTGAAGCAGTTCAACATTGCCACCGTGCGCGAGGGAATTCGTTGGAGCGAGGTGGAATACGAGCCTTACCAATACGATTTCAGTGCTGTGAAACGCATGATGCTGGCAGGAGCGAAACATGGAGTCCAGCAGATCTGGGACATTTGCCATTTTGGTTATCCATCGGATCTAAACCCTTTGCATCCCCATTTTACCAGGCGTTTCGTGGCGCTATGCAAGGCTTTTGCTTCGTTTTACAATCATTTGTCACTGGATATGCCGTTGATCGTGACGCCGATCAACGAGGTTGGGTTCATTTCCTGGCTGGCAGGCGACGCGGCGGGCACGGCGCCATATTGTAAAAATAATGGCTGGGAAATGAAATATGCGCTTATGCGCGCCTACATTGCGGGCGTGGAAGCCCTCAAAGCGTACGATCCGAGCATCAGGATCCTGACCACGGAACCACTGATCAATGTAGTGCCGGAAACGGATGCAACCGCAGCGGAAATATTGCAGGCAAAAGCCGCGCACGATCTCCAGTATCAGGCAATGGATATGTTGTGCGGCAGGATCTGTCCTGAATTGGGTGGAAAGCCTGAGTATCTGGATATGCTTGGTTTCAATTACTATTATAACAATCAGTGGGTTGCAGAATCGCACTTTTATATGGGATGGAATGATCCTATCCCTGACCCGAGATTACGCAGTTTGTCGGATTTATTGCTGGAAGCGCATATGCGCTATGACGTGCCGGTGGTCTTGAGCGAAACGAGCCATCCGCTGGAGGACAGGCCGCTCTGGATCAATATGGTGGCTGAGGAGAGCTGCAAACTGGTGCGTGAGGGCATTCCGCTGTGGGGAGTTTGCTATTATCCAATGATCGACCGGCCCGACTGGGACGATCTTACGAACTGGCATCATTCGGGGATCTGGGATGCGGATCCTTTGGCACCTGCAAGGAACCGGGTGTTGCATGAGCCATCGGCCGTGGCGTTGCTGCGCGGTCAGGCAAGCTTGCAACAAATCATGTATGCAGCGCAGAACCAGTATGCATATAAAAGGAAAGAACGCATGTCAATGCTGGACTATATTACTAAATTGCCGGGTAAGATTATGTCCGATCTATTTTCACATGCAGACAGCGTTTCCCCGGCTTGATATTGGTCCGCTCTCCGAATACAGGGAGGATGATGTAATGATCAATCGGTTTGAGGATTATTTGAAAGAACATCAGAATTTAATATTTCCACACCGGCATAACTTTTACCATCTGGTGCTGTTTACAAAAGGCGGCGGGTTTCATACCATCGACTTTAACCATTTTAATGTGCACCCGTTCCAGATCTACTTCATGATTCCTGGACAAGTGCATTCGTGGGATTTTGAGGGAGAAATGGCGGGTTATGTAGTGAATTTTTCGGAAGCTTTTTTCCGGTCTTTCCTGCTCAAACAGGATTATCTTGATTCTTTTTCTTTTTTTGACGGGGACAGTTCGAATAACGTGGTTGCCATTGCAGCAGAAATTCAGCCTAACATTGTCGGGCTTTTTGAAGAATTACTGTTACAGGCTGGTAAGGCTAAGTTTCGGGAAGACATTATCCGTGTTTCGTTGCTTCACATATTTCTGTTGCTGGAACAGAGCAACGCACAGGACAAGAAACGAAGTGCCCACATTCAGCAGCATCCATTGATCAGGAATTTTCAAAAACTGATCGAGAAAAATTTTACAACAATCAGGCAGCCGGGTGAATATGCGGAAATGCTCCATGTCACGCCTAATCATCTCAACGCGCTTTGCAAAGAACATCTCAGTTTACAGGCTGGCGCTTTGATACGGAACAGGATCGTGCTGGAAGCGAAGCGGTTGCTGATCAATCTGGATTTCACAGTTTCCGAGATAGCATATAAGTTGAATTTCAATGACAACTCTTACTTTACCCGTTTCTTCAAGAAAGAGACAGGCATGACGCCCGAAGTATTCCGGGCGAAGTCTGCCAATCAGTCGGGTAAATCCTAGCGTTTCACCGCTTCCTGATCCTGTGGTTTGATAAACAATGCAAGCCACGCCCTACGCGCCAGCCGGTAAAAATAGGGGGTTAAAATGATGAGGACCGGAATGATGGACATCAGAAAATAATCCAGATACTCTTCAAAAAAGTTGACGAATATCAGAAAATAGATCACCATAAAGGCGACATAAAATGAATAGCTCATATACAACGCGCCCTGATAGAAACCTGGTTCAGGAACCAGGTTTTCGCCGCAGTGCGGGCAATGCTTGTTCATTTTATCAAAGTTTTTCAGGCTATAGGCACTTTTTGTAATAAAAAAATCACCTTCACCACATCTTGGGCATTTGTTAAAAAGGACGCTATATAATTTACTGGGCTTTGCCATGGCATTGAAGTTTTGAATTAATACAAATTTCGCCAGAAACCAGCTCAGAAAGAAAGACTGAAAGTATGTTTTGTGGCACTGATCAACGATTGCCAGAAAAGCCGTGCTTATTTTTCAGGTAAAACTCATGAAGAAGTCAGCGGAGATTATTGATGTAATGCGACATCTGGCGAACGTCCAGAACGTGATCAATCACAGTGTGCATCATGGCATGATGCGGCATGTATGGCATTTGTGCCGTCTCGGGGTTTTGCACGATTGTGGTGCCGCCTGCTTTTTTTACCAGGGAAAGGCCTTTTGTGCCATCTTCATTGGCGCCCGAAAGAAGCATAGCCACCAATGAAGGCCCGTAAACTTCCGCAGCCGACTCGAAAGTGACGTCAATGCTGGGCCTGCTGAAATTGATCTTCTCTGAATAATCCAACGAAAAGCTTTCGTCTTTCTCAATCAGTAAATGATAATCTGCCGGTGCCAGGTAAATGTGTCCGGGGAGGATCCGATCTTTGTCTTCCACTTCACACGTGGGCAATAATGTTTTCGTTGAAAGCAATTCAGAAAGGGACGAATCGGCGGAGTGGCGGCGATGCAATACCAGGATCATAGCAAAAGGCAAATGATTTTGCAACAGAGGCAGTAAGTTGAAGAGCACCTGGAGACTCCCGGCTGATCCTCCGATTACCATTGCTTTTACTGCATTTGCTACATGATTTTTTTCCATATTTTTTCCCGGTTAAGCTGCTTAAACTTATTTTGTATCACCGAAAATTTAAGTGTTTCCTTAGTTCCCAAAGCCAGGTAACCCAGTGTTCCAAGGCTGGCATCGAAAAGTTTTAAAACGCGGTCCTGCAAATCTTTATCAAAGTAAATGAGGACATTCCTGCACAGGATCAGATCAAATTCATTAAAAGAGCTGTCAGAGACCAGGTTATGTGTTGAGATAATGATTTTCTCAGAGAGTTCCTTTTCAAATTTCGCCTGCCCGTAATGGGCTGTGTAATATTCCGAAAAGTCTTTTAAGCCGCCCGATTCAATGTAGCTTTCTGAATATTGCTTCATCTGCTGCAACGGAAAAATGCCTTTTCGCACCTTTTCCAGGACGCTCGGATTCAGGTCGGTGGCGTATAGCAGTGACTTGCGCAGCAAGCCCGCTTCTTTGAGCAAAATAGCCATGGAATATACTTCCTCGCCCGTGGAGCAGCCTGCATGCCAGATCCGGATAAATGGCTTCGTACCGAGTACAGGCAGGATATCGTCACGCAAAGACTTGTAAAACGAGGGGTCCCGAAACATTTCCGTCACATTCACCGTAATCTCCTCGACAAACCTTTTCAGGTAATTTTCGTCCGTTCTGAGCTTGTAACGAAACTCGGCGAAACTGGGAAACTTGTCAATCGATACAAGCCGGACAATGCGCCTTTTCAGGGACGCTTTGGAATAGCTTGTAAAATCATATCCATAAATATCTACCAGGTCATTTAGCAGCAGCTCAACATCCTCATCCTCAATCATCGTTCTATATGTCTTTTAAAAGCCGCAGTAATTTTTCTACATCGATCGGCTTCGAGATGTATTCATCCGCGCCAGCTCTCAAACATTTTTCACGATCGCCCACCATGGCTTGTGCGGTAACCGCGTACACCGGGGTGTTTTTCCTGCCTTCTATTCTTTTGATCAGAGGAATAGCATCGTAACCATCCATTTCGGGCATCATCATGTCTATCAGGATCGCGTCAACGGGCTCATCCGTTTTTAGCAAATCTAATGCCTCAGGTGCGCCGCTGCACGAAATGCAGTCATAGGATTTCGCTTTCAATGTCGCTTTCAAGGCAAAGATGTTCCGCGCATCATCGTCGATAATCAGCACTTTTTTTTTATTCATGGGAAGGTCGGTTCAGGATTTTTCGTAAAGCCACACACGCAGGAGCGACATCAGCTGGTCAATGTCAACAGGCTTGGTAATGTAGTCGGATGCGCCCGCGTTAATGCATTTTTCACGGTCGCCCGTCATGGCTTTTGCAGTTACGGCGATGACCGGCAGGTTGCGCCATTTGTGGTTTTCCCGGATGCGCCTTGCGGTTTCGTAGCCATCCATCTGGGGCATCATCATATCCAGCAGGACCACGTCCACATCGGGATTTTCTTCCAGCCGCTGCAAGGCTTCTTTGCCGTCCAGAGCGGTTACAACATTCATCTTAAAGTTTTCCAATGACTTCGACAGCGAGAAAATATTCCGCACATCATCATCCGCGATCAACACAGTCTTGCCATTTAATATGTCTGCTAATCCAACTAATTTTTGTCGGTCCGACATTTTTTGCGGCGTTTTCTTGTTTTCTTCCACCACATGAAGGAACAGGGAAACTTCGTCCAACATACGCTGATAGGAGTGGGCCGTTTTGACAATAATTGAGTCTGCATATTGTTTAATGCGCAGTTCTTCTGTCATGGACAGGCTCTTTCCTGTGAATACAATGATCGGGATATGCTCGAAACCGGGTGTCATTTTAGCCATTTCCAGGATGTCATAAGCTTTCTTGTCGGGTATGCCCATATCCAGGATCACGCAGTCCACCTCATTGTTCTGCAAGGTTTCCAAACCTTCGCTTATGTCGCTTTTCAGTTTGGAATTAATATTGAAAGACGACAGGAAGTAAGCGAGCGCCTTTGCATGCATGGAGTTATCTTCCACAATCAGCACCTTTTTACTCCGCCGGCTCACCACGAATTCGATCTTTTTGAAGATCTCTTCCATCTTTTCAAATGCAACCGGCTTATCAATAAAGTCCACTGCGCCTTTGAGCAAACTTTCATTTTTCATACGGTGCGACGACATAATGTGCACCGGAATATGCCGTGTTTCCGGACGGGCCTTCAGCTCGTCCATTACTTCCCAGCCGCTGAGCACGGGAAGCTGAATGTCCAGTAAAATACCCATAGGCACAAATGCCTGCGCAAGTTCCAGTCCTTCATCGCCGCGCACGGCCACGATGCCTTTGTAACCTTGCTTACGGGTGTAATCAAGCAAAGACTTTGCGAACGTTGTATCGTCTTCAATGATCAGAATGGTCTTGTCTGTGCTTTCAATGTTGTCGCGGTCATCGTCGATACTTCTTGGAATAACTGTGCTGATAAATCGTTTGTCAATTCCCTCAGGTTTCGTTTTCAGCGACGCCTCATTGTGGTTTACAAAGTAGTTCTGCTGCTCGCTGCCTGCCGGATTGTACGTCTTTGCAATTGGGATACCGAGGGTGAACACGCTGCCCTCATTCAGCTTGCTGCTTAACGAGATTTCGCCGCCGAGCAACTTCACAAGCTCGCGGCTGATCGACAATCCCAATCCTGTCCCGCCGTATTTGCGCTTGGTGGATCCGTCTGCTTGCTGGAATGCTTCAAATATGTGCTGCTGCTTCTCAGGGGCAACGCCTATGCCCGTATCTGTGACCGCGAAGCTGATCAGATGTTCCGCTTCCGGCTTCCGTTTGATATCAATTTGAACAGACCCCTGCGAAGTGAATTTCAAAGCGTTGGAAATGAGGTTTTTCAAGATCTGTTCCAAACGCATCTTGTCTGTTTCAATCACAAGCGGAACACCGTTTTCAATGTTGATATTGAAATCGAGCCCTTTCTCTTTCGCTACCGGACTGAACAGGCCTCTCAAATCTTCAACAATTTCTTTCACCGACACATTGCCATAATCCAGCTCCATTTTACCGGCCTCAATCTTGGACAAATCGAGGATTTCATCAATCAGGCCGAGTAAACCGTTGCCGGAAGACTGGATCACCGTTGCATATTCTATTTGATCGCTACTCAGGTTCTTCTCATCGTTTTCAGCAAGTAATCTGCTCAGGAGCAGGATTGAGTTTAGCGGTGTCCGCAGCTCATGCGACATATTGGCCAGGAACTCAGACTTATAGCGCGTGGTTAATTCGAGTTCCTCTGCTTTTTTCTGAATTTCAATATTCTTTTCTTCCAGTAAACCGCTCCGTTCTTCAAGTTCCTCATTGGTTTGCTGCAACTCTTCCTGTTGTACGCGAAGCTCTTCTTCGGATGCCTGCAACTTCTGCGACTGCGCTTCCAGCTCGGCATTGAGGTTTTCCAGTTCGTTATGCTGCGTTTGTAATTCCTCGGATTGTGCCTGCGTTTCTTCCAGGAAGTTTTGCAGTTTTAAATAATCCAATGCCGAGTTAATGCCTGTCGCAATGGATTCCAGGTTGTTTTCCAAAAACAGGATATCATTGCGGTCCGGTTTGCTCAAAAAGCCAAGTTCAATGACCCCGATGCACTCATAGGCATAAATGAGCGGCAAAATAGCGAGTGTAACGGGCTTTGTTTCCCCCAGGGTCGATGTCACTTTGAGGTAATTCTCAGGAACGTCGTACACGATCAGGGGCTTTTTACTTTCAATCACCTGCCCTGCAAGTCCCGAGCCTGGCGTAATTGTGTCGGGTGCCTGCTCCGCAGCGTAACTGCTCGCGAGCCTGAAATTCCAATCATTATCCTGGATATAAATGGTGCCGAGTTGCGCCTTGGAATAACGTGTGATGGTGTTGATGAGATTTGTCGCCAGTTTTTTCAATATCCGCTCTCCCCGAATGGCGTCACTGATTTCCACGGCTCCGGTTTGCAGCCAGTTTCTCGTGGTAAGGTCATTGAATGTCTGTTCCAGCGAAGCAGTCATCGTGTTAAGTGCTAATGAAATGCGTCCGAGATCGTCATCGCTTTGATCTTGCGACCTTACCTTATAATCACCATTTGAAACCTGTCTGGTAATCTGCTCTATGCGGTTGATCCTGCGTTCTGTCTCTGTATATTTTTGTTCTTCAAGTAATTGGGCGGCAAGCCGTTTGTCCATATCATTTTTAATGCGCATATAGGCAAAAACCGTGATCAGGATCGAGATTAATGCGGCAACGACGAGCAGGATTGGCGTATAGCGAATGTAGATTTCCTGCTGTTCGAGACGGTCCTGCAAGATTTTGTTTTCCTCGGATTTGATGCGTTCCACCACCAGCCGCAGATCATCCATGACCTTTTTTCCTCTGAGCATTTCCCTGAGCCTGCCGTTCTGGTCGTTGGCGAAGTCCGGATTCCTGCGTGTCTGGTCTATAATGTTCTGCATCTGCCCAAATTTGGCTTCATACAATGCTTTGACTTCACGCAGGTTTTTTTGCTGGATCGGACTGTCCGCCGTTAGTTCGCTGAGATTATTGTGACTGTTTGTAGTTTTCGCGTACGCGTCGGAGTAGGGGTCCAGAAACGTCTGTTCTCCGGTGATCAGAAAACCGCGCTGACCAGTTTCCGCATCTTTTACATAGGAAATAATGCTTTCTGCTTCAATGAGGACCTGGTTGGTATGGTTGACAAGCTGAGAGTTGTTAATTAATTTTTGGGTGCTGTAATAAGATGCCAGCAAGCTGAATATCAGCAATAATATGGAGAAGGAAAAAACAATTTGTAGTTGCTGAATGATAGAGTTAGAGGTTTTTCTCATCGTGCCTTGCTGCTAATTTTCAGTTTTGGTTTCATTTAAAACCTGCTCCTGGACCAGGGGCAGGATAAGAATAAATTGCGCTCCGCGATTTTCCGCGCTCCTGGCCGAAATGATCCCGTTATGCTTGTCCATGATCTTTTTCGCGATCGCCAGTCCGATCCCCGTCCCTTCGTAAGTACCGAGGTTGTTAAGACGCTGGAAGATGACGAATATCCGGTCGAGAAATTTCTCGTCGAAGCCTATGCCATTATCTTCAATCACGATCCTGCAAAAATGGCCGCCCTCATCGACTTCGGCGTCTACAAATTTCTCCGCAATAATGGTTGAGGATATCTTAATAACCGGCGGCGTCCCTTCTTTAGAGAATTTGAGTGCATTGCTGATCAGATTTTGAAAAACCTGCCGGATCTGACTGGGAATGGTGTCAATAATGGGCAATTTATCGAGCTGGATTACTGCTCTTTTGCTCAGGATAATCTCATCGAAATCGGACAAAAGATCTTCCAGAAGCGCGTTCAGGTCGGTAGGCTGGAAATGCGCCTTGACGGAAAGCCTGGAATAATCCAGCAGATCGCTGATCAGGCGCGACATTCGGGCCGAAGAGCTGATGGATCTGTTGAGATAAGAAATGGCCTCAGGATTTTCTTTCAGGTATTTGTCTTTAATTAGATGGCTGAATGTCTGTATTTTGCGCAGAGGTTCTTTCAAATCATGAGAAACAACCCACGCAAATTGCTGTAATTCGTGATTGGTCGTTTCCAGCTCGGAATTCTTATCCAGGAGTTCTTTCGTTCGGAGTTCCACCTTGTGTTCCAGCAGCTCATTGGCCATTTTTTGCTGGTGAATGTCCGTAAATGTTCCTACCCAGCGAATGCTCGAGCCGTTTTGCAGGATCGGGATGATTTTGATCAGAAAATATTTGTATTCCTGCGTATCCAGATGCTTTAATCTTGCCTCACCTGTGAATTCGAGGCCATCCTTAAAATGCGTTTCCCAGGCACGGTAAAGGTCGTCTTCCGGATGAGATTCCGGAAAAACGGTGGCATCCCGGGAAAGCTGAAACCAATGTTCATTCACAAATTCGATTTTTCCGTCAATGCCGATGGTGAAAGCGATCTGGGGAAGGGATTCCAGGATGAAACGCAGTTCCTGCATACGCCCGGCCAGTTCCTCCTGTGCCTTTTTCCTGATTTCAATCTCATATTGCAGGGAATGCTGGATCGATTTGAGTTCCTGCTGCTGCTCAAACAGCTTATTGAATGTTTTGACTTTCAGCAACAAAATATCCGGGTCTACGGGTTTGGTCAGGTAATCAATGCCGCCCGACGAGTAACCCTTGGTAATAAACCGTTTTTCCTTGTTCACCGCAGACAGGAAAATGATCGGCGTGTCTTTTGCTTTGCCGAAGCCAGAAATGGCCTCCGCCACTTCAAACCCGTCCATACCAGGCATCTGAACATCCATTATGATCACAGAATAGCTGTTTTTCAGGATTTTTCTCAACGCCTCTTCACCCGACTCTGCACTATCCGTTTTGAAATTGTGCAGTTCCAGAATCTTTTTTAAAGGAAGTATATTTTCGGGCCTGTCGTCGACAATCAGAATCATAATATGGGTAAAAAATTATCCACGCAATTCTTGTTAGATGTCAGCTGTGAAGTAATATGTACCAATCGAAATTAAACTTATATGTGTATACGCTGCAAGTCAATTAGTTAAGATACAGTGACAAAAACAACTTCAATTTTAGTTAAAATAAACGTTTTCTACGCAAATTTGTACAAAAATCGTACCAAAACGGACGTTTTTTTGCGTTTTTGGCTAATTATCCGCATTGCTTTCCCGGACATTGTCAATGACAATAATCTTCAATTCTTCCACCCATTTTTGAATTGTAATCATGGGATGAATAAAGGGCATGTCAAACTCTTCTGAGATTGAGGAGTGTCCCTCTTGCTTCACCATATCAATAATGGCGTTTACCAGATGCTCGTCCGAGGAATCATAGGCAGTGTCTTCATTCATCTCACTGACCTTTTGTAGAAATGCCAGCATTTCCGGCAACTTGTTTTTGTCCATAATGTTATTGTTACGCGCTCATTCGGGCTTCTGTGGAATATTTTCCCGAACAAGTAACCGCTGTTCTGGCATAATTTTATAGCAAATCGTGTTCTCAAATGAAATTCCAGCGCATAAGGTGTGTGTGAGAGCGGTTCAGCAGGCGATCCTGGCTGAGCGATATGGAATTGATAACGAAAATGATTCAAAGATGAAAAAAGTATCTAACAATAATGTTGTTAAAGAATCGGAACACAGCAAAATACTAGTTTATCCAGGCGAACCCTATCCATTAGGCGCAACCTGGGATGGAGAGGGCGTTAACTTTGCGTTGTATTCGGAGAATGCGACTGGCGTGGAATTATGTTTGTTCGAGAGTCAGGAAAGTTTGCGCGAGCACATTAAAATCGAGATCAAGGAAGCGTCGCACCATGTGTGGCATGTGTATGTGCCGGGATTGAAACCGGGACAATTGTACGGATATCGCGTTCACGGGCCCTATGAACCAGCATATGGTTTCCGTTTTAATCCGAATAAGCTTCTGATTGATCCGTATGCCAAATCTGTTTCGGGAACAATCCAGTGGCACGATGCGCTTTTTGGATACGTTATTGGTGACGAAAATGAGGACCTGAGTTTCAGCGAACTCGATAGCGCTCCCTACATCCCCAAATCGGTTGTCATTGATCCAACGTTTGACTGGGAAGGCGTGCAGCCGCCCGAGATTCCGTATCACGATACCATTCTTTATGAGACACATGTGAAGGGTTTCACTTTTTTGAATAAAGAAATTCCCGAGGAAATCCGCGGAACATATGCGGCTATGGCTCATCCGGCGACGATTAAATATCTTAAAGAGCTGGGTGTGAACGCTGTTGAGCTCATGCCTGTACACCATTTCATTTCTGACCGACATTTAAAGGAGCGTGAACTGACCAATTACTGGGGATATAATTCCATCGGTTTTTTTGCCCCGGATGTGCGTTACAGCAGCTCCGGAACCCACGGCCAGCAAGTGAACGAGTTTAAAAATATGGTCAAGGAAATGCATAAGGCCGGCATTGAAGTGATCCTGGACGTGGTTTACAACCATACAGGGGAAGGAAACCATATGGGTCCTACATTGTCCTTCCGGGGGATTGACAATATGTCGTATTACCGCTTGATGGACGGGCGCTATTACATGGATTACACAGGAACCGGTAACACATTGAATGCCAGGCTTCCCAGCGTGCTGCGGTTGATCATGGACAGTTTGCGTTACTGGATCACTGAAATGCATGTTGACGGATTCCGCTTTGACCTTGCGTCTACGCTGGCCAGGGAATTGCACGAAGTGGACAGGCTTAGCGCGTTCTTCGATATCATCCACCAGGACCCTATCATTTCACAGGTAAAACTGATCGCCGAGCCCTGGGACATTGGTTATGATGGTTACCAGGTCGGAAAATTCCCTATGGGCTGGGCTGAATGGAATGGTCGTTACCGCGACTGTATGCGTGACTTTTGGCGAGGAGCCGATAGTATGCTGGCCGAGTTCGCAGAGCGCTTTACAGGGAGTTCGGATCTATATAAAGGAGAGTATCGCAGACCAACCGCAAGCATTAATTTTATAACTGCCCACGACGGATTTACATTGAACGACCTGGTGTCGTATAATGCAAAACGTAATTTTGCGAATGGTGAGGATAACAATGATGGCGATGATCACAATCGTTCGTGGAACTGCGGCAGTGAAGGGCCGTCGGACAACCCCCGAAGTAATGGAGCTCAGAAACAAGCAGAAAAGAAATTTCCTTACAACGCTTTTCCTTTCGCAGGGCGTGCCTATGCTCGTGGCGGGTGATGAGTGGGGAAGGACACAAGGTGGAAACAACAATGCATATTGCCAGGATAATGAGATTTCGTGGCTCGACTGGGAAAAAGCAGACCAGGATTTATTAACATTCTCACAAAAGCTGATCGCTTTCAGTAAAGCGCACCGTTCGTTCCGCAGACGGGATTGGTTCCGCGGATTGCCGATCAAAGGGAAAGGGCTGGAAGACATCGCCTGGTTTTTACCGGACGGAAGCGAAATGCCGGAAGAAAACTGGAACCACGACTATGCTAAATCACTGGGCATATTCCTGAATGGTAAAGGAATCCGGCATGTGAATAAAAAGGGTGAGCCGATTTACGATGATAGCTTTTATATGATCTTTAACGCCCATTTCGAGCCGGTTGAATACAAACTTCCTCCAAAAAAGTATGGTACAGAATGGCGTAAAGTGATTGATACAAGTGCAAACTGTATTACTGAGGATGGCCAGTTATTCGAGCCGGATGCTCTGGTGACCGTAGATAGCCGGTCGATAATCGTTTTTAAACACGCATTGGAACAACAAAAAATATGATTGACAACGAAAAGCTGCTGCCGGGAGTAAGATTTAATGAATTCGGAGAAGCAAATGTGGTTGTATGGGCACCGGAGCTTGATGAGGTGTCGCTCTTGCTGGTTGAATCTGAGGTGCAATTGCCACTCAAAAAGCAGGAACTGGGCTATTGGTCATTGCAAACAGGCGCACTCAAAGCGGGCGACATTTACCAGTTCATTGTAAATGGAAACCGTTCGCCCGACCCGGCGTCCCTCTGGCAACCGCAAGGTGTCCACGGGCCGTCTGCCGCTTATGACCTCAGAAGTTTTAAATGGACGGATAAAAATCTGCCCCAGGTCGCTCTGAAAGATTACATCATTTACGAACTGCATACAGGCACTTTTACGGAAGAAGGCACGTTCGCCGCTATGGAAAGCAAGCTGGATTATCTGGTTGATCTGGGCATTAATGCGATTGAGATTATGCCCGTTTCGCAATTTGCAGGTGCCCGTAATTGGGGTTACGACGGCGTGTTACCGTATTGTGTGCAGGATTCCTACGGCGGACCCGAGGCGTTGCAGCATCTCGTCAATGCATGCCATGAAAAAGGGCTTGCAGTTATTCTGGACGTTGTGTATAACCACATTGGCCCGGAGGGTAATGTGCTGCCGCAGTATGGTCCTTATTTTACAGATAGATACAACACACCCTGGGGAGATGCGATCAACTTTGATGATGCCTGGTGTGACGGTGTACGCGGTTATTTTATAGAAAATGTCCTGATGTGGTTCCGGGACTTTCACATAGATGCACTAAGAATGGATGCCGTACATGCGATTAAGGATATGAGCCCGGTTCATATTTTACAGGAAATGAAAAGCCGTGTGAATGAATTGGCAGAGCAAACCGGGAAGGCGCATTACCTGATCGTGGAAATGGATCTGAATGATACGAAGTTCATTAAACCGACATCAAAGGGAGGTTACGGATTGGATGGACAGTGGGTAGATGAATTTCACCACGCATTACGTGTCGCTTCTGGCCAGCAGCGAAGCGGTTATTATTCTGATTTTGAGCCGATAACGTCGCTGGCAAAATCCTATAAAGATGCTTACGTATACGACGGGACGTTTTCCGAACATCGGAAGCGGATATTTGGTGTAAAGGCCGATGGTTACCCGGGGGAGCAGTTTGTGGTTTTTTCTCAAAACCATGATCATGTAGGCAACCGGATGCTGGGTGAGCGGACGAGCCAGCTGGTTTCGTTTGAAATGCAAAAGTTGCTTGCTGGGGCCGTTTTGGTGAGTCCTTATCTGCCTATGTTGTTTATGGGAGAGGAATATAGCGAGCGCAATCCATTTATGTATTTCGTGAGTCATACAGATCCTGAGCTGGCGGAAGCTGTCAGGAAGGGTAGGAAGCGCGAATTTGCCGCGTTTCACATAGAAGGCGAAGCGCCAGATCCGATGGGTGTGGAGACATTCAATAGTTCGAAGTTGCAATGGTCTTTGCTGCCGAAGGAGCCACACCAAACGATGTTTCAGTTTTACAAAACACTGATTCAGCTGAGGAAAAGCCAGCCTGCATTGCATAATATGGACCGGCAAGCAATTGAAGTTGAGCCGGATGTGGTAAATGAGACCATTACGATTCGTCGCTGGTCCGGGGAGCAGGAAATTATTGTGGTCCTCAATTTCTCTAAATCAGTCCGTGAAACCTGGTTGCCTGAGCGGGGCAGCGGGTGGAAAAAACTGATCGCATCTTCGGATTCTCAATGGAATGGCATAGGGATAATGGCCGACCCGCCTGCCGACAGGCTGATTATGCTTGCGCCCGAGAGCTTTGCCGTATTTACAAATTCCTGATTTTGATCTTTATTTCGTGTGGCGCCACCTCGTCGCCACCGAAATAGGGAAGGAGTTTATAAGCGATGCCCACACCGCCTGAACAGTGACGAGGCATCCTGGTGTCGACGCCGTGATAAGAAAAAATATAAGAATTATCTTCTAATGCGATCTTGAAACTGTTCGTCTCATTCAATTGTGCAGTGCCAAGATCCTTTGCTTCGCGTACGCCATTGGCATAAGTATATGCGTAAATATGGATGGCACCTTCATTCCAGTTCCAGCCGAACCTGGCACTGTTGCTCTGGTGCTGGGAGCTGCAATCCGAGAATCCGTAAAGTTTGTTGATATCAAACTGGTTTTCAGGAATACTTGTCTTGTAAATGCACGAGCTGTCAAAGACCACTTGAAACCGAAGTGAACTTGCCGTAAACGGTGTGTTGATATTCTTCTCGACTTCGTGTTGTCCGGCCTTGATCGTATAAGTAGTGAAATCGTCGCCGAAACTTGGCCTATTCCCGATCCATTCGCAGGACACCGTTCCCACAAGCAGGAGGATACAAAAAAGTGCTTTTTTCATATGAGTATGCATTGCCTCCGCAACATGAATACGGAGATCAGCTTATGAACGAAAGTATGTGCTGAAAATTGAACAATAACCACGTTGTGCAGGCATTATTTGGAAATTAAATAGGTGTGGAACTGCACAGGGGCGTCTTTCAGCTTCTCGCGAAACGCAATAACATTGTCAAATTTCAGTTGTGTCATCGTTTTTGACTCAAAATGAATTTTAAAACTGTCCGTATCAAACGGCCAGGGCGTCACATGCAGTACACTTTCTTCCGGCGACCAGAGTTCGTATTGCTGATTGTCTGGTCCTCGGCTGATTTCAATTTTCCGACCTTCTGGAGGAACCTGATTTTGGCATATCAATAATGACAATGCGTCGCACCATTCAAGGATCTGGTAAGCCGTCCTTATTTCTTTTTCATCTAATCCGGCCTCTTTCCGCCACTTCCCGTCCCAGGTTTTCAACTTTTTACAGTAAGCGACGATGTGCTTGTCTGTTTCTTTCTCATACAAAAACTGAATGTGCTGCGAAGTGAGGAGCGCGATATAACGGCTTTTGGAAAGGGCGAGTTGGAGGAGTTCTTCACATTTATCTTCATCAAACTTTCGCATTTTAAAATTGACCGGACCGCCGTTTTCATTCAGCAAATTGTCATCATTAACAAATTCATTGAACACATCGTCGTGCTCCGTGGTTGCAATGATTGTTTCCAGCCAGCGTTCCGGCCGGAAGTCGTGTTTCCAGTAAAAGCATATTTGTCCCGAAAGCAGCCCGTGTGCGCGTTGGGAAATGATCTGCCAGCCGTCTTCCTGATAATTAACGATCATAATTTTTATAAATATTTCTGTGCAAAAAAGGCCAGGAAATTGTTCCTGGCCTTGATACTGAAAAACTGCTGTTCAAACAATAACTATTGCTGCTGTTTTTGCTGCTTTCCAGCACTTTGTTGCTCTTTGTGATTATTTGTAATGTGGTCTCCTTTCACCATTTCCTCTTCCTTATGCCTGCTATCCAAGTTGTCTTTGTTTTCAGGCTTGTTGCGGGACTGAGACTGTTGCATCGTTCCCGAATTTTGTGACTGTTTCATGACAATCATTATTTGGTTCTGATGATTGTATCTAAAAATTATGCCAATGGTTCAGCGGGCGGATTAAATTCTCTCCGCGTGCCTTCATAAAGCTCGTATTCCAGTAAGCGACAGTCGATTGTGCTGGTATAGAACTCGATTCTGCGCTTGGCTTTCAGCCCGATTTTCTTAGCAAGATCGAGGTTTCCGGTAAACACATAACCGAAATATCCGCCACACCTTTGTTTCATAAAATTGCCGATCCGCGCATAAGTTTCTTCCAGCTCTGCAATTTCGCCCAGCCGGTCACCATATTCGGGATTGATGAAAAATACGCCTTTGTTTTCATTCGGAACTTCTGTCTCGGCGAAGTCACAGCATTCAAAATCGATCAGCCCGGACACGCCGGCTGCGATCGCGTTCTTCTGCGCATTGGCAATGGCCACATTGCTGTAATCCGTAGCGATGATCCTTAGGCCTGGCACTTCTCTGATCTGTTCTTCGAGCTTATCCTGTTCGGCATAATATATTTCCTTGTCGTAACCGAGTACGTGCATGAACGCGAAATTATCCCGGAACAAGCCGGGGCGGCTGTTCGTGGCAATCAATGCCGCTTCAATCGCCAACGTTCCCGAGCCGCACATCGGATTGATGAATGTAGTGTTCCGGTCCCAGCGGCTTGCCAGAATGGTTGCCGAGGCCAGCGCTTCAAGCATGGGCGCACGACCAGGGATTTTACGGTAACCGTGACGCGCCAGCGAATCGCCCGACGTGTCTATGAAAATTTCAGCAGAATCATTCTTCCAGAATAAATGGATCACGGCGCCAACCAAATCTGAACCAGTTGTCGGCCGGGTGCCTTTTTTGTCCCGGAACCGGTCGACGATCGCATCCTTCACGCGCAGGTTTGCAAACATGCTGTTATTGATCGTCGGGTTTTGAACATTGCTGGTAACCGAAAAATAGCCTTCTCCGGCAATGATATCTTCCCATGGCATCTGGATCAAAAACCGGTACACATCGTCCGGGTGATTGGCAGTAAAGGAGCCGAGGCTGTACAGGACCTGACTTGCGCAGTAAAGATTCAGGTTTAATTTAATACACTCATTAATAGACGCTTTGATCCGTAATCCGGTGACAAAAGCTTCCTCGATGCCGAATCCCAGATCTTTTACCTCTTGTTCCAGATAGGGCGCAAGGCGTTTGTGACAAGTGATAATGACGCGGGACGGTGTTGTGAAATATGACATGCTTGGCGGTAAGCTTCTCGGTGATCAGCTTGGATTTGTTTGTTTTTCAAAGAACAAACTTAGCGCTTTCTGGCCTAACCGCCTATATGCCGTTCAATTCGGTCTCCGTGAAGGCCTTTTCGCGCCCGGTGAGTTTTTGCCTCGTTTTTTCTACTTCTTCGGTCGTTACCTTGTCCGCATCATTGCGCCATGACTTTCTGATAAAGCTCAATAGCTGCGCAATGTCCTCGCTCGGCATATCCTTATCATAACCGATTCCGGGCATGTCGCCGCTTACCTCGGGCGTTTGGTAAATGCGGCCATTGACTTTTACAGGGCCTGTTAATCCATAAAGAATAATTGAAATCAACTTGTCTTTATTCCCGGTAACCCATTCGGACTGGTTCAAGGGTGGTGCGAGCGACTTAATTCCTGCGCCGTCCGCGCCGTGGCAAGTCTGGCAAATGGATGTAAATAATGCTTCTCCTTTCGGGAATTCTTTTTTCAGCATTTCCGGATTTCTGTTGCCGCGCGCACTTTGAACGGTGGTAATGGCCCTTTGTAATTGTTTGTTCAGGACAAAATCAGGATTCGACAAAGTCGCGGAAATCTCTGATTTGAAAGCCTCTTCCTGATCCTGCAAGTTGCTGATTATGGCGTCGCTGACATAGCGGTTGTTTGGATATTTCGTTGCAAGCTTTACTAACAGGCCGCGTGACGTAGTTGTATCGAAAGGTTGCATTGTTTTAGCAACCAGCGCGATGTAAGGTGCTGCTAATGTGTCATTTGATTCCAGCATGGTATCAAAAACCGAAGCAAACTGCTGATAGGAAGTCGGCGTCATCAGTGCGGGTGAAACGGCCAGTCCCTGGCTGCGGAATTTCCAGTCAGCTTGCCTGAGCCATGCAACTGCTTCCTCTGTTTTTAAGGAATTGAGCCCTTCCAATGTCCATAATGCGTGAATTGCGAGCAGAGGACTTTCGGTTTGTTTGATGGCTGCACGCAATGCAGGAACGGTCTGGTTGTATTTCCCATCGATCAGTTTTTGCTGCGCACGGTCTCTAACCCAACCGTTAGCGTGGCCCAAAAGCTTGACGAGCTCGTTTGCGTCAGATGGAATTAAAACCACCCCGGCTTTTGCATTCTTTGGCACCACTTTATAAATCCGGCCACTGGAAAGGGGCTGCGTCAGGTCGCGCTTGCCGATCTGGTCTTTCAGGTATGGCGTTAAGTAAGTTTTGTGCTGAATGATTCCGCGATACATATCCAGAATGTACATGGCGCCGTCGGGGCCATTATAAAGGCTGACCGGGCGGAAGCGCTCGTCTGTACTCGCAAGGAATTCCTTATTTTTATAAGCCTGCTCACCTTTCACGATATATCCGCTTTCCGAAAGAATGTTCCGCTTGATAAGGTTTGCCGAAGGTTCGGGCACAAATGCATTGAACTGATATTGATCGCCGAAAAGATCGCCACGGTAAACAACCGGGGCTGCTGCTGCCGTGAAATTGGTCAGGCGAAGGCTGTCATCGAGTACATTTTTCATGTAACCGCGGTTGACGCCGGGCGTAGGGTGCAATGGGAATACATTGTTATCGGCCACCCATTTTTCATTATAACCAGCTACATTTTTCTGGTTTTTATTAGATGCCCCCAAACCGGCGGGAAAGTAATCTCCGATCAGGTTTTGAGAATTGTTGTTGTAATACAGACGCCCGTAATTATCCTGGCTGATGCCCCATTGTCCGCGAAAATGGGTGTGCTCAATTTCCCATTTATTGCCCCGTTTCCGATAACGTTTGTCTGATTTGGCATTATAGATCCAGTTGTCCATTGCGCGAAAAAGCCCGTTAGGCTGGTGTTCCACATTTCCGCCTTCGGTATACTTGGGATCGACCAGCGTTCTTTTTCCAACCTTGTCATTTTTGATTTCATAAAACCACAGATTGGTCGGTTCCGCTACGAGTATGCCGTTTTCGATCAGACAAATGGCTCTTGGTAAAACAAGCGAGTCAATGATCACCGTGCGGTCGTCATAAATACCATCTTTATTCTTATCGTCCAGGATCACGATATTTCCGTTTGGAATGTCCTCTCCTGTTCCGACGGTGTCGGGCATATAGCCGGTCATTTCCACCACCCACATTCTGGCTTTGTCATCAAATTGCATGGCAACAGGTGCACTTACCAACGGCTCGGCAGCGATCAGTTTCACCTCGAAGCCATCTTCCACCTGCATTTTTTCAGTGGTGTTTTCCGGCGAAATAAATGGTGACTGGCCTCTGACGGCCACAGGCGCAGGCGCTTGCTTTTCCGTTTTTTCGGAGACAACTTGTTTCGAAGCAGATTGCTTATTTGACTTGCAATAAAACAGTGTGATTGAAATCGTCAGGAAAAGGATATAGTAGCGGGACTTTCTCATTTCAATGGTTTACTTCTTTTCAGTGGGTGATGAATTTTAAATATAAACACGTTGGAAATACCAAACAATCAATCTCTTAACGCTTCTTCTACGGGTTTCATGTTCTTGGTCAGAAAATGAATGATCAGCCAGGCCACAAAGTAGGCCAGACCGCATATAACGAACAAAATATTATAACCAGCCCCAATGTTCCCCGCCGCCTTGTAATAATCCAGCAATGACCCAACCAACAACGGAAACAGCGTTGATCCGATTGACCCCGCCATGCCGCCGATCCCTACAACAGAGCTTACCGCGCGTTTGGGGAAGATATCGGATACAATGGTAAAAATGTTCGCGCTCCAAGCCTGGTGGGCTGCCGCTGCAATGCTGATAATGGCCACTGCCACCCAGATGTCAGTAGCAAACTTGGCAAGAATAATAGGTAAAACGGCGAATGCGACAACCAGCAGCGCGGTTTTCCGTGCCCGCAATGGTTCCCAGCCTAATTTTTTGATCAGATAAGAGGAAAGGTAACCGCCTCCAATGCTCCCGAAAGTGGTTGCCGTATAAACAATAGCCAGGTGCAAACTTGGTTTTTTGAGATCAAGCGAGAATGTGGTCGCAAAATAGGAGGGAAGCCAAAAAAGGAAAAACCACCAGATAGGATCTGTTAAGAGTTTTCCGCTAATAAAAACCCAGGTTTGGGGCAATTGAATAAGTCTGGCCCATTTAATGGGTTTTTCGTCGGTGGCGGCTACGTCTTCACTATCGCTGTGAATGTAAGCAAATTCCTCGGGCTGGATTTTCTTGTGCCTTGATGGGATTTCATAAAATAACCACCAGAAAATGAGCCAGATAAAACCCAACGCACCGGGTAATTAGAAACGCCTCCTGCCAGCCGTATGCGCCCAATAACCAGGGAACCATAATCGGTGCAGCCACAGCTCCTATGCTTGTACCCGAATTGAAAATTCCGGTTGCCAGCGCGCGCTCGCGCTTGGGGAACCATTCAGCCGTGGCTTTTACAGCTGCCGGGAAGTTTCCCGCTTCCCCCAATCCCAAAAGTGCCCTTACAGCACCAAAGCCTAGCGTGCTCTTGACAAACGCATGCGCGATAGCGGCAATGGACCATATAATGATCGAGATGGAGTAACCCAATTTTGAACCGATCCTATCAATGAAATTTCCGAAAATGATATAACCCAGGGCGTAACAACCGGCAAAAACCATGACAATGTTTGCGTAGTCAGACTCGGTCCAGTTAAATTCTACTTCAAGCGTAGGTTTCAGCAAGCCAAGGATTTGTCTGTCGATGTAGTTGATTGTGGTGGCAAAGAATAGTAATGCACAAATGACCCAGCGATAATTGCCGATTTTGGATTTTTCCATAGTTAGAGGTAAAAGGATTTCTTCGGATTCAGGACCTGAAATATGTCTGTCAGAAAAGAAGACTATCTTTTTACCATTCTACCCCTTAAAAGGACGCTCCAACCACCAATAAAAAACAAATCCCGCCACTAACAAGCTGAGTTGCAGTGGCGGGCGAAACCTCTTTTTCAAAGATTGTAGTAAGCGGTAATCAGGAAATCGGGTAAGCTTTTTGTGCTTTTTCGAGGTCCGCTTCATTGGTAAGGTCAAGGCGAAGCGGCGTAATCGAGACAAAGCCGTTTTCAATGGCCCATCGGTCCGTGCCTTCTTCTGCCGGCTCCATTGGAATGACTGTAAACCAATAGTGTTTCCGGCCCATCGGGTCGAGTGCGGGCACGATCTGATTATCATATAACCTGACCGACTGCCTCGTCCAGCGAACGCCTTTTGGTTCCGGCGGGAAGTTCACATTGACCAGATTTAAATGTTCATTTTCAAATAAAACGGCCAACGCCTTTTCCACAAACGGGTCTAACGCATCAAAGTCGGGTTCTTTTTCCGTGGGTGTGCTGAGTGCAATGCCTTTCATTCCAAACAAAACGGCCTGTTTCGCTGCCGCAAGTGTTCCAGAATGCCACATGGCATTTCCCAAATTCGGCCCCATATTGATTCCCGAAAGAACCACGTCCGGCTTGTCCCACAAATGCTGGCCAAGTGCAACGCAGTCGGCTGGCGTGCCGTTTACGCGCCATGCGTCAATTCCATCGAAATCTATCGGCGATTTTTTATATGAAAGAGGTCTTGAAGCCGTAATTGCATGACCCATAGATGATTGTTCCACATCTGGTGCAACTACTTTAACCTCTCCGAACCGGGCCGCAATTTTAGCCAGGGCAGCGAGTCCGGGGCTGTAAATTCCATCGTCGTTTGTTACAAGAATTTTCATGATGATATCTTTTTTGTGCTATACGTTAATAAAATTATGCCTGGTATGTTTTTTATGGTTGGAGGGTTATCCTAAATACTTTCTATGAAAAACACCAACCTTTTGCACAACCCCACAGCCGGGGACAATGATTTTTCCGAAACAGAACTAGTGAAACTGATCGAGGCGGAAGGGTTTAAATGTGATTACTCTTCTGTGAAAGAAGAGGGCTGGGATGACTTTAAGACCGAGACAGATTTTTTAATCATTGCCGGCGGAGACGGAACCGTAAGGCGTGTAGCCAAAGCGCTCATGGAACGGAAGCGCCTGGATAAACAGTATCCGATTGCGCTGCTGCCGCACGGCACCGCCAACAATATTGCAACGGCTTTGCAAATCACAGGCGAGGCGAAAGAGATCGCGAAAACGTGGCATAATGAGCACTTACAACCGTTTGACATTGGTAAAATATACGGACTGGGCGAAGACCGGTTTTTTCTCGAAGGCTTTGGTTATGGCGTATTTCCGCGTCTGATGAAAGTGATGAGCAAAATGGAAGATGAAATCGGCGATACGGTGGAACAAAAACTGAAAACTGCGCTTGCAGTGCTTTATGACATTGTATTGAATTACGAGGCGAAGGAATGCAGGATCGTGGCTGACGGCGTGGAGCATTCAGGCAGATATCTGATGGTTGAAGTCATGAACATCCGGTCCATTGGGCCTAATCTGTTTTTGGCACCCGACGCGGATCCCGGAGATGGGGAACTGGAAATAGTAATGATCCCGGAAACGCAGCGAGAGAAATTCGAAGCTTTCGTACTAAGCCAAATCAATGGTGAAGATGAGAAATACAGCTTTAACACCATTAAGGCTAAAAGCGTAGAATTGTCTTGGGGAGGTAAAGATTTACATATTGACGATGAGCGTATTAAGCTCGAAGAGCCCGTCGGGGTTACCATTGAATTACAACCAAAAATGCTAAACTTCATCATTACAAACGCCTCTTTGCGATAACTTTTGGTTATGGTTTATAAGCAATTGTGATTGGTATGCTGTCCAAATGAGCGGTAATTTTGGATCATTAAATTATTCCAAAGTTCAAATTCATAACAATCATGATTACCACAGATATTTGCATTATTGGTGCCGGGCCCGTTGGTTTGTTCGCTGTTTTCGAGGCCGGGTTGCTTAAAATGCGTTGCCATTTAATTGACGCCCTGCCGGTTGTAGGCGGTCAGCTGTCAGAAATTTATCCGCAAAAACCCATCTACGATATTCCCGGTGCACCAGGCATCATTGCCGAAGATCTGGTCAAGAATTTAATGATACAGATTGAAGAGTTCAAACCCGGATTCACATTGGGAGAGCGCGTAGAAGCGCTTGAAAAACAAGAAGACGAAACATACATTGTGCGCACAAACGAAGGCACAGTCGTTCACTGCAAAGTAGTGGTGATAGCAGCGGGTTTGGGGAGTTTTGAGCCAAGAAAACCAGCAGTTGAAAAACTGGAATATTTTGAAGGCAAGGGCGTACATTATATGGTGAAAAAACCCGAGCAGTTTCGTAACCAGAACGTCGTGCTCGCCGGTGGCGGCGACTCGGCCCTGGACTGGACCATCTTCCTGGCGGACATTGCTTCCAGAGTAACTTTGGTACACCGCGGCGACACATTTCGTGGAGCTCCGGATTCTGCGGAAAAAGTTTTTGAGCTGGCGGGCAAAGGGAAAATCGATCTCATCCTGCAATCTCAGGTGAGCAGCCTGGGAGGAAACGGGGTTTTAAAGGAAATTTCCATCGTCGGCAATGACAAAAGCGTCACCACTATTCCTACCGACCATTTTATCCCTCTTTTCGGATTGAGCCCGAAACTCGGCCCGATTGCAGACTGGCAGCTTGGCGTTGAAAAATCTGCCGTTATTGTCGACACGGTGGACTACTCGACTAATGTGGAGCGGATTTATGCCATTGGTGATATCAACACCTATCCAGGTAAGCTGAAACTGATCCTTTGTGGTTTCCATGAAGCCGCGATCATGATGCAGAGCGCATTCAAATATGTGTATCCGGATCAGAAATTGAGTTTCAAATACACAACTGTTAACGGTGTTAATGCATTTTAGCGATGATAAATATTCAGGTAGAAGATAACAACGGCGATCGTCAGGATCTGGAAGTGCCTGTGGATATGGGGCTTAACCTGATGGAAATGCTCAAAGCATATGAATACGACATTCAGGCCACATGTGGCGGGATGGGTTTATGCGCCACCTGTCACATTGCGGTCATCGCAGGCGGGGACGGATTGCCGGAACTTAACGATAACGAGCTCGCCACGCTGGACACATTGCCGGACGCAGAAATGAACAGCCGGCTCGCATGCCAGCTGCGGTGCAATGACGAAATGGATGGTCTGGTAATCCGCATAAAAGCCTTGCAGGAAGTGTAATTAAGGTTATAGAATTTTGGAATATGAGTACATAAACCTTCGCCTTTGTAAAGCGGAGGTTTTTAGTGTTTCAATTTCAAATTTTCGCCTTAATCAGCGGAAGGACGGCATCCACCCAAAGCTGATGCATCTTCCCTGAATAATGCAGGTTGTCACGCGCCAGCAGGGAAGGGTCGCTTGCCGCTCGTCTGGAAAGAGGGGTTATATCAATGAAAATGACCTTTTGCTTGTCGCATTCATCTTTGGCAACGAGGTTAAAGGCATCAATTTCCTTCGCAATGTTCGCACGGTCCGACTCGCCATAAGGTGTTGATCCCCAGTCCGGAATGGACATGACAAAGACGCGATCCGCTTTGCCACTGGCTAGCGCGATGCTTTTGGTAAGCAAGTTGCGAAACTCGCTGCGATATTCGTCGATGCTTCGTCCCTGAAACTGGTTGTTGACGCCGATCATTAGGGAAACCAGATCATAATCGGATGCGGGCTTAGCGTTATCGACGGAAAAAGTGAGGTCCTTTGTCGTCCAGCCGGTGGTGGCTATAATGTCCGGCGAACGGAACTGGGCACCTGCATTTTTTAAACTTTTGACCAACAACACGGGCCAGCGTTCCGCTTCCGTGACACTTTGACCAATTGTGTAGGAGTCGCCCAACCCCAGAAACTTTGCGCCCTGCTCCGTGCTGCCCGGATTGTATGCATTTCCGGGCTCGCCATTATTACTGCATCCCGAAAGCAGGGTGATGTATATAAATAGGATTTGAATCAGTTTCATGTCAATCATCGCTGGCCATGATGGGTACGAATGGCCTTTTGCTGCTTATATACAGAATTCCGGATCGTTTAGATCGAAACTTGGCTGCATTAAGCCATCACAGCGATCAGGTTTAAGGCAATTTTGGCCAGGTTTGCATCGCCCTCGATGATAATATCCGCTTCCGCTTCCTCCGGTTTAAGAGCTTTGGTGAATAGTTTCCAGGCGATTGCGGGAGGAATGGTCAGCAGTGCATTTTTTTCACCGGCAAACTCATTTTCAATTTTCCATCCGTCGGCTTTTTTTACCAAAAATCTAAGGAAAGGCGTGTCCACGCCAACATTGATTGCGATCGCCGTTCCGGTCTTCGCGTCTACGTCTCGATAAGTGTGGGGCAAACCGCGCAGCAATGTGTCGATGAACGGGTAATAAAGTTGTTCGGTAATGATGCCTTGCTTGCCCGTTGCCTCCCGTATCTGTTGCTGATGATGCCACTTTTCCGTGTATTCTCGTGCTATGTGAAACCAGTTTTTGGACGTTTGCTCGCCAGCCCAGGCCACGGCAAATTTTGCTTCCCTTTCCAGATCCTGCTCTGACATAATGAGCGAATATTCCCTGCCGGTGCTTTCCAGCAAATCAATCAAAACCGCAGGGCTAAGCCGTTTTGTAGCATTCACCCAATCGTTGTTCAACTTATTCAGAAATAGCACCAGGTCTCCGTAGGAATTGATCTCGCGGTCGGGCGGAACATTATAATTGTCGCGAGATCCTGAAATGGTCCGCAGGTTTCCGTCCAGCAGATGCGAAGCCACGTCTTTTACACTCCACAACCTCGCTACGGTGGTTTTATGCCAATCGTCGTACGAAAGTGATTTTAGTAATTCAATTAATTTCTGGTCAAGGACAGGGAATAAATGGACTGTTTCTATCATAAAATAATGGCTCTTTTTGTTGTTGGCGGCGCTTTCGGAGCGGATGCAATTTCAAAAAAATCGCTATTAAATGCATGTTTTTTGTCCGCGTCATCCGTCATTTTGGTACTTTTGAGCGGATTTCATTTAGTTATCGACCCATTAGAGCATTATAAATAGGCGATCCGGGCGATTTAATTAACAGTAGAAAATGACTTATTGTTTAGGAATAAAAGTAAAAGAAGGGCTCGTCGCACTGGCCGACACCCGCATTACAGCAGGGACCAACACGACTGTAAAGAAGAAAATGTATGTGACGCAAAAGGACAACTATTCCTTGTTTATCATGACGAGCGGATTGCGTTCGGTACGCGATAAAGCGGTTCATTATTTTGAAGAACTTATCAGCGAGGGCGTTGTTTATAACAAACTTTACAAAGCCGTAAATGCTTTTGGAGAACAAATTAAGCGCGTTGCAGAGGAAGACAGGGCTTCATTGGAACGTGCCGGTTTAAAATTCAATCTCAACACCATTGTGGGAGGGCAATTGAAGGACGACGCAGAGCACAAGTTGTTTTTGCTTTATTCCGAAGGCAACTGGGTCGAACTGGATGAGGGATCTCCTTACGTGATCATCGGTAACTCCGGACAGGGAAAAGCGATCCTGAACCGCGTCCTGAATGGCGAGTCAACGATGAAGCAGGCTCTGAAAGCGGGTTTCCTGTCTTTTGATTCGACGCGTGTGAGTAACAATGATGTGGATTTTCCGATTGATGTAGTGCTTTACAAAAAGGACAGCTTTAAAATTGTTGAGCACCGTTATGAGAAGAAAGACCTGGAACAGATTTCCGACATTTGGGCCGACAAGCTCAAACAGGCACTCGACGACATTCCGGAAGAGTGGATGGATCAGAGTTTTGAAAAAATAGTATAACAAAAAAGGGCTGCTTCAATGCACTGCCCCCAAAAAGTTAGACACTTCTTGGGGGCTTTTTTATGGGCAAAAACAGAAAACACAGTGTAGCTTTCAGGCTAAAGGTCGTTAAAGCCTATCTAGCCGGTGATGGTATCAATGAATTATCCAGACGCTTTAAGATTGCTAAATCCAGTGTGCAAAAATGGATTGGACATTATAAGCAAGGCGGGGGTTCAAGCCTTTTGCCGCAATACGGGCACAATTACACAAAAGAATTTAAGCAACAAGTCGTGCATGCTTATCAGAACCAGGGCTTATCTTTGAATGAGTGCTGCTTCAAATTTAAAATACCCAGCATGAGTACTTTACATGTCTGGATCAGGCAGTATGAGCAGTTTGGTATAGATGGTTTTATCACGGCCCGTGGCAGGCCCAGGTCTATGAAAAACAAACCCAAGATCATTAAAACATACGGTCCATTGACCCGATTGGAGGAGCTCGAAAACGAGAACCTGCGCCTGAGGGCAGAGAATGACTTGCTAAAAAAGCTGGATGCCTTAATCCGCGAGAAGGAAGCTGCGCAAAAGAAAAAGCGTTGACAATCCATGGGTTAAGGCAGAAATACCCGCTTGAATTGCTTTTGGACCTCTTTGAAATACCCAGAAGTAATTTCTACTACCATATTAAAAATAGCGCTGCCGACAGCAAGTATAAAGACGCGCGAAGGCAGATCAGGCAAGTTTATGATCGGCATAAGGGAAGGTTCGGCTACCGTCGCATTACAATGACTATCCGTAAGATGGGCAGCAACATCAACCATAAAACGGTCTTAAAGCTGATGAAGGCCATGGACCTTAAATCGCTGGTCCGCGCCAAAAAGTACCGCTCTTACAAAGGTCAGACAGGCAAGGTAGCGCCCAACATCCTCAACAGGGATTTTAAATCTATAAAGCCATCACAGAAATGGGCAACGGATGTCTCTGAGTTCAGGGTGAAAGACAAAAAACTTTTTCTATCTCCTATTATTGATCTCTTTAATGGAGAAATCATCAGTTATAGCCTATCTGAATCGGCTAATTTCAAACAAGTCACACAAATGCTCAAAACCGCATTTAAAAAGATAAATAAGCCAGAAAGCCTGGTGCTACATTCGGATCAGGGATGGCAATACCAAATGAGTGAATATCAAAAAATGCTCAAATCAAAAGGCATTACCCAAAGTATGTCCAGAAAAGGCAATTGCCTGGACAACGCTATTATTGAAAACTTTTTTGGAACAATTAAATCGGAATTGTTCTACCTGAACAAATATCAAAGCATTGATGAGCTCAAAAAAGACATCAAAGATTACATTCACTATTACAACAAAGATAGGATCAGGCTTAATTTAAATGGAATGAGCCCGGCTCAATACCGGGCTCATCACACTAATCGTTAAATCTTAACTCGTCCAACTTTTGGGGTTCAGTCCATCAAAGCAGCCCTTTTTTGTTGCAGATATGTATGAACGCATACGTTGTCAGTCGGGCCTAACATTTTTCCCCTGCCGCTTAGCGATCGAAAGCAGTAACGCAGGCAGCAGAATGAGATTTGTACACATGGCCACGAGCAAGGTGATAGAAACCATGACACCCATGGCAGCCGTTCCTCCGAAGCTCGACGCTGCGAAAATAGAGAAGCCACAGAACAGGATCACGGCTGTGTAGATCATGCTGAGCCCTGTTCCAAAAATGGATGCCGTAACGGCCTGGGAAGGCGTAAGGCCATTCTTGTGGAGTTCTTCGCGATATCTCGTCAGGAAGTAAACCGTTCCGTCCGATGCAATTCCAAATGTAATGCTGAAAATGAGAATGGTGGTGGGCTTGAAATAAATGCCAAAATAACCCATAATACCTGCTGTAAGGGCGAGGGGAATCAAACAGGGGAGTTTGGAAAGCAAAATAATAGGTATAGACCTGAAAAGCACCATTCCTACAATGGCAATCATTACTATGGCGATCAGCAAGCTTTCATACAGGTTGCTTAGCAAATAATCATTGCTTTTAAGAAAGACCAGGCTGTGACCGGTAAGGCTCACTTTGTATTTTGCAGGGCTGAAAATTGAGTCAACTTTGGGGCGGATCTTCTGCATTAGCTCCTTAATCCGCTCAGAACCAACATCGGCCATTTGAAAGCTTACGCGCGTTACGCTTTTGTCCTTGTTTACAAATGCATTCAGTTGCTTGGAAGCGCCCTGCTGATCCTGCACATAACCAGTGAGTTTGTTCAGTTCCAAAATACCGGGTAAAGCATAATATTTAGCATCACCTCCACGGTAAGATTGATATAAAAAGCGCGAAGCTTCTACAACAGAAAGCGGTTTGGAAAACTCCGGAAACTTGGCCATTTCGTTTTGAAAGGCCTTTATTTTGTACAGCACTTCGGCCTGATCCGCGAAAATTCCATTCGGTTTTTTCGTATCGATCATAACCTCAAAGGGCAGAACACCATTGAAGTTTTTCTCAAAAAACCTCAAATCCGTGTAAACGACATCCTTTTTTGGAAGGTCATCGACAACATAACCGATGGTTTTGATCTTCGTCATCCCAAATGCTGAAATGATGATCAGCACAACCATGGCCATGTAAATTTCTTTGCGGCGGTTATGCACCAGAAAATCGACTTTTTTGAGAAAACCGGATGCCCATTTGCCGTCAAGATGTTTCAAATGGCGTGCTTTTGGAACGCTCATATAATGCAGCGTAATTGGTAACAGGAGCAGGCAAAGCACATAAGTGGCCATGACACTGATAGCCGCAACAACGCCGAATTCGACAAGCAAAATGCTGTTTGTAAAATAAAAAACCCCAAAACCAATGGCCGTGGTCATATTCGCCAGGAATGTCGACAAGCCAATCTGCCGGATCATTTCCAACAATGCTTCGTCCTTGTCATTATGGGATCTGAGCTCGACCTGATATTTGTTGATCAGAAAGACGCAGTTTGGCACACCTATAACAATCAATAATGGAGGAAGAAGTCCGGTAAGGGCGGTGATTTTATAATTGAAAAGATGCAAAATTCCAACGGAAAAAATTACTCCGATCAGCACCACAACAATAGACAACAGGGTGAGTCTGAGCGACCTGAAAAACGCCCAAAGGATTAGTAAGGTAACAAAAACGGCCAGTCCCATGAACAACTCCATTTCCCCGGAGATCTTTTTCATGTTCACCGTGCGGATATAAGGCATCCCCGAATAGTGCAGATCGGCCTTATATTTCGCCCCGAACTCCTCTGCCATGGCTTCAATGTCGCTGACAATGGTTAGCCTGCGCTTGGAATTCAGCTCTTTGTCGTTGAATGTTACAACGATCAGTGTTGCGTTTGTTTTGCTATTGAGGACCAGGCCCTCGTAGATTGGCAGATTAGCGATTTCATTTTTAATACTGTCCGCTTCTGCTTGTGTGGATGGGATTTGCTTGATGACCGGTGCGACATCGAACTTTCTAAGACTGTCGTTGCGATTGATTTTGTAAACATTGGCAAGCGAAAGCACATTTTTGATGCCTTCTGTGTCTTTAATGCGTTGGGTTAGCTTGCACCAGTCGCGGAATTTATTGATCTCGAACAATTGTGGATCCTGCCAGCCGATTACCATGACGCTGCCGTCTTCACCAAACGACTTCCTGAAATCCTGATATTCTTTTTCAACCGGATCATTAGCAGGCAGTATCCGGGCGAAGTTGTAAGACAGTTCGATTTTGCTCGCTTCGTAAGCCATGAAAATCGTCGAAACGAACACCAATGCAATCCACAAAAGCCGATAGCGGATAATGTAAGTTGCTATTTTATTCCACATATTAAGTTAGTCAGTTCCACAAAAAGTTGCAAATATACGGACAGGGAAGAGAAAAAGAGACTTTTCGAGAGATATATCCGGGTAATGAAAATGCTTACAAAAGGCGATCCAATTGAACGCTAGTGGCTTTGTAAACCGGCAATTCTTTCGAGATGATGGTAATCAATCCCAAAATACTGTTTCGCGTCGCGGATCTTTTGAAGAATGGCTTGCTGGTCCGGCGCATTGCGCTTGTCCTTCGTGCCAACGATCAGGACGTTTTTAGGTGTATGCGCATCCGAAATGAACTCAAAAACTTTGGTTTTATATCCAAAGTATTCCAGTATCAACGCACGAATGCCGTCCGTCACCATCTCCGCCTGTCGTTCCAGAAAAATCCCGTAACGAGTAAGAAAGTGGACATCATTCGCGACTTTGTTTTTCTCAATCTCCCGGCGGATCTGTTTGTGACAGCACGGCGCCACCACGATCAGGTCTGAACCTGCCGAGATTCCCTTGAAAATCGCATCGTCGGTTGCTGTATCACAAGCGTGCAGCGCAATGAGTATGTTTGTGCCTTCACTGTCAAAGTTTTCAATGGTACCTTCCTCGAAATGCAGATTGTCGAAATCTGCATTTTGCGCGATCTGATTGCAAAGCGCCACCAGGTCCGGGCGAAATTCAACACCTGTTACATGCGCGTCAACATGCAGCACATTTTGCAAATAGTCGTAGAGCGCAAAAGTGAGATAACCCTTTCCGGAGCCCATGTCAGCCACATTCAGCTGCTTATCCGTGGGGATCTCCTTAATCAGTGCGCTTAATATTTCAATGTAATGATTGATTTGCCGAAACTTATCCTGCGCTTTTTTGAACACGTTTCCGTCTTTGTCGGTAATATTCAGGTCGTGCAGGTAAGGCTTGTTATCGCTGCTAATGAGACGGTTCTTGCTGTGATCGTGTTCGGGTAGCGGCACTTCTCTTGCTTCGGTCACCTTCTTTTTTAAGGTCACCTTGTTGTTTTTTAGTATTTCAAATTGCAGTTCTTCCGAATTGGTAAACAGCGTTGCAACGTGGAATTCTGTCGAAATGAGGTTTTCAAAAAGCGCTTTGGCTTCCTCGAAACTATAATTTTTTACGATGTCCCGGGTTTTGTAGCGGTAAGTGAAGCTGAATTTTTCCTCCTTTTTGATCAAAACCTTTTTCACATAAACGTTTTTTAGGTTTTCGTCCGGTCCGTGATAATTTCCAAGCGACAGCTTAATGAAGGAGTGGTTTGAAATGCTGTGTTCAAATGCGGCAATAAATTCTTCGACTTTTGGCAAAATATTCATGTGATGAGGACTCGTTGTTCGGGCGCTTACTGTTTTAAACGATGGTCTTTGGGATTTCAATATCCACTTTGAGACCATTGGGCTGCTGGCTGATGATCTGCACTTTTCCCCGCAGGCTTTCAACCCTGTTTTTAACATTTTTCAGCCCGACACCCTGACGGGAAGGTTCCACCATACCGTTGCCGTTATCAATGATCGTCAGGTGAATGTTTTTGTGATTTTCGGTCAGGTTAATGCTGGCTTCGTTTGCTCCGGAGTGCTTGATAATGTTATTCGTGAGTTCCAATACAATGCTGTAAAGCTCAAATTCGGTTTTGTTGTTCAGCCGGTGTGACATGCCTGAGACATTGAAACTAAATTCAATGTTCTTATTCTCGTTCATCTTGTCTGTGAGTCTGTGCAGCGCCATAACAAGTCCATGTTCTTCCAGCTCAGCGGGCATGAGGTTGTGCGAGAGGCTGCGAACTTCGCGGTAAGCAGCGCCCACCATTTGATGGACACTTTCGTAGATTTTCTGCTCTTCAGGGGACAGCACTTTTTTGTCGATCCCGAATAAATACCAGTTCAGTGATGCCAGCGTTCCGCCCAAATTATCGTGTAACTCAGCTGCAACACGCTTACGTTCAATAGCTTGCCCTCGTGCCATTGCTTCGCTTATTTCAGCGTTTTTTCTGCGCAGCTTTTTGTTGTTAAACCATAAAAAGGCTGCAAAAGCGATGATCAGACAAGAGAAACCGATCAGGAACTGCTGAACTATACGCTGTTCTGCAATGATCTTTTCCTGAATTGCGGAGTCCATGATCTGGTTGTCATAACTCAGCTGATACATGGTGTACTGGCGTTGCACGTATTCCGTATGCAGCATCCGGCGGTTGAAAATAACCTTCTCCATATAATCCAGCGCTTGCTGGAACATTTTCTTGTTCTTATAGGCCCGTGAGAGTGAGAGGAGCGCCCAGTTGGTCTGCTGGGAAGAGTGAAATATGGTCGAATTCTCCAGAGCCCTCGAGGCTGTTTCAATGGCAAGATCGTTTTGCTGGCTCAGGCAGTAAATGTTGGCAAGATCATTCAGCACATTCAATTCGCCATAGCGGTTGTTTATTTTCTGAAAAAGGACCAGGGAACGTTTGAGAAATCCTTCGGCTTTTTTCGGCTCGTTTTTCACAACGTGCAGGTAACCCATGTTTTGAAGCACGGTTGCGCGGCCCCAATCCGAATCCATCTTATCAAAACGCGCATAAGCCTGGTTGTAATAAGGGATGGCCTCGGCAAACATTCCTTTTTCCCTGTAAGAATTCCCGAGGTTATCAATGCAGGTAGCCGCGGCACTGTCTTCGCCAAGCTCCTCAAAAATGGCTATGGCTTGCCGGTAATTGATCCGTGCAGAATCCCATTGGCGGTATTCGGAGTAACTTTCAGCTAAAAAAAGCTTTGCGTGCGCAGTGTAAAGCGGCATGTTTTTAGACAAAGTCATTGTTTCATTGGAAAGCTCCCGAAGCACATCATAGCTGCCGTCCAATAAATAATAAGTGCTTAACAGGTTGTAGGCGAGTATCTTACCTTTACTCCATTGATGCTTTTGAGAAAGTCTCAGCACATGCTTCGAATAGAACATTGCTTTTTCCGCATCCTGGAAAAGATATTCTTTCGCAAATTGATGGTATTTCAAAATCAAGACCGTGTCTTCTGCAAAGCCCTCCACCGGCATAGATTCAACGATTTCCTTTTTTGGAGCAACAGCGGTGTCCCCGTAGCCAGAAGTGCAGCGACTTCCGCTTACCAGCGTAGCCAATGACAAAATCGTTATCAATCTGTACAAGTTACCCATAGATCAGACTTACGGAACGGGTAAAAAGAGCCGCAAGACGCAGCGAATGCAGAATTTCCATAGAGTCGTTGAGCGTGGGTTAACTATCAAAGATAAAAAATTCTTACAGAAGCGCAGGATAATGTCGCCTCATAAGTGTGAGGAGTTATACATTTCCTGGTAAAATTACAATTTGCTTGCAAAAATACTGTCTTTTATGTAAAATCTGTAGAGCAAATCCACCCCAACATTAATTCCAATGCGTTTGGACGTGGCGACATCCAGATTTTGGACTGCCCGTTCCTTGATGTACAAGGTTTTCGTGTTCAATAATGTGTTATTGTGCACGGATCTCTGAATACCCATTGCGCGCGCGAGATTACCGGGGCCCTTACACAAATCGCTCAATTTCAAGGGTTTCGTTCGCAGTTTTTCGGCACTCCTGCCTGGGATAAGTTGCCGGCGCATTTCCATGATTTCAATGCCCTGCACCGGTTGCAATGCACGGATCAGCACCGCTTCTCCAATCCCTTCCTTGTTGCTGACAACATTGAAACATTCGTACATACCGTAGATCAAGTATACGTAGCTCGTTCCCGCGACGCCGTACATGGGTTCGGTGCGCGTTGTGCGCCTGTTATACGCGTGGCAGGCCGGATCGTCGGACAGATACGCTTCGGTTTCAACGATGATTCCGCTGGTAATGCCATCAGGGCTTTCGTGTACAAGCTCGCAGCCCAGCAATTTTTCTGCGAGCGTGCGGGTATCGTAGTCGCTGTAAAAAGATAGTGGTAATATACTTTCCGGCACCAACTAAATGATGTTCATGGTTTGTTCCTTAATCTTTTCGAGCTCGTCCTTCATTTGAACAACCAAATGCTGGATCGTTGCATCATTCGCTTTGGAGCCGATGGTGTTGATCTCACGGCCAATTTCCTGCGCAATAAAATTCAGTTTCTTGCCATTGCTTTCAGGTGATCGCAATGTTTCGGTGAAGTAGGTGAGGTGATTGGCAAGCCTGATTTTCTCCTCAGAAATGTCGAATTTCTCGACATAATAAATCAGCTCCTGTTCAAAACGATTAGTGTCGAAATTGTCATCGGCCAGAAGCTCCCTGACCTGCTTTTCAAGCCTTTCACGCACGGCCGGAATGCGCAGTTTGTCCTGTTCTGCAACGCTGTCCAATAATGTTTGGATGGTGTTTATATATTCCGTGAATTTGTCCGAAGTCATTTTCCCTTCCTGCTCCCGGAAAACCGAGCATTTCCGTATGGCTTCCAAAACGGCCACTTTAATCTGCGTCCAGTCGTTTTCTTTGCCGGAATCGTCGACCGTATCGTTATTATAAGCATTAGGCATTTGCAGGGCGATGCGTAACAATTCAGTGGCATCGGGAGTGAATCCCAGGTCGGTGGAGGTTGTGTAAAGATCTGTATAATAAGCACTCACAAGCGCTTTGTTAACCGAAGTGGATGCAACCGTTTTTCCGATCGGCTGAACGGAAAGCGTAAATTCAACTTTGCCACGTTCAAGCGACTGGGTCAGCAGGTTGCGGATCTCAATTTCACGGTCCGAGAAATTCCTGGGAATGCGGCAATAAATATCCAGAAACTTGGAATTAAGCGTCTTAATCTCAACCGTGACATTTATTGATTCGGATTCGATGTTGGATACACCGTATCCGGTCATTGATTTTAACATTAGTTTTTGGTCTAGGTAAATATATGTAATGCCTGCCGGTAAGCGGCTGGCTCGTGGTTAACTGTTAAAGCGCTGTTTTCCCCCGGACTTGGCTGGGTGTTGACTTTCAGATTGTTGCGGTTTGGAAATTAAAGCATGTTTGTCAATATCCTCATTCACCACCCTGAATCTTGCAACATCGCAGGCAAGATAAATTGCTTGCAGCAGTGAACCCGGCTCAGCGATGTTCTTTCCCGCAATGTTATAGGCAGTTCCATGGTCCGGCGAAGTCCTCACTACTGAAAGTCCGGCTGTGAAATTTACTCCCTCGTTGAACGCCAGCGTTTTAAAAGGAATCAGTCCCTGATCGTGATACATGGCTAAAACCGCATCATACTGCTTGTAAGTAGCAGCCGCGAAGAAGCCGTCCGCAGGAAAGGGGCCGAAAACCAGGTTGCCCTTTTCCTTAAAATTCCTGATAACAGGCTGAATAACATCAATTTCCTCGCCTCCCAGCAAGCCGTTTTCTCCGGCATGCGGATTCAGGCCGAGCACGGCAAGTTTAGGTTTTTTTATGCCAAAATCCCCTTTTAATGATTGCAGCATCTGCTCGATTTTCGCGGTGAGTTTTTCAGCAGTGACACTGGTGCTAACTTTTTCAAGCGGGATATGTCCTGACAATACGCCCACACGCAGCTCGCCGGAAACCATGAACATCAATGCATCCTCTTTTCCAAAATATTGCGCTAAAAACTCCGTATGACCCGGAAATTTGAAATCCTCATTCTGAATGTTGTCCTTATTGATCGGCCCGGTTACCAGAGCCTGTATTTTTCCTTCTTTCAGATCCTCAACTGCTCTTTTTAATGATGCAAAAGATCCCTGACCGGCCTCTGGGGTTATTTTTCCAGGCTGAATTTCAGTTTGATGGTCGTGCCAGCAAGTGATGACATTGGTTAGTTTTGGGTTGGCCTGGTCTGCTTTCTGGATGCCATGCAAAGTCCAGTCCTTCATTTCAAGAAGGTTACGATACTGATTAAGCACTCTTAATGAACCGTAGATAATGGGCGTGCACAATTTTGCTAACTGATTCCCTTCTAATGCTTTGAGTATAACTTCCGGCCCAATCCCATTGTAATCGCCTAATGTAATTCCTATGATTGGTTTATCGCTGATTTGATCGCTCATGTAGGTTAAATGCTATTGTAACTGTTCTTCTGAGTAATTCTGTATTACTTTTGCGGAATGATTGACCGGCAAGTTACAAAAAATCCCGTGCTCCTATGAAAATCCTGATCGCAGACTCGATGCATCCTTCGCTTTTTGAAATGTTGCGGGACGAAGGCTGGGATTATTCCTATCACCCGGAATTCCGTCGCGAAGATATTTTAAACAACATTTCCGGTTATGAAGGGCTCGTGATCCGGAGCAAAACCAATGTGGATGAAGAGATGCTTTCTGCGGCAACCCAGCTGCGCTTTATCGCCAGGGCAGGAGCGGGGCTGGACCTGATTGACCTGGAAGTTGCCCGGACGCGTCAGATCGAGGTTTTCCATGCGGGAAAAGGGAATCGCGACGCGGTGGCGGAACATGCGCTGGGAATGCTGCTTGTACTTTTCAACAACATATTAAGAGCGGACCGGCAAGTACGCAGCGGAACATGGGACCGTGAAGGCAACCGCGGCGTGGAGCTGATGAATAAAACGGTCGGCATTATCGGTTATGGAAATAATGGTTCGGCAACTGCGCAGCGGCTTAGCGGATTTGGCTGTCAGGTGCTTGCGTATGATAAGTACCGTGACAATTATGGCGATGCCTTCGCCAGCGAATCCAGCATGCAAGAAATTATGGAAAAAGCGGATATTGTAAGTCTGCACATTCCATTGACAGAAGTCACGCGCTATCTTGTAAATGATGAATTTGTGGATAATTTTTCAAAACCATTTTACCTGCTAAATCTGTCCCGCGGGGAAACTGTCAGTTTGGATGCTGTTGTAAAAGGATTGAAATCCGGAAGAATCCTGGGCGCTTGTCTGGATGTGCTGGAAAATGAAAAAATCAACAAGCTCACCCAGGCTCAGCAGGAAGCGTTTGATTATCTGAGAGCGTCTGACAATGTGGTGCTGACTCCGCACATTGCTGGCTGGACGCACGAGAGTTATATCCGGATCAATGAAGTGTTGATAGACCAAATCCGGAACTGGCTGTAAACAAATATGCCGACCAAAGGTCGGCACGTTTGCATCTATTAGCCATGAAAAATAAAATACTTACTTGCCAAGTGTACCTCTCAGTGCACGTGGGATCTCTACTGAAGCAATCGGGTTGCTTGCGGCTGTTAATATAACGAAATTTTCAGCCTTTACTGCACCAACCTTAACAGATTTTCCTAAATCCAGCTCAGTTACATCAACATCTACATAGTCTGGAATGTTCTCAGCCAAACCTTGTACGCGCAATTTACGCAATTTTTGATTCATTTTACCACCTTTCATAACACCGGATGATGTACCTGTCAATTTCACAGGAACGTCAACCTTAATTTCTTTGCCATCAACGATCTGCAAAAAGTCTGCATGAATCAATGAATCGTTAACCGGGTGAAACTGTCTTTCTTGCAAGATGGCGTTATATAAAGTTCCCTCTATATTAAGCGTAACATTAAAAATATCCGGTGTGAAAAGCAACTCGCGGAACAACATAGCCGGTGCATAAAAATGAACCTGCTCAGCTCCACCATACAGCACAGACGGAACATAACCTTGTGAACGTAGTTCGGTTGCTTCCGTCTTGCCGAGATTCGCTCTTTTAAACCCTACAATCTCATGCGTTTTCATAAGAATATTTAATTAAGAAGATAAAAAATAAAAAAATTTACTGATAATTTATAAACAAAGAACTAATAGATTCATGATCACGGATACGCCCGATGGCTTTTGCGAATAACTCTGCAACTGACAATACGCGTATTTTGGCATTCTGTTGCTTCAAAGGAATTGTATCAGTGATAATCAGCTCTTCCAAAACAGAATTGGCAATGTTTTCGTGCGCTTTACCCGACATAATCGCGTGTGTACTAATGGCCCGCACAGAATTGGCCCCTTTTTCAATAATCAATTCAGCGGCTTTGCATAGTGTACCACCGGTGTCAATTAAATCATCAACCAATACAACATCCATGCCTTCCACATCTCCAATCACCTGCATACTTGCGATTTCATTCGCCCGTTTCCGGTGCTTATCACAAAGGATCATGTCAACATTCAAAAATTTCGCAAAATTACGCGCCCTGGCTGCTCCCCCCATATCCGGCGATGCAATCAGCAGGTTTTTCAGGTTCAGTGATTTAATGTAGGGAACAAATATCGACGTTCCTTCCAAATGGTCAACCGGGAGATCAAAAAAGCCCTGGATCTGTCCTGCGTGCAAATCAACCGTCATCAGACGATCAACACCCACAGAAGTAAGCAGGTTGGCAACTACTTTCGCAGCGATAGCCACGCGCGGCTTGTCTTTTCTGTCTTGCCTGGCGTAGCCAAAATAAGGAATGACCACAGTTACATAATGTGCGGAAGCGCGACGGGCGGCATCCACCATTAAAAGCAATTCCATTAGATTGTCAGCCGGGGGAAATGTGGATTGGATCAGAAAAACATCGCAACCCCTGATCGACTCCTCGAAACTGGGTGAAAGTTCTCCATCACTGAATTTCCTCAAAGTATAACCTCCCAGCTCTTTGCCATAATACCTGGCAATGTCTTTGGCCAAATATTCGGATTGACTCCCCGAAAATATTTTTACTGTATTAAATGAACCCATTGACCAAACTGAAATTTGCGCAAAATTATATAAAAACGGTCAGATACGGTAATATCTCGTCAAAAAAGTGTGGTAAAGTTTTATACAAAGCCATCCCACAAGCAACCCGATCAGCGCGCCAATCACAATATCAGCCGGATAATGTACGCCAACATAAACGCGGCTATATGAGTAAATCGCTGCCCAGACGAATATCAGCCACATATTTGGTGCCTTGGTTCTCAGGAAGGCAAACCAGGCGGTGGCAACAGCAAAACTGGTGGAAGCGTGTGACGAAGCGAAACCATAAAGTCCGCCACAGCCCGTTACCTGATGCACTAATCCCTGCAATTCAGGTTCATGACAAGGTCTGAATCTCACAAAATAAGGTTTCATCAATCCGGAGGTGATTTTGTCGGCAATGATCACTGCAACGAGCACAACTGCGAGTTCTGCCAACCCTTTTTTCCAGTCTTTCCGAAGATGGACAGCGATCAGCACCATGTACATCGGAATCCAGGTGTATTTGAATGTGATCCAATACATCAGCGAATCCAGCCAGGGCGTATGATGACCATTTAACCAAAGAAATAAATCCTGGTCGGAATTGATCAACATGTCAACACTTTCTGTCATAAGCTGAAACCGAGTACTTTACGAACTTTTTTAATTGTTTCCTGAGCGATCGCGCGCGCCTTCGTTTCTCCTGCCACAAGAATGGCTTCCAGTTCCTGTTCGTTTTCCATATAATGGTTGAAAATACGGCGCGGCTCTGCGAATTTTTCCAGCATACATTCCAGCAGGGCCTGTTTGGCGTGTCCATAGCCGTAACCGCCATTCAAATAGTTCTGGCGCATACTTGCGATCTCATTTTCAGAGGCAATGAGGCTGTATAGTCGGAATGTAATGTCCGTCTCAGGATCTTTGGGTTCTTCCAGGGGTGTAGAGTCGGAAACAATCTTTTTAATGGCTTTTTTCAATTCATTCTCCGGAACGAAAATGTCGATGTAGTTGTGGTAAGACTTGCTCATTTTCTGGCCATCGACGCCCGGAATGGTCATCATGCGCTCGTCTATTTGCGGCTCGGGCAATACAAGCATTTCTTCCCCGGCTATTTGATTGAAACGCGTTGCAATGTCCTTGGTCATTTCCAGGTGCTGCTTCTGGTCTTTTCCAACCGGGATAATGTTGGCATTATAAAGCAAAATATCCGCGGCCTGCAAAACGGGGTAAGTAAACAGACCTGCATTGACATCCGCCAGTTTCTCCGATTTCTCTTTGAATGAAGTTGCGTTGGCCAGCATAGGGAATGGCGTAAAGCAATTGAGATACCAGGCCAGCTCTGTATGCTCCTGAACCCTGGACTGCCTCCAGAACACATTTTTCTCAAAATCAAAACCGAATGCAAGCCACGTTGCGGCAATGGCGCGCGCATACTCGTGCCTTAACTTTCCGTCTTTAATGGAAACAAGCGAATGAAGGTCTGCAATAAAAAAGAATGATTCGTTCTCGGGGTTTCTTGAAAGTTCGATAGCGGGCACAATCGCTCCTAAAATATTCCCCAAATGGGGCCTCCCGCTACTCTGAATGCCTGTAAGGATTCTGGCCATTTAAAATTTGTTACTTGTATTATTTTAATAATTCAATAAAAGAACGAATGTCTTTAAGGGAAACTGTTTCTCGCTCAGATTTGTCATAAATATCCAGAAGAAACAACTCGTTGTTAAGTATTTTAAAATATGTAATTACCCGAATTCCTCCGCTTTTGCCCTTTCGCTTGCTTTTTACTTGCCAACGAATTTTGAAAATCTGCGATCCGAGTGGTGTCCCCCTTGTGGGGTTCGCAGATAAAATTTCAATGAGAGACTTTACTTCTGTTTCTAGTGAGGAATATTTTTTTGCTAGTCTTTTGTACTCTCTTAAAAATTCATGTGTGTAAGTGATTTCAACCATCGGCAACAAGCTTTAATCTTTGAATAGATCGTTTATGTTAGGTTTAGGGAGTTTGCCTTCTTCCATCAACTTTACTTCTTTCAAAGCCCTGGTAAGCGAATCAAATAGCCACTGTTTGTCTGACTTCTGTTTGTCTGACTTTGCTTTCAACTCTGGCCGGACTTTGTCTGGCCTGGAAACAGCGAGCTTCTTCTTATCTTCTTTGGACAAAAATGGACGGTTCATAGCTTTCTCCTGATTATCAGTTTTTAAGAAGTTTTCCGATTTCTAATTTGCCAAAATTCGTTAAATTGAATCACAAAACGTAGTAAATTTGAATTTTATAGCTTCACCAAGATACGATGGAATCCACAACGCTTCACTTTTTAAGTCAACTAGCCGAAAATAATAACAGGGAATGGTTCCAGCAAAATAGAAAGGATTACGACGCAGCAAAGGCGGATTTGGAGAAACTGGTGGCTTACCTGATCGAGGAAGTCGGCAAATTCCAGGATCTGGGTAATCTGCAAGTGAAAGAATGCATTTTCAGGATTAACCGCGATATCCGGTTTTCGAAAAATAAGGCACCATATAAGAATAACCTGAGCGCTGGCATTGGGCCTGGCGGTAAAGGTTCTGGGAAAATTGACTATTATCTTCAAATTCAGCCTGGTAACAGGACGTTTCTGGGCGGTGGGATGTGGGAAACAACGCCCGAACAACTAGCCAGATTTCGTCAGGAGATCGATTACAATGCGGATGAGTTGAAGCAGATTATTCATGACAAGGACTTTCATGACTATTATCCGAAGATTGAGGGCGAGGCGCTGAAAACCACGCCAAAAGGTTACGCCAAAGATCACCCTGAGATTCAGCTATTAAAACAAAAACAACTTTTTTTCTCCCACACTTACACGGATAAAGAAGTGACTTCCAAAGACTTTGGAAAAATGGTTGTGAAAGGAATCTCTTTGCTTAAACCTTTTACGGACTATATGAATTATGTAATATATGAACAGCCTGCGGAGTCCTGAATTCGAGTGCCTGCCTTTCTGACTTAGTCCATAATTCCAAACTACAACCTATAATATGCAGTTTTCACACTTGCACTGCCACACGCAATTTTCCCTTCTGGACGGTGCGGCGGATATAAAAAAGCTTTTCAAAAAGGCAAAAGAAGATAATATGCCTGCGGTTGCCATTACGGATCACGGGAACATGTTCGGCGTGTTCGAATTCGTGGCGGAAGGCAATAAGCAGGGCATTAAGCCAATTGTGGGATGCGAATTTTATGTTGTGGAAGACCGGCACATCCGGCAGTTTACGAAGGATAAAAAGGACGTTCGGCACCACCAGTTGCTTCTTGCCAAAGATGAGTTAGGATATAAAAACCTTATCAAGATGTGTTCGCTCGGGTTTATCGAGGGAATGTATGGCAAGTATCCGCGGATTGATAAAGAGCTGATTGTCAAATATCATAAGGGCCTAATTGCCACCACATGTTGCATCGGGGCCATTATTCCAAAAACCATTTTAAGAAAAGGCGAAGAGGAAGCGGAGAAGGAATTTAAATGGTGGCTGGACCTGTTTGGTGATGACTTTTACGTGGAGCTGCAACGCCACGAGATTCGGGATCAATTAATTGTTAATCAAGTACTTGTAAAATTCGCGAGAAAATATAACGTTAAGATCATCGCATCAAACGATTCGCATTATGTGGATCAGGAGGATTGGAATGCGCATGATATTTTACTTTGTATCAACACCGGAGATAAGCAGAGCACGCCTTCTGCGAAGGATTTTGACGACGATAAGGGCATTCCGAAAGGCTCGCGTTTCGCGTTCTTTAATGATCAGTTTTATTTCAAAAATACGAGCGAAATGATGAAGCTGTTCAACGACTTGCCTGAGTCGCTGGACAATACAAATGAGATTGTAGATAAAATAAAAGCGCTGGACCTGCGGAAAGACATTCTGCTTCCCAATTTCCCGATTCCTGATGAATTTAAGACACACACGTTGTCGGAAATGGTTGGAAAAAAGGAGCTTACGGCAGATGTGTTGAACCAGTGGGAATATCTCAAACACATTACATTCGAGGGCGCGAAGTTCAAATATGGCACGATAACGCCGGAAATTGAAGACCGTCTGAACTTCGAATTGCACACAATCCGGAACATGGGTTTTCCCGGTTATTTCCTGATTGTGGCCGACTTTATTGATGCAGGCCGCAAGATGGGCGTTTTCATTGGCCCGGGACGTGGTTCGGCGGCAGGTTCCGTGGTGGCGTATTGCACAGGGATTACCAACATTGACCCGATTAAGTATGATTTACTTTTCGAGCGTTTCCTGAACCCGGACCGTATTTCACTTCCCGATATTGATACGGACTTCGATGATGAAGGCCGTCAGAAAGTGATTGATTATGTAGTTAAAAAATATGGCTATAACCAGGTTGCGCAGATTGTGACTTATGGTACAATGGCCGCAAAATCGGCGATTAAGGACGTTGCACGGGTGATGGACCTTCCGCTTGCAGATGCCAATATGCTGGCGAAACTTGTTCCGGACAAGCCTACCTATAATATGACACTGAACCGGATCTTCACGGCGCCGCTGGAAGGAGAGGGGAGTTTGACCAAAAAGGAAGGAATTGCACCGGAGGAGTTGGATAATGTCAAGAAAATGCGCGCCATTGCATTGGGTAACGACTTGCAGGCTAGCGTTTTACAGGAGGCAAGAAGACTTGAAGGAACGGTTAGAAACACCGGAATCCATGCAGCAGGGATTATTATCGCGCCAAGTGACCTGACCGAAATTATTCCGGTCAGCACGTCCAAGGATTCTGATTTTTTAATAACCCAATATCAGGGAAAAATCATCGAGGATGCAGGGGTTATCAAAATGGACTTTCTGGGTCTGCGAAACCTGACCATCATTAAGGAAGCATTGCGGCTGATCAAGCAAAATCATAACGTCGACATTGTGATCGACGACATTCCGCTGGACGATCCGAAAGTTTTTGAGTTGTTTCAAAGAGGCGAAACCAACGCGATTTTCCAGTTTGAATCCGATGGGATGAAAAAGCACATGCGCGACCTGATCCCGGACCGCTTTGAGCACCTTATCGCCATGAATGCGCTTTACCGTCCCGGTCCGATCGCCTACATCCCCAACTTTATCAGGAGGAAAAACGGCCAGGAGGAAATTACTTACGATCTGCCCGAATTGGAAGAATATTTGGCTGACACATATGGCATTACAGTCTATCAGGAGCAGGTAATGCTTTTGTCCCAAAAACTCGGCGGATTTACAAAAGGTCAAGCTGATACATTGCGTAAAGCAATGGGTAAGAAGCAGATAGAAACGCTGAATAAAATGAAGGGCGACTTCATGAAAGGCGGAACTGAAAAAGGACTGGATGCCAAAAAACTGGAAAAAATCTGGACGGACTGGGAGGCATTCGCATCCTATGCATTTAATAAATCACATTCAACCTGTTACGCGTTCGTAGCTTACCAGACTGCCTATCTGAAAGCACATTACACGGCCGAATACATGTCCGCTGTCTTAACGAGCTCGCTTGGTAACATTGAAAAGATTACATTTTTCATGGAGGAATGTAAAGCACAGGGATTGAAAGTATTAGGGCCAGACATCAATGAGTCGGACAGGCAGTTTAATGCAAATAAAAAGCATGAAATCCGCTTTGGATTGGCCGGTGTGAAAGGAAGCGGCGATGCGGCTGTCGAATCCATTATTGAAGAGAGAAACCAGAACGGACCATTTAAGGACATTTTCGATTTTATGACACGCGTTAACCTGCGCACGGTTAATAAGAAAACCATTGAAAGTCTGGCCTATGCGGGTGGATTTGACTGTTTCCCTGAATATCACCGGGCGCAATATTTTGCAACGGACGCTAATGATAACCTTACTTTTATTGAAAAGCTGATCCGCTATGCTAACAAAGCGCAGGGCGGAGGTGTGGTCGATTTATTTAGTCATTCCGGCGGTGGCGCTGAAATTGCCAAACCGAAAGCTGCCGATATAGTAGCTTGGGATGATCTCGCTAAGCTGCGCTATGAGCAGGAAGTTGTCGGTTTTTATATTTCAGGGCATCCGCTGGATACATTCCGAGTGGAGCTCGATAATTTCTGCAATTGCACATTGGATAAGGTGATGGAGATTGGAGAAGGGGAGCGGTCACCGAAATATTTTGGCAAGGACATTAATGTGGGTGGCATTGTTACCAGCGCGCAGGAACGTATGTCGCGCAATGGCAGCTTATTCATGATCTTCAAAATCGAAGATTACCGCGGCTCGATGGAAATGTTGCTGGGTGGCGAGGATTATATCCGGTTCAAAAATTACTTACAGGTTGGTCAGTTTTTATACATCAAAGGCAAAGTGCAGAACCGCTGGAAACAGGAAGATCAGTTTGAATTTAAAATCTCCCAAATCCAGCTTTTGACAGAGATCAGGGAGAAGATGTGCAGGAAGATCCGTATTAATCTGACGTTGGATCAAATCGACGCGCAGTTTATCCATTTGCTGAACGAAACGTTTGGTAATCACCCCGGTTCATGCGCGGTGAATATGACGGTTATAGATCCGGAAACACATCTGGAAGTGGAAATGGTGTCGCGCGGATATAGGGTTGCGCCGTCCAATGAGTTGTTCAAAGTGCTGAATGGATTTCATGGTGTGAAATTCTTTTTAAACTGACCTGGTGCAAATAGAATCAGGAACTTTTAGTTACTTATAATCCTTATTACATCAGATTTATAAAATAACATTAGACATTTTTTCGACATGGGAAAAGCACTTGAAATTACCGATAGCACCTTTGAAGATCTCATTCAGGGAGATAAGCCAGTACTTGTAGATTTTTGGGCTGAGTGGTGTGGTCCTTGTAAGATGATCGGACCAGTTGTGGAACAGCTTGCTGGTGAGTATGAAGGTAAGGCTGTTATTGGTAAAATGGATGTGGATATGAACTCTTCGGTGCCAGCTAAATTCGGTATTCGCAGTATCCCGACATTGATGATCTTTAAAGGCGGACAACTAGTAGATAAAGTTGTAGGCGTTGTGCCAAAAACAACTTTGGAAGATAAATTAAACGCACAGATCGAAGCTACGGTATAGTAGTAAGCGATTTGTAGAAAGACTAAAAGCTCCCAAAAAGGAGCTTTTTTTGTGGGTGTTAATTTGAAAATGGTATATTATTATATACCTTTGCACCTAACACTTTGCTCACACTATCAATGAAATATTCAGAGTTTCACCGTATTGTACGGCGTAATGGCTGGGCGCACATAAGAACACGTGGCAGTCACTATATTTATGAAAAAGGTGATCAGCGTTATTCGATTGCTAACCATGGCGCGAAAGAGATGCCAGAAGGAACGAGATTAAGAGCAATTAAAGGAATGAACTTAGAACTAAGATGAAAAAGATCAGAGTTGTAATCGAGCGTAGCAAAGACTTCTATGGCGCATATTCAGAGAATGTCAATAAAATCAACGGAGGCGGGGAGACGATCGAAGATGTGAAAAAGTCGGTTCTAGAATGTATTGAGATCATCAAATCCTTTGACGACAGAAACATTCCTGCGGCATTGAAAGGCGAATATGAAATTATTTGGAAGTTTGACGTTGGGAGTTTTCTAAAATACTATAAAGGTATTTTCAGCCAGTCTGGCATCGCACGTCTGACGGGTATCAACGAAAAGCTTTTAAATCACTATGCCTCGGGTTTAAAAAAACCGAGACCAGCCCAGGCAAAAAAAATTGAAGCTGCACTGCACCAGTTGGGCAGTGAGCTTCTAGCACTGAAATTGTAATAAAACTTTTATTCACTAATCTCAATCTCAAACTTCGCCTCAAACTTTCCGCCAGCGGCGAGTTTGAGGATTCCTTCTTTCGTTTCAAAGTTTTGATCTGAATCAGCGCTGTCGGCGATGCCAAGCCAGGGTTCGATGCAAACGAAGTGGCCGCCAGGTTTGGCCCAGATTCCCAGATATTTGAAGTCGTCGTAATGAACGGTGATGACTTGAGACGACTTTATGCTGCGGAGACTGACTTGTTTTGAAACCAGATGTTTGAAGATCAGCGCGTCGTTGTCGAACAAGTGTTCGTTCAGATGCAATATATTGGTATTTTCCAAAATCGGCTTGGTAGTATTTCCTACTAAGCCGTTTTTTTCTAACAACCAGGTAGAATCGTTTTCGACGGCGTAGAATTCAAGATAATAATCTTCATAAACCTCGTCGACATGCAACGGGCATTTGAACGCAGGGTGTCCGCCGAGCGAAAACAACATTTCCTCAGTACCGTGATTGATCACTTCATGATTCACAATGACCCTGTTTTCTTTCAGGCTGTAAGTGACCAGGAATTCAAACTCAAACGGGTAAATTTCTAACGTCGTTTCGCTGAATTTTAGCCCAAAAGTCAGACTATCGGCCGTTTGATTGATCAATTTCACATCCGCATTATTCCTGATAAACCCGTGACGCGGCACCGCGTATTGCTTGCCTTGATAAGTGACAAATCCATTCTTGATCGCCCCGATGACTGGAAAAAGAACAGGAGCGTGGCTGGCCCATACATTCGGATCGGCATCCCATAAAAAGTCTTTTCCGGTTACGGTCGACTGGATTTGAATAAGTTCTGCGCCCGTTTCCTGGACCGCTATTTTCAAATGTTGATTTTCAATGGAGTAATTCATAAGTCTTATTCGTTCAAAACTGACAAAATAACGGCACAAGCTTCCCGGATCTGATCTTCGGTGATGGTAAGTGGCGGGGCAATGCGCATAGCATTGTCGCAGAACAAAAACCAGTCAGTAACAACGCCGCGTTCAATGCAGCGGTCGATGGTGTCTTTCAATTTCGCAAAAGATTCCATCTCCGCAGCGAGCATTAAGCCCCTTCCCCTTACTTCTTTGATCGCCGGATGGACTAATAATGATTTGAAAAGATAGCCTTTTGCATTGGCCGAGGCCGCTAGATTTTCATCTAACGTAACCTGCAATGCCGCTAGGGAAGACGCACAACTTACAGGATGCCCGCCAAATGTGGTAATGTGCCCAAGAATGGGATTGTTTTTAAAAACGCTCATGATTCTCTGGGAGGCCATAAATGCACCGATCGGCATTCCGCCACCCATTCCTTTGGCGCTGAGCAGAATATCCGGATACGTTCCAAATTGTTCAAACGCCCAAAATGAACCCGTACGACCATATCCGGTTTGAATTTCATCGAAAATCAGCAACGCGCCTGTTTCATTACACTTCTTCCTCAAAGCTGGAAAATAGGCGTCATCAGGCTCGCGCACACCGGATTCCCCACCAATGATTTCAATGACGACAGCGGCTGTTTTTTCTGTTATTTTTTCAATATCCGGAGAAAATCCATGCTGAATATTCGTTATACCCGGAAGCAACGGACGAAAGTTTCGTTTGAAAAATTCCGCTCCTGCTAGGCTCAAAGCACCCTGGGTTGCGCCGTGGTAAGCATTATAACATGAAACAAACCCATCGCGGCCAGTAAAGCGCTTCGCCAGTTTCATCGCGCCTTCGACCGCTTCCGCTCCCGAATTGGTAAAATAAACATTGTCGATTAAACCGTACGGGGATGGGTTTGCAGTTTCCACCCGTAATGTGTCCGTCAGTGCTTTCGCAAGCTGCACTTGCGTATTTTGCACGAATTCACCGTACACAAGCAAATGCATATGCTTTTCCAGTTGTTCGTGGATAGCAGCCAGTACCTTCGGATGGCGGTGACCTACATTGCTGACCGCAATCCCGGAAATCAGGTCCATATACCGCTTTCCATCCGCGCTGTACATATATACGCCCTCGGCTTTCTCAATTTCTAAGGCAAGTGGATAGTCAGATGTTTGGGCTAAATGATCAAAAAAATGTTGGCGGTGCGATATATGCATTCTAAATGTTAACTACTTTTTAAAAGTATTCTATTTATAAAATTTATAAAACATAACTTACTTTTCGAAAAAAGCGGCGCTGCCGCCAACCCAGGTGAAATCCTTGTTGAAGCGAACGCCGATCATTTCTCCGCGACTGAGCCGGCTCAATGAAACAAACAGTTCCGGCTTGTCGGCGTCGTCTTTCCAGCCATACATCATGCGGACTTCACACTTAACCAAACCGTCGGGCGCCTGAATGACCGGCTCGTACACCACTTTGCGCTGCAAAATATAATTTTCAGAATCTGACAAACCCATTAAATCTACTTCGGCAATGTGCAGCTGAACGCCGGAACCAGCGAACGAGAAAAGCGGTTTCAAAACATAATTCTCCAAGTCTGCTGGAAATTTACCCTCATAATCACTTACGAACTTTGTTTCCGGCACATATTCACTTTTGAGGAAAGGGATGGAAAATTTACTGATCCTGAAAAACCAGTTAGGATGCCCAGCCCAACTCACATTCACATCGTCGGTGAAATGATAGCTTGTTTCCAGGTCGGGATAATTCAGTAAATCATCGAATATAAGGCGATTATAGATTCGCTTCACTTGAATTTTACGACCGTCTTTTTCGTAATAGAGATCCCTTCCTTCTTTGATTAATTTGGTATAACAAACGGCTTTAATGCCAAGCATTGCTTCCGTAACCGCAAAGTCAACTCGTGTTTTCTGCTTTTCAGGGAAGATTTCCAATAAAATTACGTGCTCAGGATCTTCGCCTGCGAGGATCAATTCTTTCAGCTTCCCGACATATTCTTCATAAGAATCCGCGCCAAAGCTGTAACGGAAACTTTCAGGGATTTCAAAGTGCTTTTTGAAAGATTCGGACAAATAAGCCTGGTAGCCGAAAACAGAAGGAAATCCTTGCAGCTCAATCAGTTGTGGAGTTAATTCGCCTCTTTCATTTTTGCAAATCGCAAAGTCAATGGCCAAAAAAGAGGTGTGTTTGTTTTCATTCGGCACGTTTTGATCTGCCGGGACAGCCCGCGCTGTGTTACTCACAAATTCCGGAGAGCGCAATGTTTCAATGATCTGCTCTGACGCAATGTTGATTTTTTCGAGTAGTTCTTTTGGAACAAAAATCGGTGTTTCGGCCACTCGAAAATCCAACTGGCCTGGAAAATCCGTTTCGAAAGAATTTACAAACGCCTCGTATTTACTGTCCGTAAAAGATCGGTTAAATGCTTCGCGGGCTTGCTTATGCATAGGCAGGCAGAAAAGATTTATTCAAAGCATTTTTAAGAAAAGCCGGAATAACAACCGCTTCGGTCATCATAATTTTGTCCGGATCGTTCAAATGCGAGATCATATCATCGTATTTGGCCTGGCCGTGCGCTGCGACGATGCTGGTCTTTTTATCTTCGCGTAAAAAGTAGCGAAGCATTCCTTCCGCGTCCGCCTCTGGGTGAAACTGCGTTCCGACAATCTCCTTGGAAAAGCGGATTGCCATCACAGCGCGTTCCAGCGGAACGTGCGGCCTGATTTTTTCAAGACAAAGCAATTTTGCGCCCATATTTTCGAGCATAAATTGATTGGGCTGCGTAACCTGAAAATCGCGCGAATCCACAATCCAGAAAGGATCGCTTAATGCATTCAACAGCGCGTCTTTCCTGCCCGAAGCCGTTTTATGCACCGGAAACGTTCCGAATGAAGTTTTTCTACGTTTGCTGACACCCGCAAGTTGCCAGTGTATGCAAGCCATTTGAAATGAATGACAGATCAGGAAAAGATGCTTTTTTGTCTTATTATGCCGGTTCGCATTGAACTGGAATATTTGGTCCAAAAAATTAAAAAACTTCTTTTCCCAGCCCTCACCCATCGGCGAGGGATTTCCCGGGCCGCCCGTAGAAATATAGGCGTCGAAATTCAATCCCGGAACTTCCAGCTTTTGTCTGACATCGAAAATGGTGTATTCAACGGGCACCGACTCATTTTCACCAAATGCGGTAATGATTTTTTTGATACACCGCATTCCTTCATTCTCAAACCCGTCGTACATGTCCAGAATAGCAATCCGGAAATGTTTTTTGTCATCAATCATCTTTGAGGGCTGCCCGTTTCACGCGGACAGACGTTATATTTTGTTAGAATCTTGTAAATATTCTTAACAACCTGAGGCGCTTTAAGTTCGCACCGGGCTAAAAAATCGTCTTTAATCTAAACCGATTTTCGTCTCCGAAACGATATAATCTACCACGGCATTCATACTTCCAGTGCTTTCAAACACAGCCAATTGACGGTCCGCGCCCGTGCCCATGGCCATTATTTGATGAATGTAATCGATCTCTTTCCGGCTCCCCAGTTCGTCAACTACATCATCAATAAATTCCAGCAGCTCTACAACCAGCACATTGTACTCGACCTCCTCCTGTTTTCCGAAATCAATCAGCTTGCCTTGGATCCCGTAACGGGCGGCGCGCCACTTGTTTTCGTTTATCAGCATACGGTGATATGGCCTGAATGTCAGGTTCATGCGATGCAATTTGTGTATTTTGGCGACGAGCGCCTGCATAATGGCGGCCAAACAGATGGTTTCATCTGTTCGCATAGGCACGTCACACATGCGGAACTCAATGGTGTCAAAAAATGGATGCACACGAATGTCCCACCAGATCTTCTTGCCATTATCAATGCACTTGGTTTTGATAAGCAGATTGACGTATTCGTCATACTCAGCCGCGCTGGAAAAGGAATCAGGAATACCGGTTCTCGGGAATTTATCAAAAACCTTGGATCGGTATGATTTGAAACCCGTATTTCGGCCGCACCAGAAAGGCGAGTTGGTCGACAATGCATAAATGTGCGGCAAAAAATACCGGACCGCGTTCATGATCTGAATCGCCTCATCCCGGTTTTCGATTCCCACGTGCACGTGCAAACCGAAAATCAGGTTGCCACGTGCGACGTCGCGCATTTCATCGATGATTTCATCATAGCGCGGGTCCGGGGTGATGAGCTGTTCAACCCAGTCTGCGAATGGATGCGTTCCGGCTGCCGCAACCTGCAAATTTTGCTTTTCAGCCAGATCCAGAATCATTTTACGCAAGTAGGTAACTTCCTCCCGTGCTTCCTGAATGTTGTGACAAATGTTTGTTCCCACTTCCACAACAGCCTGGTGCATTTCTGCCTTCACCCGCTCTTTAAGCGTGATCTTTCCGTCCTCTACCAGCTTCGACATATGTGACCTCAGATTCCTCGTTACAGGATCAATGGTCTGAAATTCTTCCTCAATTCCCAGGGTGAATGTGGCCATAAAGCGTGCGTATGCTGTTTTATTACGATTTTTTTAATTTGGAGTTAGCTGCGGGCGCTTTCGTCACTGCCGCTTTTTTGGTTGGTATTTTTGGAGTCGGCTCACTGGGAACGGGCTGGTTTCCCTTATCCTCTACCAATTTCCCAGACTTTTTCGGCGTAACCGTTTTTACTTTTACTTCTTTCGCAGAAGCGGGGCCTGGCTCAGGCATATTGGCCGGAACAGGCGCAGCAGTTACTGCAGGCGCAGCAATTTCAACGGCAGGAGCCGCAGCGACAGTTGCTGGTTGTGCAGCTGGAATGCGCAATGCATCTTTTACAAATGTTCCCCAGGTTAAATTGGTTTGTCCGGGCACTTGTGCTTTTGCCCTTTCAATGGCCATATTCGCTGCTGCTTCTACAACCCATTCGAAATTATCACGGCCAACGGAATAAATGTCTGCATCCGGCGCTGGATTGCAAAAATCGATGGCGATAGGAATGCCATCCCTCACTGCAAACTCGACCGTGTTGAAATCATAGCCTAATGCAATGTTGAGCCTCAATGTGTAATCCCTGATCGTTTCCAGCAATTTTTCGCCTTCCTCACCTGTGGCCTTCATTTCGGCCGCATAACGCAAGTGATGCGGGTTTCTTGGTTCATAAGGCATAATCAGCACTTCTTTTTGCCCAATGCAATAGCAGCGGAAATAATCTGTAAACTCAATTTCCTCCTGCAACATCATCACCAACTGACCTGTTTCTTCGTGCTTATGCCACATATCATGCGGGTTTACCACTTTGTAAACGCTTTTCCAGCCACCACCATCGTGCGGTTTCATGTAAGCGGGGAAGCCAATGTATTGGAATATTTCTTCCCAGGCCATTGGAAAAGCCAGGTTACGGAAAGAGGTTTCGGAAGTATTTTCGGGACGCTCTTTTGAGGGAAGCAGAACGGTTTTAGGAACCGGAACGCCTATTTTTTCAGCCAATGCATTATTAAAGAACTTTTCATCAGCACTCCACCAAAAAGGGTTGTTGATCACCGCCGTTCCCGATATTGCGGCATTTTTAAGATATGCACGATAAAAAGGCACATCCTGAGAAATTCGGTCAATGATCACCGCGTATTCGGTTGGGTCGGCTTGCACTACTTTGTCAATCGTCACGGCTTCTGCGATGAAACCACTGTCTTTGCTATTGACTCTTTCAATAAATGCGTTTGGAAAAGTGTTTTCCATTCCAAACAAAATTCCAATTTTTTTCATATCAGGTTTCTGTTTTGTATTTACATGATGCGCGACAGGTAGTCCGGAAACATTTTGTTCCATAGTGGCCAGTCGTGTTTTTCCCAGCCTCTAATATCCAGCCAATGTTCGATGCCCTGGTCGTTCAGGATCCTGGACATCTTTAAATTGCTGTCGAGGCAAATGTCCCAGTCGGAAGTCCCCAGCACGATTTTCATGTGGCCATAACGCCAGCCTTGTTCGTTGGGCATGAAATCGACGGGGTTATTAAAATAAACCGTATCGTCGTAAAATCCGTCGGTAAAGCTGCGAATATCAAAGGCACCGCTCATACTGATCATATACGCCACCTGATCGGGATGTTTGAATGCGAAATTAGCCGCGTGAAAGCCGCCAAAGCTGCATCCGGCCACGCCGATCTTATCAACGTGACATTCACTTCTAATATAAGGAACCAGTTCGTTGCTCAGGAATTTGTCATACTGAATGTGGTTAAGCACCCTGTATTGCGGGTTTAAATGCTTGGCGTACCAGGAATCGGCGTCGATCGAATCAACGCAATAGATTTTGTATTTCCCGGATTCTACGAGCGAGCGAGCGGATTCGATCAGGCCCATGTCTTTTGCCTGGTAGTATCTTCCCAGGGTTGTAGGGAAAAGCAGCAGCGGATAGCCCCAATTGCCATAGACCAGCATGTCTACATTCCTGTCCAGATGATGCGAGTAATAATTGATATGCTTCTCTTCCAAACGGAGCTTTTTTTGTTTAATACCATTGATATTGAAATATACAAAACAAATTAAAGGAAGCAAATTATAGGCATTTATTAACTTGCAGGCTTTAATCGCATCCATTTCAACGAAGACATAAATTTGAGTTTCGCCGATAAGCCTGTCCTTCCTATCATAAAAAATGTATTTTCTATCTTCCTGGAAAGGGAAGCCGCTATTTCGGTAATTCTGCCGATTCACTATGATCCTTCGCTTTCCTATCCGCTGGTGCTGTTTAATGATGGGCAGGATTTTGAGGGATTGGGCATGGCGCAGATCGCTGCACGCTTGCAGGAAAGTGGCGCAACGATCCCGTTTCTGATCGCCGGCATCCATGCCAATGAAAACCGGATTTACGAGTATGGCGTTGCGGCTGAGGCCGATTATGCGGGCCGTGGAAACAGGGCGGGGGCGACCTCGGAGTTTGTTACCAAAGAATTGCTGCCATTTCTAAATGCAGAATATCATGTTTCGCAGGAGCACATTGTGTACGCAGGATTTTCTTTGGGAGGACTAATGGCTTTGGATATTGTCTGGAACAATCCGCAGATTTTTTCAAAAGCCGGGGTGTTTTCAGGCTCCTTATGGTGGCGGAAAAGGGCATTGCATGACGGCTACGACGATTCCGATCGCATTATGCACACGCAGCTGCAAAATGCTGACGAAAAGCCCGGCCTCCAATTCTGGTTCCAATGCGGATCATTGGACGAATACGACGACCGTGACGGCGACGGAGTGATTGATTCGATCCAGGATACGCTGGAATGCATCGCCATACTGGAGAAGAAGGGATATGCCTGGAACCGGGATGTGTTTTACAAGGAGGTTGCGTTGGGTGAACACAACCTGAACACATGGTCCGAAGCGCTTCCTGATTTTTTTAAATGGGCTTTTTCAGGAAAATAGAAAATTAGAATTTTGCTAAAAATGCCATGGTGTCAACCGCGTCGGCATAATCGGTCAATCCTGGTTCCTGCGTTTTGCCAAAGGGGATAAGCCCGGCAGTCGTTATTTCGGCATTTGTAACTACGCACTGGATTTTCTCAGCCTGTTCCTTTAATGGTGCTTCAACGTCGGAAAGTGATTCATATGTTTCGTAATGCAGCACACTGATCGCCGAAACCAATGCTTTGCTTTCCGTAAGCAACAGGAAACCGTTGTCGTAATGCGGCACCCGGTTTACCAGGAAAATGGACTTGTTGTATTCGTAGTTGTTAAAGTATTTGTGGTGATGCAGATACGTCTTGTCCAGGTCTTGAATGGATTCGTAAAACTTGGTAAAATCATATCCGGCCGGGACAAAAAGCTTGGAAACATTGCGGCATCCCAGACCAAAATACTGTAAGGCATCCCGGCCAAGCGCCGCCAGTTCATCACTGCTTTCACTGCCTGTCAATACGGCGACAGACGTCCGGTTTTTTCGGATAATGTTGGGTTTTTTGGCAAAATAATAATGGAAATAACGTGCAGTGTTGTCGCTACCGGTTGCAATGTAAGCGTCCGCATCATTCAGGCGCTCAACGAAACGAATGTGTTCTTCAAGCCCTGGTTCGATATCCACAAGCTTATTGAGCAGTGCTTGGATGAGCATTTGGTCATCAGAGCTGGGTTTTGCCAACAATATATGTCCGCTGACGAGGACCGACAATGCGTCATGAAATCCGACAGCCGGAATGTTCCCGGCCATTACAACGCCTATTTTTTGTGAAGAAGCAGGTTCGGGATATTGCGCAGCCCAGGCATTGAGCTTGTCTGCATTTAAAAATTGATGAGCAAGCGCGTTAAGCGATCGGGCGACATTTTCGGGTGTAAACCAGTTGTTTTTGCTATTAGCGCGGGCGATCCATTCTTCAATTATCGGCTCGCTTTGAGGGTTTGTGATGAATTTTCCAAGATTTATAAATGCATTTATCCGCTGTGCTCTCGATATCATTCTGACTGAACGCTGAAAAGTTAAATTAGGTATTCGTTTTTATTTTTCTGATTGCCGGGAAACTATAAATAGTTATATTTGTTACTCTAAACAGAAGAAATAGCAACAAATATAAACAATCCGGCGATATGGCTATAATGATAACCGATGAATGCATAAATTGTGGGGCGTGCGAGCCAGAGTGCCCTAACACAGCAATTTATGAAGGAGGTGTTGAGTGGACCTGGGGTGATGGTACAAGTCTGGACGAGGTGGATTTTGGCGATGGGACCATTGTAAGTGGTAAGGAAAAACAGTCACCAGTTTCCGATGAATTCTATTATATCGTATCAGATAAATGTACAGAGTGCGTAGGTTTCCACGAAGAGCCTCAATGTGCTGCGGTTTGTCCTGTTGATTGCTGCGTTCCGGATCCTGATAATGAAGAGGAGGAAGATACATTACTTGCGAAAAAAGCATGGATGCATGGTGAATAAAACCTGCTAGCCAAATAAGATTTTGAGCCCCGCCAACAGCGGGGCTTTTTTTGTGCCTCTATAAATCCGTAAATGTCATTATAATAATAAAATTTCTTAATAATTGCGGCGATAAGCTGTTTAGGAAATTTTGTATAAACTGATTTACACAAAATTAAAAATTTTAAACAAAAAATGTCAAAACGCCATATTTATGTTCATAAAACAATAAAATAGAGTATAAAAAAATGAAAATTGTGTTTTTTAATATAAAATTCAGCTTAGATATTTGATAAATACAATTTATGTACAATATTTGATCCAGTAATACAGCCGGAAAGTAATATTAACTTAAACAGAATATAATTATGAAAAAAGTCTATTGTACAGTATTATCTTTAATGGTTCCTTTTTTGGGTTTTGCAAAGTCGGAGGAGGACAAAAAGGCCGTTAAAGCAGATACAACAGTGGTTACCGAGGTGAAGGACGAAGATGATGCCAAAGGTGCATTTGCGTTTTCCGGCTATCTGGACTCTTATTACATGGCTAATTTCAATAAACCTGCGTCGCGTTCTAATATGGGTGGAAGCAACGCACGTGTATTCGATCAGCGCTCAGGTCAGTTTTCCCTTGGATTGGTTCAGACAAAAGTGGCTTACACCAACGCGAAATCAGAAGCTGTGGTTGATTTGACATTCGGGCCTAACGCCAACATGGGTAACTATGGTAATGCATTGTTTAGCACCGCACTCGCTATCAAGCAAGCTTATTTTACTTACAAATTCACGGACAAGTTTTCGATGACCGCCGGACAATTCGGAACAAACATCGGATATGAAGTGATCGACGCACCGGCCAACTTCAACTACTCCCTATCAAACTTATTTAACAATGGCCCATTCTACCATGCTGGTTTGAAAGCAACTTATGCTTTTTCAGACAAAGCTTCCTTAATGGTAGGCGTTGTGAACAATGTTGACGGATTAGGAGATAACAACCGCAAAAAGGGGATTATCAGCCAGCTTTACTTCCAGCCAGTCGCAAACTGGAATGTATATGTGAACTATATTGGAAGCAACGAAGCAAATCCGGATACAGTTACTTTCAAAGAGCCGTCTGCTTTCTATCAGGTTTTTGACCTTACTACAAGTTTCCAGATCACTGAGAAATTCCTGCTTGGATTGAATGCTGCATACGGAAGCCAAAAAGGAGATTATCAAGGTTACGGCGGGCCTACTGACACCGAAACATGGGGCGGTGTAGCTGTTTATGCCAACACGGCATTAACAGACAACTTCGCAATCGGTGCGCGTTACGAATACTTTAACAATGACAGCGGCGTTCGCGGTTTACTAACACCAGCCGGTCAGGGAACAAGTGTTAATTCAATCACTTTAACAGGTAACATCAGCCTTGCCGACGGACACATCCTGGTTAAACCTGAATTCCGTCTGGATGCCTATCCAAAAGTAAGCGGTGCAGGCGAAGCGCAGCAATTTGAAGATTCTGATGGCGAGTGGACTAAAAACAGCCAGACGACTTTCGGACTTGCATTTATTTACAAATTCTAATTTTCAATCACATACCTTCTTAATCTACCTATAATAACTATTTACTACAATGGAAAAACGTAACTACATTCCACTGATTATCCTGCTCGTAATCAGTATTCTCGGTGCCTTCATCCCCAATGTTCCGACTCAGATCGTAACGGAGGGCATCAATTCCGGTGATACCGCCTGGTTACTGGTGTCTGCTGCCCTGGTTTTGCTTATGACGCCGGGTCTGGCTTACTTCTACGGCGGAATGGTGAATAACAAAAACGTTATCTCGACAATGCTTCAGAGCTTCATCGCAATGGGCGTTATCAGTGTCCTTTGGGTTGTTATTGGTTTCAGTCTTGCATTCGGTGATGACATCGGCGGATTTGTGGGTAACCCAATGACGCACTTCATGTTCAAAGGCGTTTTGGACGGGCCGGTTTGGGGAACAATTCCTTTCGCTCTTTTTGCCATGTTCCAAATGAAGTTCGCGGTGATCACACCTGCGCTTGTAACGGGTTCAATGGCTGAGCGTATCAACTTCCGTTCTTACGTGTTGTTCATCATCTTGTTCTGCGTATTCATTTACTCACCACTGGCGCACATGACGTGGCATGCAGATGGTATCCTTTTCAAAATGGGTGTGCTTGACTTTGCAGGTGGAACGGTTGTTCACATGTCTGCGGGCTGGGCTGCTTTGGCCGGTGCACTTTACCTGAAAAGACGTAAGTCATTAACAGAAGATCACGTATTGCCTCCTGCTAACATTCCTTTCGTTCTTTTGGGAACAGGTTTGCTTTGGTTCGGTTGGTTCGGTTTCAACGCAGGTTCGGCACTTTCAGCTTCTCCATTGGCAGTTTCTGCTTTCGCTACGACGAACACTGCTGCTGGTGCCGCTGGTCTTTCATGGGTTTTGTTTGATGTTGCAAGAGGCAAAAAGGTGTCAGCACTTGGTTTCTGTATTGGTGCGGTTGTAGGTCTTGTGGCTATCACGCCTGCTGCCGGTTTCGTAACGGTTCCTGCATCTCTTTTCATCGGAACGATCGCTGCTGTGATCAGTAACTACGTTGCTCACCTGCGCACACGTTCTACATTGGATGATACATTGGACGTATTTCCTTGCCACGGTGTAGGCGGTATGGTTGGTATGTTGATGACGGGTGTATTTGCAACAAGCGGTGTTAACTCACTGGTTACGGATCAAGGTCTTGCTTTCGGCGAAACAACATTGTTCATCAACCACGTAATTGCTTTGGTAGGTGTGTCTGTTTTCGCATTCGGTGGTTCATTGCTGCTGCTTAAAATCACAGATCTTATCTTGCCACTTCGTGTATCTGAATTGGATGAGAAAGCTGGATTGGATATCAGCCAGCACGATGAGTTTCTTATAGAAGCGTAATTTTTCTCAACGTTATATAAAAGCAAAGCCCGGAATGTTCCGGGCTTTGCTTTTATAAATTCATTTATTTTCAGGAATGAATGAAAACTTCTTCTTCAACCTCGGTCACTTCCATGAATCCTGCATCATTAATGTGGTCGTATCTTACTGCTTTTGTTTCGTTAATCAGTAACGGATCGTATTTTACCGCCACACGAACGTAATTGTCGGTGAACCCCAGCATCTGACCGTTCTGAATCTCGTCTTCAAACAAAACCAGTCCCTGCTTGTCGACTTGCTGCTCATAGAAGAAGCGCTTTTTCTTTTCCGAAAGGATATGAAGCATTTTGGAACGATCTGCCCTAACATTCTTGGCAACAACAGGCCTGATTTGCAAAGCCGCCGTATTTTCTCTTTCCGAATAAGTGAAAACGTGCAGGTAAGAAACGTCGAGCTCATTCAAAAACTGATAACTTTCTTCAAAAAGCTGCTGCGTTTCGCCCGGGTGGCCTACGATCACGTCCACGCCAATGCAGCACTCAGGCATCAGCGATTTGATCTTCGCAACGCGTTCTGCATACAATTCACGCTTATAACGACGCTTCATTAATGCCAAAACCGAGTTGGAACCCGATTGCAGCGGAATGTGAAAATGATGTGCAAAACGTTTCGATGTTGCAACAAACTCAATGATCTCGTCGGTCAGTAAATTTGGTTCAATGGAGGAAATGCGGAAGCGTAAAATGCCTTCCACCTCGTCCAATGCCTTTACCAGATCCAGAAATGTCTCTTTGCGCTCGCCGTTCTGTAAACCGAAATCACCAATGTTAACGCCCGTCAAAACGATTTCTTTCACGTCCCTTGCAGCAATGTCCCGAGCCGCTTTCACAATGTTGGCTATGCTGTCGGACCGGCTTTTGCCTCTTGCCAATGGAATGGTGCAGTAGGAGCAGGGATAATCGCAGCCGTCCTGTACTTTGAGGAAAGTGCGCGTGCGGTCATTCAGTGAATAAGAAGTGTGATATTCAACGGCGTGGTCGATAGTGGAAGCGACCACCTGTGCCGGTTGGCCAAATGGTGTCTTTTCAAATGTATCGATCAGCTCCACCAAACGGAATTTTTCCGCAGCTCCCAAAACCGCATCCACGCCTGGAATTTCAGAGATTTCTTTGGGTTTCAATTGCGCATAGCAACCAATAATGGCTACATACCCATCGCCATTGATCTTTTGAGCCTCGCGCACAATCTTGCGGCATTTTTTATCCGCATTTTCCGTAACAGAGCAGGTGTTAATAATAAAAATATCAGGCGTTTCATTAAACTCAACCTTCTGATATCCTTTCTGCTCAAACATGCGGCCAATGGACGACGTTTCAGAATAATTCAGTTTACAGCCTAATGTATAAAAAGCGACTTTTTTCATTGGTTTTAATTATCCTGCGAATTTACAAATTTATTGGCAATCAGCTGTTGGCAATCAGCTGTCGGCTTTTGGCGTTCGGCAGTAGGCTTTCGGCTGTCAGCCGTCGGATTCTGGCTCTTGTGAATCGATGCGACCGTCGAAAGCTGACTGCGGAAGCCGACTGCCGAACGCTAACTGCCGAAAGCCGACTGCTGACCGCCGCCTACCTTTTCAAATAATCGCTGAAAGACGATTGCAAATATGCTTTTCCAAAGTTTTCTTCTTCTGGCGTCAGTGCTCCGGTTTTTTCTATGATGTTGCCGCCAATGTTGTCCCGCACCAGAAAACCGCCGGGTTTCATCCAGCCTAGCCCATTGGTAAATGCGAAATAAGCAAATGGGACACGGTTTTTGCCAAAGATATCATTGCTCCAAGTGAATGAACCCGAAGGAAGGTGCAACTGGTTCAATAATGTTGCTGCCAGATCGGTTTGCGACGACAGCGAATCAATTCTTGACGGCTGCATTTGTAACGCGCCTCCGAGCCAGAGCATTGGGATACGAAATTCAGCAGGCTTGCTTTTGTCCGTTTCCGGGAGCGGATGGCCGTGGTCGGCGATGATGATCACCAGCGTGTTGTTCCACCAGGATTTGGTTTTAGCAACCTTAATAAATTCTCCTATCGAAGCGTCCGTATAATGATGGGCATTCAAAAACAAATGTTCAGCATCATTACCCGGAATCGCCGTTTTGACCGGAACTTCAAATGGCTCGTGGCTGCTTAATGTAAAGAGCGTTGAGAAAAATGGCTGCTTCTGCTTATCCAGATCACTCATCAGGCGGTTCAAAACAATGTGGTCATGCGCGCCCCATTTGGAATTCATATCCTTTTCATCAAAATCATTTTTATCGATAATTTGGTCAAAATCCTGCTGCATAAAGTAAGATTTCATATTGGCAAACTCCGTTTCACCGCCATAATAAAAGGATGTATGCCAGCCATTTTGCCGAAAAATCTTTGGTAACGAGGGTAATGACATCGTTTTTTTCGGGATTTTGATAATTGAACTGGTCGGCTGCGCGGGATAGCCGCTTAAAATGGCAACCATTCCCTTGTCGCTGCGATTTCCGCTTGCATAAACATGGGTAAAGAGCAATCCTTCTTTCGCCAGCCGATCAAACTGCGGCGTTACATTTTTCAAACCGTTCAAACTGCCAACCACTTTCGAGGTAAAGCTCTCCCAGATGATGACGACGACATTGATCTTACCGGCTTTCACAAGGTGCTGCGATGTGCTGTCAGCCTTGTAAAGCGCCTGTGTCATCCGGTCGGCCTCTTTTTCGTCAAAATACAGGAATGGGTTTTTCTTTGAATAACTCGCATTGATGAGCGAACTCATGTAATTCCACGGCACATTTACGGCGGCATAATTGGCAAAGCTCTTTTCGCTGAAAAACACGGCGCTTTCGTTCATAGGCGCCAGCTGCAACCCGCCACGGATCGGAATGATCAGGCTGGCTGCCAGGATCAGGAAAACGGGGATTGTGTAAATAAAACCGGTTTTTTCAAAGGCGCTCATGCTGCGTTTAATAATGGTCTGCAGCAATTTCCAGACAAGGAAAAATAACACCGCAAAAAGTATCAAAAGCGGAAAAACAGGCGCCGCGCCCATGGAAGCGAATGCTTCGGTGGGCGTTTTGAGATAATGCAAGGACGTGGCGTCAATGCGAAATCCCCAGGCTTTAAATAATTCCAGGTCCGCCACGACCATTAAGGTGATCAAAAATGCAATGATGGAGCTAAAAATGACCAGTGTTTTTTCATACCACTGCCATTTTCGGGCCGTGAACATCATGAGCAGTGCAGGGATCATTAGGATGTAGCCTGCAAATGAAATGTCCATTTGCAAACCATGCGCAGCGCTCTTTACCCAAAGAGATGACGGCAGCTCGAGCGTTTTTTTATAATGGTAAGCCAGAAATATAATACGGAAAAACTGGAAAAGAACGACCCAGCTAATCCCGTATAGGGCAATAAATTCTAATCTTTTGCGCATTTGTGTCCAGGAGAATTTGCAAAGTTCCGAAAAATGCGCCAACCTGCATTATTATGCTGCCTAAATGTGAAAATCTAACGCAGAATAGTTGTAGATACCTTTAAATAAATAATTTTGAGGAGAATTAATATAAATCCGATTATAAATGACTTTTCGTTCCAAAGCTTTTGAGATTGCTCAAGGCCGGGTTGCCCCTTCGCTTACCCCTCCATCTGAAAAAGTAGCTGACTTATACGGAAGCAATACATTCAGTGATGATGTCATGAAAACGTTGCTGTCTGCCGAGGCTTACACCAAAATTTCCAACGCCATACGATCAGGTTCGACAATAGACCGGGAAGTGGCGGATGAGGTTTCGGCGGCAATGAAATCATGGGCAATTTCAAAGGGCGCAACGCACTATACGCACTGGTTTCAGCCCCTAACCGGAACGACTGCCGAAAAGCACGACTCATTTTTTGACTTAACAATAGACGGAAAAGCTGTCGAGAAATTCAAAGGAAGTGCATTGGTCCAGCAGGAGCCGGATGCATCTTCGTTCCCGAGCGGCGGTTTGCGTGCCACATTTGAGGCACGCGGTTATACAGGCTGGGACCCGAGCTCGCCGGCATTTCTAATGGATAATGGGGCAGGGGGGAAGACCTTGTGTATTCCGTCCGTTTTCATTTCCTACACAGGTGAAGCGCTTGATTATAAGGCTCCGTTGCTCAAATCGCTCGTCATGCTGGATAAAGCGGCGACTTCGGTTTGCCAGTTTTTCAACCGCGACGTAGATAAGGTGACGCCGACATTAGGCATTGAACAGGAATACTTTTTGGTTGATAAAGCGCTCTATTATGCGCGTCCCGACCTGTTAATGGCAGGAAGGACCGTTTTCGGGCATAGTCCCGCGCGCGGCCAGCAGCTGGATGACCATTATTTTGGATCAATATCCCCGCGCGTGAATGCGTTTATGGTGGATTTTGAATTTGAGGCATTAAAACTGGGCATTCCGGTCCGCACTCGCCATAATGAGGTCGCACCTGGCCAGTACGAATGTGCACCTACGTTCGAGGAAGTGAACCTGGCTATTGACCACAATGCATTGCTAATGGACTTAATGCAAAAAGTGGGTGACAGGCACAATTTTCAGGTTTTGTTTCACGAAAAACCATTTGCAGGCATTAACGGAAGCGGAAAACACAACAACTGGTCGCTTTCAACAGACACTGGTATTAACCTGCTTGCGCCGACTTCCAAGCCTAAGGAAAACCTGCGTTTCCTGACATTTCTGATGAATGTAGTCAAGGCCGTTCACGATCATGCGGACTTGTTGCGCGCGTCCATTTCGTCTGCCGGTAATGAGCATAGGTTGGGAGCCAATGAAGCACCGCCTTCGATTGTGTCCGTTTTCTTAGGGAATGAATTGACTAATATGTTGGAAGAATTGGTCAACAAAGGGGAGATTACGCTCGAAAAAGGAGAGAATTTCTATTATAAGCTTGGCATAACCCGCATTCCAAACCTGCAACGCGATAACACGGACCGCAACCGCACGTCGCCGTTCTGTTTTACGGGAAACAAATTCGAATATCGCGCCGTAGGAAGTTCTCAGAACAGCGCGTCTCCAATGATCGTTTTGAACACCATTGTGGCCAACCAGCTTTTGGAATTCAAAAAAGAGATGGACGAAAGACTTGCCGCGGGAGAAGAGAAGAAAGTGGCGACAGTCGAAATCCTGAAACGCTATTTTACCGAATCTAAAAACATTCTTTTCGAAGGAAACGGTTATTCTGACGAATGGGTGGAAGAGGCGAAGAGCCGCGGCCTGAGCAATATCAGGGAAACTTACGACGCCTTATATGCTTACACAACCGAGCGCACGATCACCGCATTCGAGCGAATGGGCGTGCTTACGTCACGTGAGCTGCATGCGCGGTATGAAATTGAGCTGGAAAATTATGTCAAGAAATTACAGATCGAATCCCGCGTGATTGGTGACTTGGCGTTGAACCACATTGTTTCGACAGTTGTGAAATACCAGTTTAAACTTGCCCAGACAGCGCGATCGCTCACAGACCTGGAAATGCTGGAAGAGGCGGCGCCAATCAAGGAAATTATCAAAGATATTTCCACGCATATCGTGGTCATTAAAAAACTGGTTCACGAAATGACAGAGCAGCGTAAAACGGCCAACAACATTGATGATCTGTTTGAAAGGGCCAAAATGTATGGCTCTGAGGTGAAAGGATTTTTTGAAGAGATCAGATATCATGTGGATAAACTCGAATTATTGATCGATGACGAAGACTGGCCTTTGGCAAAATACCGTGAAATGTTATTTTTGGAATAATTTTTAAAGCGAGCGCTTTATTCAAACAAACAATTGAAACTATGAATCCGGGATTTGATCCAGAAGAAATTGCAGTGCTGAAACAAGAATGTAAAGCAGAGCGATCGAGCTTTATACATGTTGAGGACGAATTGGAAGAGGATGAAGAGGAAAACAACGAGCATGCGCACGTTCAGTTCGTAGGTTTTTACAAAGAAAAAGAAGTCATCTATGATGCGCTGATTTACACTTTGCGGTTACATCATTCGACCCTCGTATATGACGCTGCTTTGGAAAGGTTAAAAAAGGTGATGCCAAATTACGTGTCCCTCGACGAGCGCCCGGAAAATTACGTTGCGGATGAAGAGCAGGACGAGGAAGCAGAATTGTTGCTCACCGAGTTCATCGAAGAGATAGAAGAAAATGAAGAAATAACAGTCCGCGAGCACGTTGAAACAGACGAAACATTTGATTATGGAATCGGATTGGAAGTGGGTTTAAATAAAACCGAAATCAATGATAAGACGATCAACGATTTCATCATACGCTTCAACGCCGGCCGCATCCAGCTAGACCCAACGCTCTACGCGTTTTCTGGAAGCGAAGAGCAGGATTGATGTTAAAGTCCCGGAGGGACGCAATATCGGTAGCGAATAGGTCAATACGTGGAATGAAAATCCCGGAGGGATGGAACGACGTGCATGTCGTCACATCCCTCCGGGATTTTCATTTTGCCAGTCGATTAACATTGCTACCGATATTACATCCCTCCGGGATTTTTTCATTTTGCCAGCCGATTAACATTGCTACCAATATGATTCCCTCCGGGATTTTCTGCGGCTACTACACGGCTACCGCGCGGCGGTTGACAATATTGCATGCTCCGTGATTCGTTGACGGGTGCCAACGCTTCGCGATTTGACAATGCCCTTTAACGCAAAAAACCGCCATGAAGCGGTTTTTTGCGTTAACATTATATCTATTCTGCAAATATTATAGCGCAGATTTAACAGTCTTGATAATACGCGCTGCTACTTTGTAAGGATCAGCAGCTGAGTTTGGACGACGGTCTTCCAAATATCCGCTCCATCCTTTTTGAGGAACAAGAACAGGGATACGGATTGAAGCACCACGGTCAGAAACTCCGTAGCTGAAATCGTGGATAGAAGCAGTTTCGTGCTTTCCAGTCAAACGAAGGTGGTTATCAGCACCGTAAACGTCGATGTGTTCTTTCACAACCGGACGGAAAGATTCGCAAACTTTATCGAAAACTTCTTTGCTGCCAGCAGTTCTCAAAGCAGAGTTTGAGAAGTTGGCGTGCATTCCGCTTCCATTCCAGTCAAGCTCGCCGAGAGGCTTGCAATGCCAGTTGATAGCAACACCATATTTTTCACCGATTCTTTCAAGCAAGTAACGGCCAAGCCAGATCTGGTCACCAGCTTCTTTCGCGCCTTTTGCGAAAATCTGGAATTCCCACTGTCCTGCTGCAACCTCTGCATTGATACCTTCTACATTAAGTCCGGCTTCAAGACAAGCGTCAAGATGCTCTTCGATAATTTCGCGACCAAATGCGTTTTGCGCGCCTACTGAGCAATAGTAAGGTCCTTGTGGTGCAGGGTAACCATTTGCCGGGAAGCCAAGCGGTTTGTTTGTTTCAGTATCCCAAAGGAAATATTCTTGTTCGAAACCGAACCAGAAATCATTGTCATCATCTTCAATTGTTGCACGACCGTTGGATACGTGAGCAGTCCCGTCAGCATTAAGTACTTCACACATTACAAGATATGCATCTTTGCGCAATGGATCCGGGATAATATAAACAGGTTTCAATAAACAGTCAGAAGAACCGCCAAGCGCTTGTTCAGTGGATGAACCATCAAATGACCAGTTGCTGCAATCTTCCAATTTCCCACTAAAATCGCTTTCAATTTTGGTTTTGCTACGTAAACTTTGGGTCGGCTTGTAGCCATCCAACCAAATATATTCCAGCTTGGATTTTGACATAATAGTACTAGATAAAGTGGTGACGAATAATTATAACGGCACAATATTAATGCAAAAATGTATTTCCAAAAAATAAAAACTAAGAAATATTAACCTTATGCAGAATATTATTGCGTTTGTGGTAGTATTGTCAGTAAAAAATGCATTATTCCTATAAAGTGTTTGAAATCTGAATTCAGGCTTACTGATAAATAATTTTGTAAAAACCTGGATATTACGTTTAAATAAGCTCCAACCTTCATTGAAATATTGCAAAAATGCAAAATTCAGGTTTTTTAATAAACCCGGAATAATATAATGAAAGCGTGGCGTTTTATTATGAAAGGGTCGTTAATTTCAGCGTTATTTTGAAAACCAACCCGGTTTTTTTACCTTATTGAATATTTTCTTTTCACATGCATTTATTTTATCAGCCCGACTCGAATCTTTACGAACTGGATGAAGAAGAGGCCAGGCATAGTTCCAAGGTTTTGAGGCTTAATTCCGGCGACATTATATATGTTACCAATGGCAAAGGCACATTGCAGAAATGCGTGCTTAACATTCAGGGGAAAAAAGCCGGATACGAAGTGCTCGAATCGCAGACCATTCAGAGACGTCCTTTTTCTGTTCATATGGCGATCGCGCCCACGCGCAAGGCGGAGCGAAATGAATGGATGGTGGAAAAAATGACCGAGATAGGGGTGGAGCACATTGACTTTGTGGTGACCGAGCACACTAACGCTGACACGATAAACCGGGTCGTAAACCTGACCAGGCTGAACCGCATTGCAGCGGCCGCCATGAAGCAATCGCAGCAACATTACCTGCCTATCATCACCATTGGCAATAAATATGAGGCGTTTATTAAAGGAGTGGCAGATTCGGAGAAATTAATTGCCTATGTTCCGGATCACAATAAGGTTGAACACGTTTTTAGTAAAGTAAAAAAAGACTCAGGCACAACTTTATTAGTAGGGCCGGAAGGTGATTTTAGTGAAAAGGAAATATCATTAGCACTCGAATACGGATTTTCAACCGTTTCCCTCGGCCCGACCCGTTTGAGAACCGAAACCGCAGCAGTAGCTGGCTGTCATGCTATAAATCTGGCACAAAACATTTTATAAACGCACCCAACCAGTATGAGAAGATCAGTAGTGAGTTTTGGCAAAATAGTAGGGCTGGTCGCATTTGTTTTAATAGGCTCCGCGACATTCGCTCAATCATCATTAAAAATAGCCAAGCTCAAATACGGCGGCGGTGGCGACTGGTATGCCAATAAAACTTCGCTTTCCAACCTGATCAAATTCTGCAATACGGAGCTCAAAATGAACATTAACCCCGCGGAAGACGTGGTGGAAGTGGGCAGCCCGGATATTTTTGCATATCCGTTTGTCCACATGACAGGGCACGGTAATGTTGTTTTCAGTGACGCTGAGGCGCAAAATCTGCGCAATTATCTGTTGTCGGGGGGATTTTTGCACATCGATGACAATTACGGATTGGATCAGTTTGTCAGGAGAGAAATGAAGAAGGTTTTTCCAGAGCTCTCTTTTGTGGAATTGCCTTTTGATCACCAGGTATACCGCATTAAATATGTGTTTCCGGAAGGTTTGCCCAAAGTTCATGAACACGATGGAAAGCAACCGCAGGGCTTCGGATTGATCTGGCAGGGTCGGCTGGTTTGCTATTACAGCTACGAAACGGACCTCGGAAACGGCTGGGAAGATCAGAGTGTTTACAATGATCCGGAAGAAATGCGCAGAAAAGCATTGCAAATGGGGGCAAACTTGCTGAGCTATGCTTTTATGATTCTTTGAGTAATATCAATGTTGTTTTAATCCGTAATCTCACAAAAATCGTATCTCTCTATATTAAAATAATTCCAAATTAGGTTTTCCGATTTTCGGTTTTGTAAACGCTTACCCTTACTTTTGTACCAAGTTTAAAATATTATAATTTCATCTCGTTCCATGTATATTGTTCTTATCGTTTTTGTTGTACATTGGTATTTGTCCCTATTCTGTCAAACCTTCTTCCTACACCGCTATTCCGCTCATAAGATGTTTATTATGAGCAAACCGTGGGAGCGTTTCTTTTATTTGCTGACATATCTTTCCCAAGGTTCTTCTTATTTAAGTCCAAGAGCTTACGCGATTTTACACCGCATGCACCACGCTTTTAGTGACACAGAAAAAGATCCGCACTCTCCGCATCACACTAAAAACGTTTTTACGATGATGTGGGAAACGAAGAATATTTATAATGCTGTACTTAGCCGCAAGCGCGCGATCGAGTCGCAATTCGAAAGGAATTATCCGGAATGGCGCTTTATCGAAAAACTCGGCGACTCATGGCTTTCCCGTTCCGGGTGGGCATTGCTTTATACTGCTTTTTATATCCTGGCGTACATATATCTGGATATGCATTGGGCATTCTTCTTCCTTTTGCCTGTACATTTCCTAATGGGCCCGATCCACGGAGCGATTGTAAACTGGAGTGGTCACAAATATGGTTATCAAAACTTCGATAACGACGACAAATCTAAGAATTCGTTAATTTTCGACTTCTTAATGATGGGCGAGTTATTTCAAAACAATCACCATAAAAAGCCTAATTCAATCAATTTCGGCTCACGCTGGTATGAAGTCGACCCGACTTACCCGGTGATTAAGATGCTGAATAAGTTGAAGATTATTGAGATTAGGAAGAAGAATTAATAAAGTTAGTAGGTGGCTTAGTGCTAGCCCTTCGACTCCGCTCAGGGTGACAAGTAAATTGTCCATGGGCGGAGTTTTTTTATGTCTTACTGACGGAGCCCCTGTCACACTGAGCGGAGCCTCTGTCACACTGAGCAGAGCCCCTGTCACACTGAGCGGAGCCGAAGTGAACCGCCCAGCGGCCGAAGGGCACAAAAAAACTTTGGCAGGTGTGAGATACACCTGCCAAGTTTGCTTATTAACACCACAAAAAATGAAATCCTTTTTGAACTGCCGTTTTATCGGCATGTCTTATTGAGACAATACAAATAAATCACACAATACTTAAAAAGACGTTAATAAAAAGTTAGAATTTCCTTAGAGCTTCGATAAAGTTACTACGAATGTCGTTCCCTTCGGCTCGTTTGAATAAATGGCCACATTGCCATTATGGAGTTTCACAATCCGCTCCACCAGCGAAAGCCCAATCCCATATCCCTTAATATTGGCCGTGTTGTCGCTGCGGTAAAAAGGCTGAAATACCAGGCTTTGATCTTCTTTGGGAATTCCCTTTCCGTTATCTGAAAAACTCAATGTCAGTCTCCTCGCCGATGTTTTCAGATCCACATTTACGGTATGATTATCTGAAAACTTGCAGGCATTGTCCATCAGATTCAGGAAAGCTGTTTTAAGCAATGTAGTATTTCCTGTCAGTTCCAACCAGGTGTCGTCTTCCGGCAGTTCTTCAAAATTGAGCTGAATGTTATAGGAAGGGTTTGCCTGTGCAAGTCCCATCCTGCAATCCAGCAGGAGGTCGTCGACGCGGATGATTTCTGTGAGCAGATCTTTCTGATCCTCACTTACTTTGGCGAGCTCCAATAGTGTGTTTGAAAGCTGCGCAAGTTCCTGAATATCCTCCAAAACAGACCTGATCGTCAATTGATAATCAGCCGTATTGCGTTCTTTGAGCATGCTAACTTCCAGCTGAGATCGGATTTTGGTTAATGGGTTTTTAAGCTCGTGGGAAACATTGGCCACGAAGATCTTTTGCATCTGAAAAGCCGTTTCAATCCTGTCCAAAAGATTGTTAAATGTGGTGGTTAAGCGTCCTATTTCATCCTTTTGGTTCGGAACATCAAGTCGGGTATCGAGCTTTTGGGGTAAAATTCTTTCCACTGCATTCATAACCTTGGAAATCGGCCGTAATGCACGTTTGGAGAAAATCCAGCCCACAAGTGCGACGATAATTGTTACTATAAAGAACAAAACCGTGAGCAATGTGCTCAAATTGGAAAGATTGGCTTGTCCGTACAAATCTTTCGCGCCGAGCAAAACAACGGCTTTGTTGTAGGGATATTTGTAATACAACCCGACAACTTTATATTCGCCGTCGGTGTAGCGGATCTGGCCTGCTTTGCGGATTTCGTCCAGCCAGTAATTGGAAACATGAATGGATTTTGAATGCGGGTTGGTTGGATTGCTATAAATCAGCCGGTTTTTTTCGTCGAAAATAAATGTGTTTTCATCATAGATCAAATCGCGGTTGGTTTCGTCCAAGGCTTTTAAAACCTCCGTATTGACCTGAGGAACAATCAGCAAAAGTTCCGCCTGCGACTTGGCTTTCGACCTTAAACGATCGTAAAAATCCTCATTAACATTGTAATACGAGAAAAAATAGATCGCAAGAAACGTGATCAGAAGGATTCCGCTCACCAGCAGGGAAAACTGAACTGTAAGTCTGGTGCGGATTTGCATAATTTACTCTACTTTAAGCACATAACCCATGCCAAACTGGGTATGGATCAATTTGACGGGATAATCCTTATCAATTTTTTTACGGAGATAATTTACATAAACTTCAATGACATTGGTGCCCGTATCGAAACCAATATCCCAAACTTGCTCTGCAATCTCCACTTTGGAAATAACCCGGCCCTGGTTCCGGATCAAGTAAACAAGTAAATTGAATTCTCTTGCAGTAAGGTTGATTTTATTGCCTGAACGGTGGACCGTTTTAGCATCCAGCGAAACTTCCAGATCAGCAAATTTCAGGACCTGCGCAGTGTGTGAAACCGTCGTCCCACGCTTAGTAAGTGCTCTCACACGCGCCAGGAGCTCTTTAAACTCAAATGGTTTGACCAGATAATCATCCGCGCCTGCATCCAGACCGGTTACTTTATCGTCCGTGGTCCCCAGTGCCGTCAACATTAAAATCGGCGTTTCGTCTCCCCAGTTCCGTATTTCGCGACAAAGCTCAATGCCGTTTATTCCCGGAATGATAATGTCGCTGATGATCAATTGATAAGTGTTATTTTTTGCCAACTGCCTGCCAATCAGGCCGTCGTATGCAATGTCGACCTCGTATCCGTTTTCTTCCAGTCCTTGTTTAATGGACTGCAAAGTTTTGGGCTCGTCTTCAATTAATAGTAGTTTCATGCGATGGGTAAGAATAATTCAGAAACATCCTTCCAATTGGAAACACGCTTATATGAGGTTTCTTTAACATTATGCGGCGCTGTAAAAAGGATGCCCGCCCCTTTGAATGCATTCAGGTTCCGCACATGATCATCGACCAGGTAATCGGACTGAATAATGCTTTTATAACCGCAGAACACCACATTTGTCCAGGGTATGAACGGAAAGTGCTTTTTGAGCCAGGCAAATTTGTCGTTGAATGATGTAGGAAATTCCATGCATGCGGTCGCAACAAATATTTCGTAGAATTTAGACAGCTTGTAAACCGTTTCCACTGCGCCGTTCATCACCTCAATGTCTGCAAAAAAGCCCGGTGTGTCTATGATCCTGTGCAGTTTAGTCAGCTGCTTGGGATGCAATATGTCCCTGAAAGCACTTTTGCTCAATTGTTCTTCAGTATATAAGGTCGAAAAATCATTATGAACGATGCTGACGAGTTTCTTGTGCGTATCCGCCAGCACGTCATCCATGTCCAAAGTGAGTCTGAGCATTACATTATGGATCTGTGCGTATCGAAATTTTCAAGGTAATCGTTCACACGTTTCAGAAAAAGCCCGCCTAGTGAGCCGTCCACAACGCGGTGATCGTAAGAATGGGATATGAACATCAGGCTGCGGATGCCGAGCAAGTCACCTTGCGGCGTTTCAATTACAGCCGGTTTTTTCTTAATAGCTCCAAAAGCCATGATGGCAACCTGCGGCTGTACAATGATAGGCGTTCCCATGAGGTTGGCAAATGCACCAATGTTGGAAACGGTGTAAGTTCCGCCTGCCAGGTCATCGGCCTTCAACTTATTTTCCCGCGCTCTTTTGGCAAGATCATTTACTTTCCTTGCTAAACCGGGTAAATCATACTGGTCAGCGCGATGGATAACCGGAACGATCAGGTTTCCATCCGGTAAAGCCACGGCCATACCAATGTTAATTTCCTTTTTCTTAATGATCTTATCGCCGTCAACCGAAATGTTGATCATAGGATAATCCTTAATCGCCTTCACCACAGCTTCGATCAAAATCGGCGTGAATGTAATGCTATCGCCGGTCTTCTTTCTGTATTCTGCTTTCGTATGTTCGCGCCACTGCACCACCGGCGTCATATCCGTTTCAATAAATGAAGTGACGTGCGCCGAAATTCTCCTGGACTCGATCATGCGCTGCGAAATCATCTTCCGCATCCGGTCCATTTCAATGATCTCGTTGGAGCCATTCAGTGAAGTTGCAAGCGGCGTTGGCACTCCGATATTCTTTTTCCGATTATCCAAAAATGAAAAAATATCACTTTTGGTAACCCTGTTTTCCATGCCCGTTCCGTGAATGGTCGCAAGCTCGGTTTCAGTAATGTGCTCTCGGCGCGCAATGCTGAGCACGAGCGGGGAGTAGAAGGCGTTGTGGTCTGGATTACTATTGGCCAGTTCTAAGGCGGGCTCGGCCTTTTTGGTAAGCACTTCCTCATATTCTTTTTCGAGAGCAGCTGCGGTTGCTTCCACTTCCGGTTCTGCACTAACCGGCGCATGAACGGGTTTATCTACGGGCTGCTGGTCATCCTCATCCACGTCATTTTCAACTTCAATCTTCGCAACGGGGCTTCCAATCGGAACAACATCATTTTCTTTGACAAGCCACTCCGTAAGCACGCCGGAAAAAGGGCAGGGCACTTCCGTATCCACTTTGTCCGTGGCAACCTCCAAAATGGAATCATCCACCGAAACCTTGTCACCGGCTTTCGCAAGTAAATGAAGGACGGTACACTCCATGATACTTTCGCCCATTGGAGGCATTACCATTTCAACTATTTTCATAACTGGTTTCTTTCGTTGGCGCATAAGATTGAGCGCCGCAACTAATTAATGTTCTTCTCAGCCTTTTATCGTAAGGCTTGTTTTCAAAATGGTTTTCCTCAACAAATTCAACGCGTAGGAAGAAGTAAGTTCTATATTGATCTTGCGGTTGTTACGCAATGTTAGCAACTGGGTGAATGTTTCATCCGGCGTTGCGCAGGCAATCCAGATCGTACCCACCGGTTTGTCATCCGTGCCGCCATCAGGTCCGGCAATGCCCGTGGTTGAAATCGCAAATGTGGTGTTCAGCACCTTGCGTGCACCTTCGGCCATTTCCCGCGCAGTCTGCTCGCTGACGGCCCCGTATGCTTCCAATGTCTGACGTGACACACCTAACACATTCATTTTGACCTCATTACTATAACTTACAACTGAACCTTCAAAATAACGGGAAGCGCCAGGAACGTTTGTAATCTGATTGGCTACAAAACCGCCGGTGCAACTCTCTGCCGTGCCTACCGTGGCGTGGTTTTGAACAAGTAACGATCCGATGACCGTTTCCAGTTCATCACTATCAAAACCAAAAACCCATTCTTCAATGTACGGCATCAGTAGCCCGACTTGTTCGGCCAGCTCGGCATCAAGTTGAATCTGATCTGTTCCTGTGCCGGTCAAACGCAGCTTTACCTGTCCAAAATGAGGCAGGTAAGCCAATTTTATATGTGCGGGAAGTGCATCTTCCCAGGGAGCGATCTTCTCAGCCAGGAATGATTCTCCTATGCCGATCGTCCGCACCGATTTATGTTGAATAATGTTGGAAACAAACTTCGCTTTAAGCCTGGGAAGGATCTCAAATTCCATCAGGCTCTTCATTTCGTAAGGCACGCCGGGCAGCGAAACGTAAACAACATTGTCTTTTTCAAACCACATGCCAGGCGCTGTTCCCCAAAGGTTGGGAATGTAGGTACAATTTTTGGGAAGTGCAGCTTGCTGAATGTTCAGCTCAGTCATGGCGCGACCGCGTTTCGCAAAAAAACCAGTGATCAGTTCGAGTGCCTCCTGATTGATTTCCAGTTCAGTCCCAAAATATTCGCAAAATGTATGCTTGGTAATGTCATCGCGGGTAGGGCCGAGGCCTCCCGTCACAATAATAACATCCACCCGCTGGCTAGCCGCCGCGAATGCATCCAGGATGTCCGCTTTATTGTCTCCAACCGAAGTCTTCCTCACCGGACGAATGCCTATATCAGTGAGTTGAGAGCCAATCCATTGCGTGTTCGTATCCGTAATTTGTCCAAAAAGAATTTCATCACCGATCGTTAATATTTCAGCCCGGATAATGGGAAGCATAGTTTGAAATGGGTTGAATGAGACTGTTATTTCCCAAAAATAAGTAAAATTAATCGTTATTGAGTACGTTTAAAGCGTAGTCAGAATTTAACAAACACAATCGTAATGAATCACAAAATCTTAGCAATATTATTATTTTCACTCATATCAGCCACTAATTCGCAGGCGCAGTTCAACTTAGGAAAAGTGCTGGATAAGGTAGGCGGAAAATCGGATGCGCTTGGTGAAAACGAAATCGTTTCAGGCTTGAAAGAAGCCCTAAATGTTGGGATCAGCAACGGTTCGGCGGAGGCTTCCAAAGTGGATGGTTTTTTCAAAAATGAATTAATTAAAATCGCTGTTCCCCCGGAAGCGCAAAAGGTGGCTGAAACTTTGAGAAAAATGGGATTGGGCGACCAGGTTGACAAATTCACCTTATCACTCAACCGCGCCGCGGAGGATGCTGCGAAAAAATCAAAACCGATCTTCGTAAAAGCAATTACTTCCATGACCGTGCCTGATGCGCTGGGTATTTTAAAAGGACAAGACGATGCAGCGACGCAGTATTTAAAGAAAACAACTAATGAAGATCTTTATAAAACATTCTTCCCGGTTGTAGACTCCACGCTTAACCTGAACAAAGCCACTGATTATTACAAAGAGATTGTAGACACTTACAACAAGCTCCCTCTGGTCAAAAAAGTGAATCCCGATTTGAAAGGTTATGCTACCCAAAAGACCATTGACGGGCTATATGTTTTGATCGCTCAGGAAGAGAAAAAGATCCGCGAAGACCCGAAAGCGCGTGTTACCGATCTTTTGAAAAAGGTGTTTAAACAGGCAACGAAGTAATTTTAGAACTATAAATATCCTCGATTGGTTACTTTTGTCTGAAATATTAACACCTCATATGAAAAAATCGGAAATACATTTTACCGTTGAACTCGACGACAAGAACATACCGGAAAAGATTTTTTGGAATGCAACGGACAACCCTAACGAAGGTATCAACGACACCCGTGCGATCGCCATTGCCGTTTGGGACCATTACCACCGCGGCACATTAAAAATCGATCTTTGGACAAAGGACATGGAAGTTTTCGAAATGAAACGCTTCTACATCGAACTCATGAGCGGCATCGCAGACACGCTGCTTACTGCAACAAATGATACCGTCATGGCCGACGCCATTGAGGGCGTGTGCGAGACGTTAAGCAAGAAGTTGGATGAAGAGATGAAGGCTGCGAAGTGACCTCGGCTCCGCTCGGTCTGACAGGGCGAACTGCTCCGCTCGGTCTGACAGGGCGAACTGCTCCGCTCTGTCAGACCGAGCGGAGCCGAGGTCAGACCAACAATTTATTTGTGCGAATCGCTTCCAGACTTGTCACCCCGAGCGGAGCCGAGGGACGCCTGGTCCTTCTTCGGCAGACTCTTAACCACCAAATCATAAGATTCTTTCACCCATTCAAATAACGTCTCACTTGGAATGTTACCGGTGACGTGGACTGTATTCCAGTGCTTCTTGTTCATATGATATCCGGGATTTACGTCCGGATATTTTTCTCTTAGCTCTTCTGCTTTTTCAGGATCACATTTGGCGTTGAACTGATGTGACGCTGAGTCCATGGGCGTGAGGAGGAAGACTTTGCCTTTGACCTTGAACACTAATGTATCTGGCCCAAATGGCAATTCTTCTGTCACACCCGGGAGTTTCAGGCAGTAATCTCTCAGCGATTCTAAATTCATCTTGTCAATGCTCTAACGATCATAATGATAACGCAAATCAGGAACATGACGATGGAAATTTTGTTGATCCCATGCATCATGCGCAGGTTAAAGGAATCGGGGGCATTCGGATCCCTTTTTTTGAAAACGCGAAAGAAATAACCAAACACGTCGCCTAACTGAAAGTATCTTTTCATAAAATTTACGGTTTTCTGTCTTTACCAACCCTACTAAACCAATATTTCCCGCTCATCCGGCTCAATCCAGCGGCCGTCTTCACGTATTAAGCCAATTAATTCCTCCACAGCCCTGGCCGCCGTAACCGATCTTTTGATTACTTCCTGACCACGATACAAAGCGATTTTATCCTTGCCCATCCCCACATAGCCGTAATCCGCATCCGCCATTTCACCCGGTCCGTTTACGATGCAGCCCATAATGCCGATTTTCACACCTTTCAAATGTTCCGTGTGCTTGCGGATCATTGCCGTCGTTTCCTGCAAATCGAAAAGTGTTCTGCCGCAGGACGGGCAGGAAATGTATTCCGTTTTTGACATCCGGGTTCTCGCAGCCTGTAAAATGCCGAATGCAATGCTGTTGAAGGATGCGGCAGATTTGAGCATATCGGCATGGGTGATATGCGTTGGAAAGGATGGCTGCAGTAACACGCCGTCCCCAAAGCCATCCACGAGCAAGCCGCCGATGTCGGTGGCTGAGTATAATGTAAGCTCGTCGCCCAAATCACTCGCGTAATCGCACTGTACGACCACGGGAACTTTAATGCCTTTTTCAACCAGTTTATAGAAGAACCGGCGAAGTTCGGGCATCGCGTGTGCATTGTCCGTGTGGATTAGGAGGACAACATTTGTTGCTAACCGGATGCTTTCAAGGAGCAAATCGTCGAGCGAATGAATGGTTCCCTTGATAAAATTCAACTGTGGGGAAACGCTTGTTTTATCAATTTCAAGCCATTCTCCTGCTTCGAAAAGTGGAAATTTGTTAACTGCATTTTCGTGCGTTAACCATTGCTCAAAATCCAGGATTTCACGCAATCCGTTGGGCAGCATGAAAGGCGCAGGATTTTTTCCGGAATATATAAAATCAGCTCCCTGATCATTCATCGCCCATTTGTCAGGCACAGGCAGAAAGAAATGTCCAACGCTTTTAAGGTCTTCCAGCTGGGTTACGTGGATATTAGAATAATCCGCAATAACACGCGGCACATTCAAATGACCAATGTTATAAACTTCCTTTGTATCTCTTCTTGTATATTGGAATGGATTAATCGGGCAGGATTCAACGGGTTCAATATATCCGTGCGGCGTACGATTCGCATATCGCTGGATCAAGGCACGGGCCACAGGAGCCTCCTTTTCAGGCGCTTCGGTTAGAGAAACCCGCACCGTATCGCCAAGACCATCTTCAAGCAATGTGCCAATGCCGACTGCAGACTTAATCCTGCCATCTTCTGCTTCCCCGGCTTCCGTAACGCCCAAATGCAGCGGATAAGGCTTCAACCCTTCTTCGTCCAGACGCTGCACAAGCAAACGATAGGCTTCCACCATGACCTGCGTATTGCTGGATTTCATGGAAAGCGCAATGTTAAAATAATTAAACTCTTCACAAATGCGCAAAAATTCCAGCGCAGATTCAACCATTCCGAGTGGTGTGTCGCCATAACGGCTTAATATCCGGTCGGACAGCGAACCGTGGTTTGTCCCAATTCGCATGGCTGTGCCGTACTCCTTGCATATGCGGACCAGCGGGATGAATTTTTCCCGAATTCTTTCCAGTTCTGCGGCATAGGAAGCGTCGGTGTAATCGATGATTTCGAAACGCTTGCGGTCTGCATAATTACCTGGATTAATCCTTACTTTTTCAACGATCCTGGCGGCAAGTTCAGCTGCATTAGGCGTGAAATGTATATCGGCGATCAGGGGAACATTAATACCAAGCTTGCGCAGGCCGTTCCGTATGTTTTCAAGATTTTGCGCTTCCTTCACACTGGGCGCGGTGATGCGCACATATTCACAACCCGAATCCACCATGCGGATCACTTCGTCAATGGAACCTTGCGTATCCATGGTATCAACGGTTGTCATGGACTGGACGCGGATGGGATAATCGGAGCCCATGGGGAGGTCGCCGATGTTTATTGTGATGGTTTTTCGCCTGTTATATGCTGTCAGTGAGGGACAGTAAAGATTTGTCGTTTTTTCAGAAGCTGTAACTACTGCCATGGAGTTGTTATTATATTGGCAAAGGTCTTAAAACAAAAACACAATCGGAATTACAATCGTGCATTTTAATGCCTCAGTTTTCGATCCGCGTTCCTGAATCAACGGTGATAATGTAACTTTTCCCGCCTTCTTTTTCAATGGCTTCGGCCACTTCTTCTGCCTTCGTGGGCGCATACACAAACATGCAACCGCCACCGCCCGAGCCATTGATCTTGCCGCCTAATGCGCCAGCAGATAATGCAGCATTCATCATGCGCTCGATTTTGGGTGTTGAAGTTCTTTTATGGTCGCGCAGGTTTTCGTAGTGTTTGTAAAGCAGCCCGCCGAAATGTTTGTCAAATTCCTCATTAACAGGGATATGGATACTTTGCGTTAACAAAACTTTCCCTTCAACAAGAATGTCGCGGTCTTCCAGATTCGCTTTTAAAAGACTCAGTTCATCGTCGGTAAGCTGCGCTTTATAATCAATCCAATTGTCAAAAGGCGTGGTGAAAATGGAGAATTCGGGATCGTAATTGGAGACTTTTTTGATCACATCTTCCATTCCATAACGGCAGCGCGCCAGAATTCCTAATGTGTCTTTTGGCTCCAAAGAGTCACCTAGAACGAATGTTCCGAGCGTCGGAGTCAGTGCTTCAACGTGGATAATGGGTGTCGATTCCAGGTAAATCACATGGCCGATGGCTGTCGAATAATGATCCATCATGCCGCCCGGTTCCCCAAATTCGAGCACCTCTGCAGCATTAGCAATTTCGCCCAGTTCTTTTTGGGAAAAACCAACCGGGTTATCGCTCATTTTATCCAGAAAATGTGCCCAGGAAACAATGAGTGCGGAGGAGCTCGACGTTCCTGAATTAATTGGAATATTACCCTGTATAACACATTCAAAGCCTTTTGAGAATGTTAAACCCTTCCGTTTTAAAATATTAATGGTGCTGCGGAAATAATCCCGCTGCACCACGTATGGAAATGTGTCATGGAGTGAAAATTCCTCTTTCAGCCCAAGATCGGGCAAATGCAGGATGATTTTGCTGTCATCCCGGTAATGTCCGTCGATGCTGATCCTGCGCGAAATGGCTGCTGCAATGACAGGTAAGCCAAGATAATCCTGATGTTCACCAAATAAACATATACGGCCCGGGGTCGAAATCCTCATGAACTACCAGCTTTTCTTTTTATGGCCAATCAGACCGAAATACAGGATAAACATATACAATGGAACCATAACCCAATAGGCCTGCTGTTCGTCTTTAATGTAATCTGCAATGCCGCCGTAAACCAATGGCATTACCGCACCACCGGATATTCCCATTACCAATAATGCAGAGGCAATTTTGGTAAATTTACCTAGCCCGCTCAAAGCCAAAGGCCACAATGCCGGCCAGATCACCGCATTGGCAAACCCTAAAATGGCAATGCAAAGCACGGAAGTAAAACCTGTTGTGAAGATCGCGGCAATGGTCACAACCATTCCTAGAACGGCTGAAAACATAAGATATGCCTGTTGGGAAACATATTTGGGAATCAAAACAATGCCTAAAACGTAGCCAAACATCATTCCGCCCAATGTATATGTTCCGAAAAGCCTGGCTTCTTCTTCTGCAAAGCCCAGCGAAACGCCATAGTTGATAATCGTATCTCCTGCAATCACTTCAACACCCACGTAGCAAAACAATGCTATTACGCCGAGCACAAGGTTAGGAAACTGAAAAACGCTCTTCTTTTCTACAACGGGCAATGCTCCAACCGGCGTTTCTTCCTCTTCGCTTACTTCAACCAAACCTTTCGACATGCGAATCAGAATTGCCAAGCCGACCAAAACTGCCGTCAGAACGAGATAGGGAACAACCACTTTGTCCAGCTCTGCTTTCGGATCTGTTGAGCTAGCGCCCGATAAAAGCAATTTACCAATGATCACCTGGCTGAGGATCCCGGCCGATTTGTTCGCAATTCCCATAATACTGATCCGTTGCGCAGCACTTTCCCGTGGCCCAAGGATCGTAGCATATGGGTTTGAAGAGGTCTGCAGAACGGTAAGCCCAATCCCGATTGTGAAAAGTCCCACCAGAAATACAGGGTAGGAAGCCATTTCAGCAGCCGGGATAAAAATCAATGTTCCGGCAGCCATTACAAGAAGGGCCAGCGACATTCCATTTTTAAAACCGGTCTTTTTTACAACATAGGAACAGGGAATCGCCATGATCGTGTAGGAAATAAAAAAGGCGAATGTTACCAGATAGGAACTGGTGTTGTCAAGGGAGAATGCTTTTTTGAAAAATGTTATTAATGTGCCGTTAACCCAAGTGATGAAACCCATCACAAAAAATATAACGCCAATCATAAAGAGAGGGCCAAGGTAGCTGTTCTTGTTGTTCATTTAGTTTTAAATTAATTGGTCAGGGTTATGTAGGTTAAAAATGAAAAATAAAATGTTAGTACTCGTCATTCAGGCCGAAAATACGCTTGTTGGTTTTCCATTTGCCTCTGGTGAAGTCAGGAATTTCAATGGGCGCGCTTCCTTTTGCTATGGACAATTCGGATAGCGGGCTGATTGCGCTCCAAGTTGCCGCGTCGTACACGTCAATCGGCGGAGCCGTTTTTCTTTTGATAGATTCAATAAAACCTCTTAATACAAAATAATCGATGCCGCCATGTCCGGCACTTTCTGCGTCCTTCGCATATTTTGCCCATAGTGGATGGTCGTTTTTGTCGAGATAGGCCTTATCGGGTTCGGCAGTATGTTCTTTTGGAGAAACGCCTTCTATATATATGCTGTGTCCGTCGTTCATCCAGATGCCGTTGGTTCCCTGTGCACGGAAAGCGAGCGAGTAGGGGCGTGGCGAGTTGGTGTCATGAACAAGCACGATGTTTTCTCCATTATGACATTGGATCACTGTCGTTACAATGTCACCGAGCTTGAAATTCACCTTCGCATTCGGGTGATCCTTACCGCCGTGATCGACGATATATTTATGCAATCCCCTCGATTTTGTGGCCGTTGAAGTCAGGTAAGAGAAGCGGTTGCCGCGATTAATGTCGAGCCAATGGGCAACGGGGCCCAGGCCGTGTGTTGGATAAATGTCTCCATTGCGGTCAACGGAATGTTGGGTGCGCCATTTGGCTTCCGAAAATCCTTTTTCACCAAATTCAACGCCGACACCACCGTTGCTTTTCCCGTCATTTAACTTCACCGATCGCAAATCGTGCTGGTAACCGCAATGTGCATAGGTCATTTCGCCGAACATTCCTTCACGCACCATCTTCAAAATGGCCATGACATCCCGGCGGTAACAAACGTTTTCCAGGATCATGCAATGCGATCCGGTTTTCTCAAAAGTATCAACCAGATCCCATGAATCCTGCAGAGTAACGGTGGCCGAAACTTCCACGGCCGCATATTTTCCGGCTTTCATCGCCGCCAAAGTCATAGGCACGTGCCACTGCCAGGGCGTTGCGATCAATATGCCGTCCAGATCATCGCGCTTTACGAGATTAAGAAAATCTTCTTCGCCTTTGGAATAAACCGCTGGCGCTTTCCTTCCTGACTTTTTTATTTGTTCAAGAGAAATATTGATGGCAGCCGGATCAATGTCACAGATTGCGTTCACCTCCACATCCTGCCTGAAAAGCGCTTGTTCCAGATGGCTGCGGCCCCGGAGGCCTACGCCGATGAAGCCAAGCCGCACTTTATCAGCCATTTTTGCCTCGTTGGAATACAAAGACGGCATCATTCCTAAGGCCGGGCCGACCATTGTGGCTTTTTGAATAAAATCGCGTCTATTCATTAACTTGTCAAGATAAGGTTTAGAATGGTGTGAACCGGCCCAGGGCGCAATGGTTTCCAAGATCGCAATTTACATTCAATAACCGTATTTTTTAATTTTTTTTATTAATTCAAATAAAAAGCGATTTACGATAGCAGGTAATGAATATTGGGGAAAATGAACAAATTGGATTTGTAAAGCGTTAACCCAAAACAAGTAACTCCAAGAGCGCATTACGTCCAGGCTCAAAGGCTTTAAGTGTGTTGGACACATACTTTGTAACGACATTTAAAGCAAGTTTTATTTTAAGTGAATCATCATATGGCGCAAAAGGTGGCGGTGTTTCGGAAGGAACATTTCAACGCGGCTCATCGTCTTCATAATCCGGATTGGTCGGCTGAAAAGAACGAGCACGTGTTTGGCAAATGCAATAATCCCAATTTTCACGGGCACAATTATGAACTGATCGTACAAGTGACGGGGGAAGTTGATCATGAGACGGGCTATGTGCTGGATATGAAAGTATTGAGCTCCATTTTAAAGGAATTCGTACTGGATCGTTTTGACCATAAGAACCTGAATCTGGACGTTGAAGAATTCAAGTCACTAAACCCTTCCGCGGAAAATATCGCGATCGTTATACATTCAATATTAAGATCAAAAATTGATTCAGGCCTTAACCTGAAAGTCAGATTATATGAAACAGAACGGAACTTCGTCGAATATCCAGTCGACTGAAACGGTTGAGGTTGAGGAAATTGGCAACAATCATTTATTTTCATCGATCGAGACGCCCATGCGCAAAGATGCTTTCGCCATGGATGACGATCTTAAAATGGAGCTGATTGAAAAGCATTTCCGCCACATTATGGAAATCATGGGTCTGGACCTGGCCGATGACAGCTTGAAAGGCACACCAAAACGTGTCGCTAAGATGTTCATCACGGAGGTTTTCAGCGGCCTTGATCCCAAAAACAAACCAGCGGTCACGCTTTTTGAAAATAAATACAAATACGACCAGATGCTGGTCGAAAAAGATATTTCGGTTTTCTCCAATTGTGAGCACCATTTTGTGCCTATTTATGGAAAAGCCCACGTCGCGTACCTTTCGAGCGGCAAAGTGATCGGCTTGTCCAAACTGAACCGGATCGTAGAATACTTCGCAAAACGTCCGCAAGTCCAGGAGAGGCTAACCGTGCAGATCGCTAACGAATTGAAACAGGCATTACAAACCGAAGACGTAGCAGTTGTAATCGATGCGCAGCATATGTGTGTGCAGTCGAGAGGAATACGCGATTCGGGCAGTTCTACCGTGACGGCGTTTTATGGCGGGAAGTTTCAGGAGGAGATTACTAAAAAGGAGTTTTTGAGTTATTTGGGGATGTGACCTGGGCTGGTAGGACCCCCGAACCCCCTGGGACGGGGCTTTACATTTTGGTAGCAGCGACGAAAGGCCTTCGAGGGTGTACATTCGGGATGAAAAAAGAGGACTTTGCACAGTGCGAAGTCCTCTTTGTCATCTTACCAGCAGCAACGAAAGCCCGATTCGCGGGCGTCCATCGGGTATGAAAAAAGAGGACCTTGCACAATGCAAAGTCCTCTTTGTCATCTTACCAGCAGCAACGAAAGCCCCCTTTCAGGGGGTTGGGGGTCCTACCGTAGGCCCAACGCGCTCCAACAACGCCTTCGTAGCCTTAATCCCTTCATACTCAGAAAGCTTGCTCCCTTCATACCGGCAGTTCTACCGTGACGGCGTTTTATGGCGGGAAGTTTCAGGAGGAGATTACTAAGAAGGAGTTTTTGAGTTATTTGGGGATGTGACTTGGTCTGGTAGGACCCCCGAACCCCCTGGGAGGGGGCTTTACATTTTTCTAGCAGCGACGAAAGCCCTTCGAGGGCGTACATTCGGGATGAAAAAGAAGACTTTGCATCGTGCAAAGTCCTCTTTTTTCATCTTACCAGCAGTAACGAAAGCCTGATTCGCGGGAATCCACCCCTTACGAAAAAAGAGAGCCTTGCACAATGCAAAGTCCCCTTTGCCATCTTACCAGCAGCAACGAAAGCCCGATTCGAGGGCGTCCATCCGGTATAAAAAAAGAGAACCTTGCACAATGCAAAGCCCTCTCTGTCATCTTACCAGCAGCAACGAAGGCCCCCTTTCAGGGGGTTGGGGGTCAAACCGTAGGCCCAACGCGCTCCAACAACAATTCCCTTAAATCCAGCATACTTTACGATTTCCAGGATTTTTGTATATCATCTTACTATTAACAACGAAATCACGATTAGCGGGCATACATCCGGTATAAAAAGAGGGCTAAGCACACAATGCAAAAGCCCTCTTTGTCATCTCACCAGCAGCAACGAAAGCCCCCTTTCAGGGGGTTGGGGGTCAAACCGTAGGCCCAACGCGCTCCAACAACGCTTTCGTAGCCTTAATCCCTTCATACTCCGAAAGCTTGCTTCCTTCATACTCAATTCCTGCAATGCCCTTAAATCCTGCATCCTTTACGATTTTCAGGATTTTTGTATAGTCTGTTTCGATGCAGTTTCCTTTTTCGTCGAAATCGTACGTTTTTGCGCTTACGCCTTTTGCATATGGCATCAATTCTTTTGTTCCCTGATACCTGTCATACGATTCTGCGCAGCCGCCGTCTTTTCTGGTGATGCAGAAATTGCCGAAGTCAGGCAATGTTCCTACATTTTTCAGATTGACCTGCTTCATTACACCTGACAACCACTGTCCATTGGAGGAAGATCCGCCGTGGTTTTCAACGATTACATTGATGCCTGTTTTTGCAGCAAATTCGCCCAGTTTGCCAAGTCCTTCCACTGCGGACTTCGCGATTTCTTCAAAACTACCTTTGCCGAATGCATTTACGCGGATGGTTTTGCAGCCGAGATATTTTGCAGCTTCTACCCATCTGTAGTGATTTTCAACGGCTTTGTTACGAACCGCAGCGTCCAATTCTCCCAACCCGCCTTCACCGTCGATCATGATCAGGTGAGCGGTAACGCCGTTGTCCTTTTGTCTCTGAATCAAATCATTAAGATATGTTTTGTCTTCTGCTTTGTCTTTGAAGAACTGGTTTACGTACTCAACGATTGAAATGCCAAACTCTTTTTTAGCGAGCGCAGGGAAGTCCAGGTTAGTCAGCTCTTTTTTGAAAAGCGACTTGTGTAAAGACCATTCTGCGAGGGAGATATCAAACCATAGTTTTTTGGCAGGATCTGCCATCAAAAGGTCGGAAAAAGCGGTGGCTGCGAAGGCAGTAGCACCAGCTTTTTTAAGGAAATCGCGACGGGAAACGTACATTTTGGTTAGAATTTAGATTTATGTTTATTAAGGAATATGAATTCTTGCTTCGTTATACAGCTTTTCGTTTTTGACGAGACTCGCCGCGTCCCAGTCAATATCTTTGATAAATGCATGCTGACGAACGGGGCAATCCGCTATCCGGCAAAAGTAGCAGCATTGATAAAGGCACGGGTCAGCATGAACGAATATTTCGGTTTCTCCCGTATGGCTGGCTTTCAGTATATTCTCAAAATTATGAATTGTTTCATGCACTTTTTGAAGTTCCCAATAATAGGGAAGCGTCAAGTGACAATCGATGTGCAGATCTGAGCCATATTGCTGCACACGCAGATTATGCACGTCAATCCATTCTTCCTTTTTATTTTGTTTTAATGTTTGCACCACTTTTTCCAGCAATGCATCATCCACAGCGTCCATGAGGCCGGCCACGGACTTGCTTACGAGCAGAAATCCATTGTAAGCCAGGAAAACGCCGAATAACAGGGACGCTGCGCTGTCTATCCAGACATATCCCGTCAGCATGATCAGGCCAACGCTGAAAATCAGCACAAGGCTGCTGATGCTATCCGTCATCAAATGTCGCCCATCAGCCACCAATGCCAGCGAGTTGACCTTTTTGCCCTCGGTAATCAGTTTATAACCAATGGCAGTGTTTACGATAATTGTAAAAATTATAAAAACCGAACCCTGCGCAAGATTTTGGATAGGAGCGGGGTCCATAATGCGCTTGACTGCTTCTATGATAATAAAAAGTGAAGCAATGATAATTAATGCACCTTCGAAACCGGCAGAGAAAAACTCTATTTTCCCATGGCCGTAAGGATGGTTTCTGTCCTTGGGTTGCGCGGAAAGATAAATGCTGTAGAACGCAAAACCGCTTGCGATCACATTGATGATCGATTCCAATGCGTCGCTCAGGATCGCGTTCGAAGAGGTGAGATAATAAGCGAAGAATTTCAAACCCGTCAGCAAGATGCTGGCTATAAAAGACAGCAGTATGAGACGTTGTTTAAGCTTATTTTGGTTTATTTGCATTTGAGATTTGAAATTCAGAGGTCAAAAATACTAAGAAAATGCGGGTTATAACCACAGAAAATAATTGGAAAACACTTTCAACCGAAACTGTCTACGAAAATGCATGGCTCGAACTGAGCCATCGCGATGTGATCAACCCGTCGGGAAATAAAGGCATTTATGGGCTGGTTAAGTTTAAGAATCAGGCCATCGGCGTCATTCCTCTGGATGCAGAGGGCAACATTTATCTGGTAGGCCAATACCGCTATGCAATTGAGGAATATTCCTGGGAAATCCCCGAAGGCGGCGGGGCGTTGAATGCAGATCCGCTGGACGCTGCAAAGCGTGAATTGAAAGAGGAAACGGGTTTAGTGGCTGAAAAATGGACCAAACTCGCTCGCATTCACACTTCCAATTCTGCTACTAATGAAGAAGGTTTCTTATTCATCGCCGAGCAACTCACCCAGCAGGACGCGGAACCCGAGGATACGGAAGATCTGCAAGTGCGAAAAGTAACATTGCAGGAAGCCGTTGATATGTGCATGCGTTCCGAAATCACAGATTCGCTATCCGTATGCGCCATCTTAATGACTGCCAGACTGAAGGGAATCTGATATGCTGGAATCGCTTTTGTATGGCACGCTTACGGGAATAGCATTATGCCTCACTTTTGGGACGGTGTTTTTTTCATTGGTGCAAAACAGCGTTGACAATGGTTACAAAACAGGCGTAAAAATCGCTTTCGGCGTGTTGGTGTGCGATATTATCTTCGTTTTCTTCGCCATTTACGGAACCGCATTACTGCCCGACATTCCCGATTTTAAAAAGTGGATGGCCGGCGCGGGCGTCGTTTTCCTCATCGCGCTCGGCCTGACAAACATCATCAAAGGACAGCCGCAGATTGCGTATCCCAAAACGAGCCTCGGAAACCTGCTTTATTATTTCACAACCGGTTTTTTGCTGAATGGCCTTAATCCCGTGAATTTCATCAGCTGGGTAACAATTGCTTCTTATCTCCGCACCAATCTGCATTATAATTATCATCAGGTGCTGATGTTTTTCGGAGCGAGTGTGGTGGTTGTGTTTTTCGTAGAATGTGGCATTGCAATATTTGCACACAGGTTAAAACGCGTTTTTACACCAAAAGTGGTCACGATATTTAATAAAGTGACAGGCGTCGTTTTTATCCTGATCGCCTGCCAGATCGCATATGTCAATTTCCTGAGTTAATGGAAGGCTCATCTTTAATGTAACCATTCTTTTCCAAAAAACCCTTCCAGTCGTCCATTAAGAAATTTTTGAAAACACGTGGGAATTTGTGCTGACCGCCCATTTTGCCTTTGGAATTCATCCAGTCGTAAAAAGCTTTGTTAGGTAAAACCGTTACAAAAACTTCCTTCAATGCATGGCGCCTTTCAACGGCATAATCATCATTGAGTTCCGCTAATTTAGCATCCAGCTTGGTTTTGAGCTCTTCTGCATTCACATCCGTTTCCTCAACACCTACATACCAGTGATGCGCAAACATTGAACCGTATTCAATGCCGCAAACCGTGAATTCTTTCACTGTCAGCCCCATTTCGTCAGAAACCAGATCCACCGCTTTGTTCATATTGTCAACGGAAAGATGCTCTCCGCAAAGGCTCAAATAATGCTTCGTACGGCCTGTGATGACGATTTCACCTTTGGATTTGTCAATAAATTTAACCGTGTCCCCAATCAGGTAACGCCATGAACCGGCGCAAGTCGACAGCAGCAATGCATACTCCTTTCCTTCTTCCACCTGATCGACCATTAATGTCTCAGGATCAGGCAGTAATGTGCCTTCGGAGTCGAAGTTCTTTTCGTTGAAAGGAATAAATTCAAAGAAAATGCCGTTGTCACAAACCAGCTCCATGCCTTGTGAGCCTGGGCGGGTTTGGTAGGCTATGAATCCTTCGGAAGCAAGATAAGTATTAATGTAGATCAGCGGCCGCGCGAGCAGTTTTTCAAAGCCTTTTCTGTAAGGCTCAAAAGAAACGCCGCCGTGCGCAAAAACCTGTAAATTGGGCCAGATATCGTGAATGGTGTTGACCTTATAATGCGCAATGATCTTTTCCATCAAAAGCTGAATCCATGCCGGAACGCCCACAATAAAGCCGATGTCCCACTCGTGGGCCTGCTTTGTAATTTCCTCCAGTTTCAGTCCCCAGTCCTTCTGCGCCGCGATTTTTTCTCCGGGTTTGTAATAAGGCCTGAACCAATAGGGAATCTGCTTGGCGGTAATGCCGCTCAGATCGCCTTCAAAATGTTTGTCCTGGTTATTCAGATTTGTACTGCCGGCGAGCATTAAAAAGCCTTTTTCATACAAATCATTGGGAAGGTCCTTATAATGTCCGAGCGAAAGGATCTGGCGAATGCTGGTTTTCTGGATCGCCCGGGACATGGCTTTTGTAACGGAATGTGCTTGGTCGCAGCCTCGGAAGTGCCCGAGCTTAACGCATAATATTTAATCTGGCCAGGCCAGCAAATGTCCTTTTCTCCTTCCAGTGACCGATGCCACCATTCGTTGAATATCTTGTTGTAGTCGTAAACAGGAACCGTTTTCTTGTATAACTCGTAGTAGGCACCCTTTTCACTGAACAAAATCGATGATAGCAGCTCGTCGAAATTGTATTTTTCTCCAAACTCGGTGTAACGTGCCTTGGCGAGCAATTTAGCCAAAGTCTTTTTTTGCTGAATGTGAAGACTTGCCTTTCTGCGGTTAGCAACAATGTTGCTGATATGAATTCCTTTTTTTAATAAACTACCTACTAATGCCATAGCTGAATTTTAAAATTATAAATCCCAGGTCGAAAGCTGCTTAACCGCCTCATACGCTGTCAGATCATATTGACACGGGACAACAGAAATATAATTGTTATCCAGCGCCCAGACATCGGTATCTTCTTTTGCGGTGTCAAAATTGATGAATTCTCCTGCCATCCACAGGTAACCTCTTCCGTTCGGGTCTACGCGGTAATCGAATTTTTCCTGCCACTTGGCATGCGCCTGTCTGCAAACTTTCACACCTTTCAGAGGCAGGTCCGTCTTCTCCGGAATGTTAACGTTCAATGCGATGCCATTCGGTATGCCGGTTTTGAGCGCTTCTTCGGTAATCGATTTAATAAAAGGGATCGCATGGTCAAAATCAGCATCTTCCCGGTAATCTGTCAATGAAAATCCAATTGCCGGAATGCCTTCAATCGCTGCCTCAATGGCCGCCGACATGGTTCCCGAGTAAAGCACGCTGATCGAGCTGTTACTTCCGTGGTTGATCCCGCTCACGACCAGGTCCGGTTTCCGATCTTGTAGAACATAGTTTTTAGCCAGTTTAACGCAGTCAGCTGGCGTTCCCGAGCATTCATATTCAACAACTCCTTCAAAAATATGTGTGGAATAAAGTCTTAATGGTTCGCCAATGGTAATTGCGTGGCCCATCCCGGATTGCGGGCTGTTCGGCGCGACAACGATCACTTCTCCAAGGGTTTGCATTACTTCTACCAGTGTTCGGATTCCTTTGGACGTTATGCCATCGTCGTTTGTAACTAAAATCAGGGGTTTCATATAATTCTACTTATCGGCGAGCCTTTTTGGGGGTTCAATGTCGGGGCTGGCTAATGAAGTATATGTGGTTTTTAGGTTGAAAAAAGATTTATTTGTAACTGTAATATGTCAAAATTAAGCAATATGCCCTCATTCTCAATAAAACATGCAACGGTTGGCGACATCCCGGCCATCATCGCAATCCAGGAAAAAACCTGGGAACCTACTTATGGTGATATACTTACGAAAGAGCAAATTGACTTTATGTTTGAAAAAATATATTCTCACGAGTCCCTCCTGCGACAGTTTACCGTTGAGCAGCATTCCTTCCTGATCCTGCTGAACAACGAAGAGCCCGAAGGATTTGCATCCGTATCCCGGGAAGGGCCGGAAAAGTTTAAGTTACAGAAAATATACGTACTTCCTTCAACTCAGGGGACGGGGGCGGGGAAATTTCTGCTTAGCGAAACTGAAAATTTTGTAAAATCGGCCGGGGGCAAAAAACTCATTTTAAATGTGAACCGATACAACAAAGCAAAGGGTTTTTATGAAAAAAACGGCTTTGCAGTGACCGGCGAAGAGGACATTCCGATAGGTCCTTACTGGATGAACGATTATATTCTGGAAAAGCAACTGAACTGACTTATTCAGCAGGTTCAGTCCTTTGTGCCAACTTCATTTTTTTAATGTTCTTTTTCTGGCTTTTCAGGCCCTGTAATGGGTGGTAATGGTTGCTGTTGCTCACATAATAGCCCGTTCCATCATACGTGCGCTTATGCGGATGCGCCTTGCATTCGGTTGAACATGCGCCTTCCATATCTTCACCGCATTGATGACAAACCGGCACGTGCGTGTTGCATTCCGCATTGGCGCAGTTGATCATGCGGTCGCATGGTTCATTGCAGATATAACAACGGGAAATAACGGTCGGGTTAACTTTATTGACTTCGACAGCAATGCGGTTGTCAAAAACGTAACATTTCCCATCAAAATTTTCGCCGCCTTCTTCCAGTCCGTAACGGATAATGCCGCCATGCAATTGGTACACATCCTGAAAACCCTGTTCGAGCAGGTAAGCACTTGCTTTTTCGCATTTGATGCCGCCAGTGCAATAAGTAACGATTTTCTTATCCTTCAAATGCTCGATCTCGTGAATGTGATCGGGCAGCTCGCGAAGGTTGTGCATGTCAAAAGTGATGGCACCTTTGAATTTGCCTAACTCGTGCTCATAATCGGAGCGCATATCCACCAGAACAACATTCGGATCGTTAATAATCTGCTTAAATTCAGCCGGTTCTAAATGCTTCCCGGTGCGGACCAGAGGGTCGACCCCCAGATCAGAATTGACAATTTCCTCCTTAACCCGAACGTGCAGCTTTTGAAAAGCAACTTTGTCATGCTCCTCCACTTTGAATTGCACATCTTTAAACCGACTGTCGGAACGCACGTAATTCATATATGCTTCACAATCTTCCGGCGTACCCGACACTGTTCCGTTCAAACCTTCCGGCGCAATGATAATCCTGCCTAAAAGATTGTGCTGAACACAGAACAAATGATGCTCATCGCGATACGTTTCCGTGTCTTCGATGGGTGCATAGAAATAATATAAGATTACCCTAAAAGGCTTCATTATTGCATTTTTTGATGTATTGCAAAGAGGAAAGGATTTCTTCCACGCAGTTCCTGCCTCCAAATCAGGCGCAAATATACGAAGAAACGAACTTTAACGAAAGTCAGAAAAACGGACTTTGTGATCAGCAAACAATTAAAATGATTTCTATATTTTTACCGCACTCAATGCATTCCTAACCATACATTTCTCACATTATGCACATTGCAATCATTGGAAATATCGGCGCCGGCAAGACCACATTGACCCAGATGCTGGGCGAATATTTCAAATGGGATGTGATGTACGAAGCCGTGGAGGGAAACCCGTATCTGGCTGATTTTTACCAGGATATGGATCGCTGGGCATTTAATCTGCAAATATATTTCCTCAATAACCGCTTCGCGCAAGTCCAGAAAATACGTGAAACCACTTACTCCACGATCATTCAGGACAGAACCATTTACGAGGACGCTTTCATTTTTGCAAGAAACCTGCACGAGTCGGGTGTGATGACAGAGCGGGACTATCAAACTTATCTGTTGCTTTTCGAGTCCATTATCCGGACAGTGTCACAGCCCGACCTGCTCATTTATCTCAAAGCAGGCATTCCTAAGCTCGTTTCTCAGATTAAAAAGCGGGGAAGGGACTTTGAGGCTGACATTTCAACAGATTACCTGGTCGCCCTCAACCATTATTACGAAGATTTTGTGAAGCATTATGATCACGGGAAGATCATCGAAATTGATGTAAACCAAATGGACTTCGCTTCCAATCCCGACGATTTCAACTTCATCGTCGCTAAATTGAATAAAGAATTATTTTATATCTGAAAACGGGAGATTAGCTTGCTGCCGTTAAAGGACGCACGCAAGTGCTTTATTGAGGATCTGGTTGCTCTTCGCGCCGAATGTATAAATCTTACGCTCTTCGGGAAGAATAATTTCTATTTTGGTGGTGCTCTTCATTTTGTTCAGCTCTTCCGGCGTTACCGGCGATGAAAGCATAAATGACATGTTCCAGAAATTGCGGTCGGATGTGGTTGTAAAGAGTGAGAAAGTGCCTTCTTTGGTTGTAAAGCGAATCTCGGTGAACATTTGTACGTGAAAAATCAGGTCTACCTTTTCGTTATGGTATGTGAAGATTTTTTCTTCCCCCACCCGCAAAAACGACAAAAATTCCTTCTTTCCGACCAGCTGAACGATCTGGTAATATTCTTTTTTATTGGTGGAACGGCTTACTTTTTCCAGGCACTGTGCATTGCATAGGGACAGGCAAGCAGACACCAGCCCAATAACTCCAAGGAGAGCAATTGATTTCATGTAATGGTAGTCCTTTAAACTAAAAAATCAGGGTAGGTCAATGGAGAGTAAATATATGCTATTTTTTTAAAAAGGAATGCTATAAAAAAACCTGCGCCGGAATGCAGCGCAGGTTGTGACCAGGAGGGGAAGCCAGCACGCTCAGCTCGCTGACCGTCGATGGAAAGGCGCATCACCTTGTTTTGGAAGATAAAGACCGGGCCTGGACTGGAAAATGAGCTTGGCGCAAATCGCTGCTAAAAAGATCTATAAGGAAACAGTGATTCCGACCGGCCGGTATAAAGTCATTATTGTCTATTCAAACAGGTTCAACCGGATGTTGCGGCGCCTGGTGGGCGTACTTGGATTCGGCAGGATCCTAATTCATCCAGGAAATTTCATTCGAAATATAGAAGGCTGTTTGCTGCCTGGTTTGACAAACTGGATCCAGGATAAGGAATACTGTGTCGAATCCAGTGTGACCGCGCATGATCGGCTTGCTAGCAAAATCCTGGCAGCTGAGAAAAAAGGTGAAGAAATCTGGATCACTATCAAAACCGATTACAAGTCGGCAACGGTATAGCAACATGATCAAACAACACAAAAAGAACGGGTGAGCATTAGCGGTCCCGTTCTTCTGTTTTTACCATTATGCCCAACGATCAAATAATAAACCAATGCATCATCCGGCTTTGAATAACAATTAACAAATAGGATCTTGCATTTTTTAGAAAAACCACGATAATACTCATGATTAACAAACTTTCAATTTTAGGATTTAGAGGCTTTGGAGATGAGCAATTTTTGGAGCTTGCCGTTCCAAATACAGAACCTGGAAGCGGCCTAACTGTGCTTGTTGGACCGAATAATTCTGGCAAATCATCAATTATTGAATGTCTAAAGGCAATATCTTCGAGAGGCCATGCAAGTCCAAGCTTTACCGAAGGGAAAAGGAATAAAGCGGCAGGTGATATTGTTTCAATGGCAGTTTATGATGACGGGGGCGGAAAACTGACATTGAAGACCGCAGAACAGGGAGGCAGCGAGACGTTTTTTCATGAGGAAGGTATTAAGAGGGCAAATTTTTTTGCATTTGTTCTTTCCTCCAGAAGGGCATTCAATCCTTATTTTAATAAGAATTCTTCTGACAGAAACGCTTTCTTTGCTAATGAACAAGTTTCAGCTCAAAGAGGGGTTTCGCGCGATCTCTTCCAGTATCGTCTATTCCACATATTACAAAATAATCGTGATGCATTCAATGACGTTCTAAGCAAAATAATAGATCCGGTACCAAATTGGACGATCGATCAATCAGATTCCGGAAATTATTATGTCTAATTCAACTACCAAGGAAATTACCACAATAGCGACGGTGCAGGAGAGGGCTTGCTCAGTATATTTACAGTAGTTGACGCCATATACGATTCAAATCCAGGGGATCTGATTGTTATTGATGAACCTGAACTTTCATTGCATCCTTCCCTACAAAGAAAACTAGCCCAGGTTCTATTAGATTTTTCGGCTGATAGACAAATTATAATAGCCACTCATTCTCCCTTTTTCATAAGCTGGGAATCTCTTCGAAATGGAGGTTCGATAGCGCGTGTCGTAAAGGAAAATGCAAGGAGTGTTATTTATCAAATGCCTGTCTCTATGCGAGACGTCATCAACGGTTTGATATCTAATTTAAACAATCCTCATGTCTTGGGTTTAGATGCTAAGGAAATGTTTTTTTTAGAAGAAAATATAAACATAGTTGAAGGCCAAGAAGATGTGGTTTTCCTAAAAAGAGCTCTTTTGCTCCTAGGAATAGATCTGAAAGGTAGTTTTTTCGGCTGGGGAATTGGTGGAGCGACTAACTTGCCTAATATTCTATTATTGTTAACTCATTTAGGCTTCACTAAGGTAGCCTGCTTGCTAGATAACAATATGAGGGAGCTGGCAGAAAGAATGGCCAAGCTGTATCCTAACTACTCGTTTTTCATTTTTCCAACGGATGATATTCGAGACAAGAAGCCAGTCAAGGCACGTGATCAAATAGAAGGTCTAATGGATTCGTCAGGTGAAAATGTTAAAGAACATTATAGGGAGGAAGTGGCGCAAACAATCAGTCAAATCAACGATTATCACAGTAATTGAAAATTGTGGACGGAAAGAATTGGTGAGCAGTAGCAGTAATAGTAGTACCGTTCATTTACAGAAACGATTTTTTATAACTTTGAATTCCCTTTTTTCCTAGACAAATGACAAAAATGAACAATGAACAACGAACAATTGCAGGATCTGAATTACTATTTGAATGCCGAATATTGAAGACTTAAACGTTTTAGGACACTATCGTCAATCTGTGGATGACCATATTCTCGCTAATACTTTTGTTAACGATGATATTGTTTGGAATTTCGATTCCAGAATAACAGAAGTACACATTGTCACCAATATACCTAAAAAGCCGTAAATCCATTTTCCAACTATCTCAGCGTTTTGAAGTTTCAAATTGACAGTCGTTAAATGATTGACTTTCTCATTCAATTCCCTGTTTTGTCTTTCATAATTGAGCTGTTCGATTTCTAGCGTAATCTTTTGTTTTTCAAGCTTATCTCGTTCTGCCTCAAACCGCTCGCGCTCTTTTATGGCAAGTTCACGATCTTCAAGCTGCTTTTTTTCTGCTTTTTTTCTTTCGGCCTCAGTATTTAGATAGGCTTTCCAACCTCCATTTCTTGCAACCTTAATACCCTTCGTGGTAATTATTATTGCAGTTTCAGGTTGATTGAACCCGGTACATCTTTGAGCTACTTGGTAATTGTACATTTTTTGTCGCACCGTTTGCTCCATAAATCGGTCATAGCTATCTGGTGTTCTACAAAAATCGGGAACTTGTAAACAACCGCCAGCCCATTCAGGTTTTATCAATTCGTTTAGTATGTATTCGATGATATCATCTTCATCATGAACACCCGGATTATATTTGAACATAATTTCAGATTGCTGGAAATAGGTTAATGCGTGCTGAGTACTGAAATACTCCCAGATCTCGCACATATTGGACTGATATCAGAATGTTCACACTGTTCTTCTTCACTAACTTATTTCGGTTTACCGAAAACATTTAAACCGAGACGTACCACTGGGATCCTTTCGCCGCTAAAAGACAGCAAATTCAAAAGGGTAGGGGCCGCTTTCATCCAGACAGAGATCGTGCTTTTGGGCGAGAAACTGGCGAGATTCTGGCGACACAAGCATCTCACTCATAAAAAAAGTGCGTTTAGAGGTTCCAAACGCACTTTATGACATGTGACCAGGAGGAGAGTCGAACTCCCATACCCGAAGGCACTACCCCCTCAAAGTAGCGTGTCTACCAATTCCACCACCTGGCCGAGGATTTTGCAAAAGTACAATTTAAATAACATGCCGCAAGACCGCCGAAATGTTTTTTAAGCGTTTTTTCAACGCGGAATCGCAACTTGGTGTTTACGAATTGCTTAACTTTTCAACTCCGTCCGAAGTCATGACAACCTGCTTCATTGTGCCGTCCGCGTTATAATGCAGATAGTCTATGCAAACAGAACGCCGGTGACTTCCACCGTTTGGTAATGCGCCATTGTGATAGAAAAAGTATGACTTGCCCCTGAAATCCAATGTCGCCGGCCGGTTGGTCTCACAATTGTCAGCCGCCTCATTGAGTATACCCTTGAATTCCCAGGGGCCTGCGGCATTTCTGCTCATTGCATAAGCCACTTTTTCGGGAAGTTCGTGGCCGTAAGACAGATAATACCAATCGCCATGCTTATGAATGTGTGCACCTTCGAAAAAGCCGGGAAGCTCTGTAATTCGGATCTCCCCATCAATGGCGGTCAGGTTGCTGTTCAGCCGTGCGTAGTAGCAGAGGGTGTTTCCCCAATACATATGCGCCGTGCCGTCATCGTCGATGAGGACGGACGGGTCCAGGTTTGCTTTATCGGTTTCTGCTTTTGGAAGCATATCATGGGTAACCAGCGCGTGACCCAATGCATCCTCAAATGGCTCGGTCGGATGCCTGGAAACGGCAACTGCGATGGCTTTGCCGGGAACCGAACCATGGCTGACGGACACAAACCAGTAAAATTTATCATTGAAATGAATCACTTTCGAAGCATAGGCATCACCCTTGGCCCATTTGAAATCCTTCGCACTTAAAGGAACCGGATGTTCGATCCATGTTTTGAGGTCCGTTGAGGAAAAACAAAGCCAGTTATTCATTACATAATCGTCCACATCAGCCCGAGGTTCGTCGTGTCCGGTGTACAGGTAAGCGGTGTTGTTGAAGGCGATCACGGTCGGTCGGCGGTGAATTTGTGCCGGATAATTGGATTGCTAATTAGTAGTTCGGAACCCGTCATGGTATCATTTTTTTTGTTTAAAACACCTTATTTGTTGCCAGATTACTACTTTTGAAAAGATTTACCAACAATCCTTATCACCACACAATGCAAAAAGTTGATGTCAACGTCATCTATTACGGGAAGCCGTATCAAACGATCATTTCCATTTTATCGCTGCTCAAAGTCAGTGGACAATACATCAATTCGGTTTACATTACCGTAGAAAATAAACAACCATTTGGCCATTACGGCGACGTTTTTAAGGTAATAAAGGCCATTGAGCCAGTGATTCCGATCCATCTTTATTATCCCAAATCATTTTATAATCTTGAAATCCTGGACTATGACCGTGTGAAAAACGATGCGGATTATCGCTGGACTGTTCCGTATCAATATGCGCTCGAACATGCCCAGATGAAGTGGCTGTTTATCATGCATAATGATATGGTATTTCATAAAGACATGATTGGTGATATGCTCCCGTTGTTCCTGAAAGATGAGAAGACAGCCGGCACAGGATCCATCGGACAATGCTGGTCTTGTCCTGCAAATAAAGCGCAGCTTTGCGGCGGACATGTGTTTATGAAATACATTCCCAGTGCCGAAGAGGCGATTGCCGTACACGAACAATACGAAACGCCAAGACAAAAACGCGACCTGGAAATCCTGCATTCGGGCCGTATCCATCCGCTTCCGGAATGCCGCCTGAATGAATATGCTTGCATGATTAATGTCGCGACTTATCGTAAAACTACATTGCCGCTGGGAGAGAACGGTTGCTTTGGCGGCAACTGGGAATTTACGGCGGATCTGGGCACTGGCTGGTTTCACCAAATGGTTAACCAGGGACATAAATTCTCACACTTCGTTTTGGAAGAGTATGCAAAGCATTCCTCATTCAACCCAATCGGGCAGGGGATCATGGCGTATTCCAATCAGGATAATTACATATTGAGCGAAAAAAATGCGCTGCAATATCTGGTTGATAATTACAAAATTGATGCGTCGCTTGATTTCAAAACGTCGGTTACGGCTGGACTAAGAGAGCGGAAATATCGTTTCAGGGATTTCAAACGAAGCCTTATCCCAACTGCCAAGCGAATCGCCAAGTCGATCGTCCGTTAGTTGTTAAGCATAAAAACCCATAATGTTTGCTTAGGCCGTTACATCGAAACGACATTCAGGTCAGTGCTGCGGTTGCCGGATTTATTCTATTTCAGTGACGGTGTGATGCCTATTTTTGATTTAATTCTTCAAAAATGGCAACATGAAAGATCACTCAAACAGACTCTCTAAACCAATGATGCATGCACTTTATTTTCCGAGCCTGATCCTGACCGCTTTGCTGACGGGTCTGTCAGCTGGCTTGTTCTACGCCTATTCCTGCTCAGTCAATTTAGGATTGGCCAGGTTGCCAGACAACGAATATTTACGGGCGATGCAGGAGATCAACAAGGCAATTCTGAATCCTGTGTTTTTTATGTCATTCATAGGCTCAATTTTTCTTCTGGCGTTTGCCAGCTGGCTGAGTCATTCGGAACAAGTGGCTACGTTCAGGCTTCTCTTAGCCGCAACGCTCGTGTATGCAATCGGCGTTTTTGGCGTAACGGTTGCGGGCAATGTGCCGTTAAACGATACTTTGGCTGGTTTTAACATCAATGCAGCAACGGCAGACGAAATTAGGCTGCAACGTCTTCATTTCGAACGGCCTTGGAACAAGCTGCATTCAATCAGAACGCTTTGCTCAGTCGGCGCATTTTTGCTCGTAGTTATCGCTTTGTGCAAAACAAAATAGAAAGGCCAAAGCCTTTCTATTAATAACTACTAAGTCTGATTTCTCAATCAATATGCGTGTCTTTGATCCACCGCATTCAATTTGTGATAAGTAACATAGGAAACCATCAGCACTGCAAGAACGATAAGCGGAAATACAGACCCAAATCCGAATCCGTCTACAACCGTTGTACTGATGCTGGCGCAGAGAAAGTCAAAAACAAAACCTGCATAGGCCCATTCTTTTAATCTTGCAGGCACTTTTGGTAATATGATCGCCAAAGATCCTGCCACTTTAAAGGCGGTGATCATGGGGCCGAAATAATCCGGGTAACCCAGGTGGCGAATTCCTTCGAGGGCCATTTCGGTTTGCGATGTGAGTGCGGGCATTACGCCTTCAAACAAAAAAATCAGTGTGGTTGAAATCCAGAAAATAATGCGGGTTGTTTTCATGACAGTAAATGTTTTGCGTTTATGGTTTGTTTTTGTTGATACAAACCTACTGCATATTTTACCCGGTGACGCAGTGTAAATACGACGAATAGGAGGGTGCTTTGCGACAAATTTAGCAAGGCCATTTACACCGGTAATTTTTTGCGGATCGCTTCTCTGTCTGTGTCTGATTTTGCCATTGAGAGGGCGGTTTGCCAATGCAGCTTCGCTTTTTCATCGTCCAGACCGCTATAAAGCTCTCCCAGCAATGCGTAATAGAAGTGATTTTCGGGTAAATTAAGCTTTTCGGCCTCGCTAATGGCCGCTTCTTTTCCTCTGACTTTTGCGACGGCGTATGTGCGGTTGAGCGCGGCAGCAGGGGAATATTCTCTTTGCAATAATTGATTGTAGAGGTGCAAAATCCCTTCCCATTTTTCAGCACTATCATGCTGTTGCGTGTGCCACGCGGCGATGCCGGCTTCAAGGTGATATTTAGACAATCTATTTCCCTGCGCAGCCTTTTTTAAGAAATATCCGCCTTTGCTGATCAGGTCTGTGTTCCAAAGGCCAGAGTCCTGGTCATCATATAAAATAATGGCGCCCTTTGCATTGATTCTTGCATCAAGTCTCGACGCGTGGAAACACATTAGGGCGAGCAGCGCATTCACCTGTGGCTTGTTCGTTTCCGGGTTTTCAACGAGCATTGTACACAGGCGCATTGCTTCCAGACAAAGGTCTTTTCGTAATGTATTGTTCTGACTAACAGAATAATATCCCTCGTTGAAGAGCAAATAAATAGTCATCAGAACCTGATCCAGCCGCTGGTCGATTTCTGATTGAGCCGGAAGCGTTATCCGGATATTTTCTTCACGTAATTTCTCCTTTGCCCGGAATAATCGCTTGTTGATCGTTTCCTTGTTCGTAACAAAAGCGGTTGCAATTTCATCAATGCCAAAACCGCAGAGAATTCGCAAGGAAAGGCCGATTTGCGATGCGTGGGAGATAGCAGGATGGCAGATTGCAAACATCATTTGCAATTGACTGTCATTGATATTTTGAGTGGAAAGGTCAATCTCGCTTTCAATGGAACTATCATTTTCTGCTTTCAAAGCGGGAAAAACGCTTTCCCTGAAAATGACGTCGCGTTGCAAGTGATTTTTTGCTTTGTTTTTAGCCGTATTATAAAGCCACCCCACCGGATTGGGCGGGAGGCCTTCCAGTCCCCAGGCTTGCATAGCAACCTGAAATGTTTCACTTGCAATATCTTCTGCAATCTCAATTTCCCGGAAACCAAAATGCCTGCAAAGCACCGACACAATTTTTCGGTATTCTGTTCTGAATAAATGCGGGATGATTGTTCCGTGATCCAAAATTCAATTCGTTTCGTGAACCGAGATTATTTTACGGACTTCGACACTGTTGCCTTCGCCTTTGAGAATCGGGCAGGCTTGTGCGATTTTAACGGCTTCCTCAAAATTCTCTGCCTTAATCATGATAAAGCCCGCGATGGATTCCTTGATCTCAGCAAAAGGTCCGTCGGTGATAACATCATTGTATTTCAAAACCTTCCCTTCAATCGACAAGCCTTTGCCACCGGAAAACTTATTCTCCGCTTCAATGCTGCCAACCCAGTCATGATATTGTTTCATATATTCCTGCATTTGCTCTGGCGAAGGCTGGGCTTCCTTTGTCAGTAAGTCAAGCCGCATAAGGATGATGTACTCGTCCATGTTTTTCTGTTTTTTAGTTAAAGTAAATGGTTTAGATTTTATATCCGCATTACAAATGACATTCGCCTGATTGGACATCAACAGGCGAATTTTTTTAAGCAATTTGTGAGCTGGCTGGCCAAATCATTGATTTACCTTGAAACGACCGCATAAAAAAATGGCTGCGACACAATGCGTCGCAGCCATTTCAAACCATTTGCAATACTTATCTGATTTTAAAGAATCTCATGTTCATCTCCTGATCTCCGTAGTACACTTTCAGGAAGTAATGACCATCGTTCAATCCTGTTACGTTAAGCGATATTTTGTTTTTCCCTGCCACGATATCCGATTGGGTCGTGTTCATTTTGACACCGGTTAAGCTGTAAGTTTCAACTTTTCCTTTCCCGGCAGTTTTGGAAACAAACTCAACACTAACGAGTTCTTTAACCGGATTTGGCGCAACAACCGCTTCGCTGATCGCGTCATAGCGAACGGTGATAATCCTGCTCGTCAGGAACGAGCCGTCTTCGTCGACCATTTTCAACTGGTAATAGTTGTTGCCGTAAAGCGGCGCTTTATCCAGGAATTTATATTCGCCAACTCTCTTGTCTGACAATGGCATTGTTCCAATAACCGAACCAGATTTCATCTGGCTGTCAAAGCGGATGATTTCAAAGCCTTTGCCATCCTTTTCTTCTGCAACATTCCAGGATAGCTCTACACCATTGCTCACAGGTGTTCCGTCGAATCTCGAAATATGGATTGGAAGTGCCTCTCCAACTTTGAAAGCCATGGTCTGAACACTAGATTTGCATGATCCACCCTCAATCGCCAATATATAATCGCCGTCGGGAAGCGCCGCAAAGGTAATTTTCGGACGGTCACTTTGTAGATTCACGCGTGCTGAACGCATCATGTTGGATCCTTTCATGATCTTCCAATCAATGCTCGCAACGTTTTCACCGTGAAAGTTGAAAACAAGTTCGGTGCTCTTAGGATCACTGATCCCTTTGAGATTTGGACCTAATGCACATGGCATGCGGCTGTCGGCACTTGTGATGTCAAAAGATTTTGAACTGACAGAAGAAACGCAATCACCGCCTTCAATTTCAAGCGTATAAGTCCCCAATGATTGTGCAGGGTAAGTGATCTGCACGCTATTGGCTGTCAAGCCTCCGGTTTTGCCGTTAGCAACTGTGTTTCCGTTCTTTTTAATCCTCCAAGTAAGGTTCGGAATGTTTGTTCCGTTGACGGTTAGCATCAAAGCGGTTGTAGAAGCGTTGGCGATCGTAGCAATTGTGGGGCCGCCAGCGCAATTTGGAGGCGTAATATTGAAGTTGGATGTGCTAACAGAAGATTTGCAATCGCCGCCTTCAATTTCCAATGTGTAATTTCCAGCAGACAATGTAGAGAATGAAATGTCAACGTTTGTAGAACTCAATGTTCCTGTTTTGCCGGAACGCACAACAGTTGAACCGGATTTGATTCTCCAATCAATGTTTGGAATTCCGTTACCGCTGTAACTAAAACGCAGAGCTGTCTGGGAAACATTGCTGATTGTACCCAATGTCGGGCCACCCGGGCAGTTTGGTTCGGGATCAACAACCGAATCGGGGTTTTTAGGAAGTTCGTTCCAAAAGCAGCTCAAAACCTCATTGTAATTCAATGTGAAGCCCATATTAGGATTCATCGAGCTACCATTTTCACCTTCGATGGTCTGACGAATCAAACCCATTGAGATCGCGTCGCGGCTGTATGTATTCGTTTCGCGGTGAAAATTGACGCGTAACAAACCGTCTTTTATGATCGCATACTGGTATGTTTTTACATTATCGCCACCAATATATGTTCCAAGTCGCAAGCCGTCTGTAATGGGTTTACCATTACAAGGGATCATATTTCCCTGCTGCGTTCCCAGATAATTGTTGCCCATTGTGCTTGGGTCAATGGAGTTGACGCAAGAATTGACAATGCGGTTTCCGTTGGCATCGTTAGGGAACCGGTTGTTATCCATGTGCAACAGGATGGCCGTGTTATCAAATGCCTGCGATTTGCGGCTCTGGTCCGGGTTTCCATCCCATCTGATGTAGATCCTGTTCTGGTTGATAATCGTGTAGACTGGCCTTCCACCTACATTACCCAGTAACTCATCGTGTGTCCAGGTCCTGCCTCCGCAATTAACCTGCGTTGCAAAAGCAAACTGATTCTTTTGCAACTCGTCATCGGGGGTTGCAGCCATCATGAGGCTTAACAACCCACTCGCATACGCTAGCTTTTGTAAGAATTTCATCAATGTTAATCAGGTAAATGTTGAAGAATTAAATTATTTGGGTTAAAAAAGTGCTTTGGGAATACTTAGGGTGATGAAGTGTTTGGTAACACCAGATATCAATCTCGATCCGTTTGCAGCGAAGGTTTAAAAAAAAAGGCTGCGACATTTCTGCCACAGCCTTTTTTATGCCTTATTCTTAGTTAGACTTGAAGAATCTAAGGTTCATTTCCTGAACTCCGTAATAAACTTTAATAAAATAATGGCCGTCAGCTAAACCAGTTACGTTAAGCGAGACTTTGTTGAGTCCTTCTTTAATCGTTGGCTGGACAGCATTCACTTTAACACCACTGATATTGAATGTTTCAAGTTTTCCCTGTCCTGCAACTTTCGAATAGAACTCTATGTTCACGAAATCTTTAACAGGGTTAGGGGAAACAATGACTTTATCAATCACTTCGTAACGAGCATTGACAATTTCACTTTTTGAGTAAGTGCCATTTTTATCGATCACATTCAGCTGGTAGTGATTGACTCCGAAAAGTGGTGTTTTATCAACAAACTTGTATTCGCCAACTTGCTGATCAGACGATGAAATGTGACCGATCACTGCGGAAGTTTTTAAGTTGCCGTTGTAACGAATAACCTCAAACCCACTTCCGTCTTTTTGCTCCGGAGCAGTCCAGGCCAATTCCACTCCTTCGGTTGCAGGAGCAGCCTCAAATCTCGCAACAGGAACTGGCATTACGCCTCCCCCGATCTGGAAGCTCATTGTCTGCGCCTCAGATCTGCAGGCACCTCCCTCAATTGCGAGCGTGTAGGACCCCGGTTCAAGCGCCGCGTAAGTAATTGTTGGACGGTCGCTGGTTAATTGAATACGTGCCGAACGGATTACGGTAGCGCCTTGAAGGATTTTCCAATCAATGCTGGCAACATTCTCTCCATGGAAGTTGAACGTGAGCTCGGTTGCTTTTGGATCTGTAATGGATTTCAACAATGGTCCGAACTGACATGGAGGACGGCTGTCTGTTGTAGTAACATTGAAATTAGAAGTGCTAACAAGCGAAGTGCAACTGCCACCTTCAATTTCAAGAGAATACGTCCCTGTTGCAAGGCTGGCAAATGTTAAGGAGGCAGAGTTTGAACTCAAAGTGCCCGTTTTTCCACTTGCTAATGTAGTTCCACCTTGTTTGACTCTCCAAGTCAGAGCAGAAACACCTGAACCGTTAAAGTCAACTGTTAGACCTGTTCCAGAAACATTTTTGATGCTAGAAATGGTTGGTCCGCTTGCGCAGTTTGTCGTTGTTATGGGGAAGTACCAAGCGTGAACAGCCGAAGTACAGTCGCCACCTTCAATTTCCAGTATATATGTTCCTGCTATAAGGCTAGGATAGGTGATTGAGGCAGAATTAGACCCCAGGTTGCCAGTTCTTCCACTTGCAAGAACAGATGCACCTGATTTAATGCGCCATGTTAATCTTGACACGCCTGTACCACTGTAATCGACTGTCAAACCAGTTGCTGAAATGTTTCTGATATTTGTAATTTTCGGTCCGGCAGGGCAGTTGGCCAGTGCAATTGAGAAGGCTCTTGAACTAACTGAAGAAACACAATTGCCACCTTCAATTTCAAGAGAATACGTGCCTGCTGCAAGGCTGGCAAATGTTAAGGAAGCAGAGTTTGAACTCAAAGTGCCCGTTTTTCCACTTGCAAGTGTAGTACCGCCTTGTTTAATCCTCCAAGTCAGAGCAGAAACGCCTGAACCGTTAAAGTCAACTGTCAGACCTGTTCCAGAAACATTTTTGATGCTAGAAATGGTTGGACCGCTTGCGCAGTTTGCCGTTGTTATAGGGAAGTACCAAGCGTGAACAGCCGAAGTACAGTCGCCACCTTCAATTTCCAGTATATATGTTCCTGCTATAAGGCTAGGATAGGTGATTGAGGCAGAATTAGACCCCAGGTTGCCAGTTCTTCCACTTGCAAGAACAGATGCACCTGATTTAATGCGCCATGTTAATCTTGACACGCCTGTACCACTGTAGTCGACTGTTAAACCAGTCGCTGAAATGTTTCTGATATTTGTAATTTTCGGTCCGGCAGGGCAATTGGCCTGGCCAATTGCAAAAGCTCTTGAATTAACCGAAGAAATACAGTCACCACCTTCAACCTCCAATGTGTAAGATCCATTGCTAATCGCCTCAAACGTAATGTCAACCAGGGCGGAAGTCAATGCTCCGGTTTTGCCAGAACGAACAACGTTAGCGCCAGATTTGATTCTCCAAGTGATGTTAGGCACGCCGATTCCATCAAATTGAAAACGTAAGCCCGTTTGCGAAATGTTGGTCACTGCCACAAGTGTCGGGCCGCTGGTGCAGTTTGCATTTGTTACATTGAAGTTGGACGCGCTAACCGAAGAAACGCAATCCCCACCTTCAATTTCAAGCGAATAAGTGCCCGCGCCCAAGCTTGCAAATGTTATTGTAGCAGAGTTTGAGCCAAGATTTCCAGTTTTGCCATTTCTGACAACATTACCATTTTGTTTTACACGCCAGGTAAGGTTTGGAATGCCTGAGCCGTTGAAATCAACCGTCAGACTCGTGCCGGAAATGTTCTTGATGGTCGTGATTGTAGGTCCGCTGGCACAGTTAGGCTGAGATACTGAGAAGTTGGAAGTGCTAACAGATGAGGAACAGTTTCCACCTTCGATTTCCAAAGTATAATTGCCGGTGCTCAATGCAGAAAATGTAATCGAAGCCGAGTTTGAGCTCAGATTTCCGGTATTGCCACTGGCCACTGTGTTGCCGCCTTGTTTCACACGCCATGTAACGCTTGAAACTCCCACGCCATCAAAATCAACCGTTAAGCCTGTTGATGACACATTTTTGATAGTGGTAATTGCTGGTCCGGAAGGGCAGTTCGTTGAACCGACCGAGAAACTTTTTGAGCTAACGGAGGAGATACAATCGCCGCCTTCGATTTCCAATGTATAATTTCCACCGTTCAATGCAGCGAAAGAAATGTCAACAAGTGAAGAAGTCAAGCCAGGCGTTTTTCCGTTACGCACTACCTCAGGACCGGATTTAATTCTCCATGTAATGTTAGGAACGCCGTTACCGTCGAATTGGAAGCGCAAGCCAGAGGCCGAAATATTGCTGATGGTGCCCAAAGTAGGTCCGCCAGGGCAGGTGCCTGGGTTAACTGTAAAGTTGGAAGCGCTAACCGAAGAAACGCAATCGCCGCCTTCAATTTCCAGCGAATAAGTGCCCGCGCCCAAGCTTGCAAATGTTATAGTAGCAGAGTTTGAGCCAAGGTTTCCAGTTTTGCCATTTCTGACAACATTACCATTTTGTTTTACACGCCAAGTAAGATTTGGAATGCCTGAGCCGTTGAAATCAACCGTCAGACTCGTGCCGGAAATGTTCTTGATGGTCGTGATTGTGGGTCCGCTAGCACAGTTAGGCTGAGATACTGAGAAGTTGGAAGTGCTCACAGATGAGGAACAGTTTCCACCTTCGATTTCCAATGTATAATTGCCGGTGCCCAATGCAGAAAATGTAATCGAAGCCGAGTTTGAGCTCAGATTTCCGGTATTGCCACTGGCCACTGTGTTGCCGCCTTGTTTCACACGCCATGTAACGCTTGAAACTCCCACGCCATCAAAATCGACCGTTAAGCCTGTTGATGACACATTTTTGATAGTGGTAATTGCTGGTCCGGAAGGGCAGTTCGTTGAACCAACCGAGAAACTTTTTGAGCTAACGGAGGAGATACAGTCGCCGCCTTCGATTTCCAATGTATAATTTCCACCGTTCAATGCAGCGAATGAAATGTCAACAAGTGAAGAAGTCAAGCCAGGCGTTTTTCCGTTACGCACTACCTCAGGACCGGATTTAATTCTCCATGTAATGTTAGGAACGCCGTTACCGTCGAATTGGAAGCGCAAGCCAGAAGCCGAAATATTGCTTATCGTGCCCAAAGTAGGTCCGCCGGGGCAGGTTCCCGGAACGATCGTAAAGTTTGAAGCGCTTACCGAAGAGCTGCAATCCCCACCTTCTATTTCCAATTCGTAAGTGCCAGCGCCAAGGCTGTTAAATGAAATGGAAGCTGAATTAGAAGTCAAATTACCCGTTTTGCCGTTTCTGACAACATTGCCATTTTGTTTTACGCGCCATGTAAGGTTAGGAATGCCCGAACCATTGAAATCAACTGTAAGAGCCGTTGGTGAAACATTTTTTACGCTTGAAATTGTTGGTCCGCTTGGGCAGTTTGGCTGGTTAACTGTAAATGATGCAGCGCTTACCGATGAAGTACAGTCACCGCCTTCAATTTCCAGGGTATAATTTCCGGCGCTGAGAACGCTGAATGAAATGTCAACATTATTAGAAGACAAATTTCCGGATTTACCGGAGCGAATCACACTGCCGCCGGATTTAATTCTCCAGTCAATGTTAGGAATGCCGTTACCTGAATACGCGAAACGAAGGCCAGTTTGTGAAACGTTACTTACGCCTCCGATTGTAGGTCCGCTAGGGCAATTTGGCTCCGGGTTAACCACTGAATCCGGATTCTTCGGAAGTTCGTTCCAGAAGCAGCTCAGCACCTCGGTGTAGTTCAATGAAAAACCCATGTTCGGGTTCATGAAACTTCCGTTTTCACCTTCGAGCGTCTGACGGATAAGGCCCATTGAAATGGCATCGCGGCTGTAGTTGTTTGTTTCACGGTGAAAATTCACACGCAACAAGCCATCCTTAATGATCGCATATTGGAATGTCCGGACGCCATCGCCTCCACGGTATGTACCCAGCATCAAACCATCTGTAATGGGCTTGTTGTTACAAGGGATCATGTTGCCTTGCTGCGCTCCCAGATAATTGTTACCCATTGTACTAGGGTCAATGGAGTTGATACATGAGTTAACAATCCGGTTTCCATCCGTGTTATTAGGAAACTTATTGTTATCCATATGCAGCAAAATCGCTGTGTTCTCAAAGGCCTGATTTTTTCGGCTAGGGTCCGGGTTCCCGTCCCATCTGATGTAGATCCTGTTCTGATGGATAATTGTGTATACCGGCTTCCCGCCTACATTGCCCAGGAACTCGTCGTGCGTCCATACCATTGGCTGGCTTGTTCCAGGTTTTGTTCCGCAGATCACCTGCGACGCCACGGCCATCTGCTCTTTCCGTAACGCATCATCCGACGTTGCTGCCATGAGGCCAAGCAACCCGCTCGCGAAAATTAATTTCTGTAAAAATTTCATCAATGTTAAACAGGTAAATGTTGAAGAATTAAATTGTATGGGTTAAAAAATGCGTAAACAGGACATCGGAACGCCGATATGGTCCGTTTTCAGGTTAAAGGGGCACGCCCTGATTTGAAAATTGTAGCTGGAAAGTGTAACTCCTTGACAAAGAGTATGTAATGGATGTAAACAATTTATTATATAACAAATAGAATATGTTTGTAGAAGTATAAACCTTCGAAATGTAGTAATAATTTATTTAGTAGCAAGAGGGAAAACCAAAATTTTTATGTGCGCCGTTCAACCGTTTAATAAAAAGTTCCTGGATTAGAACAATATTTTTGTCATAAATCTGCTCCTGCGCGTTCAGCGGCTCATTTTCGTATCGGGCAAAAAAGTTTATCAGTGTTGAAAAAATTTTTCCTTGCCATATGTCTTTAAAACAGAACGTTACATCCACCAGGAATTTCAATTCCTTAAAAACTTTCAACCTCAATTTGGAGGGAGATTTTAAAAGTGTACCTTTGCACCACGATTGAGGAACGGGGTACGAGGAAATGAGCTGAGGCTAGCAGTGTAACCAGCCGAAAAATAGGATTCCGTAGCTCAGCTGGTAGAGCAATACACTTTTAATGTATGGGTCCTGGGTTCGAATCCCAGCGGGATCACTTGAAGAAATAACAAAAAGCATCAAAAGCCTGCAAATCAACGGATTAGCAGGCTTTTTCTTTTCCGGACTATCCCAAAAGATTCATCTTTCCGCAAATTTTTGGTGAGTAATTCGGTGAGTTCGACAATCTGCAAATTTTACTCACCAGAATCGCTGTAACTTATTGTATGTGAAGATGTTTACGGCGTAAACATCTTGTGCTGATTAGGCTTGCAAGACTACTTTTGTTCAACTTTAAACCTGAAAAGGGTATGAAAACAAAGATCAGTCTGCTTCTCTATTTGAAGAAGCCGAAAAATTATCTAAAAGGACCTGTGCCAATTTACTTGCGGATTACTGTTGAAAGTAAAAGAGCTGAATTTACGACTGGGCGAGAATGTGAGCCAAGCCGGTGGAATGCGGTTGCTGGATGAGTTACTGGTGTGAAGGAAGCTGTGAAGTCGACAAATTCTTATCTCGGCAACCTTGAACAGCAATTATTAGATGCACATGCCGCGCTGGTTCGTGATGATGCTTTGATAACGGCGGAGACAATCAAAAACAAGTTTCTAGGCGTCGGTCCAAAGCAACGGCTATTGATGGAGGTGATTGCCGATCACAATGAGCGGATGAAGGCTTTGGTGGGACAAGAATATGCAATCGGCACACTCAACCGCTACAAAGTATACTTGATAGAAAAGTAAGGTTTGGGATATCGCCACAGTTATGCAATGAAAGGGTTTTAAGATTAATAAGGTTTTCTAGATCCACATAACTTTCAAGAGCTTTGCAATTGACACAAACCAGGCTCTCTATGCTTGTGGGAAGATCATTAAGGGATTCTAATTTAGAGCAGTCATGAAGTTGCAGATTTCTAACACGCCCGGATGTAAGCCCTAAGGTTTGCCGAATATCACTTTTAAGTATATGAAGAACAACAAGATTCGCTGGAATATTTAATCCTTCAAAATTTTGCGTTCTTGGCTTGTATTTCCAAAGGTATAATTCCCTTAATGATGAGTTTCCCAACAGAACAGGAAAGCCCGGATACCAGTCCGTTGAAAGAATTTCGAGATTATCAAGTTTAGAATAATCAAATCGTTGGTCTTTTCGATTAACAGAAGTAATAGCAACTTTCAAGTTGCTCAGCTCGATCAAACTCGAATACCCCAAGGCTAGATTAGCAATGTTAACTTTTTCAATAAAGCTTATTGATTCCAAGAAGCTTAAATCCTTAATACACTTGGAATCAAACTGGTTTAGATAAATACCAGAAACAGCGTTATTGATTATGTAATCAACCTCGGCCATTAGATCATTTCCAGTTAGCACCAGACAGTCAGGCTGGCCGTCTAAGCCTGTGGTGAAATGATGACCGTTTTTTTCAATGTACCCCATAACGACAAATATATCTAATAATTGATCAGGTCGGTTTGGTGAAAAAATCAAATAATTTATAATATTCTCTGATTGCATTTTATTTTTCTCTATTCGATGGAGCGCCACAATATGATTAGTGGGGACGACTCGCTGTTGACGAAATAGCAAGATTTCAGGTTAGCTCCTCTCTCATATTACTGCTCAATAGCTCCGAATGTGTTGGCAGGTGCGCTCTAAATGTATTACTTTACATGGGCCTTAAGTTAACCTAGGGCATATATATACAGGCTGTTACTTCTTTAAACTAGAATTTGTGGTGGAAATGGAATATCACTCGTTTGCAAAAGACTGTATCGATGAGTTAAAGGTTTTGCAAGAAAAATTTAATAAGGATTATGATCTTGACAGTTATGCAAACTGGTTCTATGATCAGGCCACGGGACTACTGACCTTTTCCTCCAACGAACCAGAGCTGAATTTCAAATATTTTGAAGTTGGCAGTTTTTCACACAAATCAGACACCTGGATGTGGTCATGGCACAACGAAAATACTTCCGAAAATGCCAAGGTGGCCGCTAAGCAAATAAAGGACTTTGGTGAAAGGTGTGGTTTCACCAAATTGACAAATGGCTGTTTCGAAATCGATGAATTCGAAGCCTGGGAATTCGTTGCTATCGCAGCCAAGGTTATCAATGGAATTGGTGCCTACCGGCCCGTCAACGACAACGGATTAAAGATCTTTCTTGTGATTACTGAGCATGTTGACAATGAAACGGCTAAGAACATCAAGAACAAGTATATAGAATGCAGCGATCATGAATACAGACGAGTCGCGTTCGTATGTCAGCATCTGAATTTCGCTACCAGAGTCGGTTTCGAAGAATCGTTCGAAACACTTGAAGGCATGGAATTGTCGGAAGAAGACGACTTTCAGGCATGGTGCGACCAATGTGAAAGTATCAGAGTTTTAGAAGATGGATGGAACCACAATACAATGAAATTTGCAAAGCTAAGGGTCGTGTGTGAGGCATGCTATTTTAAGATGAAGGAGTTGAACCTGGGGTCGGTATAGTAGCCAGCTTTTCCTTCTTGAAAAAGGAACGCCTGTCTTTTTATTTGTAAGTCTGATCAGCTTATAATTAAAACCATACGACCCTAATATTTGCCCCTACACCTGGACAAGTGAGAAACTTTGATAGATTCGCTTGTCTGTAACCAGGCGACGCGACAGACAAGCGAAAGTAAAGCTACTTACTCTGAAACAGAGGCAGCCCTTGGTTTTCTGCCGCGCGGCTTGCCAGTATATTCAGGTTTTGGTGCCGAATTTTCAAAAATTAGTTGATATCCTACGACTCCTTCGTCATAATGAAAAAGGCTGACAGAGAAGGTCACCTTAGTGCTTTCGAAATCGATTCCTCCCTTTTTTAGTATTAGCGCCAGAGGGATTACATATCCGCCACGTCCGCTTCTTTCAAATGGAAAAGCCTGCTCAGCACTATCTGATGGCACTAGGTACAATGACTTGATGGTTCTTTTGCCCTCATCTGTGCCGATCTTAAATTGGGTCGACGCGGCCTCGATTCCTAACTCTTCCAAGGTAGCAGACGGGAATACCAGTTTACCAGTGGCAGAGATATAGCCTGTCGGCAATGGTTTTAATTTTGGTGCTGGTTTTTGAACTGCCGCGTTTTCTTCTGGCGCAAAGAATTTAATTGATTTGACTTTCATTGGTGTTTGTATGGGGTTATTACCCGCTAAAATAAAGCATTCACACCAAATATCCGTTTCTATACTGAATTGAACGGCGCTAGTTTAAATCCACCGCTAATTTGACATTATTTTCTTGGTATTATTCTCATAGACCAAGCCGTTTTTGTCTGCGTTGGGTTTGTTTTTTCTCGTGTTGAGAAGTTAGCTTTTCCCCATTATTTACATTTAGCTTGTGTTCAATAGCCGATAGCGAATAGTCCCTTCCTATAGCAGAATCTTTGACCTTCATGCCGTTTCTGACATTAAGGAAGGCAATCCCCCTGCCAATGTATGTCTTGTAGCCCTGCTTTTGCAACTCCTTTTTTAACTGCTCTATTGAAGTACTTTTCGCTAATTTCTAGTCGATCGTTTCTTTTAGCTTTAAAATAGATTTATCTGTAATCTGGATTTGGTTTTTACTTTCCTGGGTCAAGTGCATTTCCGCTGTAATAGTCAGTCCTAATTCCAGCTCCATCCTCCGACAAAAGTTTCCGGTCTTAGCGTAATTGTTAAAATGGTCGGCTGTGTTTTTACCATTGTAATTGATCCGGTTTGCCACGATGGCAGATGGCCTCTCTTGCAATGATAATAGAGTTTGCGTGGCAGGATACCTTTTAGGAGTTGTGTTGCCCCCTTCGTATCTAAGAGCTTATCAGGATATTTGGCCAGGTCTGATCGGATCTGTACCGGCTTACCTGTCTTTCCAAGACGTCCAAATCTTGCTGGGCCGTCCCTAAGTTAAATTTTGCTATGTCCATTTTGCCTGCTTGTTTAGTAAAACATGCTGGCAAAATTCACGGGTGGAATGGTGGAAACGGTTCCCGGTCTTCCCTACGGAACCAAGCGAATGAAGCTTTTAGAAGCCTTTAAGAAGTAGACGGGCCTGCGAAATGTATTTGTAGCGCTGGTCATTTGGGCCGCAGTCAAATTGGGCTTGTTCTTCTGGTTGAAAAACCTTGATGAATGAACCCTGCTCAAAATTGTGGATTAGAAAACTATTAAAAAGTGACGCTATTTGCGGGCCATCCAGAGCTTTGCTAACATATCCCATTTCGTTAAGTACAAAATACAAAGCGCCAGTGTATAGCCTGCCGCCTTTATGCTGCTTGTGGAATAGATACATGTCAGCTGTTGGGGTGGGTACAACCCATTTATGCTCGACTAGCAGCCGGATGAACACATCGAATCTGCCACGCCAGTCTGTTAAATCATCACCAATTAAAATCTCATGAAAAGGGCCTATGATTGTCGGTGATTTAGGCGGTTTCTTTGACCGGTTCACTTGGTCCAGGTGATTTGCACTTCTCCGCGGCAATTAAAAAAGTTATCATACCATCAATACTAATTAGTATTGCTTTCCCCAACCAGATAGTGCGTCTTAATCCCCTGTTATGCATTACAATTGTAATTTGTTTTGGCATACCGCTATTCTGTATTGTAAACAGTACGGGAATAACCGTAAAAAAGAATTGAGGATAGAAAAGAGAGGCTTCAAATGTTACACTTGTACCACATGATTTTTTCTAAGGTGCTTTATCTACTTCTCGCCGTTTTTAAAGTATAAGGCTGCGTGAAGTCTTTTGGAAACATTAGTAAACTTCACAAATTCTCCGTCAATCCGAACATGACCGTCCATGCAACATTGAAGTCAGACGGCAAATCTCAAATGAAATAAGCAATACTACCCATCAAAATGAGCATTGAATCCTATGTTCTGCCCTGAACATCCCAGGTAATTTTGTGGCTCAAAACAATTTTAACATGTCTGGCCCGACAGCTGGATAACATTCAAAAGCCATGAAGATTATACCGCTTTTTACGTGGGGGCTTGCAGCCTCCATGCTGCTTGCCTGTGAAAAAACAAATCTTGACCCCGCTCACCCCGATAACTATTCCACAGGTACCGTGACGGAAGTGGGCAAACCGGTGGGCCTGGCAGCTACCAAGGTTATAGGCCCCGAAGGAGGCAGCATTATTTCCGCCGACGGGAAATTCACCCTGACCGTTCCCGCAGGCGCACTAGGCCAGTCCACTTCCCTGACGGTTGAACCCGTCGAAAACACCTGTCCAAATGGTATCGGTACCAGCTACTGCATTAAACCCGCGAATACGCAGTTTGCCAAAGATGTGGACATGGATTACCAACATGCTGAAGGTGACCTGAACGGAGCGGATGAAAGCCAGCTTATGCTGGCCAGGCAGCAGCCAGACCATTCGTGGGCGATGGTCCGAAAGGGGCAACTCACTAAGCCGAGCCGAAAGATCTCCACCAAAATAAAGCGTACGGGGACCGTTAGCATGGTAACCAAATACATGCTGGAATCTACGAAGAAGGAACTGATCCCTTCTGAGGAAGCTCAGCTTCAATTCAGAGCGGTGTCGTATTGGCCAGAAAAAAGTGAAGAAGATCCGGGTGAACTTATTGTTCCTCTGATTGTTGAAATCCGTCTTAGCAAGATCCAGGATTTCAGGGTCAACAACATCTTGTTTGGGAATAATTACAATGGGAACATTGAATTCAGGGGAACTGGCGGGGATCAACCCATTTTTTATTACGTCGCCCCTGCAAAATTGCCTGCAAAAGAAAAGCGCGAAATGATTGTGTCAGTTAAGCTGACAGACAACCCCAAAGTAACGTTTACTTACAAGTTCAAAATAGTCTCGGGCTGCACCGTCACCGTCGATGGAAAGAAGTTTGAGGACCTCGACGTGCGGGTTTGGTATCAGAAAAATGACATGGGTGCATATTACGGTGTCGAGATAAATGGACTGCCCGCAAAGGCAAAGCTTTCTCAATTTAAAATCGGGTTACTATATGAGTTCGATGGGCCGAAAACCTATCTACTCAAAGGTGGATTAGAAGAGGTGCAGAATCAAACATTCTTCATTGGCGGTCCGACTTCCGACGGCAGCGGTATTTACAACACTCTTTATGTTGATTTCGATTACGGCGAACATGGTAAGCTCATATTCGACCCCGCAACCCTCCACGTTCAGGAGTACGGAGGACCGGGCTCGATTTCCAGCGGGACAGTTTCATGCAACCTTCATCTGGAACGACAAAAGGAAAATCCGATCAAATTCCAGGCAGTATTCAGGGCAATCGCGATAGGATTCTAGCCTCTTGTGCTCATATCTATTTTACAGCCTTTGTACACAGTCTCAATTTGGACGAATCAGTCCCACACATACCAATCAATTATACAAAACAATTATTAGCCATGAAAAAAATCCTTTTTGCCAACATTCCGTTTGACGGACATTTTAATCCCCTTACCGGCATTGCCATGCACCTCAAATCGCAGGGTCACGATGTGCGCTGGTATGCGGCCAGCGCCTACCAGGATAAGCTTGCACGTTTGGATATTCAGCACTATCCTTTCAAAAAAGCGGTAGACTACAACCAGCAGAATGTCAACGAAATCTTCCCCGAAAGACTGGCCATCAAAGGCCAGGTTCAAAAATTGAAGTTTGATATGAAAAACTATTTCGCATTGCGCGGACCGGAATTCTATCAGGACATTCGTGACATCGACGAAACATGGTCTTTTGACTTGATGATCAGCGATATTGCTTTTACCGGCATTCCGTTTGTGAAGGACAAGCTGGGCAAACGTGTCATCTCAGTCGGCGTTTTCCCACTCACGGAAAACTCGCGTGACCTTCCTCCCGCAGGCCTGGGCATGGTGCCGTCTGACACTTTCTTCGGAAGGAGAAAACAGGATATTTTACGATTTGTGTCCGATAACCTGCTGTTCAGGGAATCGAAGCTTTTATTCAGACGATTGTTCATCGAACACGGCATGGCGCCTGCCAACGGGCATCTGTTTCAGATTTGCGGGCAAAAATCGGATCTGCTCCTGCAAAGCGGGACACCCGGGTTTGAGTTCAAACGGTCCGATCTCAGTGCCAATATTCGCTTCATTGGTGCGCTGCTGCCGTATTCGGGCAGCCATACCGAAACTTTTGCGCTCACTGGAAAACTTAAAAATTACAAAAGGGTCGTTCTCGTGACGCAGGGTACCATGGAAAAAGACCCGGAAAAAATACTGGTACCTACCCTGGAAGCATTTAAGGATACGGATGTACTGGTAATTGCGACGACGGGCGGGTCAGGAACCGCCACACTGCAGGCCCGCTTTCCGCAACCCAACCTTGTGATCCGGGATTTCATTTCATTTGCAGATATCATGCCTCAATGTGACGTATATGTGACTAACGGAGGGTATGGCGGCGTGATGCTGGGAATTCAGAACGAATTGCCGCTGGTTGTTGCCGGGATCCATGAAGGGAAAAATGAGATCAATGCGCGGGTTGGGTATTTCAAGCTGGGTCTCGATTTGAAAACGGAGTATCCGACCGCTGAGCAAATCAGGAATTCGGTTGACAAAGTGCTCACGGACAAGCAATATGTAGAAAAAGTGAAGAAAATGGCGCGGGAGTTTTCCCAGTACCGTGTGTTTGATCTGTGTGATCAATATATTCACCAACTCTTTGAACATCACGGTAATAAGGATCAGCAATTTTCTAAATATATTTGAATTGGTAAAACCACCCAATTCGGGATACCCAACCTCCATTCGTTCAATCATGCAAAAGTACCTCCAACCCCCTGTGTTTGGTTTGCCTCTGTTATGGGTGCTGATCCTCTTAAACTTTTCGCTTGTGCTGGCACAAAGCCAGGATATCACATTGCGCGCCGGTGAAACCCACGTGGAACCGGCGCTGCGGTTTAGTATCCTGGAAGATAAAACCGCAAGCTTATCCATAGAGGACATTTTAAGAAATGCATCACAGTTTACGCCCAGCCCTCAGGAAGTCGCAAACTTTGGGGCTTCCAAGTCCGCGCTCTGGCTTAGGTTAATTGTTACAAACCGTTCCCGCGAGGCCTGGTTCCTGTCCATCGATGCGCCGTTTTTGAAAGAGGTAGATATGTATAAAGTGGGCGTCGCCGGTGTAGTACAACATGTGAGCCTGGGATCCGGAAAGCCTTTCAAAGAACGGATCGTACAGACGACGGAGATGATATTTCCGCTTGGCTTGCAGTATAAAGAAAATGCCGTCTTTTATTTCAGGATCAGGAGTAATTCTGTTTTGAAAGCTCCATTCAAAATAGCGACGTTGCAGTACATCCTTGAAAACACCCAAACAATCGAGCTCATCGACGGCATTTATTTCGGTCTGATCCTGGCACTGATCATTTATAATCTTTTTGTGTTCATTTCGATCAGAGAATCTGCGTACCTGTATTATGCGATGTATATACTTTGCATTGCCTTCAATATCGCATATATCCGCGGCTATCTGTTACACTACATTTTCCCAGCGTTTCCGCAGGCCAATCATTCTGTGTTTTCCGCTGTGGGAGCTTTCCTATTTGCCGTGCTGTTCACGAATTCGTTTCTTAACACCCGTCATTATTGTCCCGAATTGAGGCGGCTCGGGTACTTTTTGCTGGGATGCTGCGTGGTGAGTCTGGCATTTGCCGTCAACGGAGACGTGCTGATGGCCTTTCAGCTGAACTGGATCATCTTTGTCTTCTTTATTTATTATTTCAACCGGCTTGGCTTTAGCGTACTGCGAAAAGGATTTAGCCCGGCAAGATATTACCTGCTGGGCTTCAATATTTTCTTCGCGGCACTTGCCTTGTTCATCCTGAAAGACAATGCACTGTTACCACAGAACATGCTGACTGAGAGCGCCTATCAGATTGGCTCGGCGCTGGAATCGGTTATTCTCTCCTATGCCTTGGCCAACAAGTTGCATATTTTCAAAAGGGAGAGGCAAGAAAGCCAGGACCTGGCACTTTTACAGGCAAATCAATTTTCGCAGCAGCTGATTGCCTCCCAGGAAATCGAGCGAAAACGGGTCGCGGCAGAATTGCATGACAGCCTGGGACAAAGTCTTGGAATGGTAAAAAATAAAGTTTTGATCCTGAAACGTGACCTGAGGATACCGGGTGCGCAAGAGAAACAAGTCGCTGATCTGGAAACAATGGTGACGGAGACGATTCAGGAGGTGCGCAATATCTCGTACAATCTCCGGCCTTTGCATCTAGAACTTTTGGGTGTCAGCCAGTCCATCCAAAGCTTGCTGGAAGACATTGTTGAGTCTTCACACATGGAAATTGAGTCCGATATAAAGAAGATAGACGGTTTACTGACCAAGGAAAATGAAATCAATGTTTTCAGGATCATTCAGGAGTGTTTGAACAACATTGTGAAACATGCGCAGGCAACACGAGCCCGGGTGCGTATAATTTCTGACACGACGTTTATCTATATCCGTGTTGAAGACAATGGTATTGGCATTGCCTCAAAAAATGTTATCGGAAAAGGCTGCGGTTTGATAAGCATCCGCGAACGGCTCAACATCATGAACGGACAGTTCGAAATTCTGCAAAACATACCCAATGGAACGATTGTGAGTATCAAAATCAAGATCTAATTTATGCAGCTAAAAATCCTTATCGCCGACGATCACCCCATTTTTTTGACAGGCCTAAAAGAAGTCATTGAAACAGACGAAGGCCTGAAAGTAGTAACCAGTGCGCGGAACGGAAAAGAGGCTTTGCAGCAATTTCAAGCGTATTCTAATCTGGATGTCGTTGTGCTGGACATCAATATGCCGGTTATGTCAGGTCTGGAAGCGGCCGAGCAGTTGTTACAAATCAAACCCGACCTCCCAGTAATCATCCTGACGATGCACAAGGAAAAAGCGCCTTTTATGAAGTCGTTGGAAATAGGCGTGATGGGATACGTGTTGAAAGAGAACGCAGTTTCAGACATTGTCCATGCGATTTACAAAGTCATGGATGGAAACTCTTACCTGAGCCCCGAGATTTCGTCTTACCTATTAAAGCGGAATGCCTTTAAAACAAAACAGGAAAATGAACCTGATCTGCTAGGCCTTTTAACCCCGGCAGAAAATCAGATTATCAGAATGATCGCCGCCTACAAATCGAGCAGAGAAATCGCAGATGAGCTTTTTATCAGTGAAAAAACTGTTTTCAATCACCGGATGAATATTTCGAAAAAGTTGAATATAACTGGTAAGAACAGCTTGCTACGCTTTGCGCTTGACCATTTCTGATAACGGTTATCTTTATCGAGGCTTAAATTATAGTGGCGGTCCCTGGCAGCTAATCTCCGGCTATTAGGTTTTATTAGCACCGGAAGTTGCATATTGACACACGTCGAGACGGTGTATGATTACTTTGTTCATAACGATAGATGTTTGTTACACAAAGGTCCAAAACAGAGCGCCCCGGCTTCTTAAACTGGTTTAAGAAATAAACTTTTTTCTTAACTCACTTTGCACCGGCAATAATGATTTTCATTGAATGGAATTGGTTTATAAATTACACCGTACAAGATTAATTTTTCCAAAGATCTACTGCAACCTTTCGAAAAAACTGCATCATGTGAGGTATTTACTCAGTTATGGATAATATTTCAAAACATTTTTGGGAAGACGCGTATCGGCAGAACATTGGAAAAATGATCGCGGTTTGCTGGCGGTATACCCACGACAGGCAGACAGCTGAGGATCTGGCGCATGATGCATTTGTTGTTGCAATCGGCAAAGTGACGAGCTTTAAGAACCGGGGACCTTTTGAAGCTTGGCTAAGGCGCATTGTTGTCAACGTGGCGCTGCAATACCTTCGGCAGCAAAAAGAGCGGGAAAAAATTAGAATAGGCACAGAATATCCATGTGAGCTTGATGCCAATCAGGATGAAAACCCGGGTCGTTTTTCATTTTCGGAAATTGAGCTTTTGGAAGTGATAAGCAATTTGCCGGAACATCATAAGCTCGTATTTAATCTATATGTGATCGACAACTTTACGCACGCCCAAATTGCGGCACAGCTTGGAATTAGCGAAGGAACTTCTAAGTCTCATTTGGCGCGGGCACGAAAAAAGATCAGGGAACTTCTTAATGAAAGAATCAGGGACAATAAAAGAGGGAAGAAATCATTTCCGTTATTTATTTTGCCTTACCAGAGTTGGGGTATTGATGGTTTTATTTTTGGTAGATTAAAAGATCTTCAAGTTCAACCTAAAAGATTATTATCATTAAATATCTCCAAGACAGAATGTATGACGATTCCAAAATATGTCTCAACAGGACTTACATCAAGGTTCTTTTTCAAAGCTGGACTTTGGGCTGCCTCTATCGCAATCGGCTTGGGTGGATTTTCACATATGATTTACAAGGAGAAAGAAAATGGCCATCAACAGGATAAATTGCAAATAGTAGCTCAAAGCTCAGAACGTGTCTCAGATTTCAATTCAAATAAAGAACAACTAACGGAACATTTATTTTCCGATTCAATTACTGCCACCATTCCTGAAAATCTCATCATAGTTGAAAAAACTAAAAATGGAGACCCAATGAAAAATTTAAGCACTTTAAGTGGAGTAGTGATTGCAAGTCTGAGTTTCAACTCCATAGATCTGGCAAAAGAACTACCTGTTCAGTTAAAAAACCGGAGTATCGAAGTACAAACAGTTTCCAATTCAAATGCAATTGCGGAAAATGGCCGCGCAACCGAAAAGCTAGAAGTGAGATTGTCCCAGGGTACGTTTTACGCGCAGAAATTACTTTGGTCAGAAACCAGAAAACTTTATTTCCTGGGTGACAATGTAAAAGTGGATTTCAATACGAACAGATTCGTAGGAAGCGGGCGTTTTTCATTCCTCGAAGATGTCAACCATCTCGTGATCAATGGCATCCCATTGAAAATGAACGAGGCCATTAAACTTTCGAACAAGAAATACAATCTTAACCAGCTCAATGCAGTGGAAGGGCTGAAAAAATATGGGGAAGATGGGAAAAATGGTGTCGTAGAAATTACCGTCTCCGAATGAAGAAATGGGCGCCGCGCGGCAGATTGAGTAAGAAATCGTTGATAAGCTGACCTGCGCTTGAAGTGAACACACCGTATTTAGAGCCATCGAAGTTCGCGCTCAGCGCACGTCTTCCCCTAACCAAAACGATCAGCTCCGGTGCGGTAAGTTTAAGCAATTGTGACTTGTCGATCCACAATTTTTCTGTGGATATCGACAAGCCGGTTTGGCGATAGTTACGGAAACCGTCTGCCACAGGTTCGATGTACCAACTGATTCAGTGTCGTTGGCTGCGGACGAGACTGAGAAGGAAGGATAGCATCAAAATACGGCACCGTCGATCATTTCATCTAGTAACCTTTTCAGTAACCTGCCCTACGTAAACCAGTTTGACTGGGCTAGCTTATCAAGCCAACGATGTTCCCGACAAAAAGAATTGCTCAGATTCTACACTTCCTTTCTCCGTGCACCCGACATTACCCGTGCGAAGGTAATATTCTAAAAACCGGAAAAGCTAAAACCAAACGTCTCAACGCTCTAAGCGCTCTGCAAGCCCTGGATTGTCAGCCAGGGGATATTCTGGAATACTGTGATCCATGGTACAGCATCTATCAAGCCGGATTGACAAGCATCCAATTTCCCTATGATATTGCCTAAACGACATCGTGACTCCAAACTTCTATTGAGCTCTTCTTTTCTCATCAAAAAGTACGTTCCTGTTATTTCCCGAAACCTTTGATCTTCCGAACAAATAGGTAAGGCCAAGGTTGAAGGTTTTATAATCGTAGTCCGTTTTTACGCTCTGTACAAAATCGATGAAACGTATATCATATTTGGATACACTGCCAATAAAAAAGGATGAGCTAAGTATCAAATTGCTATTGAGTAACTTCAATCTGGTGCCGATTGTTAGATTGCTTTGACTGTATGTGTAAACATTTCCGCCGGTTGAGGGAAGATTTTGGCTGTAATTGAGATAAAAACTCAACTTGGGAGTTGCCTTGAAACTATTGTTGACGCTAAGTGACGTGGAAGTGCCATTTTGGGTAGGAATGTCTTCTATTTTAGAGTTTGAGGATGTAAAGAAAAAAGAGGCTGAGGTGCTATTGTCCCACCATTTGAATAGTGCCCGGTTAAACGATACGTAGGCGCCCAGGTTGTCCTGAGCTAAATAATTTTCTATCCTCGAAACTACCGACGGTCCATTAACCGTGGTGATTGATGAAAATATATCACTGCTATGTTGTGTAAATGCGGTAAAAGAAAACCAACCTTTATACAAATAGCTGATTTCCCAGTTGTTACTATATGAAGGAAGGAGAAGCGGATTTCCCACGGAATAACTGTAAATATTTGAATAGAATGCAAAAGGGTTTAAGAAATTCAGGCCCGGACGATTGATCCTCCTCGAATAATTAAAAGAAATAACATCACTCCCGCTTGCTTTGTAAAGGAGATAGGCTGTGGGAAACAAAGCGCCATAACTGCGCTTACTACGCTGTTCCAAAGTCGGCGAATAGCCATCCATTGTCGTATATTCATAGCGTAATCCTACTTTGGCTGTCCATTTTTTTGACAGTTCAGACTCCATGCTGACATAAGAGGCCAGGTTATTTTCGGTATAGTTGAATTCGTTACTGCGCGTCTTATCCAGCAAGAATTCATCATGGACGTAATTATAATATGCCACATCCGCGCCGTTATTAAAATTGGCAAATTTAATCCCTGTCTCTATTATCACCCACTTATAAGGCAATGTCAGGTCTGATTGAATTGACCAGATGTCATATCTTGAAACGCTATTATTTCGAACTGGGGCAGAGGTATTTTCGGATTCAGAAACGAAATCGTTTCGTATGCTCGGTTTGTTTGTAAAAAAGCTGACAGAACTGCTTAATTTTTTACCGGTTGTATCAATCTTCAGATCGTGGTATGCATTCAAGGTCTGCGTGAACAATGGCCTTGAAATGTTGGCCGTTGTATTCAAAATCGAGTCAAGATTATCGCCTGTATGATAGCTGCTCTTATTATTCAAGGTAGTGAGCGACTTACTGTCTGATGCATTGTAAATAAGCCCGATATTATTATATCTATTCAATTTGTAATCAATACTCAAACCAGCCTGTACACCTGGTGTCGTTGTTACACGCTGGCCGCGGCCAAGGATTGGGTTCGGTCTCTCGACTATATCGTTCAACTCCTTAATAATACTGCGATAGCTTGATTAACAGTAAAAGAACTGCTAATTTTTTCCGATCGGTAGAAAAGTGCCAGATTGTTATTATAGGAGCTATATGTTCGCCGTAAAAACGACGAACTTATTGACCCGCGCCAACCCAAAGATTCGTTTTTCTTCAAAACAATGTTAATCAGGCCGGCATTTCCCTGGGCCTCATATTTCGCCGGCGGATTGGTAATGATCTCAATTTTTTCTACACTTTCAGATCTGAGTGCTTTTAGATAGTTAGTCAGGTCGGTTCCGCTTAAATAAATTATTTTCTCATTGACCATAACACCCATCCCGCCCTTGCCCACCATTGAAACGCCATTGTCGGATACCTTTAAAAACGGCGCCACCTGCAAAGCCTCAAAGAGGGAAGAACCGTTTGCCATGATGGTGTTGTTCAGGTTGAATATCCATCGATCAGCCTTTCGTTCAAGAACAGGGCGTCTGCTGGTTATAGTGATTTGTTTGAGTTGTCTTGTTGATTCGATTAGTATGATATCCGGTAATTGAACCGTCCTTATGTCTCTTAATGTAAGGGCAAGGGACAAAGTATCTTTGCTTACTTCCGAAATCCTGATCAAATAGTCACCTTGCTCTGTTGCCGTGAGCCTGAAATATCCTCCGGTATCGGTTTGTGCAACCTGGATCAATTGATTAGTAGCAAGCTGCTTTATCATTACGTTCGCAAACGCTATTGATTTATGATTGATGTCCACCACCCGGCCTTTGATCTCATAATCGGCTGGCGCAATTTTACGTTCGATCAGTATATTCCCCTCGACCTGCCGGAATGAAAGAAAAGTGTTTTGCAGTAGCTCCCGCAAGGTTTGTTCAATAGTTTTTGTCGCTACCGGCACGGTAAGGTTCGTGAATGATTTAATTTCCGCTTTACGGTAATAAAAGCGAAGCGAGGTTTGCTGCTCGATTTTTTTGAGGCCATTAGCGAGGCTTTCATTCCGCAGGCCGATAGTAACCAATTCCAAGTGCATATCTTGCCCCCTGGTGCCGATTGCAAATAGTAACTGGAATGTGGTTAATATAATGAAGGTAACGATAACGCTTATACGCATTAGATACAAAATAGATGGCTTGTTTGATTCTATCGCATCGCTGATGCGAGTATGTAGGCTTCTTAGTTGTTACAACCTGGCCCATCTATGATGATGCTGCCGTCAGGCTCGACCCGATAAGTGGCATTGTTGAAAGCGCACATTACTTTTAGTATTTTCTCCAATTCTTCACCATTGATGGAAGTGCCGGTAAAACGGCAGTCCTTCAATTTTGTATTACTGAAACTGATCTTCACATCGAAGTGCTGTCGCAATTGCGCGATTGCATCACCAAAACTCACATCTTCAAAATGCAGGTCACTTTGCTGCCACGCAATGACCGCTGCGGCATTAACAGTTGCCTGTAAAGCTTCCTCTTTTAAGGTGTTGAAACTGATCTGCTGGTTAGGACGAAGCACACCCAGTAATTCACCACCGTTGGCAACGCTCACCTTACCACGGGTCACTGTAACCTGGATGGTATGTTTGCTTTTGTCCTCTTTAATATTAAATGCAGTGCCCAACACCTTTGTTATCACGTTCCCGGTATGAATAATAAAAGGTTTGGCAGTGTCATGGTGAATATCAAAATACGCTTCACCGGAGAGGTAAACCTCCCTTGTTTGGCCATTGAATGTTTCAGGATATTTCAACTCGGATCCGGCATTGATCCATACCCGACTACCGTCAGCAAGCGTGATTGCCTTTTTTTGGTTAATGGGGGCTTGGAGTGCTGTGAGCTGCACAGGATTTAAGAGGCTTTGCAGTAACGGCCATTCCAGGTACAAAGTACAAGCGATCAACAATACCGCTGCTGCAGCTGCAACACTTTGCCACCACCAACGCTTTCTTTGCGGCAGCGGCACAACTTTAACCTCTGCCTGGCGAATGGTGTTGTTAATGTCACTAAACACGCTGGAAAGCCACTGATCCTTACCTGATTGGTCCAGATTATCCCATTCTTGATTGGGGTTACCATGCTCTTCGAGCCAGCGCTCCACCAGCTGGTTTTCTTTCTGTGTGGTCTCGCCCTTTAAGTAACGATCCAGTAAGGCGACTATTTGCTGACGACTCATTTGCTATCCATTTCGCAGTAGCCGTATGATGTGCCATTTAGTACTATTGGGAAAATGATTTTTTTTAGGCAAGCATAATAACGGCAATCGCCTAGAACCCGTAACACACTTAAATGGGGAACATGTGATGCCGGATTCAGGAAAGCCAGAACATGAATGCGACAGCAGTTGCTCCTGCCAATGAAGCCCGTAGATGTTTTAATGCAGTAGAAAGCTGGTTTTTCACCGTCTGTTCGGAAATCTGCAATTTGTCGGCAATTTCTGTAATGCTTAAATTTTCTTCCCGGCTCAACAAATAAACTTCCTTCACACGCGGAGATAACTTATTCAGCGATGTTTCGATAATGTGGGTTATTTCCTTTGCCGCAATTTCCTGCTCAATCGTAATTCCATAGTCGACGGCCAGCGAATTTACCATTGCTGCGTACTCCTCGCGTGTAATGTTCTTCCGAATTTTATCAACGATGCGATAGCGGGTGAGTTTGAACAGATATGCTTTTAAATCGCGGTCAACTTTCAAGTCTTTTCTTTCCTGCCAGAGCTTTACAAAAACGTCGTGAATAATATCCCTGCTATCCTCGAAATCAAATAATTTGGAGCTCGCAAAACCCACCAACAAAGCTGCATATCGACTATAAATTTCAGAAAAAGCATTGCTATCGTCTTTTTTTAAAAGATCGATCAATTGCAAATCGGTTAAGTTTGAATATGTCGACATGTGTTGTTCCTTGTTGCCGGCTTAGCGGCTTACACTTTTTATTTTCTATAAGTAGCTGCTTATAAATTAGTTTGATATCCGTTCGACCAAACCCAAAGTCGCCATTAACTCCCGGGCTGCCACCAACCCTGCACGATTGGCTCCGATAGTGGATGCAGACGGACCGTATCCGGGTAAATGGATGCGGGGTTCCTTCGCGACCATCGTTGCCAACCGGCCAGACATGACAATGCCACCAGTTTCTTCCCTGGGTAAAACGGATTTCAAATGGACCAGTGCCCCTCGGAACCCGGTGTTCCAGAGAATGACATCGGCCTTTTCCTCACTGCCGTCTTCCCATTTAACGCCGTCGCTGGTGATCTCGCTGAACATTGGGAAGCGGTTCAGTACGCCCCTCCGTTTCATGTCCACCACTTCCGGCGAAAGGGGCAGCCCGGTAACGGAGACGACAGACGAAGGAAGCAGACCGTTTCTCACCCTTTCTTCCACCATTGCCACGGCCTTATGGCCGGCCACATCGTCAAAAGGACCTTCTCTAAAAACGGGCGGGCGGCGGGTGACCCAGATGGTAGTGGTCACTTTTGAGATCTGGTCGAGTAATTGGATTGCAGATATACCCGCGCCAACCACAACAACGCGCTTTCCCTTAAAGTAGTCGGCAGTTTTAAAATCTTTTGTATGCAACTGTTCGCCTGTGAAGAGGTCTGCCCCCGGGTAGGCAGGAATGTAAGGGTTTTCCCATGTACCGGTGGCGTTAATGATCCCCATTGCTGAAAACAGCGTTTTTGACGAATCAATATAGAACCGATCGTGGTGGAGATATACACTTTCTACTTTCACCGGACGAAATACCCGGATGCCGAATTTTTGCTCGTAAAGCTCGTAGTAATGAGGCACAGCAATACTGGCTTGCACAGTCGCGCTAGCTTTATCGAACGTTTCTTCGAAAGCCATTCCGGGTAAATCATGAATCTTGTTCACAGTACTAAGCGTAAGCGACGGCCAACGATATTGCCACGCGCCACCCGCTGCCGAAGCCGCGTCCAGTACTATGAAATCAGGTCCAATTTCCAACCCTAATTTTTTTAAATAATAAGCTGCGGACAGGCCGGCTTGGCCAGCACCGATGACCATGATCTTTGTCTTGTATCGAATTCTATCTGGCATTTATAACTTTTTACGCGTCGTTCTAATTATAATCACTTAATCCGGAAGAACGAAACTCAGATTTTGCAGTTAGCATGTAAATCCATAGAGCATTCTACATAAATAACATTAATTAACAGCTACCAAACTCGTATTATCAAAAAAAACAGTTTTGGTTCGACATTATTGATACGTTGACTGACGGTCATTTACTAATCTTTCAAAGCCGCCATGGCCAAGCTGGTAAAATCGCTTCGCGCTGAATAAGCCTAATTCTTATATAATAAATTTAAATATATTAGTAAGCGCAAATATACTGATAGGGCAAGCGCCCTTATAACGGATAATCGCTTCTTCCAACTAAAAACCTTCAAAACTTTCTTTTTGGGAGACTTTTCGGAGATAAATGTACATTGTACTCCAAGTCGTGTCAAAGGATCCGGTAACCCGCTTTGTTTGATAATCGAGTAAAGTTAGCTCTTATACCTAACTGTACTAAAATCAAGCGTCAAAAGCGACCGTAATCCGTCTTACTTAGCGATGAAGGGCTTACGCGGGGACCGGACAAGATGTGTGAAAACAGTGTGGCGACGGAACAACGAAAGTCTCTAAATTCCTTCATTCCTGAGCAACGGAACGCATTTGCCCATCGATATCGACGAGTAAATGCTGAAAAGCGGCTCAATGGGGTTCATCGTCTGATTCTCTTCACGTCTCGTCAAGATGCGCCATTGATAGATGAAACGCACAAACCTTATAAATTTAAAAGGAATGGATCATTCACTTCTGAGCGATTTAACGGGGTCGAGTAATGCGGTAGCAATGGTTTTCATACCGATCGATACTAGCACCATCAGCAGCATTGTCAGCGCCGGGCCGAAGAACAGGTACGGCGTAAGCGACGCCCGCGTAGCATAATTATCGAGCCAGGCGCTGGCCAGGAAGTATGTCACCGGCAGGCCAATGGCGATAGCCACGATGATAAGTTTAAAATACTCCCTGGACAATAGTACCACCAGATCACCGGTCGTTGCGCCGATTACCTTCCTGATTCCGATTTCTTTGGTCCGTTTGGAAGCAGTGAATGTCGCTAACCCAAATAACCCCAGACAGGAAATCACGACCGCGATAATGGTCAGGAAGCCAAAAACCTGGCGGAAACGATCTTCTGTTTTATATTGCTTGTCATACTCGCTATCCAGAAAAAAGTAAGTGAAAGGGGAATAGGGAAAATTGGCTTCATAAACGCGTTTGAGCGCGGTCAACTGCTCAGCGGGATTTCCGGGCGCAAACTTCACACTCGCATACCGGTCGAACCGGGGGGAATACAAATGGATGATGGGTATATGCGGCACTTTGGGCGAGTCATAATGGTAGTTATCAACGACCGCCCGGATCGTCGCCTGATTGCCCCAGAGATCGACCCGTTTGCCGATCGCTTCCTGCGGCGTTTTAATCTCCCACAACCGGAGCGTTTCCATATTGACGATCAGCTGCCGATCAGTGGTATCCGGGAAGCCGAGCCGGGTTGTCGCATCGAAGTTCTTGCCGGCCAGCAACCGGATAGACATTTGATCGATAAACGACGTGTCAATGGCAGTAATATGATAGTTGTAATAAGTTTTCTGGGCGGCCCCCGAAAGGTTAACACCGGTGGTCGTTCCCATTCCCGCCGTCCCCATCCCTGGTACGGTGCCCGAAAACGAAACACCTTTCACCTGTGATTGTTCGAGCAGCATTTGCCGGAATGCGCTGTAATCCGGACGAATATCCGCCCCAACAGGTGCTTTTACTACCAGTGTGTGGTCTATATTGAGCCCCAGCTCTTGTTCTCGCATGTACTTCACCTGCTTATACACGACCACGGTTTGAACCAATAAAATCAATGTCACCGCAAACTGGAAAACGACCAGTGACTTGCGGAGGAATGCACCTTTGACCGAGGTTGAAAAATTACCTTTCAATACCTTCACGGGCTCAAACGAGGCGAGCACGATAGCCGGGTAAAAACCTGAAAGCAGCACGCTGCATAACAGAAACGCTACTGCGCTTTTCCAGAAAAATGCATCGGCCAGCACGGTGAATGACTCCGGCAGGCCGGTAATGTCGATAAATGATGTTTCGAGCATTGCCACGATGCCGACAGCCAAACCTCCGGCCAGCAAATTGACTAGTACCGTCTCGACCAGCACCTGCATCCGGATCTGCCGCTGATTTGACCCGACAGCCTTTCTCACTCCGACTTCCCTGGCCCTGTCCAGCGCCCTGGCCGTTGTTAAGTTCACGTAATTTACGAAAGCACCCAGCAAAACCAGTATTGCCACACCGAGCAGCAAGTACACTGACCTTGGGTCGCCATTTGCCTCGGTCTCAAATGTCTTGTGAGAATAAAGATGGATGTCGCCGATTTTCTGAGCGACCACCCGTTCGTTTTGAAAGCGCTTTTCCCGCAACAACCGAGCGGTAAACGCTTCGAGTGATTGGGTAAACGCTTCCTGAGTAGTCCGGTTGGTCAGTTGCAGATAGGTATATGCACTGTTATTGTTCCAATTGTCTTCGCTCTCTCCAAAATCCGATAGCATCGTAGGATAAGAAAGAACCATGTCGAATTTCAAATGCGTATTCGCGGGAGAGTCTGGCACCACACCCACTATTTCAACTAAAATACTACTGTTTGACCTTGGAACCTTAATCGTTTTTCCAACTACATCCAGCGTATTGAAATAGGTCCGGGCCATTGTTTCGGTCAGCACCGCCTCCCTGGGCCTGCCGAAAATCCCTCCCGCCTTACCACGTACCAGCGGATAGTTAAACATCCGAAAGAAAGATGAGTCCACCGCGTACACATTCGAAAGCTGGTAGTATCGGTCACCGATTTGCATGGCCGAAAGGCGGTTGCGCAACGGGTAAGCACGCGCATAGCTTTCCACCTCATTCATTTCCCGCAATGCCCTTGCTGCAATTGGCGGATAGGTTTCCGCATCCTGGGCGTCTACAGTTCCACCATTCATATAATCCATCGAAAGCCTGACTACCCGGTCTGCCAATGGATTTCCGTGCTCGTAGCTCAGCTCGAAACGTACATATTGTGTGATGAGTAACGCTACGGCCAACCCGGTTGCCAGCCCGAAAATATTGATGAATGAAAATGTACTATTCTTCCGAAGGTTGCGTAAGGCGATGATCGTGTAATTAAGGAGCATATTCCGATATTTTTGATTTACAGCAGTCACATTGCGCTGGCAGTTGGCCACCCAAAGCATATTCCAGTCATGTGAACAAACAATTATACCCGACTCGATAAATGCAGCAAATCGCTTTGGAGAGTACTTTTTGGTCTCTTTGCATGTCCGATTTCGCACATGCTAGTCCTATTTCGCACACGTTCGATTTTACTGAGATTAGGAAAAATGGGAAACTTATGAACTTGATCGGGAATACTCCAAAAGCACCAAGATAAATCGTAGCTCCGGAAGATAAACCAATAGACTAATAGGTCAATGAAATACAATTCACGGTACCTTGCAATATAATTCACCGCCGTTTTTACTGAATCTCAAGAAACTACCACAACAATAATCTCCCCTTCGTGACGATTTCGTATCTTCAAAATACCAATTCGATGCTAAAACGCATCAAAACAAGCTAAAAGAATAGGTTACCACTTCGGTACCTATTTTTGGAGGAATTTCAACTAGTTGATATACAGGCGTTTAGGCGCAATATCTTTGGCCAGAAACGCAAACCCTAACAACCAGCCCGCATGAACGGCCGCACGGGGTTCGGTTATAAGTTGATATCGGAGCGTATCATTTTTATTAAGAACAACTTCGCCCTGTGCAGGAATCATGGCACAGTAAAAATTGGCAAAGAGAGATTTGCCATCGCCGGTCGTCGTAAATAATTTGATTCATATTCGAAAACAGGTCAGACTAATCCGCACGTAGATATAATGCACATAAACTACAGTTTAAGGTCAGTTATTTGATCTACACTTTTTAATACGAGGAATTCTGCATCGTAAACAACTTATCCGGGTAACAATATTTGGAACATTTCATAAAAACCACTGTGGCCACAGCAGCCCCGGTGCTGGTCGCAGCTCGCCGACCATAATAAATAGGACATTGGGTTTAGTGTTTTTTATAGCAGAACAAAAGCTGGCAGGGGCGAAAAATATTGCCACCACCATGATGGAAATTCTTATCATAACTAAATGGTTGGTTAATTCATTCGTTCAGATACAGGCCTGCAAAAGCCAGACATTGTATCGCGCCAAGGCTCCATTGCGCTGCGCCGTTGGTGGATACGTTTGGGTTTTCATCAATCGGATTCAGAACTTCCGGGCCTTTCAAATGCGTTATTTCCAGCCTGGTGCTGCGCGTGCCACCCTGGCTTTTGTAAAATTCTTCCCAGGCACGCTGTCCAAGTTTTGGATCATTGTGCTGTTTGGCAGCGAATGCAGTCAGCCGGGCGTGGCCTTGCTGTAAATTGAGCTTTTTTAAACTTTCACCCAGTTCCTGCTTCTGTTCTTCGGGCGTCGCATTGTACAACCGGCAGTAATCCAGCCAGGCTTTGGCAAACTTTGGGTCGTCGACCAGCCCGAGCAGCTCGAAACAGATCTCGGATAAGCCAAAAACGGCGTTTAAATGCGAGACCGAGACTTTTCCGGTTTTATCAATTTCAAATGCGCCCGTTTTCAGGTTAAGCAGAGAGGAGCCGGTGAAGAATCCGTGCGGCTGTGCGGCGATGGTGCGCATGCTGTTGAGCAGCTTTTCTCTGATCGCTTTGTCCTGCGTACGCTCCCATTCGGTGAGCCAGGCTCCGGCGATGGCGCCCCAGTCAGTGCCGAAAGAAACAGTTGCAATGTCCGAGTTTTCCGTGTTTTTTGGCGCTGCTGCATTTACCTTGCGTACAGGCACCACCGTTTGCAGTGTTTTTACCGCATTGATCTGTTCTCGCATTAAATCGCCGGTGCGTTCGTCACCGGTAAGGTAATAATAAAAGCGCCGGTTGGTGGCGGTGCTAATGCGAAGCTGCTTGGCGCTGCAGCCCCAATGCATCACATTGTGTCGGGAGCCAAGCGGAGCAAACGGACCAATGTGGTGCACGTCCACTTCACCTGTATGCCGTGTCATCGCCTCGGCAATTCGAAAGGCGTCGCTGCGGCCGCTTCTCAGAAAATAATACCAAAGCCAGATGTCGGTAGAAAGCTCGGAGTTATCCCAGGCAAAACCGCCTACGTCGTATTTCCATACATGCCGGTCGGTGTCATAGGCGTGCATAAAGTCGCCATAGTTCCAGAATCCATACCAATGACGTGCCTCGATCTGGTTTTTGTAATAGTCAAAGTAGAAATCCAGCTGCTTTTCAATGGCAGCTTTCTTTTCGCTACTGGTATCGGGTAAGCTGAACGCGTTTCCAAAAACCCCGCTGGCTGCCAGATAATCCGGCATGGGAAGCAGCATCGAAGGCGATTGTATTTGATCAGCGATTTCAGCCAGGGCGGCATTGGAAGGTGTATGCGGCAGTGCCAGGATCAGCATTTCGCTGGTTCTCGCTACACCGTAAGGCCTGCCAAATTCAGGCTCATAATCTTCATATGTGATTTCCAAACCTTCCAGCTGTTCTGCATACGTATCCTGGCCCATTCCATCATGGTAAAACCGCAGGTCCATCGGCTGTGAGCGCGGAGCCCAAAGCCACAGCGTTACTTCACCCTTTTCTTGTTCAGCTTTCCGGATATCGAGCTGGGCCGGATGGCTCTGCCAGAAATTGCGGATGCCGAATGCTACCCCGCCGGCCGGACTGCCCAGGTAACCTGTCCCAGCCGAGCGTTTGCCATAAGCCGATTGCAACCGGGCATGGCCCTGCCTGGTTTGTTTTTGTATTTCAAAGGCATCGGGCGTTGGCTGAAAAAGTGTATAGGAACCAAACGCCGGAATGTATTGGAGCCGCTGGGCTACTGTTTGAGGTAGCTCGGCATTGATAGGGGTTGGGTTTCCGGTGATCTGCGCCTGGGTGAATGCTTGACCCGGATCACGACGCAGGCCGGTAAGTCCGCGAACACTTTCGGCAAAAACACCACCGTTCTCTCCCACAAAGCGCACGTGACGGTTGTGCAGCTCCGTACCCTGAAACGGCACATCGAACCTGACGCCAAGGCCGCGCATGAAATCCTTGCTTTCGTCGGCATCGTAGATAATTGTGTGCATCAGCCTTACCGAGTCGCTTTCCGCATAGAAATACAGTCGTACAATATAAGGTAACAGCTGGCGGCTGCTATCTGCGTGACTTCCTTCCAGTTTGACCACCGCGCGCACCGGCCCGTTTTGTTCGACGATTACTTTTTCAATCTTTCCCTCCAGCCGGCTGAGCTGAAAGTCACTTATCTCGTCATCAGAATCCTGCGTTTGGACCAGCAGAACCAGCCGGGCATTTTTAGCGGTTTCTTTACCGGCAGCGGAAAGCGATTCAAAAATGGTTGACCCATTTTTCTCAATCACGCATTGCAGCTTGCCGGTGTTTACTTTGATGTGCGAATTGGTTTCTTCTATGAGGGGTTTGGCCGGTGCTTTTTTGATTGTGGCGGCCTGCAACTTGACTTCTTCTGCGGAAATAGCAAGCGGGCTCAGCGCGTGGGCCGTCCATTTTAAGCTGCCGTCAGGCCAGTAAGCCAGCGGCCAGCTTTGCACGGGTTTTTCTATGCTGCCTGATATAAGTGCCAAACCAGCGTCTTTTTTCAAAGCACCTTTTGGCCAGGGAACTCCGAAGGTGACCCCGTTTGCATAGGTGGGTTTATCCAGCCAATGCAGCGGCACAGAGACAGCCGCATTTTTCGCATTGCTTGAAGGTTTTATGGCGCCCAGCAACGGAATGCCCGCTGCGGTGAGCACCGAATCTTGTACGAATTTTCGTCGTGTAATTTTTTTCATTGGATGCTGTCAATAAGCATTAAGAGCGTTTAAACCGACTTGAACCGAATGCAAATTAGGAAAGTTTTTTAGTATATTATTCTTGTAGATTAAATAGAATATCTATTTTTGTGTCAGATCAACAATTAATAATATAATTTGTATTAATCTAATATATTATTTACTAAAATAGTTTTTGGACTAGTTTATATTGGATTTTGCCGTTTTTCGACCCCGGGATGAACCGCCCTTCCTGGTAAGGATTCTTTTGCCCAATCAATCAAAATTAAATTCGTATGAAGAAAATTGTCTATCCACTTAGTGTGCTGCTGTGCCTGGCGGGAGGCATCGAAACATCGCATGCAAAGCCGACCCGAAACGGACCTGCGATCATCTCCCAATGGACAGATCGTACATTAAAAGGAACCGTAAAAGATGAAAAAGGGGAGGGGCTTCCCGGCGTGAGCGTAGTGATCCAGGGTACTACTAGAGGCTCGATTACAGACGAAAAAGGAGCTTTTCATCTCGAAGTGCCCGATGAAGGAGCTACTTTGGTTTTTTCGTTCGTAGGCTATGTTCAGCAGCAAGTCAAGCTGGGGAATGAATCGACACTGGACATTAAGCTGCTCTCCGATACCAAATCGCTGGAAGAATTTGTCGTTGTAGGTTATGGTACCCAAAAGAAAAGCGATCTGACGGGTGCTATTTCCAGTCTTTCGGGGGCGCAGATCCGAGAGAGGCCAATCCAGAACGTGGTGCAGGCAATGCAGGGTAAAATTTCCGGCGTGGATGTTACAACCAACCAGCGTCCGGGAGAAGTGGGGAGAATCCGTATTCGTGGAAACAGGTCCATCAATGCGTCCAACGAGCCGCTTTATGTGATCGATGGGATCCCGCTTTCGGCCAGCGAGGTTAGTGCAATTAATCCCAATGATGTTGCCTCGGTAGAAGTTTTGAAAGATGCTTCTGCAACGGCGATTTACGGCTCACGCGGTGCTAACGGGGTGATTCTCATCAACTATAAGGAAGGTAAAAAAGGCCAGACATCGATCAATTACGATGTGAGCTACACAGCTACAAAGATACATTCGATGACCGACTATATGAATTCGGGACAGCTTCTGAACTGGCAGCGGCAGTCGCATATCAACGGCGGCACTTATACCGGAAAATTTGGTACAGCGCCTGATCCGGATTTTGACGTTCAGACATTTGGAGGCGGCGAGGAATATGGCATTAACAGCATTCGCACTGCCTATCAGTGGAACCCGGACGGAACCGTGCAGCTTCGCGCGGCCACGCCCGAGGAAGTAGCGACTGGCTATGCGGCCCAAGTGCCTGTTTACGATGCAGACAACCTTTTTGACCAAAATTGGGCAAAACTGATAAGCCGCACGGGCCGGACACAGAACCATTTGCTCTCGCTTTCGTCTGGCACCGATAAGTCCAAAGTGTATCTTTCCATGGGTTATCTGGATCAGCTGGGAACCCTGAAAGATCAGGATTTCAAAAGATATTCGCTGAATTTGAAAGGCGATATTACGCCCAGGAAATGGCTGACTGTCGGGCTGGCTTTGAATGGGGTTTACTCCTTGCAAAACTACGGGACCTCAGAAAATTCCTCAAACAGTGGTGCGAAAGATTCTTACGGACAGGCACTTACACTGATGCCGTATGCACGTGCATTTGCTGACAATGGCCAGATCCTGAATACAAACCGCGAGGGTCTTTCGGCGCATAATGTACTGCTGAATGTCGATAACTCGACTAACGAGCACAAGCTGGCTTCACTGCTTTCCAACATTTATGCCGAAGTCCGCTTTACCGACTGGCTCAAATACAATGTCAAATTCGGGGCTCAGTACAGTGATAAAGAATACGGATCTTTTTTTGGACCTAATTATACCAACCCTTTCAGCGCAGTCGGCACCGCGCCGCTAATCGGCTACAATGCGCATAACAAAGCGCTGGGCTGGACCATGGAAAATATCCTGTTTTTCAACAAGCAATTTGGGGTTCACAATTTGGGCATCACTGCCTTGCAATCCATGCAGCAGAATACGACTAATTCCATCAACATCCGCGCCCAAGGCATCACCTTCCCGACTTCCCTATGGTACAACCTGGCGGCCAATGCGACTGGCATTCCCATGGGCTACGGAACTTCGTACAGCCGCTCGGCGCTGGCTTCATACATGGGCCGGATCAATTATGGCTTGCTTGACCGTTTTCTGGTGACATTAACGGGCCGGTGGGACGGCGCATCGGTGCTGGCAAATGGCAACAAATGGGCGTTTTTTCCCTCGGCAGCACTGGCCTGGAAATTGGAAGAAGAGGCGTTTATCAAGCAGTTAAGCTGGGTGAGCCAGTTGAAACTGCGTTACAGCTGGGGCCGGACGGGTAACTCGTCGGTCGCTGCATATTCCACTGGTGGCTCAATCATCGGCGCGGGTTACGTCTTTAACGAAACGCAGGCCGCGGGTTATAAATCGGCTACAATGCCCAATCAGGATCTGCGCTGGGAAAAGACAGCCCAGCAGAACATTGGGTTAGACTTTGCATTATTTAAAAACCGCATTTCGGGTTCATTGGAAGTATATAAAGCGCAGACCAGCGATCTGCTCATGTCGCGTTCGATCCCGCCCGTGCTGGGTTATACCAGCATTTTAAGCAATATTGGAAAAACGCAAAATCAGGGGATCGAAATCACGGTTTCCACCGTGAATGTAAATCAAAAGGATTTCACCTGGCGCACAGATCTGAACTGGTCGGCAAACCGCGAAAAGATTCTTGAACTGACCGATGGCCGCGTGGATGACCTGGCAAATGGCTGGTATATCGGTCAGCCGATCTCTGTTTTCCGCGATTATCAATATGACCGGCTTTGGCAAAATACCCCTGAGGACCTGCGGCTGATCGAGCTCTACAAAAAAATCGGAAATATCACCGCATTGCCAGGCCAGGTTAAAATCAAAGACCAGCCGCTGGTCACCAACACGGAGTCGGGCGGAAGCACCAAGACAGTCACATTGGCCAGCGGAGAAGTGGTTACTTACCTGGACAATGGATTTGGCGTGATTAATGACAACGACAAGGCAATTTTAGGAAGCAACAGACCTTCGTGGACAGCCGGAATTACCAACACGCTGGGTTATAAGGATTTTGAGTTAAGCTTTTTGATCCAGGCCCGTGTGAACAACTTGTATTATGGCGCACTGCAAACTTATGGACGAAGAATTGAGAACGACACATGGAGCCCGACCAACACAGGTGCCGCTTACCCGCAGCCGACCACAGCGACATTTACCAATTACAACAGCGTTCGCAATTATGTAGACGGCTCGCTAGTGGCGTTGAGAAATATATCGCTTACTTATAATCTTGCCACAAAAATCGCCGAGCGCTACAAGATCGGCAATGCGCAGGTTTACGCGCAGGTACTCAACCCATTCATGTGGGGCGGGGCAGCCGTGAAGGCCGGACTCAACCCGGAGGACATTACCGGCTGGGATACCACCGCAGGCGCGCAATCGGGTGGACAAACCAATAATACGATTTTAAACAGAAGTCTGGTGCTGGGACTGAGGATCACCCTTTAAATGATTTGAAACAATGAAAAAATACATCTTACCCATTTTGTTTTTGCTGCCGCTGAGCTCCTGCAAGGAATTTTTAGAGGAGAAAATGGTTTCAACCATCACGCAGGATTATTTTGAAACCGAAAAAGGAGCCGAAGAGCTGGTGGTGGCCTCCTACAACACATTACGCTGGAAATACGGGTTTATGGAAGGGCCCTACCTGTTCGAAACCGGGACGGATCTTACTGAACCGACCGACAATAACTGGGCAACAATCAGTCCTGCCGTGTGGGCACCAACGGGCGAGGCGGGCAGCTATGCCAACAATTTAATGGGCTACTACGCTACGCAGCTTTTAGGCGGCTACCCCGTCATCAACGATTGCAACAAGGCCATTGAGATTATTAGCATTAAGAAACCCGGCAAGTTTGCAGCGGATCAAACTTATGCCGATTCCCGGCTTTCGGAGGTCTATTTCTTGCGGGCATACACCTACTATATGCTGGTTACCCAGCTGGGCGATGTGCCGATGCCGCTGAAAAGCAACAATTCCATGCCTGCTGCCTTTAACTTTCCAAAGTCAACCTCCGAGCAGATTTACAGGCAGCTCATCGCCGACCTGCGTTTTGCGCACGATCACTTGCCAGTAAGCCAAACCGAACGCGGCCGTATTACCAAAGGTGCAACGGCACATTTGCTGGCGAAATTGTATTTACAGCGCGCTCAGGCGCAGGATTTCGGACAGTATCGCAATGCGAACGGATCAGTAAATCCCGGAGATCCGAATGCGCATTTGGGATTATTATACAAAGGAAAAGTGAGCACTGATCTGGACTCGTCCCGCATTTTTGCAACGGAAGTGATCGAGGCTTATTCGGCTTCCAATGGCGGGCAGTTTGGTGGGCTGGCTTCTGATTTTTGGGATTTGTTCAAAACCGCAAGAGGTGATTGGAGCAACGAATCCAATTCTGAAATTATCCTGCAGGCCTCCTACGGCAATAACCTGGACAATGGCCGCTATGGCATGCGGACTACTGCTGCGTTTACCTGCGATTACACCAATGCAGCCTGGAATCTGCCTTCCAAAACCTGGGCCTATGGGCTAAGGAAAGGAACCGGCTTTTTGCCGACAGACTGGGGCTATGACGTATTTACCGATAAGATCAATGATTCCCGTTACGAAAAAAGCTTTCAGATCGAATACGTGAGCGCCTCTTTTGATAATAACACATTACAGGATGGGCCGGGACTCGCTTACACGGATCCGAATAATAAATCGCTTGCATGGACAGCAGAGGAAGCAGCCTATTTCAACACAAAAATTTTGCCCGGTTACAAGCGTTCCTCCTGGGCCGCGCGCCCGGCCGTAGCGGGCCAGCGCAAGATAGGGCAGGGGGATCTGGGTTTGGTGTTTTTGGAAAATACCAAAGAAACTGCGATCGACTACCTGGAAGCTGTTTCGCAGCCTTATGTTTTGTATCCAAGATGGGTTAAAAGAGACGGGCAGTATCTCTACCGCAAAACGGGTGTCGACAGACTTTCGTCCAATACGGGTTTGCTGCTGGGCAGAACGCTGCGGCCATCTTCACGTAAATTTGTCGATCCCAACCGCAGCACCGTGGATAACCACTTTGGAACGCGTGATGTGGCCATTTTCCGTCTGGCTGAAACCTACCTGATCCGCGCGGAAGTGTATGGGCGTCAGGGAAATATAGGTGCTGCCATCAATGATATCAATGTATTGCGGGCGCGGGCTGCCTACAAAACGAGTGAAAAACGTGCCGAAGTTCTGGCCCGCATTTATCCGGGATCAGAGGCGTTGGTCAAAGCGGAAAAGGTGTTTCCTTATGAGGTTGCAACCGATACGTACAGCAAAATCAAAGTCGATGCTTCTTACTGGGATGGTGGTTCGGCCAAATCAAAGCTCGAAAGCTATCCAACAGAGGCCAATACAGCCTTGAAGCGCTTCGTGCATTTTATTTATAATGAATATTCCCGCGAATTCAACTCCGAGCAGATCCTTTACGAAGGAATTCACCACGCGGGCATTCAGCTCGAAAGGGTTTTGCACCACAATCAGCTGGCCTCTCCCAAAGCCGGAAATTGGCCGGTGGCGGATAATCCTGTTAATGGGAACGGGCAAAATGGAAACGGAAAAGGTGTTTTCAGCGCTAAAGACACATTCAAACCATTTCCGCAGGCCTATATTAATATGCTGACGGACGAAAAAGGCACTGCATTGACCGGTGAGGCTCTGCGGACTTACCAGAATCCTGGTTACAATTGATTTTTTTGTATTAATTAAAGATATATGCTAAAAAAATGGAGCATGCTGGCGGCCGGTCTGATGATCGCCGCCAGCACTTTTGCGCAAGACACGCCCAACATCATCTTCATCCTGGCCGACGATCTGGGCTATGCAGACATTGGCGTGAACGGACAAAAGCTGATCAAGACCCCTAATATAGATGCATTGGCCAAGGAAGGGGTCACATTCACAGATTTCTATGCCGGTGCGCCGGTTTGCTCACCTTCCAGAAGCGTGCTGATCACCGGATTACACACCGGCCACACGACCATTCGCGGGAATTCGACCATTCGTGGTGGGATTAAAGGAACGAAAGGGAAGAATCCTGTAAGTCGCGCAAACCTGGCCGAAGACGATTTCACCGTCGGGCAGCTGATGAGCAAGTCAGGTTACCACACGGCATTATTCGGGAAATGGCATCTCGACGGCTACGACACGCTGGCAACCCCGATTCACCGCGGCTTTGATGAGTTTTCGGGCTGGCTGGTAAGTTATGGTAAGACCTACGCAAAAGGTTACTGGCCCGAAGCGCGGTACACCAATGGAAAGCTGGTGGATATTCCCGGAAATCAGAACGGGAGCAAGGGTTATTATACCGACGATATCTGTACTGACGAAAGCCTTGCTTTTTTAGCAAGACAAAAGAATGCGGCAAAACCATTCCTGCTGATGGTCAATTACAACAGCCCGCATTCACCGTTTGACGCGGCCGATAGCACCATTTACCAAGACAAAAACTGGTCGGCGGACGCTAAAATCTACGCCGCCCAGGTGCATCACCTGGATGAGAACATTGGTAAAATCAAAAAATATCTGACTGAAAGCGGCCTGTCCAAAAACACCATCGTTTTCTTCTGTTCTGACAATGGTCCGCGCTCTGAACCTTCGCCTGACCAAACTGCTGTGGTCGAGTTTTTCGATTCGAATGGGAAGCTCAGAGGCTACAAACGTGACCTCTACGAAGGCGGCATCCGCGTACCGATGATCGCCTGGGCGCCAGGGAAGCTGAAACCGGAGGCCGTCATCGATGAGCCTGCTTATTTTGCCGATATGATGCCGACCTTTGCCGATATTGCCAGATCAAAAATCTCCTACCAAACCGATGGGGCGAGCATCTTGCCTTTCTTAAATGGCAAGAAAGCAGCCAAACCACGTTTTTTATATTGGGAATTCTTCGAAAAGGGTTTTGAGCAGGCCGTCCGATATGGCAAGTGGAAAGCGGTAAAGGCCGCTGGAAAGTTTGAGCTTTATGATTTGAGCAACGACGTCAGTGAGACTAAAGATGTGACTTTGGAAAATCCTGCCGTTGTAAAGCGAATTGAGCAGTATCTTAAAACGAGCCGGACCGAGTCGCCATTCTGGCCGGTTGAGGGCCGCCGTGGAACGGAATGAGTGAATGATGTATAACGAATTAACATATGTCCGGATATAGGTTTAGGTGGAGGGTGCTTTTGGTTGTTTCACTTTTTTGTTTGGAGGGTTATTGCCAATCAAAGAAGCCCGAACTGCTGTTTTCTGAGAATTTTGACGACACGCTCAATCTGGGACTTTGGCGTGCTGAAATCGAACCTGTCGGCGAGTCGGCTGTCTATACGCGCGATGGGCAGCTGATCTTAAATACAGCTGGCGGTGTGACGGTCTGGTTTACTCAAAAACTCGAAGGGAACATCCGCATTGAATACGACTGGACGGTTCTGGTCGAAGGGGAGGAGAATGACAGGCTTTCGGACCTGAACCAGTTCTGGATGGCGACTGACCCGCGAAATGCAAACCTGTATACACGCAGCGGCAAGTTTGAAGATTACGACTCGCTGTCGCTTTATTATGTCGGTTTTGGGGGTAATAGCAATACCACCACGCGTTTTCGAAAGTATCATGGAAATGGAGAAAAGCCTCTTTTACAGGAATTTAAAGACAAAGAGCACCTGCTGAAACCCAATCACCGGTATCACATCAAGATCAAAGTCGAAGATGGGCGGACCACTTTCTCAGTCGATGACAATGTTATCTTTGACTGGAACGATAAATCTCCGCTGCGCCAGGGATATTTTGCGTTCCGATCCACAGCGTCCCGTCATGCGATCGATCATTTTCGCGTTTGGAAATCGCTTTAATCGGTACTGTGCTGCCAGGGGTAGATAGTTTGCTTACCGGAAAGACCATTTAGGATAATCAAATTTAACCTTATATTTGTCTATAAGACGCTGCTCAGGACATTGTGCAGGATGTTTTTGTCGCTTTCTGGACCAAAGGTTCGTTTTACAGATCCAGAAATCTTTGCCTGCATACCTTTACACTTCCATTCGTAACCGCGTCCTGAATGTTATCGAGCAAGACCGGGTTTACAACCACCACATTAATTCCTTTGTTGAATTTTTAGACGAAACTTCGACTGAAATTATGGGCCAGTCCAGTGAGGATGAAGCACTTTTTCGACTGTTTGATCAGAAGAAAACAACTTGCCACCCAATATCTCGAAGCTATCGCATTGCTTGAAACTGCCTGGGAGAAGGAGCATAGACTGGGTTACAGCGAGCAGCCTTCCTATGCCCGGCCGGTGCTGATCGGTCTGGCGGAGGTGCATCAGCAGGCAGGTGATTCCAAAGTGCGGTTACGGCGTATGAAAAGCTGCTGAAAAAACGGCCAGGCACCGCGAACGGACTTTGGGGATTATACAAAGTGTACAAGCAAGAAGGCGACGTAGGCAAAGCGGCCGAATATGCCAAGAAACTCAATGACGCCATTGCACAGGGAGATCAGCGTCTTTATCCATTATAATGCATCAGCAAAGTCCGGCATGCGGTTGCATCAATTAAGAATATCTTAAAATTTATCTATAAGTTGGCAGAGTTTGCAATTGAACCAAAAATTTCCAAATAAATTCTTTTTTCTTCGGTTTTTAAAAGTTTACTTTGTCTATCAAATTAATAGGATAACTGTAAACCACCAACAGATCCTCAACCTATTCACTTATTGATCTGTAATATGAATGTACGTTCAGCACGGATAGCTATTGTCCAACCTACGGTGGTTCCAATTTTTACCTTATCGCGCAGGTGTTGCTCCTGACCCAGCGTTACTGCTGTGCCGTTAAGCACTAAACTATTCACTTCGCTTGGTTTTGAAGGCTCGCTGCGCGGCATTCTTTGTCATACATCACGCAATTTTCAACCAAACCTCAGTTGCTGAGACGCTTCTCACGGAACCGTATATAGTTTACCGTTAGGTATTTGCTACTCACCTACAATTAAATTCATGAAGCAGTTTTACCTTATTGCCAGTTTGGTGCTGGTTGTAGGTCTGGCGCAAGCGCAAGACCTGGTTAGTGGCTTTGTTAAGGATGACAGCGGCCAATCGCTGCCCGGCGCAACCATTGTACAAAAAGGCACATCGAAGTACGCCGTTTCAGAACCTGACGGAAAATTTGAGATCGCTGTCGGAAAGGAATTTCCATTCACCATTCAGGTCAGTTTGACTGGCTATCAACAGCAGGAAGTAGAAATCTACGAACTGGCGGCAGAACCCATTGACGTTATATTGAAAACGGCCAACGTGCTCGATCAGGTGGTAGTAATCGGTTACGGTACCCAGAAAAAAGGCGATTTGACAGGCTCGGTATCCTCTATTTCTACGGGAGATTTGAAGGGTGTACCAATCAGCTCGCTTGACCGCGCATTGCAGGGCAGGGCAGCGGGCGTACAGGTAACCCAGTCTTCGGGCCAGCCGGGAAGCTCTGTGAGCATCAAGATCCGGGGAGGTAACTCAATCAATGGCGCCAACGAGCCGCTGTATGTGATTGATGGTTTTCCGGTTTACAACAACAATAGCTATGCCGATGCGGGCGTAACCAATGGACCGACTATCAATGCGTTATCTACGCTGAACCCTAGCGACATTGAGTCTATTGATATCTTGAAAGATGCGTCGGCCACAGCTATTTATGGTTCAAGAGGTGCGAATGGTGTCGTGATTATTACAACAAAAAAAGGAAAAGCAGGCAAGAACATTATCACCTACGATGGCTATTATGGTGTCCAAAAAGTGCTGAAAACGCTACCACTTTTGAATGCACAGCAATGGGCATTGCTTAAAAACGATGCATTAATCGATTCCAAAAAAGCTCCTGCATTCTCTCAGGCCGAAATCGACAGTCTCGGTCAGCCAGGCGTGGGAACCGACTGGCAGGATGCGGCATTCAGACAGGCTGCGATCCAGAACCACAGTCTTTCGTTTTCTGGCGGGGATGATAAAACGCGGTTTGCGGTGTCGGGTAATTATTTCAAACAGGACGGTATTCTTCAAAATTCTGATTTCGAGCGGTACTCCTTCCGTATTAACCTCGACCGGGATATGAGCAAACGCTTTAAGCTGGGCATTAACTTCTCGGGAAGCAAATCTTCCGCCAATGTCGCACCTGAAAACGTGGTACCCAACCTTTTGCAAATGCCGCCGACTATGCCGATCTATGATCTAAATTCTGCGAACGGATTCACCTTGCGCAGCATTTACGACAGTCCGCTGGCCAATCCGATCGCGACATTATATTTGCAAGTCAATGAAACACACATCTTTCGCGGCTTCGGAAATGCTTATGGCGAGTACCAGATCGCTGACGGGCTGAAAGCAAAAGTTTCCATTGGTACTGACATCCTGCTCAACAAGCAAAACCGCTATCTGCCCTCGACCTTGCAGGAAGGAGTGGGTTTAGGAGGACAAGGAACTGTGGGGAATAAAAATACGATAGGGTGGCTGAATGAGAATACACTTAGCTACAATAAATCTTTTAGCCAGGACCACGCACTCGACGCAGTGATTGGGATTACCCAGCAGGCTTCCACCACGGAAAATGTGGTCGCCCGCTCGGCTACATTTGTTACCGATGAATTTGGCTATCATAACTTGGGTGGCGGAACTACTTTCCAGAATGCTTCTTCCAATTACTTCAAGTGGACTTTGCTATCTTACCTGGGCAGGATCAATTATACATTTCGTCAAAAATATAACCTGACTGTCACTGCACGCGCAGACGGTTCATCTCGTTTGGGAAATGACAACAAATGGGGTTTTTTCCCTTCGGCGGCACTTTCCTGGAACCTGGGTAGGGAGGATTTTATCAAAAACATCAAGGAAATCAGCAACCTGAAATTCAGGATCAGCGGCGGTATCACGGGTAACCAGGAAATCGCACCTTACACGTCGCTCGCCCAGGAAGCCTATTACAGCTATTTGTTCGGCCGGAAACTTGTGGCAGGTTATGCGCCAAATGGAATCGCGAACCCGAACCTGGGTTGGGAGCAAACCGCGCAGTACGACGCCGGTCTTGATTTGGGTTTTTTCAAAAACCGCATTAATGTGACCCTCGACGCTTACTACAAGAAAACTTCCGACCTGCTGCTCGACGTTCCTTTGCCTTATACTTCGGGATATGCCAATGCATTTCAAAATTATGGTGCAGTTGAAAATAAGGGGATTGAACTGTCGGTGAATACTGTCAACAGCGAAGGAGCGCTCGGCTGGACAACTGATTTTGTTTTTTCGACCAACAAAAATAAGGTACTCAGTCTCGGGCCAGGTGTATCGCAGGTGATCTCCGGTAATTCCATTGCGCAGGTAGGCTCGCCGATCGGTTCATTCCTGGTGTTGAAAGCAGACGGTATTTTCCAGACCGGAGATGATATTGCAAATCTTCCAAAATTCCTTGCAAGTGATCGCGCAGGTAGTCAGCGGTATGTAGATATCAGCGGGCCCAATGGCGTTCCCGACGGGACCATTACGCAGGCACACGATCGCGTGATCGTAGGCAATGCGCAGCCGAAGTTTTTGTATGGTCTAACCAACAATTTCACCTTTAAAGGCTTTGACCTGAATGTGTTGCTGCAAGGGCAGTCGGGCAACAAAGTGTACAATGCAAATCAGGCCAACCTGGAATTGGGAACAGGTTATATCAACGGCTCGACGACCATGCTTGACCGCTGGACACCCACCAATCCAAGCAATGTAATCCACCGGGCCATTGAAAACCCTGCGGTGACCGTTTCAGACAGGTTCATCGAAAACGGGTCCTATCTGCGACTAAAAAACCTAAGCCTTGGCTATTCGCTCCCGGCAGCCCTGACAGGCAAGATCGGTATCAGTCAGCTTCGCATTTATGTTACTGCCCAAAACCTGGTGACGTGGACGAAATACACGGGTTACGATCCGGAAGTGAGCCGCAACGAGCAGGCAACGCTGACGCAGGGTGTCGATAACGGTGTTTATCCGGCAAGCAAAACATTCCTCGGCGGCTTAACACTTACATTCTAGTCACAGCCACTTCAAGCGCATTTATCATGAAAAAATATTCCAATACTTTCAAATTAGTTTTGCTTTCCGGACTGATTCAGCTTGCAATTACATCCTGCGTTGATCTTGATGAAGTCCCGAAATCGTTCATCTCTACTGATCAGTTCTTTAAAACTCAGGCCGACGCGATTGCTGCGGTGAATGCCATTTACTTTCGCCTCAATGCTACCGGGCAGACTCCCTATCACATCCTTTTTTCCACGGGAATGGATATGATGAGCGATGACGTACAGCCGGGGCCGGGTGCTACCAATGCGGATGTGCGGTCACAGTCGGTGCTTTCGCATTCATCCACCGGGCTGCGTGTGCGGGAAATATGGCAGCAGCATTATGATGCGATCAACCGCGCAAATATCGCCATTGACAAAATCCCGGCCGTGGAAATGGATGCTGCCCTGAGAAACCGGCTGGTGCTGGAAGCAAAGTTTTTGCGTGCATTGTATTATTTCAACCTGGTTCGCCTTTATGGTGACGTGCCGCTGGTTATACATGAAACCACGTCCCTAAGCCCGGAAGCATTGTATGTGGAAAGAACCCCGGCAGAGCAGGTTTACCAACAGATCATTCAGGATCTTACCGACGCGCACGGCCTTCCAAATGATACATTCGGAGCTTCAGGGGCAAAGTATACTGCGGCAGATGCGGGCCGGGCAACCGGCGGGGCGGCACGGTCGCTGCTGGCGAAGGTGTACCTTACACGGTATGATTATGCCAATGCAATCGCCAAGTCGGCGGAGGTGATTAACGGGACATTTGGATACGGGCTCTTTGCAGACTATGCACAGGTATTTTTACCGGCAAACAAAAACGGGATCGAGCATATCTTCTCCGCTCAGTTTGAGGCCAATGCAGATTCTCACGGGAATAACCAGGCCATGCGCTCGGCACCAACGGGTATCCCGGGTTTGAATGGAAACTTTGCCGAACAGCCGATGCCAGGCATCTACGAGCTTTATTCCGCCAAAGACAAACGCCGGGATGTGAGCTTTATCACTTCCATTATCAGTCCCGCTAACGGACAGACTTACCAGCTGACGGTAAAAGATCCTGCAACCGGACAGATTAAACCCAACCCGCATTTCAATAAATGGTGGGACCCGGCGCAGGCTGGTAACCTTGGTCAATCGGCTGCGAATGTGCCCATTCTGAGGTTTTCGGATGTGCTGCTGATCCACGCGGAGGCAGTTAACGAGCAGGAAGGTCCAACTGCTACGGCGTATACCTCCTACAATAAGGTACGCCGACGCGCCGGTTTGGCCAACCTCACACCCGGACTTACCCAGGCGCAGTTCCGCGACTCGCTGCGCATTGACCGCCGCCTGGAATTTGTGTTCGAATACTCGCGCTGGTTTGACCTGATCCGTTACAAACCGCTCACAGGCCCGGATGCATACCTGATCAAATCCTTGAAAGCAGCTGGGAAAAACAACGTACAACCTAAACATTATCTATACCCGATCCCGCAGCAGGAAATTGACAATAATCCAAAGTTGCAGGGAAAACAGAACCCGGGATGGTGATCGGCTATTGGCTTTTGTCCATCCTTATTGTTCAACCCGCAACTTTACTAAATCGATAAAAATGATGAAACTCAAAACGATTCTTTCCACCGCAGTTATTGCCTTCGCGCTTTCTGCCCGTGCGCAGGTGCCTTCCAAGCCTAATATTATCTTCATTTACACGGATGATCAGCGTTTTGATGCGTTGAGTGTGGTGCAGCAGGAGCAAGGTGACAAAGTGCGCTTTCCCTGGTTTTCAACGCCAAATTTGGACCGCCTGGCCCATGAAGGAGTGCGCTTCCGCAATGCATTTGTGATCAATTCGCTTTGCTCGCCAAGCCGCTCGACACTGCTCAATAGCCGTTACAATCATCTAAATGGGATTGCCAATAACCACACAGGCCTTTCTGACACGACTGTAACTTACGCCACCGAGCTCCGTAAAGCAGGCTATGCCACTGCGTTTTTTGGGAAATGGCACATGGGGAATGAAACCGGAAAGCGGCCCGGATTCGACTATTCAGCCAGTTTTGTAGGACAAGGGAAGTATTTCGATTGCCCCATAGAGATCAATGGCATAGCCCAGCCAAGTCAGGGCTGGGTTGATGACGTATCTACGACGAACGCGATCAGCTATATACGTGAAAATAAGAACAAGACTTTCCTGGTAACACTCGCATTCAAGTCGGGGCACGGGCCTTTTCAGCCACCAGTGCGCCATACGGACACCTATGCGAATGTAAATCTAACGGAGCCGGGCAATCAGGCTGCGGTGTTTCCTTACAAAGGTCAGATCGAAACCGGAAGACCAAATAACAATAACAATGCGAATGCAGCCCAGGCCAAAGGCGGCTCGTGGACAGCAAACAACGAGCAGCGGATCAGAGGGTATTTCGGTGCATTAAAAGGAGTTGATGAAAATGTGGGGCGTATTTTAAAAACGCTCGACTCTTTGAAGCTGGACGAGAACACCGTCATCATTTTTTCAAGTGACAATGGCTTTTTCTTTGGTGAGCACGGTTTGGGCGACAAGCGCGCGGCTTATGAAGAGTCTATCCGCATCCCGCTGCTGGTCCGCTATCCCGCCCGTTTTCCAAAAGGTAAAAAAATAGATAAAATCGTCCTCAACCTGGATGCCGCGCCTTCATTGCTGACCTGGCGGGAGTTGCTGCGCCCAAATCGTTTCAGGGTAAAAGCTGGGTTCCACTTATAGAGGACAAAGCCAAAGACTGGCGGACTTCATTCCTCTATGAATATTTCTATGAGCGAAACAACCAGACTCCCACGATCAAAGCGATCCGGACAGAAAAAAGCAAGCTGATCCTGTACCCTGGCGAAGAAGGCTGGTCGGAATTATACGACCTCAGCAGTGACCCAAGTGAATCCAAAAATCTCTTCAACACAAAAGAAGGCGAAAAGCTGAAAACGCAGCTGCAAGGCGAGCTGACCAAACAGGAGCAGGCAGTAGGATACACCAATCCGGACTACGCAGATCCCCGTCCGCTGGACGAAAATGGGAAGTATGTGAGGCCGAAGAGAGAGGTGGTGCCGTGAGGGATTTTGAATTTTGAATGACTGAATGATCCGCCGTGGAACGGGGAATGATCCGCCGTGGAACGGTGAACTTTGAACTTTGAATGAGTGAATGAGTGAATGAGCCACTTTGGAACGAACCTTAATGACTTGTCACGCTGAGCGCAGTCGAAGCGCTATAACCTTAAATTTTCTATACTACATGATACGATTTGTAACACTTTTTGCGCTGGTTTTGCTGCACTTCACTGCCTTGGCGCAGGCGAAGAAGAGCCGGCAGCCTAACATTATTTTGATTGTTTCTGATGATCATAGTGCTCCGTTTTTAGGGTGCTATGGTTATCCTGAGATCAAGACGCCGAATATTGATAAGCTTGCGGCGGAAGGGATTATTTTTAAAAAGGCTTATACCACCGCGCCACAATGTGTTTTGTCGAGGGCAGCTATTATGACGGGAAGGAATACGCTGGACATTCAGATGACACGGTTTTCTGCGCCGCTGGATGCTTCGGTGACTTCCTATCCCGAGCTGCTCAGAAAAGGTGGATACCACACAGGCATTCTCGGCAGAAGTTTTCACCTTGATGGAAACCGGAGAGTACCGGAGACAGTTGCGGTACTTGAAAAATACAACCTGGAAACCTTTAAAAACCGGGTTGATTACCTGAAAGCATCTGGCAACAGGGATACGATCTTTCAGCAGTACACCGAATTTCTGGACCAGGCTCCGAAGGGAAAGCCCTTCTTTGTGCAGGTTGGATACAGCGATCCGCACCGGCTTTTTAATGCCAAAAATTTTGAACCTGATCCTGCCAAAATCTCGGTTCCTGCGCATTGGCCTGATACCAAATTGCTGCGTGAAGATTTCGCCGCTTACCTTGGCGAGATCCAGCGGCTCGACAGTGATGTGGGCCGGGTTTTAGAGGATCTCAAAAAACGCGGGTTGGATCAGAACACACTCGTTGTTTTCATCGGCGACAATGGCGGTGCATTGCTTCGCGGGAAGGGTACTTTGTACGATCTGGGGATTCACGTTCCGCTGATTATCCGCTACCCAGGGCTTATAAAGGCAGGGCAGACGAGCGATGCATTGGTTTCGGGAATTGACATTGCGCCTACTTTTCTGTCGGTAGCCGGCTTGCCTGTGCCGAAAGAGATTACCGGCCAAAACCTTGCGCCTGCATTTAGTAATCCGCAGTTTGCCGGGCATGATCACATCTTCGCAGTACGTGGCGCGCATGGTCAGGGTTTACCTACCAATTCTTCCAACTTTGATCTCGGCAGGACGATTTTTAACAAAAAATACAAGCTCATCTACAATGCAATCTGGCAGATACCTTACCATCCAGTTGATTTCGCAGGACAGCCTTTCTGGCTGGATTTGAAGCAAAAACATGCAGAAGGCACATTGGCTGAACCATTCGATAAACTCCTTTTCGCCGATCGCCGCCAGATGTTTGAGCTTTACGACGAAGAGAAAGATCCATTTGAAACAAATAACCTGGCCGGAAAGCCGGAAGCAAAGCAGATTGAACACGAGCTGAAAAGCCGCTTGCAGGAATGGATGATTGTGAACAGGGATTATTTGCCGTTGCCGATTGCGCCGTAACTGGCTTTCGGCAATCGGCAGCGGCTTTTGGCCATTAGCTGTTAGCGATTAGCCTCCTGCCTGTTAGCTTTTTTTGGTTTGTACTTACTTAATATTTATTGAATTGAAAAAACTGTTTAGCACTGGAATGCGTGTTTCATTTTTTGTGGCTGTACTTTTCGGAAATACTGTGTTGGGGCAGCATAGTCCTACGTCGGCTTTTGAAGGGAAAATTGGCAAGACTATCGAAACCACCACAGAGGCAGCACCGAAAATCAATCCCAAGGCTCCTGCTGGCGCACCTAATATTGTGTGGATCCAGATTGATGACATTGGTTACGGGCGATTTCTGCATTTGGCGGGTTGATAGAAACACCCAATATAGACCGGCTTGCCAAGCAAGGTTTGCGCTATACCAATTTCCATACTACAGCATTCTGTGCACCAACCCGCGCCGCGTTGCTGACGGGAAGAAACCAGCATTCTGTCCATTTTGGCTTCTTTGCAAGCAATTCGTACAATACACCCGGATACGACGGCTACCTTCCTTTTGAAAAAGCGACGGTGGGAGAAATTTTGAGGGAAAATGGCTATAATACCTTTGCGGTAGGCAAATATCACCTTACGCATCCGTCCGACGCCACGCAGGCGGGGCCGTTCAACCGGTGGCCAACCGGGCGGGGTTTTGACCATTATTTCGGATTTGCGCCCGAGGTAGCTGCGACAGACCAGTGGCACCCAACCCTGTACCGCGATACCCAGCGCGAGCCGGAGGATCCAAAAGGCAGGCACGTGACTGAACTGCTCGCCAATGAAGCTATTCGCTACATTTCTGGTCAAAAGTCCGCGGCTCCTGATAAACCTTTCTTCCTCTACTTCGCGCCCGGTGCAGTGCATGCGCCTATTCAGGTGAGTAAAGAATGGATTGACAAATACAAAGGCAAGTTCAGTGCGGGCTGGGATAAGTACAAGGAAACGGTTTTGAAAAATCAGAAAGCACTTGGTGTAGTCCCAGCGAACATTAAACCGGCACCGAAGAATCCCGGCGTGAAGGACTGGGATGCACTTTCCGGGGATGAGAAGAAGCTTTTTGAAAGGTACATTGAAGTTTATGCGGCTTTTGTTTCGCATACAGATCATGAGATCGGGCGCATTATCAACCACATTGAGCAGATTGGTGAGCTGGATAATACATTGGTGGTGGTACTTGTCGGGGACAATGGGGCAGAGGGCGCCGGGCGAGAGATCGGACGCTTTTTAGCTAATAAAACAAATGAAACGGAGGAACAAACCGTAGCCAGGTATGTAAAAAATCTCGACCTGCTGGGAACAGAAAATTCATCCGTTCTTTACCCCGATGGCTGGGCCGCTGCTACCAACACGCCTTTCCGTTATTATAAAAGCTACGGGAACTTCGAGGGTGGCACACACGATCCGCTGATCCTTTTTTATCCAAATAAAATAAAAGACAAAGGCGGTATTCGTCACCAGTATTCACACGTAAACGATGTCCTTCCAACTACGCTCGAACTGGCCGGGGCGAAAGTTCCAAACGTGATCAACGGATACAAACAGGAGCCGGTGGAAGGTGTAAGTCTTGCATATTCCATTGATGCTGCCAATAAGAATGCAGCGGAGCGCCACACGGTGCAGTACCACGAAATGACAGGATCTTATGCCATTTACAAAGACGGCTGGAAAGCGTCCTTCCCGCGCGACCGCTCCAAACGAATTCCTGAAAGTGAAGAAAAATGGCATTTATACAACCTCAAAGAAGATTTCAATGAGCTGAACGATCTGGCAGACAAGTATCCTGATAAGGTAAAAGAACTGGCGGAGGTATTTGACAAAGAAGCCTGGAAGTACAATGTATATCCATTAAAAGACAAATGGGAAACAGCAAACCAGAGTATTTATGATGGAAAAACAAAGGTAACCCTGTATCCTGAGGCAAGTTATACCAATGCGTCGGCTTTCCGGTTTGGCACTTCCTCTTACTCGATTTCGGCCCGGGCTATTATCCCTGCAAAAGGTGCGGAAGGTGTGTTAGTATCCTTTGGGAATACGCTGTCAGGATTGAGCTTGTATGTGAAAGACAAGAAGCTGGTTTTTGCGTATAACTCAGAAGGGGAAGTGCGCGAAATTACATCGGACAAGCCGGTACCGGCAGGAGAAATCACGTTGAAGGCGGAGGTTTTGTATGGTAATGACAAGAAAGACAAAGCAGTAACTTTGTTTATCAACAACGAAAAAGTTGGAACGCTGAACCTGGGCACAGTGGCCACGGCAGCCAGCGGTTATGAAGGTTTGGAAGTTGGCCGGGACGTAGGTACTACGGTGACACCGGCTTATAAAGCTCCGTTCAACTTCACTGGTGAATTGAAAGATGTGGTGATTGAAAAACTGTAATTTGATTTAGCATATGGCACAAGTTGAGGCAGTAACCTGTCAATGCAACTTGTGCTATTTGCTTTCAAAACCTTACTCAGTAAAAGCCGTGTATAGTCAATTAAAACTTGCTCTGAAATCCAAAGGCGATAAGCTGGTCTTTGCCTTGAAGAGCCTGCTGAATGACTGGGGATGTTCAAAACCCAGGCCATATGCAATTTCGCTCACAGATTGATCCGTCATGGACAATTGTATTTTGGCATGTTCGATTAACTTGTCCTGTATGTAATGCTGGGTACTCTTTCCTGTTAATGTCTTCAATAAGCCACTTAGGTAGCCAGCGGACAAATTCAATGATGCCGCCACGTATTGCACCGTAGGCATTCCGTCCACTGTCAGCTTCCCGCTTTTGAAATACTGATCCAGCATAGATTCCAGGCGGTCAAGGATCGAGTGCCCGGAAATTTTACGGGTGATAAACTGCCTCTGGTAAAACCTGTCTGCATAGGTCAACAGCAGTTCGAGCTGCGCGATGATCACAGGGCCGCTGAACTTATCAATGTTATTGCGATATTCCTGGGCCATATTTTCCATGATGGCAAGGACGGACTTTTCTTCCTTATCCGTTAAGAACAAAGCCTCATTAACGGAATAGTTAAAATAATCATAGTTCTTAATCGTCTTTGCCAGTGCTGTCTTCCAAAGGAAATCGGGATGGATAAGCAGTAGCCAGCCTGATCGGTTGATTTCTTTACCATAGGCATCCACTTCAAAAACTTGACCGGGGAGCATGAAAAACATTACACCTTCCTCAAAGAGTCCGGACTGCTGCCCGTACTTCATGTTGCCCTTAAAATCCCGGTCGAGAAGGATAGAATAAAAGTCAAATACGTAACTCTTGTTGGCCATGCACTGCAGTTGAACGGAGCCGTAATCGATCACACTGATAAGCGGATGTTCTGGCTTGGGAAGTCCCATGACCTTATGGTATTCACTGATCGTTTTTAACCTGTGGATCACCTTGTTTTGCATGTCCTAAGTTACTGATAAATGTCTGTAAATTGGCCCAAAATCATAGATCCTCTTTCCCGATAACGTGCCAATCGCCTCTATGGCTGCGTTACCTCTTTCAGTTTTTTAACCAGATTCTCCGGTTGCTCCCTCATTGAATAATGACCGCCTTCAAAAGTAAATATTTTCCAATTCCTGGCCTTGGCTCGCAATAACCCCATTTTGTCATGTTCAGGACTGCTCTTGCCCTCCTTGGTCATTAATATAAAAACAGCCGGAATTTTTTTGACCAGTGGATTGCCAATCTGAATAGGTTCGGTAAAAGTACCCAGCGGTTGCGGCACATCGCCGGGCGGCACTGCCTTTGTGAATCCGAAAGGGTAAACAAACACGCTGTCCTTGATCATGGGTCCCCAAAGGTCTCCACAGATATCTTTTGCGCTTTCGCCATTATTGGGAACCATCGCATCCAGATAAACCAGCTGCCTGATTCGATCGGGAACCCGCTCGGCCACACCGGAAATGACCATGCCCCCATAACTATGCCCCACGAGAATTACATTATGGAGATTCTCAAACCTGATCAGGTTCAGGATGTCATTAATGTAAGTAGTCAAGTTGATGCCGGGTCTGGACAGGTGCACCCTTTCGCCAAGGCCGGTGAGCGTCGGGCGGTAAACTCTGTCCCCATTGGCAGTTAAGATGGAATCCACTTTTGCGTAATCCCAGCCGCCGTCCCATGCCCCCGGAACGAAAAGAAATGTACGGGCATGCTGCTGCTGTCCGTAGGCGAGCGAAGAAAAGGCGATGCTTAAAATGAAAATCAGTTTTTTCATGAAATGTCCCATTGATGTAGTTGATTGAGGCTACAAAATTGGGAAGTGGCCAGCTGGCATTACTAACCAAATCTGCCTTTGTTGTAACAAAATATCATGTCGGGCCATTGGCTGCTGGATCAACATTTTCAAAGGTGAAATGGAGTAACAACAGCTAATACATAGATAAAACTTAGATGGTGCAATTGATGATAAAATTTGGAAGCGAGAGGAACATCAAAAATAAGAAAAAGCATCAAAAGCCTGCAAATCAGCAGATTAGCAGGCTTTTTCTTTTCCGGCTTATCCCAAAATATTCAATTTTCTACAAATTTTGGGTGAGTAATCCGGTGAGTTCGAAGATCTGCAAATTTTACTCACCAGAACCGATCAAAAACAACTTTCGATTGGCTTGCGGATTGAGATCGGTTTACCAACTTGAAGTGACAAAGCAATAGCAATGATTATCCCCAATGTACTCCCACTGAATTTTCGGAACTGCACTTAGCAAGTTCGTAAATGAATGCAGTTCCGAAGATTGATGGCACTATGGAATCAAATTTTCTGCACGGAGCTTCCCGAACAACCCAAAAAATGAATCGCGCGTATCTTTGTATACCGCAAAGCCAAGTTTGCGGCTTTTAGACATATCAGTCATCACTTCCAGTGGACGGCCCAGGTCGAGATCAGTATGCCACGCATTCGAAATGCGGCTGAGCGCCGGTTCTTTGAGTTGATACTTGGCCGCAATTTCCTGCCAAAGTACATCGTAGCCTTTCATTTCTGTTTCAAGGGGATGAATCGTCGTGTCAAACCCGACAGGCTCAATCCCAAACCAGTCAGCTATTTGCTTCCAAAGCCATTTCCAGCGAAATACATCTCCATTGGCAATGTTGAATGCCTCGTTGTAAGCCGCATCAGTTACTGCGGCCCATATCATTTGTTCCGCCAATATTTGCGCATCTGTCACATCCGAAATGCCTTCCCACTGCGCTGCCGAACCAGGAAAACGGAAAGGTCTGCCTGTTTCTTTGCAAATCGAAGCATATACAGCCAAGGTTGATCCCATATTCATCAGGTTACCAACGGCGTGTCCGATTACGGTGTGTGGTCTGTGAATGCTCCATGTAAAACCATCGCGATCAGCGGCAGCATAAACCTCGTCTTCCTGGGCATAGTAAAAGTTTTCGATATCCAATCGCGGATGCTCTTCGCGAACAGGCGTTTCGGGCAACGTACCTGCCTTTGCGTAAGCGTCAAAGGGGCCGAGATAGTGTTTCAAACCTGTCACCAACGCAACATGCTTCACTGTTTGCTTGGCGGACAATGTGTCGAGCAGATTGCGGACCAGCGCGCTGTTGACCCGGATATTCTCAGCTTCCGTTTCGTTGCGCATCCAGGTTGTGAAGAAAACGTGTGTAGGCGCAATGTCCCGTAGCTTGTCGGAGAGATCGTTTATATCCAGCAGATTAGCCGCGATGGGCGTCAGTCCGGCAACGTCGGTCCGGGGATTTCGAGCCAGGCCATAAGTTGTCCAACCTTTCAAAATGAGGTTCTCTGCCAGGTTACTTCCGGTAATGCCGGTTGAGCCGACTACCAATGCAATATTTGTCATTTTATATTTGTGAATGATTCGAATGCAAAATTACCCAGCGCAAACCGAACAACTCTTGACCTGTGTTAACCCATACACTTGATCTGGATCAAGTTTTGCGCTCATTTCACAGTGACCTATTTAGGCATGCGGAACTATATTTATAATTCATAGGATTTGATAAGATATGTTCGAGGTTCTTTTTAACCATATTGAAGAAAAAGTCGCGCTCTCTGATTCAGACAAAGAGGTGATCAAGACTTTCTTTGTGCCCAGGAAATTGAGAAAGAGGCAGTATTTATTGCAGGAAGGCGACCTTTGTAAAAACATGGCATTCGTAGCCAAGGGTTTGCTTCGAACCTACAATATAGACGACAAGGGCAACGAACATATGAGTGTGTTCGGCTGGGAAGGTTGGTGGCTGTCGGATTTTAACAGTTTTTTGACAGGACACCCAGCAGTATTTAATATCGACGCCATTGAAAACTCCGAATTGCTACTCATTTCAAGGTCGGATTATGAGTCACTCACGCTTGCGGTTCCGATCATGGATAGGTATTTCAGGATACTTTATCAGAACAGCATTGTCACAAAGGAGCGTCGGCTGATGAATTCGATCACCTACACTGCGGAAGAACAATATCTAAGACTTGCGCAGGCGCAACCGCAAATCATCCAACGGGTTCCCCAAAATTTGATTGCTTCCTACCTTGGCTTAGCGCCAGAGACACTAAGCCGCATTAAAAAGAATCTTGCGCTAAGAAATAATAGTTGATTCGCGATAAATTTCTTCAATTATTAGTTAACGCGCCTTCTTCTTTCTCCTTCTGGCCCCTGGCCTTGCTTTATTGCCACTGCCGACATAATTTACGATGTCAAGATGTTCTCAATATCTAATATTATATACTGATGAAAGCTTCACTTTTGCTTGCGGTGATATTTGCGATAGCTATCTGCCTGAAAACTTCGGCACAAATAAAGGCATCGTTCCCGGAGCGAATAGTGCATCAATTTCAAGGACATTTCAATAATGACAAGCCGGATAGTGTCTTTTCAATGCTGTCTCCAAATACGCAACGCATTTTAAGCCCAAGTCGACTGCAATCGGTTTTTACACAAATAAGGTCCCAGTTTGGCAATCTGGATTCAACACGGATGCTCTCAATCAAAGATTCGATGGCATACTTTAAGGCAAGTTTTTCTAAGGCTCCTTTACTTTTAACAATCTCCCTTGATGTAAATCAAAAGATCGGCATATTCACTTTCACACCCTATTCGGAGCCTGCAAGAAAATCATCAAACGCCCATTTTGAAGAGGTCGACATTAGTTTCACCCGACCTGATCTAACATTAAAAGGGACATTAGCGCTACCCAAGTCTGGAATTCATGAGACATTAATAATAATTGTTGCTGGTTCCGGCCCAACGGACCGAAATGGAAATCAGAATCTTGCCGCCAATAATTCACTGCAAATGGTGAGTGCAGGTTTAGCAGAAAAAGGTTTTGCCACAGTTCGTTATGACAAGAGGGGTGTTGGTGAAAGTCAAAAAGCCGGAATCAGTGAGAAAGACCTTCGGTTTGATGATTACGCAAAAGATCTGGCTTCGATTACACGTGATCTTATGGGTGACAAAAGATTTAAAAGGATTGTCTTGCTTGGTCATAGTGAAGGCGCATTGCTGGCTATGATTGTTGCGCGGGAGCTCAAACCTGCCGGACTCATTATTCTCAATGGACAGGCCGAGCCAGCAGATGTATTATTAAGACGACAATTGCGTAAGAATTTGCCTGACTCAACTTTCCAGACAGCAAATACGATATTGGCTGGTCTTAAAGCAGGGAAGATTACAGATAATATTTCAAATACGACATTATCAGGAGTTTTCAGGCCTAATGTTCAACCATACCTGATTTCCTGGATTGCTTATGATCCAACCCAAATCATTAAACAGGTTTCAGTGCCCACTTTAATTGTCCAGGGCCTTACAGATTTACAGACTGGCGAGGATCAGGCAAAGAAATTAGCAGAAGCTCTGCCATCTTGCAAATTGGTGCTTATCGATGATATGAATCATGTGTTGAAAAAGTCAAGCATCAACACTATTGAGAATTTGCAGACATATAATAACCCTGATCTTCGGCTAAACGAGAAGTTACTGCCACCCATCATTTCTTTTATCGATCGCATTAAGCAACAGCCATAGCTGAGGTTTTCAAAATAAAAACGCCACCCGGTAATGTCAAGTGGTTTGACGAGGTAGGCGTTTGCCTGCTGCGAGATTAAACCCGGCCGAAGTTGACATGGCTGATTTCCGCTAAAAAATTTGCCCCTTCAACAACGAGCATTGAAAATAATATGCATTATTAATGGAGCGCAATCTGATGGTTTAGATATATGATGTTTGAACATTGCTAAAATTCAGTTTCATGCATGGTTAGCCAAGTAGTTAGGGATTTTACCTACCTTAACACTTATAGAACATCAATTAAGATAATAAAATAATTGGATGGATAAACAGAATATCATAGTTATAGGGGCGTCCGCTGGCGGATTTGAGGCATTGAAAAAAATTGTTTCAGTTTTGCCGCCTGATCTGGATGCGGCTATTTTCATTGTTTGGCATATGGCTCCGACTATTCGGGGCGTGCTTCCACAGGTATTAAGCAAGATCAGCACAATTCCCGCTGCCCATGCTGTGGATGGCGAGCCGATTATTATGAACCGTATCTACGTTGCCCCGCCAGACCACCATATGCTGCTGGAACAAGGGCATATCCGCGTGACGCGCGGTCCGAAAGAAAACCGCTTTCGACCGGCAGTTGACCCCCTTTTCCGTTCAGCTGCTTATGCATACGGAAACCGGGTAATCGGTGTAGTGCTGTCGGGCGCCCTTGATGACGGCACGGCAGGATTATGGAGTATTAAATATCGCGGCGGTGTAGCCGTCGTGCAAGATCCGGATGACTCGGAAGTATCCTCAATGCCTGAAAGTGCAATTAGCCAGGTAGCTGTTAACTATGTTGTCCCGTTGGCCGAAATAGGGCCCTTATTGACCAAGCTAGCTGGCAAGCCTGCCGGTGAAAAAATCCAGGCGACCATGCAGGAAGATGACAAAACAAAAACGGAAATCAAGATAGCGGCCGAAGACACTGCGGCGGGCATCAATATTTTTCAATACGGGCAACTAAGCCCTTATGCATGCCCGGAATGTCACGGCGTGCTTACTTTATTAAAAGATGGCAACATTAGCCGGTTCCGTTGTCATACGGGCCACGCGTATTCAGCTGATGCGCTGCTGGATGCCATTACGGAAAAGATTGAAGATAGCCTTTACAGTGCTATCCGGGGTGTGGACGAAAGTATGCTTCTGCTTAATCATATAGGGGATCATTTTGCCGAAGCGAACCACAAAAGGCTCGCGGCGCAATATTTTCAGAAGGCTCAACTGGCCCAGCAACGGTCAGAACTTGTGCGGCAAGCCGTAATGCTGCAAACGCAATTGGGCACCGATGAGCTTGCCGTGAACCAAGACAAAAATTGAGTTAACAATTTGCGAAAGCTACCTATTGACCCCTAAAATAATACGCAACCATAACGCCATAAAGGACCAGCACGTGAGCAAGAAACAGTCTAAAGAACAAGAAACAGCCAACCAGATCCCAGCTACCCCGGCGCCGCAAAAGCAGACACTTGTTGTCGGCATAGGAGCTTCGGCTGGCGGGGTGGAGGCATTGACCGAGTTCTTCGAACAGGTTACTGCGGATTCCGGCCTGGCCTATGTGGTCATTTTGCACTTGTCACCCGACTATGATAGCCAATTAACGGAAGTACTTTCTCAGGTGGCGTCCATCCCCGTCACCAGGGTCACTGAAAAGGTTCTCATACAGCCTGACAACGTGTATGTTGTGCCTCCCAATCAGCATTTGCAAATGCTGAATGACCATATCACGGTTTCGCCAAACATTCTTGTGGAAGAACGCCGCGCGCCCGTAGATATTTTCTTTCGTTCCCTTGCAGAATCGCATGGGCCGATGTCCGTTGGGGTGATCCTGTCGGGAACCGGCGCAAACGGATCGATGGGTCTAAAACGGATCAAGGAGAACGGGGGGGCAGTTTTCGTACAAAACCCGCGTGAGGCAGTCTTTAATGAAATGCCAAGGCAAGCCATTGCAACCAACCTGGTTGACGACATACTCTCAGTGAACCAGATCCCGGCCAAGCTTGTATCTTACCGTGACAGCTTGGGAAAGGTATCGATCGGCGAAGAAGCTGATATGCGCCCCGAAGATCAGCAGCAGGCGCTACGCGAAATATTCACTCATTTGCGTCTGCGGACCGGTCACGATTTTTCCAATTACAAAAGGCCGACATTAATGCGCCGTTTTGAGCGGCGTATTAATGTCCGTAATCTTGTTGATCTTCCCTCGTATGCAGCCTTTTTGCATGATCACCCCGAGGAAACCCAGGCGCTGCTGAAAGACTTGCTGATTTCGGTCACCAATTTCTTTCGCGACAATAAGCCATTTCTGGCACTGGAGCAGGAGATACTTCCAATACTCGCCCGCGATCAAGGCGCCGATGGCGTTGTTCGTATCTGGGTAGCGGGCTGCGCAACAGGCGAGGAAGCCTACTCGCTAGCCATGTTGATGGCGGAACTGACAATGGATATGATCGATGCGCCAAAGGTGCAAATATTTGCCACCGATATAGATGAGGCGGCCATTACTATTGCGCGCGAAGGCCGTTATACGCTCAATGATGCTGCCGACATTTCCCCTGAGCGCCTTCGCCGGTTTTTGGTGCCAGACGGTGATGAGTTTAAGATCCGTCAAGAGATCCGCGAGATGGTGCTTTTTGCCCATCACAATGTGCTGAAAGATCCGCCCTTTTCGAGAATTGATTTGATAACATGCCGTAATCTTTTGATTTACTTTAACAGCGTGGCTCAGGAGCGGGTGATGGAAACATTCCATTTCGCCTTAAAGCCGGGCGGCTACCTGCTGCTGGGACTTTCAGAGACGACCGATGGGGCTGGCGATTTGTTTGCCAGTGTCAGCCGTGAAAACCACATTTACCAGAGCCGACCTGTTTTGGTGCGCGCATACCCGGTGCCTGAAAGTACCATATCGATACCTTCCGGGAGAAAACTGGCGCAGGATACGCCCATGCCCAAAGATAGCCGGTCGTTGCCGAGCCGTCTCAACTTCGGGGATCTGCACCAGCAGCTCTTAGAGCAGTATGCTCCGCCATCTATCATTGTCAATGAGGACTACGACATTCTGCACCTGTCCGAGCGTGCAGGCATGTATCTGCATATTGCGGGCGGCGAGCCTTCGAAAAACCTGCTTAAACTGATCCGCCCCGAGCTGCGTATTGAGCTCAGAACTGCCTTTTACCAGGCTGTACAGCAAAAATCTAATGTCCAGGCGCCTAACCTCCAAGTCAGGATAGACGACAGGATTGAGACGCTGACGCTGCATGTACGCCCTGTCCTGGATGATGAAAGCAGTGGCAGAAGCAACCCTGCCCAGGGTTTTTTACTGGTCATTTTCGAAACAACAGGTCAACACACCGGCCCCACAACAAGTGTATTGGCTTCCAAGGAGCCTGTGGCCCGCCAACTCGAAGAAGAACTGGTGCGTATCAAGGCGCAGCTGCGCACTTCAAACGAACAGCACGAAACCCAGGCCGAAGAGCTGAAAGCCTCTAATGAAGAGTTACAGGCTATGAATGAGGAGCTGCGCTCGGCAGCGGAAGAGCTGGAAACCAGTAAGGAAGAATTGCAATCCATCAATGAGGAGTTGTCCACAGTTAATCAGGAATTGAAGGTTAAAGTAGAGGAAATCTCTATGACGAGAAGTAACCTGCAAAACCTGATCAACTCTACGGATCTTGCCACTCTCTTTTTAGACCGCAGCCTTCGCGTAAATCTGTTTACCCCAGCCGCCCGTAATATTTTCAATCTGATCCCTTCGGACAGTGGGCGGCCTTTAACCGACATTACCAACCGGCTCGCGGATGCTGAACTGGTGCGGGATGCGGAAGCTGTTCTCGAAAAGCTGCAACCCGTCGAACGCGAAGTTGAAACGGTTGACGGCCAGTTATTTTTAATGCGGGTATTGCCATATCGCACTGCTGAGGACCGTATTAATGGTGTTGTGCTGACTTTTGTCGACATTTCCCGGCGCAGGGCAGCAGAGGAAGCTGTGCGTCAATCTGAGGAGCGCATGCGACTGGTATTTGAAAGTGCCAGGGACTATGCTATCCTCACCCTTGACCTTGAAGGCCGGGTCGCAAGTTGGAGCCCGGGTGCGCAAATGGTCATGGGATATCCCGAAGATAAAATTTTGGGCAGGCCCGGCGATATCCTTTTTACACCCCAGGACCGTCAGAATCGTGTGCCTGAGTTCGAGCAGCAAACGGCCCGCGAGCTTGGATATGCCGAGAATGAGCGCTGGCACGTGCGCAAAGACGGGACTCGCTTCTGGGGTTCAGGGTCTATTTCCCCTTTAAAGGATGGGCATGGGAAATTGCTGGGATATGTCAAGATCATGCGTGATCTGACTGAGCGGCGCGCCGCCGAAGAAGCCCAGTCGTTTCTCGCGGCCATCGTTGAATCTTCACAGGACGCGATCATGACCGTCAATTTTGAAGGCGTTATCACCAGTTGGAACCAGGCTGCCCACGACTTATATGGCTATCCGGCTTCTGACGCCATAGGTCAACCACTGACCATGCTCACCTTGCCCGAAGATCTTGACCAGCTATTAAAGGATACGGAGAAGATCAAGGTTTATCAGAAAGTTGAGATTTTCGACTCTGTCCGGGTTAATAAAGATGGCAGGGAAATGATACTGGAAGTAATTATGTCACCGGTAAAAGACACCTCCGGTCAAGTCATTGGTATTTCAACCATTGCCCGCGATGTTACCATACGCAAGCAGGCCGAGGATGCTCAGGCATTTAAAAACCTTACGCTGCAGCAGCAAACCGAGTTACTGGCACTCACCGGCAGCTGGGAATACGACCGTGCCACCTCTGAGTTTATCTGGTCGGAAGGAATGTACCAACTATTTAACCTGCCACTAGGGCATCCTGTCCATACAGATATTTATCTGGACTTCACGGTAAATGCTGATAAGGAAGCCGCCCAGCAGTTTACCAACTGGCTCACAGGCGGCACAGAAGCTATTGAGCAGGTTTTGCGAATTAATACTGAGAACACTGTCAAATACCTAAAAATCAGAGGACTGGCTTTACCTGACGAAAGCGGAGCATTGGTCAAAGCGCTGGGGATCGACTGGGACATTACAGAGCAGGTTCTTGCTCAAGAGCAGATCAGGCAGAGTGAGGCGCAGCTCAGGACCCTCGTCGAAAATACACCGGATGTGATTACACGCTGGGACGCAGATCTTCGGTTGCTTTTTGCTAACAGTGCTTTTATTGGGAAATCTGGGCAAAGCCTTGAAGATCTACTGGGCAGGACAAATAAACAAATGGGCCAGCCCGACCATATTGCGGGTCCATATATGGACAAGCTCCGGCAAACCTTTGATACAGGCAAATCGCAAGAGCATTATCATTCACTTCCAATGCCTAGCGGGCAATTCGACTATTATTCACGTATGGTTCCCGAGCGTGGCCCTGACGGTTCTGTTCAAAGTGTGCTGGCTATCGCGCGCGATATCACAGAACTGCAAAGGGCTCAGCAGCAAACACGGCAAATGGCTGAAAACCTGCAAGCCGTGCTGGACGCATCACCAGCCTGCATCGGCCTTTTGAAAGCCGTCAGGGCGCAGGAGGATTCGGGTACTGTGACCGGGTTTCACCTGGCCGTAGGCAATCAGAAGCTGGCCGAGTTCTTTGACGAGCCACTTGGCGAGCTGTTGGGAAAACCCGCCCAGCATTTTGAGACTTTGCTATGGGGCCATCAGACACTTGAATTTTTGATGCAGGTTTACCACAACGACAATCCCCGCTATGATGAAAAACACATTATTGTGGACGGACAGGAGCGGTGGCTTGCCGTTGCAATCAGTCGCCAGGACGATGGTGTGGTATTAACCGGTCTTGACATAACCGGACTAAAAGAAGCGCAGTCACAGCAGCAGTACTGGCTTGGGCAGCTGGAAGATGCCCGGCAGAGCACGCAAACCGTTGCCCAACTTCGCGATGCGCTCAAAGAACGGGGCGAGTTGCTAAGATCTGCCTCTCACGATTTGCGCGGGCAGGTCGGTGTGATCACTTCGGCTGCCCAGTTACTGGGGATGTCTGGCAGCGAAACAGACAATAATGTGCTTATCCAGATGATCCAGCGCAATACCAGGCAGATGACCCAGCTCATGAGTAGTTTGCTGGATTTTGCCCGTCTGGAAGCAGCTCAGGAAGTAGTTTACATCAGCACTTTTGACGTGGCAGTACTGTTGCGGGAGCTCGCCCAAAATACGCAGCCTTTTGCAACAGAGCGGGGTTTGTGGTTGAAAACAGAAGAACTGGCGAGCCTGGAAGTAAAAAGTGACCCGGTGCAAATTCGCCGGATCGCGCAAAATTTATTATTAAACGCCCTGAAATATACCACCGTAGGCGGAGTAACGATTACCTGTGAAAGGCTGACAAATTTACCCGGTTGGTGTTTTAGAGTAACAGATACAGGGCCAGGGCTTCCGGCCAGGCTGCTAAGCCGGCTTAAAGGGGAACCCCAGCAGGAAGAGGAGGACGAAATTTTGGTTGCGACTGGCAGGTCCGGAGGGGAAGGGATAGGTCTGGCCATCGTTACGCGCCTTTGTACGCTCCTTGGTGGCGAGCTTATTGTAGACAGTCGCCCCGGAGAGGGCACATGGTTTGAAATCCGGTTTAATGAACCTCAAGCAAATGAATGATAGATGACAAAGATGGGATTGTCCACTACACTATAATATATTACAAATGTCAAACTCACACTTGGTCTTTTTGGTAGATGACGATGCGGATTACCGCTTTCTTGTTGGGCAGGTCTTTAAATTTTTCTTACCGCAGCATCAGGTGCAGTTCTTTGCCGATGGTTCTGAACTTGCTGATAGTCTAGATTTGCCAGAGGATCAAGATCCGGTTTTGCCCCGGGTTATTTTACTGGACATTGATATGCCAAAGCTAAACGGCTTTCAGACACTGTTAAGATTAAAGGATCATGATCACTGGCAGACTGTGCCTGTAATCATGATGACCAACCGCGATCAGGCAGAATTTCGCGAGGAGAGCTTCCGTTTGAAAGCAAGCGGATTCACTCTAAAGCCAATGGATATACAAGAAATCAAAGCTGTAATGACTGAAATTTGCGAACATGCAGGCGATTTTACGGCATTATATCCGCAATAATATACCGGCGATAACAAGGGTTGTGCTACCACTATCTTTTTTAATGGGCGAGATGGTCATGCCGAGCCAAGCGATTTCAGCATGCTTACTTAGCGGTGCACAGTGGTGGACAAATGACAAAATATACAAGTGAACAAAAGAAATTAAATATATATGCGGCACGTGATTTCAATACATTCGGTAAGTCGTATATGCGCTTCATTCGTTTTTGCGATTATGGTTATGCTGCTGGCTTCTTGTCAGACAAGGGAGGAGAAACAGCGGCCCGCAGTTGCGAAAAGAGATACCACAATCAAGGTCGAAAATTCTTTTACCAAACTTTTTATTGACACAACGACATTGGCCCGCTTTGTGAAGGAGCGTAGCACGAACGATAGCCTTGTCAATAAAATACAGAACTTTTATAACCGGCGAAACTACCAGTTCTCCTGGTTTTTCCCTGATGGGATGGCCGAGTTTGTGCACACATTTCTGAGTCTGCAAAATGACTACATCTATGTTTCCGGTGACAGTTCGCTCTACGACCCATTGCTTATGGCTAACATTGATTCTCTCGAACTGCGGAAGCGTATTATCCCGACAGATCCGCTTGTAGTTAACACAGAACTGGCATTGACGGAACATTTTTTCAGGTATACCCAGAAAGCATATTCGGGCGACAGAAGCATTAACATTCAGGAACTTGACTGGTTTATTCCTCGCAAAAAGGTCAATCCAGCCGAATTTTTGGATTCCTTGCTAAAAAACAAAGGAGAAAATCTGGCCTCCTACGAGCCCGTGAATACGCAGTATAATCTGCTCAAAGAGCAACTCAAAATTTATCATCCGCTTGTGAACGAAGACTGGACGGCCTTGCATTCAGCGAAAACGCTACGGTTAGGCGATTCATCCACAACAATTTCCGAGATTAAAAGACGCCTGGCACTGCTTAAAGACCTGGAACCGGGCGATTCAACCAATATTTTCGATTCCACGCTTTTGAATGGCGCACGATCGTTTCAAACCCGAATGGGGTTAAAAACATCCGGGGAGATTGGCGCGGCGTTTTTGAAAGAACTTAATGTGCCCGTGCGCGAAAGAATCCGGCAAATGCTTATCAATATGGAACGGATACGTTGGGTTCCGGCAGCTCCCGCAACAGATTATATACTGGTAAACATTCCCGAATTCAAGCTGCATATGTATGAAAAAGGAAAGCTTGCATTCAGTATGAATGCCGTGGTGGGCTCACAGGTTCACAGCACTGTGATCTTTTCCGGGAAGTTGAATCAGATTGTATTCAGTCCGTATTGGAATGTGCCAGCGAGCATCCTGAAAAACGAAATTTTGCCCGGGATCAAACGAAACAAAAACTACCTGGCCCGGCATAATATGGAATGGAATGGCAATAGCGTGCGCCAAAAACCTGGTAAGTCCAATTCGTTAGGGCTGGTGAAGTTCCTGTTTCCCAACAGTTACAACATTTATCTGCATGATACTCCGTCGAAAAATCTGTTTGCTGAATCGCAGCGTGCATTCAGTCATGGATGTATTCGACTGTCTGAGCCGAAGAAACTAGCCGAATTTTTGCTTCGCAGGGATTCAACCTGGACGACCAGCAAAATAACCGCTGCCATGAATAGCGGTAAAGAAAAATACGTGCGGCTCCGTGGCAGCAACGAAATACCCGTCTTCATTGGTTACTTTACCGCCTGGGTGGATCATACAGGCAAACTTAATTTCCGAAAGGATATTTATGGGCATGATCAAAAAATGGCTGAAAGGCTTTTCGCGTCACTGGAATAGACTAAAACGAGTTCTGACAATAACGGGTCTTCACTCCAAAATACACCCACCACATGCATATCCAGATCATACTTTATCACACATTGCCCACCTGACCGGCTTTTCAGACCAGAGCCATTTTAGCAGGATCTTTAAAGCTCCTACTAGTCCAAATGCGTTACATTGTCAAAAAAATTTGCCCGAAAAAGTAATCCTCATACAAATCAGTCATTTTCATTCTATCCTTTGGATGTTGCAGCTGCTAGTATTGCATCTTAATCGCAAGTCAGCAACATGACCAACGAAAATATCAGAATAAAAGATTTGCCGCCTGTTTACACAATATCTGCCCTGACCCAATACTTTTTAAAACTCGGCACATTGGGATTTGGCGGTCCGGTAGCCCTGATCGGCTACATGCACCGGGACCTGGTGGAAGACAAAAAGTGGATCAGTGAGGATGAATACCGCGAAGGCCTGGCGCTCGCGCAACTTGCCCCGGGCCCGCTGGCAGCCCAGCTGGGCATTTATCTTGGCTATGTGCATTATGGAGTTTGGGGAGCAACGCTTACCGGGCTGGCATTTGTGCTCCCATCCTTTATAATGGTTGTTTTGCTGGGTATGGCTTACAAGGTCTACGGCGGGCTTCCCTGGATGCAGTCGGTGTTTTACGGTGTCGGCTCTGCGGTGATCGGCATTATCTCGCTGAGTTGCTACAAGCTGACCATTAAGTCAATCAGTAAGATTGAGCCGGAAGCAATTAAAAGCAGGTGGGTTCTGTGGATCTTTTTTTTGACAATGGCAATCGTTACCGCCATCACGCAGCGAGAGGAAGTGTGGCTTTTCATCCTTCTCGGGTTCATTTATATGGTAGTAAAAGCACCTCCAAAATTGCTTCAAAGAAAGCATACTTCCTTATCGGTCATTCTTTTAGCCGGCACGGGTTTCTGGCAATACGAGCCCGGCGAGCTTGTCAAACTGGCTCTGTTCTTCACTGAGGCAGGCGCATTTGTATTCGGGAGCGGGCTGGCGATTATCCCTTTTTTACAAGCCGGTGTTGTGAATGAAATGGGGTGGCTCAACGAGCAGCAGTTCCTGGATTCTGTTGCGGTCGCAATGATCACGCCTGGTCCGGTGGTGATCACAGTAGGCTTTATCGGTTTTCTGGTTTCCGGCTTTGCCGGGGCGGCCGTAGCTGCCCTGGGTGTTTTTCTCCCATGCTTTGTTTTCACGGTCTTGCCTGCGCCCTACTTCAAAAAGATCTCAAAAAATACCAGTATCAAAGCGTTTGTAGACGGGATAACAGCAGCCGTAGTGGGTGCGCTGGTTGGATCGGTGTTCGTGATTGCTACTCGGTCCATTGTTGATGGCGCATCTGCGCTAATTGCCGTAACGACCATTCTTTCATTGATTTATATAAAAAAATTACAAGAACCTTACATCATCCTCGCGGCTGCCATTGTTGGCTTTTGCATTAAAACTTATCTATAAATATAATTTTACCTGACCTTATGAAGCGCGTTATTTTAATACTATTTGTCCTTTTTTCTATTCCATCCCTGGGCCAAAAACAGGTCAACAAACATAGTGGTGTTTGGCTGGGCTATTTTAACCAGACCAGGATTTCTGATAAATGGGGTATCTGGCTGGATCTTCACGCCCGGCGCACGGATTTTCTGGATCGTTGGTCTACACAGATCATTCGTCCCGGGATTACTTATTATGCCAATGACCACCTTCGGTTTACTGCTGGTTATGCTTACGCCCGCAGCTATCCTGCTGCTGGCCTGCACACCGTTCGGCCTGAAAACAGACTTTGGCAACAAGTACTTTGGACAAGCCGTCAAAAACGACTGCAAACCCAGCAATGGATCAGGGTGGAAGAGCGCTTTAATCGTAAAATTGCCAATGATGCATTGCAGGACGGCTACAATTTCAACTTTCGCTTCCGGTATTTGCTGAACCTGATGGTACCGCTGAACCGCGATTTCATCGAGCCGAATACATTGTTCTTTGCATTCAATGACGAGATTCATATCAATGCAGGCAAACAGATCACTTACAATCTCTTTGACCAGAACCGTTTATTTGTCGGATTAGGCTACCAGTTTACAAAGGGTCTGAATTTGCAAGTCGGTTACATGAACCAGTTCCAGCAACTTCCTTCCGGAAACCATTTTAACAGCAACAACGTGCTGCGTGTTTTTGTGTTCCACAATCTGGATATCAGGTCAAAAAAATAGCATTGCCATGTATTAAGACCTTTGTATTGTGTAATTAATTGTAAATAATGGGTCCATCAACGCAACTTTTCAAAGCGTAATGTTACGGAAAAGCGCATGCCTCAATAATTATACAAAGCACCACCTGAATTGTGTAAGACGCTAAGGAGCGGGCGGCTGTACATTTGTACAAATGAAAAGAGAGATGGAAACGACATTTGAAAATCATATAAAACAAACATTTCCGGTGTTAGGCATGTCATGCGCCGCATGTGCGGTGAGCGTTGAAAGCACGCTGAAATCCGTTAATGGCGTGCACGACGCGGGTGTAAATTACGCAACACAGACTGCCTGGGCCGATTATGATGATTCGGTAACCACTACTGAACTTCAAAATGCAGTCCGTGCGATTGGTTATGATCTGGTTGTGGATGTGGAAGATCCGCACCAGGTGCAGCAAGACGCGCAATCGAAGCATTACAATGAGCTGAAAAAACGGACGATCCTGGCATCGCTGCTTTCGTTGCCAATTGTCATCATTGGTATGTTTTTCATGGAAGGCTCGGCGCGCGCGCTGCCATATGGAAACTGGATCATGATGGCGCTAGCAGCGCCGGTTGTCTTCATGCTGGGCCGCACGTTTTTTGTTAATGCATTCAAGCAAGCCCGGCATGGAAGGGCAAATATGGATACGCTCGTTGCATTGAGTACGGGCATAGCCTTCCTTTTTAGTGCCTTCAACACTATTTATCCTGAGTTCTGGCATGCGCGGGGATTGCACGCACATGTGTATTTCGAGGCCGCTGCGGTTGTTATTGCATTTATTTTGCTGGGAAAGCTCATGGAGGAAAAGGCGAAGTCAAATACATCGTCTGCACTGAAAAAATTGATGGGCTTACAGCCTAAAACGGTTACCGTTATCCGTGATGGCCTTGAATCCGGGATCCCTGTTGCCGATGTAAAAGTGGGCGACAGCATTGTCATCAAGCCCGGCGAAAAAATTCCTGTGGACGGCGTTACAACAGAAGGAAGCTCCTTTGTGGATGAAAGTATGATCAGCGGGGAGCCGGTGGCCGTGGAAAAAAAGCAAGGTGAGCAGGTGTTTGCCGGTACGATTAATCAAAAAGGCAGCTTTGTTTTTGTAGCCGAAAAAGTAGGAGGAGACACCATTTTGGCGCAAATCATCAAAATGGTGCAACAGGCGCAGGGAAGTAAGGCACCGGTTCAAAAACTGGTTGATAAAATAGCCGGGATTTTCGTCCCCGTAGTCATTGGGATTGCGATCCTGACGTTCATCGGATGGATGCTTTTAGGAGGCGAAAACGCTTTTACGCACGCATTGATGACGTCCGTTACTGTGCTGGTGATTGCTTGTCCCTGCGCACTCGGTCTCGCAACGCCAACCGCCATCATGGTTGGAGTAGGGAAGGGGGCAGAAAATAATATATTGATCAAAGATGCGGAGAGTCTGGAACTCGCGCATAAGGTGAACGCCATCATCCTGGATAAAACCGGAACAATCACGGAAGGGAAGCCAGCGGTTACGCAGATCGTTTGGGAAAAGGAGATCCAGGACCAGACATTTTCCGAACAAGTTTTATTAGCCATGGAATCGCGCTCGGAACACCCGCTGGCCGAAGCTGTTGTCAACCGTTTGAAAAAGGAGAATGTTCAAAAAGCTTCTTTGCAATCGTTTGACAGCGTTACCGGCCAGGGTGTGCGGGCCGTGTGTAATGGTGCTGATTATTTCGTGGGGAACAAAACCCTGATTTCGGAAGGCGCTGTGGCGATCAGCAGTGAGCTCGTCGCGTTGGCGGAAAAATGGCAACAGGAAGCGCAGACGGTTATTTATTTTGCTGATAACACCAATGTGCTCGCGATCATTGCTATCGCAGACAAAATTAAAACCACGTCTAAGCAAGCCGTAGAAAAGTTGCAGCACATGGGTATTGAAGTTTATATGCTGACCGGTGATAACCGGCAGACGGCTGCCGCGGTGGCCGGGCAGGTTGGTTTACGTCACTACAAAGCAGAGGTTATGCCTTCCGAAAAAGCCGCTTTTGTAAAGCAACTGCAGGCAGAAGGCAAGATCGTGGCGATGGTGGGTGACGGGATCAATGATAGCCACGCTCTGGCGCAGGCCGATGTAAGCATCGCAATGGGAAAAGGCTCGGACATCGCCATGGATGTTGCCAAGATGACCCTGATCACCTCAGATCTGAACATGATTCCGAAGGCATTAAACTTGTCCGCAAAAACGGTTAAGACGATCAGACAGAACCTTTTCTGGGCATTCATCTATAACCTGATCGGCATTCCGGTCGCTGCCGGGGTGCTCTATGCCGTGAATGGATTCCTGCTCGATCCAATGCTCGCAGGCGCGGCTATGGCCCTGAGTTCGGTGTCGGTTGTGGGGAACAGCTTGCGTTTGAAGGCAATGAAATTATAGGTTCCAGCCTGTAAATGATTAGGACAAATCAGAACCAAAACACGCGGACACCCGTTGTGAAAATGTGCATTTGCCTTACAGCGGTGCACATTTAGAACGTTCAGTTATTCGCAACTTAATGAATTCAGTCCTTAATAAGAAATACGACAAACCGGTTATTAAAAAACACCAGCCGGACGACTCCTACAAGTTCCAGCCATTGCCTGCTCCAACAGGAACGTATCCCTACCACTTTGATTTAGAGGAAGTTCAAACATTAAATGACCGTGATAAGCTAGCGTTTCATATGTTGGGCGATACGGGAAGTGTCCGCAATCCCGATTTTCAAAAGCTTGTGGTTGCCGAAATGATCAAGCAATATCAGCAAACGGATGGCACGGGCAAGGAACCGATGTTTTTGTATCATTTGGGCGATATCGTTTACAATTTTGGGGAAGCAAGCCAGTACAAAAGGCAGTTTTTTGAGCCCTACCAAAAATATCCCGGCCCTATATTTGCGATCCCGGGTAACCACGACAGCGACGTGAACCCTGATAGTCGCGTTTCCTATCAGAGCCTGGATCCGTTCCGGGCCGTTTTCTGTGACAAGCAGCCGCAAACTGTGGCTTTCAGCGGAGGCGCGGAACGAAAAAGTATGACGCAGCCTCATGTATTCTGGTCCCTTATTACGCCGGTTGCGCGCATTATCGGCATGTATGGGAATGTTACCAAGTTTGGTGTCATTACGCCGGATCAGCGCAAATGGCTGATGGAAGAGTTGCGGAGTGCGGATGCAGAGCGCCCCGAAAAGGCGATAATCCTTTGTATTCACCACGCACCTTATTCTGCGGATGTGAACCACGGTTCAAGCTTGCCGATGATCCAGTTTTTCGATGGGGTTTTTGAACAAACCAGCGTACGGCCCGACATTGTTTTCAGCGGTCACGTCCATAACTATCAGCGTTTTTCGAAGCGTTATTTTGATGGGAAAACGGTCCCGTTTATCGTTGCCGGTGGGGGTGGTTATGATGAGCTCCATCCCGTTGCGTCCACTTCCGATAGTCGTTTTACAGCTAATAATGCAGCTTTTAACAATGTTACCCTGGAAAATTACTGCGATAACAAGCACGGATTTTTGAAAGTATCCTTGGAAAGAACAACGAAAGGCATCCGCATCACCAGCGAATTTTACACCCTGCCGCATGAACAAAGGGTCGAACCAGGAATGAATGCTATCCTGGCCGACCGCTTTATTTTAGAGACCTGAATCCTTACTGCTTGAAAGTAACTTTGGAAAGCGTCATCAGAGGTTCAATCGGCTTTGCAGTCTCGTTTTTGAATATTATATAAATATCGTGTTTGCCTGTTGTTGGTTTAATGTTCACCAAAACGGGTGCCCGTGAAGGGCGACGGGGCGGTTTTACCGTTTCCCCAGGCTTTTTCTGGCTCTCCATTTCCGCCATTAACTTGGCCATATCAACCTCCGGCGCTACTTCAACTTGCTGCTCGCCTACCAGCGTTCCGGTTGGTGAATCAAGCCTGATCTCGATTTTGCCACCCATTGCGCCTTCGCGTTTCTGCGCCGCAGCGTTAAGCTCAAGGGCTTTAATATCTGTCAGATCTGTTTCTTTAAATGCCAGGAAACTGTTTGCAAAAGCCACGACACTGAAACCTAAACCAGCGGTTCCCAATGCTTTCATATCCGCCCCTTGCACGATGGGCGCTTCGGCCGCATTTAGTTCCGGGCTTCTGAGCACGATCATTTCTTCCGTCGTTTGCGCCGGAATGGCTTTGTTTCCGCTCATTGACCGGTCTGTAAACGCCGCCCTGATCAAAACAGAACCTTTTCCATTATCCTGTGCAGGAATTTTGGGTGTATACTCGCCCTTTACCGGCAACGTGCTCAGCGTTTTATCTGTGCTGTTGAGAATGTATTTTACAATGGTCTCCGCATCAGCAACGGGTAACGCAGGATGAGCGGCCATAGCAACTTCGCCCCAAACGCCCGATCCGCCTTTCAAAATCTTCTCAACCAGTTTTTCCGTTACACCCGGCTTGCCTTTGTATTTATTGGAAATGTCTGCAAACGAAGGTCCTACGGATTTTGCATCCAGCTGATGGCAAACCTTACAGTCACTTTTCCCTATCAAAACCTGGGCAACCGCAAACTGCGTGCTCGCATCCACACTGCGCTGGCTTTGAATAACTTCCGCATAATCAAAGCCTTCTGAAGCGTAATCAATGCTTACTGCAATTTCTTCCGGCTTGATCTTTCCTTCCAGCAAACTTCCGTCTTCCTTGTCCGTTACATCGATGGAGTAGGGAATGGGTTTTCCAGGGAAAAAGAATGTTTTATTGCCTTCCAGGTTTACTGCAACTTTGGGCGGCTCATTGCCGGCGATGATTTTCAAAGATTGAGAATTGGAAGCACCTTTTGCGTCTGTTACAGTCAGGCTTGCCGTGTAAACGCCGGGTTTATCAAATGTTACATTAGGTTCAGCCGTAGCGAATGTCCGGGCTGCGCCGCTGTTGCCTGTGATTTTCCAGCTGTATTTGAGTTTGTCCCCGTCAAAATCCTTGGTTCCTGCCGAGGAAAGCTTTGCCTGGAACGGGACGGTTCCTCCCTTTTTGTCCGTCGAAACCTGCACGATCGGCTTGCGGTTGCCGCCATTGTACTCAATGCGTATAAGCCTCGAATTTTCGCTCTTTCTGAACCAGTTACTGCCATATTCAAGTACATATAAATCACCCGAAGGCCCGAATTTAATGTCAATCGGCTGCACCGGGTGGTAAGCAGGCAACACGCGTTCCATGGACTGGTAATCTCCATTTTCGTTCATGGAAATAGCCATAATCCAGCCTCGCGAAAAGTCGGCTGCTATCCATTTGTTCTCGTAATAAGCTGGCCAGGGTCTTTTGGGCGCTTTAAAATCGGAGCGGTGGTAAACAGGTCCGCCTGTTGCACTCCTTGAACCGGATCCCACTGCCGGGAATTTCTCGGAAATGCCGTAAGGATAGTAAATAAAGCTGGGCGCGGTGGGTATGAGCTCTTTCAACCCCGTATTATTCGGTGAATTGTTGACCAGATTTTTAGGGTCTTTTTTGGCCAAAGGCTTATTGGCAGCATAGTCATACACCGGAAATGCCTGATCATCACCTACAAACCACGGCCAGCCAAAGTTTCCGGGCTTTCTGGCCTGGTTCAGTTCATCGTAACCTCTCGGCCCGATTTCCGAATCCTCGCTGGCATCCGGTCCCACTTCACCCCAGTACAAATAGCCGGTTTTGCTGTCCACAGCAATGCGCCAAGGGTTCCGATGGCCCATGGAATAAATTTCCGGACGTGTTTTTGCAGTTCCTTTCGGGTACAGGTTGCCCTCGGGAATGGTGTACGAGCCGTCGGGTTCGGGATGTATTTTCAAGATTTTTCCCCTCAAATCGTTTGTATTGCCCGCATGTCCCTGGTCGTCCCAGCTGGCGCGTCCTTCCCGTTCGTCTGTCTGAGCAGCTTTCTGGTTTCCTGTGTTGTTGCCGACAGTTAAATACAGGTTACCAGCTTTGTCCCAGGTCATTCCGCCGCCAGTGTGGCAGCATACTTCACGCTGTGTCACCACTTCGATCACATCTTTCTTGGAGTTTTCAACCAGCTGGTCGTCGCGTAGTTCGTAGCGTGAGAGAATGTGTTTTTTCTCTGTTGGATGCGCATAGTAAAGATAAACCCAATGATTTTTCTCAAAGTTCGGATCCATGGTGAAACCCATTAATCCCTCCTCAGCTTCCCTCGAAACGCCTTCCTTGCTAACATATTTGGTGTTAACGGGAATCATGGCGATCAGATTGGTGGACTGGGTGGACGCATTGTATTTCTTTAATGCACCTTTTCTTTCAATAATGTAAGCTGAACCGTCCGGAAGCACTTCAAAAACCATGGGTTCGTCCAGGTTGTCGGCTACCACAATGGGTGTGAAACGGCTTTCGTCGGGTTTGGGCGGATTGTCCTGGATCGTAAATGCGGCGATCAGCAAAAGAGCGGGAAGTTTGGCGGTGTTTTTGAAGACGCGCGAAATTCGCTGGAAACGGGGGGATAGGTTTGTCATAAACAGAAACAATAGTTTACTGGAAATATAACAAATTATCGTTAAAAATTCTCATTCCTCATTTTCCCATCCAATGCTTGAAATCGCCCACTTTTTCCCGGCTTACCAGCGCCTCCTTATTGTGCAAAGGCCGCAGGCTCAGCGAAAGCCGGCTCCCGAAATACGGATCTATTTTATCCACCGATTTGTGGGTGACCATCATGCCACGGTTAATGCGGAAAAATTTGGCGGGGTCCAGCACATCGGCAAGCTCGTCCAATGTGTAATCCACCAGGAGTTTCTGGTTGGAATCGGTAACAAAAAAGCTGTAACGCTCTTCTGTGAAAAAGTAAGCGATTTCACTCACCTCTATGGACAGCATTTTTTGTCCCTGTTTTACCAAAAAGCGTTGCCTGTATTCTTTTTTGCTGCTTTTTTGAAAACCTTCCAATAATTTCCTGATCCCTTCCAGCGACTCTTCACCCGGCTGTGCACGCATGTTTTCATATTTTTGAAGTGCGCGCTGCAAATCGTCGCGGTGGACCGGTTTGAGCAGATAATCAATGCTGTTCAGCTTAAAAGCCTGCAATGCGTACTCATCATAAGAGGTCGTGAAAATGATCGTGCTGGTCACCTGCACACGGTTAAATATCTCGAAACTTTGCCCGTCGGAAAGTTCAATATCCAGAAAAATCAGGTCCGGGTCTGCGTTACCAGCCTTCCGGTTGCTTTTAATCCATTCTACGGTTTCTTCAATGCTGTCCGTAACGCCGGTGATCAGCAAAGCGGGCGCAGTTTCATTCAATAATTTTCTTAGTCTTCTGACAGACAGATCTTCGTCTTCAACGATCAGTGCATCCATAGTGTTATATTTCAGGCTATTAATGGGAGGATTACTGTAAAAAATTCATGATTGCTTTCTACTACGGGCTGTGAAATATCCTTTTGCTGTTCGTTGAGCAGCTTGTATTTGGTGATAATGTTCACAAGTCCCACGCCGGTCGATTCCAGGTTTTCGGCACCGGCGGTCAGTGTTTTCTTCTGCAAATTATTGCGCACCATCAGATTTCCTTCCTGCGTGCTCAATATAAAAATCGTAAGCGGTCGGCTGGCGCGGATTACATTGTGCTTCACGGCATTTTCGACGAGTAATTGCAATGTTAATGGTGGGATCCGGCGGTTAAGCAAATGTTTCTCCACATGCACATAAAGCTTCATTCCGTCGCCGTATCGTGTTTTTAAGAGATGTCCGTAAGATTCGATGAAAGAGAGCTCCTTTTGCAGAGTCGTCAGCTGGCTCAAATCGCTGTCATCCAGGGAGGCGTGATTGGTTTGTAATAAATAGCGATAGACCCGCGCCATTTCGTCCACAAACTGCTCTGCTTTTTGCGGATCTTCGGCGATCAGCGTTGACAATGAATTTAGTGTATTAAACAGGAAATGCGGGCTGACCTGCGCTTTCAAACTTTCCAGTTGCACGTTCACGTTCTCCTTCATCAATCTTTCACGGTTCACTTCATGGTGTTTCCATCTGCCAATCGCATTAATCGTCTCCTGGATTCCCATGACCAGCATAATGGCACCCACATTGACCAGGTAAATGGTCAGGATACGCGGAACTGTGAGTGTAGAGCCGAAGAGCCCGAAGCCAATGTAAAGCCAGGCTATGAACATCAAAAAAACACCGGAAAGGGCCGCGTGTGCAGCTATGGAGACCAAAATGCGCCTTAATGTCTGATCCAGTCTAGGGTAACGCTGGGCAATATTGTTGTTGATCTCAGTTTGAATAAAAAACGTGATCGTCAGCAGAAAACCGTTCAACAATGTGCTTCCTGTAAAAATCTTCCAGTTGCTGATAAAACCGGGGCCGACCATGAGATAATTGAAAAACACCAGGAAAACCGGCATAGTCAGCGCGTACGACCACCGGCTTTTCGGGTTTATTATCCCTGACATTCCCGCTATCCCTTTTCCCTTCGCCATGTTTTGTCGGCCCGTTACGTCGGCCGCGATCTCAGTTTGTTGATGAATTCAAAAGTATAACAGCGTAATAAAAAAGCAGGAATGTTATTTGTATCAATTGAATGAATAAATGCATGAATTGTTCAGAATCCGGAATACTAAAATCAGGCTCTCACCCGGCCGGACAATAATGGCACCGTGACCGTAAAATGCTCCGCTGTCTCCTCCACACGAATCTCCCGGTTGCTCAGCGCGTGATATTTGACCCGAAGTCCGCCAAGGCCGCCCTGATCCGTCCCCATGGCCCGCACTTTGCTCTGAATATTGTTCCGGACCATTATACGCTGGCTAAAAGCAATTTCCACCTTAATGATCAGTGGCTTCGCTTTCGTCATTGTATTGAATTTGATCGCATTATCGATCAACACCTGCAAAACCAGCGGCGGAACAAGCAGTTCACCCGAATACGGATCCGGCTCAACAATTTGCAGGCTCTCGCCATAACGTGCGCCTAACAGCCGCGCATAGGTGTGCAGAAAAGCAAATTCAGCCTGGACCGGAACGAGTTCCGTTTTGGAAGCCTGTAAAATGTAACGGTAGATTTTGGCAAGATCTTCCACAAATTCTTCCGCCTTGTCCTGGTCATCGCTGATCAGGGCAGAAAGCGTGTTCAGGCTGTTGAACAAAAAATGCGGGTTAACCTGTCCTTTGAGGGCATCGAACTGATGCTGCAATGATTCACGTTCCAGCCTTTCACTTTCAGCCTGGTTTTTCTTCCATTGTTCCAAAGAATAAAAAAGACCGAGCAAAGCGCAAAGGAAAACATCAAAGAATGCGCCCAGGATCATAATAGGCCAGATATTTTCCCAAACAAACTGCACTTCAAGCCCCGGGGTAACGCTGTATGCCCAAACATCAAAAGCAGCCAGCACCATTGTAAGCAACCCCACGGCCAGCAACATGGCTATCAAACGGGGTCTAGTCTGGTCCACATTGGGAAAGCGTGCGATGATCCACCGGATCACAATCGTCAGCGAGGCGATCGCAAACCAGTATAGCGCCAAAACGAGCAGCGTGGCTTTAACGAAAACCGAAAATTCCTGAAAATAGGAAGTGCCGATGAAATAATAATTACCGACAATACAGAACACGGGCATCATGAACAGATGATACCACCATTCGTATCTCGAAAAAAAGCGCGGCCTCACAATTTGTGCGGAAGAGGGTTTGGAAGATAAAACCAAAAATAACGAACCCGAAATAATTACTGATCAGTCCGCTGATGTTTTTTAGATCATTTGCATCTTTCCGTAATAACTACATGAACGCCGCGTAACGCTCGCTTCCACGGCTTTGGTCTCATAATATCGGCTTGTTGCAGTTAAATTTCCCGCTCAGGAAGACGCACCAACCTGTTCAACGCCAGCCCAAGGCGACCCCTGCACCCGCATAGGAAGCGAGCGGGTTGGCTATGAGTGGCGGGGTGTATCTTAGTTTCAAAATGTAAATCCAACGGTCGGTTACCAGGTTGATGCGTAGTCCGGCAATGCCTGCTGGTGTGATGAGGCGCTGTCCGTTGGTTCCGCCATGCAGGCCGCGGTCGTATAGGTCAACGAAAAAGGACCCCAGACCTGCCTCAAAATAGGTTTCAATGTTGCGGTAACCCGGCTGTGGGATGCAGGACCGGCGTTTATACGGGTTCAAAATAAAGCAATGGGTTAATGCAGCTGAAAAAGCGGGGCTCCGAAAATCCCGCTCAGCGACAGCGCCTATCCCGGCCTGAATATTCCAGAACGAAATTTTGGAATAACCAAATGCGGCCTCGGCCGTAAAAGCGCCCTTTGGAGCAATCCCAAACATTTCCACGCCGAATGCGCCGCGTATACGTGTGTAATGTGGCTGCGCGGCAGTGAGGGATGTATTGAGAATGAAAAGTAAAATGAGTCTGGCGGACACTGAGCAGGGTTTTGCCTTTCAACGTAAGAAATCCACGTGCTAGTATGTGTGAAGTATTTTGCTTGGTAACCGTCCTGTTTCTGTCCGGCCATTACAATGAAGTTACCATTAGAAATTCATCCGCGCCGGAAACAAATGCAATTCCTAGGTAAATACAATCAAGCTTCGCGTTATCATCCCGCCGGGATTTTCAAACCTTATTTTCAACCCCGTTTTCACAGACAGGTCATCTACCAATCTTAGACCCAGTCCGGAAAGCCCTTTTCCGGCGTCTTTCTGAGAGAGGATTTCCAGGTAATCGGCCTGGCTGAATGCTTTGCCTTCGTTTTCGATAAACAGCGTGAGCTGATTTGATTCCCGCGACATGCCGAGTCTTATCGATCCGTTTTCTTCCGAAGCCTTTACGGCATTTTGGAGCAGGTTTCTGACAATCGCTTGCAGATAGTTGGGGTCGGTTTTTACAATGGTCTGCGCCGGGATGTTATTTTCAATTTGAAGGTTTTTAGCATCGACGTTCAGTTGCAGCAACTTCAAGCTCTGCAAGGCGACCAGGGAAACGTCCACGGGCTGGATGTCGGCTTGAAACTGGTTCATCTGGGTTTTTGACCACAATAGCAGGTCCTCCATTGTTTCCAGGAGCGAACCCGTGGCAGTTTGGATTTTTTCACTGAGTTCGGCTTTCTGGACTTCGGAAAGCAGCTTGGGATTGAGCTGCTGCAATTTCAGGAATTGGTAAACCTGGCTGATTGGTGAGCGCAGATCGTGGCTGATAATGCTGAAAAGCTTGGCCTTCGTGCTGTTGGCTTCTTCCAACTCAGCAATCAGCTTAGCGAGTTCCTTGTTTTTGCGATCCAGGATTTCAGCGTTTTTTCGCTTATTCCTGTAAATAACACCAAGTAGAACCAACGATAACGCGAGCAGCAACAGCCCTGAAATGAGCCATATAAGCTGCTTTTTTGTCTTATCGATCTGAATATTTTTCACTTCGATCTGCTGCTGCTTGTCTTTGTTCTGATATTGCGCCTCGGCGTCCGCAATGCTTTTTCGGGACGATTCCAGATAGAGCGAATCGCGGATCGGCGCATATTTGTCGTAGTATGCAAACGCCTGCTGCCACTGACCGTTCGCAGCATAGCATTTGGCGAGTGATTGTAAAAGGGCAGCGTGGATTTCCAGCCCCAGTGCAGCGCTGTTTGGTTCCGCCGCCTTCAAAACAGGCAGTGCCTTCGCATATTTCTTTTGCCCCATGTACAATGTTCCCGTCATGAAATCGACCTGTGACATTAAAAATTCATTCGCCCATTTCGGCGCCAGATCATTGGCGCGCTTGATGAAAATGGCGGCGCTGTCCAGCTTATTGGCCGACAGGTAAAAATCAGCAAATGTGAGGTCCGATGCGATTTTGTTGGTTCGGCGGCCTGCACTCTGGTTGTCGGGTGTGATCATTCCAGCCAGGCTGTCGTAATAGATTTTCGCGTTCCCCGGTTGCTTCAGTAATATGTAAACGTCCGCCATATCCTTGTAGTAATGGTTCAGATAAGGCTTATGTGCGACAATGTAATTTCTGGCCTCCTTACCGTAATAAAGCCCTTTTTCGCCCTGCGCCATATCAATGTAAAGCTCTGACAAGCTCAGCAGGTCTACCGCCACATCTTCCCTGTCTTTAATCACCCCATCCCGGATCAGTTTCTTTTTAATGGCGATGCCTTTCAGCAAATAATTGATCTGCGTGTTATATTGCCCTTTCACAAAATAGTAATTTCCGATCGTGGCATAAAGTGAAGCTTTATCGCGTTCGTTTTTGGTTGTATCAATGCTGGCCAGCATTTCCTTGAGGGCCCCTTCGCTCTTGTGCGTGTGGCCGGCCGTGTTGGAGTATGAATATAGTAGCCGCTGTAAAGAAATGAGGATGCGAACGGACAACTTGCCCTTACGCGCGTCCGCGAGTGATTTTTCGTGAAAATAGATCGAGCTGTCGGGATCGGAGCTTTCAAATGCGAAGCCCAGATTGTAATAAAAAATAGAGCGGTAATACCAGTCGTTGGCCGGCGCGATTTTCAGCGCGTATTTTGACACCACTTTTTCCCGCTCCACCTCTTCGTGCGCCGCCAGAGAATCGCATAAGTCCGCAAGCGCTTCCAGTTTATCCCGATTGGTTTTATAGCGGGATAGGTCAGGAACAGCCTGCGCATGAATGTTTATTATGAAGACATTAGTGAAAACGAAAACCAGTAAAATCTGCTTCATAGTCAAAGTCGGAGCTTTGCAATTGCTGATCGATATGTTTTGCCAACGGGGATGACGGTATTATTACAAACCACCTCTGAATGCCGCAGCTCCTTAATTTGGTTCAAAGAGACGGCGTAGCTGCGGTGTATACGCATAAAGCGGTCCGACGGAAGTTGCTCCATGAAGCACGTCAGCGTGGACAAGGTGACGTAATTTTTTTGCTGTGTGATAATCTTGGTATAATCCTGCATCGCTTCCAGATAAATAATGTCCTTCTGAGACAATTTAACCTGATTATGACCTTCCTTAATGGTAAGTGTATCATCCCCAAAAAGCACTTCATAAGCCTCGGCACGATGTTTCATTAGCGCATATTCGCGAATTCTCCGTGCCGTTTCCTGAAAACGCGCCTCGGTTAATGGTTTCAGGATATAATCTAATGCGGAAAGCTCGTAACCTTCAATGGCAAACTCGTGATGAGATGTAATGAAAACGGCGATATCAACTTCATTCCTGATCTTCCTTAAAAGCTCCAAACCCGTAAAACCGGGCATTTCAATGTCCAGAAAAACAAGATCGGGCTTGATATATTGCTGCGCTTCATAACCTTCCAGCGCATTGGCAAATGTGCCGCAGTTTTGCAGAAAGGGAAATGCTTTTGCGAATTCGGAAATGAAAAGCAAATCGAGCGGATTATCGTCAATCGCAATAAAACGGATCCCGGGAAGCGAACTGGCGGTCATAAAAGATTTAGTAAATGATCTTCAATATATGCAAAAGGATTCTCTGCCGATATCCGCTAAGTAAAAAGGCGATTCAATATAAAACGGTGGCTTCCACCATTCAGTTTTTCAGGATGGCAGCGGAGTCTGTCTTGAATATAGCGATCTGATAAGCAGTCCGGTTCCGCGGATTTCTGGTGGCGAGCGGGAATCTTTTCGGCCCGAATGTTAATGTGGCATGGGTGGCACTTTGTAACTGCTCGCCACCCGTTTTTGGTAAAACAATGTAATGTACTTGATATTTAGCTAGTTTTTTGCGCAGCGCCTCCACTTCCGCGGGTTCGTTCGTTGAGGTAAAAACCAGATATTCCCAGGGGAAAAAGGGTCGGGGAAGGAAGGCCCGCGAGCGGCTGGTGGTGGCTATATTTGCGTCAGCCGGCAGCTTTTCGTTAAGCCAGACGCTTTCTGCATACCCGTTTGCAGAATTCATCAAGACGGTGGTTCTCAGGTTGTCGGAAAAAAGGGAAGGCGCTAGTGCGAATAACCCGATTGTTACAAACGGCACCATGCAAAACAATTGCGCCCGCATCAGCCAGTTGAAGTATTTGAAATTTGTTGCCTGGCCATAAGCGGTGATAAACAGGGGAATTGTCCATAAAAGCGGCTCCATAAGAAACCGTGATGACAGCTGGCTTCCAATGGAAATGGCTACGAGCAAAAACAAAATGCTGGCGATTTCAGCTTTGGCGGTTCTGAAAAGGAACGGTAAAAACCCAAAAATAATGATGCCTGAGCCCAGTATGGCCGAGACTTTCCCGATGCTGTCAGTTAGTAACAGGTTTGCAGGAAAGGGAAATGACGACTCGCGGAAATTTTTGATATAATGGTGAAATCTTTGGATAACCGGGTCAGGCTCAGAAAAAAAGCCTTCCAGCAGCGGGGACAGGGGATCACCAAAGTGAACCCACCTGAAAAGCAACTGCGGCCCAAGGATTAATAATGTAAGGAATGCGAAGTTGGCTGCGACGGTTGATAGCAAAATGTTTTTCGGCCGCTTCATTACAAACAAAACAACCAGCGCCGCAATGCTGATCAGGAACGAGTATTTTAAACCCGCAGCAAACAAAATGGCCAGCATTAGCAAACGAATGCGCGCCAGCGTGGAATGCCCGGAATTGCTTATAAAAAGGAAGCAAACCGTTGTACAAAGAATGCCTGTCAGCTGATGTTTTTGATTTGGCAAGAGAAACAATAATGTAGGGATTGCTGCAAGAAATACGGAAACGGCCAGTTTTTGCCCGGGTACGAACCTTGCCGAAAGCGCGCGCATTGTATAAAGCAGCGCGACCATTTGAATAAATGCGCCAAGTTGCGGGCAACCGTTCGCAACGCCCAGCAAATTAATCATCTCCCCGAACCCTGCCAGCCTGTAATGCAGATGGTCACGGTTAAACCAGAGGCTTCCTTTCTGCAAGATTTCGACAGGCAGCGCAAGATGATAATTTAATGAATCGGAATCTGTCGGGACGGTGAGGGAAAGCAGGAAATAGCTACCCAGGACGGCAATCAGGACCCATGCTGTGATGAATTCAAAAGATTGCAGCGCTCGGAAAACCGCTAATTTCTCTCTTACAAAGCCCCCAAAATCCGCTCTCCGGCGCACAACAATGAACATGCCACAAAGAACGATTCCCCAGAAAATCACTTTTAGTAAAAATACTGAAACGAGTCCAAAAAGGCCGATCAGCCAGATCAGCCAGGAAAGCGCGAGGAGCCCTGCAAAGAAATAAAGCGCGCTTTGGACTGGTTCAGCAGTTTTGAAAAGCCGCTTTCCTATATCGTTGCTGATAATCGCCAAACTCGTTCCCAGGCTCAGAGTAAGTAAAACGGAGAGAGGTGAAGAGATAAAATAGCCGCTCAACGAATTCATAGTGATTTTTGAGGCAAGATAGGATTAATGCTTTACCGGGGCAAATTGATATATGCCACCGTTACCGACATTTATACTGCATATCCAGCGCCCTGCGATTGGAATAAAATCCGTCTTTCGGATAGCCGCCCGCGTCGTATTTGAATGTGTAATCCAATACGGTAACCTTTCCATTGGCGGGATAAGTGATGGTGACTTTTGTTCGATTATTGGTGGAAAGTAAATGTTCCTGATCATCAAAAAAGGCGCCCTGGATTGTATATAGCCTTTTGAATGGGTTAGGATTGTTGTCATATTGATATTCGTTCACTGTGATCAGCTCACTTTTAGGCGAATATCTTTTTAATGTTACGAGGTTTCCTTTGGCATCGATTTCCAGTTCTATCCGATCGTATTCTTTCTCTACGTAACTTTTCGGATCATCCGCATTACCGGTGCGCTCGAAAAGGCTTCTTTTAACCCGGGCCATGTTACCATTTGCCCATTCAACATTTACCCTTTGCCTTGGAAGTGTTTTCTTTTCGTACCAGGTTTTACTGGACAAAAGGCCATTGTCTGCGTATTCAAATCGGATGACATTTTCATTATCTGAGTTGCTGATAGCGGAGGGTTTCTCCTCATTGTAATAGTAGCTGATCGTGCTTGTTATTTTGGTTGTGTCTCCAAAATAGCCTGTATATGCGTATGTGGTGCCGGTGATGAGGTTTTGTTTATTATAGTTGATCTCCATTTTCGCCCCGCTGCCTGTGGTGTCCGTAACATAGCTGGTGAGCAGGCACCCCTCGCTTCCCAGCGGTACTTTGTCCGCATCTTTGTCTTTGCAGGCCAGGAAAATCAATGTAAATACGACAAGTACAAGTTGTTTCATTGGCTGCGGGATCTTGCTTGATGAAGTTAATACACAATTGATTATCAAAGCGGGAACGCACATTGATATACCATTCCCGGGCATGCGAAATGTGACGAAGACGATAAAAATAGTATAATCCTTCATTTGATGCCTTACCACTATTTATGAAAATTGTTTAAGCCAGGATTTACAAACGCATGAAACCACAATTGGCCCAGATAAGATGGTATCGGATCATTCCGGTTGTTTTTGTAACATATAGTCTTGCTTACCTGGACAGGGCCAACTTCGGTTTTGCGGTTGCCGGCGGTATGGCCGGAGATTTGAACATTACCCCTAACACATCCACATTACTCAGTTCGCTTTTCTTTCTGGGTTATTTCTTTTTCCAGATCCCCGGAGCTCAATATGCAGCGCATAAGGCAGCCAAAAAGTTGATTTTCATTTCATTGATCTGCTGGGGCGCATTGGCAGCGGCCACGGGAATGGTAAACGACACCACCACGCTGATCGTGATCCGCTTCATGCTCGGTGTGGTAGAAAGCGCTGTGATGCCTGCAATGCTTATTTTGCTGAGCCAATGGTTCACCAAAGAAGAACGCTCGCGGGCCAACACATTCCTGATCCTCGGAAACCCGGTTACGGTTCTTTGGATGTCGGTTTTATCCGGTTATCTCATTGATTCAATGGGCTGGCGATGGATGTTTATCATTCAGGGGTTACCGGGAATTCTTTGGGCTTTTATCTGGTGGAAACTCATTGATGAACGCCCTATGGAAGCTAAATGGCTTTCGGACGAGGAGAAAAAGGAATTGGAAAAACGTTTGCAGGAAGAACAGGTGGGCATAAAACCTGTCAAGAATTATGCGGAGGCTTTCAAGTCCAGGAAAGTGATTTTGCTGTCGCTTCAATATCTTTTGTGGAGCGTTGGTGTTTATGGATTCGTCATGTGGCTGCCGTCTATCATTAAGGCTGCACCGGACATGAGTATGGTCACCACGGGCTGGTTATCGTCTGTTCCTTATTTGCTCGCAGTGATAGGAATGCTGAGCGCGTCTTACTTTTCGGACAAATCGGGCAACAGGAAGCTGTTTATCTGGCCGTTCCTACTGATTGCCGCTATCTGTTTATATGCTACGGTGTGGCTTGGCCCGGACAAGTTCTGGCTTTCTTATGGGTTGCTTGTTATTGCGGGAGGTGCGTTATATACACCATATGGCCCATTTTTCGCTGCTATTGCCGATGTTTTGCCAAAAAATGTGATCGGCGGGGCGATCGGACTGATCAACAGTCTGGGCGCGTTGGGATCTTTTGCAGGCTCTTATCTGGTAGGTTATCTTAATAGTGAAACGGGAAATTTCAATGCATCCTATACACTCATGTCCGGCGCGCTGGTCCTGGCTACTATGATCACATTGATTGTGATACCGGCACCTGAAAAAAGGAAGGTTGCAGCGATTTAATGCAGTGTAATGTGATCGCCTTCCCGCACAATGCCACTTTCCAGCCCGACGACATTTTGCCCGAAAAATATATCCTTTCCTTCTTTTCGGTAAGTTGACAATGCTTTCAGCGTCTCAGGACTTTTTATGCCCGTTTTAGGGTCAATGTTGACCATTATGCAGCGCTCGCAAGGCTTGGCCACCTGGAAGCTTGTATTTCCGATCGTTATGGTTTTCCACGAGTCTTCCTCAAAAGGAGTAGTGCCCGCAACAACGAAATTTGGCCGAAAGCGCTTCATTTCAACGGATTGAGAAAGTTTGCTGTTTAAATGGTCCAGTGAGGCCTGGGATATGAGAAGAAATGGGAAATCGTCCGCAAAGCTAACCGTGTGACCTGTCCCTGCATAAGCAGGGTTCATTGGACGCTGCGTTTCAGGAGTCATTTCTACAATGCGCACAATCTTGCCGAGCCGTTCACTCAACCATTCATCTGCCAGGTTTGAAATTGTTCTTGCCAAAACCCGATCACTCCATATTTTTACTTCAATCTCATCGTCATTTTCCCGTTCGAAAGGGACAAGGATTTGGTTGACAGGATCATAACGATGGGAAATCAACAAGCCATCCTCTGAAAACGCAACATCCAGCAAAGTCATTTGTGCGTTGGTTCGCTGGGTAAGAAAAGTGCCTTTTTCATCTACTATCAGCCAGCGCCGGTCATATTGCAAACCACGTTCTTCGGCAAGCGATTCTTTCAAACGGATTCCCCCGAGGGACTTTACAGGATAAACCCATATTTCTGATAAAAACATTGGCGGGAGATTGTGGTGTTTGGTCTGAAATTCGGTACAATGATTTGATTTGGTTAAAAAACCATTCCCAGAATAATATTGGTACAATTGTTTATTATATTCAGAAAAAGGAATCGGATTAATTACACTTAACATTCTGTAAAGCATTGAAGACCCGTATTGCCATCCTAGGCGGTGGCCCAAGTGCATTATTTGTCTTAAAAAGATTTGTAGAAGCTGGTCAGAAAGACCTTGAAATACACATTTTTGAAAGTAAGAAACTGCTGGGCGCAGGAATGCCTTACAGTTATCAAGGCTCTAACCAAGAGCATGTTACCAACGTTTCAGATAACGAAATCCCAGAGATTGTAACCTCTATCGAAGAATGGATCCAGACCGTGCCCGAGGATGTGCTCACCCGGTTTGGGGTGGACCGGGACGGGTTTAATGAATATAAAGTGTTGCCCAGGCTATTGTTTGGTCAATATCTGTCCGCACAATTTGATCTGTTATTAAAAAAGGCAGAAAGGCTGGGCTTGCAGACGCATGTTCACACTGGTTGCAGGGTGATTGACATCACGGATGTTCCCGGCGAAAAAAAGGTGGATATTACAATTGAGACATCAGGAGTGTCGCGTTTTAATCGTGTGGTGATTTGCACCGGGCACAACTGGCCGGTGAAACACGAGGGAACCATACCCGGCTATTTTGATTCGCCGTATCCTCCTGCCAAGCTGAAATTGCAACTCAATCATCCGGTTGCGATCAGAGGGTCATCATTAACCGCCATAGATGCCATGCGTACACTGGCCCGGAATAATGGGGCATTTCATACGGAAGAAGATGGAACGGTTGTGTTTGTCCCTTCGGAAGAAAGCCCCGATTTTAAGCTGGTTATGCATTCCAGGAACGGGCTTTTGCCTGCCATTCGCTTCCATTTGGAGGACCCGCTGCTGTCTGATGAGGCATTGTTGACGGAAGATGAAATTGAGGAGAACAGACAGGCAAATGATGGTTTCCTGCAACTGGATTATATTTTTGAAAAGGCCTTTATAGATCTGTTTCGGGAAAAAGATCCTGAATTTTACGAACGCATTAAAGATCAAAGCATTGAGGAGTTTGTGGAAATGATGATGGGATTGCGCGAAAAAATGGAGCCGTTCGCGCTTTTCAGAAGAGAATATGCGGAAGCTGAAAAGTCGATCAGGAGCGAGAAATCCATTCATTGGAAGGAGATTCTGGCGGTTTTGAGTTATGTGCTAAATTATCCTGCCAAATATATGTCGGCTGAGGACCGTTTGAGATTGCAAAAGGTTTTGATGCCGCTCATTTCAATTGTCATTGCGTTTGTGCCTCAGAGCTCTGCCAAGGAAATGCTGGCGCTGGACGATGCCGGAAAGCTGGAAATCGTTTCCGTAGGAGATGATAGTGAGGTAGATCCGGAAAGCAAAGGTGGAGTCACTTATCGCTATACCGATCATTCCGGGGAAGCCAAAGCGGTTTATTACAACACATTTGTGGACTGCATTGGCCAGCCACATTTACCTTTTGAGAGTTTTCCGTTTAAAAGCCTCATTGCAAACGGCACTGTGCGGCCGGCGCATTTGAAATTCAGATCCTCCCAAGCGGGCGGAGAGGCGGTTGCAAGCGGTAATAAGGACGTTGAACAAACTGGGAGGGAAGATTTTTTCCTCAAAGTGCCCGGCATAGCGATCACTGATAATTTCCAGGTTATTTCACGTTCAGGGGACATTAATCACCGCATTTACATTATGGCTGTTCCTTATATCGGGGGTTACAACCCGGATTATTCTGGACTGGATTTCTGCGAACAGGCTTCATTAACCATAGTAGGCAGTATTTTGGAAGATTAGCGTGTGTCTCAGACTGGTTTAACAAACAATTTTTTTGACAAATAAGTATTTTGAGAACGATCAATGCTTGTTCTCAATAAACCCAAATCTAAAATGTTCCGACCTGCCATACTCGCCCTGCTGTTGAACTTTGCTTTTGTATGTGCAAATGCACAAGCGCTTAACACGCTTTCCGCCACTGAAAAGAAGGATGGCTGGAAACTTTTATTCGACGGAAAAGACTTCAAAGGCTGGCATGCATATGGCGGTAAGGAAGTTGGTTCCGCCTGGGTTGTAGACCAGGGCGCAATCAAATTGAATGTTCCGGAGCGTGCCGGAAACAAGGCCAAAAATGGGGGCGACATTGTAATCGATGAGGTTGTGAGTGGTGATTTTGAGTTTAAAGCAGAATGGAAAGTGAGCAAATATGCCAACAGCGGCATTTTCTTTTTTGTAACAGAATCCCCAAAATATAAGAACATGCATGACACCGGCCTTGAATTGCAGGTGATCGATGACAAAATTTATGAGGGCGCCAGAGAAAATACCCACCGTGCGAGCGACTTTTTCGGCATAGCCAATGCGCGACTGAGGGAAGGAAACCCGGAAGGTGAATGGAACAAGATCCATTTTATTGTAAAAAAGGGCAAGCTTACCGTTTACCAAAACGAATTCATGGTGCAGGAGCATGACCTCAACAGCGCTGACTGGAAGCAAAAAGTAGCCGGCAGCGGATTTAAAGCGGCACCCATTTCCAAAGGCTCGTATGCCGGAAGAATCGGATTGCAGGATTGGGGAAGCACAGTCTGGTATCGCAACATTAAGCTTCGCAAGCTTTAAACTCGGTCAGGAATAATGTGTTAAAGGAGTGGAAAAAACAGTTCAGGAGCGCTTGAATTTGATCTTGTCGTGCAGATTCTGAGCGATCTTTTTTCCCTGTCTCTGCCCATCATCACAGGTTTTTCGATAATGGATGCCTCCGTAAACGCGCGAATTGCCGGCTTCGATAGCGGCTTCTTCGAATGAATTGAAAGATCTTGGCGCAAAACCCAGGCGGTTATACGAGTTGTCTGTGAATTTGTAATGATCACCAAATAATAAGGTGAGGGTCCGCGCTGCCGCAGCGGAAATAACTGCATGGCCGGAAGGATATTCGGGATGCGGAGGCGTGATAATGAATGTTTTCCAGTCGGGTTTGTTCATCACGGTGCGGATGTAAGTGACTGGCCTCAGTCCATTATAAAGATATTTTCCTTTGAAAACGCTGATAGTTGCTTCTGCACAGGCAATGCTGAGTTTTGCGTTTGCTACCACAGCTGTTTCCATGTTGGATTTTTCTTTGATCAGCAATTGGTTTAAAATAGAAAGCCAATGCGCTCCGCCATAACTTTTGCCATCGGGATCGTCTGCCCAAAAAAGCGCAATCGCTTTTTGCTCCGGTGAAAGACTTTGTGAAATGTCGTAAACTTCCTTCACCTGTGCATAGTAAGGCGAAGCCGGGTCTGTGGAGTAGGGGATTGGTTTTTGGCCGTCTGCACCTTCATCACTACCGATAAAGACAGAGCGGTTTTTGCCCCAGTTTGTTAGCGACGCGGGCATATTTGAAGGTGGCGTTGGAAGCCAGGCGCCTGTAACAGCCGGAATGTTGAAAGGTGTTTTGTCATCATTCCCATCCGTTTTGGCCCAACTGAAAACGGCATCCGCAATGCTCTTTCCAAATGTGGCAGATCTGGCCAGTTCATCGGATTTATTATCTTTTTGAAATAATGCAGCAAGAGCGGCTTCCAGGGAGTCAATGGACGCCTTGTTGGCTGGGGAGGTCATTGGATATAAGCTTTTGGTGATGGAAGCCATTGCTGCATTTGCGGATGCCGGCCAGTAATATGTTTCACCTTTTTGAATAGATGGAAGTGCTTGTAATCCATTCAGTTGTGAGGCGATAGATTGATATTCAGGCATTCCGGGAACTACGGATTCGTAGAGCGTAATGCCTGTATACACGCATCTTCGAAGTGTGACGGGCGGTGGTGCAGGTGTGGTCTGGGCTATTTTGAGCTGCAAATCGATCCATGAAGTTACAACGTCAGCCGGAAATGAAGAAACGTCATTTTTAGATTTAACGGCATGGGGATCGGCCGATACCGCACTAACTGAGCTGATAACCAGCCAAACAGCGATCTGGATGATATGCCGGAATTTTAAACATTGCTTCATGAGACATATTTGTTTGTGATAAACCAATTTACATATATTATTTCCCCAAGCCTAAGACCTTTCAGGAAATCAGGCGGAAATTTTATTTACCGTAAATGGTTCACAACCAGCGTGTCAGCTTGAAGCAAAGCTTATTTTAATCCCAGCGTTTTGTTATAATATTGAACGGTCTGAATGACCGATTGCAGATTTGTCGGCTTCTCCTGGCGATCACGTTCGATAATGATGTGACCCTTAAAATTCTGTCTTTCCAACTCTTTAAAAACAGCAGGGAAGTCGATTACGCCGGTTCCTGCGACCACATCCACAAGTTTTGGATCATTGTAAGCGGCAATGTCTTTAAGATGGATCGCGATAATGTGACCTTCCAGCTTCTTCAATGCGTCCACTGGATTAATGCCGCTTTTAGGCATATGGCCCAGGTCAGCGCAAACGCCAAAGTTAGGATGACCTTTTAATGCCGCCAGGGTTGAATCGGGATGCCAGTAAGCGCTGGTCCCTTTCCAGTGGTTGTGAATGGCGAGTTTCATTCCGTAAACACCGGCAAGGCTGTCGATGCTGTCCCACATTTTTACAGGCGGCTCAGCGGTCACGTATTTCACCTTGAATTGTTTTGCTATCTCGAATTCCCTTTTCCAGTCATTCACCGTTTTGCCCCCCACGAGGTAAATGCTTTCCATTTTCAGGTTGGTTTTATCCAGCATTGTTTTGAGTTGGGCTATTCCCGAGGGCGACAATTTCATCATAATCGAATCCTTCAATTCAGGACCGGCTTTTGCAAAGGTGAAGCCCTCTACATATTTCAGGCCAGCGCTGTCTGCTTTGGCCAACTGCCCGGAGAAAGAGAACGGATTAAAAGTATAAAGCGCCACGCCGAGCTTCCAGTCGCGCGGCGGCCAGTGGTTCATAGCTGTCCATGTGAAACAGGCAATCAACAAGCAGGCAGATTTGAATAACAATATAGATTTTTTCATTGAAGATCATGTTTTGATTGATTAAGCGCTTCGATCCATTTTTTTACTAAGCCGGGTGCCAATGTTCTGCATAAAACTAAAAAATATTTTCGGTTTTTAATTTTAATTGGTATTTTTGGAATCATAAAATTGTTACTATTGATAACAATTTACTCAACTTCCGTCATGAATCAGCCTGCTTCTAAAAGCGATGTTGCAAAACAGCTGCAAAAAGAAATCCTTTCTTTGCAGGGGTTCAAAACAGCATCTGACGGGCCGCAGCGTTCATTTGATTTTGGAGAGTTGGAAGCGGCCTTTCCGAATCAGGTTTTTCCAACGGGAGCAGTTCATGAATTTTTAAGCACTGCGCGGGAGGACGCGGCTGCAACAACCGGTTTCATGATGGGGCTGCTGGGGAAATTGCTGGAAAAGGGTGGGGCATGTCTATGGATCAGCATGAACCGCACACTTTTTCCTCCGGCTATGAAATTTTTCGGAATAGAGCCGGATAAGGTAATTTTTATTGATCTCGACAAAGAACAGGATGTGTTGTGGGCTGTTGAAGAGTCGTTGAAATGTGATGCACTCACCGCCGTCGTGGGGGAATTGAATGAGATAACATTAACTCAGTCAAGGCGCTTGCAGCTGGCTGTGGAGCATAGCCGTGTAACTGGATTTCTCCATCGCTGTAATCCCAGGAGCCTGAATACACTGGCATGTGTATCCAGGTGGAAAGTAAAGCCCATTCCAAGTCAACTGGAAGAGGATATGCCGGGTGTAGGCTTTCCCCGCTGGCACGTCCAACTCCTAAAAGTCCGCAACGGGGAGCCTGGCGAGTGGAAACTGGAATGGTCCGGCGGCCGGTTTAACTATCTGGAACGGAAGGTGAAGGTTTTGGGAAAGGAGACAATGCTGCAAGTTGGTTGAGTGAAATTTACTTCCCCATCTGCCTTTTAAAAAATGCCCAGGTTTCTTCAAAAATATCGAAATCGGTCAGGAACTCGTGTTTGCCGTTGATGACTTTCAGCAAGGTAACTTCGGGTTTACCCTTCTTTTGATAAGTGTATTTTTCTACGGTAATGTTGTTGTTTTTATCGCCGTCCGGCATCATCGATTTTACCGGCATGCCATCGTAACCATCCAATTTGGCCCAATACTGGAATGATTGGTCCGTAGCGCGAACATGGCCTAGTGTCACGCCTGCCGTTTTTACTTCACCGCCGTTGTAAGGATTGGTTTCGTCAGCCGTTCCGTTTGTGATCATGACGGGTAAAGGAACGTTAAGCGCCGCGCAGTCCATATTTTCATCGGTAGGCATATTGGCCACAATCGCCGAAATTGCCTTGATCTTATCAGGCATAGTCAATGCCAGTTTGTAAGACATATGTCCGCCTCCCGAAAATCCGGTTGCGAAAACCTGGGCTTTGTTGATTTTATATTGATCAGAAAAGAAGTCGATCATCGCTGAGAAAAATGCTTCCTCATTCAAATTTTCCTTATTAGCGATCGCTGTGGACGCCTTCCGGCATTCATTCCAATATTTTTTATATCCAGCAGGATAAACCAGAACCAAATTTTCAGCCTCAGCCTTGGCCTGTAATTTCGCAGCTCTCGGTGCAAAACCCATCGGTTCACCACCCGAGCCGTGCAAGATAAAAATAAGGCTGGCGCCAGGTTTGACTTTCACGGATTTATCATAAACAAACACCCGGTGACGACTCTCAATCAATAATGAGTCAGAAACCAGTTGTGCATGGGCAGAAAGGCACGAAATCAATAGCAGCGCAGGAAAAATGTACTTGAACATGTTACAAATCAGGAATAAATATGTTCTGCAATTTACATCTTAGCCCAAAATATTGTCAGCTTTTTATTAAATAACATGAGCGATGTACTCTTGTCCCACCATCAAGCATTTTCCAGCGTAGCGATATCGAACTTACTCATTTGCAGAAAAGCCTCTATCACCCGCGGCGCCTTTTCCGGATCCGACATTAGCTTAGATAATACACTCGGAACAATCTGCCACGACATGCCGAATTTATCATCCAGCCAGCCGCATTGGCTGTATTTGCCACCGTCGCCAAGCCTTTCCCAGTAATAATCGATTTCTTCCTGTGTGTCACATTCGACTACGAAGGAAGTGGCAGGCGAAAATTTGTAATGCGGACCGCCGTTTAGGCCCATGAATTTGAAACCGTTCAACTCGAAGGTCACAACCATCGGATTTTCGGAGGTTATTTTTGAGCTTTTAAAAATGGAACAGTAATAATCGGCTGCTTCCCGGGCATTTCCGTCGTACCAAAGGCATGGGTAAAGGGGCTTTATCATTTGATCGCAGTTTAGTTGTTTACAATTGTCCGCCAATTAAATTCCGTTCGCTGTTACTACTGGCTAACAGCGAAAAATCGTTCCTACGTCTGGGGTCTGCTCTTACATGAAAGACGTTGCTTCACATCGCTCCACAGACCGGTTGTAAATGTATGTGCAATTAATCGGTTGCGCAAATTAGTTTGGAAATTTTTATGACTGTTGCGGCAGGAGATTATATTTGGTTAAGACTCCACCTATTCATCCGTCCCAATTATGAGATTGCTGCAATTTTTCTTCTTCTTGATTATTTCAAATGCTTCATTTGCCCAGCATGTGCGTGATTCTTCATTTGTTTTAAATAAATATTATGGCTTGCTGAATGGCAGCGCAGCATCGGGACAGAAGCGGGTTGAATTGCAATCGGACATTGATACCACCTGGAACCGATGGAAGGAACGGGGATATAGTTTCGGATTTTTGCCTTCCAAAACACCCATGTATACCACCATTAATGGTATTTTGAGTACGCCTTACATGATCCAGGTGCGGGGTAATGCCGAAGAGCGAAACAAAAAACGCTGGGGCTATCATGTTTTCGAGGGTTATGCCAAAGATGACAAATCGCGCATTACCATGCTGGTAAACAAGCACATTGAAATGGATCGACCCGTTGCAGAACTGTATTATTATTCAACGGTGTACAATCACGACGAAACCGCTTATAACTGGTTCAAAATCGGCTCCGACGTAAAGCAGCATTCCTTTCTGTTTGGCAGGGATAAAGCGATATTTTACGGCTCATTGAAGCTGACCAACGCACTGACATTAGGTCAAATCGGAAAAGAAGACATTTCGTTAACGAAACCAGCAGGAGACGACGAGCAAAATGCGGAGAAAGATGCCAAATATGTAAATTATAATGAGCTGAAAAACGGTGGTGACGGAACCATCTTTTACGACAAAGACCGGGATATGGTAGTCATAAAGATCAAAGGCAAATGGATGAAAGTGGCCGTGGAGGCATTACCGGAAGGTGTGGAATATGGGTTTTGAGGATAACATCCTTGCATTATTTGCCTGGTATAGAATGTAAGATAGAAAAGACGGCCCTCGTAAGGTGACCGTCTTTTCCAATTGTTTAATTTAACCCTGCACCTTTTCCAAATAAGCATCCAGCTTGTCAAATGTTCCGCTGAAACCTTCCTGCATATTATCCATGATTGAGAAATAGGTTTCTTCCTGGGCGGTTGTTGCGTTGATGGGATGGCCCTGGATTGTCAATGTGGTTATTCCATCCTTTTCTTCTAATGTGATCTGATTGAAGACTTCCAACGGAAAATCCATAGGAAATGGCGAAGTGATAATATTCCCTTCCGCGTCAGCAAAGGAATTGACGAATTCAAGTAAATCGTCGCGCCGGATGTTTTTGTATTGAAATAATCCCCACATTTCGTGGCCGTTTCCCTCCATTTTATAATGCGTGCTGCCCCCGGTACGAAAGTCAAAACGCAAAACGGAAAGTTGGCTGCCAGCCGGTCCCCACCATTCGCCGAATGATTCTGGCGATGCAAATGCGTCAAAAACAAGCGTTTTTGGTGCTTTGAATTCCCGTACAATTTTCAACCCTGCTCTTTTTTGTGTTTGCTGTTCCATTTTATTTGTTGTTTGATTAATTCGTTTTGGATTCTTCGTCTGACGGATTACTACTCTGTATCTTGTCCAGGTAACTTCCCAGGGCATCGAATTTCGCATTCCAGAATTGTTTGTACTGATCGACCCAGTCAGACACTTCGCTCAGCCCATCCAGTTTAGCCTCGCAAAACCTTTCCCGGCCTTCCTGCCGCACAACCACCATACCACATTCAGCCAGGATCTTGATATGCTGCGAAATAGCTGGCCTGCTGATATCAAAATTTTCAGCAATGCTGTTAAGGTTCATTGATTTATGCGCGACCAAACTGATAATTTGTCGCCTTGTAGGATCTGCTATGGCCTGAAAAACATCCCTTCTTGCTTCAATGGACATGATATGTAAGTATTTGGTTACGCAAATGTATATGTAAGTATTTGGTTACGCAAATATTTGAGAAAAAACTTTTGCAACTATAAAGTTGCGCTTATCTTTGCCTCATCACATGGCTTAAAATTCGGCATATGCCCAAGGAGTTTAGAAGAGATGTATTTCAGGCTATTGCAGATCCCACGCGCAGGGCGATATTGGGCATGATTGCTTTGCAGGCGATGACACCCAATGCGTTGGCCGAACATTTTGATACCAGCCGACAGGCTGTTTCAAAACATATAAAAATACTGACCGAGTGCCAGTTGATCAGGCAAGAGTCTTCTGGAAGGGAAATTTATTATCATTTCAATGCAAAGCGAATGAGGGAAGTAGACCAGTGGCTCGAACAGTTCAAAAAGCTTTGGGAAGATCGATTTAATCAGCTAGACCAAGTATTACATAACTTAAAACCAAATGATTATGAAGACTGAACTGTTGTTGAATTTTACCGTTGATAAGGAAAATAAAAAAATTCATGTGGAGCGGGAATTTGCCGCTTCGATAGCCAAAGTCTGGGCTGCTTGGACGCAAAAAGAGTTGCTGGAACAATGGTGGGCGCCAAAGCCCTGGAAAGCCAGAACGAAAGAAATGGATTTCAGCGAAGGAGGACACTGGTTGTATGCAATGGTCGGCCCGGAAGGTGAAGAGCATTGGGCACGAATGGATTACAAATCGATTACCGCGCAAAAATCCTATTCAGCCCTGGATTTTTTCTGTGACGAAAATGGTAAACCGAGCGATTTTCTTCCTGGCTCACAATGGCTTACGTCCTTCAAGGAAACCAGTAATAACACAATCGTGGATGTTTTGCTGACATTCAACGAACTTTCAGATCTTGAAAAACACATTGAAATGGGTTTCAAAGAGGGTTTCCTAATGGCATTCGAAAATCTCGACGAAGTGCTGGAACATCAGCAATAAGTTGGTACATTAATAAAGCTCTAAATCGGTTCGGTCCGGTTTGGGGCTTTATTTATCCTGGATTTTATCAGGGTCTTTAATACGCTATGCCACTTTCCTGAATGTGAGATTGATCCTTGCTTTCATGGGTTTAGCCGATTTGGCAATGCGATGCTCCCAAAATTTTTGTAAATCACCTTTCATGAGCAGCAAAGAACCATTGCCTAATTCTAATGAATATTGCTGTCTGTGGTGGTCTTTATTTCTAAAATCAAAATTACGCGGCTGCCCCAAACTAACGGATGCGATTTCCGTTTTTAGGCCTGTAATTGTATCCTTGTCGCTATGCCAGGCAACCGAATCACTGCCATCGCGATAATAATTTAGCAATACTCCGTTGAAAATGATCCCGGTGTGTTCTTCGACTTTCATTTTGATCGCACGCAGTTCATCCGTCCATGGGATAGGGGGCCTTACATCATCCTGCCGGATGGGGCGGTCGCCAAACCAGGCACATAATCTGGGAGTCAATACTTCTTTATCATACATCATAACTTTGGTCTGCTGCCAGGAGACTGTTTCAAGAAAAAATTTCAGATACCGCTCACTTTCCATTTTCCCAAAGAATCCCGGCCTATATTCCATCAGATGTTCCGGGAGAAGCAAATGCTCCCCGTCTTCAAATAACTTAAACTGCTCCATTTCACATTCTCTTCTATTTCTTTCCTATTGGCTTTCTTTCGTTCATTTTGCCAGATTCCGGGTTCCTCAAAATTCATTTCCCAAGTCTTCTTCTTTCTGGTTTCTTCAAATAATGGCGGTTGATTTAATGCAGGCATTACCAAGCTGTTTTAGTGTGTAAAAATGATTTTGTCAACAAAACAAAGTAAAGAAAATCCTTGCGATTAAGCAAGAGATTTGATATCATTGTGACCAAATTAAAGATATTGAAAGTATCATATATGAATTAAATAATTGATTAATAAGGTTTTATGTAAAAAATATTCAAGGTTATGCCACAGCGCTTTGCTAACATATGGTTCCGACATTTAATCACAGATTGGGTTGTGACTGAGCGTCCTGAGCTGACTGGTGAGCCATTTGTTTTGGCTGCTCCGGAGCGCGGAAGAATGATTGTTAAGGCGGCAAGTCCGAAAGCAATAGAAAGCGGGATTGACATGGGAATGGTTGTGGCGGATGCGAGAGCGCTTTACCCTGCACTGGAAGTGATAGATGATCAGCCCGATAAGGCTAAGGAGTTGCTGATAGCGTTGGCGGAATGGTGTATACGTTACACGCCCGTTGTTTCCATTGACCTACCCGATGGCCTGATGCTTGACATTACCGGTTGTGCACATCTCTGGGCTGGAGAGCGCGCATATTTAAAGGATATGATCGTCCGGCTCAGGCAAAAGGGATATTATGTAAGTGCTGCAATCTCTGATACGGTGGGCAGCGCCTGGGCAGTGGCGCATTACGGGCATGATAAGCGCATTGTTCAGCCCAACCGAATTTCAGATGCATTGTTGCCGCTGTCACCAGCAGCATTGCGCCTTGAAATGGCCGTGGTGGAGCGGATGCATAAATTAGGGTTTTACCAGATCCGAAACTTTATTAATATGCCTCGTTCCGTGCTGAGAAGGCGGTTTGGGCAGCAACTTCTGGATCGGGTGGACCAGGCCTTCGGACATGCGATTGAGGTGATTGAACCCATAAAACCAGCGGTGCCATACCAGGAACGGTTGCCTTGCATGGAGCCGATTGTGACAGCAACCGGCATTCAGATCGCTTTAAGGCGGCTTTTGGAAACGCTGTGCCGCCGTTTGGTAAAGGAAGGAAAAGGCCTACGAACTGCGGTTTTCAAAGGATTCCGGGTGGATGGAAAAATTATACAGATAGACATAGTTACCAACCGGGGATCATTCCACGTCGGCCATCTGTTTAAGCTGTTTGAGCTGAAAATCAGTACGATGGAGCCGGCATTGGGCATTGAGTTGTTCTTACTGGAAGCTCCTGTTACAGAAGACGTGAATGCGGTTCAGGAAAAGCTTTGGAATACCAACGCCGGCCAGGATAATGTGAACCTGATAGAATTGCTGGACAGAGTTGCAGGCAAAGCAGGAATAAAAACCATTCACCGCTATTTGCCGGATGAACATTACTGGCCCGAAAGGTCCGTTAAAATCGCCGGTTCGTTGCTCGAAAAGCCGGAAACGACCTGGCGCATTGACCGTCCGAGACCCATTACGTTATTGGCTAATCCACAGCTGATCGACGTTTCGGCTCCTTTGCCAGATTACCCGCCACTGCTTTTCAGGTATAAAGGAGTAGTGCATTATGTGAAGAGGGCAGATGGTCCGGAACGGATTGAAAGGGAATGGTGGCTGGAACAAGGCATGCACCGCGATTATTATTGTGTTGAAGATCCGGAAGGTGCGCGATTCTGGATTTTCCGCCTCGGGCATTATGATAAAACAGGTTCTAAATGGTTTATTCACGGTTTTTTTGCTTAAAGGCCAGGTTCGGTAGTGCTTCCGAACCAATCAAAAAATGATTGCTTAACATGAGCTACACCGAATTGCAGGTAACGACCAATTTTAGCTTCCTCCGCGGCGGATCACACCCGGAGGAACTGGTGGGGCAGGCTTTGATTTTCGGATACAAAAAAATTGCCATCACAGACCGGAACACCCTCGCAGGCATCGTTCGTGCGCACGCTGCCGCAAAAGGAAAGGACATTCGCATTATTCCAGCTTGTCGGCTGGATCTGCTGGATGGGCCTGGCTTACTGGCTTACCCGACTACGCAACAGGCTTATTCCCAGCTTTCTTCCTTGTTAACCGAGGGCAATTTAAGAGCTGAAAAAGGAGAATGTCATTTGTACAAAGCCGATGTTTTTCGTTACGCGGGTGAAATAAAGTTCATTGTGGTTCCTCCCGCGGCCTTGAATGCGCATTTTGATTTCGAACCTGAATTTAAGCGGGCATTACAAGAATACAGAAAGGCTTTTGGAAAGGATATTTACATAGCTGCTGCGCGCTCTTACCAGGGCGATGATACGAAAAAACTGTATCGTATTGCTCAGATAGCCAGCCAGATGGACATTCCCATGGTCGCAACAAATGACGTGTATTATCATAATCCGGTTCGAAGGGAATTGCAGGATGTCCTTACGTGCATACGGGAGAAATGCACGATTAATAATGCAGGCTTTCGGCTATATCAGAATGGAGAGCGGTTTTTGAAACCCATTGACGAGATGCAGCGGCTTTTCAGGCAGTATCCCAATGCGATCGAGCGGACGCAGGAAATTGCGGATGCGTGCCGGTTTTCCCTGAATGAGCTAAAATATGTTTATCCTGAGGAAATTACAAGCTCTGGGAATTCTGCGATGATCGAGCTGCAAATACTGACCTGGAAAGGAGCTATGGAGCGTTTTGGCGCATGCATACCTCAGAAAGTTGAAGATGCGATCCATTACGAAATGCAGTTTGTGGAAGAAATGGATTATGCTCCCTACTTTCTGACGGTTTACGACATTGTACGTTTTGCAAGGGAGCGAAAAATCCTTTGCCAGGGCCGGGGTTCCGCGGCTAATTCGACCGTATGTTACTGTTTAGGCATTACTTCTGTTGACCCCACGGAAATAGACCTGCTTTTCGAGCGCTTTATTTCCTCTGCACGGAATGAGCCGCCGGATATTGATGTGGATTTTGAGCACGAACGACGGGAAGAAGTGATCCAGTATATTTATCAAAAATACGGCCGGGACAGGGCAGGAATTGTGGCTACGGTTACGCAAATGCATCAGCGCGGCGCTATCCGGGATGTGGCCAAGGCAATGGGCATGTCGCTGGATGCCATTAACCGGCTTGCTAACTCGATCTGGGAATTTACAGATGAGTGGTTCGATGGCAAACGGGTTGCCGAACAAGGCTTTAACCCCAATGATCCGCATTTGATCAAAATTCTGGACCTGACCAGGCAATATATTGGCTTTCCAAGACAGCTGGGCCAGCATACGGGTGGTTTTGTGATCACACAGGGAAAACTTTCGGACTTGTGCCCCATTATGAACGCTCGGATGGTGGACCGTACATGCATTGAATGGAATAAAGACGACATTGATACACTGGGTTTTCTGAAAATAGATGTGCTGGCTTTGGGCATGCTGACCTGCATCCGGAAAGCCTTTGATCTGGCCAAAAAACACTATGATCAGGATTATACGCTGGCTAATATTCCTCAAAACCGGGAAGATGTTTATGATATGATCTGCGCGGCGGATACAATCGGTGTTTTCCAGATTGAGAGCAGGGCGCAGCAATCCATGTTACCCCGGTTGAAGCCGCGTTGTTTTTATGACCTGGTCATTGAAGTCGCCATCGTTCGTCCCGGGCCGATTCAGGGGGATATGGTACATCCCTATTTGCGCAGGAGGAATCGCGAAGAAGAAATAAGTTACCCTTCCAAAGAGCTGGAAGCCATTTTAGGTAAAACATTGGGCGTGCCTTTGTTCCAGGAACAGGCCATGAAAATAGCGATTGTTGCCGCTGGATTTACTCCTGCCGAAGCCGACGAGTTGCGGCGCAGTATGGCTACTTTTAAAGTCAGGGGCATGGTAACCAAATTTGAGGAAAAGCTCGTAGCCGGTATGACGGCAAGAGGTTATACCAAGGATTTTGCACAGCGTGTTTTCAGGCAATTGGAAGGTTTCGGAAGCTATGGTTTTCCCGAGAGCCATGCCGCCAGCTTTGCATTGCTGGTTTATGTCTCCTGTTATATCAAATGCGTTTATCCGGATGTTTTTGCAACAGCACTGTTAAACAGCATGCCAATGGGTTTTTACCAACCTGCGCAAATTGTTATTGATGCCAGAAAGCATAATGTTGAAGTAAGGCCAATTGATATCAACCATTCGGAATGGGATAATATTTTGGAAGAAAAAACGGGGAAATACTGTCCGATCAGGCTGGGTTTCAGGCAAATTAAGGGTATGAGAGAGGATGATATACAGGCATTGCTCGCAGGCCGAACGAAACCATTTACCCATTTGCACACATTACGCGACGCCGGTGTTTCCCAGGCCGCACTGGAAAAACTGGCGGATGCCGATGCATTCAGGTCCATCGGTCTGGATCGCCGACAGGCGCTTTGGGAAGTTTCCGCAATGAGTGACCGGCCCATGGGTTTGTTTGCAGGGCAAATATCCGAAAGCGCATTAGAAGCCCCGGTGGAACTGCCGCATATGACTGCTTCTGAGCATGTGGTGCAGGATTATACTTCCACCTCTTTATCCTTAAAGGCGCATCCCGTAAGTTTTGTCAGGGAAAAGTTAGATCTACTGAATGTTTTCTCAACTAAAAAATTAGATCTGATAGGCAACACAAGAATGGTGAAAGTAGCCGGACTTGTGCTGGTCAGGCAGCGTCCCGGAACTGCGGGGGGCGTTTGTTTCATCACCATCGAAGATGAAACCGGTTTTGCAAACCTGGTCGTATTTCAGAAGCTTTTTGAACAATATCGAAAGGAGATTTTGTATGCCAGGTTATTAATGGTGGAAGGGAAGTTGCAGCGGGAAGGGGAGGTCACCCATGTAATAGTTCAGAAATGCTATGATCTTTCGGTATTATTGAAAAAATTAACGGCCGCGGAAGACGAAAATCCGGATATACTGACACTTTCCCGTGCAGACGAAAAAGATGAGTATGCTACAATGGCCGTTAACAAAAAGACACAGGTTCGCAGGGATGTACAAACTGAAATCTTCCCGAATGGCCGGAATTTCAGGTAAAGTTTGAACCCAGAGTTTCTATCTGCTCAGCCTTAAACCTGCCGAAATACCAACCCGGTAAGGCTGGTAGTAAAACGGATCGCCCGAACCTGCAAACTTTACCGGACTGAATTCAGCATACGGTCCGATATGAAGCGATGTGTTTTTGCTGATCGGAAATTGTTTCCCTATGCTGGCATTAACCCAGCCGATGCTCTGTTTTCGTATCAGGCCATACGAATATTCCAGACCCGCGGTAGCGTAATATTTGCCCACCGAAGCATTTCCCCAGCTTACCTGCTTGTTGGCCCCGATTCCCAAAAGGCTGAATTTGTTATCCTGGCTTACCCGCGTCCCCTGGCGTATTACCTTGAAATGATCCTTGTCAAAAGTGGGCACAATGTAATCATTACCAGCGATTTCGTAGGAATAGGACTGCTGAAACCGGCCATAATGAAGCATAAATTGAAAACCTTTTTTCTCAACCCCCACACTGAACTTATATCCCAATGACTGCAAAGAAAAAGTGGAAGGAAACTCAAAATTTTGGAAACTTTGCCCACCGGAGGGCACCGTCAGAATCTGGTAAGATTGCAGGACAGCCACATTAACAAGCCAACTAAAACTGCTTGTGCTATGCTTCACAACAGGCTTTACATCATTTTTTGGAACCCGAACTTCGGGCAAGTCAGCATTGTGATGTGGAATTGTCACGGGTTGGTTTTCCATTTCATTTATGGCTGACTCAATTCTATTGTCTATATCTGTTGTCTTAAATTGACTTAGCAATTCCTCCGCATTCTCACCGCGCACTGAATCTGGCGTATTTCTGGAATTCGAAAATGAAGGTCCCGAAAGTTGCGGGGTGACTGATATTGGAGAGTTTACAAAATTGCTTTGAGGTTGATCCTGAGAAATGGCTGAAACACTGCTTTCAACATTTTTTGAGAGTAATATTGTGTTAGAGATCTTTTTGTTTTCAAATGACTTTATTGCCAGCTTTTCGTTTTTGCCAGCCAAGATTTTGTGATTTACAGACTGCTTAGCTGAGACCAATTCTGTCCGCAATGCTATGTTAGCAGCTTCTGTCTCAGTCACTTTCGTTTTGTTCACTTCCGTGCTTGATACAGCTGTCTTTGTTACTGACGCTTTTATCGTATCTTTTTTCATAAAATGCTGGTCTGTCATAATGCCAACAATGGTTATGCCTACAAATAGCAATGTAAAAAACAGATATTTCCACTGCCGGCCGGGTTTAATATTAGCGCGTATTTTCCTGAATGCAGACGGATTGGGCACGTCTTCAAAATCATCAAATTTGCGTTGAAGGGCTGCCCGCAATGCCTCGTTGAGTTTATCCTCAGAAGTTTTCATGATGCACGATCCCTTTAAGTTCCAATTTTTTTAAAAGCAAATTACGTCCCCTCATAAACTGCGAGCGGGAAGTCGCATCCGGGATGGAGAGCAATTCACCAATTTCAGCATGTGTATAGCCGTCAATCAGGTGCAGGTTGATGATCGTCCTGTATTTGTCTGGCAGCTCGTTGATGATCGCCAACAAATCTTTCACATTCAACTGATCAATGATCTTTCCATAATCGTCCGATTCGAGCTGAATATCCATTTTGTCAATCGAACCATTAAGGTCCTGTTGTTTTGTGGTCCTGTGATAGTAATTGATCGCTGTCCTCACAACCGTCACCTTGACCCAACTATCCACTGAATCCGGGTCTTTCAGATCCTGGATATTGTTGAAAATTTTGATAAATGCCTCCTGGAAAATGTCTTCCGCCTCCATTCTTGTTCTTGCATAACGCTGACAAACACCCGTTAACCGCCCTTTGTACCGCTCATAAAATGCAGTCTGCGCACTTGGATCTTGCTTTTGGCAAGCTTTCACCAGGGAGGCCAGATTACTGAATTTTTTTGAGAGAAAAAACTTCATAAAGTCCGGAACATGAACGCGTTAGAGGTCAGTTTATAATTACAGCGTATCTTATTGAAAATAAATAAAGTATGTTTTGTTTACCAACTTCCCTTCTCCGTCAAATTGCAAATCGCAAAAGTCGAATGTTGTGTTATTGAGATATCTGAGCGTATAGCATTTGGCGTTCCTATATTCTCCCATCCATTTCATGCCAATGACGGGTTGGGTAGTGAAGCCGGCAAGTTCGGGCGACGCGTCGATATACTCTTGAATTGCGTCTGGCAATTCGTCAAAATTGGGCAGAGAATTAGGGTCGTCCGGCTCATTGAATGCCCTGCTAAACCACTTAACATCACCAGCTTCGTTAAAAAGTAGGTTGGCATATGTTTTCACACCGTCCTTATCGAAACTCACCAGCACATTATAGGATTTCGTGTAATTCAAACTGATCTTTACTTCCACAGATACAAATTTGATATTGGGATCTGCATGGATGTAGGTCTGCGTTTGTTGGGGCAGGACGCTCATATCCTCATAAAGTATCCAGTAAAGCGTTTCTTCAAAGGCCGCTCCCGCAATCCGGTTGTCTACCAATACCCAGTTAAACGAATAATCATTGCCCTGCAAGTTATAGATCAGCCTGTTTCTCTGGTCCGGTGCAACGGTCCCGATCTGGTCGCGGTTTGCGCTAAACGTTCCTCCTTTAAATGCACTGTTTCCTACTAATGTCAACAATTTTGAAGGGGGATTTTCTGAGCTAAAACGATAGGTTTCCCAGATTTTGGTGCTGTCAGCGAGCGTAGAATACTTGTCGGCACCCTCGTCAAACTTTACCTCCCAGACCAGCTTTTCAAGCAGTGGCTTAAACACCATATTCTCTGCATTGGGATACCATTGTTTTATCTGCTCGATCACCTTACCGGGCACCGGCTCCGGCTCAATCGGCTCTAAACGATTGACTTGGTTACAGGATGCAATGGAAAACAAACAAAGGATGCACAGAACAATAACTCTCATACCAACTTAATCTTACCTAAAATTTAACACGTAAAAGTGCCGATAAATAACCATTCATTTCAAGACCCATCAGAACATAACAAAGCGCTGATGTGCCAGGTCAAAAGGCTCGCGTTCATAAAACCACAAGGGCCGCATTGTAATGTGATACGACACGGCCCCGAGTTTAGGGTCTACGTCATTGAAAATAAATCTGATCTGTTCCCGCTTGCCGGAGTTCTGCGCTTCTTCCATTGATTTGTGAAAAAATACGCCGGTAGTGTCTATATATGCCTCTTTGCCATCCGGTATAATCGGAAAATAACTGGACGAACCGGATGATCTGACGATCAGGGTTTGTTTCTCGGTGTTCCAATGATATTTCATATTCGTGGGAAGCATGATCTTGATGTTCAGCGAGAAGGTTTGTGCGTGGGAGGGAAACTTGGTATTCGGGATGCTGCTGCTGCCGTAGAAGTAAACATAGCCTTCACGGAAAACCAGACAAACGGCGTCTCTGTATTGCTGAATGATGGTGTCTGCAAGTAAATTTAGTGAATCTCCTCCAACAATCCGGTAAGCATCTGTAACACGCATCGGATAGTTTTCAAATTGCTTTTGTTCAAATGGACCCGTGTCATTTGATACTTTCGGAATAACCGTTTCCGTAGTTACGTTCGAACATGAAAAATTTGTAAGAACAATGGCCCAGATCACTATTGCAGGGAAAATTCTTTTCATTGTTGCAACGGTTTACTTGTTTGTAATTTCCTTCATTTGTGTCTTCCATAACTAGGACACACAGTAAAGTAAAATGCGTTGCACATTTTTGAAATTTGTTTACGCTTGTTAGCGAATGCTCTTTATGCACCCGATTACCGGAAACTGCATATCGGGCTGCGTAAGCATTGCAAATAAATTCCTGGAAGGCGCGTTTTGTATGGGAAGTAATTCAAGTAACTGAACGAGTTATATGATCAAAGGTCCAATGTTAATGAACGCAATGGTCGCAAGCGTTCTTATCCTCGTAATGATCGGGAAATTTACCCGTGCAGATAATATTAACCACAAAGAAACAATTCAGGTAAAAGGCGTAGTGAAGGACGTGAACGGCATTCCTGTTTTTAATGCAGCCGTTTTTATCAAAGGGTCCACATTGGGAACCGTGACCAATATCAAAGGTTATTTCGAGCTCAGCAATGTTCCTGAAAATAGTCTGATGACCGTTAGCCATCCTGACTTCGAGCCGGTGGAGATGGATGTCAGCAAATCTGAAAAAAATTATGATATCGTTCTCAAAGCAAAACTGGGGTGGGTCAGCAAGACTATACCAGAGGTAAAACCCAAAAAAGCATCGGAGACGAACGAGCCGCCGGGAAACAGGTTAATGTTGGAAAAATGGCCGCGTTTTCCCGGAGGGACGAAGGAACTGGTCAAATTTCTTGCACATCACATGCAATATCCGCCCGAGGCATTTAAGGCAGGGGTGGAGGGGCAGGCATCGGTTTCATTTTTTTTGGATGAAAAAGGGAACATCAGTAGTCCGGTGATCGTGAACGGGCCAGGGTGGGGGATTGATGAAGAAGCCGTGCGACTGGTTCAAAATATGCCACAATGGACGCCAGCGAGGCAAAACGGGAAAGCCGTGGCGGTTCGATACACCATCGTTATTCCATTTGACCTGGAAGTAGAAAAGCTGCCGATCCATATCCGTGAAAAACAGCCCGATATTTTTAGCAGAAAAAGCCGCCTGACGGTCAATAAGCCAACCTTCAAAAATGGCACAGAATTCAAAGCGTTCTTCGAGAAATCTCTAAACCTTTCCCAAAAGGAGCCGCCGAAAACGGAGCTCTATCGCTACAATATGATTACCAGGCCGGTGATTATGCCGCTGCCGGCCATTGAAATGAAATATAAAAAGTGAGTGGACAGGTTCCGGGAACAATTGTTTTACTATATGGTTTAGGAACTGTGTGTGGAATGGATTATACCAAAATGAACAATAATATTTTACTGATAGACGATGATCCCGATGATCATGAGATCTTTGAATTTGCATTAGAACTTGCTTATCCGACAGCAACTTGCGAGCACTCCTACAATTGCCAGGACGCTGTGGAAAAGATTAGGAAAAGGTCTTCACCTTTACCGGGAAACATTTTCCTGGACTTCAATATGCCGATGATGGAACTGCCTAAATGCTTGTTTGCCATCAATGAGGCGCTTGGCGTTGACCATGCCGACATCGTCATTCTCACAGGTTTCAGAACGGATGATCTACCCGATTTCAACTCTTTTGGCGTCGTGAAGGTGATTTCGAAACCCAGCACCATTGAGTTGTTGGCAGAAGAAATTCAGGATGTTGTAGGTTACTGGGCAAGTGCTTAGGGCATAACTTTGGCTTTGTGCTTTATTTTATAATATTTCTTTGCAGAGTAATAAATTCAGTTTAATTTACGTAGAAATAGTTGCAACTGAACGTGACCTTGCATGCGTAAATTCTTTACTTTCCTCTTCATTCTTCTTTGTTTTTCCACCAGTTCATTTTCCCAAAACAACAGCGCAAAATTCCGGCATCTCACCACGGGTCAGGGGTTGTCTCAAAACAACGTCACTTGTATTGCAAAGGATAGGCGCGGATTTATGTGGTTCGGGACTCCGGATGGCCTTAATAAATTTGACGGCTACACTTTTACGGTTTATCGCAATGATCCTGGTAATGCGCAGAGTATCAGTCATAATTATATCCATGCCATTCTTGAAGACAAACGGGGTATAATGTGGATCGCAACCGACGGTGGCGGATTGAGCCGGTTCGACAGCGATACGGATACTTTTACAAACTACCGGCACAAGGCAGGCGATGACAACAGTCTTGCTAACAACGCAGTGCATGCCATTGATCAGGATAAGAACGGAAACATTTGGCTTGGGACTATCGGCGGCGGCATCAGCGTCCTTAATCCTGAAAAAAACACATTTCGCAATTATTCTGCCAACTCCGGAGTGCCGGGAAGTTTGAGCCATAACGTGGTCAGCGACATTACCGTGGACAGGCAGGGAACTATCTGGATTGCGACCAGCGGCGGGGGGCTTAATCGGTTTAATCCGGCGACAAATAGCTTTCTCACATTCAAAAACATTCCCGGTGATCCTACTTCGCTCAGTAACGATGATCTGAATGAGGTTTTCGAAGATTCGCGCGGCAGGCTGTGGGTTGCAACAGAAGGCGGAGGGCTTAATCTGCTTAACCGCATTACGGGAACATTCACGTCGTTCAAGCATCGAGACGGGCAGCCGGGCCTTTCGCATAACGATGTTATTTCATTGGAGGAAGATAAAAATGGTAAGCTGTGGATTGGGACTCGCAACGGCGGAATCAATGTATTGCAGGAAGGCAATGCATTTTCCCATTTTAGATACGACAAAAACGATGTTGGCGGCTTAAATAACGGTTCTATTTACACCATGTTCTGCGACCCGCAAGGAACAATGTGGATAGGCACTTACAGCGGCGGCATCAATGTCATGGATCACGAGCCGTTAAAATTTGGCCTGTATAAGACCAGCACCATTGCTCCCCAAAGTTTGAATAACGACAATGTCCTGACCGTGATAGAAGATTTTGAGGGGAAAGTCTGGGCCGGAACCGACGGAGGTGGCATCAATGTCCTGGACAGGAAGACAAATCAGATTGCCCATTTTACGCACGACCCGAACAATGAAAACAGCGTTGCGAGCAACTATGTGATCGCTATCTGTGAAGATGAGGCGCGCAACATTTGGATAGGAAACTATAAGGGCGGTTTAAGTCTGTACGACCGGGAAACGGCTTCCTTCCGGAATTTGAATAAGAGTGACAATCCCGCTTCCGCCGTGTATGCCAACATTCACGTAGTGATCAATGACGAAAGCAGGCGCTGTCTGTGGATTGGGACGTCCAGAGGTTTGTTGAAATATGATAAAGTTTCAGGGAAGGTGAGCGAATTCAGGGCCAATGCCAATATTCCCGGCTCGATCAGCAACGATGTGATCCTCTCTGTTTTTGTGGATTCAGAAAAAAAGCTTTGGGTGGGAACGGAGGGTAGCGGCCTGAATTTATATAATGAAAAAAATAACCGGTTCACAACGTTCAGATCTGATCCTAAACAAGCTAAGAGTCTGTCTAACAATCAGGTGAATGCAATTTTTGAAGATAAAAATCGGCAACTATGGGTTGCCACCAGCGGTGGTTTGAACCTGTATAATAAACAAAACAGCACATTTAAACATTACCAAAAATCCGACGGTTTGCCCAACGATGTGATTCAGGGCGTTGCAGAAGATGATCACGGGCTGCTCTGGGTCAGTTCCAACAACGGGCTTTCGAGATTTAATCCGAAAACAGCGGAATTCAGAAATTTTGATTTTAGCGATGGTTTGCAGGAAGGATCATTCAACCGCTTGTCCTTATTCAAAAACAAGGCGGGCTTGATCTTCATCGGAGGACAGTATGGCCTCAACTTTTTCCATCCCGACAGCATTAAATACAACACATTTGTTCCTCCGGTCTTTATTACCGGTTTCCAGATTTTCAATCGACCGGTCAGCAACCTTGATAAGGATTCTCCCATTGACAACCAGATCAGCGCAGCCAAAGAAATAACAGTTTCTTATGCGCAATCCATGCTTTCATTCGAATTCACAGCGCTGAACTACACATTATCTGAAAAGAACCAATACGCATATCAACTCGTCGGTTTTGATAAAGACTGGATTTATAGTGGTACAAACAGGAAGGCAACCTACACCAATCTCGATCCGGGAGAATACGTTTTCAAGGTGAAAGCTTCCAACAATGATGGCGTCTGGAATGAAAGTGGGACAAGCATTACCCTGCATGTGACGCCGCCATTCTGGAAAACAATCTGGTTTCAGGCGCTGGCCGCTTTATGCGCTGCCTGTGGCATTTACGCCATTTACCGCTGGCGGATAGGGGCCATTAAGCGACAAAAAGATTTGTTGCAAATGCAGGTTGCGGAACGGACGGTAGAAGTCATCCGGCAAAAGCACGAACTGGAACTGCAATCCGCAGATCTGCAAATCATGAACGCGCGTTTGCAGGGTCAGCACGAAAGGGAATTGCTGGCAAGACAAGAAGCCGAAAAGGCCAATATGGCGAAAAGTGTTTTCCTGGCAACGATGAGCCATGAGATCCGTACGCCCATGAATGGTGTGATCGGGATGGCTTTGCTGCTCGCGCAAACGCCTATGAATGAGGAACAAACAGAATATACAGACACCATTATCAAATGTGGTGACAGCTTGCTTACAGTTATCAACGACATTCTGGATTTTTCCAAAATTGAGTCCGGAAACATGGAGCTGGAAAAGATCAGTTTCAACCTCCGCGACTGCATAGAGGATGTTTTGGACATATTTTCTTCCAAAGCCGCGGTGATCGGGCTGGACCTTGTTTATCAGATCAGCCCGCAGGTCCCTAATCAGATCATCGGTGATAGTCAGAGGCTGCGCCAGATTCTGGTCAATCTCGTGGGAAATGCAATCAAATTCACGCATCAAGGTGAAATTCTCGTTATTGCGAAGCTGGCAAAATACATAAGTGACGAGGAAATTGAAATCAACTTTCAGATCAAAGACACAGGGATCGGCATTCCGGCAGATAAGCTCGACCGCCTTTTTATAGCGTTCTCGCAGGTGGATTCGTCTCACACACGTAAGTATGGAGGCACGGGGCTTGGTTTGGTCATTAGCCAAAGGCTTGTGAACCTGATGGGCGGAGAGATCAGTGTTGATAGTGAACCTGGCAAGGGAACGAGTTTTCATTTCTCGATTCTGGCCGAAATAAGCCATGAAGCTCAGCGGCAATATGTGCATTTTAACACTTCCGAAAATGACGGAAAGGCCGTTCTGGTCGTGGATGATAACGAAACGAATTTGCGCATATTCCAGGCGCAGATGGAACAGTGGAAACTGGTCCCAACGTTGGCATCATCGGGAAAGCAAGCGCTGGAAATCCTGGACAGCGGAAGCAGATTTGACCTGATCATTACCGACCAGCAAATGCCCGAAATGGATGGCCTGAGCCTGGCTGCAAAAATCAAGGCGCGCTTTCCCACATTGCCGATCTTCCTGCTTAGCTCCGTAGGCGATGATAAGCGCCAGAATGTCAAGGATTTATTTGCAGCGATACTCACCAAACCTGTTAAACATCACCAGCTGGGCCAGCTCATCCAGATGGAGCTCAAAAATCAGGGTGATTCTGCCCGCCCGATTTTACCGCCCGTTCCATCGCCGCTCTCAGAAGGGTTTGCCATTCAATATCCTTTGCACATCCTGGTTGCAGAAGACAACCAGATCAACGAAAAGCTTTTTGTGAAAATCCTGGGCAAAATGGGATACAATCCGATCGTCACCCGCGACGGTTTGGAAGTCGTCGCAAGAACTTTTTCGGAGAAGTTTGATGTCGTTTTCATGGATATCCAAATGCCCGAAATGGACGGATTGGAAGCCACACGCCGCATTCGTAAACAGCAAATCGACCAGCCCTACATTATCGCCATGACCGCCAACGCCATGAAAGAAGACCGCGAAGAATGCCTCGCAGCCGGTATGGACGACTACATCTCGAAACCCCTGCGTTACGATGACATTACGTCGTCATTAAAGAGGGCATATCTGGCTTGTATTTCGGCGGAGTAGCGTCCCATTTTAAGGTAAAAAAATATTATACATACAAAGCAAGAATTAATAAATCGATTTTACATACATTTGGTGAAGATATGCACTTCTTGTTTGTTTGGTTTTTATGAAGGGAACTCATTTAGGGGAGTTTGAGGAGCTGGTTTTGCTGACGATCGCTTCGTTGGCAAGCGAGGCATATAGTGTTGCGATTTGTGATGAATTGGAAAGGTATACGGGCCGGGCTGCTAAGCTGGGTGTGGTGCATTCCGTTTTGAACCGCTTGGAAGAGAAGGGTTTAGCAAAGAGCAGGCTGGGGGAGGCGAGCAGCACGAGGGGTGGAAAGCGTAAGCGTTTTTATGAGGTTAGCCATACCGGAAAGGTCGCGCTGACGAGGTCCAAAGAAGTGCGTGAAAATATCTGGCGCAACATTCCAGGCTTTAACCTTGAAGGCTCCATATGAAAGCAACAGGCCAACCGCCGCGCTGGGCAACCCGCTTCCTGCAATGGTACTGCCGTCCACGTTTGCTGGAAGATTTGGAAGGAGATCTGTTCGAATATTTTGAGCGAAATGTAAAAAATAAAGGATTGCTCCGGGCCAGGATCATCTACGTGATCGACGTGCTTAAATTTCTGAGGCCCTATACTTTTCGGAAAATAGATTTCTTTAACCTTTTCATTCACTGGATCATGATTGGCAGCTATCTCAAAACCTCACGCCGCAGCCTCGTCCGCAATAAATTGTTCTCTCTGATCAACATTATCGGCCTGGCCGTCAGTATGTCTGTTGGCCTGCTCGTGATCACCGTGATTACAGATTTAAACTCCTATGACGATTTTCACCAGGGCCGTGACAGGATCTACCGGGTTATTACCAGCTTTCGAAATGCCGATCAGCCGCCTATGGAGCTTGCTTCCACTTTGGTGAAGGCTGGGCAGAAAATCCGGGAAACGGTGGCAGGCGCGGAGCAGGTTACGACTTTTCGTAACGGATTCTCAGGTGACGCCCGCGTTGGTAATTCGACATTTCCGCTGGAAGCAATCTGGGCAGATAACTCTTTTCTGAAAGTTTTCACATTTCCGTTGGTCAAAGGCGACGTAACAACGGCCCTGCAAGAACCTTATGCGCTGGTTTTGTCCGAAAAAACAGCGAGGAAAATGTTTGGCGAAGCGGACCCGATTGGCAAGCCGGTAATGTTCGATACCACCAGTTATGTGGTTCGGGGCGTTGTGAAGGACTTGCCTAAACTGTCCCATATCCGGTTTGACATGCTGGTTTCCTTCGCAACCATTGAGGCGCAGCAGGAGGAAAAAAACAACTTTTATGATTGGGATAACATATGGTCCAATTATGTGTATGTGTTAATGCCCGAGCATTCCGAGATCGCGCCTGTAAACGCGGCTTTGGCAAAGATCAGCAAGCAGGAAAGTGCTGTATACAAAGACAAAGCGGTATCCATTTCTCTGGAATCCATGAAGGGCGCCGTGCTGGGCGGAAAATTCTCTAACAATGTGGGGCCTGCCATTTCACCGCTCGTTACCTGGGTGTTGAGCGGACTGGCGTTCGTGATCATACTTTCTGCCTGTTTCAATTATACCAATTTATCCGTTGCACGCTCACTCCGGCGGTCGCGGGAGGTCGGGATCAGGAAGATCATTGGTGCCAGAAAAAGCCATGTTTTGGGACAGTTTATGGCCGAGTCGGTGATCATTGCCATGCTCGCACTGGTTTTTTCATTAGGGTTATTTTTGTTTTTGAAGAAAGAATTCCTTGCCCTGGATTCGAATATCTCCGACCTCCTTTCCCTGGATTTGTCCTTCAAAACGATTCTTTACTTCATTGCCCTAGCCTGCCTTGTTGGCCTGGCTGCCGGCTTCCTGCCAGCATTGTTTTTTTCCCGCATCAATGCCCTTTTGGTGATGAAGGATATGTCAAACCTGACACTTTTCCGGCGGATCGGAATGCGTAAGGCATTAATTGTCATTCAGTATACATTGTCACTGTTTTTTATTGCAGCGACACTTGTCGGTCACAGCCAGTATAAAAGTTTGCTCCGTTTCGATCTGGGATTTGAAACAGAAAACATTGTCAACATTCGCATGCAAGGAAATAATCCGGATGTAATGGCAAAGGAGTTTGCAGAGATTCCTGTTGTGAAAGCGGTTTCACGATCACTGATGATCACGAGCCTGGGAAGTTACCACGGATCGACGCTCAAATACGGCCTTGATTCCAACAATGTGTGGCTGAATCTGGTCGACGAACACTATATGCCGCTGCATGATCACAAATTACTGGCTGGAACAAATTTCAAATTGCGGCCCGGGAAAGGGAAAGAGAGTGAAGTTATCGTCAATGAGCAGGTTCTGAAAAGATTTAACATTGCTAAAAGAAGTCCGGAAAATGCGCTGGGCAAAGTCGTAACTGTGGATGGTCAGGCATTAACGATCATAGGTGTGATCAAGGATTTCCATTATGGCACGCTGGAAGCGAAGATCGAGCCGGTCATATTTCGCTACTCCGCCAATGAGCCGTCCGGCTATCTCAATGTAAAAATCGCGTCCGGGGACCTTCCCGGCACAATGGACATGCTTGAAACTGCCTGGCGGAAGGTCGATAAAGTGCATCCCATCCAGGCGAAATTCTACAACGACCAGATCGAGTCTGCATACAGCCAGTTTTCGGTCATGGTCAAGGTCGTTGGTTTTGTTGCCTTCCTGGCGATTTGTATTGCTTCGCTCGGATTGTTTGGAATGGTGGTTTTCACGACCGAAACCAAGCTCAAGGAAATCAGTATCCGCAAAGTGCTGGGAGCGAGCGAAGGTGGTTTGGTGTATCTGCTGTGTGAAGGGTTTTTGATCCTGCTAATAGTTTCCGCATTGATCGCCATTCCGGCAACCTACTTTTTCTTTGACAAAATCGTTTTGGACGACTTTCCGTATCACCAACCGATCAACATACTGGAATTGCTCGCGGGCGTTTTGGTTGTGATGTTACTCGCTTTCCTGATGATCGGATCGCAGACGGTTAAAGCCGCGAGGAACAATCCGGCCAAAGTGTTGAAAAGCGAGTAACTGAATTTATTTTTTGCCGAAAAACTTTTGCTTCGGACTGTCCTGCTTAATGAAGCCCTTCACGGCCTCAGCCAGCTCAATCGGATAGTCCGATTCAATGATGGATGCGCCATCTTTTGCGATCGAAACATAGGCCGCTTTGCGCTCTTCTGCGCTTTTTAACTTATCATAGGATGACGCCGCAGAGATCATGGCCATCGCGCCCGCTTTGTTGAGCAGGCTGTAAAGTTCTTGATTTTCAGGCTTTACCAATGGCCCGATGTATGCAATGAGCTGTGTAAAAGGCACGCCTGCTTTTTGATATGCCTCAAATTCTGCTTTTGTTTTGATAAATGCGGAAAATGTGCTGTTAGGGTTATTTTTTAGATAAAAAGCCGCTTCTTCGGGCTTATGCACGGTCAGCATGACGAATGAATCTGCCTTGTGTTTTTTGATCAATGCGGCAGTCATTTCCAGCGGAACGTCTTTGTGATCGAGATTCAGAATGGTTTTACCGCGACCCCATTCAATCACCTCGCTTAATGTAGGAATTGGGAAATCGGTGACATTTCCTTCGGCGTCTTTCAGCTTAAACTGTTTGAGCTCCGCATAGGTATAATCAGAAAGTTTGCCTTTCCCTGTCGTTGTCCTGTCCAGCATGGCGTCATGCATGAGGACAATTACACTGTCCTTTGTGAGCCGCGGGTCTATTTCAAAAAATGCCGGCGTATGTTTTAATGTATTTTCAAAAGTCGCGATGGAGTTTTCAGGAAAACCTTTAATCATGCCGCCGCGGTGACCTGCAATGAGCAGCACATCATTTCCGGTGTATTTAAAAAACGCGTGCAGATCTTTGGCAGACTTCAATTTAAGCACATTCATTTTATCCTGACCATTCACAGCATTTAACGCTCCGAAAAGAAACAAGCTGGTTACGGCAGAAAGTAAAAAAGACTTTTTCATAAAAAAATGGGTAGTTAAGCTTTTAACATACTGTTGTGATCGGGTCAAAAACGAATCCTGAATGTAGTTCCGTTTTCTGAGTTCCTGAAAAAAAGTTTGGTAACCTGTTTCGTATTTCTCCAACAGATCGCCCGCCGGTTCCACGATTTTTCCCATATGCGTCGTTATTGCTTTTGCTGCCTCGTGTAAGGTCTTGCAATGCGTGGTGCGTTACATTGTGTATCAATTGAAATGGTTAAAGGCTTGGAAGACAGAGCGATTAAGGCGATTATGCAAGCCGCTTTCCATTTCTTCACTTTTTGCAGAGATAGGATTTCATTATCTTGCGTAGCGCTCGTTGCGTATGCTTGAAAACTGTAAAAATGCCCGAAAAAGTGACTGTGCTGCTGGTTGATGATGACATTGACGATCAGGAAATATTTTCAATCATGCTGGAAGACGCACTTCCCGAAGCAGAATGTGTGTTTGCAAGAGACGGCATTCAGGCACTTGAGAAACTTGAACAACCTGCATTTGCCCCTGATGTCATATTTATTGACATTAATATGCCCAAAATGAATGGTATGGAATTTTTAGCAGAGATGAAAAAAAGGCCATCACTTGTTCATATTCCCACTTTTATGTACTCAACTTCCAACGAAAAAACCATCGTAGAGCAGTGCAGGAACCTGGGCGCTTCCGGGCTGATTAAAAAACAGGCCAATACGGATGAGGTGAAAAAAGAGATCAAAAGAATAGTATCGACCCTTATCTAGGCATTGCATGGTTGACAGTGAGATTAAAAAGCTTGAATTCCTCGCCGGAGGAGGTGAGATGGGTGAGCGCATCCGGCAATATAATTGGGATGAAACAAGTTTGGGTAACCCCGCACAGTGGCCACAAAGCCTCAAAACATGCGTTCGGATCATGCTTAGCTCCAAGCAACCGATCTGGATTGGCTGGGGCCACCAGCTGGTCAAACTTTATAATGATGCCTATATTGATATCGTTCGGGGGAAACATCCGATCGCGTTAGGGCAACCAGCTTCTGTTGTTTGGAAAGATATCTGGAAGGACATTGAGCCGCTGCTGTCGCGGGCGATGAACAAAGATGAGGGCACTTATGTAGAATCCCAGCTGCTGATTATGGAGCGGAGCGGTTTTCCAGAAGAGACTTACTATACATTTTCCTACACACCCGTGCTGGGTGCAGACGGTCTTCCGTCCGGCATCATTTGCTATAATACTGCTGATACAGAAAGGATTATCAATGAGAGGGCACTCAGAACTATGCAGCAGCTTGATACGGTTGCGCAGAAAAAAAATGAGCAGGAAGTGTACGCACAAGCGACGAAAGCACTTTCGGGCAACCCGAGGGATTTCCCTTTTTCATTGATTTACAAAATAAAAAATGACGGCAGCAGCGCCGAAATTGTTGCATACTCAGGCTTTGCTGAAAAACCAGTTGACGGAATGCTGGATCTGCGTGATGGCGAAACAGTTGCTGCCGGTAGGTTAACGGCCATTACTGAAAACCACATGACAGAATCGCCTGTGAACGGGCGGTGGCAAGAAGTGCCCAAAGGCGACTGGGATGTTCCGCCCAGGGTTTTTGTGGACATTCCTATTAAATCCGCTACCAGGCAGTTTCCGTTGGCAGTGCTCACGGTAGGGCTTAACCCTTACCGCAAATTTGATGATGCTTACCGGAACTTCATTCAAATGATCGCGGACCAGATTGCGCTGGGTGTAAGCAACACGCTTGCCTATGAGGAAGAGCGCAAGCGCGCGGAGGCCTTGGAAGCATTGGATAAGGCAAAAACACTTTTTTTTACCAATATCAGTCATGAATTTCGCACGCCCCTGATGCTGATCCTGGGGCCGCTTGAAGAGTTGTTGAAGAAACCGGGCACCGCTTTGACAACTGCCGAAAAGCAGAGCATCGAGTTGACGCACCGTAATGCGCTGCGGCTTCTGAAACTGGTTAATTCCCTGCTGGATTTCAGTCGCATTGAGAGCGGGCGGCATTTGGCAAACTTTGTTCTGACGGACTTAGCAACCTACACCCAAAACTTAGCTGCCAATTTCAGGTCCGTGATAGAAAGGGCTGATCTGCAATTCCATGTCAATACGGACGAGCAAATTCCTCCGGTGTATCTGGATCGGCAAATGTGGGAGAAAATCGTTTTTAATCTTTTGTCCAATGCATTTAAATACACATTGGAAGGCACCATATCTGTGGATGTTTATGCAAAGGAGGGAAACGCCGTGCTGACAGTGCGGGACACCGGAGTGGGAATTCCGGAAAGTGAGCTGCCACATATGTTTGAGCGCTTTCACCGGGTTCAAAACACTGGTGGAAGGACCTATGAAGGCACCGGGATCGGTTTGTCACTGATCAAAGAGCTGGTCCGGCTGCACCAGGGAACAATCCAGGTGGAAAGCGTTGAGGGAGAGGGTAGCTGTTTTACGGTTTCAATTCCGTTGGGAAAGGGGCATTTGCCGGTCACACAGATTTTAGAAGATAATCCCAGCTTCGAAATTCCGGGTGCTGATGCATATCTGCAGGAAGTGGCGGCACTAGTCGGAAGGGACAAATCATCAGATAAGGATGGTGATCTGAGCAGCATTCTGCCCGAAGAAGCGGATGAGCTCGTCCTGATTGTGGATGACAATGCTGATATGCGGCAACATATACAATCGCTGATCGCTACGAAATACCGTACGATTACGGCAACAAACGGTCTCGACGCGCTTGAAAAAATGCAAAAATATAAGCCTACGCTGATTTTGAGTGACATTATGATGCCAGAAGTCGACGGCATTGAACTGCTCAAACGGGTGAAGGCCAATCCGGAAACTTCGCAGCTGCCGGTAATCCTGATCACAGCCCGGGCTGGGGAAGATTCGAAAATAGAAGGTTATGAAATTGGTGCAGATGATTATTTGGTAAAACCATTTTCCGCGAATGAAATGCTGGCCAGGATCAAATCACAGATCAAGATCAATAATTCACGAAAGAAGATTTTCCTGGATCAGAAATCATTTACAGATAAACTCGAACAAAAAGTTCAGCAGCGCACGGAGGATTTGGTGAAAGCGAACAAGGAGCTGGAATCATTTAATTACATTGCCAGTCACGATTTGCAGGAGCCGCTGCGGAAAATACAGACATTTATCCATCTGATCCAAAAGAATAAACAGGACGAAAAAGCCACACAAGTTTACTATGACAAGATTTCGTCGTCTGCGCAACGCATGAGCGATCTCATTCAGTCTTTGCTGACATACAGCCGGTTAGCTAAGATAGGAGAGGGTCATACGCTCATTGACATGAATAAGATTGTGAAGGACATTGAGATCGACTTTGAACTATTGATTGCAGAAAAACAAGCAGTGATAAAATGTGTAAACCTTCCTGTTATCAAAGCGAACGGCTTTCAGATCAACCAGCTGTTTTCGAACCTGATCAGCAATTCACTCAAATTCTCAACACAAAGCCCTGAGATAGTGATTTCCTCAGAAATTGTGAAGGGAAGTAGCGTTGTTGCGCCTACGTTCGTGAATCCCGACCAGCCTTTTTATCAAATTACGTTTTCGGACAATGGCATCGGGTTTGAGCAAGAATTCAGCGAGAAAATTTTTAGCCTGTTCCAGCGGTTGCACGGTAAACATGAATATTCAGGAACCGGGATCGGGCTTAGCATTGTGAAAAAGATAGTGGAGCAGCACGAGGGCTACATTGCCGCCGAATCAAGCCTCGGAAATGGCGCTGTATTCCATATCTGGCTGCCGGTTTAGCAAATTGATCCTCCATAGAAAACAAAAAATCGCCTTCCGGAAAAGGAAGGCGATTTTTTGTTTTCTATCAGCAAGATATCAGTATGTCAGCTTATACACTTTGCTGTTCCCCAGCGAAACCACGTAATAAGTGTTGGTATAAACCTTTTCAATGTCGGTGGGCATATTCAGGCCTGCCAGAACGACGCCCCCGTCTTCACTATTGACGGTTCCTTTATTTTGTTCGAAAATGAACGAGGGGGAAAAATCCGAGAAATGCAATACCAAAGGTTTATTGCTGTCTGTAAGTACAACATCAACAAGTGTAGTAAATCCTTTCTTATAGTCGGAGACGCTGCCCATCTGATCCACCGTCTTGATTTCAGCCAGTCCTGCGTTAAAGGGAAAGCCGGTCAGGGAAGTAACAAAGAATTTGCTGCCATCCCACGCAATTCCCGTTGGAACGAAATCAACAGTCGGGCCGCCCACCGGTTTTTTAGGATTGTCGAAATCAGGGAAAGTGGCAAAAACACTTTTTGAACCATCGCTTTTTCTGCGGATGATCATGTTACCAGCCGCATCCGTGATGAAAAGGTCACCGCCTGGCCCCCAGGCCAGATTGTAAAGGTTAGATTCCGCCGTGGCCGGATCAGGGAATTGTGCTTTTACAAATGAACCTAAATCTTCGTAACTCAGATCCATGGCTTTCAACGGAGCGTCGCCAGGTTTCCACGCCGAAACATTGGCCTTATAAAGCCTGCCTTCTACGCCATGAAGAATGTAGAGCATCCCGTCTTTATACAAAAGGTGCGTTAGTCCGCTAGGCATTTTTTCTACACTGCTTTTAGATAAAAATCCTGTGATGGCGCGATGCACCGTGCCGTCCGCGCCGATCATTGAAACGGCGCCGTCGTGGGTGTCGCCCTGGTCTGTTGCGCTGCCTTGCTCCGTCACCCAAAGCGTGTTGTTGTCGCCTTTAGTAATGGCAATCGGAGCTAGCAGGGTGCCTTTTGAAAATTCGGCAGACTGGAATTCGACGGGGTCCGGAGCGTGGTCCGTACAGCTTAGGGCAGAGGCGAAAACAAAAAAGGCGAGGCCAAGTAAACGAGCAGATTTCATAAGCATCAGGTTTGAGAATTGTGAGTAAAATAACACGTAGCAATATTAATAAATCAAGCCGTAAAGGGACAATTCTAATTTTATCTTTTTATTAAATGGTATATGCATTCAGATTATTCTGCCTTTCACAGGTTATGGCCAGAGCATTCCGATAGGCTTTTTCCTAACAGGCATTATGCGTGCATTTTTTGAAACGGATTGGCAAAACGTTATCCGTTAAAAGTCCTATCACTTAGCCTTTTGCAGTAATAAAAGGTTGAATTATACTTAATAAAGAAATTGGGTGTTGTTGCCTTACTATTGTTGCTAACCATGGAAAATGATTTGCTTCTCTGGCAAAAATTCAAAAATGGCGACCGGGCTGTGTTTGAATCCATGATCAGGGAACATTATCGCGCATTGTTTGATTACGGGAAAAAGCTGATCGCCAATCACGAGGCGCTCACGGATTGCATACACGATGTCTTCACCACACTTTGGGACCGCCGCGAATTTCTGGGAGCGACGGACCAGATCAAGCCCTACTTGCTGAAAAGCCTGCGTAACCGGATTTTCAAGGAAAAGCAGCGCAGCAATGTATTTATCCCGTTGGAAAACGGCGATGCACTTTTTCTGAATGAAGAAGACATTGAATCCAGGATCATTTCATCCGAGCATACCGACGAAACCAAGAAACAAATTGGTTATGTGCTGCACACATTAACGCCGCGGCAACAGGAGATCATTTACCTCAAATTTTACGAAAACCTCACAAACGATCAGATCGCAACTGTGCTGGGGATCACCCGACCGGCGGTAGCCAATTTACTGCACATTACACTCAAGCTCTTCCGCGAGAAGTGGGAGACTTTGCTGCACACCATCCTTTTGTTCATTTTATCGATCTGATTTTTAGGCTCATAGGAAAGATTGAGATATTATTTTAAAAATATTTCAACTTTTTCCATGATTATTTTACGAAATCCTGATTATGTCATTGTGAGTGCCACAATTATGGTGCTTTGCTATGAAAAATTATGATAAATACAATCTGGAAGATTTTTTACTAGATGAAGATTTCAGACTTTGGGTCACGCAGCATGACCAGAATGCAAGTGATTTCTGGACAAAAATCGAAGGACAATATCCTGAAAAAAAGGTGGTCATGCAACAAGCCCGTGAGCTGTTACTGACCTGGAATCGAAACCAATCCGAACTTTCTGATGACGATCTGGAAATACAGGTCAGCAGGATCCTGGCCAGCACCGGGCCACGGGTTACCCAGCCGTTTCAATACAGGTTTACAACAACATGGATCTCAGTGGCTGCCTCAGCGCTGCTGATTATGGGCATAGGATGGGGGATTTCGCATAAGATGCAGAAGGAGCAACCCGCTTCTGATTATAAGCAATATGTGTCGCAAGTGCAGGTGCCCATGAAAGAGGTTGTGAATCACACCAATCAAAAAATGTCAGTCAAACTGCCGGACGGCAGCGTAGTGGCCCTTTCGCCAGCAAGTCGGATCAGCTATGCGGAAGCATTCAGACACAACAGAAAAAGAGAGGTGTATTTGTCCGGAGAAGCCTTTTTTGAGGTGGAAAAAGATGCGCTGAATCCATTTTTCGTATACGCGCACGGACTTGTGACCCGCGTGGTAGGAACCAGCTTTCTAGTGAAAACGACGGACACAAATGTTGAAGTACTCGTCCGCAGTGGCAGGGTTTCGGTGTTAGCCATGAAGGATATTGATAATCAGCGCAGCCGTAACACCGAACTGTTGCTGACGCCCAACCAGCAGGCGATTTTTTCGACCAGGGACAACCTGCTTTCCAAATCCATTTCCAGCATGCCGCTAGAACTCATCAAGCCCGAAACCCAGTCCGGATTTGTGTTCATGGACCAGCCCATTCATAAAGTATTTGCCACACTCGAAAAGGTTTACGGCATTCCCATTGTGTACGACAGCGCGGTCATGGAGAAATGTTCGCTGCATGTTGAGCTAAGTAATGAGCCATTTTTCACGAAGTTAGACATCATCAGCCAGACCATCGGGGCGAGCTATCGCGTTAGCGACGGGCAAGTGATCGTTTCGAGCGAAGGCTGTGATTAAGAGCCTGATATTCCTAACCCAAACCAATTTTAGTGTATGAAAAAAAATAGTAAACCATTAAAATTTCTGGTAACTGTGATAAAAGTTACATGCATTCCATTTTTCGTTTCGCTGATCTTCACCGGCCTGTCGTTTGCGAACGATGGATTGGCGCAGGAGCTTCTCAACCGGGAAGTGAGCATTGAAGCGAATCAGCAGGAATTAAAAAGTGTTTTGGCCAGCATTGAGAAGTCTGCAAAAGTAAAGTTCTCCTACGTTCCGTCCCTGATCAAAAATCAGAAAGTAACATTGTCCGCAACCAACCAGACCCTGAAAATGGTTTTGAAGGAACTGCTGATGCCCTTACAGATCAGGTTTTCAGTGTCAGGTGAATACATTATTTTAAATAAAAAACAGGAGGATGCGCCCGATGCGCCGAAAGAGCAGGGAATGCTCATTCCGCTCCCTTACCTCAATCCGGTTGACATTACAATCAAAGGACAAGTGCTGGCGAGCGACAGCAAAGAGCCGCTTCCGGGTGTAAGTGTGGTGGTGAAAGGCACCCAGCAAGGAGCAATTACGGGCGGCGACGGATCTTACACGCTGGTTGTTCCTGACGAAAAGGCCATTTTGGTGTTCAGCTTTGTCGGTTACGTATCTCAGGAAATTCAGGTGGCTAACCGTTCATCTGTAAACGTCACGCTGGAAGCAGATATCAAGGCGTTGAGCGAAGTGGTTGTAACAGGTTATACCACGCAATCCCGCAGAGACATTACCGGTTCCGTAAGTGTCATCGACGCCGAAAAGCTCCTGTCTGTCCCGGCCACTAACCTGGCGCAGCAGTTGCAGGGACGCGCTGCAGGCGTAACCGTGGGAACGGACAACACGCCCGGTGGCGGTGTGGCCGTTCGGGTGCGTGGTTATGGCACATTAGGTAACAATGACCCCTTGTATGTAATCGACGGCGTGCCGACCAAAGGAAGTTTGAACACCATCAACCAGAACGATATTGAAACCATTCAGATATTAAAGGATGCTTCGTCTGCCTCGATTTACGGATCGCGTGCGGCGAATGGCGTCGTAATCATTACAACCAAGAGGGGAAAGAACGGCGTGCCGAAGTTCACGTTTGATGCCTATTACGGCGTGCAAAGGCTTGCCAAAACAATGGACCTGCTAAACACGGCCGAGTATGGTCAATATCTCTGGCAGAGCAAAAAGAATGCGAATGTTGTAAATCCCACCACGGGCAATCCGGAACACGCACAGTTTGGCCGCGGTGCTGAGCCGGTTATTCCGGACTACATTATCCCGGACGGCGCTTCGGCCAACGAACCGCGTGTGAACCCGGCGAATTACAGCTTTGACCGCTACACTGATCCGAATTTCGGCAAAACAAAATTCTCGATTACGAAGGCGAACAAAGAAGGAACCGACTGGATGAATGAGGTCTTTGACCCCGCACCGATTCAAAATTACCAACTGGGCGTTTCGGGCGGTTCGGAAAAGAGCCGTTATGCTTTTTCTGCCAATTATTTCAACCAGCAGGGAATCTTGATCCATAATGGTTACAAGCGTTATTCGATTCGGGCCAATACAGAATTTACGATCAAAAAAAGGGTCCGCATTGGTGAAAATTTGCAGGTCGCTTATGGACAGCGCCAGGGGAATTATGGAAATAACAGCGAGACGAGCCAGGTTTCCAATACATATCGCGCACAGCCCATCATCCCGGTTTATGATATCGGCGGAAACTTCGCCGGGACGTTAGGCAGTAATTTGGGTAATGCCAATAACCCGGTAGGGCAGTTGGTAAGGAACAAAAACAATGGTTATAAAGATTTGCGCATCTTTGGTAACACCTATGCAGAAGTGGACATTCTCAAAAACCTGACTGCAAAAACCAGCTTCGGGATCGATGCGACGGTCTCGGCAGGAACCTATTTTACCCCTGTTGAGATCGAGCTTGCGCACGGGACCAACGTGAACAGTTTGAGTGAAAACAGAAGTTACAGCTATGCCTGGACCTGGACCAACTCGCTGACTTACGATAAAACATTCGGCGATCACCATTTGAATGTTTTTGCCGGTCTGGAATCCATTGATTCTTACGGAAACTTTGTGAATGCTTATCGCCAGGGCTTCTTTTCCAACGCGGAAGATCTGAGATACATTGATGCAGGTAACCCTTCCACGTCTACCAACAGTGGTTATGCATCTTCTTCCTGGTCGTTATTTTCCTACTTTGGCCGGATCGATTATGCTTTTCAGGACAAGTATTTGTTACAGGGAACAGTTCGGCGTGACGCATCTTCGCGGTTCCAGGCAGCGTCACGCTATGCCACTTTCCCGGCGGCAAGCATAGGCTGGCGGCTGTCAAAAGAGGCTTTTTTATCCAATGTAAGCTTCATTACAGACCTGAAACTGAGAGCCGGCTGGGGACAGACCGGTAACCAGGAAATCGGGGATTTTAATGCTTATTCCACTTATCAGAGCAATCCAAACAGCAGCGGTTACGGGATTGGCGGTGCACCAATCGGCTACGTACAGGGTTTCGACCTGGCCAGATTTGGTAACCCTAATGCGAAATGGGAAACAACCACAACCGTCAATGTGGGCTTGGATGCCAATTTGTTCAAAGGCAAATTCGACCTGAGCCTGGACGTTTTTGATCGCCAGACCAGGGATTTGCTTTACACAAAAGCATACGATCCCCGCCTGGGAGACGCATCCATTCCTGCCCAGAACATTGCTTCATTACAAAACAGGGGCATGGACCTTGGTTTGAATTACAATGAAGCCGTTATGGATGGACAGCTCACTTACAGCATCGGCGTTAACTTCTCAACTTACCGCAATAAAATCCTGGCACTCGATCCGCAGAACCCGAACGACTTTTTGCCAGGCTTTTCCCTGCGTACACCCGCCGTCACACGCTCCATTGCCGGCCGTCCGATCTCATCCTTTTATGGCTATATCATCGACGGGATCCTGCAAAATGAGGAGCAGGTGGCGGCGCACGCGAAGTTTCCGGGTTATTATGATTCCAATATTTATATCAATGGAAAAAGGACCCAGGGAGTCGGCAAGTTCGATTACCGTGATGTGAACAATGATGGCATTATCAACGCCAGCGACCAGACATACATCGGCAGCCCGCACCCCGATTTTACCTACGGCATCAATGCCAATGTTGCCTATAAAGGCTTCGACCTGACCATCTTTGCACAGGGCGTACAAGGCAATGATATCTTCAATCACGTCCGCTACTGGACTGATTTTGAGGTGTTCCAGGGAAACCGCACGAAGCGCATGCTGTACGAATCCTGGCGGCCCGATAATCCCAATGCCAAGCTTCCGATCTTGGATGCCAATGACGCGCAAAGCGGCGAGCCTTCCACTTATTTCGTTGAAGACGGTTCTTATCTGCGGTTCAAGAACATTCAGTTGGGATACACATTACCGAAGTCAATCCTTAACAAAATCGGGACAGACCATTTGAAAGTGTACGTGCAGGCGCAAAACCTGTTCACATTTACCAAGTATACAGGACTTGACCCGGAGGTGAATCTGCGGAATTTCAACAGCGGCTCCGACCGGCAGATCGGTGTGGATGAAGGTGTTTATCCAACGCCCAAATCGATTATCGTAGGTCTTAGTCTCGGATTTTAAAACAGAACGAACATGAAAAAGATATTCATACTCATTACATTGTTCCTGGCATCTTCCTGTGGCGATGGTTTCCTCGAAAAAAAGCCATTAGGACAGTATAGCCCGGAAATTATTAAGACAGCATCCGGCATTGAAGGCGCATTGACCGGCACTTATGCATTGCTCGACGGCATAGGAACGAGCGGCGTCACAACCTGGCACGGAGCAGTTTCCAACTGGATTTTCGGCAGCGTTGTTTCGGATGATGCCTACAAAGGATCCGACGCGGGCGACCAGCCTGAGCAGACTTTTATGGAACGTTATGTATGGCTGACCACCAACACGCACATTTACGGCAAATGGCGAACATTATATGACGGCGTAGCCCGCGCCAACGACGTCCTGAAAACATTGCCGGAAGTTGCCGGCCTGGACGATGTGCGCAAATTGCAGATTCAGGCAGAAGCCCGGTTCCTGCGCGGACATTATCATTTCGAGGCCAAAAAAATGTGGGGCAATATTTCTTACATTGATGAGCAGCTGTGGGATACGAGCGACCCGGGCAGTGTGCAAGTCCCCAACACAGAAGATGCCTGGCCAAAAATTGAAGCCGATTTCCAGTTTGCAGCCGACAATCTGCCCGCAACCCAAACACAGCCTGGCCGGCCCACCAAATGGGCTGCCCTCGCTTATCTGGGCAAATGTCACATGTTCCAGGGATTTCCCAAAGGACAGCCAAATGTTGCACATTTGACGGCAGCCAAAGCTGCATTAATTCAGGTGGTTAACAGCGGCAAATATCGGTTAATGGATAATTTTCATGACAATTTCGCAGCTGAAACGCGTAACAATGCCGAGTCAGTTTTTGAAGTACAGTATTCCGTAACAGCTGCGGACGGATCGGGTGGGAACCAGGGCGACGAACTTACCTATATGTATCCGAATGGCCCCGGAGGGTGCTGCGGATTTTATCAGGCTTCGCAAAATCTGGTAAATGCTTATAAGACAGATGCGAAAGGCTTGCCAATGATCCGGACATTCAATGATGAAGATGTGAAGAATGATGAAGGCCTTCTTTCCTCTGCTCCCTTCGAACCTTACACAGGCAGGCTCGACGCACGTCTGGACTGGACCGTTGGTCGTCGCGGCATTCCCTTTATTGACTGGGGCGTTCACCCGGGCCGTTTCTGGATTCGCGACCAATCTTACGCAGGCCCTTATTCTTCGAAAAAACAAATTGTAAGTAAAGCAGAATCCGGCAAAACCGGCAGCCCCAGACTAAGTTCAAACAACTATCGCTTAATGCGTTACGACCATGTTATACTGTGGCTTGCGGAGTGTGAAGTAGAGTTGGGTAATCTTGAAAAAGCAAGAGAATATGTAAATATGATCCGAAAAAGAGCTGCTAATCCGGGCGGATTTGTTAAAACGGAGGCGGGCAAACCAGCTGCCAACTATGTGGTGGGCCTTTATAATGATCCATGGACTAATGTTGCTGCGGCGCGGGAAGCAGTGCGTTTCGAAAACCGTCTCGAATTCGCGATGGAAGGCCACCGGTTTTTTGACCTGGTAAGATGGGGCATTGCAGTGAATGTGCTGAATAAATATCTGGAAAAAGAAAAGACCTTGCGGACCTACCTCAGCGGGGCAAAATTTGAAGAAAAGCACCAATATTATCCCATCCCGCAGCAGGCAATTGTTTACAGTACCAAAAATGGCGAGGCTACTTTACAGCAAAACCCTGGTTACTAACGTTATAAAAAGCAAAGAAGCTGTTTTATAAATGGTTTCCTTGCTGTAAATTAAGGCTTAAATTGACCCATTAATGTTCAGGAAATTCTTCAAATATTGCTTTATATGGCCGCTGGGCGGCGCTTTACTGGCCTCCTGCGCCGGCAAAGCAGACCTGCCCGATGACGTCGCAGCAGAAATGTCAACACTGTCGGAGCCGATCGATTATACTTATGATGTAAAACCGATCCTGTCCGATCGCTGCTTTGCTTGTCACGGGCCGGATGCCAATCATCAGAAAGCTGGTTTGCGGCTGGACCTGGCCAATGCGGCTTACGAGAAGGAAACGGAAAGCGGACTAAAAGCGATCAAGCCGGGCAACTCCGATAAGAGCGAATTGGTGCACCGGATACTTTCTACCGACCCCGAAATATTAATGCCCACGCCGGAATCACATTTGTCGCTGACCGCGCGGGAAAAGGCGATTCTAGTAAAATGGGTGGAAGAAGGGGCGGAGTATAAGCCGCATTGGGCATTCACCAGGGTTGAAAAGCCAAAGGTTCCCAAGGTTAAAAATGAAGGCTGGGTTAAAAATGACATTGACCGGTTTATCCTCGGCAAACTCGAAGAAAAAGGCATCAAACCAGCGCCGGAAGCAGAAAAGACAACACTGCTGCGCCGGGCTTACCTGGACATTACGGGTCTGCCGCCGACGCCGGAGGAAGTGAAGGCGTTCCTCGCTGATAAGTCGCCAAAAGCATATGAAAAGGTGGTGGATAAACTGCTGGCTTCACCGCATTACGGGGAGCATATGGCCGTTTCCTGGCTGGACGCCGCACGTTACGCGGACACGCACGGTTATCAGGACGACGGCATGCGGACCGCATGGCCGTTCCGCGACTGGGTGATCAGATCTTTTAACCAAAATCAACCTTACGATCAGTTTGTAACCTGGCAGCTCGCGGGCGATATGCTGCCAAAACCCACTCGTGATCAAATGGTGGCGACAGGTTTCAACCGCATGCATCAGCAAAGTCAGGAAGGCGGGATTATCCCGGAAGAATATCGGACCGCTTACGTGATGGACCGCGTGGATACATTCGGCAAAACATTCCTCGGCATAAGTGTCGAATGCGCCCGCTGCCACGACCACAAATATGATCCGATCAGCCATAAAGATTATTATTCGCTGTATTCGTTTTTTAATAATAACAACGAAAACGGGCAGATCCCTTACAATGGAGAAGCCAGCCCAAGCATAACATTGCCGTCGCCTGAGGCCGACGCGAAGCTGAAATTCATTCACACCAGTCTCACCAAGGAAAAAACGGAAAGACAGGAACGCATCTCCACAGCAGAGCAAAATTTCCAAAACTGGCTCGTCACCGCAGAAGCCAACCCCGAAAAAGCATTGCTTCCCGCTTCCAAAGATCTGGTGGGTCATTTTACATTTGACGAACCCAAGGGCAAGGATTTCCAAAACCTGGCCGATCCAAAGCATAAGGCTAATTCCGAAGGCGATGACAGCTTGTCTAATGTGGCCTCACGGCCTGGTAAGATTGGAAAAGCACGGTTCATGTATGGTGAAAACTCAGTGGGGTTTGGGGATAAATTTGCGTTTTTCGAGCGTAACCAGCCATTTAGTATCAGTATTTGGCTCAATCTGCATGATCCCGCCGTCAGCGGCTCGCTCATACACAAGTCCAACGGCGTCATGAATGGTTATCGGGGTTGGAATATTTTCAGGGAAAAAGATGGCCGTATCCGCTTGATGATGAGTCATGTATGGCCCGAAAACGCAATTGAAGTGCAGACGGTGGAGAAATTTCCTTTGAACAAATGGACGCAGATCGGCTTTACTTATGACGGTCTGAGCAAAGCCAGTGGTTTGAAATTGTATATCAATGGTCAGCCCGCCAAAGTGGTTGTGCACAATGATAACCTGACGGAAAGCATTCTTTATGGCAAGAATAAAACGAACTGGTATGTGGACCGGCTCAATATCGGCCGCCTGTCCGATCAGCGTACGAAGAACTTCGAAGTGGACGAATTCAGGATTTACACAAGGCCATTGACCAGCCTTGAAATGCTGGGGCTTTATACATTGAAAGATGAATTGGTGACAGCCATTAAAACACCGTCAGCAACACGCAATCCGGCTCAGTTGGCATCATTAAAAGAATATTATTTCAATAATGTTGATGCTGAATTCACAAAACACCTGGCCGAAAGCAGAAGGCTGATCGCGGAAGAGACGGAGATTTTGGACAAGGAAATTGATGTAATGGTGATGAAAGAGCGCAAGTTTCCACGTAAAGCATTCATTCTCAATAGAGGCGCTTACGACGCTCCGGGTAAGCCCGTTAACCCGGATACGCCCGACAGCTTCTTTAAAATACCAAAAAGCTTTCCTAAAAACAGGCTTGGACTGGCTAAATGGCTGCTCCACGAAGACCATCCACTTTTCACACGCGTAACTGTGAACCGTTTCTGGATGATGTATTTCGGAAAAGGGCTTGTGGTTTCGAGCGATGACTTTGGTAATCAGGGTGAACTGCCTACCCATCCGCAACTGCTTGATTACCTGGCGGCCACATTCCGCCAGTCGAACTGGAATGTGAAGGCAATGCAAAAAATGATTGTCATGTCGGCCACTTACAGGCAATCATCCAATGTCAGTCCTGAGCGGCGTGAAAGCGATCCGGATAACAGACTGTATGCCCGTGGGCCCAGTTACCGTATGAGTGCAGAGCAGATCCGGGACAATGCATTGGCTTCCAGTAGTTTGCTGACGCCCAGGATCGGTGGCAAGAGTGCATATCCCTATCAGCCAAACGGCCTTTGGGAAGCACTCGCGACCAGAAATGAGGTCGTTTATAAGCAGCAGCATGGTGATAGTTTGTACAGGCGCAGCTTGTATACAGTGTGGAAACGCAGTTCACCACCACCCATGATGCTCAATTTTGATGCTGCGGAAAGGCATTTTTGTATTACCAAACGCCAGAAAACGAGCACCCCACTGCAAGCATTGGTGGTGATGAACGACCCGCAGTTTGTGGAAGCGTCTCGCGTGCTGGCGCAGCAAATGCTGAAAAAAGGCAAAACGTTGGATGAACAACTTTCCTATGCATTTACGGCACTAACCAGCAGGGCGCCAGTCAAGAAGGAAATGACCATTTTGAGGGAACTATACGAGGAAGAATATTCTGATTTCAGTAAGAACCCGAAGCGTGTGAAAGAGATCCTTTCGACGGGCGAATATCCGGTGGACAAAACGCTGGATCCTGCGCAGGTTGCAGCGGGAACAATCGTGGCCAGCACGGTTATGAACTTTGACGAATTTTTGATCAAGAGATAAAAGGAAATAGTTATGAGCTTTTACAGAGAACTTGAAAACCACGTGCACGAGCAATTAAGCCGGCGCAATTTCTTGTCAAAAACAAGCCTTGGTTTAGGAGCGGCCGCGATGGCCTCCTTATTAAATGCAGATTCAATGGCCAAGAAAATCGCAGCTGGAACACCGGAGGGTGCATCTTTGCCATTGGGTAAGCCACATTTTGCGCCCAAAGCGAAGCGGATCATCTATCTTTTCCAAAGCGGCGCGCCTTCGCAGCTCGAACTGTTTGATTATAAGCCCAAACTGGAACAAATGTGGGGCCAGGATCTGCCGGAATCGGTCAGAAAAGGGCAGCGGTTGACGGGTATGACCGCCGGACAAAGTAGTTTTCCCCTTGCCGCATCCAAATACCAGTTTGCCCGGCACGGTTCCAATGATATGATGATCAGCGAGTTGATGCCTTACACGTCCAGCATTGTGGACGATGTGACATTCATTCGCTCCATGCACACGGAGGCCATTAACCATGATCCTGCGGTGACGTTTTTCCAAACAGGAAGTCAGCAGGGAGGGCGTCCTTCCTGGGGATCGTGGATCAGTTACGGGCTGGGTTCCGACAACCAGAATATGCCTTCGTTTGTGGTCTTGCTTTCAAAAGGCCGGGCCGGTGACCAGCCGCTTTATGCCAAGTTGTGGAGCAATGGTTTTCTGCCATCTGTGCACCAGGGCGTCGTTTTTCGCTCCGGCCCCGACCCGGTTTTTTACCTGAATAATCCGGAAGGCATTGATAAAACAAGCCGCAGAAGAATGCTGAACTCGCTCGCAAAATTGCAGCAGGCGCAATTCGAAAAAATCCTGGATCCCGAGGTGAATTACCGGATGGCGCAATACGAAATGGCTTACCGCATGCAAACAGCCGTTCCGGAAACCATGGATATTTCCAAAGAGCCGGATTATATTTTTGACTTATATGGCGAAGAATCCCGCAAGCCCGGAACATTCGCAGCGAACTGCTTACTTGCACGCAAGCTCATTGAAAAGGACGTCAAGTTTGTGCAGCTTTATCATCAGGGCTGGGACCAGCATGGTAACCTGCCGAATGACATTAAAACTATGGCGAAAAGCGTGGACCAGGCATCCGCAGCATTGATTAAGGACTTGAAACAGCGTGGCTTACTCGATGAAACGCTTGTAGTTTGGGGAGGCGAATTCGGCCGTGGCGCTTATTCCCAGGGCAAACTTACCAAGGACAATTACGGCCGCGACCACCATCCGAGAAGCTTTACGATCTGGATGGCAGGAGCGGGCGTTAAAAAAGGTTTTGTCTTTGGTGAAACTGATGAATTTGGATATAATGTAATCAAAGATCCCGTGCATGTGCATGATTTTCAGGCGACTGTCATGCATTTGCTAGGAGTAGACCATGAGCAGCTCATCTTCAAACATCAGGGCCGCCGCTATCGCCTTACCGATGTGCATGGCAAGGTTGTAAAACCGATATTGACTTAGAAACAGGCACATTTAATGTGCCTGTTTCGTTTCTGGAAGCCTCATTCACTTCTCAAACTCTTTACAGGATCCAGCAGCGCGGCTTTAATGGCCTGGTAACTTACTGTTAGCAAGGTTATTCCCAATGCGCCCAGCCCTGTCAATGCAAAAATCCACCAGGAAATTTCTGTGTGGTATTGATAGTTTTTGAGCCAGTCGTTCATGAAATACCAGGAAATGGGGATCGAAAAGATGCAGGAAATGATGACCAGCAGCACAAAATCCTTCGAAAGCATGCCCCAGAGGTTGCTTACCGACGCACCCAGCACTTTTCGGATGCCGATTTCTTTCGTACGCTGCTCGGCTACGAAAGAGGCCAGTCCGAATAAGCCAAGACAGGAAATAAAGATCGCCAGGATCGCGAAAAAGCTGGCCAGTTTGCCAATCCGCTCTTCCGTTCCGAACTTTTTGGTATACTCTTCATCGGCAAAATTATAAGTGAAAGGACTGCCCGGATTATATTTTTTAAATACAGTCTCAACCTTTCCAAGCGCCTCGCTCGCGCTGATATTTGGCGTAAGTCTGATGCTGATGACCGAAATGTTCCGATAATTAATGACAAAAAACGACGGACTTACGGGCGAGAAAGGATTCTCTTTTATCATATCCTTCACCACTCCAATGATCCTGTACTGTTTGCCGCTGGCCCTGACGAAGGAATCTAGCGGTTTCTTAAAATTCATCAATTTTGCGGCTGACTCGTTCAGGATCATGGCTGAGGAATCCGTTGAAAATGTTCTTGAAAAATCGCGGCCTTGTTTCAACTGCCAGCCAATAGTTTTGCCGTAGTCATGCGTGACGGAATTGTGCATCACCAGCGGCTGCGTTTCAGGACTTTTTCCTTCCCAGGAAATGTCCGTAGTGCCGCCATCCTGAGCGGTTATCACGCCGGAAGACTGAGCCATTTCCTTCACCGCGCCGGTGTTGAGCAGATCCAGCCGCAATGCCTGATAATGTTGCAAAAGTTCAGGCGTGTTCATTTTAACTTCGATCAACCCGTTTTTACTGTATCCGACGGGGCGATTTTTGGCAAACTGGATCTGCCTGAAAATAATGATTGTGCCGATAATGAGCGTGACGGAAACTGTAAACTGCATCACAACGAGCACTTTACGGGGAATTGCGGCGAAGCGGCCGGCTGAGAATCTGCCTTTGAGGACTTTTAAAGGCTGGAAAGAGGACAAATAAATCGCTGGATAACTGCCTGCAATGATGCCGGTTAACAAACTGAAGCCAAGTCCTAACAACCAGAAATTAGGATTGAACCATAAAATTGACATTTGCTTTTGCGCAACTTCATTGAAAAAAGGTAATGCAGCCGCTGCCAGAAACACCGAAAGAATAAACGCAATAAGTACAACAAACAGCGACTCGCTAAAAAACTGGCCGATCAGCTGCCCTCTCAACGAACCGATCGCTTTTCGGATGCCTACTTCCTTGGCGCGTTTCTCCGACCTTGCTGTGCTTAAATTCATGAAATTGATGCAGGCCAGCAGCAACACGAACACGCCAATGATACCAAACAGCCAGACAAACTGAATTAATCCGCCAGTATTTACGCCGTTTTTGAAGTCACCGTACAAGTGCCATTTGTTCATAGGATGCAGGAAAAATTCAGGTTTGTAGCGTGGTGGGTTATCCATTTTTGTCCTGATTTCCCTGATTTTTGCTGAAACCTGATCAGCATCGGCACCATCTTTCAATTGCGCATAAATTTGGAAACTGTTGCTATCCCAATCATTTTCAATGGATTTGGCATAAGGATCATTGTTGAGAAGCAATTTCCAGGGCGTGATATAAAGCGTTTCTTTGAATGTGCTGTTGGTTGGAAAATCCTCATAGATGCCTGTGACCTTCACATTTACCTTATTATCAATTTTTACAAGCTGATTAAGCGGATCGGAGTCTCCGAAAAGTGTCTTGGCCAATGACTCGGAAAGTAAAATGGCGTTTGCATCGTCCAGCCCGTTGCGCGACCCGGCCAGCATATTGACAGACATCATTTCCAAAAATGCAGGTTCGACGGAACTTCCCGTTTTTGCAAATTTATTATCGCCAGCCGCAAGAACCTGGCTCAGGCGCTTTGACATAACCACCGATTTGAAATCAGGATATTTGGTACGAAGCTCGCCTGCCAGCGGAATGGGCATCACATCATAAGTCGATTTTTCAACCTCAAATGTCACGAATTGAAACAGTTGCACAACACGGTCGTGGTTTTTGTGATATCTGTCAAAAGACAATTCGTCATAAACCCAGAGCCCAATGAGCATGGCCACGGCCATTCCCACGGACAACCCACCAATGTTAATTGCCGCATATCCTTTGTGTTTCAGTATATTGCGTAAGGCGATTTTGAAATAGTTCTGTATCATAATATGGCTGAATAGATGAGTTTTCGTATAGTCACGTGACTTCTTTTTTTTGGCAAATGGCCTTAATAACTTCAATACGCTCAGTGCGTATCGCCAGTTTGCTTGCTGTGAACCAGCAGTTTGCTTCCAGTAGGCGTACATTTCCAGCAAATCGCCCTCCACTTCTTCCGAAGTGTTGGGGTCGGCCCACCAGCGCAGGAGGGTAGTGGCCCACTGGGGCGGTTCGGGAGGGTTTCGACTCATTTTATAGGCCCATTAGTTGCAATGTCTGCGGCGGCAATGCGTTCCACAGCTCCTCACGAACTTGCTTAACTTCCATCAAGGCCTTGCGCCCCAATGCGGTAACAGTAAAAAACCGCTTCCTACGACCGCCGCGTTCCGCAGTCGCGCCTCCCATGGAAGATGTCAGAAAATGTTTTTCTTCCAGGCGTTGCAAGGTCGTGTGCACAGAACTAAACCCAACGACGCGGCCGGTTTTTTGTTCGAGCTCCTGCGTGACAGTTACCGCATATGCCTCCTCGCCCAGGATGGCGACGGTGAGCAAAATAACTTCTTCAAACTCTCCCAGAAAGGTTCGTTTCATAACAAATTTTTATTTGATACGATAATGTCGATCAAATGTCATGCCATTTTTGTAAAAGCGCTCCTTTTGTTCAAATCAGGCGTTTTGGGAAAGTCGGGTCGCCTTAAAATGTTCAATTCCGAACAATGGATGTGCTCAGGCGGACAGCCGATTGCTTGCAGGGTATGAATACAAATTATTCGTCTTTCCTAATAAATACACAGACGTATCTTTTAACAAATGATTATAAAATGAAAATCAAAAGAATTCTGATTGCTTCCTTCGTTTTCGCCTTGGGGGTTAATACGCTATTTGCACAAAAAGGAAAACCGCTTTTTCCTGATACGCCCGGAATGGTTTCTTATACTTTCCGCAAAAGTTTGGCGAAAGATCCCGCAGCGACGTTAGATACGCTCCAAAAGTTGGGCATCAAAGACATGGAATTTTCAAGTTTGTTTGGCAAAACAGCCGCTGAGTTGCGCAAGCTGCTGGATGAGCGCGGCATGAAATGCTCATCTTTCGGCGTGCAATATCCGGATGCGCTCGACAAAACAAAGGAGGTCGGGGAAAACGCAAAAACGCTAGGAGCCAAGTTTGTGAGAGTCGCCTGGATCCCTCACAAAGGCCCGTTCACATTAGAAATGGCGGAGAAGACGGTGGCGGATTTCAACAAGATCGGGAAGCAGCTGAAAGAGGAATTCGGTATCACATTTTGCTATCACAATCATGGTTATGAATTTGAAAAGCACGAGGACGGCACATTAATGGATTATATTATCCAAAAAACAGATCCAAAATATGTAAGCTTCGAAATCGACTTGCTATGGACATTTTTCCCGGGTGCTGATCCGGCAGCTCTGATTGCCAAATATCCCAAGCGCTTCAAACTGATGCACATGAAAGACCTCAAAAAAGGTGTGACGGGGAATATGTCCGGCGGAACGCCGGTTGAAAATGATGTGGCATTAGGGACCGGACAGCTTGATATTCCGGCAATTTTGAAAGCTGCGAAGAAGTCATCTATCGAGCATTATTACATTGAGGACGAAAGCCCGAGCTACGCCACCCAGGTGCCGCAAACAATGGCCTATTTAAAAAGCCTGACTTACTAAAAAACCGGCCCGCAACGGGCCGGTTTTTTTTCAATATTACTTCAAAGCATTCAAGCGCTCTTTTAACGATATAAATTCGAGCGGTGGCGTTTTACCCCAACTGGTGAACTGCTTGTCCTGGTAAGCAACCGCTTTACGAATATCCCAGCCACCAGCGGTTTGGTAATCCGGTTTGGCCCCGTGATTGAGCAGCAAGTTGCAAATTTCCCATTGTTCTGAACCGGCTGCTGCGCATAAGGCCGACGAAATGATGACCTCATCCTCATATTTAGGTGAAAACGCATTCGGATCTGCACCATGTTCCAGCAATAAGCTCACTTTTTTAGCCTTGAACGGATCATTCACGTCCAGATAAATCGCATCGAAGAGGATCGGATATTTTCGTTCTTTTTCAACTGCGTTTGCATCGGCCCCGTTTTTCAGAAAAAATTCCAGAAATGCGGGATCGTCTTCAATGATATTGAAATGCGTTGCTGTGTGCATGGTGTCGTCTGTTTCGATCCTTGCACCTTTGTCCAGCAATAATTGAAGGGATTCCAGCACTTTTTCCTTTGGATTTTTCCTGGCCTGCATGGCGGCGAAGTCCAGCAATGTGATATGATCTTCACCACTCGCATTCAGGTTCGGGATGGGCTGTTCGAGTCCGGCTTTCAGTTGTGCTATGTCACCCTGGGCAATGGCTGCCGCAAGATTACGTCTTAACGGGTCTGGAAAATAATACGAGCCGTTTGCCTTTTCATTCATTTCACGGTCATCACTGCTGTTTTGGTAATTCATGATAACGCGGCCCAGGCTTAGATAAAAAATGCCCATTGCCAGCGGATAAATGTTGATGACCAGCGCGATGATCTTGGTCGTTTTATAAGGCAGATAATTTAGCAGCGCGAGGGTGGCGAGCGGAATGTATAACATGATTAACATGCCGCTCGCCATACCGCGGTCAGTTTGTGTTTTGGAAAAGAGCAGCGTACATAAGATTCCAAGCGCATATGCACTGACAACCACCCAGTTAATTAGTGATATCGTTTTCATGCAGGCAAAATAAGCAATCATGCGCAGGGCAAATATCTTACTTATTTACAGGCATATCAGGATTAGTAAGCGGTCGGTGTTTTTACGTTTCGGGATCTGCAATCTCGATCCAGGTCGGCGCGTGGTCACTTGACTTTTCCCAGCCCCGGACTTCTTTGTCTACACCTGCTGCAAGCAGCCGCGCGTCTATGTGCGGACTCAATAAGAAGTGGTCAATGCGGAGCCCTGCATTGCGGCCGTAAGCATTCCTGAAATAATCCCAGAAAGTATAGATGGTTTCATCGGGATGCATTTTTCTGATGGCGTCCGTCCAGCCCTGGTCCACGATATTTTTAAAAGCTTCGCGGACCTCGGGACGGAAAAGGGCGTCGTCCACCCAGCGCTCAGGCTTGTAAACATCCAGTTCCGTTGGCATTACATTATAATCGCCAGCCAGCACAACCGGTACGTCATATGCCAGTAGTTCGGCGGCGTGTGCAGTAAACCGTTCAAACCAGCGCAGCTTGTATTCAAGCTTCGGCCCGGGAGCCGGGTTCCCATTAGGCAGATACAGGCAGCCAATGAGCATACCATTAATAATCGCCTCAATATAACGGCTGTGTAGATCCTCGTCATCGCCGGGAAGCGTCCTGCGCACTTCTTTCAGCTCCATGCCCCGCGCCAGGATCGCCACCCCGTTCCAACTTTTCTGACCATGCCAGATTGCATTGTAACCTGCATCTAAAATCGCTTTTTCAGGGAATTTCTCTTGCGGCGCTTTTAATTCCTGCAAACAAACGACATCCGGTTTTGTCATTTCGAGCCAGCGCAGCAGCACGGGCAACCGGCCGTTGACTCCATTTACGTTGTATGTGGCAATTCTCATATCTGGTAATTTTTAAGAAATATCATTATAAAAATCAGTCCCGTAGCATTTCTATTCAAAAACGGTGAAATTTGAATGTATATAAATTCGATAGACTTTATATTTTAAATTTTGTTTTTCGTATTTTTGGCCAGGCTAATTCATTTGTAGCACAATATGCGAAACGGTAATCTGATTGATTTTTATAAAAATGAACAACTTGCCACAACGGCATTCAAGGAATTGCGGCTGCGTAAAGGGATTACGTGCAAGAAATGCGGGAGCACGCAACATTACTGGCTGGCGCCTAAGCAGCAGTTTCAATGTAAACAATGCAGGTTCAGGACTACATTGCAGAGCGGCACTGTGCTCGAAGGCAGTAAGTTGCCCATTTCCTATTTTTTCATTGCCGTTTATCTGATTATGAAAAAGGGCAATGCTTTCACGATCCAGGAATTTCAGGACGAAACAGGGCACAAATATTATGAGCCGCTCTACGACTTTGTCAGGAAAATCAAGGCATACCTGCATGAAAACGACCAAAACCGTATTTTGATCGACTTTGTTGAGATCCTTAACCAGCAATTACCGGTGGAGAATTAGTGTTTGGCCGCGATGGCATCGGGCGGGGGAACTTCCGCTCCGGTGCTTTTGAACACGGGCCATTGGGCATTCATTTGTTTTAATTGTTTTGAAAAAAGCGCAGCAAGTTCCTTCACTTTTTCTGGTTTTGAAGATGCGAGATCATTTTCCTCGCCGATGTCGTTTGTAAGATCGTATAATTCCAGCCTGGCATTCCGGTAATCGTAGAGCAGCTTCCAGTCACCTTTGCGGAATGCGCTGGCATAGTGAGTGTTAGGACCTTCTGCAGCGATCCAGCGGTTGGGATGGTGCCATACAAGCTCGCGGCTCGAGTCTTTCCATGCAGGGTTTTTCAACAGGGGAAGAAAGCTTTTTCCATCTACTTGCTGAATTATTTCCGGGTTTTTGACGCCTGCAACATCCAGGATTGTCGGGAAAAAATCCTCAATAATCACATATTGGTCAGCCACAGAATTGGGCTTCACCACTTTGGGCCAGCGCACCAGCATAGGCTCACGAATCCCGCCTTCGTAAACCGAACCTTTTCCGGCCTTCAACGGCAAGTTATGCGTCCACGCCTGCCCGCCGCGCGCAGGTGTTGTGCTCAGTCCGCCATTGTCGGACATAAAAAGAACGATCGTGTTATCGTCAATTTTGTGCTTGTCCAAAAAGTCCAGCACATCACCCAGACTCTTATCCATGCCTTCCACCAGTGCCGAATATTTCGCTTCTGTGCTATCCAGGCCGGTTTTTAAATATTTATCCAAATAGCGCTTGTCCGCATTTAACGGAATGTGAACTGCATAATGTGCCAGATACAAGAAGAAGGGTTTGTTGTCGGCCAGCGGTTTTTCCATCGCTTTCAAAGCCTCGGTCGTGATGGCGTCGGTCAGGAAGACATCGGTGCCATGATAGGCTTCCAGCCCGGGAACTGCGTTGCGGTTGGATTTCCCGTTCACCACATTATCATAATTTTTCTCACCCAGGTAACTCGCCGGATGGCCGATCGAGCTGCCCGCAATGTTGATATCAAATCCCAGATTTTTGGGGTCCGAACCTGGCGTGCCCGTCGATCCGAAATGGGCTTTGCCGCTGTGAATGGTGTAATAGCCGTTTTGTTTCAGAATAGCAGGCAATGGCGTTCCATGGAATGTATGCGCCACGTCCGCAGCAGGGCTAAAACCATTGATATTCCAGTTTACCGGCTTTAAGCCCGGGTCCGCATGATCAGTATTCTTGTCTTTGTCCGGTGATGTCCAGTGCGTTACGTGCGTCCGTGCGGCGTTGGCACCCGTGATCAGGCTTACCCGCGAAGGTGTGCATACGGGCATGGCATATGCATTCGTAAACTTCATGCCTTCCCTCGCCATGCGCTCCATATTCGGTGTGTGGTAACGTTTATTGAAAGGTGTTTGCTGAGTCCAGAATGGCACCGAAGTATCCTGCCAGCCCATGTCATCAACCAGGAAGACAATAATGTTCGGTTTTTTAAGGGGGCTATTGTGCGCCTGGGAGGGAGCAGGAAAGAATGTTGCAAAGGCCAGCAAAGCCGTGGAAAAGCGTTTAATAATCCGGATTGTAATCATTTTGGACGGGTAGGGATTCAATTCAAATCGATTTCTGGCAAATTATGAATAATCCGGCAGCCTTTACATGGAGAATTGTCAACAGTGCCACCAAGCTGTTGGTCGCCTAAATTTTTGTCAAAAATAGGTTGCCACACGCGCTCAGCCGGTAGAACAGGGAACGGGATCGCCTTTTTTGATAAAATCCACGACCATTCAAACATGAAAATCAAGTTTTATGCGCCTCAATGGGGCAACACGCTTCCTTTTGACACGTTTTGCAAAAACGTAAAGCTGGCAGGATACGATGGGGTAGAGATGGCGCTGCCTTTCGACAAAAAGAAAAAAGGAGTGATTCTGGAAGCGCTGGCCAGACATGGCCTGGAACTGATCGGTCAATACTGGCAGTCGTTTGAGCGGGATATTGATGTGCATGCGGCCAATTATGAGAAATATCTCCGGAATCTCATCGCTGCAAAGCCGGTGTTTATTAATTGCCAGACAGGGAAGGATTATTTCAGTTTTGAGCAAAACAAGCGGCTTTTTGATCTGGCTGCGTCGCTTGCAAGGGAATCGGGCATCCGCATAATTCATGAAACGCACCGTGGAAAAAGTCTTTACGCCGCGCACGTTACGCATCATTATCTCACCCGTATCCCGGACCTGCGCATCACGCTTGATATTTCGCATTGGTGTAATGTACATGAATCATTGCTGGAAGATCAGGCTGCGGAAATTGCATTGGCCTTCATGCATACAGATCACATTCACAGCAGGGTAGGGCACCCCGAAGGTCCGCAAGTGAATGACCCGCGCGCGCCGGAATGGTCAGAAGCACTGGAAAAGCATTTGCAATGGTGGGATCAGATTGTTGCCGCACACGCCGCCACGCAATCACCGCTTACCGTCACAACCGAGTTCGGCCCAGCCACATACATGCCTTTGTTGCCTTACTCGCAAATGCCTGTCGCGAATCAGTGGGACATCAATGTGCATATGATGAATCTTCTGAAAGCCCGGTATCATTAATACCACAGTAATGCTCGGGAAGCGGGCAATTGGACAAGGCATGAACAAAAAATTTCTCGCGCAAAAAGGGCGGAGGAACGGTTCGCTATGCCAGACAGGTCGCCTGCCGAGGAACCAAAAAGGAAATGAGGCGATTGTATGATATATTAATGCAGCATGGATCAGAAATCTTATCACGTAAAAAAGAGCAAAAGAGTCGCAGGTGTTTTAATTGCAGCCGCATTTACAGGCGTATTATCCGCACTGATCGCCGACACACTGAAAGTCATCACCGAACATTACGAGGAGAGTTTGCTCGAGAAGATCCATGAAAACACTTATCTCATTTTTCTGCTGCCATTAATCGGCATCACTACGATCCACTTGCTCCGCCGTTTTCTGTTCCGGAATAAAGCCAACAAAGGCATTAAGGAGGTTTTGGACACGATTAACAAAGGCGGCAATACGCTTCCTACCTACAAAGTTCCTTCCCATTATTTCAATGGTTTTTTGACAGTCATTTTTGGTGGCTCCACCGGCATTGAGGTTTCCACCGTCGTAGCCACGGCATCAGTAGGCGCATTGTCCAGTCGTAAAGTTAGTTATCTCAAAAAATACAGGACAGACCTTGTCTGCTCAGGACTGGCTGCGGGCGTAACTGCATTGTTTAATGCGCCGATTGCAGGTTTCTTATTTGCATTTGAAGTGTTCACCAAAAGGAAAAGCAAGCTCCACACAGCCAGCGTCATCACGGCTGTTTTGGTGTCCTATGTCCTGACACGTTATTTCTTTTTCAAACAAATATTCAGTTTCAATGTCTCCGTTTGGAACAGTTATGCATTGCCTTATTTCGTTTTATTAGGCATCATTGCGGGTTTCAATGCCGTTTACCTCACCAAATGTGTGCTTTTCTTCAAGCGTTTTTTCGGCTCGTTAAACAATGACATTACCAAGATCCTGGCCGGTTCATTACTGATTTCCACCATTGTTTTCTTCTTTCCAAGCTTATATGGCGAAGGCTACGCAGGGATCAATCATTTAATAAAGCTATCGCCCGAAACAGCCATGGCAACGATGTTATCATTGATTTTGATATTGATCTTCAAGCCTCTGGCCACTTCCATCACATTGGGTGCTGGTGGTGACGGAGGTGTTTTTGCACCCAGTCTTTTCATCGGCGCATTCCTGGGATTAATCGTTTGCACGGTCCTGAACCATTTTTTCGGTCTTCATTTAATTCCCGTTAATTTCATGATCATAGGCATGGCTGCTGTGTTGAGCGGCAGTATTCACGCGCCGTTTACAGCAATTTTTCTGGTCTGCGCCATAGCCGATAATTACATGCTTTTTGTGCCTATTCTAGTCGCCAGCCTTGTTTCCAAGCTGGTTGCGCATTTCCTTTTTCCCTACACCGTGTATACATACAAGGCGCCCGCTCTGGAAAAAGTACACTGAATTGGCGAGCCCGGGAAGATATAATGTAATGGTAAAATTGTGCAGAATAATATTTGATTAATTTTATCGGTCAAATATTACCCGAACCATCATGACCCTGCGCAATTTGCCGTTCTTCCTCTGGTGTGCATTATGCAGCTTTTTTCCCGCAATTTGTTTGTCTCAAACCATCAAGGAAGTCCGGTCGTTTCAGGTGACGGAGGCCAAACAGGCCGTAGCCGTCGATGAGGATCATTTCTACGTGATCAACAACAGCACCATTACCAAGCATTCCAAGCGCGACGGCAGGCAGATTGCCGTATGGGACGGCTCGAAAGAGGGCATCAAACACCTGAACAGCGGTGTGGTCATTAAGGGAAAAATGTATTGCGCCAACACCAATTACCCCGAAATCCCAATGGCAAGCTCCATTGAAATCTTCGATGTAAATTCCATGCAACATATTGGTAATCATAGTTTTGGCATTGCCGAGCACGGTTCGCTTACCTGGATTGATCAAAAAGACGGATTTTGGTGGAGCGGATTTGCACATTACGCCGGTAAGGAAGCCAGTGAAGGCCGGGATGTGCGCTGGACTTCGGTTGTAAAATATGATTCCGAATGGCGGCAGCTCGAATCCTGGGTTTTCCCCCAACAAATCGTCGACCTTTTTACGCCAAAAAGCAACTCTGGCGGCGCCTGGGGGAAAGACGGACAACTCTATTGCACGGGTCACGATCAGCCGGAAATATATGTAATGCGCTTGCCGAAGTCTGGATTTACGCTCGAACATGTGAGGACATTACCGGCACCCGTGCACGGCCAGGGGATTGCAATGGATCATTGGGCAACGGGAAAACAGATTATTTATGGCATTAACCGTGCCGAAAACAAGGTCATCTCAGCTGAAATCAAATAACGAAGACATGTTATGAAAACCAGGTCCGCAACAAGCATCCAAGTCCTGATATTCTGTTTTTTAATGTTCCGGGCTTTTGGGCAAAATAATACAGCTACACCGGCATTGGTCAGCAAAAACAAAACGCTCATTGTCTTTTTTGACGGGCTGAGACCCGACTACATTACTAGCGGGCAAATGCCTAACCTGTTTGCATTCAGGCAAAAAGCATCTGTCGGCAAGCACCACCACAGCGTTTTCCCGACTGTTACAAGGGTGAATTCTGCCTCTTACGCCACGGGTTCTTATCCTGGCACACATGGGATATTAGGCAATGCAGTCTATTTTCCGGAGGTGAACAAGAACAAAAGTGTAGGGACTTCGTACAACGATCTGACCAAGGTCATTGGTGCCATCTCCGAACCGTTGCTGTCCGCGGTTACGCTTGGAGAAGTGCTTCAGGCTGCCGGTGAGCGCATGATGGTGTTCAGCTCCGGAACAACCGGACAAGCCTTTTTGCAAAATTACAAAGTTAGCGGCGGGGCCGTTATCAACCCGGGGTTGATTCTGCCGGATTCCATTAAAGCAAAGGTGTTGGCAGATCTGGGAGAGGCTTCAAAAGAAGGCTCCGAGGATCAGAACAGGCACAAATGGGTGACGGATGCATTGTTGAAATACAGTGTGAACAGCAAAGCGCCGCTGGTCAGTGCCATCTGGTTTTCCGACCCGGACGGTGCTGCGCATGAGCACGGAATCGGTTCTGACGAGGCTGTGAGCGCTATTAAATTTGTAGATGCCCAATTCGGAAGGATTCTGGAAGCCATTGAATCGCGCGGACTTCGTGAACAATATAACATTATTATTTCAACTGATCACGGATTCGTGACGCATAATGGTAACCAGGAGTTGAGCGATTTTCTGATAAAGGAAGGTTTTAAAAAAGACAAAGAATCGGAAGATGTAATTCTGGCGGAGGGTTCCATTTATGTTAAAGACCATGATCAGGAAATGATTGAAAAGATCGTTACTGCACTTCACAAGCAAGCGTGGGTTGGTGCTGTTTTTACCAAAGCAAGAAGCAAGGGCAGCTTAAAAGGTTGGGTTGAAGGCACTTTCTCGTTTGACGCAGCACACCTTAATCACAAACGCGCCGGTGACATTCTCGTCGCACCCAACTGGAATGATGACAAGAACACCAAAGATTTTGCGGGAACGGATTTTTCCACGGGCGTTGCGGGTCACGGCGGATCCAGTCCTTACGAGATCCACATTGAGCTTATGGCCGCCGGTCCGGACTTTAAAAAGCTGACCGATACAGATTTACCCACTTCCAATGTAGACATTGCCCCCACCATTTTAGGCATTTACGGCCTGCCGGTTCCGCCACAAATGGACGGCCGGATAATTCATGAGATCTTGAAAAAGCCCGGCGACTCAGTTGGGAAAATGGTTCAGGAAACATTGGTAAGTGAAGTCACTTATCCCTGGGGCATTTACAAACTGACGCTTTATATGTCAGTGCTGGGAAAATACCGTTACTTCACTTTTAGCAAAACGGAGCGTCGATAACGGTCATACAGGATTTTGTAGCAGTTCGCTAGCCGAGAAGCACTTGCGCAGGAATACCAAGCTTTTCATGAAACAATTTCGCGAGTTTCAAGGTGAGTGGTTTCTTTCTGTTCAGTATTGCAGAAACATAACTTTTGCTGCCAACCCAATCGACTAAGTCTTTATTTTTTAATCCCTTTTCGTCCATTTTAAGCTTAATAGCCTCGATAGGGTCGGGAGAGGGGATTTTATAATGCACATCTTCATAAGCTTTGATCAAGAGCAAAGCAATTTGCAGATTATTCCCTTCTTTGCTTTCCGGATTCGGCTTTTTATCAAATTGCTCATCGATCCATTCGAGCATCAGCTCGTACTCTGCATCGCTTTTAATCAGTTTCAATTCCATTATTTCACGGTTTATATTTTATTGATTTAACATCCACCTTATCATATTCCGAATGGTTTCCGAACCATTTGATCTGAATCGTTTTGTATTCAAATACAATCCGCACCACCAGCCTGTAATGATTCCCCATAATGTTGAATACCACCCGATCATCGCCTACCAAACTTGCCTTTGCAAAGACAGCCTTCAATTCCTGAAAACTACTAAATTCCGCATTGATCATTTCCTCATACCATTCTCTTAATGCATTGGAGGCCTGCGGATACATAACGCAATATGCTAAAAGTGTTTTGCGTGCGATAATGTTAAACATGATAAAGTTTACTATTAGTGAACAAATGTACGTTTTAATTTTAGAATTACAAATCATTAGACGTAACATTTCCACCCAGGTCACATGCAAAAGAATATTTTATTTTTAAGACCCTCACGACCCCTAAGCCCGCTTCGAACGCATTGCTTTTACGGTTTCCACTTTGTCGTCGGTCGAGAACTTTTCGTATTCCTGGGAGTCCTGGCTGTAAAGGGCCACTTTTCCTTCCGAGTTGCTGTGGACGCCCCAGCCGTATCGCTTTGTAAGCGGGGAAGCCCTCAGGCAAGGTTGCCCTTTGGAGAAGAATTTTTCGCGTTCTGCTGCGAGTTCGCTTTCGCCGAAGCCTTGCCGGGCTGCATAAGTCTCGAAGAGGACGTCGTCGGATGTGTATTGATAAGGATGCTGGCTGATCATTTCAAATTGAATGTTCGCAACTGATTTTTCAGTTCCTTTCATAGGCGGAACTTCGCCACATTTTGCAGGACTGTCAGCAGCGACCTGGATAAATGTATCGAAATAATTGGCGGAATGCGTTTTCATCTTGGTCATGCTCAATGTATTTTGAAATTCATATCATGTAACCAATTTAAAAGGTCTGGGAATAAATACAAAAAGTTAACTTTGATCAAAAACTCGACAAAACATGAAAACAACATTTGCGCTCTTATTTCTTATGATTTCTGCGCCGCTTTGGGCGCAGCTTCCGGCTGCGGACGATCTGCAAACATCAAAAGGGCCGTTGAAAATCCAACCGCTTAACCACGCCACCATGGCCATGTCCTGGGCCGGAAAAACGATTTACATTGATCCATATGGCGGCACAAAGACTTTCAAAGGCATTGCAGCACCTGATCTGATACTCATTACAGATATTCATGGCGACCATTTCGATGCTAAAACTTTGGACTCGCTGGATTTGGGTAAAGCAATCATTGTTGCACCGAAAGCGGTTATTGATATGATGTCGGACAAACTTAAAGCCAAAGCGGTTGCGGTTGCTAACGGTCAAACAATCAGCAAATTGGACGTTTCTATCATGGCCATTCCCATGTATAACCTCCCAGAATCAGCCGATGCAAAGCATACCAAAGGCCGGGGCAATGGTTATGTTTTGAAATTCGGGGATAAAACGATTTACATCAGCGGTGACACGGCCGGAATTCCGGAGATGCGCGCATTGAAGAACATTGATGTAGCATTCGTTTGCATGAATCTTCCCTACACCATGGACGTGCCCGAAGCTGCTTCCGCTGTCCTTGATTTCAAACCGAAAATCATCTATCCCTATCATTACCGTGGCCAGAACGGCCTTAGCGACACCGAAGCGTTCAAAAAACTTGTTAACGCAGGCGACGCGAAGATTGACGTGAGGCTGAGGGACTGGTATTCAATTAAGTAAGGCTTTCACTCGTCAAGAAGAAACCCAAAGACTCTATACTCCAAGAGCCTTTGGGTTTTATTTTTTTTCAAACTCTTTTCAGAGCCGGAATGTATTCAAAATGTCCATCTCTTGTAAATAATGGAATGCCGTAAAAAGTACAAATGGCAGCTATCCAGATATCATTTTCAGGAATCGGGCAACCTATATCCCGCAAGTGTTTTTTAATACTTGAATATTCATTTGCAACGGGTTCCTGAGTGTCAAGCACCTCGCAATCGAATATAAAAGATTGATAACGCGGAAGATTATAATTGATGCGGCTGGAATTTTTGGCTCCATAAAGCAGTTCACCGCACACGGTAACCGGAAGATAAATGAGGTCGAATCTTTCCAGCGTTCTGATAGTAGCGGAGTTGCCATTAAGCGCTTCAATTGCGACGTTCGTGTCGATTGCAACGCTATTCAATGCCATTCACCGTCGATCTTGCCAAATTCGTCATTTATTATCTGGGTCACCTCAACTGCTGCGGAGTTGTCGATGGTTCCGGCATGCGATAGCACGCGTTCCACATTTCGTTTTGGTGCAGTCTGCGTTTTAAGACTGCGGAGGAAATCAAGCAATTTGGCTTGCATAGAGCTGCTCCGGGAAACCCAAGCCACATCTTGCTCAATCTGTTCTTGTATTGTCATGATGGTGTCGTGATATAGCGTGTTAAAATTATTGTCAATATAGCATTATCCGACTCCAAAACCATACCGGTTTCTTACAATTTTTTCCTAAACGCTCCCATTAAGCTTTTCAAGGAATTTCTCCCCTCAGTTTTCCAGCCACGATTTAAATGCGGGCGCTTTTTCCCGGCTGACGATCACTTCCTGGGCCGTTTCAGGGTGTAGCTGGATTTTTAATTTACCATTGAAATAGTTGTGGATTTTCTGGATCGCGCTCATGCTTGCGATAAATTGCCGGTTGAGCCGGAAAAAGCTGGCAGGGTCTACCAATGTTTCCAGCTCCTCCAATTTGTAATCCACAAGATATTGTCGCCCGTCTGTTGCTACGAGGCAAGCGAGTTCATTAGCCGTGTAAAAGTAGGCGACCTGATCCTGATGAATTGGGATCAGCTGTTCACCGTTCTTGATCAGAAACCGCGTCTTATGCACCTTTTTGCTCATTTCCAAACTATCGAGAAGCGATTCAACTTTCCTTGCATAAGCCTTTGGTGAGAAGTCTTCTTTCAGATCGTCAAACTTTTTAATCGCATTGGCCAATTCCGGTGACTTGATGGGTTTGAGCAAGTAATCGATGCTTTTTACCCTGAATGCTTTGATGGCGTATTCGTCATAAGATGTGGTGAATACAATCGGGCTATGCGCCGGAAATGCTTCAAAAATCTGGAAACTGAGCCCGTCCGAAAGCTGGATGTCGGAAAAAATCAGATCCACCTGATGCGCCCCTGCAAACCAGCGTTTAGCCGACTCAACACTTTCGAGCACGGCGATAATGTCAATTTTAGGATCAAGTTTTTTGATCAGTTTTTCCAGCCGCTCGGCAGCCGGATATTCGTCTTCTATAATGACAACTTTCATATAATGCTCCTAAAACCTAAGCCAGCTGTGGCAGAAGCGGGATTTTAACACTAAACAAATTATCACTCCGCGAGATCTCGACGCGTCGCTCCGTTAGCAGGCTGTATCGGTTAATGATGTTCTGAAGCCCGACCCTTGTCGACTTTTCCAGGACGGTTTTTTCCAGGATATTGTTGGCGATGACAAGATAGTTATTGTCTTCGCGGATTGTGATTTTCAAGGGGTTTTCCTTGGAAGCAACGTTATGCTTGATCGCATTCTCAATCAGCATCTGCAAGCTCAGCGGCGTCACATGCTGCTGGTAAGTGGCGCTGGACAACTCCTTTTCAACCAGCATATTATCGCGAAAACGAATCTTGTTGAGATACACATAAGCATCCACAAAAGCCAGCTCTTCTTCCACCAGGACGGTATTTTTATTACGGCTTACCAACACATATCTGTAAACATCTGACAATCTTTCCAGATAATCCTGCGCATCCGTGTTGTCGTCGTCGATCAAAGCAGCAAGCGTGTTCATGCTGTTAAAGAGGAAATGCGGATCCAGCTGGTTTTTAAGCACTTCCAATTGAGATTGAACGCCTTCCCGCATCAGCGATTCGGTTTTGCGAACGTTAGCTTGCCAGGCTTCGAAGAAATAAACAGCCTCATAAACCAAGTAAACCAGTAATGTCGGAATAATGCTAATCTTAAAACCCAGCATGGTCCCTTCTGAATTCAGGAAAACCTTGCAAAGAATCTCATCAAGGATCAATGTTACTACAAATGTGTACACGAGTGCAAGCATTGCTTCGGTCAGCAGACGCCTGTTGGTCTGGCTGTAATCCGGAAACAATCTGCGCATTTTTACGATGATGAAGCGGTTGCCTTCCCACAATGCAATGGTTATAAGCCCGGAGATCAACACATTGTACAGGAAAACAATGTTGAACTCCATGAAATTCTCAAAATGGATAACCGCCGGAATCAGTACGGAAAGAAGGGGAATCCCGATCAGTCGCATTCTCCCGTCATGCAGCGTGTAAAGATTTTTCATAAGCTAAAATTTGCCGGGCCCTAATGCCTCGGCAAAATGCAATTAAAATGTATATCTAAAAAGAGGAACGGGGAAAAAACCCTGCTGATACTGAGTCGCCAGGCTGTTTGTTCGCGGATTGTATGTTTGCTGGAACACATTCTGTTTGGCCGTCACATTTTGCAGGTCCAGCGCAAATTCCATGGTGCTTTTTCGATATTCTTTCCTGAACGAGAACCGGAGGTCTGTGCGGAAATAGGGGTCCTGGCGAAGCGAAAAGGCCCTTCTCTCGTCGTAAACCGCGTCTCCGCGAATGCGCGAGGCATCGAGGTTCAATGGTGAAATGTATTTCCCGCCCACAAGCGTCGACCGGATGCTGGCGCTCAGCACATTATTTTTATTTCTGCCTATTTTAATCTCCTTCCCGGCCAGCACATTTAATACATAACGTGTATTAAATGCAGTATTACGCTCAATTTTATCGCTCCCCTTGTATTTTGATTCAAATAACGAGCTGGTAATCAAGAAATAATATCCTTTATTGAAATATCTTTCCAATGTCAGCTCAATCCCGACATTTTTTCCCGTTCCGCCATTCACCAGGCTATCGCGGTCGGAAGGGCCGAATGAGCTGCCAATATTGAGTGTTGAAAATGACGACTTCGTTCTTTCAACAGGGGCGTTGTTAATCGTTTGATAATAAGGCTCTATTTTCAGCAACAGGTTTTCCGTCAGTCTGTTTTCATAGCTCAGCACAAAATGGTGGCTTCTTGTGTAATCCAGTTCCTTATTGGTAAAAATGGTTCCGTCGGCCGTTTTTGTTTGCACAAAATAGGTGTAAATGTCTTGGGCCTGACTGTTCATTCCGTAACCTGCGCTGAGCGACTGACCATGTTTGAAGGCGTACTGAAAGCCAAATCGCGGCTCGACAGCCACCTTGTTATTTAGACTATAATGTTGAAAATGAACGCCGGTTGTAAGCAGCATACGCCTGCTCATCCTGTATTTCCATTGACCATAGGCCTGTGTCAGCAACGAATTTTCTCCTTTCACATCCACCCGCACTGTATCAAACTTTCCTGCCTGATACATGTTTCGGTTATAAAGGTCAAAATTGAGTAAATCAGTCGTTATGCCGCCGTAAAGGCTGTTTTTTGCATTGACTTTATGGCGAACATTTAGCGAGGCCGAGTATTTCTGCGTTTTGAAACGACCTTCTGAATTGGCAAAAGCTTCTCTGGTAACCGTGCTGATGGAATCCCCATTAAACTTCTGATCGGTCGTGCTCATGCCCAGAGTTAATTTTGCGAATGTTTTGGCAGAGAGATTATGTTCGTAAGACAAGCCAAGAATATTGGTTGCGTATCGCACCTTTGTATTGCTATTCTCGGTCCCATATAAATCCGTAACAGTTGTATCCACATCATTACCAAGGAATTGTACGTCGCTGGCGCCAAGGATCCCAAACAAGGTAAGCTTGCCCTTCGCTCCCGTGGGAACGGCCACTTTGAAATTAACGTCCTGGTAATCAGGAACAGCGTTGCCAGTGCCGAAGTTAATGCCCAAAGCCTTGAACACGCCGAGGGTGGAATAGCGATAATTAACAAGATAGGAAGCCTTGGATTTTTTGGAAAAAGGCCCTTCCGCACCCAGTTCAAAACCATTAAATCCAACCTGGCCCAGAAATTCAGATTGTTCATTATTCCCTTCGCGCATACGAAGGTCAAAAACGGCGGATAATGCATTGCCATATTGTGCCGGGAAGGCGCTGGTCATAAAATCTGATTTTGCCAAAACGTTGTTATTCAGCAAGCTAACCGGCCCGCCCGTCGCCGATAATGAACCAAAATGGTTGGGGTTCGGAATGTTGAGCCCTTCTAGTTGCCATAGCATTCCGGTAGGAGAATTGCCACGCACCACAATGTCATTCCGCGAGTCATCACCCGAAACTACGCCCGCATAATTCGCGGCCATCCGTGACGGATCGCCCAATGAACCCGCGTAACGTTTTGTGTCTTCAATGTTGAAAGAGCGTCCGCTTACGAGGGATAACTCGTTGTTTGTCTTGCTTTTATCATTACTTCGGTCGGCTGTTACCACCACTTCGTTCAGCGCCTGAACGTTTTCCGTCATCGTAACATTCACGATCACTTCTTTTCCGGAAGTCAGCAAAATATTGGAAAGGCGTTGTTCCTCATAACCCACTGAGGTGATGCGGAATGTCTGCCTTCCCTGCGGTACACCGGTGATTTTAAATGCACCATTTATATCCGTGATCGCACCGATCGGGTTCGAACCGTCGGGCTGAATGAGCATGACCGAGGCGCCGATTACCGGTGTTTGCGAAACTTCGTCACGGATCAAGCCCCGGATCGTCTGCGTCGCCTGCTGCGCGAAAAGATACTGTCCCGCAGCAAGTAAAAGAAAAAGAAAGAATAATTTTTTCATGGCTAACATTTTGATTGAACGATACAAATCTGAATTTATAATCCGTCCTAGGACAGTCCGATCCCGTCGAAGTGTAAAATGGCCCGGGCGAAACGTAAAGGGAAAGGGGGGGAAGCGTCAGCGCTTAACAGGGCAGTGTCGCAAAGTGCCCCCCAATTTGTCGTATTATCCCTGTTATGAACCCTGGCACCGGCTTATTTTTGTTCAATTCCGATCCTACGTAAAGATGGCAACGCGCATTTCACCTTATCTGACATTCAATGGCAACTGCAAGCAGGCCATGCAGTTCTATAAAGAATGTTTTGGTGGAAATCTTACGGTCGAAACAATTGGCGACACCCCGTTTGCCATTGAATTTCAGGATGGCATGCACGATCAGGTCATGCATGCCATGCTAACGAGCCGCGAGTTTACGATCATGGCAACCGATTTCATGGGTTCGCAAGACTTCGTTCATTCCAGTGACATTTCTATCGCGCTGTTGTTCGACGATCAGCAGGAAGTTATCCGGTGTTTTACCAAACTCGCTGCCGAAGGAAGGGTCATTTATGCATTAAACGATCAGCTGGATGAAGATCTTTTCGGCGTAGTTCAGGATCAGTTTGATATCATCTGGATGTTTAACTACAATGTGCATTAACCTATATCAGCAAACTGTTATGCTTCTGCAAAGGCTTGTTTACCAGCGCCTAATCTTGTAATTTGGCAGGCTCTCTGCAAACCTGAAACATTGCCTGTTGTCATGCGTCTTGCCCTGCCATTTCTGTTGGTCATTTCCTCACATTGTTGTCTCGCGCAATTGCAGATAAGCAAGGTTTTAGTCAATGGCAAACCACATCAGCTTACCGGCGACACCATTCGTCTCAAAGCTGGCGATCACGATCTGATCATTGAATTTCAAAGTGTCCGCGCGAATGCCGTCACTTATCATTATCAGTTGCAGGGTGTTGATAATGAGTATGTTGAATCCAGTTATCCGGTTTCACGCTATACTGCGCTGGATGCGGGAGATTATGTTTATGATATCAAAGCACTGGCCGGCAGGGAAGCGCTTTTTCAATCTGTGATCTACATAAAAAAGGAGCAGGGATTCTGGAACCAATGGTGGTTTATCCCGTCCATCGTCTTCTACATTCTGGTGCTCATCGGCGTCAGCATTTATTTATTCCTCCTTTACGATTTCCGCCAAAAGCTGCGTATGCAGCACGTAAGAAACAAAATTGCCGCCGATCTCCATGATGAAGTGGGCTCAAACCTGAACAGCATTGCCATTTTTGTAGAGGTTTTGAGAAAAAAAGCGCCGCCGGAAATGCTGCCTGTTCTGGAAAAGATCATTGCCAATTCCAAGGAATCCGTCGCGCTGATGCAGGATACTGTTTGGACCATTAATCCTAAAAACGATAACATTTACAAGCTTTTCGACCGTATGGAGTCATTTGCATCGGGCGTGCTGTCGAGCCAGGATATCGGTTTTGACTTCAAGGTTGAGACAGATCTGGGGCAGGTCAGTTTCACGATGGAGCAGCGTAAAAGCGTTTATCTGATCTTCAAAGAAGCGATCAATAATATCGTCAAACATGCCGAGGCCAGCATGGTTTGGGTGCACGTGTCCCGCTCCAAAGACACGGTCCACGTGGGGATTGAAGATAATGGAAAGGGTTTTGATATGGCCGCCGAAAGCACTGGGAATGGTCTTTCCAATTTTAAAGATCGGGCAAAAGAATCTGGTATTCAGTTTTTTATAGAATCTGAAAAAGGGAAAGGCACACGTCTTGAAACGCACATTGCATTGTAATGTGAAGGTAAAATATCCATATAATTGTTGATATTTTATCCTGAAATAAGCTGCGAAATTTGTCATCAGCAAGTGTTCAACTTATCACCTGAAACAGGTCAATTGCATGATACGCGTCTTACTTTTTGAGGATAATAAAAACCTGCGGGAAAGTCTCGCCATGTATCTTTCGGCAACCGACGGCATATGGTTCATCGACGCCTACCCGAACGCTAAGGAAGCGTGGCCGATCGTAAAAAAGCACAAGCCGGACGTGGTGCTCATGGACATTCAAATGCCCCAGAGATCGGGCATCGATGCCATGACCGAGATCCGGAAAAATGCGCCTGATGTGAAGGTGCTGATTCAGACGGTTTTTGAGGACGACGATAAAATATTCCAGGCGATATGCTCCGGCGCATCGGGTTACATCATCAAAAACCCTAATCCGGAAGTGTATGTCAAAGCGATCCGCGAAGTGAATGCCGGCGGCTCACATCTGTCGCCTTCCATCGCGCGCCGTGTACTGGAAATGTTTCAGCACCAGTTTGTTAAGAGCGAGCTTACATTTGTGGAGCTTACCCAGCGTGAACAGCAGGTTTTGCGCCACATGGTCAAAGGAATGAGTTATAAAATGATTGCGGATGCCTGCAATATTTCGTTTAGCACCGTTGCCACACACGTGAACCACATTTATGAAAAGCTTCATGTCAACTCCGCGCCCGAAGCCGTTGTGAAAGCTTTGGAATGGCGCCTGGTATAACCCCTAAAACCAAAATGAGCGTTTCCAACTTTCCTAACATCCGGCAGGTGCATTCCACTATTTGCTGGGCAGCCTGCATCGAAATGGTCGCGCGGTTCATCCATGGGCAGAGCGATTTCGACCACATTCCGGGATCTGAAATGCCTTTACAGCGCCGTATCCTGAAAGAATATTACACGATTGAAGGCTCCTTAGATGCGAACCTTGCTATGCTGACTTCTTTTTGTGAAATAGGGGATGGTTACCCGTCCCTGCGACCCGAGAAAAAATACTACCAGGAAATTCTGAAAAAAGTCTTTGGTATTAATGCAAAACAGCGTTTTCAGGCAAACATTCCCAGTTTTGCATCGCTTAGACGCTATACGGATGCTGGAAAACCCGTAGTCCTGGGTATGAAATATCCAGGCATTGTGAATGGAAACCATGCTGTGGTGGTAACCCACTGCCAGATTAGTGAAGGTGTGAAGCTGATCCGTGTCGTAGATCCGTTCGCAAGCCAGCAAAGAACCGACATTTGCACGACGGGGCCTGGAAAAATTGCCTATCTTGACTATAATAGCCTGTATAACAGAAATGAACAAGAACCGGCTCTGGTGTCGGTAACAACTAATTTCTTGAAACTGGCCGTGACTTTGCAGGCTATGATGCCGTTGGACGACGCAGGTTTAGAGCCCTCCGATATGCAAAACACGGGCGGCATTGAAGACATCCGAAATATGGTGATGGGTTTTTTTCTGGATGAATCTATTTTCAGGGTTCGGTTGGAGGACCTGAAAGTCCGTGAGGCAGTAATCACTTCGCATTACCAAACGCTTACTGCCTTCCTGAATAATGGACAGGCAGAGGAATTGAAACTCCTTAAAGTGTTGGCGGGGAAAAAAGAGAGCCTCGAAATCATGATCTCCGAAAAGCCGGCGACGGACAAATCGGCCGCAGTGTTTGAATTTGTGGGTATTCGTGAAAGCTATTTTACCGACGAGAATGTGGCCAGCGTCAAACTGAAATTTGGCGGACATGGAACTGGAAGACACGTTAACCATTTCGAACCCAATTACACGCTGCTGCATTTGCAACCCGGCGATCTCACATTCATGGTTTTCAGGCAGGGCGAAGAAAATTGTTATGTTTCGCTTTCTAACCTGCCAACCATTGGTGTGCATTACAAAGAGCCTTACACTTTTGAAGAGCTGCAAAACATCATCCTCAAAGCATTCCCAAAATACATTGAATATGAAAGCAAGACTAAATAACTGAAATTCAAACCATCCTGTCATGCCAAACTTTATCATTAACAAGTCCGATTTCGAGGAAGTTGCCATCAACCGTGTGCCGTTACCGGAGGGTTTTACGCAAAAGTGCCGGACAAAGGCAAGCATATTCCGTATCATGAATTCAGGAAAGCGTGCAGATGGAATTTTGATCCGCATCATCAACCGCGCCAATGGAAAACCTGATATCCGGATTTTTAAATATTTCAAAAAACAAGATATCGGCAACGGATTTGTCGTCGAGCGCCCAGTTCTGGAGGATCAGATGCTGAGAGGCGCTTTCATCGTTTTAAACATTTACATATACACCAACCCCAACCGCTCGCTCATCATCGCGGGCAGTGATACGCCTTGCGGGCAGGAGGGCGGCGACGCAGGTGAAGGCGTAAAAGTGCGGATCCCCACATGACGGAATCAGAGTTTGGTCAATTGGTAATCAAGGTCGGATATGTGCTTTTAGCAGCAAGAGGTGCCATAGTGGGCGTTTTTTTGCTGCGTTACAGAGGCGTGCCCGATCATTTTGTATTGAAACCCTTGTTTTGGTATGCAATATTCGCGCTGCTGATCGCAATTTTTGAATCGTCATTTATCGGGTTGGTCAATACATTTCCTGACTTTTTTGTGCCTTACCTTACCCGATTTGAAATTGACGATACATTTTTCATTTCGCCGATTTATTACTTAAACGAACTCTGGTTCCTGGGACTCTTTTTCGGCCGCATTGTGCACGGGCAGACAGGAAGGCTGATACGCATTATTTCGGTGTGTCTTTTTGTTCTGGAAATCCTAAATACGCTTTTTGCAGAAGGTTATAAAGATGCGCAAAAAGTAGGGTCGTTCTGTCTTGCCTTGTATCTGATCGTGGTTTCGGTTTTATTTTTCAAACAGCATTTCATCAATAAAATAGGCAATTCACTCAGCACGGATGCGCTTAATTTGATCGTCTGGGGTTTTTTCTGTATGAATACATTCTCCATCCTGATCCTGTTTTTTTCGGATAGGTTGTACAATGATCTGCCCTCGCTGTTTTACCAGATCAGCATGGGCCGTATGGCGATCGAGATTTTTGGCTTGCTGCTGATTGCTTACGGCGTGCGGCTGTTCAAGCCGTCCTGAAACAATTCCCGGAAATGTCTTTTGGGAATACCGAATTAAAAACGGCCTTGCCGCGTTCCAAAAGAAGAAATGAATGTTTTTGTTGCTCGCATGCGCCGGTATTTTAGTCTTTATCTCTTGTTTTCGTTGGTTATTTCAAATGCTTTTGCACAGCGCGACTGGAAGCTTGTGACTGAATCGCAGGGCATTAAGGTGCTTTCGAAAAGCGCTCCGGGTTCCAGGATCAATGCCTTACGCGTTGAGTGCGAAGTAAAGGCAAGTGCCGGAGCGTTGGTAGCCATGCTGCTGGACGTGAAAGCAGCCGAGGAGTGGGTTTTTCATACCAAGTCCTGCGATTTACTTAAAAAAGTTTCTCCCTCCGAATTATATTACTATTCCGAAGTAAGCATGCCGTGGCCGCTTTCAAATCGTGACTTTGTAGCACATATCCGTGTCAGTCAGGATAAAGTCACCAAAGTAGTAACGGTGGATGCGCCAGCCGTTCCGGGTTTCGTCGCACAAAAAGAAGGCATCGTCCGAATCAGCCACTCGGAAGGTTACTGGACTATTAAACCGCTTTCCGCGGAAAAAATCAGCATCGTATACACGTTGCAGGTCGATCCCGGCGGCGACATTCCTGCCTGGGTTGTCAACACATTTTCAGCGCAGGGACCATTGCACAGTTTTCGTAAGATGAAGCTTGAATTGGAAGCAGGTAAATACCGGAATACAGCAGCCGGATTTATTGTTAACTAAATCCGGCTGCTGCATTTTCGCGTGATACTCAGGTTAGCCACACCACTTTCTGGCTGGAAGCATGTTCCGCACCAATGATGCCGGCGTAAAGTTCTGGCCGGCGTGCCATTTTGTAGCGGTGGCCGCCTGCCTGAGTGAGTTTTTCCGGGGTTAACGTGGCAACGGCAATGTCATTATCGAGTTTTCGACATTCTGCGATAATGTCGCCAAATGGGTCCAGGATCATAGAGCAGCCGTTTTTCAGCTGGTCGTCATCCATGCCGATGGGATTTGAAAAAATGGCATAAATCGCATTGTCATATGCACGCGCCGGCAGCCATTTCATCAGCCACGCACGGCCTTTCAGTCCGTCAAATTCCAGTCGTAACGATGTTGGGTCTTCGTGTCTTTTTTCCCACAAAACAGGATCTGCAAAGCCTGCGCCCGGCCGTGTGGAAGGCGTCATCATGGTCACATGCGGCATGAAAATAATGTCTGCACCGAGCAAGGTGGTTGCCCGTACATTCTCGACAATGTTGTTATCATAACAAATCAAAATCCCGCATTTCCAGCCATAAAGATCAAATACGACATATTCATCGCCGGGTGTCAGGTTGCCGTTAATGAATGGATGCAGCTTTCTGAATTTGGCGATCAAGCCGTTTTTGTCAACACAAACATAAGCTTTGAAAAGATTTCCGGCCTCATCTTTCTCGAAAAGGCCAGCCAGGACGGCAATGTTGTGTTTGGCCGCGATTTCAATAAGTCTTTGAATGCTTGGCCCGTCGGGAATGAATTCCGCAAGTTCGGTAAGCTGATCGCGATCCAGCTTCCTGGCAAATGTATATCCCGTAACCGAACATTCATGAAATGCAATGACCTGTGCGCCGTCAGCTGCCGCTTTGCCCGCAAGCTTGTCGATTGTTTCGAGGTTATAGGCCTTGTCACCGCTGCTGTTTTCAAACTGCGCAGTGGCTACTTTGAGATTTTCCATGGGTTTTTTTATTGCAAAGCTATGCGTAGCGGAAAAGCCGGCATTGTAAAATTCCGACAAATCAAATCGAACCGGGAACATTGATCTGCATAAGATTAATCGCCAGCCGATTCGTGCCTTGGTCGTATTGAGTAGGTGTAATGCCCGTAAGATCGCTAAAATCCTTTATGAAGTGCGCCTGATCATAATAACCGGCTTCATAGCACAAGGCCGTTAACGTCATATCCGGACTGGCTTTCCTGAGTTTGAGATAGCGCTGTAAACGCGCGATACGGCTGTATAATTTTGGGGAAATCCCGATATGCAGATCGAACGCACGTTCCAAACTCCGCTCAGTGACGGCCAGGTTTTCAGCAAGCAGCCGCACGGGAATCGGCGACACGGCATTGTGGATCATCTGCGTGCAGGCTGTGATCAGTTTGTTGTCCTGTCGGTGATTTGCCAATTGGTTTAATAGAAATGCTTCGATACAATGAATGCGCGCCTGGTGCGTGGGGGCGGCTAAAACCTGATCGGTCAGCTGATCGGCCGACCGGGGGAAAACCTCGGATAATGCGAGTGTTTGATTCGCAAGCAATTTTGCTGGCATGTTCATCAATGCGGACAGTCCGAACGACTTGAACACGACAATGAGCATCCCTATTCTGGCACCTGAAATCAGGTCGAAATGATGGTTAACTTGCCCGTAAATGAAGCTTTCGGGATGCCGGATTGGGGTTTTGCAATGCAGGTCTTGTTGCAAAAACGCATCTCCGAAATGAAACGCCATACCGGGGTGCCCATCCGGAAAGAAGCGGTGGCGGGACGGCTGAGCCGCATGATCTTCAAGAATGAGATAATGCAGAATGTACGGAACCAGCGCTGGTGACGGATATAATTGCATGGCTGTCGCTCGAAATGGTTATGCAAAATAGTGATTCCAGCTGTGAATATTCAGTATATCATGTCCTGTTTCTGAATGCGCGCCTCAGTGCAGATTTCCCTTTATTGGATTATTTTATTTAAAAATTAGATAAAAATACCCTCTGGTAAGGTTTGGTTAATGTTTTATTAATCTTTTCTTAATGAGCCCCACATTACTTTGATGCATGGTTTGGCCAACCAGGATATCACTGAAGCTTCACATTGCTGTCACCGACATTTAAAAGAACTCTATGGAAAATCGACTTTTATTAAAACCGGAAGGATTACGAAACTTCCAGAAATACCTGCTGCATTTTTCCCTCGCGCTAGCCGTCATGCTGCTGACGGCGCGTTCGGCCATCGCGCAGTCGGCTAACGAAACGACAATCTCGGGAGAGATCAAGGATGAGAAGAACGATGCCATCCCGGGTGCAAGCATCGTGTTACAAGGCTCAGCAAAAGGAACTACAACGGATGCAAACGGCAAGTTTTCAATGCGTGTACCGCGATCCGGCTCGATCCTTATTATCAGTTTTCTGGGTTATAAACGCCAGGAAATTACAGTCGGCAACCAAACCGACTTTGCCATCAAACTCGAACCCAGCACCGACGATTTGCAGGAGGTGGTGGTGGTAGGATACGGAACGCAGCGGAAACAAACGCTCACCGGCGCGATATCCAACATTATTTCGGAAGACATTAAAACCACCACGCACACGAGCCTGGCACAAAGCCTTCAGGGAAAAGTGGCTGGCGTGCAGATCCGCCAGAACTCGGGAGAGCCGGGTTCGTTCAGTACGAGCATTAACATCCGCGGATTCGGTGAGCCGCTTTATGTGGTCGACGGTGTGGCACGTGACGGCGGTTATGAATTCCAGAAGATCAATCCGGACGATATTGAAAGCATTTCCGTGTTGAAGGATGCTTCGGCTGCGATTTTCGGGATCAGAGCTGGGAATGGCGTGGTGATCGTGACGACCAAAAAAGGCAGCAAAGGAAAGCCTAAGTTCAGTTACAATGCGGTTTACGGACGGCAAAGCCCTACGGACGTCCCGCAGATGACATCCGCCCTGCAATGGGCCGAAATGCGCAATGATGCGGCCAAAAATCTGGGCGAAAATCCTGTTTATACAGCCGAGGAAATCGAAAAATTCAGAACAGGAGCGCCTGGTTATGAGGGAACGGATTGGTATAAAACGGTTTTGAACAAATCGGCTTCCCAGCAGCAGCATTTTCTATCCGCATCGGGTGGGGAGGGAGCCGTGACGTATTTTACCAGTTTTGGCTTTCAAAATGAAAACGGCTTGCTGAAAAGCAAGGATATGGGTTACAAAAAGTACACATTCAGGGCTAATGTTGGCATTGAGTTAACCAAAAACCTGAAAGCGGACCTGATTCTTTCCGGGCTTTTTGACAAGAGAGACCAGCCGGGAGACAATTTTTTCAATATCTACAAAGGCACCAGGATCGCATTGGCAACGGAGCGTCCTTATGCCAATGATAACCCAAAATATCCTTCCCTGCTCAGCGGAGGCTATAATCCTGTTGCGCTGGCGGACGGCGACCTGACAGGGTATAATGAAGAAGCAAACAAGTTTTTCCAATCCACTTTTGCCCTGACTTACTCGGTTCCTTTCGTTCCGGGGTTGAAAGTAAAAGGCCTGGTGGCGTACGACAGCAATAACTATCGCAATAAATCTGTCTCAAAAAGCTATAACCTTTACACTTACGAGGCAGCAACGGACAAATACACAGCGCATTTGCAACGTAATCCGTCTCGCATCGGCAATAACTTTTCCGACAATAACCGCGTCACCTTCCAGGGCCAGTTGCTGTATAATACGGTGATCGCCAAAAATCACAATGTCGGTGCGACATTGGTTTACGAACAGCAGGAATCCAAAAACCGCTGGGCCGGCCTAGGCAGGGAATATGCGTTTTACACCAATGACCAGATTGATCAGGCCGGGCTTAATAACCAGACTACCAGCGGTTCTGAGAGCGAATATGCGAGTCAATCCTTTGTGGGAAGGCTGAATTACGATTTCAAGGAAAAATATCTGCTCGAAGTGGCCGCCCGTTACGACGGCTCCTACCGTTACCACCCGGATCGTCGCTGGGGCTTGTTCCCGGTGGTTTCTGCTGGCTGGCGGATTTCCGAAGAGCGGTTTATGGACAACATTCCGTTGATCTCCAATCTGAAACTAAGAGGTTCTTACGGCTTGGTAGGCGCGGATGCAGGCGCGCCATTCCAGTATGTGCCTGGCTTCTCGCTTACTGGCGGCGGCGGATATGAGTTTACCAATGGCAATTACACGACCGGAGCAGCTTCTCCCGCCATTGTAAACGAAAAACTGACGTGGTTTAAATCCAAAATCAAGGATGTCGGCATCGACATCGGGCTTTGGGACAACCGGGTAGACCTGACTTTTGACGTCTATCAGCGTGACCGCAAAGGCTTGCTGGCCAGGCGGAATGTATCACTACCCAATACTTTCGGCGGAACATTGCCGGATGAAAACCTGAATAGCGACCGTGTGCAAGGCATTGAATTCTCGGCAGCTTACAATGGTCAGGTTCGTGATTTCAAATATGGCATTTCGGGCAACTTTAACTTCGCGCGCACCATGAACCGCTACGTGGAAAGAGGGGATTTTCTGAATAGCATGGACAAATGGAAAACCGGGACAACCAACCGCTGGAACGACGTCGTATGGGCATACCAGTTAGAAGGACAGTTCCAGAATAAGGATGAGGTGATTTACGCGCCTATTCAGAACGGGGATTTGGGAAACACACGTGAGCTTCCCGGCGATTTTAAATACAAAGATGTGGATGGAAACGGCATGATTGATGGTAATGATGCATTGCCTTTGTTCTTCGGCGGTGATCCCAAAATGTATTATGGCGTGACATTAAATGCTTCGTGGAAAGGTTTCGATTTCACAGCGCTGTTCCAGGGATCGGGCAAATACAGCGTACGTTTTCGGGAAGTGTATGCGGAAGTTTTTGCCTTCCGCGGCAACACACCGGCATATTTCTACGACAGATGGCATCTGGATGGTGATAATGAATGGGTTCCCGGCAAATGGCCTGCTTCCCGCTTCAATTACAATGTAGGTGCGATGTATGCGGAAAGCTCGGCCTGGCGGAAAGACGCCTCTTATCTGCGGTTTAAAAGCGCGCAGCTTGGCTACACCTTTAACCTCGCCTGGCTGAAAAAGATCGGGATCGACGATGTTCGCATCTACGGAAATGCGCACAACATTTTTACCTGGGCCGATCCGTTCGTAAAGCCTTTTGACCCCGAAAAAATCGAAGGTTTGTTTGGCGCAGGGCTTACCTATCCGGTAACTAGAAGCTACAACTTTGGTATTAATGTTACATTCTAACAGTTCAGAAAATGAAATTGACCAGACATATATTAATGCTCTTTGTGCTGTTAACCGCCGTTAGCTGCGACAATGTGCTTGATAAGCAGCCATTGGACAAGTTACAGGGAGAGAATCTTTTTTCTAATCCGGAGGGGGTTAAGTTGTACATGGCAAACCTGTATTACCAGTTGCCTATTGAGGATTTTACGTTTTTCAGACAAGGTTTCAACTGGAACACGGGTGACCCGAACAATGGCGGGTTTGCCCCGGCCATGATCACCGACGAAGCGGTGCACACGGAATTCGGTGATTTTATCGGGAATGACGATTTTCAATGGTGGGACCAGGGTTACAAGCTGATCCGGGATACCAATATCCTCATTGACATTATTCCAACACTGGATGTGAGTGAGGACGAAACGAAAGCGCTGGTAGGTGAAAGTGCCTTCATTCGGGCTTATGCCTATTTTGCATTGGTGAAAAGATATGGGGGCGTTCCTCTGATCACGGCTGTTCAGAAATATGAAGGCGATGTGGAAGCGCTGAAAGTGCCGCGCAGCACGGAGAAAGAAACCTGGGATTTTGTTTTGAAGGAATGTGATATCGCGATTGCCAACCTGGCGGATGCATGGCCCGGCGGGGAAAGACGCGCTACCAAATGGGTGGCATATGCGCTCAAATCGAGGGCTGCCCTCCATGCTGCATCTTTGGCGAAGTATGGTTCAAGAGCGCCTATTTCCGGCACTGCGGTGGACCAGAAGCTGGTTGGAATAGAAAAATCTGCTGCTGCGGACTATTACAAAGCAGCCATTGAATCTTCTGAAGCCATTATAAATTCCGGAAAATTCGCGCTTTACAAACCCACGCCGGCTAGCCCGGAGGAAGCGGCTGAAAATTACCGCAAGTTGTTTGAAGATCCCAACATTGCCCCGACGGAAGCCATTTTTATCAAAGGTTTTGCACGGCCTGGCGCAGGCACCGGACATAATTACGGGATTTGGTATCAGCCTAACCAAACGGCCAACGGATGGCCGCACCCGGGCCGTATGAACCCGACACTGGACTTGATCGACGCTTATGAAACCTATGCAAATCCAGGTCAAAATGCGCCTGTGACGACAACGGTTGCGGGTAATGATGTGAACGATTATAATGGTTTCGACCCGGCAAAAAATTATAAACGCTTCGACGATCCGGCGGGGATCTATAAGGATAAAGATGCACGCCTGTGGGCGACGGCGATCTTGCCCGGAACGGCCTGGAAGGGACAGAAAATCATCATTCAGGCTGGGTTTGTAAAGCCGGATGGCAATGCACAACTGTTTGGTGGTGAACCGGTTAAAGTGGGTAACACAACGATTTATCCTTACGGGGCTGCGGATCGCACGCAATATTCCGGTTTCGACACCTGGGGCGGAAACAACACCAGGACGGGTGTAAGTTTCAAGAAATTCCTGAGCGAGGGCGTGAACGTCGCGCCGGGCTGGAACCAGACCGTTTCCGACTGGGCTGACTTCCGTTATGCCGAAATCCTGCTCAACTACGCAGAGGCAATCGTTGAAAGCGGCACAGGAACAGTGGCAAAAGGAGCGCAGGCGCTGAATGGCATTCGCCGCCGCGCGGGGCATACCAAAGACATTCCTTTGACGATCGATAATGTAATCAGGGAAAGAAGGGTGGAGCTCGCTTTTGAAAACAAGCGCTTCTGGGACCTAGTAAGAAGGCGTGAATACCACACGCTCTTTAACAACCGCGTGCGCCATGCTCTAATTCCGGTGCTCGATCTGCGTGTGACGCCTGCTAAATACATTTTCATCCGTCAGAACATTGCGCGCCTGAATCCGGCAACGTTCGACTACAAGCAGTATTACCGTTATATTCCCGGCGTCGGCTCGAACGGATTGGTTCAAAATCCGCAATATTAGGACGGCTTTCGGCTTTCGGCAATCGGCAATCGGCTGTCGGTTGCGATTGCTGACTGCCGATTGCCAACAACTTCTTTTCTCAATTCAACAAATGACTATGAAAACGATAAAAATATACACTTGGGCGCTGGGGTTAATGTTCTCGGCAGCAGCTTGTAAAATAGATAATTATCCTGCGCCGGACGCGCAGCTTTACGGAACTTTCCTGGACATAGAAACCAATGAACCTGTGGAACAGGACATTATCCGGGGAAGCACGATTGAGTTTATCGAGCATGGCTACGCTTCTCAGACGAAGCAGGTCATGATTGTGAAAAACGATGGCACTTACCGCAACAATCTCATTTTTGCTAATCAATACACGATTACGCCAGTGCGGGGAAATTTCGTTCCCGCAGAACCGCAGGACGTGACAGTAGCGGGTGAAACCAAGCTGGATTTTAAAGTGCAGCCTTACATTCGGGTAAAAGATGCCAAGATCGAGAAATCCGGCTCAAAAGTAGTCGCGACGTTCAAAATCCAGCAGACTGTGATCAATAATGTACGGAAAATAGGCCTTTATGCACATCCTGAGCCTTCGGTTGGGGAGCCGATGCGGACGGTTCTGTCTGAAACGGAGATCAATGGGGCGATGGATCCCAATAAGATTTATAAGCTCGAAATTGACATTCCGTCAAATAGCAACAATTTGAAAACAGGCAGCTCGTATTTCTTCCGCATCGGCGCGATCATCGATGCCCCGGAATCCAAATTCAATTACGCTAAAGCCGTGCGAATTGCCTTGTGATTGTATTAAATGATATCCTTTGCTCCGGGTTTTAACCCGGAGCAAAGGATATAGGGGATTTCAATCCATCAAATGCATGGATTTTAAACTAAACCTTTAACTATGAAATTTTTAGACTTCCTGATACTCTTACCTTTTCTTTCATTCAGCTGCAATGGTGCAGAAAATGTCAAACAACCTATTGATCCTGAACCCATTGAAGAAGTCAGATACGATGAGACTGGCGTGCTGTTCAAAAGCTACAAAGGCTTGGTCATGGCGGGTTACCAGGGCTGGTTTACGGCCGAGGGTGATGGCGCGGGGCGCGGTTGGCATCATTATCAGAAAGCCGGGAAGTTCGAGCCCGGAGCGACTTCGATTGACTTTTGGCCGGATGTAACGGATTATTCTAAAACATATAAAACATCTTTTAAATACAAAAACGGTGAACCGGCGCAGGTTTACAGCCCTTATGACGAAGAAAGCGTGGATCTGCATTTCAAATGGATGAAAGAGCATGGCATTGACGGCGTTTATATGCAGCGTTTTGTGTCCGAAGTGAAAGGGGAAAGTGGTAAAAAGCATTTCAATAAAGTGCTTGCCAATGCATTGAAAGCTTCCAAAAAATACGGCCGGGCGATCAGCGTCATGTACGATCTGAGCGGTTCAACATCTGCGGATATGGACTTTATTGTGAAGGATTGGGAAGAATTGCAAAGCACATTCAAGCTATTTGATAACAAGGAAAACCCGCAATATCTGCGCCATAGCGGCCGTCCTATGTTGGCGATCTGGGGCGTGGGTTTCAATGATGGGCGTAAATACACTATTGCGGACATTCAGAAGCTGGTGGAAAAAGTGAAAGGGCCGACGAAAAAAGCTTCGATCCTCCTCGGTGTGCCTTACTATTGGCGTAGCCTTGGAAAGGATACGGAAAACTCAACATTGCTGCATACAGTTGTCAAAAGTGTGGACGTGGTGATGCCGTGGGCGGTTGGCCGTTATAATGCATCCACTTACACGGACGTCGCTGGTCCGAACCTGCCTGCCGACATTGCCTGGTGTAAAGCGAATAATCTGGATTATGCGCCGCTTGTTTTTCCGGGTTTTAGCTGGGGTAATTTGAAGAACGACAAATCGCTCTATAACCAGATCCCGCGCGGGAAAGGCGACTTTTTATGGCAACAAATCGCAGGCGCCAAACTATCGGGCGCAGAAGCATTGTACGTAGCAATGTTTGATGAGGTAGACGAAGGCACTGCCATTTTTAAATGCAGGCGGGAAGGGGAACTTCCTGAAAATGCCGACGGGAAGTTTGTAGGCATCGAGCCCGATCTCAAAACAGACCATTATCTATGGCTCACAGGGCAAGGCGCGAAGTGGTTTCACGGTGAACCGGGGTTCAGCGCTAAGAAACCTGAACGACCGCTTTGAGGGGATTGGAAATGCGCGCTAGGAATGCAAAACTTCCGGCATGTCTTTCCGAAACTCTTCCCCGTAAATCCGCATGTACTCTCTGGCAAAATTTTCAAAAGTGGTTTTTGCCAGGGAGTGCTTGCCCAAAAGTGCCAAAGCTTTGCACTTGATGGTCATCGCTTCTTCGTTCACCGGGTCAAAATAGAAGATGTAATTGGCCACTTTGATCATGAATTCGGGATCATCCGCAATTTTCACCGAAGTTGCATAGCGCAAATAAGCATCCACGATCTCGTTGGAGATCTCGGATTTGAAACTGTCCAACCACTCATATTCCAGATCGGCCAGGAATGTTCCGCGCTTACTAATTTGTGACAGGTCGAAAATGTCCTGTTTGGAAAGCAAGCGCTTATCCGAAACGAGCTTTAAATATTCCGCATAATCGACGTGAATTTGCTCATAATCAATGTTAACCCGCCAGTATCCGCTCTCTTTGGAAATGTGACACCATTTCAGTTTGTCCAAAATCCCTTTCAGCTTCGCAATGTTAACTGCCCGGTTGTTTCGTGCGCTTTCAGATGATTTATCAAACCACAACAGCTCCTTTAATTTCTCAGAACTGATTCCTTCGCGACGGACGGAATGTAACAGGATCACAAGAAAGAGCTCTTTGAGTAAAGGCGTGAATAACCTTGTGATTTCGGTCCCCTGATCATCAAATAATTGCAGGTTACCAAACAGCATAATACTGCTATGAAGCGGCATTGCCTTCGTTTCAATGCTTTTTTTAGCAAATTCCGTGATAGGAGCGGGAGAAAACGTGACTTCCGCGGGCTTGAATGGTTCAATCGGGGCTGGAACAACTTTGGCGGCCGCCTGAGACGGTTTGCGGCGTCTGTAAAAGTAAACGCCGGCAATAACTGCAACCAGAGCCCCGATGATACAGAGCATATTTTCGGACTTTGCGGAAGCCTGCTTAACGGCAGGGGCCGTTTCCAATGGCGGTGAAAAGAGCGAATAAATGGAAACCTTAGTCTGATTCTGATCCGTCCTGAAAAGCGTGACGGCCACAAACCTGCCCGTTGATTCATCAAAAAACAGATCTGCAAACGATTCTGTATCGACAAATTCAAACGGAATTTTTGAGCCAACGACCTTATATTCCGGCCTGGAAAGCGAACCTGTGATCAGCTGTAATGCGGAGTTGAATTTATCTTTCGGGAAAATCAGCGCATAGTAAGCGTTTTCTTTTTCCTTGACGATCATGGAGTTGGCAAAAACAAAATCGTCCTGCGGGATTTTCAGATCATAGATTTTTTTAAACAAACGCGTTTTAGCATTGAAAAAAATAAGGTCATACCAATTGCGCGGGTTCAAGATCTGCCGGCCCGTTACACTTCCATAACCGCCCATCAGGTATGCCCCGTCCGATGCTGCGCCGGCAGCTGCTAAATAGCGTGGCCCGAAAGTGCTGTCCTGCGGACTGGTTTGCGACCAGTTTCCAGTGCCCAAATGATATTTTTGAATGGTGTTTTTATATTCCAAATGTCCATAACCTCCTAAAATGTAGATCGTTGAGTCGGGTTTGGAATAAAACTTGTTCGCGTGCAGAAAATGCGTTTTCAATTCAGCCTTCAAGTCGCTCTTATCCCATTTGCTGCTTAATGTATCGAAATGCGAAACCTGTTTTTCGTTGATAAAAAGATTGTAAATACTGTTTGTAGACTTTTCATACAGCACTTGGTTATCCATGAAAAGCGGCTGCTTCCCAGACTGGTAAGGAATGCGTTTCACCTGATTGCTTGAAATGCGGTGCGTCGTTAACGTATCGGTGCCAACAATGTAGACCATCCCGGTGGTTTGGTCGCAGGTAACCCGGGCGGGGCCTTGTATGACGAACGTTTGCAGCGGCTGCCATTCATAATGCATCTTTTTGATCCATAGTGGATTAGCAACGAGGCCATCGGTATTTTTTGCGGTCCCGATTGCTTTTGCGCCGCTCATTTCGTCGAGGTTCCAGTGATATTTTTCCTCTCCGCTCTCCTTAATGGCAATGTTGCGGATTTTCATCGGCGGGACGTCCGTGGTGTTGAAGTTTTTATATTTATTAGCCCCAAAAAGAATTTTAAAACAGCCGTTCTTTTCCAGTGCAATGGCCTGCCTGAATTGCCGCGTTCCGCTAAAAACAGTGAGTGTTTCAGCGTCTTTGTTAAATATCAGTCTTATGCTGTTCCAGTTTTCGTAAAGCGGGATTTCGTCAATGTCGAAGGCGATTTTGGAGAATTTATCGCCGATTACCACTTTGAAGCGGTCCTTATTCAGGGAAGAATTGTCATATAGGATATCAATGTTCTGCCGGTCATTTTCGATGAGCCGCACGATATAGCCGAAGTAGTTCTTCTTGTGTTTAAGAAAGGAAACTTCGAAGGAAAGCTCAAAATTATTGTCAAAGCAAAATGTCTTGTCAGGCGAGAGGTCCAGGCCGGTCCTTTTATCCTGCACCGATTCATAACTTTCAAAACCAAGGCCATACGATTGCGCAGGGCATAAATTGACCATCCCGTAAAAGAACTGGAATGCGAGCAGGACAAAAACAATCTTCAAACGTGTACACATATTCAAACGACCACGCTCTGGCAGGGTGCGCAATTAGTAAATATTAAGATTTTTTTGGCTTCATTTTACTTTATCCGGTATTTATTTGTTTGGTCAACAATTCGGAAGGCATTGATTATAAGCAAAAAAGGCACCGGAATGATTTCCGATGCCTTTTGCATTTCTTAACCGTTGGTTTTATTTAACGGGTTTCTTGAAAATGGCCGCGTCAACAGGCGTATTAACCGAAACTTTGCTGGTAATGAAGGACATAGTGCCCATTTGCGCATTGGTAATGTCCATCGTGTTCGGGAATTTAACGCCTTCTACCTCTTTGTAGTCCGACAAGTCAATTTCACCGCTCTGCCCATTCATGTCCACTTTTACCTTGCTTACGAGATACGTTTCCGCATCCAGATATTCATCCATCGTCGTTCCTTCTTTTGAAGTGACTTTGAGGTGGTAAACGTCTTTTTTGTCGAGCTTCTCTTTGCCCACAAGTTCTACTTTATTTCCTTTTTCTTTGTAATTAACAAGTCCACCGAAGGGATCAAGTGATGCAATTTGCTGTTTCAGCTGATCGGCTGGCATATCCTCGGGCTCTCCCGTGCCACCCATTTGCGTTGGCCGGATCATCCAGCCTTTGGAATCGTCCACCACCTGCACCATGGCATTACCCATAACGGTCGACTCGTTACGAAGCGATTTCCCAACCACAAGAACCGTTTTGGTAGGGATTTCCATACCCTGCACGGCGAGCGAACGCTCGGTAATGACCGTATTAACTGCCTTAATTTTATCCATTCCGCCCAAAGCAGCCACGTGCTTGTCTACGATTTCATCGACTGTTTGCGCGTAAGAGCCTGCCGAGATCAAAGCCGCTGCAAAAGCGACGAACAATTTGGTTGTTTTCATATGTAAGGTTATTTGGAGTTAAATTAGTTTGTCTTTTTTCTATTAAAGCATTGATATTGAATTAACTACCGGGGCGCATTTCCGCCACCTGCGGGAGCCGGGCCTGATTGCCCGCTGCCTTCACTCTTCACGTCGTCGTTGTTGACAGACTTCGCTTTGCGTTTCGGAGCGTCCATGGTCATCTTCCCGATTTTGTAAGTGAATGTCAGCCTTACACCGCGATTATACATGAAAATATCATTAACCTGGTTGAAATCCGGCGAGGTCAGTTCCGTGTGCATTTTGAAACGTCTGCTCAGGAAGTTTTCGGCTGCCAATCCCAAGCTTGCTTTTTTGTCGGCAAATTCCTTTTTCACACCCACGGTATAAAACCCAAATCCGCCCATATGCCCTTGCAGCTGAACCTGGTTGCCCTGCATAAAACCGAACGCCTGTGCCCCCCAGCCGTTTTTGAATGTTGCCTGGGAGAACACGCCGCCGCTCACAACAAAACCTGTGTTTTCCAATGTTCTCGAAACGCCTTTTTCCAGCGTCTGGCCGGTTAATGTGGTATAAAATATGTTTGAGAAAACCCCAAAGCTGATTTTTGAAGTTGCGGCCACATTTGCAAACAAGTTAAGACCATAAGCATGTTGCTTTCCGATGTTTTCGTAAGTGGTAATGATCGATCCTGCGAGCGTATCCGATGGCTGGCGCACTTGTGTGATCGCGTTGTTGGTCACGCGGCCGAAGAATGTCGCATTGATGAAAGTTTTCTTAATATTTTTGCTTAATCCCAGTTCAAAGTTGTTGGTCAGTTCCGGTCTCAGTTCGGGGTTACCAATGGTGATGTTCTGCGGGTTGGCTGAGTTGAAGTTCGGGTTGAGCTGCTGTAAACCCGGACGCTGTATTCTGCGGTTGTAACCCAATTTCACTGTTGTTCCTTTGAATGTTTTGGAAGCATTAACACTAGGCACCAGCACGCCATAATTACCCACACCAACGGTTCCTTCATTTGTGCTGGCATCAATAAAAGTATGCTCATAACGCAAGCCGCCCTTGAATGTGTAGCGTTTTTTGGTTGTATAAGTATAGGAAGTATAACCTGCTGCAATGTTCTGGTGATAGGTCAAATCGCCGGCCGGCTGATCCAGTTCAGGACGAAAATCACCGGATGGCTTAGCGGTCAGGAAATTGTATGCACTGGTAACTTCCCTGATAATGCCCTTTCCACCGAATTCCAGCATCTGATTCTTCTTGATAGGCGTTTGATAATCAGATTGTAATGTAAATTCCTGGTTAATGCTTTTGTTCAAATTGCGCTGACGGTTGATGAGCTCGCTGCTTCCATTCAAAATATCTGCATCAAAATCATTGGTCAGGTCATTGCGGCTGTAAAGTGTAGATATGCTCCATTCCTGCTGTGGTTTGAATGTATGCAGGTAATCAATATTTGCATCAATGGTCCCCGAAAGGTTTTTCGCATCCACATTACGGGCAGAGTTCAAGTCCATTTCACCCGTTTTCGTGATGCGCGTGATCAAATCCTGCTGACTGCGGAAGTTACGCACACCGTAACGAACGCCTGCGGTAATACTCTGATTTTTTGCCAGATCATAGTCAAAACCCAGGTTGTAGTTTCCAAACAACCCACGGCTCGATCCGTCGCCTGTCTGGCGTGTGACTGTCGACACATCATTCACGATGCTTGTTTGTTCAAGGGTGGTTTTCGTGATCGTGTTATACATGCCGCGCCCGAACCCACCGATCGTGAAACCTGCTTTTCCTTTTCGGTAACCCCCATTTAAAGAAAGAATGGAACCGCGGTTTCCTATGCCGGAATCGATATTGAGGTTCAATCCCTGCAAGCTGTTTTTCTTGGTGATAATGTTAATGATCCCGCCGGAACCTTCCGCATCGTATTTGGCAGACGGGCTGGTGATCACTTCCACCGATTTGATCTGATCGGCTGGGATCTGTTTTAATGCATCCGCAACGCTGTTGGCAATGATCGTACTGGGCTTATTGTTGACCAGCACGCGGATATTCTGACTTCCGCGCAAGGAAACATTACCATCCAGATCGACCGTCAGAAGCGGCACTTTCCTCAAAATATCTGTTGCGTCGCCCCCTTTTGCCGTAATGTCTTTTTCCGCATTGTAAACAAGCCTGTCTACTTTTTCTTCGATCAAAGCGGCTTGTCCGGTAACGGTAACTTCGTTTAATGTTTTGATGTTCGACGACAGGGAGATGACGCCCAGATTAAGGTCCTGGCCTTTGGCGATTGCAATGTTATCTATTGTTTTATTTACAAATCCGATAAATGAAATCAGAACCTTGTATTCGCCTGCCGCCAGTTTGGATAATGTAAATTTGCCGTTTTCATCGGCAACCGTTCCGTCGACGGCCTGGCCGCTTGCTTTGCTGTAAAGTGCTATGCTTGCAAATTCAATGCCTTTTGCGGAAGAAGAATCCACGATGGAACCGGATAATTTTGCATTTCCTTTCGGGCTTTGATCACCGGCTGTGCCGGGTAATGCCTTGGGCTGTGCTGTTCCGCCGGCTCCTGGAAATTGTGCAATTGCAGGGGAAACGAAGGTGGCCAGGATGATGAGTGAAGAAAGCAGAAGTTTTATCATTGTTATGGGATTGTATTTTCGCCATAAAAATGCAACGGAATAAAAAAACCTTTTAATAATTTATGATAAAGGCTTGATTAAACGGGATGGATGAAGCGTTTGTACAGATGGAGAGCCGGGCTGAGACTTTCCAAGTCTGCAAGACTTGGGAAGTCTGAATAGTTATTGCAGGCTCATTTCAAATCCCTGTAACCAATCAATGCGATCTTCTTTTCTTTAATAGCCGCTTTTACCCTGGCGCTCGTGAACAGATCGGTCACGCCCTGGCGGTCCGCGGCAACATCTTCGTAACCAATGTGATGAATTGCCTGTAACTCCGCATCATTGAGCCCTGGATGGTCTACAAACATGTAAGTTTTGCCAGGCTGAAGCTTGTCCAGCATTTTAAGGAAGCTTTCTATTTTTTGTTCAGAAGTCTTGTGCGGTCCTTCATAACTTACATAGCTAACATCGACCGGCTCGGGATCGATAGGGATTTTGTATTCTTTTGAAAGCCTTTTGGTCAAAGCCCTTACTTCCTCTGAAATGCCTGTGCAGCCCATATGCGACGACAAGTGGGTGATAGTCGGCAGTTTTTTCAAAGCCAGCTCAATCTGCGCCCTGAATTCTTTTTCCACATCTTCGATCTTCCAGCTATTTTCCATGATCGCACGTTTGGGATAATTTTTGTTCGCGCGCACCATAGGGTAAAAATAGCCATCTTCATCACAAAGGCTTGGACAATCCGAAACCGGTCTCCATTTCACGTTATCCCACTCGCTGGTAAGCGCAAGGTGTATGCCGATATCAGCTCCCGGATTGTCTTTCAGCATCTGCACCGCCTCCGGAAACCACGGCGACGGAACGATTACCTCAATGGAAGTCTGAAATCCCTCTTTGAAACATTTCAAAAGCGCCAGGTTGCCTGAGTGTGAATAACCCATGTCATCGCCGCGGACAATAAGCCTGGGCGATTGCTGTGCATAAGCCGCAAGTGTAAAGACAAAAATGAGGAGAAAGAGATAAATTCGTTTCATGGGTTTACCGACAGGCAGTTATGGATATGGAATCTTTTTTATAAATAAAAAGAATGATGTGTCAGCCCGATGGCTACAAAGCAAATATAGGAATTAGAGAAAAATTTAGGATTAAACTTTGAATCCTAAATGAAAATTGACTAAAATCGGTATGCATATGACGCTCAAAACCATACTTTTCTTCGGATTTACGGTTGCTTTGTTCTCTTGTCAGCCTGATCTGCCCGAGGATGTGCAGCTCGCATATGAAGAACTGCCCGAAAAGCTGGATTATAATCAGCACGTAAAACCCGTGTTATCGGACAAGTGTTTTGCTTGCCACGGACCGGATAAGGCGAAGCAGAAAGCCGGTTTAAGGCTTGACATTCAGGAGGCTGCTTATAGCGACTTGCCCGAGAATAAAGGAAAAGTTGCAATTAATCCTGGCGATCTCAAAAACAGCGAGGTCTTTCACCGCATTCTTTCACAAGATCCGGAGTATATGATGCCGACGCCTGCTTCGCACCTGAATCTGAGTGCAAAAGAGAAGGCCATTTTGGTTAAATGGATCAGAGACGGCGCTGCATATAAGCCACATTGGGCATTTGTAAAACCTGAAAAAACAGAAGTCCCGGAAGTGAAAAGCAAGGATTGGACGAAAAATCCGATTGATAATTTCATTCTGGCAAAGCTTGAAACTGAAAATTTTAAGCCATCTGCCGAAGCCGGTAAAGAGCTCCTTCTACGCAGGTTATCGCTCGACCTGACCGGTTTGCCGCCAACAATTGCTGAAATCGATGCTTTTTTGAATGATAAGTCAGGTAATGCTTACGAAAAACAAGTTGACCGGCTCATGAGATCGCCGCATTACGGCGAGAAGATGGCCGTGGATTGGCTTGATCTCGCGCGTTTTGCAGACTCGCACGGTTACACCGTCGATCGGTTACGTGATATGTCGCCTTACCGGGACTGGGTGATTGGTGCCTTTAACCGGAACTTTCCTTACGACAAGTTCCTGCACTGGCAGTTGGCAGGCGACCTCATGCCAAGGCCAACCAGGGATATGCTCATCGCAACAGCTTTCAACCGGAACCATCAGCAAAATATGGAAGGCGGGATTATCGAAGAGGAATTTCAGACCGAATATGTGGTGGACAGGACAAATACATTTGGTGATGCAATGCTCGGAATTTCAGTAGGTTGTGCCAAATGCCATGACCATAAATACGATCCTGTCTCTCAAAAGAACTACTACGAACTGTTCAGTTTTTTCAATAATGTAAAAGAGGCCGGCCAAATCTCCTGGGACGACGCACTTCCCACACCAACATTAATGCTGCCCACGGAAGAGCAGGAGAAAATGCTGAAATTCCTGAAAGCGCGCGAAACGGAACAGCAGGGAATGGTCTCGCAAAGCAAAAACAATGATCAGGCAGGTTTTGAAAAATGGTTGGACGGTGGTGGTTTGAAGAAGTTAGCCCATGACAAAATTCCGTCAGCCGGTTTGCAAGCGCATTTTTCATTTGATAAAAACACATTAGCGCGTCAAAACCTGACCAATGATATAAATTCGAAGCAGGCAGGAATCATGAAACGTGAATCGGGCATGACTGGCGACAAACCCGTTTTTGAAACTCATGGAGAGGGCTATGCAATGCGTTTTGATGGCGATGTATATTTGGATTTAAATCAGATTGGTGTTTTCAGACGGTCGGAGCCGTTTAGCGTAGGAATTTGGGTGAATGTGCCTAAGGAAATGAAAGAGGGCGTGATTTTACATAAGAGCCAGGCCGAACGGCTTTACAACTTTCGGGGATACCATTTGTACTTAAAAAACAATAAGCTGGAACTGAATATGGCGCACACAGCGCCCTCCAATGCGGTTGCAAAAGTGTCGAAAAGTGATGTGCCCAGGGGCAAATGGATCCAATTGACGATCACCTATGATGGTTCATCCAAAGCGGCTGGTTTTAAGCTGTTTATGGACGGTGCCGAAGTGGCAATGGAAACGGAGATGGATCAGCTGACAAAAGACATCTTGTTCAAATCCAAAGTGCAGCCCGGATTACAGGTTGGTGCCTGGTGGCGCGGGAACGGCTTTAAAAATGGGCTCGCAGACGACATTGTCGTTTATAACCGGGCATTGACCCCATTCGAAATAGAAATTCTTGCAGGGAAGAATGAATGGAAAGCAATCGCTTCTTCGGATAAAAATACAATGTCCGACAAACAACTCAATGTGCTGAAAGATTACTATTTATCGGCTGTTTCTCAATCGGTTATCGATGCGGAAAAAGACCTTCGAAAAATCCGCACTGTGCTGGCTGATTCGGCCGAGCAAATCAGGGAATTAATGGTCATGCAGGAAATGCCGAAACGGAAAAAGGCGCACGTTCTGCTTCGCGGAAATTATGATGCTTTCGGGGAAGAGGTTTTTCCAAATACACCCAAATCAATATTGGCATTCCCCAAAACTTTACCCAGGAACAGATATGGGTTGGCGCAATGGCTCACGAGCAAAGATAACCCGCTAACTGCACGGGTTGCGGTGAACCGGTTTTGGCAAAATTACTTTGGCACCGGACTGGTGAAAACAACGGAAGATTTTGGTAACCAGGGAGAGATGCCGAGCCATCCGGAATTGCTGGACTGGCTGGCAATTGAGTTTCAGGAATCGGGTTGGAATGTGAAAAAGCTCAACAAACTCATTGTGATGTCGGCCACTTACCGGCAGCGATCGGATGCTTCGCCAGAAATTCGGGAGAAGGATCCTGAAAACCGGTTGCTGTCTCACAGCCCGGCTAACAGGCTCACGGCGGAAATGATCCGGGATAATGCTTTGGCTGCGAGCGGATTAATCAATAAAAAGATAGGTGGAAAGAGCGTAAAGCCTTACCAGCCTGAGGGACTTTGGGAGATCAACAACACACATTATCAGCGCGACTCGGGGGATGCGGTCTATCGTCGAAGTTTGTATGTAATAACGAAAAGATCCGTTCCCAATCCGACACTCTCAACATTTGATGCAACTTCAAGGAGTTTTTGTGTAGTAAGAAGGCAAAAAACCAACACGCCGCTGCAAGCGCTGGTGACATTAAATGATCCAACATTCAATGAAGCAATGAAAGTAATGGGGCAGCAAATGGCAGCAGCCAGGAATGCAAATGATGCGATTATCACGAGTTATCGTAAATTAACCGGAAGGAAACCGTCTCAAAAAGAGGTCTTTTTGCTGGCTGAGTTGCACAAAAAACAGTTGGAAAAATTCAGAAAGAACCCGGGAAAAGCGGCCGGCTGGCTTGCCGAAGGGCAATTTGTCAGCGATAAAAAAATGGATTTCGCACTTATAGCAGCTCATGCGGTTGTTGCGAGCACCATTTTGAACTCGGATGCATCCCTAACCAAGCGATGAACCATGGAAAACCATCACGAAGCACCATTCAGGATCAATAACCCTGAATTTGATATACTAAATAAAAAGCTGGAAAGGCGCAATTTCCTGGTCAAAACCTCGCTCGGGCTGGGTGCGCTGGCCATGGGATCGTTATTAGGTGCCCAAAAGCTTTTTGGTTCCGGAGCTGCTTCGGGACAAGGCGCTGAAACCTTGGAAGAAAAAGTCCTGAAAGCGTTGCCGCACATTGCTCCGAAGGCCAAAAGAGTGGTTTACCTGTTCATGGCAGGCGGGCCCTCGCAATTTGAAACATTCGATTATAAACCAAAACTGGTCAATCTGGCAGGCCAGAACTTGCCTGATTCGGTCCGGAAGGGGCAGCGGCTGACTGGGATGAGCGCAAATCAAAGTTCACTGCCCGTGGTTCCGTCCATTTATAGTTTTAATCAGCATGGGAAAAGCGGAACTTGGGTGAGCGAGCTAATGCCTTACACGGCGAAAGTTGTCGATGAATTATGCGTGATCAAATCGGTTTATTCTGAGGCGATTAACCATGATCCGGCCATTACTTTTTTTCAAACGGGCAACCAGCTGCCGGGCAGACCGTCGATTGGTTCCTGGGTTAGTTACGGTTTGGGGACAGATAATCAGAATTTGCCGTCCTTTATTGTTTTGGTTTCCAAAAACGGCTCCAAAGATCAGCCATTGTATGCCAGGCTTTGGGGAAACGGGTTTTTGCCGTCCAAACACCAGGGGGTTCAGTTCAGGTCCGGGAAAGATCCCGTGCTTTTTTTGAACAACCCGGAAGGTTATGATGGCGCTGACCGCAAGGAAATGCTGGATTATCTGGCAAAACTAAATCAGCTGCAAAACGAGCCTCATGGCGATCCCGAAGTGGATGCGCGCATTGCGCAATATGAAATGGCATTCCGCATGCAGACGTCCGTGCCGGAAGTGATGGATACGGCCGGCGAACCGGATGAAGTTTTTGATCTCTACGGCCCTGATAGCCGGGATTCAGGAACATATGCGGCCAATTGCATTCTCGCGAGAAAGCTTTTGGAGAAAGATGTCAAGTTTGTGCAGCTATATCATCAGGGCTGGGACAACCATGGCGGATTACCCAAAAGCATTGCCCATCAATGTAAAAATACGGATCAGGCAACCGCTGCATTGATCATGGATTTGAAACGCAGGGGTTTATTGGACGATACGCTGGTGGTTTGGGGAGGTGAATTCGGGCGGACCGTTTATTCCCAAGGCAAGCTCACCGCCGACGATTATGGCCGCGACCATCATCCGCGCTGCTTCACCATGTGGATGGCCGGGGCAGGGGTGAAGCCCGGGATCAGCTTTGGGGAAACGGATGATTTTAGTTACAATATTGTCAAAGATCCGGTGCATGTGCATGATTTTCAGGCCACATTAATGCACCTCATGGGCGTTGATCATGAAAAACTGACCTACAAATTTCAGGGCAGAAGGTTCAGATTGACGGATGTACACGGCAATGTTGTGAAGAGTATTTTGACATAACGAATATCAAATGCAACCGTTTTCCGGGAATTCGTGTCAGCGATAATGATGAATAGACAAAGCTTTTTACTAACTGTTATGATTGCTGCACAGCTTTTGGGCTGTAAGACTGTCGAGTCAACGCTCAGTCTTCAAAATGTTCGGAATTATGATCCCGGCGCTGCTAACCACATTCTTTTCCTGGATTTTAAGATCACCAAGCGGGATGGAAGAACCGAAATCGTTGAGCTGGTAAATGCTGTTTCAGGAAGCGGGAAGTTGAAAAACCTGGCGACGCCGGTTCACAGTCCTTACCAGATCAGTGTGATCCCACGCTATTCAGTAAGTCACGCGGAGATTCCGCTGGTTTTTGAGCACCCACTTTATAAATTTGTTGAAGTCGCGAGCCAGGATGGAAAGCTCAGCAAGCAGGATTTACATACGAAAGAAGGGAATATTTCTGTTCGTATTCAAAAAGATAATGGGTTGGAAAAGCTGGAAATTCATAGTCTCACGCCAGACAAAGGGAACATTAAAATTTACACACTGAACTTAAAATAAATGACCAGACTTTTTACCCTTGCACTTGTTTTACTCTTTTCTTTCAACTCTTTTTCCCAGACTTTCAAAGTCGATACCATTTACAAGCACGGGTCGATCGACAATCGGGTTAATGTGGTGATTTTAGGCGATGGCTTTACGCAGGCAGAGCTGCCGAATTTTACGGAAGAGGCCAGAAAATTCGCTGATTTCTTTCTCAATTATGCGCCGTACAATGCTTACCGCAACTATTTCAACTTCTTCTCCATTGCTACGCCTTCCAAAGAAAGTGGCGTGAGTAATCCCGGAAACGCGCCGGATGCTTATCCCGATCAGCCGGTTGGTAAGAAAGACACTTACTACGGAGCCAGTTTTGGTGAATACATTCACCGGCTGGTGGTTGTGCAGAATTATCAGAGGCTTACTGATGTGCTCGCCTATAATATGCCAACGGCCGATCTGGTGGTGATGTTGGTCAATACGCCGTTTTACGGTGGTTCGGGCGGTGGCATCGCGGTCCACACATTGCATACAACTGCAAATACGATTGGCGTGCATGAAATCGGACACACTTTTTCTGCGCTTAACGATGAATATTGGGCAGGCCCCCAATATGGTTGGGAGGCAGCGAATATGACCGCGATCAGCGACCCGGCGACAGTAAAATGGAAAAACTGGCTGAACGAAACAAACATTGGCGTTTTTCCCCATGGAGAAGGGGAGGCCGCAAAGTGGTTTAAGCCCACACATGCAAATTGCCTCATGGAATATCTCGATCGACCATTTTGTGCAGTTTGCAAGGAGGCAACGGCCGAGCGGATCTTGCAAATTGTCAGTCCGATTGATCGGTCATTTCCGGAAAACACGCGGGAAATTGTGCTGCAAGGAGACCCTACAACATTCAGACTCGAACTTGTTGAACCCGAGCCAAGCAGCTTGAAAGTAGAATGGTTTTTGGATAAAAAATTGATAAAAACGGGAAATGAAATAAGGCTGAATGCGGCTGATATGCAGGAAGCTGAGGGCACATTGCTTGCTTCCGTTTTCGACACAACACTTTTAAGCAGGCGTGAAAAGATGGAAGATCAGCGCACTAAGGCCGTTCAATGGACATTAGTCAAAAGTAATTCTCCGCAGGCTTTCGAGTTAAAAGTTTCCGATGCAAGCATTTGTCCTGGGGAGTTCAGTGTAATTACTGCGTCGGGTTGCCGGGGAGATATAACTTGGTCGACCAGCGAAACGGGTATCTCCATTAACGTTAAGCCGGAGAAAACAACCAGCTATTCCGCCACCTGTAAAACCACTGGCCAGCCCAACTTGACTGCGAGCGCGCAAATCACAGTTTTTGAACAGCCAAAAGCTTCTGCTACCAACACAGGACCATATTTTGAGAAAGCGACCATTGAAATTGCTGCAAGCGGAGGCATTTCCTATTTTTGGAATGGCCCCGGCGGCTATCTTTCCCAAGTTCAGGTTTCGCTGATCGAGAATGCGACTGTCGCAAATGCGGGCACTTATGAAGTAAAAGTGGTTGATATCAACGGCTGCACAGCTTTTGCCACAACGGAAGTGCGAGTAGATCCCATCCTGGCGGTTGAAAACCCTTCCGACGAAATCTTACAAGTGTCGCCGAATCCAGCAAAAGGTTTTGTGAAAATAAAAACGAAGCTGGGCGGGAGGTCACTTTTCACATTGTTTGATATCAACGGCAGAAAAGTGTTGGATAAGCATTTCGAAAACCAAACTGAACTGAACGTTCAGAAGAGCGCAGGTTTGTATTTGTATCGGTTCAGCAATGGTGGGCGGGAAGTGGCCGGGAAGTTGCTGATTGAGTAAAAAGCGAAAGGTTTATGCACTTGTCTGCCTGAGCGGCCCGGTACGCCGGGCGGTTGAAGGCGCGTCACTTCTCGGTAACGCGCCTTCGACTCCGCTCAGGCGGACAGGGTCGCCATTTTACTCACTGACCGATTTCGGCTTGCGGCCTACTTTCGTGCGGTTTCTTATTTTGTCTGGTCTTGGACGGATTTCTTTGTCTTGGAAATAGAGTTTCAGGGATTCGAGAATGATGTCCTTTTGCGTGAGACCTTCCCAGTAACCGTAATCTTTCATGTTTTCCATCAGGATGTAATCACAGTCAAAAGTTACTTTCGTAGGTGCACCGTCTGCCGCCTCACTGGGTTTATTGTTATCAAGCTCCTCCTGAATGTCAGCAACCAGCGGAAGCGGTGCAAACTCAAATTTCCTTTCCTTAGCCATCGTGTCAGTTATTGATTCGTTCTAAAATTTCTCTTGTCAATTTGTAATAGTCTTCGGCCCCATTGCTGTTCGGTGCATAATCAAATATGGTTGTTCCGTTTGCCTGTGCTTCGGAAAGCGCAATGTTGTCACGGATATAGGATGTCATGAACACGTCGCCAAGTTGTTCTTTCGTGGCATTGATCAGTTCATGGCTGATCTTTTTTCTAATCTTCGGGTTATATCTCGTTGCGAAGACACCGCCCAGATTTGTACTCGGGCTAATTTTCTTGATCTCTGCTGAGTAAACCAAAAAGTTGCGGAGACCTTCATAACTCAAAAACTCAGCCTGCAACGGTACATAATATTGATGGCACGAAACAAGCGCCAACCGCGTGTTCCCGTAAAGTGCAGGCGGGCAGTCAATGATCACGAAATCGTAACGGTCCTTTATTTTTTCCAATGCAATTTTCAGGTTGAACGGAAAAACCGGGGCAGCCTTAATCGTGTCTTCGCGGTGTATCAGTTCCGCCGATCCCGGCAACACATCAATATCCCCAACCCGCTTGACGATCTCATCAAATTCATATTCGCCGGTGATGAACGAGCCGCTGTCTTTTTTGAGTCCGGCGTGTTGAATGCCGAAACTTTTGGTAAGACTGGCCTGTGCATCCAGGTCAATTACCAACACTCTTGCATTGGCAAATTTGCTGAGACCGGCAGCAATACTTTGAGCCGAAGTGGTCTTTCCCACACCGCCTTTGTTGTTGACAATACTGATGATTTTCATTTAAAAGTATTATAAGTATAAAAAGATAATAGTTTATTTCAAGTTTGATATGTAAATAAACGTAAAATAAATTTATACCTAATCCATATAAATAGAAAGTCACAAAAGTTTTTTGCTTTGTAAATGTATCAATCTTTTTAAAAGAATAATTAGTATTAAATGAATTTATTTCTAAAAATTATTAAAGTTGCTTATTTCCAGTACGTTAATAAACTTGTCAGCCTGAGCGGAGACGAAGGCACGTTACTCCTTGGTAACGCGCTTTCGACTCCGCTCAGGCTGACAAGGGGGGTAGCTTGATTGGGTTCGACTCTTACCGAGCCTATACAGTAGGCTTCACCTCTGCGTCCGGTGCAGCCGCTAGCAGTTTCGCAGTAACATATTTATGAATCCTGTACATTAAAAAGGCAGTTATGACGACAGCAAAAACAACCACATTCCCTAATGTCGGATAATGTTCTATGAATCCGGTGCTCGTCTCGGAGACGATAAATCCTGCCAGTAGCGATGCAAGTCCGCCCGCTATTTGTTGGATCGAGGAGTTGATTCCCATAAATGCACCGCGGTCCTGTGGCTCCGGCACGGCTGTCATCAGAGCCGAAGCTGAGATCATCCTGCCGGTTATGCCGACGAAAAGCAGCACGTTCAAAATAATAATAATCCAAAGTGGCGTCACGCTCAGGTTACAATAAATGAGCGTCATCACGCAAGTGATTGCAGAACCGGCGAGGAAAACTTTATACTTCCCGATCTTGTCACTGAGCTTCCCGATGAACGGACTGAAGACGAGCATACAGAGTCCGGTGATCATATACAATGTAGGAAGTTGCGCTTCGTGGATGCCCAGGTTATTCACGCCATAAGCTGTCCCGAAAGGCATCAGCATGAAACCTCCGGTTGCCAATAATGTCGTTGCTGCAAAAGCTTGAAGATAGTCCGGGCGAGACAATGTTTTGCCCAAATGCTGGAATGCATTCCGCTGTGTCTGGATTTTCAAATGTGCATTGATAGGCTTCATGTAAGTCACGATAAGTAACCCGACAATTACGCTTAAACCAACGATCATTAAAAAAGGGGCATGCCAGCTGAACTCCTTCGCAAGGTAGAGCCCGATGGGAATTCCCAAAACCTGGCTGCTGGCAAAGGCCATTTGCACAAATCCCATCACACGTCCACGCATATTGATCGGGAACAAATCTGTGATGATCGCAAAGCTGATGGATCCGATCACGCCGCCAAAAAGTCCTGTGAAGACGCGCGCCATGAGCAAAAAATGATAAGTTGGCGCAATGCCGCACAGAAAAGTACCAACCATAAAGCCGGCATAGAAGAAAAGGAGCATTTTTTTGCGATCAAACCTGTCCGCAAAGCCAGCGGTAAGTAATCCCGCCGCTCCTGCACTGAAAGCATATGCGGATACGACAAATCCGAACTGGCTGGTGCTAATATCAAGCTTGTCGAGCAGGATGTAACCCAGCGGCGAAAGGACCATGAAATCCAGAACAATAGTAAATTGTAAAGTAGCAAGAACGGCTATAATAAACTTTTCATAGCCGGTAAAAGTGGTTTTTGGGGTTTCTGACATAAGTTTTGGTTGGTTTTAGTCTGTTAATTCCTCACAATTGTAACCCGCTTTCTTCACCAGGTGGATTACAGGCTCGTGGTTGGGATGCGTTGCTTCTATCCGCAGGACATTGTCGCAGTCAGCCAGATCGATATTCCATTTAATGATCTCGGAGCAGCCGTTAAGCAGCGGAGTCAGGGATTTAACATCTTTTTTGCGATGAATGTTGGTGCGGAAGACCAGTACAAATTCTTCGTTAGTAGCGTTCGTTTTCATGTTGAGCTAAATTTTAGACGGCTGCACGCCGCCTGTCTCATGGCTTTAATGCTTTGATAACCAGGCTCAATGCAAGGTTTATTTTAGACTCATCCAAGTTAAACGGCGGTCGGCCTGGCATACTTGACTTGGCGATATGAAATTTTACCAGTTGATAGAGCGGGGCAAAAGCGATCGACCAGTAGATCTCAACCGGCAGCGGAATAATCTCGTTTCGTTCGATGGCACGGTGCACGAAGCGATGCATTGCATTCAGAAAGCGCGTATCGATATTTGAGCGGTCGACCAAAGGCGAATGCTTGACTTGCTCGGTGAAAAACATGCTGTACGGATTCTCAAAGCAATAATTCATCCGGTTAAGCCATTGCACTTTCAAGCCTTCATCGAAATGGGATTCGGGATCGAAATCACGCAATGTTGCTTCCACCATTTTTTGCATTTCCTCTGCATACAGCTGCTGGATCAGGTCTTCGCGATCTTTGAAATAAATATAGATCGTCGCCACTGAAACGCCAGCCGCCTTCGCCAGCTTGTGCATGCTCAGACCTTCAAATCCATGATCGACAATCATTTCAATGGCCTTTTCACGAATGATGGTTTCCTTGTTAATGTCCCTGGTTCTCAACTCATAATGTATAAAATTTAAATACAAATATAAATGAACGTTCGTTTATTTATTGGTTTTTTAGATTAAATAATTTGTGCCAATAAATCGGTTTAGAGCTGTTCGGGTAACTTTATGATGAAGTTTTCGATGATCTTTTTGTTGTAGCCTTTGTATCCTCCCTGAAAATCGCGGCCTGCGACAGCAATGAATTCGGCCATTCGCCGTGAGTTTAATTGGGCTAATAGCGCATCGTAGTCGCCGTCATATTTTATAAAATAGCCTGAATAAACCGTCACATCCGGATTTTCGTATAAGACAAAATTCGGGGCCAGGTTCATCGGGGAAAATATGATTTTTTTGCCAAATGTGCTATCGAGGCCTTGCGCTCGTCCGAAAGCATACCATGCAACTGCATTAGGCTTCCCATTATCACGACGTTCAAGCGCGGGTTTTACTTTAAGCAAATAAGAAAAAGTTTGAGGGAATTGTACGCGAAGATCATTTTCAGGGATAATACGCTGTTTTCCAGCCGCATCTTTTTGATAAGGAAAGAGAATATATTCCGTAACCGGATCTGTTGACAACTTCAATTTAGAAGCCTTGATGATGGGTTTGAGGATGCTTTTTTCAAGATGGACAAGCATTCCGCTTTTGCTTTTGGCATAAACAATATTTTCATCTTCACTAATGATCGAAAACAAGTAATAATCGTCAGCCAAAGTAGTTAAGCCCACAGAAATTTGGCAAACATCGCCGAGCCTCTGACCTTCAATGTGCTCAGAAGTGCTTACGGACAGTTGCCACGGCCTCAACGCAGGGAGTTCGGAATGCTGAATCTGTCGTTTCTTGTATTGCAAAACAGCGCTCTCACATTGTTCAAATACAAAATTCTCCTGATCTAAATTTCCGAAAATAGTGATCGCTGAATAGGTTGCCGTATTGCCGAAAATGGGAACGGACCCGTAATTAGTGATTTGCTTTATCTTATTGTTTTGCAGAAAATAGGATCGGAGCGGCTTTCCTGTTTCCGAAGTTAGGAAGCCATTGGGCGTAACAAAGCCGCAAGTTCCGCTGCGAGAAAGCAATTTCGAGGCCAGCTCAAAAAACGCAATGTAAGCATCCGTTGAGCCTTTTTTGCAAAAATTATAATGGGATTGAATGAATGTTCTTTGCGAAATCGGGAGATGCTGAATGCGAATGTAAGGTGGATTACCAAATATAAGATCAAACTTCAAACGTCTTCGAAGCTGTTTAAGCGCATCGCAAAGTTTCAAATTCCAGCTAACACTAATGCCTAAAGGCTCGATCAACCCATTCAAATTCATTCGGCAACTTTCCAGTGCCTCCGGATCAATGTCCCAGCCATAAATCTGGTTTAAGCGATCAGTGAGTTGGTGGGTGGGAGTAATCTTAATGATGTGTTCAGCGATCGGAACCAGAAATCGTCCGTCACCGCAAGCCGGATCAAGGATTTTTTTATTGGTCAGATCAGCATCATAAAATCCGGAATCTCGCAGGATTTTTTCAACAATATGAGGAGGCGTATAAACCTGGCCAAGAAGCTTTTTTCTCTCGTAAGTGCGTGTTTTTGAAGCCATTAATTAAAAGTCGATGCCTTCCTTAGCCCCCAGAACATTCATTACAAAATCTCGTGGTGAAAAAATCTGGATGGAATCTTTTGCGAAAGGTTTAAAATCTGAGACGTTGGATGTAATAAGATAGTCACACTCATCTTTGATCGCATTCATATATTGATATGAATCTTCCAGGTCTTTGAAAGATGAGTCTAAGCCATCCGTGAAAACTTTTTTATCAGTTTTACAAATGTGAAACATCGTCAGATATTGGTCAATTTGCATTTTTAGCCGATCTCCTCTAACGCCCTGTCTGTGCAAAACATAAGTGAATGTGTAGATGCAGCCGGATGATATTACAATCGAAACATCGTTTTTCGAAGCCCAAAAGATTAAATAGGAAATTTCAATTGGCTGTCCCGTTGTGCGCATTAAGGCATGATCTAAAAGGACATTCGTATCGAAGAAAAGCCTCATAAACCGTAACGATCTTTGATTCGCATATCCTTGATTTCGTCGTCAGTCATATTGTCTAGTGGCCCGCCTTTTGCGCAGCCCATCAGTTGATAGGCTAACGAATTTTTAAAATCCGATTGATTCTCTGCTTTGCTCGTTTTTGAATACTCTACCAAATAGTCCTCAACAATGCTGGAAAGCGAAGACCCGTCTAATTGCGCATACTTCTTGGCGTTTTCAATAGCCGATTTTTTGACTGTCAGCGTCAATTTTACCTTTGGCTCCTTTGTAGATTTCATTTTACACGTGTGTTATTGAATAAAAGCATTTAAATATACGTATAAAATTCATGATTGCAACGCACAAATCCGAAAGCCTGGCAGTCTACTGATATGACTCGTCACCACAGGAGGATCAATGTCCCGGAACAAAACTTCATATGTGTTTTCATAAAATGTGAAGGAAGTTCCGTCGGAGCGGATGCGTTTTGTTCCGCTTTTGTAAAGGGTTCCGATTTCGCCTTTTTCTAAGGCAACCTTGTCAATGAAGCCGAGCAGGGAAGCGACGGTTCCTTCCGTCGGACATTGATGGAAGGAAATGCAGAAGTAATGTGAAGTTTTTGAATTGGGTTTGTGCAGTTGGGACGACGGAATGTTTAGTACATAATCGGAGCCCAACATGCCGGTTCGGCGCTTCATGGATTTGATGTCCACTGAAAATGAATGTTCTTCTGATTTGATCAAAAAGTCCTGACCCCAATCCTGACCATCCGTTGCTCCAAAGGATTTGGCCGGTCGTGGCAAGTGATAGCAGTCAGCGAAAATGACTTCGCCCAAACTTCCGGTAAAACGCATCATTCTTGTTTGCGAAAGTTTGTCATTGTGCTTGTCCCAAATATTGGCGACATGATGATGACGAAGTGAATGCTCAACCAGCTCGCGCGCGAAAATCCGCTGATTTTCGTCGATTGAGATTTGTATATACGAGCCCTTGGTCAGAACAATCTGCTCCATGCAAATCTAATCGCTATTAAAGTGAGCACAAAACCGACTAAAATGGCACTAAATGGAACGTAAGTCCATGCTACTAAGTGGATTCTGTCGACAAACCACATGACGCCGATGAGTGCAAAAATCAATGTCAGAAATCCGGAAATTTTGCCAAAACCAGGAATGACCGAAAACGGGATCTTACTTTTGATCAACATTAATGTCAACCCCATAGAAATGATCGGCAAAAACTGCATAATGATGTTTGCCTGCCAAACACTTTGCCTTTCAAACAAAAAAAGATAAATGTTAAGGGTGACGGCGAAAATTCCGGGAATGCAGACTGCGTAAACGAGTACGGCATAAACGTAACTCCAAAATTTGACATCTTTGCTGCCATGAGCGGCTAGTCCGATAATCCAGGCAAAAACGGGTAACATAATGAAGAAGATGGCCAGCGGCCAGGGGTTTTCCGAAATGGAAGTGAAGAGTTGGGATAGTGTCATGTGATAATTTGCAATAAAAGGGAAAGATAACAAAAGAGGAGGGGAGTTTTACATTTGTAAATTTCCCCTCCTCCAAAATCAGCTTAGCTTCTGTTAACTCATAATCCTAACAAAAATCCGATCGTAAAGTTTGCATCCCAGTCGAACACAAATTGCTGGCAGCCAGTTGCGTCCGTCACCGCTTTGTAAATGTTCACGCCGGCTTTTGATTTGGCATTTGTCAATTTTGAATATGCCAATGGCGCGCTCAATGTGGTGTAACGTTCTTTTCCTTTGCGCACTTCTTTTGCCATTTCAAAAGGAACGCCGCCGATGATGAAGCAAGTTTTTCTCAAATCCTCCGGAATTTGTTTCGCCTTGGCGCTTACTTCCTGATAAACCTTGGAATCATCCGTTCCGTCCTGAAAATATTTCGCACCATAAGATTCAAGCGCAGAAACCTTTCCATTCTCAATCCAGGAAATTTTAGTATTTCCAGAACCAACGTCAACCACAAATGCTTTGCCCGCGTACTCAGTCGGCAACACAGATTTTAATGCCAATTGACCTTCCTGCTCGGCTGTAACCTGGTTTACCACATATCCTAACGACTTCAAAACACGTGTAATTTTCACGGTAACATCAGCTTTTGCAGCGCCTGAGCTCACAACAAAGTGGATGTCTTTACTGCCTACGCCGTAATCCAGCATGCCGGCAATGTATTTTTTCAGGCCGATTCTGACATCTTCATCCGTTGCCATATTCTCAGTTACAAGGCTGTTTCCGAATTCAGATTTTTCCAGTGACCAGCGTTTTTCTTTGTCAACCTTAATAATGAATGAATTAAAACCGCTTGCGCCTAGCTCAACGACACCACGCAATTTTCCGTCCACCGGAGCAGGCGGCGTGTAGCTGAATGTTGAAACTTCTGTGCTTGTTGCTTCTGAATTTTCTGTCGGTGTTTCTGCCGAAGGCAAATCGGGATCGGTGTTGCTTGCCTCTGTCTGCGGACTTTGCGCCCTATCTTCACTCATTTGGTTCAAAGCTTTTTCGCCGCCCAGATATTTATATCCCAAAAATATGGCCCCGAGAATGATAGCGGTGATGATTAACCTGCCTGCAACTGTTAGTCTTTTCATTGATATTTTGTGTAAAATGAATAATGTAAATCGAAGTAAGGAAGAATTTTAGTCCAGTAAACCTTTATAGCTCGAATCTTTCGGAGTTTCTACCGAGCGGTTAACAGGCTGCGGATTATCGAGCTGGATGAGTTTGAACTGACCGGAATTATAAGCTTCAAGCATCGCCTGACCTTTGTCCGAAAGCAATCCGTTCTGAACATCCACACCGTTGATAAAGTCCAGTGACAGATCCATCGCACGTTTCATCTCACCCAATTTCTGGCTCATATCGTCCTGAATGTATTCCATCGACTCGTCGAAATAGAACTTTTTGTCCGGATTTCCCTTAAAGATGCTGATAGCCGTACGCAATGCATTGGAGCTTTCTTTTACAATTCTATATTCCGCTTCTTTAAGTTTAACCTTTATCTCCGTCTCCTTAATAATGTAATCAGCGCTTTTGTTTACTTTTTCCATAAATTCCAGCACCGTTTTCATATTGCGTTGCAGCGGGAAAAGCTTCTCGTTCATTTCCTGTAAACCTGCTCCTTCAATCGTAGCTAGCGAGGCCGTTTCCTTCATTCCCGGACGATCCAGCATGGTGCTCGCTTTGTTAGCTTCCGCGAATTTCTGCTTGATCTGCTCATTATTCTCATTAATGTTCTTATTCAATTTCACAAGCTGACCAGCAAGTGTGTTGATCTGACCCTGCATTTTTTCTCTCTTTTCTTTCAGGTCATCAATGTAAATTTTCATGATCGCAATCGGATCCAGCTTGATAATCAGCCCTGTAATGTTGCGCATGAATGTTTTGAACAGGAAGAAAACCGCTGTCCTAACGTCTTTGCTGGTAAAAAGGAATATAACTAGCGCGAGCATAGCCATTAAAAAGCCGAGATAGAGCGTGTTTTTTGTCACTTCTATCAGGAAAGCCGCGATTTTATTCCAAAAATAAAGGGTTATCGCCCCGGCTCCTCCAAGAAAAAGGAGTGAGGTTATGCCTTCGGGTTTACTCCAGTAAGATCGCTTTGAAGCGTCTTCCTGCGAGCCTCCGATTTGAGTAAAATCTGGTGTAGCCATTGTTGATCGAAATGTTAGGTTATTTAAGATATTGATTGATTTTATTTAAATCCGATTTAATCTGGTCCACGAAACTCAGATAGGTAATTTCAAAGCTATCCTTATTCGCATTGATCTTCGCACTTTGTTCCGCCACTTCCCCTGAAATCTGACCGAGCCGACTTTTGTTCTCGTCCATTTTCTTTTGAAGGTCAGCAATTTGCTGGGCAATGGCCTTGTTCGAATCTTCCAGCCGTTTTTCCTCATCCTGCAGCGCCCCGACACGGTCTTTGATCGCTTTTTCTACGTCTTTCAAGAAGGAAGCCCGGTCTTTGTCTAAAATGCCAAGATATTGGTTGGCCGATGTGTTTAAAACCGTGGTTTCCTTCACACCGCCCATAGCCTTGAAACTGGCCCATGCGGCCTGAAACTGCTTTTCTTCTCCTAACCCAAGGCCTTCCATGCTTTGCAGCGCCTGCTTGTATTCAAAATAATCGGGCCCCGGCAGGTTGGCTTTTTCTAGCAAACTCACGAAATGTTCTGTAAATTTCTTGTCGATGTTGCCTGTGCCCGCAGCATTCGGGGCCGTGTTCGCGATGACTGGTTTGGGAGCTTCCGGTGCCGCATTAGCCGCTGCCGCTGTTGGGGTTGCCGTCGGCCTGATCGGTTCCTCACCCTCCTTGATAAAAAAGCTGAGTATTCTCTTTCCAATACCCGGTTCTGAATCTGCCATATGCGTATAAAGTGTTGATTTTGTTAGATCAATATTACTAAAATTAAAAGGATTTCGTACCGTACGATAATTACCAATGGTGACCTGAATTGATGAAGCCGCGGAAAATTTGGATAGAATTGCGGATGATTCTTGAATGCCGCCGGTTTTTTGGTGAAGTTTGCCTCAAAAACTAAATCCTTATGCTTAAACTAGGTTTTAACAGCGCCATTCTGGGCGATTTCGGCTTTGAACACGTGGTTCAGTTTGCGGGTAACCACGGATTTTCTTGCGTGGAAATGATGTGCTGGCCATCGGATAATGCGGATAGCAGGCGATATGCCGGCGTGACGCACATCGACGTGAATAATCTGACGCCGGAGCGGATTTCGGTTATCAAACATACATTAAAAGAAGCAAATGTTACGATCTCCGCGCTGGGTTACTATCCCAATCCGCTGGACCCGGACGAGGAGCGTTCCGGATATTACATAGAACATATCAAACAGGTGATCCGTGGAGCGGCGAAGCTGAACATTCCGGTGGTGACCACATTTATCGGGCGTAATCCGGCGAAGAGCATTAAGGAGAACCTGGCCAAATTTGCGGATGTGTGGCCTGCAATCGTAAAGGTTGCTGAGGAAAATAATGTGAAAATCGGAATTGAGAACTGCCCCATGTTCTTCACGGACGACGAGTGGCCGGGCGGTAAAAATCTGGCGATCAGTCCTGCGGTTTGGGACCGAATGTTTGAGATCATTCCAAGCCCTATTTTTGGACTGAACTACGATCCTTCACACATGATCTGGCAAATGATGAGTGAAACCAAGCCGATTTATGACTACAAGGAACGGTTGCACCACATTCATTTAAAGGACGCCAAAATTTACAAAGACAAACTGGATAGGGTAGGCATCATGGCAAACCCGCTTGAATATCATTCACCAAAGTTGCCTGGGTTGGGAGACGTGAACTGGCGCGCATTCTTTGCAGCTTTAACGGACGTTCGCTACCGCGGTCCTGTTGTAATCGAGGTGGAAGACAAAGCTTACGAAGGAAGCATTACGGATGTGCAAAGCGCAATTTTAACCAGCAGGAATTATCTGCGCCAGTTTCTTGGCTGAGAATCCTACAGCCATATAAAATCTGCTTGTTAGCAAGCGATTTTAAATGGCTAAAAACTTCAAAAGTGGCTGAATAAAGCGTTCAAAATCTTCAATGTGCGGCGAATGGCCAATGTCATCAAGCTCGACCAATTGGCTATTCTTTATTTTTGACTGGGTAATTTTTCCCAATGCAGGATAATTTCCAAGCGTTTTTCTCACATCTTCCGGCGCCAGATTTTTTCCAACTGCACTGCGATCACGCTGACCGATGATCAGCAATGCTGGCGCCGTTATTTTATCAAAATCATAGCAAACGGGCTGCGTGTAAATCATATCATACGTTAACGCAGAATTCCAGGCGATTCTTGGATAGTCCTTATTCAATGTCCATCCCGCAAGCAAATTTACCCAGCGGCTGTATTCAGGCTTCCATTTTCCATCATAGTAACTTGTCAACTGATAGTTCTTAATGGACTTGACATCACTTTTTAGCTCACTTTGATACCATTTATCAACGGATTGGTAAGGCACTTTCAGCTTATAATCTTCCAGCCCGATTGGATTTTCAAGAATAAATTTTTCCACCATTTCGGGATACATGACTGCGAACCTGGTAGCGACCATTCCGCCCACAGAATGTCCCAGAACGATGACTTTGGTAATTTTCAGTTCATCCAAAACCCTTTTGGTGTTCGCGGCAAGCTCATGAAAGGAATATTGGAAATGTGCTGGCTTGGACGATTTCCCAAATCCGATTTGATCGGGAATGATTACCCGGTAACCCTTGTCTGTCAATGCTTTGGTGGTTTGTTCCCAGTAAGCGCCGTTGAAATTCTTGCCATGCAGCAGCATAATGCTCTTGCCGTTCGCTCGCGTCGGTTTAACATCCATATAGGCCATTCTCAACTTTTCGCCTTGGGATTCAAATTCGAGGTAAGAAACAGAAAACGGATAATTGTAATTTTCAAGATTGATATCCAGGTTACGCAGCGAGTCTTTCTGTGCATGAAGTTGTGGAACAAATGAAATTGCAAACACGAACGGCAGGAGCAGGTTCTTCATTTTGGAAATGCTTTAAATGTAAAAAAGGATAACCTCACGATTATCCTTTTTATAACTGAAAATAGTGTACCAAAGATGCCTTACTGAATCAATTTGGCTTTCGCTGACAGAAACGCCGTCAATGATGCAAGCACGCCGACGATGCCGAATGACCATCTCAAATCAGCGAACTGCGCTACAATCCCGATCAAAGGAGGCCCGATCAGGAAGCCGATGAAGCTGATGGATGAAACCGCTGCTAATGCCATTCCCGCCGACATGGTGGTTGATTTTCCGGCCGCACTGTAAACCAGCGGAACAACCGAAGAAACGCCGAATCCAACCAGTAAGAAACCAAAGGTTGCCGGAACCAGGAACGGGAATAAAACTGCAATCGCAAGCCCCAAGCCCATTAGCAAACCGCTGATCTGCAACATTTTCTTACGTCCGATGCGGTTAGCAAGCCAGTCGCCGGCAAAACGTCCGCCTGTCATTGTGCCCATGAAAGCCACGTAACCAAGCGTAGTCAGTGATGCCGGCACGTGCACTGCTTCCTGGAAATAAACGCCACTCCAATCGAACATCGCGCCTTCGCAGACCATCGCACAGAATCCGATAAGACCCAGCATTAGCAAATCACGGTCTGGTTTAACAAACATAGGTTGCGCTTCGTCTTCGTTTTTCTCGCTATCAGGCATGGTGTGCTTGTATGCGGTGAAAATGATAATGAATGCAGCCAGCGCAATAATACTAAAATGAATATGAGGAGGGATACTAACCGAGATAAAGAACGAGCCGATCATTGCGCTTACAAAGCCTGCCAGGCTCCAAAGGCCATGAAATGAGGCCATGATGGATTTTCCGTAGACTTGCTCAACCGCAACGGCTTGTGTATTCACTGCAATGTTGGTCAGGTTTCCCCAAAGTCCGAATGCGAAAAGTGCGATGACCAGATGCTCGGTCCTTGTCACGAAACCAATAAATGATAATGTGACAGCATATAAGATAGCGCCTATTAAGACCATTTTCTTGCTGCCATAATGTGTCACCATCCAGCCTGAGATGGGTAAGCTGGCCATTAAGCCGATCGGCAACGCTAAAAGAACAGTTCCCAAACCGCCTTCGGTCAGGTGCAGCATATTCTTGATATCAGGAATACGGCTGGCCCAGGCCGCGAAGCTAAGTCCTTGCACAAAGAAGAAAGCGGCAACGGCGAGACGTAGATACTTTCTGGAGTCGGAGGGGGCAAAAATTGAATAATTCATAGGAGTGAAAATTTAATGACGGATGTGTGTACAACTATCAATTCGTGTTTATTTGTTATAACTTTTTTAAGATTCTAATTTTTGTGAATAGTGAAAAACGAAGATGGCATTTATTCCTAGCTTCTTCCTGATGCAAAATTAACGGATTTCAGCACATTTTAATTCACCGTTGTTGTACTTTTTAAATAATATTAAAAAGTATGTGTTGTACAAAAGTAAGAAACAGGATTTTTGGACAATGCTTTTTGAAAATAGCGTAATCCATTTTGTAAATTCACCTTTCAGCCATCATAAAAATCATTGCGTAAATGAAATTTGCCCTTACTTCACTCCTTAGTTTTCTTTTAATATCAAACGGTTTTGGCCAGGACAGCAGCGGCGACCGGGCTGCCAGAATTAAGGCCACATTGCCGGTGATTGAAAAAATGTATCATGATTACGCTGAAAAGAACCATTTTCCTTCTGTTGCATTCGGGATCGTGGCCGACGGCCAGCTTGTGATATCCGGTGCGACGGGCTTTTCGGAGATCGCGACGGAAACCAAAGCTTCGCCGGGCTCATTGTTCCGGATCGCGTCGATGTCCAAAAGTGTAACGGCGATGGGAATTCTGGCACTCAGAAAAGAGGGAAAGCTGAAACTCGACGATCCTGCCTATTTATACATTCCTGAGTTGAAGGAAATGTCGTCACTTACCAATGACGCACCGGCTATCACTATCAGACATTTGTTAACGCATCAGGCAGGCTTTCCGGAAGATAATCCCTGGGGCGACAGGCAGTTGGATACAAAAGACGAGCAGTTGATTGAATTAATAAAAAAAGGAATTTCATTCTCTAATGTTCCTGGTATTACTTATGAATACAGCAACCTGGGATTTGCTATGCTAGGTAAGATCATTAGCAATGTCTCGGGAAAACCTTATCAACAATACATTGACGAAGTGATTTTCAAACCATTGGGCATGGACAACACCATTTGGGAATATACTAAGGCACCCCAAAACCTGTTAGCGCACGGTTACCGTTTCGAAGATGACGTATGGAAAGAGGAAGAATTGGAACATGACGGAACCTATGGCGCTATGGGCGGACTGATCACCTCCATCGACGATTTTAGCAAATACGTTGCGTTTCATTTGTCGGCATGGCCTGCGGGCAATGTGCCTGAAACAGGCCCTGTTTTGAGAAGCGTGCGGGAAATGCAGATGCCGTGGAATTTTAATAGTTTAAATGCACAATTTAAATATCCGGGCGGCCGTCCGTGCGCGATGGCTTCGGCCTATGGTTACGGTTTGCGTTGGAGCCGTGATTGCGAAGGTCGCACAGGCATCGGGCATACGGGAGGCCTGCCGGGGCTTTGGCAGTCAATGGCAGATCTTACCAGAATACGGCATCGGAATCCTGGCCCACGCAAATCGCACATACGCAGGAATGGCCACTATTAACACCGCCGTGCTCGACACGTTCATAACGTTAACAGGCATAAAACCGCTTGCTGTGGACGTTTCACCTGTTTTGAGGGAGAGAAAAGCAGCATTACTAAGCATTTTGCCGCATTGGGAGGGAGCAGAGCAAAGCGGAATTTTTGCTGAGAATTTCTTTCCGGACAGATCCGTAGGTCATCGCAAGAAAGAGCTGGACGACCTCATTGCCCAAACAGGCAATGTGACAGGATCAACCGAAATCAAGGCGGAAAATCAGCTAAGAGGCAGTTTTATGCTCAACTGCCCGAATGGGAACATCCGCGTATTTTTCACCTTGTCACCTGAAAACCCACCGCTGATCCAGCAGCTTGACTTTTCGCTGGCCAAATGAAAGGTAAGAAACCTGTGCTGAAATAATTTTAATGTTGAAATAGGGGAGTTGTTTTTCTGGATTGTCTGAGAGAAAACAAATCCAGAAAATGATGAAAAATATACGCTTGCTAATGATGTGCTTGTTAGCCCTTTCGGCATCCGACATGCTAGCACAAGAAAACGAGACCATTTTTAAAAGCTCCGGCATCCACCGCTCGGGAGGATATGCAGCGATCTCGAACAAGTTTACAAAAATAAACGGCAGCTATGCCAATATGCCGGGCATTTACGGAGGCTGGTTTATCAATCAGCGCTTTATGCTTGGGGTTGGCTTCGCGGCAACAACAAACTACATTCCCGTTCCTGCTGAAAGCGAGCTGTTTCCGGGTAGAAAAATGACTTATCAGTATGGACAGGTCGGTTTAATGACAGAATATGTGGTGGCTTCCACCAAATGGGTTCATTTCAACTTCAATTTACTCACCGGAACCGGTTTCACACTTCAATACGACCGTCGGGATGTGGACGACTGGGATTTCGAGTGGGACGAACATGATGATCAGGATCCGAAATTTTTCTTTCTGATGGAGCCAGGCGTGCAAGTTGAGTTCAACCTTTTGAAATGGATGCGGTTTAGCCCCGGTGTTTCATACAGGCAGGCATTCGGAGGCAAGGGAAATGGTCTCACCGATTCCGATTTGAGTAACATTACTTATAATGTTACATTCAAATTCGGGAAATTCTGAGTAACCACAAGCCTGACGGATAAGGTTTGATAATGGGTAAATATGCTCCATTCAGTCCGCATTTTACCCCTAACGATTTTTTGTGAGCGGCTGCTGAGTATGCTGGAATGCTGATTACCTTTATCGTAGGCAATAGGAACGATACTTTAGAGTTATATAAACTACGCACTATTCCGACAGCAAACAGACAAAAGATGAGGGTTTCAGGGTATTTGATTTTCGGCATGTTATTTATTTCGGCGTCAATAGCCAGGGCGCAAAATGTTTACGATGTGATTGTAGCCGGCCGCACCATCGGATCTTTAAAGGTTTTCGATGACCAGGGAAAGGATAATACAGAACAGCACCGCATTGAATCAAACTTCAAGGTGATGTTTTATAAAGGTCAATATTCTACGCAGGCTAATTACTCGGGCGGAAAACTGGTTTCTGCAACCTGTGCGCACCACGTGAATGGCGATTTGAAGGAAAAAACGCTTACAAAGAGCGCTGCGAAGAGTTCGTACGAAGTGCTATTTTCCGGTGAGGATGGTGAGGATAAGCCAAGGCTCTCATTCAACACACCGATCAGCGAGACGATTACAGGCCTTTATTACAAGGAGCCCATCAATATAACCGAGGTTTATTCTGAGCGCTATGGCAAAATGTGCAGCGTCAAGAAGTTATCCGAAGGAAAATACGGCGTAACGCTCCCGGACGGTAAGCAAGGCATTTATTCTTATAAGAATGGCCTTTGCAGGGAAGTGAAAACAGATTTGGCGGGATTTAAACTCAGGATCGTGCTGAATGAAAACAAGCAGGTTTCCGGGTTATAGGATAAAACCATTGAAATCAGTCAAAAAGAAAGCCGGTTCATATTTTGAACCGGCTTTCTTTTTGGATTTAGGAGTCATTAGTCGACTGTCGGATAAGCTGAGCTGTCTGAACTATTATAATAATCAGCAACCTCCGTGTTGTTGCTGCTTGCGGTATTCGTCGGCGTTTTGTAATTCCTCGGCGAAATCAGCGGGTTGATATCGACACCTTCTGGTGTATATCTTTTCGTGATAACCAATGTAGCCGGACGCGGCGCGTACTTAGGTGTGTTGCTTACGTAGCGACTGCGCTGGTGCTTGCTGTATGTTTCGATGGTGTTCAAATTATACACAACCACATCATTTCCGCGTTTCGCCTTGGCCTTCGCGGCTTTATTCGGGTGTTTATAATTGTGAACCGAAACGCCGGGATCAACAATGGACTGCGCTTTTGCATTCAACGTTACCAGTCCTGCAAACAAAAATATAGCTATTAAAAAGGTTGATTTATTCATGATACTAGTCATTTAATCGAACAATATAACCTCCCTTTCATGGGATGGCATGAATATAAAAACTTTCTTGCCAGGTCGCTAATGGCCGATTTTTGACTAAAAATGTTGCTTTTCGATTTTTCGGGTGATATTTCAAAGAGGAAATCGGGAAGTTTTGTTAGTATGACAATATTAGGTTTTTAACAAAACGAAAATTGAAGAGAATTTTGCAAAAAATTGAAAAAGACCTGTCAAATATGCTTTCCCTGTTTGTACAAAAAAAATTAAATTTTAATCAAATTCTAAACAGATTTTAACTTCTTGCTAATAACTGTGCCATTTAGTCATTATTGCAGCAATGCGTGTGCCGACGTTTGTATGCCATGACAGATCCGTTCCATGGGCAGGTCATTGCTGTCTTCCCCAAATGGGTCTTCAATTTCCTCAGCAATCACTTCCAGGCTGGCTAAAATGTAGAACACAAACATGACGAACGGAACCACCAAAAAATGCAGGCTGAAAACATAGCCGATAGGAAGTGTAAGGCAGTAGATGAAGATAAATTTTTTAATGAATGAACTGTACGACAAGGGAATAGGCGTATTCTTGATCCGTTCGCAGGCCCCGCAGATATTAGTAAAGGATTCCAGCTCATGATTTAGCACAAGGATATGTTCTGGCAGCAAAGTGCCATTCTTCTGCAGTTCAATAACTTTCCCAAAGATTGCGGCGGCAATCTGGTTAGGAATGTGGTTGTGGACATTCAGCTCGCTTTTTGAAAATAGGGCCGAATCATCAAACTCTGCTGGTCGGTAACCGGTGCGTAAGTGGTTTTTGAGTGCAAATGCATAATTAGGAATCATTTTCATGAAAAATGCCCGCTCTAATTTATGATCTTTCCCCAAAAGCGCATTCAGTTTAAGTGCCAGATTCCGACTGCTGTTCATGAGCGAACCCCATTGTTTCCTCCCTTCCCACCAGCGGTCATAGGCCGTATTGGTCCTGAAAACCAGTAACATAGAAATTACAAATCCCAGCAATGAGTGCATCAGGGAGATGTTTTTCAGATCTGTGTTCTCTTTCAGTTTGAAGTGAATCAGCAATAGATAGGCAACCGCAGTCGAGTACACTGCGATCGTCAAAATGAGCGGGGTGAGTTTCCGGACTGTGTCTCCTTTTTGGAAATAAAAGATGTATCGGAACCACTCCTTAGGATTGTAATCGATCATTTGAGTTTAACATTGTCAATTAGTTTAAAAAACTCTTTCAGACATTTTGCCGTCAGGCGGGCGTCTTCCAGTGCATTGTGCGTTTCTTCCTCACGCTCGAATCCAAAATAGGTCGCCACAGATCCGAGGCTCAGTGAGCGGGGAACCGTCTTGCCATTCTTTTCCAAAATCTGGAAAAACAAATAGGAGACCGTGTGCAGGTCAATCAGCTTGTTGGAAAAGCCCCATTTCATTTTCTCGTTGCGATAAGCATAACGAAGGAAATTAATGTCATTAATGACGCTCTGGCCACAAATGATGACGTTGGTAAGGTTTGGCTTTCCAGCATTCAGTTTTTTGAGCCACTTTTCAAACTCCGGCAAAACATCATAAATCATCGGCGCATCTTCCAGATCTGCCATCGAAAGCCCATGCACTTCCTCTGATTTTACGGAAAAAGCCTCCTCATTTTCAGGATAAACATTTTGTAAGTAGGTGCCTAGCGAACGCCAGTTGTCGTCAAAAAACTCTGCTCCGATCTGTATGATCTCATTCCAGCCCGGTTCCGGGCCTGTCATTTCAATGTCTAATACGAGGAATGCCATGCAGTGGTTTTATTGTTGACAGAAAATACGACCTGTTTTGAAACTCAAACTTATACTTTTGTGTACAAAATTAGAGAAACATTACATTTTAGCTGATTCATTCATTATTCATTTATATAAAATGCCCATCGATTACAACGAAATACCATCACCTTGTTTTGTTCTGGACGAAGCGCTGCTGCGCCAGAACCTCAGCCTGATCGATTCGGTGCAGCAGGCGGCAGGTTGCAAGATCATCCTGGCCCTCAAAGGATTCTCTATGTTCAGCGCTTTTCCCATTGTGAAAGAATATCTCAGCGGAGCCACAGCAAGTTCGCTGAATGAAGTGAAATTGATCAATGATTTCATGGGTTACCAGGCGCATACATACATGCCAGCGTATCTCGACAGCGAATTTGGTGAGATCATGGAACGAAGCAGTCACATTACATTTAATTCGCTGAGCCAATGGGAGCGGTTCAGCGATAGGGTAGAAGCATTCAAAACCGCCAACCCGGATCATGCGCTTTCGTGTGGTATTCGTGTGAACCCACAGTATTCGGAAGTTGCCACGGATATGTATAACCCCTGTGTTCCGGGATCACGGTTAGGAATCACGCGCGACAAAATGCCTGACACACTGCCCGAAGGAATTGACGGCATTCATTTCCACACGCTTTGCGAGAATGGCTCAGACACTTTGGAGCGAACATTGGAAGCGCTGGAATCCCGCTTTGGAGACTTGCTGCATCAGGCCAAGTGGTTAAACATGGGAGGCGGACATTTAATGACAAGAGAAGGCTACGATATTGAAAAACTAATAAATTTAGTTAGTAATATAAAGGCTAAATATGATCTGGATGTGATACTTGAACCAGGTTCAGCCATAGCCTGGCGCACCGGTGTTCTGGTCACTACTGTGCTGGATGTGATGGACAGTCAGGGCATTGATGTTGCGATCCTCGACAGCTCGTTCGCAGCCCACATGCCCGATACTCTGGAGATGCCTTACAAGCCCGCCATCACAGGTGCAAGCATGGAAGCTGTCATAGGAAAGCCTACATATAGAATGGGCGGGATGACATGCCTGGCAGGAGACTTTATTGGCGACTATTCATTCGACAGACCGCTAGCTGCTGGAGATAAAATCATATTTGAGGATATGATACACTACACAATGGTGAAAACTACAACATTTAACGGTGTTAATTTACCTTCCATTGGTTTGAAGGATATGGAAGGCGATTTTAAATTGATAAAATCGTTTGGTTACGAGAGTTTTAAATATAGGTTATCGTAGTAAACACTCCTTTTTCACGGGCGTATCGATTGAAAAAGTAATCCCTCGTTCAGGTTATCGTCATATTTTGACGATCCGAACGAGGGATTTTTGTTATATCAATTAGCGAATTAGTTCGGGTTTATGACATTAATTTCCCTGTGGTAACATGGGGAAAAGCCTTCTGATCTCTTCCGGTGAAGGCTGTTTTCCATATTCGGTAATCTCAAAAACTTCCACAAATCTGACCTTCTCAGCTTGCTCTTTTCCATACCACTTTTCTACCGTAAGCTTGATCTCCGGTGTGATAGAAGAACGTTTTTCCGTCGCTGCCAGCAGCCACTTTTTTCTCTCTTCCGTGCCTTTGGGAACATTAGCAAGATCCTGACTTGTCCAGGGTAGCCATTCATAAAACTGCGAGACATGTGCATCCAGCCCATCCACTTTTTTAGTAATAGCAGTTGTAATATCAATAGCAATGTCCGGGCGGAATGGATTCGGGCGCTGAAAGCGGTCTCTGAAATAGAGGAAAACTGGATTTTTGACCAATGGAGGCACACTACTAAGAATATTAGGCACGATAACGAGGTAAGATGCATCCTGTACAACCACGCCAGTATTGCGGTGATCAGGATGGTAATCGTTGGTTCTGGGTGCAATTACTACATCTGCACTCCATTCGCGTATTTTACGGATGACGGCCAATCGGTTTTCCAATGTCGGAAAAAGCTCGCCGTCGTGGTTGTCGAGCACGTCGTATTCGATGCCCAGTCGCTTCGCCACTTCTTTTGTTTCATTCAGCCTGCGTCTGGCGAGCTCTCCGCCGCCGATGTCCTGATGGCCCGCGTCGCCGTTGGTAAGCGAAACAAATTTCACCTTATGGCCCATGGAGGAATAAATGGAAGCGACACCGCCTGCACCCAGGTCGCAGTCATCGGGATGTGCTCCGAAGACGATAATTTTCAATGGCGTTTTCTCCGTTTCCTTTGTGGTTTGTGAATAAGCGACCGTTTGCCAAGTTAGCAGGACAGTCAGAAATAAAAATTTCTTCATCGGTTAAATTGATTTAGGTTGGGAATACTGCAAAATAGGAATTAAAATTTGTAGTTTTTTTTATTAAAAACTTTGTGCATTTTTTGAAGTCATCGCATCCGTTAAATGTGATGCAAAAGCGTCTTTTGGAGAAATGAGAGCAGAAAAATTTAGCCTTGTTAACATGCCAGATTCACAACCGGTTAATGTTCAGCGGCAAATATTTAAAGTGCCCCCGCTAAGATTCTTCTAATATTCCTGTATCTTTGTATCCCGTAATCATAGAAAAAAAGCAACGTCTTATGGCTTCCAAAGCACGAAAGACCGCGAAGTACATTTTCGTTACGGGCGGTGTAACATCTTCACTTGGCAAAGGAATCATTGCCTCTTCATTAGCAAAACTACTGCAAGCCAGAGGGCTTTCTGTTACGATTCAAAAATTCGATCCATATCTGAATATTGACCCGGGTACAATGAATCCTTACGAGCACGGGGAGTGCTATGTAACGGACGACGGTGCCGAGACGGATCTCGACCTGGGCCATTACGAGCGTTTTCTGAACGTCCGTACTTCTCAGGCCAACAATGTCACCACGGGGCGCGTTTATCACAATGTCATCACAGCCGAGCGTCGGGGCGATTTCCTGGGGAAAACCGTCCAGGTGGTTCCACACATTACCGACGAGCTGAAAAGAAACATGCTCCTGCTCGGGCAAACCGGCGATTACGATATTGTCATTACGGAAATCGGCGGCTGCGTGGGGGACATTGAGTCACTTCCTTTCCTGGAAGCAGTGCGTCAGGTAAAGTTTGAAATGGAGGAGCACGATACGCTCGTGATCCATTTGACATTGATCCCCTATTTGAATTCTGCAGGCGAGCTCAAAACCAAGCCGACGCAGCACTCTGTTAGAATGTTGCAGGAATCGGGAATTCAGCCTGATATCCTCGTCTGCCGCACAGAGCATCCGCTTCCTTATGATATCCGTAAAAAAATAGCGCTTTTCTGTAATGTTCAGGTGAATTCGGTCATTGAGGCGATGGACGCGGACACAATTTATGCCGTTCCTTTGCTTATGCTCAAAGAAAGGCTGGACCAGCGTGCGCTTTATATGCTGGATATTTATAATGACAAAGACGTTGACCTTGATTCCTGGAAAACATTTTTGTCCCGCTACAAAAATCCGGTCGATTCCATCCGCATCGGACTGGTAGGGAAATATGTGGAGCTGCATGACGCTTACAAGTCCATTGTTGAGTCGTTTATCCACGCCGGAGCTGCCAACGAATGCAGAGTGAATATAGAGTGGATCCACTCCGAAAGTCTGACGGCCGAAAACGCTGTTGAAAAACTGGAAGACCTGGACGGCGTTTTGGTAGCACCCGGTTTTGGGGAAAGAGGGATCGAAGGAAAGATCGCAGCGATCCAGTATGTGCGTGAAAACAACATTCCGTTCTTCGGGATCTGTCTGGGAATGCAAATGGCCGTTATCGAATACGCGAGAAATGTGATAGGCTGGAACGGTGCCCATTCTGTGGAGATGGACGCAAATACCGATCATCCGGTGATTCACTTGATGAAAGATCAGAAAGACGTTTCCAATAAAGGAGGCACAATGCGTTTGGGCGCATATCCTTGCAAGATCAAAAAGGATTCCCTCGCAAGCCGTATTTATGGCAAAACCAACATTAGCGAGCGCCATCGCCACCGCTACGAATTCAACAACAAGTATCTCAAAGATTTTGAGGAAAAAGGCCTGGTTGCGACGGGAATAAACCCGGAGAATAATCTGGTCGAAATGGTGGAGCTTCCGGGACACCCGTTTTACATCGGTGTTCAGTTTCACCCTGAGCTGAAAAGCACGGTGATGAACCCGCACCCTATTTTTGTGAATTTTGTGAGTGCCGCACTCGCTTATTCGCTCGAAAAGAGAGCAGTCGGTTCGCTGAACCCCTCAATCCACTGATCACAAAAAAGGCCAAAAAGGAAAAATCTTATTACCTTTGCCGTCCCGTAACGGGTATACTATTTCAATAATTTTAAGTAAATAATGGATAAAAATTTTATCATCGGCTTAGTATTAATCATGCTAATGCTGATTGGCTACCAGATCCTGGTTCCAAAACCTGTGGAACCTGCACCTGTGGAGCAAGTAAAACAAACTACTACAAAACCCTCTGTTTCAGCACCAACAGTTACGGATTCAACCACTTTATCTTCATCCACTGACTCGAATGCGGTAGCGCAGGTCGCTCCGAAGGACCTGGTTATTGAGACTAATGACACCCGTGTTGTTTTCTCTAACAAGGGCGGGATCATGAAGGAGGTAATGTTGAAAAAATACAAAACCTACGATCAGAAGCCGCTTTATCTGATCGCAGAAAATCACAATACTTTCCGCATTAATTTCCCGACAACTACCGGTGATGTGCATCTGACAGACATGTTCTTCACGACAGACGCGCAGGATCAGAAACTGGGGGAAAAGGATTCAGTAATAGTAACTTATCGCGCAAGCTTGAAAAACAATCAGTTTGTAGAGCAGACTTATGTGGTAAGGGGATCTGGTTATGTGATCGATTACGGCATTAAATCCAATACTACAGGAGCAAGCAACAAAGTCGTTCAGCTGGATTGGAACAATGACCTGCTGCAACTGGAAAATGATATGCACAAAAACCGTGAGGTGGTGACGATCAACTATTATACGGATGATCTGCAAAGCCTTGCCACAAGCCCGACGGAGACACAAGAAGAGAAGACTGCCGAGCCGGTAAAATGGTTTACGATCAAGCATAAATACTTTTTGGCTGGTTTGATTTCCGAGAAGCATCCGTTCAGCAATATGGCGATGCGGGCGGACGTCAACCCCGCCGATTCCACGGTTGTGAAAACCATGCACGTTACTGCCGGAATCCCGATGTCGGCCATCCAAAAAGGAGAAGCGAACTACCAGTTTTTCCTGGGCCCGAACGATTATCACCTTGTAGATAAAGTGAAGGCAGAGAATTTTGATCAGAATGTTTATCTCGGATATGCTTTCTTGAAGCCTATCAACAAGTTTTTCCTGGTTCCGTTATTCAACTTCCTGGAAAAATTCGTGAGCAATTACGGTCTTCTGATCATTCTGCTGGTGATTTTTGTAAAGACGATTTTAACGCCGCTGACTTACAAGTCTTACATTAGTATGGCCAAGATGAAATTGCTTGCGCCTGAACTGGAACAGATCCGGAGCCAGAACCCGGATGATATGGCTAAGCAGCAGCAAGATCAAATGAAGTTGTATCAGGAAGTAGGCGTAAGTCCGTTGAGCGGCTGCATTCCCGTGCTGGCGACGATGCCCATCCTGTTTTCGCTGTTCTTCCTCTTTCCCAATTTGATAGAGCTGCGACAGCAATCCTTCCTCTGGGCAAGCGACCTTTCCACCTATGATTCGTTCATTAAATTGCCATTTACCGTTCCCTTCGGTGTAGGGAACCACATCAGCTTGTTCACGGTTCTGATGACCGCTTCCAGCATTGGTTATGCCTATTATAACAACCAGATCACGCCAACACAACCTGGTCCGGTGAATATGAAAGTTCTGGGTTATATCATGCCTTTGATGTTCATGTTTGTATTGAATTCCTTCCCGGCCGGTTTGACGTTCTATTATTTTGTTTCAAACGTCGTGACGATCGCACAGCAGCTTTTGATCAAACGCTTCGTGAATGAAGACAAGATCAGAAACATTCTGGAAGAGAACAGGAAGAAAAATGCGAACGGCGAGAAGAAGCAGACCAAGTTTCAAAAGTATCTTGAAAAGTCACTGCAAGCCGCCGAAGAGGCCAAAAAGAAGCAGGCCGAACTCGATAAGCGTACGAAAAAGAAATAAAAGATTTATTACTTCGTAATATACAGGGCAATGTTTCCAACCGGAAATATTGCCCGTTTTTTTCCTCTTTGACCGGATTTTGTAATTTGTCCGCGTTTACTCAATTTTCACCCACTGTTCCAATGAAAGTAATTATCGTAGTCATCTTCATCCTCGCCGGTTTGAGCGATGCAGCCTTTGCCCAGAACATCGCGCAAACGGAAAGCAGATACAAATCAGCGCTGGCCGACTATAAACAAGGACGTTATGCAGCAGCTATGGAAAAGCTGTCTCCGCTGACGAGCGTAAATGCGAAAACGACATACTCGGCTTACGCGCACTATTACTATGCGCTTTCAGCCTATCAATTGAAACGCTATAAAGAAAGCAGGCAAATGTTACTGCAACTGCAGAGCCGCTATCCAGGCTGGAACAGGATCGGTGACGCCCAGTATCTGCTTGGTGCGATCGCGTTGGAAGCAGGACAGCTGGATGAAGGTTTAGGGTATTTGGCTAAAATCAAAGATTCTTCATTGGCCAAGGACATATTTTCATTAAAACAACACTATTTCGGGGCAATTACAGATCTTGCCAAACTGAAAGAGCTGCAAAAACAGTATGCAGACGATCGGGATATTGCATTGACGTTGGTCCACTTTATTGAAACATCGCCAAGCTCAACGCAAACCGATTTCCAGGTTGCAGACCAGCTGCAAAAGCAGTTTAAGTTCAGTAAAAAGGAAAAAGTTGCAGTTGCTGAGGAAGCACCCAAGCGCAGCGTTCCTAAGTCAGAAGGCCAGTGGACAAAAGGCTACTACGATGTTTCCGTGCTGCTTCCATTCCGGTTGGACGAATTCAGCACAGCCAAACGCCGTTCCAATCAGTTTGCCTATGACTATTATCTTGGCCTCACTATGGCAAAGGAACAGCTTGCAGCAGAAGGGGTGAATGTCAATCTCTGGGCATATGACGTCGGGGCAGACGCAAAAGCCGTTCAGCCGATTGTGGATAACAAGAATTTTCAGCAATCCGATATGGTGATAGGTCCGCTTTACCCGGCGACATTCGAAGCGACTGCCGGTTATTTCGCCAATGCAAATGCTGTCATGCTAAACCCGCTTTCCACGGATGGCAATCTTTTAAAAGTTGGTTCCAACATCTATCTGGCGCATCCTTCGATCGCTTTTCAAATGCAGAAAGCTGCACAATGGATGAAGACGCAGGCTATGGGCACAAATTCGGCGATTTATTATGGAAACACCCCGAAGGATTCAGCCATGGCGTTTTCCTATGCCGGCGAGTGGACGAGCAAAGGAGGAAAAGTGATGGAGATGGTAAAAATCCAGCCCAACAGGGAATGGCTCGAAACCAATATACCGGCATTTGAAACCAGCAAACCATCACATGTAGCCCTTTTTTCAACCGATGGTTCCTCAGGTCCCATGCTAATGGAAGTCCTGAACGGCCGTAAATTGATTTCAACGCCTGTCCTGAGCACAGCAACCAGTTTCAGTGCGCAGCAATCGAGGTTGAACAGATATGCGTCCAGACTTTATTTGATTGATACAGATTATGTGGACCGTGAAAAGGATAGCATTCGCGAGTTCCAGAAAAACTATTGGAACAAAACCAACACATTCCCGTCCGTTTATTCCTATCAGGGTTATGATCAGCTGCTGTTTTTTGCCAGGATGCTTGCCAAGCATAAGGACAGATTTCAGGATGGCTTGCGTTCCGCACGACTTGGCGAAGAGGAATATCTCCTGTCAGGATTTAATTTTACAAAATCAAACGAGAACCAGATTACACCTGTTTTGAAATATAATGGCTCCAAATGGATGCCAGTAGACAGGTAACCCAAATTAGCGTATCCAATGAACATTGCAACGAGTCAGCAACTTTTCGAAAAAGCACAACATTTTATTCCGGGGGGCGTGAATTCTCCGGTTCGGGCATTCCGGGCGGTAGGAGGGTCTCCGGTCTTCATTAAGTCAGCAAAAGGGCCGTACGTTTATGATGAGGACGATAATGAGTATATAGAGCTCATCAATTCCTGGGGGCCGATGATCCTGGGGCATGCCAACGAACTGATCCAAAAAGCCGTTTATGATGCCATCCAGCATTCATTCTCTTTCGGCGCCCCTACGCGCAGGGAAGTGGAAATGGCCGAGCTGATCGTGAGCATGGTGCCTTCCATTGAAAAAGTAAGAATGGTGAATTCCGGCACGGAAGCAACCATGTCGGCTATCCGAGTTGCGAGAGGATTTACGGGCAGAGATAAAATTATCAAGTTTGAAGGCTGCTATCATGGTCATGGCGACAGCTTCCTGATTGCAGCAGGAAGCGGCGCGGTAACATTCGGCACGCCAGACAGCCCGGGCGTGACCAAAGGCGTCGCAAATGATACATTGACTGCGCCATTCAATGACCTGGCGGCGGTTCAAACGCTGGTTAATGCAAACAAAAACGCCATTGCAGCGTTGATCCTCGAACCCGTGGTTGGTAACATGGGTTGTGTGCTTCCGGCAGAAGGTTTCCTTCAGGGGCTGCGCAAAATTTGTGATGAAGAAGGAATCGTCCTGATCCTGGATGAAGTCATGACCGGCTTCCGTCTTGCAAAAGGCGGAGCACAGGAAAGATTCGGAATTAAGCCGGATCTAACAACGTTAGGAAAAATAATAGGTGGAGGAATGCCCGTAGGAGCTTATGGAGGCAGGGAGGACATTATGAACAAGGTTTCGCCGGCTGGCCCGGTTTACCAGGCCGGAACATTGTCAGGCAACCCGATTGCGATGGCAGCAGGCTTAACTATGCTGCATTATCTTAATGATCACCCGGAAGTTTACACGCAGCTGGAAGCATCTGGGGAAAAGCTGGCCAATGGTTTCCAGGCATCTATGCAAAAGCTTGGCCTGAACTATACATTGAATCAAATCGGGTCCATGTATACGCTTTTCTTCACGGAGCAGCCGGTCACAGATTTTCCATCCGCAAAATCATCAGACCTTCCATTATTCGGCAGATATTTCCACGCCATGCTAAACCGCGGCATCTACATGGGCCCATCCCAATTCGAAAGCATGTTCCTATCCACCGCATTGGAAGACAAACATTTAGATACAATTATAACAGCCAACGAAGAGTCTTTAAAGGAAGTTTTAAGTTTATGAGTCTAAGAGTTCAAGGGTCTATGAGTCAATAAGTCTACGAGTCTATAAGGATCATTAAAGGCAGGATAAACTCCCTAAACATTCACTCATTCACTCATTCGCTCATTCAATCATTCGGTCATTCGGTCATTCAATCATTCATCGCACCGGCGACCCGGTCATTCACTCATTAAAAATCAAATGCGCCTCTACTCCATCATCATCCCTGTCTACAACCGTCCCGACGAGTTGCAGGAATTGCTGGAATGTCTTGTGCAGCAGACGGTTAAGCATTTTGAGGTGATAATAGTGGAAGATGGCTCGAAGATCAAGGCGGATGCCGTCGTAAAATCCTTCGGGGACAAACTCGATATTAAGTATTTTTTCAAAGAAAATGGCGGGCAGGGCTTTGCAAGAAACCACGGTTTTGAGCGAGCTTCGGGCGATTATTTTATTTTGCTGGACTCCGATGCGCTGATTGAGCCGAATTATCTGGCTGTTGTAGAAGCGAAATTAAACACAGATTACGTCGATTTATATGGTGGCCCCGACACAGACCATCCTTCCTTCACGCCGATCCAAAAAGCCATTAGTTATTCGATGACTTCCGTTTTCACCACAGGTGGGATCAGGGGAAAAAAGAACAATATGGGTGGGACTTTTCATCCCAGGAGCTTTAATATGGGACTGTCCAGGCAGGTTTGGGAAAAAACGGGCGGCTTTCTGACCAGCAGGATGGGAGAGGACATCCTGTTCAGCATCGGCGCATTACGCCTGGGATTTCGCTCCGCATTGATCCCGGAAGCATTCATCTATCACAAGCGCCGCACTAAATTTTTGCCGTTTTTCAGGCAATTGAAATTCTTCGGAAGAGCAAGGATCAACATTGCCCGTTTCTACCCGGATGAGCTGAAACTGGTGCATACATTTCCGCTCCTTTTCACATTAGCGGTTTGCAGCATTCCCTTGTGGTTTCTGATTTTCAAACCGTTTTTCTATCTCGGTTTGATCGGATTAGCCACATACATTGCGCTGCTTTTTGTTGATGCTTTGCGAAAAACCAAAAGCACTGAGGTTGCATTTCTGAGCGTCGCCGCCGCATTTGTACAGCTTTTCGGCTATGGAGTCGGCTTTATGGAAGAAGGATGGAAAAGGCTTTTCGAAAAAAAATCGCATCGGGAAACCGGCGCGACCATTGAATATCCATCATAATAATTTTTCAATTGCCCCGGGCTTAAGCCCGGGGCAATGAAGATTATAGTTTTTGACAGAAATAAACAATCTCTTCTCCTGGCAAGGCATATTTTTGGACTTCTGCTTTTGATAATTCATCCATCACGAAGCGATCCTCTTTCACAGTGAAACCGCCCTTTTCCAATTCCTGGCCATAATTTCTGCCAAACAACCTTAAATGGTCATTTTGTAAAAAATACTTTTCCCTTTCCTTCGGATCGGTGATCGTGGCATCTTCATAAGTCACTTCGTACTTCATGTCCTGCGGCGACTGGATCAGTGCCCAACCACCCGGTTTCAACACGCGGTGCAGTTCACTCATGGCCAGAATGTAGTCATCCACATGCTCCATAACGTGATTGCAAAAAGCCACATCGAACGTATTTTCCGGAAAAGGAATGGAATGAATATCCATTTTCACCTTGGCCAGCGGCGACTCAATGTCGGCGGTAATGTAATCCAGATTTTTCATCTGCTCGAAGCGATCAATAAAGCAGTATTCAGGCGCCACGTGCAGGACTTTGAGATTTGCAGTAAAGAAATTAGTCTTTCTTTTCAGGTAAAGGCCCATTAATCTGTGGCGTTCCAGCGATAAACAGCTTGGGCAAAGGGCGTTTTCCCGGCTGGAAGTATTTCGGCCGTAAGGGAGGAACTTACGGTAATGGCTTCCACACACAGGACATTCTACCTTATTTCCAATGTAAAAAATGCTGAGAAAACGGGCAACCCAGTGACCAACCAATTGGAGATAGGGGCGGGGAATATACCTTAATACTAAACTAATGATGGATTTCATTAAATCAATTAACTAAAAATTAATAATTTTAGGATCATACAAGGAAAAAAGTAATAAATGATTCCATCAATCGATCCAAAACCACCTGGCAAAAGGCTTATCAAACGAATGTCGACGCGTACCAAATGGATGATATTAGCTCCATGCGGCTTGTTGATTTTCAGTTTTGGCCTTACTGTCCTGAGCGAGGCAGCGCACCAGCGCCGGACAGGAGTTCCTACGCAGGTTTGGGTTGTATTGGGCTTATATAGTCTCGCGCTGATCAACGGTGGCCTGATTATGTTCGGTGAGGCACTCCGTTTCCGCATTTTACTGGATGTTCGCAGGGAAACCCGGCGCAGCATGCGTCAGCTCGCTCGTAAGATCAGCATCAAAGCTGCGGGTAAGCATAAGCCAGGTAAAAAAGCAAAAAGCCCTACCAAAACAGATTGACAGGGACTAGTTGATTCCTTTTCGTAGATGCTAAAATTATTTTTTATTAGCTTCAAACTGAGCTTTTATTGCTTCAACATCGACGTTGCGTACTTCTGGCTTGCGTAAAAGATCTTTGATTTTCGCTGTGCGGTTATTAGCTACTGCTTTGTTTCTGCGACTCTTACGTTTTAATTCCGTAACTCCCATTGTAAAATATTGTTTTGTGAAAGAGCCGCAAAATTAATCATTTTCGTGTAAATAATGCAGACAATAGTCACAAATATTGCCTAACCTGCCCTAACTTTACGGTTAAATTGGCTCACAAGCCAAATTAATTACAAATACTGACACCAATTGACGTTCGATAGCCGGCAACTTTCCTTGTCGGCTCATCACTTTCAGGTTGCGGTGAGCAGTAAATTTACTGAATGAATTCAATGAGTAAACCATCCCTTGCCCGCGGAACCCGAGACTTCGGTCCCGAACAAATGGCAAAACGTACTTTTATTTTTGACACCATCCGCCGCTCTTTCCAACGTTACGGATTTTTGCCTCTGGAAACACCAGCCTTTGAAAATCTCTCGGTTTTGATGGGCAAATATGGTGACGAAGGCGACCAGCTTTTATTCAAGTTGCTGAATTCCGGAGATTTCAGCGGAAAGCTCGCCGACGCTGACTGGCAGGAAGGCTACAAACCATTAACTTCCAAAATTTCGGAAAAAGGACTTCGCTACGACCTCACAGTTCCATTTGCCCGCTATGTGGTGATGAACCGCGGAACATTGGTTATGCCTTTTAAAAGATATCAGATCCAGCCTGTGTGGCGCGCCGATCGTCCGCAAAAAGGTCGTTACCGCGAATTTTACCAATGTGACGCAGACGTTGTAGGGACCGATTCGCTGCTTTGCGAGGCGGAAATCGTTTTGCTATTGCACGAAATTTTGCCCGCATTAGGCATCAATGATTTTACAGTAAAGATCAACAACCGCAAAATCCTGACCGGCATTGCGGACATGATCGGCGCACACGGAATGGAAGGCCCGCTTTGTGTTGCGATTGATAAGCTCGATAAAATAGGAAAAGATAAAGTGGTTGAAGAACTGGTCGAACGCGGATTTTCAAACGAAAGCGTTTACCAGCTCGATCCAGTTTTCACCCTTTCCGAAGGCGCAGAGCCATTCACCGCGCTGAAAAACTGGCTGGGAAGTTCGGAGATTGCCATGAAAGGCGTCCGGGAATTGAAAGAAGTCTGGGACTTGGTAAAAGTGCTTGGACTTGAAAATCCGAAAATCCAGTTTGATGTGACATTGGCGCGCGGCCTTTCCTATTATACAGGGGCCATTTTTGAAGTGAAAGCCAATAATGTTCAGATTGGCAGCATTTCGGGCGGTGGCCGCTATGATAACCTGACCGGCACTTTTGGCGTGCCCGGCATCTCGGGCGTCGGCATTTCGCTGGGTGTTGACCGGATTTATGATGTAATGGAGGAGCTTAATCTCTTTCCTGAAAACCAAAAGACGGCAACTAAGGTTATGGTTTCAAACTTTGACCAGTCAGCATTCCGTTTTGGACTGTCTGTTTTGCCAAAGTTGAGAGCAGCAGGCATCAACGCGGAAATTTATCCGGACTCCGTAAAGCTCAAAAAGCAGCTGGATTATGCCGACAGGAAGAACATCCCATTTGTAATCCTCATTGGATCAGACGAAATGCAAACCGGCCAGCTCACTTTGAAAAATATGAAAACAGGCGAACAACAGAAATTGAATGCTGACGACATCATTACATTACTCGCCGGAAACAATATCTAAACTCAAATTACTGAACCAAAAGTTGCTTAGCAGAAGCCCACAAAACAATGAATGACAACATATTAAGAATAGCAATACAAAAGTCCGGAAGGTTAAGTGAAGACTCTCTGAAACTGATTAAAGAGTGTGGGATTCGGTTTGATAATGGTGCCGGGAAATTAAAAACGGACGCTACAAATTTTCCTGCACAAATCCTTTTCCTTCGGGACGATGATATTCCGGGGTATGTTGAGGACGGCGTGGCACATCTGGGCATCGTTGGTGAAAATGTTTCCGAGGAGTCAAACCGCGACGTGGATACGGTTCACAAGCTTGGATTTTCTAAATGCAGATTGTCGATCGGTGTGCTGAGAGAGCATGATTATAATAATGTAACTGATCTGGAAGGGAAAAGCATTGCTACAACTTACCCGCGCTTATTGGAAAAATATCTGAGCTCCAACAATGTAAAAGCACAGATTCACGAGATCAGCGGATCGGTGGAAATTGCGCCGAGCATTGGCCTGGCGGATGCAGTTTGTGACATTGTAAGCTCAGGTAGCACACTTTTGAGCAATGGTTTGAAAGAGGTTGAGACCATTTTCCGTTCAGAAGCGGTGATGATCGCCAGTAAGCACCTTTCGGATGTTCAAAAGGATTTGCTGGATCAATTGCTTTTCCGCATTAAGTCCGTTCAGGCTGCCAAGAATAACAAATATATTTTGCTAAACTGTCCAACCAGCGCCGTGGAAAGCATTACTAAGTTCCTGCCCGGAATGCGTGCCCCCACGATTCTGCCATTGGCAACAGAAGGCTGGTGCTCTTTGCATTCTGTTATTAATGAAAATGAGTTTTGGGAAAACATTGAGAAAATCAGACAGGCTGGTGCAGAAGGGATTCTTGTTATTCCAATTGAAAAAATGATCTTGTAATTGTATGAATATAATTCCATTTCCTGAAAGAGACCAATGGCCCGCATTGCTGGCCCGCCCCGTTCAGGAAGCACAGGATATTGAAGCGAAAGTAAATCCGATCCTGGAAAAGGTGCGGAAAGAGGGTGATAAAGGCATTAAGGAACTGGCGTTGAAATTTGACAAAACGGTTCTGGATAACATTGCTTTTACCGAAACAGAATTGACTGGCGCTGCTGACAAGCTGGATGAAGCATTGAAGCAAGCGATAGGGCAGGCTTACCAGAACATTTACAAATTTCACGAAGCCCAGCTCCAAGCTCCCGAAAAAATTGAAACGATGCCCGGCGTAACCTGCTGGCGGAAAAGTGTCGGCATTGAGAAGGTCGGCATATACATTCCCGGCGGCTCTGCACCGTTGTTTAGCACTGTGTTAATGTTGGGAATCCCTGCCAGAATCGCGGGTTGCAAAGAGGTTGTGTTATGCACGCCTTCGGATCATCCGGCGATCTTATATGCGGCCCAGTTAGTGGGTGTAACCAAAGCATTCCGGATAGGAGGAGCTCAGGCGATTGCTGCAATGGCTTACGGAACGGAAAGTGTTCCAAAGGTTTACAAGATATTTGGCCCTGGAAATCAATATGTTACTACGGCTAAAATGCTGATCAGCAAAGAAGGCATTGCCATTGATATGCCTGCCGGGCCTTCGGAAGTTGCTGTTTACGCAGATGATACAGCGATCCCAGCGTTTGTTGCGGCAGATCTTTTGTCCCAGGCCGAGCACGGGCCAGACAGCCAGGTGCTGCTCGTTTCGACCAGTAAGAAGCTTTTGGCATCAGTGAACCTGACATTATCCTCACAAATGGACAAGCTTCCCAGACGCGATCTGGCGGCACAATCCATTACTAACAGCAAAGCCATTCTGCTGGAAACAGAGGAAGAGGCAGTTGATCTGTTGAACCAGTATGCAGCAGAACATTTAATTTTAAGTGTTGCAAATGCAGAAGAGGTTTCGGAGAAAATAGTAAATGCCGGTTCGATATTCCTGGGGAATTACACACCTGAGTCATGCGGGGATTACGCGTCCGGAACCAACCACACATTGCCCACAAACGGATACGCCCGTGCGTATAGCGGCGTTTCCGTGGATAGTTTTGTGAAAAAAATTACTGTTCAGAACATTACAAAAGAGGGAATCGGCAGCATTGGCCCGGTCGTAGAAGCCATGGCAGCAGCCGAGTCACTGGATGCCCACAAAAGAGCCGTTAGTATCCGGCTAAATAGTCTTTTGTAATAGGATTTCAATTATGAATCTTTGCAGCATGAAAAATACATTCGACCTTAATAAAATCCTTCGCCCGCACATTCTTTCTCTGGCACCTTATTCTTCGGCCCGGGATGAATATACGGGGCATTCGGGCATATTCCTGGATGCAAACGAAAATCCGTATGGATCGGTAACGGAGGAAAATTATAACCGTTATCCCGACCCGTATCAGGCCGAAATCAAGCACAAGCTGGCACCCATCAAGAACATTAGCGTTGACCGCATTTTTCTGGGGAACGGCAGCGACGAGCCCATCGATCTGCTTACCAGGGCAACCTGCACGCCTAGCCAGGACCACGTTATAATTTTGCCGCCAACTTACGGAATGTACGAAGTAAGTGCTTCTATCCACGACGTGATCATTGATAAGGTGTCATTAACGGCTGATTATCAGATCGATGTAGAGGCGGTGTTGAATGCGGTCACGCCAAAGACAAAGATCATCTGGATATGTTCTCCCAACAATCCGACAGGCAATGTCATGCAGGCTGACGCCATCCGCACAGTCTTGGAAAGCTTTGACGGCCTGGTGGTTGTGGATGAAGCTTACATTGATTTTACAGACACGCCATCCTGGGTCCGGCATCTGGATCAATATCCAAATCTGGTGGTGCTGCAAACATTCTCCAAAGCCTGGGGACTTGCGGGGATCCGTGTCGGAATGTGCTTCGCAAGTCCCGAGCTGATCCGCATCCTGAACAAGATCAAACCGCCTTATAATATCAGCCTGCCTGCTCAGAAAGCATTATTGGAAGGTCTGGAAGGAATTGCTAAAAAAGATAAAATGATCACAGAAATTCTGAAAGAAAGGACTTTTTTGTGTAACATGTTAACCGATTTATCGTTGGTGATAAAAGTGCATGCAACAGATGCCAATTTCCTGCTGGTTCAGTTTGATGAAGCAAAGGCCATCATGGATTATCTGATCCGTGAAGAGATTATCGTCAGAGACCGGTCGCGCGTTCACCTGTGTGACGGATGTTTGCGAATTACGGTCGGAACACGGGAAGAAAATGAAGCCTTAATTGAGTCATTAAAAAAATACCAACAGAAAAGTGTAGCTGCTTAGCACGCTTTTTATAATGCACAGAAAAGAAAATTTCCCCGATAAAAACTCATTATGAAGAAATTAGCCTTAACGTTTGTCTTTATCCTCAGCTTTGGTTTCGCACATGCCCAATATGATAACTGGGCCGTTGGTTTTAAATTAGGAGAACCAACAGGAATCAATATCCGCAAGTATTTCAACAATATCCACGCATTGGACGTCACTGTGGGTACTTATGGCGGGATTTTGTCCAATGACCGCAAATACAGGGGCGACGAAGGGATTTACAAAAACACCGGTGTGTCGGTACAGGTGCATTACTTATGGCATACGCCGCTATTCAACTCAGAGGCGGTACACGTGTATTATGGATTGGGCGGGCAGGTTAATAGCCGCAGATCTTACCCAAAACGTTTGAACGGAAACTTCGAGAAAGACATTTCGCTGGGCGGATCTGTTCTTGGTGGATTTGAATACTACATTCCGGACAACCGCATTTCGGTATTCCTGGAAGGCGGAACCTACGTTGAGTTGCTGCCAAGGCCATTTTATCTGAGCCCAAACATTTCGGGAGGCATCCGCTTCAATCTGTAAGGTGTTTAAGGTTTATAGCTCATCAGCAGGGTCGGGTAAGACGTATACGCTTACAAAAGAGTATCTTAAACTCGCCCTGCACTCGAATTCAGACACATATTTCAGGCATATCCTGGCTGTAACATTCACCAATGCCGCAGCCAATGAAATGAAAGACCGCATCCTGCTTATGCTGCGGGTCTTTTCCGATTCTTTCAATTCCGACGCCGTTCCCCCTCCCATGCTGCGTGATGTGGTGACGGAAATGTATCCGGATACACTTCAAGACAATACACTTTTTGAAGGCGCCTGTCAGCTCATCGCAGGCCGGGCGCAGCTTGTTTTCAGGCAGATCCTGCACCGTTACTCTGACTTTTCGGTGATGACCATCGACAAGTTTACACAGCGGCTTATCAGCAGTTTTACGGACGAGCTCGGCATACCATTTATTTTTGAAACGCAGCTGGACAGCGATCTGCTGGACGACGCGGTGGATCGTTTGCTGGCGCGAATCGGGCAGGATGGTGAAGAAGTGCTTACGGAAATTGTTGAAAAATATTATCTTGAAAGTGCCGAGGAGGGCAAAAGCTGGGGCAGCTTACCCATGCAGATCCGCGGCACGGCAGGCACATTGCTGAGTGAGCAAAGCTACATGCAGATGAAGCGTGTGGAAGATCTCAAAATGCAGGACTGGATCGCAATCCGTAAGCAGATGCGCACTTTTGTCCGTGAACGCGAGGCGTACGTAACAAAGTTATCGAAGCAGGCTCTTGAATTAATACAATCCACTTTCCTTACTGAAAAAGATTTTCACCAGGGCGGCCGCGGCATCTATGGTTATTTCCGTGATCGTGCCGAAGAGAAAAAGCGCTGGGCGGAACCCAATTCCTACGTTTACAAAACCATTGGTGAAGGCGTTTGGTATGGGGCCAAAGCACCCGTTCTGATCAAAGACGAGATCGAGAAGGTAAGGACCGATCTTGAAAATTACTTTCACCAGATCGAAAATGTGCGGAGCTCTGAATCGCAGAAGATCACATTATACGGCCTGCTGGACAGGCATATTTATAATTTGTCGCTGCTGGGTGAGATCAGGAAGGAATTTGATGCGCTTCTGAAACAAAATAACCAGGTCCATATTTCTGATTTTAACAGGAAAATCGTTGAAATCGTAGCACGGGAGCCTGTTCCGTTTATTTTTGAAAGGCTGGGAGAGCGGTATAACCACATTCTGGTTGATGAATTTCAGGACACTTCCAAGCTGCAATTTGCCAATCTGCTTCCTTTGATCGAGAATGCATTGTCCGGCGGATTTTTCAATTTGATCGTTGGCGACGCCAAGCAATCCATTTACCGATTCAGGGGCGGTGATATGGATCTTATTTTACATCTCGCTACCAGCCAGGTGATGGCGCTGGCCAATGTGCTGGGCAACAATTCGTATAATGCAGAGCGGTTACTTAGCATTGATAATTATCTGGATGTAAATCACCTGAAAGTAAATCGCAGGAGCCGTCGCGAAATAACCGATTTCAATAATAAATTTTTCGCATTTGTTGCCGAAACGGTTGGTGCGGAAAATATGCTCATTCAGGACGTTTATGACCAGAATTTTCAGCAGGAAATTCCGGAAAGTGTGCCCAGTGGCGGCCACGTCGAAATCGAGTTCCTGGAAATGCACGAAGATAGTGATGATACGGACGAAGGCAATCCCGCAGACAGCATTGTGAAGCGTTCGCTCGAACTGGTGACGGAGCTCAGGGCACAAGGATATGACTGGCGGGATATGGCCATTTTGTGTAGAAAAAAAAAGGAAGCCACGGCGTTGGCCAGCACATTGAAGGAAGCCGGACTTCCCTTGATTTCGGACGATGCACTTTCGCTGGGTTACTCGCGTTCCGTGCATTTTATTATCTCGTTCATGAAAGTGCTGCTCAGCGCCGATCATCGGCTGGCACGTTACGAAGCTGCTTATCTCTTTCACCACGTTATCAGGCGGGAAAATCCCGCAGCGGGTGAATACGAGCAGATCCGCATCTTGTGCGAAGAAAGCGGTTTGGATACTTTTTTGGAATATTTTAAAAAATGGAACATTAACCTGAGTTCTTTTCGGATGCGGCAACTGTCTGTTTTCGAGCTGAGCGAGCAGTTGATGCAGCGTTTCGGGTTGTTTGAAAACCATTTCGAAAACGAATATTTGTTCCGTTTCCTGGATGTAGTGCTGGATTTTGGCAACAGAAAAAGCAATCATCTGGGCGATTTTCTCACTTATTGGGAATCCGCCAGGCACAAACTTTCGATCACAATCCCTGACGAAACCGACGCGATCCGCATAACCACCATTCACAAATCCAAAGGACTTGAATATCCGGTTGTGATCGTGCCTTATGCGCATTGGAAGGTTACGCCTAATGCCAAGCTGGACCGTCTCTGGATTGATCTGGACGAAGTGGACTATGAAGAACTTACATTGGCAGGCGAGCCCGGTTATGCGCCGAAAAAGCTTCGCAGCTCCATGGTTTCCGTGGTAAAAGATCTGGAAAACACGGCGATAACTACGCAGTATACAGATGAGCGAACACGCACATTGGTCGAAAATCTCAACTTGCTTTATGTAGCTTTTACGCGGCCCGTGCAGCGTTTATATATTTTGGCAAAAAGGGAGCGGCGGTGGGAATCCGGCCAGCAGGTGAGCAACTGGCTGCAAAATTATCTCGCGCAACAGGACTTTGAACCTGCATGGAATGAAAGCGAATCCAAATACATTATTGCCGACGGTCACAGCGCCCTCATGCACGCACACAGGAAATCGGATGCGCAGCCATTTGTATTAAACCATATTCTCAGCAATGACCGCACCGAATCATTGCGCCTCAGAAGAATGGCAGACCGGATTTTTGACGTGGAAACATTTGAACCTAAGCACGATCGCTTACAAAAGATCCGCTATCTGCTCACACGCCTTAAAACCATTTCGGATTTGCCGCTTGCGCTGGATCGATTGGTAGGCGAAGGGATTTTTACAAAATCGGAAACAGCTGAAATTGAGGCGCAAACAATTGATTTGCTGAATGATCCCGACTTGCTGAGCCTTTACCAGGACGTAAGCAAAGTGCAGACAAACAAGGAATTGCTCATTCCCGGCGGTACGTTGCTTCACATTGACCGTGTTGTTGAGCAGGCCGATGGCGAGTTCATTTTCATGTCATTTGTAGGCGGAAGTAATGCGGATGAACCCCGCAGGCACTTACGGAAACTGATCAAAACGTATGAGGGTGCCGGTAGGCGATGCCGGGGCGTGCTGATCACGTTGGAAAATGAACTGGTGGAGTGGATTTCTGTCAAAGGCAATGAATAGGACTGTTCTTAGTAGAACTAGTTCATAATCAACATTCGCTGTTAAACCTTAAAATAGTTCTAAAAAACACTGCCAATTAGCCAAATTTTGGTTTTTTTTTGCGGATATTGACTGGAAATTACAAATTGATGTATTCCGCTACTTAGAAGTTTATGCGCATCTCTTTCCAGCAACAGATTTTATTTGGAATAATCTTCTCCATTGTCCTCGTTGTTGTCGTCGGGCTTACCTCTTATAATGCGATCAGGATGCAGCAGGAAAACACCGGCTGGGTCAATCACACGAGAGAAGTCATGGCCAACTCCACTTCTGTCAGAAACCGGTTACTTACAGCAGAATCCAACCTCCGGGGATTTGCAATTACAGGAAATGTAACCTTCGAGAACAATTACCGCGCTGCTGTTGACAATGTTTGGTCACAACTTGAGGCCATGCGCAGGTTGGTAAGAGATAACAAGAGGCAAGTGGGCCGCCTGGATACGCTTACGCCATTGATACAAGTGCGTTTGGATCTGATGTCGGAGCAATATGAAATACTGAAATCCGGAAGTTACCGGCCCGATACGGTCAAATCGATCATTCTGAAAGGAAAAGTGCTTTCTTCTCAGATTGATTTTGTATTCAAAAGGATAGAGAATGAAGAGGTGGGGCTGCTTGAAGAACGGGAACAGGAGGCAGCTGAAAGCTCTACCCGTGCAACCCGGTACATTCTTTTCGGAACGCTGGCATTTCTGTGCGTCATCTTCCTGCTCTACTATTTTATAAGAACAACTTATAATGCACAAATCGCTTCGGAGAACGAAACAATCAAGGCCAATAAACAACTCGAACAGCTTTCGGTTGAAGACCAGGAGAAAAACTGGATCTTAAACCATGCCGTTGCGCTTGCCGAGGCGATCCGCGGTGAGCCAACACAGCATGAACTGGCCAGAAAGCTATTGAGCAAGCTCGTTGAAGTGACCGGTTCGCCAGTAGGAACAATGTATCTCGTTAACCGAACAGGTGAGCAATTGGAACTTGCCAGCAGTTACGGAATAGACGGATCGGTGTGCGTGCCTGAGGCGATCGTTTTAGGTAAAGGGCTGCTCGGACAAATGGCCGCGGACCGGGTTAGCATTAAAAAAATCTCCGTACCAGCAGGATACCTTAAAATTGCGAGCACAACAGGAAGCGCAGATCCGGCAGTGGTTTATATCAAAACCATTGCATTCGAAGGTGCGATAACGGCAGTGATGGAAGTGGGATATTTGAATGATCCCGGCGAAAAAGTATCCAAACTGTTGGAAATGGTTTCGGACAATGTTGCCGTTGCCGTCATGGCGGCGCACGCACGCCAGACCACAAACGAGTTACTCGAAAAAACCCAGTTACAAGCTGAGGAACTGGAAAGCCAGCAGGAAGAGCTTCGCGTTACGAACGAGGAGCTCATTCGCCAGACATCGCTCTTGCAAGTTTCCGAAGAAGAACTGAGGGTGCAGCAGGAAGAATTGAAACAGATCAATACAGAGCTGGAAGAGAAAGCTTTTATGCTTGAAGAGCAGAAGAGCACCATTGAGGAAACCCGGGACCAGATACAGATCAAAGCCGACGAACTGGAAAAAAGCGGCAGGTTTAAAAGTGAGTTCCTGGCCAACATGAGCCATGAATTAAGGACGCCGCTTAACAGCATTCTGATCCTGTCCAGGATTTTGGGGGAAAACAAAGGGGCGAGACTGAATGAAGAAGAACAACGTTACGCCTCGGTTATTTTTAATTCAGGAAACGACCTTTTGACGCTTATTAATGATATTCTGGACCTTGCCAAAGTAGAATCGGGCAAGATCGAACTGATATACGAGCAGGTTAATACCGAGCTTCTGGTGTCTGAAATCAGGAATACATTCCAGAAAATTGCTGAGAACAAAGGATTAAACCTTAAAATAGAAAAAGCGCCATCCTGTCCGGATATTTTGTTTGTGGATCAGGTCCGGTTGTTGCAGATCATCCGTAACCTGGTTTCCAATGCGGTGAAATTCACGTCTGCGCCGGGCACCGTTTCGGTGAACATTCGTCAGGAATCTTCCCACTTGTTCTTTGAGGTTTCCGACACGGGCATCGGAATTGCGCCTGAAAAACAGCAATCTATATTTGAAGCATTCCAGCAGGCCGACGGTTCCACGAGCCGGAAATATGGCGGAACAGGTCTGGGGTTGTCGATCAGCCGCGAGCTGGCCAATCTTTTCCAGGGCTCTATCTCTCTAAAAAGTGAAGCAGGTGTAGGATCCACATTCACGCTCAAGATTCCCGTAAAAAACGAGGTCGAAAATTCAGGAGAAATCGAGGTGCCTGTGGAAGTTGTTAAGGCGGCGGAGCCGGTTAAGCCAACCCAGGCATATGACAATGGCAAAGCACATCGCCTGCTGTTGGTAGAAGACGATGAAATATTCGCAGCCGATATGTACGCAAAAGCGCGTGAAAGCGGGTTTGAGGTTGTTGTCGCAGAAACCGGTAAGAAAGCCATGGAGCTCGTTTTGAGTTTCCGGCCCACGGCTATCATTCTCGATATGCATTTGCCGGATATGTCCGGGGATGAAGTTTTAAAAGCGCTTAAAGCCGATTCGATAACCAGTTCTATTCCAGTTCACACGGTTTCGTCCGGCTCATATCTGGACATGGATATGGTGAAGGAAGGCGCGATCGGTTTTATGCAAAAGCCGGTGGACGAGAAATCGGCAGAACACATTTTTACTTTGCTCAAACTGGAATCCGGCAAAACGGAAAAGCAAAAGATCATGCTCGTTGAAGACGATCAGTATCAAAGCAAATATCTAGGCGATTTCCTGACTGCCAACAACTTTTTTGTACTCTATGCATTTTCAGGAGCGGAAGCAATGTCCATTCTTAATACAGAAACGGTTAACGGCATCATTCTCGACATCCGGCTTTCCGATATGAACGGACTGGATTTTCTGGATCAGATTAAGAAGAACCCTGCATGGAGCGCAGTGCCGGTGGTTGTGAACACGGCCGAAGATCTCAATCAGGCTGACCTGACAAGGGTCATGAAATATGCGCATCCGGTTGTGATGAAGACAAGGAAGTCCAATGAACGTTTATTGGATGAGGTGAAACTGTTCCTCAAAAATATTCAGCCTAAAACGGTTAAAGCACCCGAAAAACGGGAGGCATTCAGCAATCCGGTGGTTCATGCCGAAAACGTATTTTTAGGTAGAAAAATCCTCCTTGCCGACGATGATATGCGGAACATTTTCGCATTAAGCGCGGTGTTGGAAGAGGCTGGTTTTAAGATAGAAATCGCCACAAACGGAAGAGAAGCCATTGAAAAGCTGGAAGCTGCACCGGAAATCGACCTCGTGCTGATGGACGTGATGATGCCGGAAATGGATGGGATAGAAGCCACGCGCAAGATCCGGGAAGTGAACAGATGGGCCAACCTGCCGATTATTGCGGTCACCGCCAAAGCCATGCAGGGAGACCGGGAACAGTGTCTCGCTGCTGGCGCAAACGACTACATTTCAAAGCCGGTAGACGTGGATAAGCTGCTTGCTTTAATCAAGGTGTGGTTGCATTCCTCGTAACATATGGCAGTACTAGAATATACCCAGCTCGAAGAATTGATCATCCGCATCCGTGATATCTCCGGTTTCGATTTTTCCGGTTATGCACGGCCTTCGCTGCTGAGAAGGGCCGGGCGTTATCTTGCAAAACATGATATGGACCTCGTCGGGCTCCTAGAGCACATTGAACCCGGCGGAAGCATTGTGTATGAGCTCATCCAGGAACTTACGGTTAATTACTCAGAAATGTTCCGCGATCCCGAATATTTCAAAAGGGTCAGGACAGAAGTTTTCGGTTACCTGGAATCCTATCCGGCGTTGCGGTTCTGGGTTGCCGGTTGTGCATCCGGCGAAGAAGCATTCTCCATGGCCATCATGCTGAAAGAAGCGGGACTGCTGAGCCGCTCGCTGATATACGCCACCGATCTGAGCAACAAAGTGCTTGCTTCGGCAAGAGAGGGCGTCTTTACGCTCGGAAACACAAGGACATTCTCAGAAAGTTATATGCTGGCAGGCGGCAAGCATTCCCTGTCCGATTATTACCACGTTGCTTATAACCAGGCAGTTATTTCGCCTGAACTTAGAAGAAACATTGTTTTTTCATTACACGATCTTACGGGCGACGGTGTTTTTAATGAATTCCAGTTTATCAGCTGCCGCAATGTGATGATTTATTTTACGCTGGAATTGAGGCAGCATGTTTTCCGGCTGTTGTACGATAGCCTGAGCATGTTAGGCTTTCTTTGTTTGGGGAAACGAGAGACTTTGCGTTATTCGGGGCTTGAAGCTCATTTCAAGGTAATCGATAGTAAACTGAACATTTATCAGAAAATAAAATGAACAGTGCGAGGGATGAATCGCTAAGTCTTGTACTGATTGGCGGCTCGTCCGGAAGCTTTGTGATCTTTGAGGACATTATCAAGCAGTTGAAGAACCCGATTTCGTTTGCCGTCATTTTTGTATTGCACAGGGGAAAATACAGTTCATCGGTTCTGCCCGATTTATTTAAAACTAAAACCGACGTTAATATGAGCGAGCCGCATCATCTTGATCCGATCACCGCAAACAGCATTTATTTTGCATTGCCGGATTATCATTTGCTCGTCGGTGAGGACCACCGCTTTTATTACGACCATACAGAACCGGATTTTTTTTCCCGCCCGTCGATCGACGCCACTTTTATTTCGGCGGCGCTGTCCGGCATTCCCGTGAAAGCGGCAATGCTGTTTTCGGGTTCTAGCCAGGATGGTGCCGAAGGGCTGAAATTGTTAGCTGAGAAAGGGTTTCCTACCTATGTGCAAGACCCGGAATCTGCTGAATTTCCAAGAATGCCGCAGGAAGCTTTGTTAAAATACCATCAACATAACCTGTTAGAGGAGGATAAGTTTTACAAAACGATCGCCGACTTACTTTCATAGCATTAATTAAAATGGAAAACACAAAAATTCTGCTGCTGGACGACCGGGAAGAAAATCTGATTTCGTTAAAGGCGATTCTTAGCAGGGATGATATTGAAATATACTCCACAACTTCCGCGAATGAGGCACTACGCATTGTTTGGGAAAATGAAATTGCGGTAGCGCTGGTCGATGTGCAAATGCCCGGCATGGATGGTTTTGAATTTGCTGAAACATTATTATCCAATCCCAAGACAAAAGAGATACTCATCGTTTTTGTAACCGCTATTTCAAAAGAGACTACTTATGCCGTGCGGGGATTGAAGACGGGCGCAATTGATTATCTGTACAAACCGCTCGATCCATACATTACCAACGCAAAAGTTGATTCGCTGATCAGGCTCGCCCGAAGTCAGAAAGAGATCCGTGATAAAAATAAGCTGCTGGAAAATTACGCGACGATCATTCTTAATTCTCCCGACATTATCGCCACCGTTGAGCCGGAAACAGGCAATATTATTTCTGTAAACCCTTCTGTTGAAACGATCTTGGGTGCGTCTCCGAACCATTTGGTAGGAACAACGATCCTGGACCTGCTGGTGGACCCCCTAAATTCATCTCTACGCGAAGTTCTAGTTAAGAAAAGTTATATCGGAGGGGAAACAAATGTGGTGGAAGACCGGTTTTTTGGTCGTTTACGGCAGCCGGTGTGGCTGGAACTGCGTATTATGTACAAAAACAGACTGCTGTTTGTAAATCTGCATGATGTTGAGAAGAGAAAGGCGCATGAGCGGGCGTTGATCGATGCACAAAGCCAGGCTGAAAAGGCCAGAAAAGTGAAAGAGGCGTTTCTTGCCAACATGAGCCACGAAATCCGGACGCCGCTGAATGGCATCATCGGGATAGGTAACTTGCTGAGCGCTACGCAATTGGACGAATCTCAACGGGATCTGCTCGGCATGCTGCGGCAATCGTCCGGTTCGCTCCTGAACATTCTCAACGACATTCTGGATATTTCCAAAATTGACGAAGGCAAATTCTCAATTATCCCAACGTCCACTGACCTCCGTGCCCTGGGAAAAGGCATCATTGATCTCATGCGGTTCAAAGCGGATGAAAAAAATCTGACATTAAAATTGGTTACGGATAACCGGCTTCCCGACTGCGTAATGGTTGACGGCATGCGGCTGAACCAGATCTTGCTAAACCTGATTGGCAACGCCTTAAAGTTTACCCAGGCAGGCCATGTAACTTGCAAAATGGAACTGGTGTCAGAAACGCAATTAGGCCACAAAATCAAAATCAGCGTCGAAGACACGGGCATAGGGATGTCGAACGAGCAGCTGGCCAACATTTTCTCCGAATACGGACAAGCGTCCGAAAGTATATCGCATCAGTACGGCGGAACAGGCCTGGGGCTTACGATTTCTCAAAAACTCGTGCGGCTCATGGGAAGCGAACTGGAAGTGAACAGCAAATCCAACGAAGGCAGCCAATTCTTTTTTACGCTGATCCTGCCGGATGCGAATGAGAAAAGTATCGAGATAAAACCCTCGATCGCGTTTCAGGATCTGCCGCCGTTTGAAGGAAAGACCGTTCTTGTAGCCGAGGATAATCCCATCAATGCATTGCTTTTGAAAAAATATCTCAAGACCTGGCAATTGGACACAACCATGGTGCTAAATGGTAAAGAGGCCGTTGACGCATTAAGGGAAAGGATTTTTGACCTTATTATCCTGGACACCCGTATGCCGGAAATGGACGGTTTTCAGGCGGCCAGCTTTGCCCGCAAGCAGCTTATGGTCAAAACACCCATTCTTTCACTCTCAGCCACCGTATTGCCCGAAGAAGTGCAGCAAGCGCTGGAATCCGGCATGAACGATACATTATCCAAACCATTTGAACCCGAAAAACTGCATAAGAAGATCGCCGTTCTGCTGGGCGGGGATGACCGTGGCTGAAAATTTGTTCCATAGTTCTGGTAAGGCTGAATAATATTGCAACGATTTATTTTTGTTTGTAGTAATGATTAATTGAAGGATTTCGTTTATAAAATTAGTCATAATCGTTATTTACAGACAAAATGAAAATTATAAGAAACAGTTGGTCCCTGCTGTTGCTCGTTGCCCTCGCCGGATGCAGTTCTTCCAAAACGATGACTTACGAATCGAAGTGGAATGCGCCCTTCTCATACGTGGATGAAATCAAACCGGATCAGCAAGATCAGAAGTCAAGACTCAGATATGGCATCATCAATGATGAACATTACGTTTATCTGACGCTCAAAACAAAGGATCCGACAACCATTCAGAACATTCTTTCAAGCGGCCTGAAAATCTCCTTCAGCCCCGACGGACAGAAGAAGGATCAGTATTCGCTCTTGTTCCCGGTTGTGATGAAAGAGGACAGGAAAGCGCTCAAACGCGTCGACACCGATCTCCCGAACAGCCTGGGCCTGGACCTGCTTCTGGATTCCTACAATAAGGAAGCGGTCTGGAAAGATAAGCAAGGACAGCATTTCATTAACCTGGTGGCTCAGGACGGGAGCATCAAATCCAAAATTCTGATGGACCAGAATGGTGAGCTTACAGAGCAAATTGCGATCCCGTTTAGTCTTATGGGCGTGAATGCGAAGGAAACTGCCATGCTGGGCGTCAACATTAAAGTGGACGGACAGTCATCACAATCCGGATTCAGTCCCCGCATTGGCATAGGTTTAGGAGGAGGAATCGGAATGGGCGGCGGAATGGGCGTGGGTATCGGTTCAGGCGGTTATAATTCACGGTATAACGGCAACGACCGAAATGTCGACATCAAGTTGGAAGTTCAGCTTGCCCGTGCTAACTAGCATTGCAAATGGAAGTCCGCCGGCGCTCCGGCGTTCCGGCGGACCAAAACGTTAGATTGTGAACAACAGCAACATTAAGCGATTACTCGGTTTTTTAAAGTTCAGAAGAAACTTCATCAGATACAGCCTTAACAAGGCACGCAGTTATGAAATTGTGCTTTTCTGGTTGAAAAGTGTGCTCACACGATCCCAGTTTTTGATCTTGTCGGGTATTTTGGTCGGCATCACATGCGGCCTTGCTGGCGTGATCCTTAAATCGCTCGTTCATTACATACATTATGTGATCACCTACAAGGTTTATTTTGAGCAGCAGGTTTTCTTTTACATTTTGTTTCCCTTTCTGGGGATTGTGGTCACGACGCTGGTTGTGATTTTTGTGTTTAAAGGCCAGGATAAAAAAGGCATTCCTGTCATTCTGTATGAAATCGCCCAAAATTCGAGTGTGGTTTCCTCTGTCAAAATGTACTCTCAGATCGTTCAAAGTGCAATCACCGTAGGGTTGGGAGGGTCGGCGGGTTTGGAGAGTCCTATCGCCGTAACAGGCGCCGCAATCGGTTCTAATTTTGCACAGACTTACAAGCTGGATTACCGCGAGCGCACCTTACTGCTCGCTGCGGGTGCAACGGCGGGAATTGCTTCTGCTTTTAATGCGCCCATAGCCGGGATGATGTTCGCGTTTGAAATCTTGCTCACCGGCGTCGTTTTTTCCGACTTCATTCCGCTTGTTGTGGCTGCGGTTTGCGGAAGTTTGATTTCAAGGATCCTGTTGCAGGAAGATGTGCTGTTCCAGTTCAAAACCCGCAGCCCGTTCGATTACCACAACATTCCTTTTTATCTTGTCCTGGGCGTTCTCTGCGGCCTTTATGCCAGGTATTTTGTTTTAATTGCCAAATACATCGACGAGTTCTTTCACGGGCTGGAACTCACCCGCATTAAAAAAGCGATGCTTGGAGGCGCAATCCTGTCGGTTTTGTGCGTGCTGTATCCGCCGCTATTTGGCGAGGGTTACGACACCATTAAGGCAATCACAAACGGGCAAATACAATCCGTTATCGAGAACAGCTTGTTCCGCTTCATTGGTTACCGCGAGTGGGTGGTTGTGGTCTTCGTTGCATTGATTTGTCTACTCAAAGCATTCTCCGCTTCGATCACCATTTTCAGTGGCGGTAACGGCGGAAATTTTGCACCCTCGCTCTTTGCAGGCGGCTCGCTCGGTTACGTGTTTGCGCTGGTTTGCGTGCAGCTCGGCGTGACGGATGTGCCCATTAATAACCTCGTGATTGTAGGCATGGCGGGTGTAATGAGCGGCGTTCTTTATGCGCCTTTGACCGCTATATTTCTGATCGCGGAATCCACCTTCGGCTACGACCTCTTTATTCCGTTGATGATCGTTTCCGTTATTTCTTTTTTGATGGCAAAATGGTTTTCCCCCATTTCTCCTGATCTGCAAAAACTCGCAGAACAGGGCAAAATTTTCACCCGCGAGCACGACCGCAATCTGCTCTCGTTGCTGCACATTCTCGACCTGATCGACAAGGATGTTCAGACCATTCATGCGCACGCAACACGGGAAGATCTGGCTGAGCTGGTCCGGGCCGGAAAGCGCAATATGATTTCCGTGGTGGACGAAGAGAAAAAGCTGCTCGGCACCATTTCCCTTGACGACATTCGTCCGTTACTTTTCAACCCGGACCTCTACGATATGCTGACCGTTTCAAACCTGATGAAAGTCCCGTCCGTCGTAATCAGTGACTTCGACAGCGTGGTCAGCGTCATCAAAAAATTCGACGACACAGGCGCATGGAACCTGCCCGTGGTGAAGACCTCCGGCGAGTTTGTCGGCTTCATTTCCAAGTCCGCAATCCTGAATAGTTACCGCCAGTTACTACGCGCGCATTCGGGATAAATGACATTGCTCACCGTAATGCTCAACTTCGAATAAAAATCCTTTTTTACGAGGCTCGGAATCTTAAGAGTCCAATGCCGGAGCCATGGAATCTCGGTAGCCAAATCGGGTCACGGCGGAAACACGAAAATGCCGGAGGCATAAAATCCTGGTAGGCAAAAACGATGGCGGCAAACCAGCACGAAAATGCCAGAGGGACGAAATCTCGGTAGGGAAAAACGATGGCGGCAAATCAGCACGAAAATGCCGGAGGCATGAAATTTTGGTAGGGGAAATCGATGGCAGCACACCAGTACGAAAATGTCAGCGGCATGGAATCTCGGTAGGGAAAAATGATGGCGGCAACCAGCACATAAATGCCGGAGGCATGAAATCTTGGTAGGGGAAAACGAGTCACGATGGAAACGCAAGAATGCCGGAGGCATGTAACAGGATTGGGGTTGCATTTTTGTGGTGGAAGCGTGGGTAAAGTCGTTGCATCGCTCCGCGATTTTATGGAATGCTAGGATGGCTTTTTTTGCTACCAATATTGCGTCGCTCCGCGACTTTTCGTTTTGCCTGGCGGCATCTTTGCTCTGTGCTTTTCGTTTTGCCTAGCGGCATCGTTGCATCATTGTGCTTTTCGCCTAGCCTGATGTGCATCGTTGCAATATGGTGCTTTTCGTTTTGCGTGATGTGTAGCGTTGTACGCGCCTGCCGTTTCCTACGCGAACATCGTAGCGTAGCGTTGTCAATCACCACCGTCAGATTCAAGAAGAAAAAACGACTTCCTTCTGGCAAGATTTACACCTCAAAATCGCAGTATAACAGCTACCATTACGCGCTGAATTCCAGCAAAAAGCATTTCACTTACGCCCGCAAAAAACGATCCACGTGAAACATTGCTGAAATGGTGCTCAGAGATATCAAAAACGCACTTTTTATGAAAAAATAATGCAACGACTTGTTTGACAATGCTTTGAACTTGTTATATATTTGCTAAATACTTGAATAGTCAACTATTAATCAACAATAAAACAAACACATTTCAATTATATGTCAACCATAGCGCAGCCCTTAAAATTGTTCCTGAACCTAACCACAGTTCAAGCCTTGATTACCAAGCGATTCGACTCCAAACTGAGTAGCCACGGCGTTAGTTTGAACGAATTTTTGATCCTGTTTCACCTCGGAGAAGCGCCGGACGAAAAGATGCGGCGTGTGGATTTAGCAGAAAAAATTGGCTTAACAGCCTCCGGAATCACCAGAATGCTGACACCTCTGGAGAAACTGGGCATGGTCAAGCGGGAGGCAAACAGCCGCGATGCGCGGGTGTCTTACGTGAAGCTGGCCAATGCCGGCAAGCGGGTTTTGACTGAGGCGACTTCAACAGCCGAAGGTTTGGCAGACCAGATTCTAGCGCCCGTCAAAACTAAAAAACTGGATGAGATCTCAAAAATGCTCCTGGAATTGGGCGGGACGATTGAATAGAAGCGGGACGATATTCGGATCAATTCGTACACAAAAAGGAAAACCCACCGGATTGCTTGACGGCGTCGGTGGGTTTCGTTGTTTCCAGCGTACTGAGGCGGTTTTACTTCGCTTTTCGGACGTAAATATTGCCATTCATATTCTTCATCATAATTTCGCTTCCACCGCCATTGATCTTGCCTTTTACCCAGTCGTCGATAGACACTTTGTACATGCCATCCTTGGCACTCCGCGTTGCCTGCGGAGTGCTTTTATCCACGTCCACGTCGAAGTCGCTGTAAATTTCACCGCGGTCGGATTTCAGTTTTACGTCGAACTTGGCAGTGGCCGGAATCGTCACATCCACGTTGCCATTGAGCGTAGAAAAAGCCATGGGCGAGGACGTGTCGATGGTCTTGAAATTGGCTTTCAATGTTCCGTTAATGGTGTTCGCAACAGCCGAGCCGGAGATGTTGGTGAGCGTAATATCTCCATTCACATTTTGGATTTCCATCTCCCCGGAAACATTGTCAATGACGATGTCGCCATTGTTTATCGTGCCTACTTTCAGCCCGAATTTCCGAGGCACCTTGATCTCCAGAAGCATTGTTGTGTTGACCATTTTGGTAGTCAGTTTTACAACATTATGCTCCTCCGTCGCCGTTAGTTCCAGGCCACCGTTCCGGCTGATCCGCTTCATGCCGCCAGCCGCTTCGCTCTTGGGTTTTTCATCATTTTCGGGGCTCTTAACAACCGCGTCGATCACAACCTGATTGCCCGAATAACCCGTCACCCGGATGGTCCCATTGATGAGATTGACTTGCAAAGATCCCGGTTTTCCAGCGTCCGATAACGGGACGACAAGCTGCTCTTTCGCGCCCGTTTGCGCCTGGGTAGGACTGGCAAAACAGGCTAGTAAAGCGGCAATCGAGAGGGTTAATAGTTGGTTGGTTTTCATTTTTGTTATGATTGTTTTTTAATATAAATATTCCCGTTGAAAGTTTCAAACTTGTAGGTCGGGCCACCTTTTCCGATGCGGATCCTGGTTTCTGTACTGAGCTTGTAAACCGTTTTATTCGGCTTATTCTCCTCATTTTTTATCACCTTTACCGGAAGCGATTCTGTGTTTGGAAAGTCTGTGTAAAATTCGCCATTGAAGCTTTTAAACTGGCAATCTGCCGAGAATGCTGACGGGTAACTGATCTTGATATCTCCGTTCAATGTCTTAAAGTCAGATTCTCCGGGAGGCAGCGACACGTAATTGGCAACCACATTGCCGTTAATGGTCCGCGCAATTGCGGCGCCTTTTGCATTCTCAATGGTAATGGCCCCGTTCACATTGCTGACCCCTAACGTGCCTGTAACGTCCTTCACATCCACATCGCCACCGTTCACAGTAGAAACGTGTATGCTCATTGCGTACGGCACTTTTACAATGAAGTCCAGTTCAAAATCGTATTCGATTTTTGGGCCATCCCAGTTTCTTCTGCCATGATTGGGCCGCGAGTCGAACGGTTCGGAAATGTAGGCGGTAATGCTGTCCGCTTTCTGGTCAAAATTAAGCTTAAACTCCTGCCTGCCCTTGTCCAGGATCTCACTTGTTTTGCCTGTTATGGTTTTATCAATTTCGACTAGAACCTTATCTCCGTCGTAACCTTCCACTTTTATTGAGCCATTGATGTTGTAAATGGCCAGGACATTGGTCGTCGGGCTTTGCGTCAGGTTAAACTCTTTGCTTACATGTTCCTTGAATTCAAGCTTTTGTGCGGGAGCCTGGGTACAACAAAGCACCGCTCCCGCTAATAAGGGGATTGCAAAATATTTCATGGCTAACAGTTGGATTATGGTTTATTTAAGATAGTTCCTTGATTGTCTGCTCGATCTTGTTCTTAACCAGATCATTCAGCCCTTCTCTATCGAGTAATTTGCGCAGTTCTTTTACAGAGCCTTTTTCCTGTAATTTCACCATCACATCGGCCAACGCAACCTGCACCATCGGAGAATCCTGGACTGCAAGCGATTTAACCAAACCTTCCCTCACCACCGCGTCCGTAGCAAATTGCGTCAGCGCTTCCAGAGCCACGAGGCGCACATTCACGTTGGCATCGTTGTTTAATGTGGTGAAAAGCGCATTAATCACCTTCTCGTCGGCGTGCGTAATGTCGCTTGTATAACCCACGGCACGAAGTCTTTCAGTAGCAGAAGGATTTTCAATCAGCGCCAGCATCATGGTGCTTTTCATCTCCTCCACCTGCGTCGCCAGTGTTTCGATTTGTGCCTGGTAGGCCGTTGCGGACACATTGTTTTTGCTTGTTTTATGACCTATTACCCATCCTAATCCAACCAGCAAAAGGCTAAAAGCAACCTGGATAGTCCATTGTGGAAGCAGGAACTCACGGAGTTTTTCAAGCAGAGCCTGGAAAGAAAATGGCTTGCTGGTTTCCTCTGCGGCTTTAAAATCATCCAGCATGGCGTAAAAGCTGACCCGCATCTCTTCCCGCGGTTCCGGCACTTTCATTTTACCCAGACTTTCCCAAAGCTGCTTGTCGGCCGCAAATTCTTCCCGGCAATTCCCACATTCGGCCAGATGGCGTTCCACATTATTGCGGTCGGCTTTATCCAGGTCGTTGTGAAGCCAGTCTTCCAGTTTATCTTTTGCATGTTCGCATCCCATGTCCCTATCGTCTTTCATTTGTAAAAAACATTTTTTTCAACTCTCCCAATGCCCTGTGGACCCGCACTTTCACTGTCCCCTCATTGATGTTTAAAACCTTTGCAATCTCATCGTATTTCATTTCCTGAAACCGGCTTAATACAAGCACTTCGCGGTAATCGTCGCTTAGTCCGGCCATGGCTTTATGCAGGAAATCGGCATTTTCTTTTTTCTCAAATCCTTCATCGGCCAACGTTCCTCCGCTGAGCTTATCGGCCATTTCATGCACGTCGTAATGGTCAAAGGACTTGTTTTGTTTGACGGAATCATTGAGGATATTTCTTGCCAAATGATACATCCACGTTCGAAATTCACCCTCGCCTGTAAACGTATGCTTGTATTTAAGCATTCTGTAAAATACATTCTGCACCAGATCCTCACTCACATCCCTTTTGTGCGTCATATGATAGAAGAACGCAAACAAAGGGCGGTTGTACCGTTCGAAGAGCAGGCCCATCTTATCCAGATCTCCGGCTTTAACCCTCAGCATAAGTGAATTATCTGTCAGCGTATTCAAACGGTTTGTCTTTTGTGGTGATCCTGATGTGGAAACTGGAAGCGAAGGAAAAGGTTACAGGAATTTAGAAATATTTTCCGTATTTGCTTATATCTTGTTGTATATTAATGTATTAACATCACAAAAAAAGCCGGATAACCGGCCTTTCTGTTCATCGGATGATGGTGATGTGATTGGAATAAACCTCAAACCGGCACCCTGGCGCCTGGTCTTTAATGACCTGATTGGCTACAAAAGAAAGAATTTCGTCACGTCTGGACAGCGGCGTTTTTGTCTGGATCTCCCAATATTTTTCTTCCGGAATAAGGAAAAGCACGACTGCATTTCCAGCGGCGAACTCCCAATCAAAATCAATTGCAATCTCACTATTTCGATAAAATATCTTCCCGCCGCGACCATCCTGCGTGTAGGTAACTGCCGGCGTTGATACGCCCTGCTTTTTAATGCTGCGCGAAGTAAAACTGCGTGGGGCCAAAAAGCCAGTTACAGGGTCGCGAGGCAGTTTAATGCTGGCAGTTTCCGGCTTATACGAATGCTGTAAAAGGTATTCCGAACCTTTAATCACAAGCTGATCATTGCTTGGAATGCTGGTGCTCTCTACATTGGAAAAGCCTTCCATAAGCTTGATAAACCGGATCTGATGCGTCCAGCCATCGGGCCAGGAAGCCTCAATGGTGTAGGAACCGGGCTTGTAAGGAAGCGTATCGATCAGCATCATTGTACCGCCATTCAGCCGGTCCTTTACTTGCAAATCCTCCATGATCGCACCCGTAACGTCGTCGATCAACTGGTAGGAGCCGGCGTCGTATGCATATTTGGGCATGTGAAAAACAAGCTGCTGGCAGTCGGGATAATGGATGACCTGCACTTTTTCAGCTTCCACAACGCCGTTTGTTGCAATCCCCTCGGCTTCGGATTTGGTTGGATCTTTATAAAAGTTTGAAACTTTGGTCAAAAGACATTTTCCGAAATAGGAATTAGGGTTTTCAGACATGGCATTTTATTCGCTTTTTAAACATTGCAAAGGGTTTACATTCGCGGCTTTTATTGCCTGGGAACCCACTGTAAGCCAAGCAATAAGCAGCGCAACGATCCCCGCGAGCGCAAAATACCACAATTTCAGATCAATGCTGAATGCAAAAGTCTCGAGCCAGCTGCTAGCCATATAATAACTCACTGGAAGTGCGATAGCGATTCCTATGGCGACGGACTTGGTAAAATCGCCGGATAACAAATAAACAATGCTGAATACGCCGGAACCCAGCACTTTACGAATTCCAATCTCTTTGAGCCGCCGTTCCGCTGTGAACGCGGCAAGGCCGAATAGTCCAAGACAAGAGATCAGGATGGCGAGTATGGCAAAGTATCTTGATAAAACCGAAACGCGTTGTTCTGAGACATATTGGCGTCTGTATTCTTCGTCTAAAAATCGGTATTCCATCGTAAACCCAGGGTTCAGTTTCGTGTGCAGCTGCGTGAGTTGCGCAATAACTTCCTGCTCTTTCCCAGCCTTGACCTTCGCCATGAAAGTATAGGTGGATTGCGGGCTTAACCGGATGAAAACAGGTTTGAGCTTTTCGTGCAGGGATTCGTAATGGAAATCTTTGACAACGCCGATGATCTGCATTTCTTCGCCCCAAAGCTTTACCGTTTTGCCAATCGGATCTTTCATTCCCATGAATTTAATGGCTGTTTCGTTGAAGATAATCTTTGAACTGTCGGCGCCAAAAGACTTTTCAAACGTCCGGCCTTCCACCATTTGCATGCGCAGGGTCTCCATCATGTCGTAGTTGACGCTAATGTTCTCAAATTCAGTCCTGTTTTCGGAATCTTTACCAGCCCATTCAACGCCCGAAGTGCCGGAATTGTGCCCAGTCAAATCGTGACCCATCGTAGAAGCGCTTTCGATTCCCGGGATCTTCTTCATTTCAGAAACAAACAATTCGGCATTCTTCGCATCTTCCAGCTTGCCGTCCTGTTCAAAGTAAAGAATGTTGTCTTTGTTATAGCCCAGATTTTGCGACTGGACAAATTCAATTTGTTTGTAAACCACCAGCACCGAGACGATGAGGATCACCGACAATGCAAACTGAAAAATGACAAGGCCTTTCCTGACCACTATTTCGCCGAAAGAAGTCATCAGCTTACCTTTCAAAACCGCAACGGGATTGAATCCGGACAAATAAAGCGCGGGATAACTTCCCGAAACAAGACCTGTAAAGAGGGTTATTGCCAAGAGTGACAAGATGACATCCGGACCTAGATTAAGATTGAGTTTTTTATCGGTGATCTCATTAAACTGCGGCAATGCAATCCAGACAATCAACAGCGCGGCAGTTAGTGCAAGCATCGTCATAAACACAGATTCGAGATAATACTGGAAGATCAGTGCTTTTCTGCTCGCTCCAATCGCCTTTTTTACGCCTACTTCCTTTAATCTGCCGGATGCTTTTGCTGTCGACAAGTTCATGAAATTGATGCACGCAATGCCCAGTATAAAAATGGCGATGATCGAGAACAACCGTACATACTCAATGCGGCCGCCTGCACGCACACCACCGTCGTAGCGCCCATACAGGTAACACTCGGAGTAGGGCGTAAGGAAAACGGTGCGGTGCTTGTTATCGCCATTGCTTTTGGTCTTTACAAAATCAATGATCTTAGCATTGAATGCTGCCACGTTGGTGCCTTTTTTAAGCAGGACAAATGTCTGCGGATCGGTGTTAAACCAGTTTGCATTCTCGCCCCGAAAGTCAAGATAAACCTCAAAAGACGTCAGGAAATCAAACTGTTCAGATGACTGCTCCGGCACATCTTTAAAAATGCCGGAGATCGTATATTGCTTTTCGTGCCGCAATTCTATGGCTTTTCCAATGAGGTTTTCGGTCGTATGGAACAGTTTCCTCGCCAGATTTTCAGAAATAACGATGGCGTTTTTGTCGGCCAGCACCTGGTCTTCGGACCCCTCGATCAGTTCGTAAGAAAAAAGTTTGAAGAAGGGTTCGCTCACATATTTGCCCTTCGCCTTGATATCAATGTCTTTGACAGACAATGTGGTTTCAATGTTCTTTGAGGAAATTGCATATTCCACCTCGGGCATTTCAGCGGCCAGCGATCTGGCCATGGGCGCGGATGTAGTAGGCGAAGTGATGGTCCCGTGAGCCTGTATGCGATTTTCCAAAACCTGGAAAAGTTGCGCATCATTTGCATGGAATTTATCGATTTTCAGCTCGTCCGAAACCCATAAGAATATCAGCAGCGTACACGCCAATCCAGCGGATAACCCCGCCAGATTGATGAAGAAAGTGCTTTTGAACCGTTTGAAACTGCGGTAAATGACCAGAAAGTTGTGTCTTAACATGGTATGAAAGATTATTCGGAGCGAAGTGATTTGACCGGGTTCATTAAAGCAGCCTTAACGGACTGAAACGAAACTGTAAGCAGCGCTATCGCCACTGAGAGCAGGCTTACCAGCGCCAATGCCCACCACGAAATGTCAATCTTGTATTCGAAATCTTCCAACCAGCGGCTCATCATCCACCAGGAAACAGGCAATGCTATAATGATCGCCACCACGACGAGTCTGAGAAAATCCTTCGAAAGCAACGCGACAATGCCTGCCACAGATGCACCCAAAACCTTGCGCACGCCGATCTCCTTGGTTCTTTGCTCGGCAGTGAAAATGGCAAGTCCAAATAAACCCATACAGGCAACAAAAATGGTCAGACCGGCGAATAGGCCTAAAATTTGTCCGGTTCTCTGTTCTGTTTTATAGGTTTCATTGAAACGCTCGTCCAGGAAGGAATAAGTGAAAGGTTGGTCGGGTTTGAAGCTGTCCCATTGGTTCTGCATTTTAGCGAGCAGGCCGGAAACCTCTTTGTTTTTCGTCTTAATGATCATCCATCCGTACCCCTGGTTCAATGTCATTACAAGCGGGGAGATTTTATCGCGCAAAGATTTGAAATGAAAATCCTTCACAATTCCTATTACGCGATAGTCGGCGCCTTTGCCCTCATTGTTGCGGCGGGAAACGATCTTGCCCAGCGCATCATTCTGCCAGCCGAGTGCTTTGGCGGCAGTTTCGTTCAGGATAATCGCAGTTGAATCCATTCCGTAATCTTTCGAAAAATTCCGTCCCTGAACTATTTGCATGCCCAAAGTTTCCAGGTAATTGTAATCCACTTCATAACGAAGTGTTTTCAAAAGCTGCGAAGAATGACCCTCCGGCGAAATCATGTAATTGTTATTATCCGATGGTCCCGCAGGCACATAACCGGACAGGCTAATATTGCTGACCCGTGAATCACGTAACAATTCGTCCCTGAAAACAGGCAGATTTTTACCCAGCGCCCAGGCCGGAACAACCAGAACCTGATCCTTGTCATAACCCAGTTTTTTGCTTTGGATAAATTTCAATTGCTGGTAAACCACCGTGGCGCCGACCATTAAAGTGATTGAAACAAAGAATTGAAAAACCACTAATCCGCTTCTCAGACCTATATTTTTTCCGGAAGAATTAAGCTTAACCACTGCGCTTCCACCTTTCAACACGGAGATCGGCTTAAAAGAAGAAAGGAAAAATGCAGGATAACTGCCCGCAAAGACACCAACGAAAAGCCCAAAAAACAGCAATGCAGGAACCAGAGCCGGAAGCGCTTTCAGACTAAATCCAAGACTTTTGCCGGAAAGACTATTCAACAACGGTAAACCGGCGAGGCAAATGATGGTACCCAAAATCAGCGCGATGCCCGTAAGTAAAATGGATTCCATCAAAAATTGGGCAACTAGCTCAATCTTTTCAGATCCCATCACTTTTCTTACACCTACCTCCCGTGCACGTTTGGACGAGCCTGCGGTGGATAAATTCATAAAATTGATGCATGCAATAAGCAGCATAATGACCGCGATGGCACCGAAAATATATACGTATTTGATATCGCCCGTTGTGCCCAGGTCAAATTGATAATTTGAATGCAGGTGGATTTCGGTCAATGGTTGCAGATATAGACCCAGGTTGTTGCCTTTTTTACGAAACTCGGCCATTGTCATACCAAGTGCCTGTTTAAGCTGCGGGCCCATGTATTTATCAACCGTCTGCGGAAGCTTGGCGTTAAGCTTTTTGTAATCATATCCTTCGGGCAAAACAAGGTAGGTGTAGAACTCCGAAATCATCCAGGAAGTGGATTTGGCATCTTCAAGCGACGACATGGATGCAAGCATATCAAATTGGATGTGCGAATGCGCCGGCATTTCTTCCATCACGCCCGTTACGGCGTAAGGAGTTTTCCAGTCTTTGAAAGTCAGTACTTTGCCGATCGCGTCCTGTTTTCCGTAATATTTTTCGGCAAGCCTTCTGGAAATCACAACTGTATTGGGTTGAAGAAGCGCCGTTTTTGCATTGCCTTCAATCAGAGGGAATGTGAAAACCTGTAGGAAATTGGAGTCCACAAAGGCCAGTTGGTCGTCCGTGTACAATTTCTGATTGAGCAACACCAGCGGCGCGCCGCCTCTTCTTAGCCGTGTGGCTTCCAAAACCTCGGGATAATCCGCTTTAAGCGCGGCTGCGGTAGGTGGCATGACATGCGCTTCGTTCATTTCTCCACCCTGCATAATTCCTTTGAACACCACGCGCACGATCCGGTCGCTTTTTTCATGAAAGCGATCGAAACTTAGTTCGTCCAGCACATAAAGACTGATCAGCATGCAGGACGCCAGTCCGATGGCAAGCCCGGTTATGTTGATGGCAGAGAAGGCGCGGTTACGGACAAGGTTGCGCCAGGCAATTTTGAAATAGTTTTTTAACATACGGCAGGAGAATTAGAGCGAGTTGTATTTTATTTTTATGGCTAACAGATCGGTACATTGTATAACATAGTTCTTTGTATAAAATATATGCCAAACGCCGTAAATGCTTGTAATAAGGCGCTTATGGGCGTCTCAATTTTCAAAACCGTCCGCATTCGGACACTTTTCGTACGGAAACGATCAATTGTAAGGCTTAGCTGCGCCGGGGCTTTGGAGGTTCGGAGGAGCGTGGTTACATTTGATATATAACAAATCGGCCATGACGGAACTGGAAAGTTATCTGCAATCTTATTTTAAGTTTGAACAAAGCGATCTGACGACCGTTGCTTCGTTTTTTAAGCCCGAATTTGTTAAAAAAGGAGACTACTATCTCAAAACCGGGAAAAGTTGCGATAAACTAAGCTTTCTCCAGTCGGGTTTGCTGCGGGTTTATGTAAACCTGGAAGACAGGGAAGTTACCCAATGGATTTCTTCAAAAGGCTATTTCATCACCGACCTTTCCAGCTTCATTTTCAGCAAACCTTCCCGCTGGAACATCCAGGCACTTACCGACACTACGTTATACACCATTGATAAGGCCGATTATGATCGGATAGGGGACTTCGTTCCTAAATGGCACCAGACCGAAAAGTTGTTCATTGCGCATTGTTTCGTCATGCTCGAAGATCGCGTGTTCTCATTCCTGTCCATGACCGCCGAGCAGCGTTACAATGTGCTTTTCGAAAACAGTCGTGAAATTTTCAATCAGGTGCCGCTGCAATATATCGCCTCCATGCTGGGTATGACGCCCGAAACCATCAGCCGTATCCGCCGCAAACAGCTGATTTGATTTCTTGATATAGGTCAAGTGGCGTTGATGAAGGCGATGATACTTTTGTAAAGTCATTAATCAACCAGCCATTTGTATGTTTCTAGGTCATTATGGATTAGCATTAGGAGTAAAGAAGGCAGCTCCCCAAATTTCGCTTTTAACATTGTTCGTGGCCGTCGAATTTGTCGATATTCTCTGGCCGTTTCTCCTGTTGTTCAATGTTGAGCAGGTGAAGGTTACGCCAGGCATTACCGTTGTCACACCCTTTGATTTTGTGCATTATCCATATACGCACAGTTTACTTATGGGCATTGTTTGGGGCTTGCTCGCTGCGGTTGTGTATTGGTTTTTCAAAAAAGATGCCAAAAGCGCGGTAATCGTAGGACTAGCAGTGCTAAGCCACTGGTTTTTGGATCTAGTCGTGCACATTGCTGATTTGCCGCTGACACCATTCACGAACGTCAAAGTAGGAATGGGCTTATGGAATTCGCTTGAAGGGACCGTAATCCTTGAATTGATCATTTTCGCAATCGGGGCTTATCTCTATTATAAGAATACAAAAGCGATCGGTAATAAGGGAAAATGGGGATTTTGGCTGCTCATCGCATTTTTCTTGCTCATCGACTCCTATAATATGTTCGGTCCACCGCCAGAAAATTCCATCCCAATGTTATTTGTTTCCTTCGCCGTGTTGCAGTTAATTGTGCTTTCTCTGGCGCATTTTGTAGATAAGAACCGGGCTTCCTTGTAACCTGGGAGCAACGTCTCACTGGCCGTTACATCCCTCCGGGATTCCCCGTTTCGCATATATTCGTTGCTACCAATATTGCATGCCTCCGGCATTTTTCGAGCCGCGTCTGTTTGTTTTTCGCTACCAATATTACATGCCTCCTGCATTGCTTTGAAATCGCGGAGCGATGTAATATTGGTAGCAAAAAAATGAATGTGCAGAAAGCTGAATGCCGGAGGCATGTAACGACCAGCAATCCGCAGCCCGCTATTTCGCTTTGAAAACGTATTCCTTTCCGGCTTCAGTTGGAAAATCAAATGCTAGTCTTCCGGCTTTTACCACGGCTGCGCCTGCTGGCAATGGTTGGGTGCTTTTGTAAAATGGGTTTGCATTGTTTCCTTTTGCTGCTTTCAACGCCACTTTCGAAGCAGGTTTCACAGCGCCGGCAACGCCGATCCGACAGTTGCCACCAAGTTTCGAACGTACGATCAATTGGGTGATCTTACCATTAGCCCAGGCTATGTCGAGTTCGAAGCCGCCTCTGGCTTTCATTCCCTTCACTTCGCCGCTTGTCCAGTTGTCGGGAATGGCTGGGAGGACATTAATAAGGCCATCGTGGCTTTGGAGCAACATTTCCGTGATTCCGGATGTGCCACCGAAATTGCCGTCGATTTGAAACGGTGGGTGTGCGTCGAGCAGGTTTGGATAAGTCCCGCCGCCGTTTGCATAGTTAGTGCCTTCGACGCCGGTTAATTTCAATTGCTCCCGGATCAGTTTGTAGGCATGATTTCCATCCAACAATCTTGCCCAAACATTGATTTTCCAACCCTTACTCCAGCCGGTTCCGCCGTCGCCGCGCAGTTCCATTGTCCTTCTTGAAGCTTCTGCGAATTCGGGAGTGAATATCGGGGAGATTTGGCGGCCCGGGAACAGTCCGAACAAATGTGAAATGTGCCTGTGCTCGGGCTCCACGTCCTCCCAGTCTTTATACCATTCCTGCAAGTTGCCTTTCTTACCGATCTGCATTGGGAACAATCTGCTGCGTTTTTCGATGAGCATTTGTCTGAATTCCGCATCGGTTCCCAGGTTTTCGGACGCTTCGATGAGGTTCGTAAAGAGGTCCCAGATAATGGCCATATCCATCGTAGTAGCCACAGAAACCGAACCTTTGAAGCCTTTTTCAGTCAGGAAAATGTTTTCAGGTGTCGTGGACGGCGCGGTTACCAGCTTGCCGTTTTTGTCTTCAATAAGCCAATCCAGACAGAATTCTGCGGCTGATTTCATTAATGGATAAGCGGTTTTAGATAAATATTCTTTATCACCGCTGAACTGGTAATGTTCCCACAAATGCTGGCATAACCACGCGCCGCCGACGGGCCAGTTAGCCCAGGACGGGCTTCCGCTCACCGGATTGGTCGTTGCCCAGATGTCGGAATTGTGATGGAGCGTCCAACCCTTTGCGCCATAGAAATTTTTGGCCGTTTCCTTGCCGGTTATGGCAATGTTGCCGATCAGGTCTATGAGTGGTGCGTGCAACTCGGAAAGGTTTGCCGTTTCCACCATCCAGTAATTCATTTGTGTATTAATGTTGGTCGTAAAATTGCTGCTCCACGGCGGGCGAACCTCACGGTTCCAGATGCCCTGTAAATTAGCAGGAATGCCGCCTGGGCGGGAGCTGGATATCAACAGATAGCGGCCAAACTGAAAATACAATGATTCCAAACCGGCATCTTTCGCGCCCTCGGCATACGCTTTCAGACGTTCGTCCATAGGCAGTTCCGTTTTTGGATTACCATTTATAACCAGGCTTACACGATTGAAAAACTTTTGATAATCAGCGATATGGTCGCTTTTCAACGCATCATAGCCTTTGCCTTGTGCGGCCGTCAAGGATTTCTCTGCGATTTGAGATTCGTCTTTTCCTTCTTTGTCGGGGCATTTATCAAAACCATTGAAGCTGGTCGCCGCTGATAAAATCAAGACAACTTCTGTTGCCCCTGTAATGTGCAATCCCTGCGCATCTGCAACCGTTTTACCATCCGATTCCTTCACTTTCATGCGCAACTCAAACCGCATCCCCCGACATTTAGAAGGGTCATTATAAATTACAGGCTGTTCCATGGTCTGCATGTAGCTGGGGTCCGTGTGTGCAGGAGCCTGTCCTTTCATTGCCACCTGATCCTGTGCAATCACTACATTATTATAGTATAGCGGGCTTTGTGTGGCTGCCGTAAAATTCAGCGCGCCTTTTTTACTTGCTTTCAATTTCACGATCATGACCTGATCCGGTGCCGAAATGAAAATTTCACGGCTGTAATCCACACCGGCCACTGTAAAAGTGGTGGAGGACAATGCATTGGAAATGTCCAGGTCGCGCCTGTAGGCGGTTGGCTGACCTCCAAATTCCTGCTTAATGATCAGATCGCCAAGCGGTTCGTACGATTCGGTGAAAATGCCTTGCAACTTTTGCGTAAGTTCTTCCGCGAGCTTATAGTCTTCGTTGGCGAGCGCAGTCCTGATTTGCGGAAGATAATTTTTCGCATTGGGATTGGGGTTTGTATTCACCGGGCCGCCAGACCAAAGCGTTTCTTCGTTCAGTTGGATAATTTCCTCATCGACCCGTCCAAAAACCATGGCCCCGATGCGGCCATTCCCGATGGGCAATGCTTCATTCCAGTTTTTGGCAGGTTGTTTATACCAGAATTTAAGATCGGGTTGGGCAATGGCAACGCTGCACGCATTAAAGAACATGAATGTACAAATGAAAAAGCTGAGCGCTTTTCTTGCACCGGAAAGTCGTACTTGGGTTAATCTCATAAATGGTTGTAAAATTATTTTAAAGGGACAGGTAAACAAGGTTATATCATTTGCATTCTACTATTTCTATTTGAATTTCGTAACTTCGTGCTATGGCAAATTCAGAAACACTCGAAGAATTTTATCAGCATAAGTTTAATTGGCTGCCTGATAATCTGCAACGGGACATGGGGCATTTCAATGTTTTTCGTTTGGAAGATTGTATGGGACCGAATTCGGCGCCTATTCAATACAGCCGCAAGGATTTTTACAAAATTACCCTTATCCGTGGAAAGAACATTTACCATTACGCGGATAAAAGTCTCGAAACCGACGGTCCTACATTGATTTTCTTCAATCCGCAGGTCCCGTACACATGGGAAGGCGGTCCCGACAGCATTTCCGGGTTCTTTTGCATATTCACCGAAGGCTTTTTTTCAGGGAGGATCCGTGACGGGCTGGGTGATTTGCCGATGTTTGCACCGGGTGGAAAACCTGCTTACCTACTCAATAAAGCGCAGGAGGCACATGTGCAGGGGATTTTTGAAAAAATGCTGGAAGAGATCAATTCCGATTATCAATATAAATATGACCTGCTGCGTAATTACGTAACAGAAACGGTGCATTATGCAATGAAAATGCAGCCATCGGAATCGCTATATCAGCATCCGAATGCCAATTCCAGGATTACAGCGGTCTTTACAGAGTTGCTTGAAAGGCAATTTCCTATTGAGTCACCTTCGCAGCGCTTCACATTCAGATCGGCCCATGATTTTGCTCAGCAATTATCGGTTCACGTTAACCATTTAAACCGTGCAATCCGCGAAACGACGGGTAAAACAACTACAACGCACATTGCTGAGCGCATAGCCAGTGAGGCGATTGCACTTTTGAAGCACACCAACTGGAACATTTCAGAGATCAGTTACAGTTTGGGATTCGAGGAACCAGCGCATTTCAATAACTTTTTCAAAAAGCAGACGAGTCAAACACCCACTTCTTTTCGGATTGTTTGAATTTTGCAATCATCTGTTTGAACAGCGCAATGTCCGGTTTTATCCGGTAACCTAATTTTGTTTCATCAAATTAAAACAAACAAAAAAATGGAAACTGATAAAATTTGGTTCGTAACAGGTGCTTCAAAAGGATTGGGGCTGACATTGGTTCAAAAGCTGCTTGCCAATGGCATTAAGGTGGCAGCCACTTCCAGAAATCTGGAAGATCTGCAAAAAGCGGTTAATCACGACAGCCCGCAATTTTTGCCCCTGGCAACCAATCTGAAAAGCGAGGAAAGCGTGCAGGAAGCAATTGAAAAAACCGTCGCACATTTTGGCCGCATTGATGTGGTTGTAAACAATGCGGGATATGGTTTATTAGGAAGCGTCGAAGAGCTCACAGACAGTGAAGTACGTGATAACTTTGAAATCAACGTTTTCGGCGTTTTTACTGTGATTCGCAAAGCAATGCCATATCTGCGTGCACAACGCTCCGGTCACATTCTCAACATTTCCTCTATTGGCGGCTTCATGGGTGGTTTTCCGGGATTCGGAGCTTACTGTGCTACAAAATTTGCGGTGAATGGATTGTCTGAGTCCTTAGCTGAGGAAGTTAGATCATTTGGTGTGCATGTTACGGTTGTAGAGCCTGGTTATTTCAGGACCAACTTCCTGACCGATTCATCGATAGGGCTTCCAAAAGTTCAGATTGAAGATTACAAAGAAGTGCGTGACTCTCAAAACGCGCATCAAAATGAAATCAACGGAAAGCAGCCAGGCGATCCGGAAAAGGCAGCTGACGCCATGATCCGCATCGTGTCTGAAGCCAACCCGCCAATGAACCTCTTCCTGGGCAGCGACGCCTTCGCCATTGCAAACGGCAAAATTGACGCCCTGCAAAAAGAGCTGGCAACGTGGAAAGACCTGACGGTTTCAACTGACTTTGAAGTGGAGAGCGTTTAGGATATATTTGAAGAGCGCCTGCTGAGCAGTCACTTCCTTGTCATGCTCAGCATGACAAGTGAATTGGCGCTCAGCATGACATGTGAATTGGCGCTCAGCATGACATGTGAATTGGCGCTCAGCAAAACATGTGAATGGGCGATTGGCAAAACATGTGAATGGGCGATTGGCAAGACAAGTTTGCAACACTTCTTACTCTTTTGAGACATGATAGATATTCCAGAAAGCAACAAGATAAGAGCCATCGTTACCGGGGTGACTGGCATGGTGGGCGAGGGGGTTTTGTATGAATGTTTGCAGAGTAACAATGTAGAGGCGGTTTTGATCATTAACAGGAAGCCTTCGGGCATCGTGCATCCGAAATTGAAGGAGATCGTTCATGGCGATTTTTTCAATTTGAAGCCAATTGAAGATCAGTTGACGGGTTATAATGCCTGTTATTTCTGTCTGGGCATTTCTTCGGTGGGTGTGAAGGAGCCTGAGTATACCGGAACCACTTACACATTAACGTTACATGTAGCAGAAACTTTGGTAAATCGTAACCCGGAAATGACTTTTTGCTACGTGTCGGGAGCCGGCACCGATAGCACGGAAAATGGCGGTTCGATGTGGGCGCGCGTGAAAGGGAAAACTGAAAATGATTTGATGAAGTTACCATTCCGGCAAGTTTTCGCATTTCGCCCGGGCTACATGCATCCCACGCCGGGTTTGAAAAACACATTGTCATTTGTGAAATATTTGTCCTGGATGTATCCTTTCTTCAAAAGATTCTTCCCAAATGCGGTCTCGACACTCGCACAGGTCGGTCAGGCCATGATCAAGGTGACGCAGTTTGGTTACGACAAAAAGGTCCTGGAAGTGAAAGACATTAAAATCGTGGCGGACCGGCAGTATGTCTGAAAACAGGCGCGGTTTCAAACCGGCGAAGATATTTTGTTATCCCTGGTTTGATTAGTGCCTATTTCATCTTAATGCAAGAAAATCCGTGAAAATAATTACTTTGCTGCTAAATTGGTATTCTTATAAACGGAAAAACAGCACCGTAAAACCTGCATGGATTACTTTCTAGTTTCGTTCTTCCTGATCCAGTATGTTCGGTCTTCATTACAGACAGCCACAAGCCTTCCGGAGTGGGACCGCAAATTGCTATTCGGCCGATATCTGAGCATTGCTTTAATTGCTACTTTCTATGTGATGGACACGCCGGACTGGTATTCCTGGGTCTGGCATATATTCATGGTCGCAATCCTCTTCATCCTTTTTACAAAGGACGAGTTTAGGCCAATAAAATCTGTTACGCAGTCGGTTATACCGTTTGTCGTCATTTCAATTTTGAATGATGTAGTCGAATTGGCTGCACCCAAGTTTCATGACGAGTACCACGACTGGTTGGACATTGCCACCGCTTTTGCCTTCGTACTTTGCTTCGTGATCTGGTTTTATGCCCAGAAACAACGGAAAGTCCTGCTGAAAGAACGGGAAGACCGGCTTCGTGAGGAAATGGCCAGCAAGGCGCAAAAGGAGTCGTTGGAATACCTTGTTGCCGAGCGCACCATGGAACTTACAGCGCAAAAGGAAGAATTGCAGAAAGCGATCGACGACTTGAAATCAACCCAAAACCAGCTGATACAAAGTGAAAAAATGGCTTCGCTCGGCGAGCTTACAGCGGGCATTGCGCATGAAATTCAGAACCCGCTGAACTTTGTCAATAACTTTTCGGAAGTCTCTGTCGAGCTTTGCCAGGAGTTGGAGGAAGAGGTGGACAAAACGACTATTCCGGATGCAGACAAGGATTATATTAAAGGCATTATCGCCGATCTGAGCCAAAACCAGCAAAAGATAACGCACCACGGTAAACGTGCAGATTCTATTGTAAAAGGAATGCTGCAGCATTCGCGCGCTTCGTCAGGTGAGAAGGAGCCGGTGGAAATCAATGCATTGGCGGACGAATACATGCGGCTGGCTTATCACGGTTTACGCGCAAAAGACAAGGAATTCAATGCAGCGCTGGTCACCGACTTTGATCCGAACATTGGCAAAGTCATGGTAATGCCGCAGGATTTGGGAAGGGTGTTTCTGAATCTTTTTAACAATGCGTTTTATGCCGTTGCCGAGAAGAAACGGATGCTTACGGAGGCCGGCAAGCTGGACGACTATAAGCCTGAGGTGAAAATTTCGACCAAAATGTTTGCAGGCAAGCTTTACATCCGGGTTTCGGATAACGGAACCGGAATGCCGGATCATGTGAAAGCTAAGATCTTCCAGCCGTTTTTTACAACGAAGCCAACAGGCCAGGGCACCGGATTAGGTCTTTCGATGAGCTACGATATTATCACCAATTCCCATAACGGATTGCTTGACGTGGAGACCATTCCGGGCGAAAAAACAGAGTTTAAAATCACAATTCCAATCGCCTGATCATTGCGGCAACTTATTGTTTTGATATGAAAATACTTGTAGTGGACGACGAGGAAGACGTTAAGTCGCTTTTTGAACAGAAATTCAGGAAGGAAATCCGCAGTGCGCAGTTCGAATTTTCATTTGCATTTTCAGGTGAGCAGGCGCTGGCTTTTCTGGCTCAGCATCCCTCCGAAGTGGTCATGATTTTGTCTGACATTAATATGCCGGGCATGAGCGGGATAGAATTACTGAAGACGATCCGGAAGGACTTTCCGTCAGCGCCGCCGCAAGTGATGATGATCACGGCTTACGGCGATAGCAACAACCATGATCAGGCAATGCAGCTTGGTGCAGATGATTTTTTGACGAAGCCTGTCAATTTTGTTGAATTAAAAGAGAAATTGCTGAAAACCTTATGAAAGCCAAAATACTGGTGGTGGATGACGAAGCTGATTTGCAATTGCTGATCAAGCAGAAATTCAGAAGACAAATCCGCGAGCAGGAATACGAATTCATTTTTGCCGAAAACGGCTATAAAGCCCTGGAAGCACTGGCTGAGCATCCCGACACGGATATGGTTCTGAGTGACATCAATATGCCGGAAATGGATGGTCTGACGCTGCTCATCCGCCTCGGCGAGTTGAGTCCGATCCTGAAATCCGTGATTGTATCGGCTTACGGCGACATGGATAACATTCGCACGGCAATGAATAGGGGCGCCTTTGATTTTCTTACCAAACCCATTGATTTCAAGGACCTTGAAGTCACCATGGAGAAGACGCTCACTTATGTAGCGCAGCTGCGGGAAACGCTGAAAGCCGTTCGTGAGAACGATATTCTGCGCATGTACGTGGACTCTTCGGTATTACAGTTCATGACGCAGGATACGTTTGAAAAATCGCTTATGACTAGCGAAAACATTGAAGCAACGGTCGTTTTTATGGATATGTGCGGCTTCACGAGCATTTCTGAAAACGAGCCTGCCGACCTTGTCGTAAAGCTGATCAATAAATACTTCGATGTCATGGTTAAGGAGATCATTGCACAAGGTGGGCTGGTGGATAAGTTTATGGGAGACGCTGTAATGGCCGTTTTTCGAGGTGAATATCATCTCGACCGCGCTATTGAATCGTCTCTCGCTGTCAGGAACCAGATCAATAATTTCAAGGAAGAGCAGGAAGGGCATTCGGGCTATTTCCCAAAGGTTTCCATCGGCATTAATGCAGGGGAAATGGTTTCCGGGAACATTGGGTCTGCGGCTTTAAAAAGACTGGATTATACAGTGATCGGCGACGCGGTAAATGTAGCGCAGCGCCTGCAAAATGCAGCCAAACCAGGTCAGGTCTTGCTTTCTGAGTCCGCCTACCTTGCTGTTAAAGAGGCATTTAAATGTAATTTGGTGGGAGAAGTTGTGCTCAAAAACAAAGCTAATCCTGTCAAGATCTACGAAGTTTTGGAATAGTCATGAATGTTGAAAAAGCAGAAGTTTACATCGTCGACCAGTTTCGGCAAAGATTATCCGACACACTGTATTATCACGGTTTGCATCACACACTGGATGTGGCAAATGCTGCTTTGCACCTCGCGACTTTGGAAGGGGTAAAAGACCAGGAGTCGCGGGATTTGCTAAAAACGGCTGCATTATATCACGATTCCGGTTTTATGTACACGTATAAGGAACACGAGCAGGAAGGGTGCAGGATCGCGCGCAAAGCATTGCCGGGTTTCGGTTACAGCCCGGAACAGATCGACATCATTTGCGGGATGATCATGGCCACCCGGATCCCGCAAAGTCCTAAAACGCATTTGGAACAAATCATTTGTGATGCCGACCTGGATTATCTGGGCCGTGCAGACTTTGAGCCAATTGGAGAAACATTATACAGAGAGCTCAAAGCAAGGGGGATGGTCACGGATACCGATTCGTGGAATGCAGTGCAGGTCAAATTTATCACGGGACATAGTTACTGGACGCAATCGGCGCAGCTTTTGCGGGAAATCCGGAAACAGGAGAATTTGAAAACGTTATTATAACAGACGCATTTTCTCGTTTTGCGCACGGATACGCTGGCAAAGGATGCGCAGTACATTCTTCAAAATCTCGTCGCGTTCCTCCATCAGCTCAAAGAAATCTTCCTGATCGATCCTGAAAACCAGCGTGTCCGTTTCAGCGACTGTAGTTGCAGATCTTGGTTCCGTATCGAGCAACGCCAACTCTCCGAAAATCTCTCCTTTATCGAATAGCGCAAGCTGTTTTTTGCCGTCGTAAATGCCGATTTGCCCCGTGTATATAATGTACATGGAGTCGCCGGGATCGCCTTTTGCGAAAATTTCCTGCCCGTCGCTGTAAGTGATTTCTTTCATGATAGGGGCAATGGAGCTGAGCACATTCTCGGGAGTTTGGGCAAAAAGTTGTGTGTTTTTCAAAACAATCACTCGTTCCATTTCCGAAATTTGCTGGGAAGTTTCTGCGTGTTTCATGGTCGTGAGGTTTAAAGTCGAAGGTTCAGTGTTGGTTGCCAATTTGATGCGCACTGCCTCCCTGATAAGGCGGGAAGAATGCTTGTTTAGATTTTCAATCAGTGCGTGGTCGTTCTGATCGTCGCTCTTATTAATCGCCAGTGCAATGGTCCATTCCGTAAATAGTTTTTCTTTTTGAGTAAGGATGTAAGGAATGAGCGACTGGCCGGCTTCCTCGTTTTCCATATATTGGCGCAACGCCTCCCGCTTCTTTTGAATGGAAATGTTTTCAAACAATGCGTGTAATGATGGATATAGGATACGCGGCAAAAGGCTTTCGATCATTTCCAGCGAGTTGGCCCTTTTCTCGCGCGAAGCATGCCTGATTCCTTTCCAGGCATTCTGAACAGCGTCTTTGTCATATTGCATCATAAACAGATAGAAGAGCCGCTGGCCGGTGAGTTCCAGTTCGTAATCCAGTGTGTCGTTCCACCTTTCATCCAGTCCGGTCTCGTCCATGCCGTTCAGAAGCATGGATGCATGAAACAATTCCTTTTCAACAAATTCGGAAACAACCTGCTTGTAATCAGCCATTAATGAGTAACTGGTCAAGGCTTTCAAAGCATCCCGGTGAATATAAGTATCAATTCCTGCAAAATGGTCACCACTTTCTATATGTACTAAACTTATATTATGGTAAATATTTTTAATAAGCTTGAAAAGTATTTGAAGTATATATTCATGTTTCGTTTTTTCTGCGACTTTTATTAGCGTTTGCAGGCGCTCACGGGATGGGTCATTGCGCAGCCATTCTTCCACAATGCCAATGCCCGAGTCACCCGATTTAATCAGCGATGCCACGGTTTGTCTCGACAACGAGCCGGTAAGCAGCGGTTTTAGTTCGCGCAACAACTGGGGCGAACCAACGGTCGCTGCTACTTCCAGGGCACGGTTTCTGACCTTTTCTGTGCCGGTGCGCAGGCATGTTTTTACAAATTCTTCGTACGCTTTCAGCCCCGTAGTTTTCACACAGTCCAATGCGATCAGTTGCGCTTCTTCCTGCTCCGACAGGAAAAGCCTGCGCAGTGTACCGTGAATGAGCGGCAATGACCGGCCGGCTTCCCAACTTCCCAGGATAGATCCTTTGACAATGTCCAGATCCTCGTGTGCAAGAAAACGCGCCAGTTGTTCATCTGTCAACTGTGATTTGGAAGCCGCTATTTTGACTGCAAGGGTTTGGCAAGCCGTGTCGGGTTCGGTTTCAATGTACTTCAAAAACGTTTCTGAAAGCTCCGGTTTGTCAAGTCCTGCAAGCGTTTGCAATGTTTTCAGGCGAACTGCGGTGATGGGATTTTTGAGCAGGAAGTCAACATTTTTACGAAGAACAGATTCCTTATTACGCGCCAGCCAGTCGATCGCGTTCAGGACTTCTTCCTTTCGTTCGCTCTTCAAATTCTCCGTGATAATGGGTAATGCTTCTGAAGGAGAAGCCATTTCACCGCTTCGTATAAACCGCTTGCTGATCGCGCTTTTTAATTCCTGGATGTAATGGCCGTAAGCTTTTCGGAAAATGATCAGCGCAGCCACAGCGAATAGGAGGGAAAGATCGAATGTCAGGCTGATGTTGCCCAGGTGCTGCGAATAAATGATCCATAGCAGGCCGCCGGCAATGAGCATGCCCAGTGGCTCGAACAAACCTTTGGCCAAAGTGTGCCCTTTCAGGCGAGTTTTCGTAGAAAGCGGTTGGAACAAAACCAGGAAAACGGGATCGAAAATGGTTCTTCTTACCAATTCGAAAAGCAGGTAAGCTGCACAGTAATAGACCAGTAACGAGGGTTCGTCTTTCCGGAAATACGAAGAAATGAGCAGGCCCAGCGAGATGATAATGGTCGTTAAGGGCAGCAAAAACAACGTGAGTTTGACACCGAACCGTTCCACCGTTTTACCGGAGAATATCAATTTTACAAATGTTGAAATGATGTAAGTGGCTGTTAATAATGTTCCCACGAACGTAATTACATCGTGCTGGCTGTGAAATTTGTATTTAACATTAACAAAAAAGTGATACTCGATCCAGGTCGCCGCCGCCGCAATGGCCACCATGCCGAGGCAGAGCGAGGTAAGCAGCTTGTTTCCCCCAAAATATTTCTGAATGATCTTTGAATCCGAGGCGGTTATCTGACGTGGCCGGGCGTGGTGCGGATTGGGGATTTCGGTGAACCTGAAAGTCAAGATCTGTGTGTAAAATGCAAGGGCAAAAAACACAAGCGAAATCACCAGAAGGATCATCAGAACGGACGGCGAATGGATCAAAACCGCCAGAACCGCACCCAGCGCCTTGGCAGGCATATCACCCGAACCAATCACGCTGAACAACCTTTTGCTTTGACGCACATCAAAAACCAATGCAGATAAGCCCCAGAATTCCAGGTTAATAAGCAGATAAATAATGCGGTAACCCACCATAATCGCAATCGCAGTGGCAATGCCGTGTCCTAGCCATAGCAGGCCCATCACCACCAAGACCATTAACAGCGAGGACAGCATTGTCCCCAGGCTCAGTCTTTTCAGGAGAAGATGGTGCTCAAAATATTCATAAACCTTTCCGGCTGCCATCACTGAGAGCGCTGCGGCAACGTAAGCGATAGGCAGGGAATATTCGGGATGGTTTTCGAGTAAAAGAACGTTGGCGGAGACGTAAACCAGCGTTGTGCCGACATTAATAAAGAAGTTATGAAAGAAGAAAAGGATCGTCTGGGGGTTGACGGAGCTGAAAATTTTGTTATTCTTAATTTGGGATATCATATGTTTCGGATGCTGTCGTCGCTTCTGTAAAATAAATACTTATCCCCGCACGATCAAAACAGACGGCGAATGCGACAACCAGAGGCTGTGAGACTCAACGGCCTTTTTCCAGCTGTCGAGGCTGATGATCATAAGATCCTTTTCCTGTAGGAAATCTTTTTCAAGGACATTCTCGTGCAGCAACCTCATGCGGCCGTTGTCCAGCTCATTAATTGCTTGCAGCTCAGCCTGAATCTCAGTTGATTTACTGGCCGCGTTGGTCGGGTCCATGATGGTCAGGTAAATGTTTTCCTGCAAAGCCAGCTTTTTGACGAATTGGAATAAAACGCTATCGTCGGGTGAAAAGATCGGGACGAAGATATTGTTAACATGTTTCAGGTTTTTCTCGATCAGAATTCCGACCGGGATCTTTACGGACTTGATAATGTGTGTTGTGCGCTCGTCGAACACGTCTGCATGAAAGAGCTTTTCTTTTCCGGTAATGGTGTCAAAAAGCCTTTCACGGCTGATGATTTTGGAGGTGAAACCGAGGATTTTGCCTAAAAATGTCCCTTCGAAAACGGTTCGGCCGATTCCTATCATAAGCATATCGTATTCTCCAGCATTAGCTGTCTCGATAATGTCGTGCTCAATTTCTTGGGAAGGCTTGAAAAGCGAAGCGAAACTTATGTCCAGCGCGGCGGCTTCCTCGGTGATCGGTCGAAATGTTTCCAACTGATATTCTTCGGTGTTAACCTGACTCAAATAACTGCTCGGAGACAGATGCAATGCAGTAATGTGGTGTGAGGCGAATTGTTTTTGGATGAAATGATAAGCCAGGCGCAGCATTTTGCGTCCGCCTTGCGGGCTTGCAAATGCAATGAGGATGGAAAATCTCGAATCTTCATTTTTTTGGGTAAATGCTTCCCATTTCTGTTCGGGCAGGAACCGGTCGATCAGATCGAGCGCCGGGCCTGTCATACAAGTGGTTGCCAGCGCCATAATGACCATCATTGCAAAGATTTCGGGGGACAGGACGCCAATGTCGTAACCAATGTTCAGCACGACCAGCTCCATGAGCCCGCGCGTATTCATGAGTGACCCGATGATCAGGCTATCGCGCCAGGATTGGTTCACAAATCGTGCAGCAACAGCACTTCCGATAAACTTTCCGGTTACGGCGGCTAAAATGATGAGGCCTGTAATTTCCCACAGATAGGGATCATTCAGTAAGCCGATTTGTGTCCGCAAACCCGTGAAAACGAAGAAGAGCGGTAAAAGGAGCACCATGGAAACGTCTTCCACTTTCTCTATAAAAATGTTACGGAAGCTCTGATTCGGAGGCATGATCACTCCCGCCATAAATGCACCAAACAGCGCATGGATGCCGATGACTTCCGTACAATAGGCGGAGAACATCAGCACCAGGAAAAACAGACCGACCACAGGTTTGGTCAATCCTTCCTTATAAGAATAATGATCACCAAGGCGTTTCAAAACAGGTTTCAACACTTTCAGCATGAAAACAACATAGGCTGCTGCGAGAATGATCGTATAAATGGAGCTCACGAAATCACCCGCTTTAACGATCGCGATGACAGCGGCGAGGATGCACCAGGCTGTAATGTCGTCGGTGGCCGCGCAGGTGATCACCATCATACCCAGCTTCGTGCGCGACAGTCCTCTTTCCTGAACAATCCGGGCCAGGACAGGAAATGCCGTGATACTCAGGGCTATACCAATGAAAAGCGAGAATGATAGGAAGCTGATGCCATCAGGCGCGAATTGTTGGTATATATAGAGCGCAAGTCCGACACCCAGCGCAAAAGGCAGGATAATGCTTGCATGGCTGATCACTATGGCTTCCTGTGCTTTGGTTTTCAAGACTTTAAGATCCAGCTCCATTCCAATGATAAACATGAAAAGGATTAGTCCGACCTGACTCAGGAACTGCAAATTACCCAGCGACTGCGCAGGGAAAAGGAATGTCGAAAATTCCGGGAAATACATGCCGAGTAAGGAAGGCCCGAGGAAAATTCCAGCTGCGATTTCACCTATCACGGTTGGTTGACCGATCGATTTACAAAGCCAGGCAAAAACGCGTGCTACCAGAATAATAGTAATGATCTGCAAGAGCAGCGTCGCAAGCGGGTGGGTGAGGTTGTGGCTGAAAGTGTCTGAGAACTGGTCCCAGGAAGACGTCGTCGGCAGAGGGTTATTGGCCAGTAAATCAGTGTTTTCGAGTGTTTGGCCTTGCCGGATAAAGAAGTAAAGTAAGGTAGAAAAGGCACCAATTGTAATCGTGTAGAAAAGTACATTTCGGAGATTCTTCATCGTCAGTAATGGGTGTGAAGAACGCAAAATAGCGAAATAATGGTTACAAAGGGCGTCTAGACTTGCTAAGTCTATAAGACTTAGCAAGTCTTTAGTGACTTTTTACAACAACTTTCGTCCAAAGCATAAACTAAAAAATATTATGTCAGGACCAATGCATTGTATACTGCAAGAAGGATGTTTCTATCACATTTATAACCGTGGAAACAATACAGAAAAGATTTTCTTTCAGAATAGAAATTATATTCATTTTCTCAAGAGATACGACGAATACTTGTCTGGGTATGTTGATACCTACGCATATTGTCTTATGCCCAACCATTTTCACTTGCTCGTAAGAATCAAGCCCTTCAGCGAGTTTGAAGTCAAGGCGAAAGGGTTTCCTTCCAAGACCGATATTTCAAAGCTGAGCGTAGGGGAAATTGTCAGTGAACTTTTTCGGCGTTTCTTTATGAGTTATGCGAAAAGCATCAATATTCAGGAAGGGCGCAGCGGCAGTTTGTTTCAAAAATTTTTCAGAAGAAAGCTTGTTGATAATGACATCTATTTTTCGAGGATGGTTTATTATATACATCACCAATTGAGGCATCATGGATTTGATAAACTGGATTACAGGACTTATGAATGGAGTTCTTATCGTAGAATCCTAGAAGACAGAAAGTCTAGTTTGAAAAAAATGGAGCTGCTGGAATGGTTCGGCGGAAAAATTGAATTTATTAAGTTTCATGCGCAGGGTCTTGACGAGCAAGTCATTGAACACTTGACAATTGAAGATTAAATTGGGAAGAGACTTGCTAAGTCTTCAAGACTTAGCAAGTCTAAATGCTAGCTAGCTAGCTAGCTAGCTCCACAACCGATCGTGGGAGCGTTTTTCGTTCCAGTCCGGCGTAGGCGCGAAGAAGCTTTTGTCTTTTGGATTCAAGTGTTTTTTGACTTCTTCTTCGTTCAGTTCTATGCCCAGTCCGGGCGCGTCCAATGGCACGGGCGCGTAACCTTTATCGATCAGCTTACGGCCGTCGGTCGTTTTGACCAGACTTTCCCACCAAGGCACATCCACCGAATGGTGTTCCAGCGCCAGGAAGTTTTGCGTGGCGGCTGCGCAATGAACATTGGCCATAAAACTAACCGGCGTTCCGGCAAAGTGCATTGCCATCGCGATCCCGTTATCCTCCGCATAATCGCCGATGCGCTTAGTTTCCAGCAAGCCACCCGACGAGGCCAGGTCTGGGTGCACAATGTCCACAGCGCGCTTATCGATCAGTGCTTTGAAACCTTCTTTCAGGTAAATGTCCTCGCCGGTAAGCGTAGGTGTTTCCAGCGCGTCCGAAATGGTTTTCCACTGGTCTGTATATTCCCAGGGCACCATGTCTTCCAGCCATGCGAGTCGATATTTGTCCAGAGCTTTGCCCAGACGAATGCCATTATTAAGGTCGAAATGGCCATAATGGTCTGTGGAGAGCGGAATCTCGTAACCTACGACGCTCCGCACGTCTTCAACGACTTTGGCCATTTCGTCCAAACCTTTGGGTGTGATCTGAATCGCAGTGAAAGGGTGCTTCGTGTTTGCATAGGAATGGTAATCACCTGCCCATTGCGAAAAGCCTCCGCCCCAGAACTTGTTGTTGACGACGCTATTCTCATTATTCCGCAGCATCCCGATGGAAACGTCCATTTTCAGCCAGGTATAACCCTGGTCCTGCGTCCGGAATTTGATTTTTTCTTTGAACTCATTCAAATCATTGGATTCCGGCGTGTCCGCATAAAGGCGCACTTTATCCCGGTAACGGCCGCCCAGAAGCTGCCAGCAAGGTACATTGTAAGCTTTTCCGCAAAGGTCCCAAAGCGCCATTTCAACCCCGCAGACACCACCAGCCTGTCGGCCATGGTAACCAAACTGCTTGATCGATTTGAAAAGCTGCTCCACATTGCAGGGGTTTTGTCCCAATAAATGGGCTTTCAAAAACAATGCATACCGCTCGTCGGCACCGTCGCGGACTTCCCCCAAACCATAAATTCCCTGGTTGGTATCAATGCGAATGATCGGCGTGCGTCCTACATTTTGTACAATGCAATAGCGCAAGTCGGTGATTTTTAATTCGGAAGGCTTCGAGGCGCGGTTCACTTTGGAAGTGGCCTGGGCAATGGTGTCTTCGGTTGACATGGACATAAAGCTGCCCAATGCAATTCCGCCAACGGCCGTTTTCCGCAAAAAATTACGGCGGCTGTCTTTCGTCAAAGGGTTATTGATCTCAGCAGCGGTCGCTACTTTTTCGGCCTGTTCAACTTGTTTGTTCGAAGCAATAATGTCTGTTAAAATGCTTTTCATTTGCGTTAGATTTTTAGGGCTGTCGGCTGGGCGTTCGGCTGTCGGCGTTCGGCTGTCGGCATTAGGCCATAGGCTGGCATCAGCTTTCGAGCTTGTTGTTAATAGGATTTTACACTTTACTGTATTGACGGCCGAAAGCGGATGGCTGTCAGCTGTCGGCATTCGGAAGCGTCAGCTTTCGGGCATTTTGTTAACATGATTTTACACTTTACTGTATCGGCGGCTGACGGCCGAAAGCTGACCGCCGAAAGCTAACTGCTGCCCGCCAAAAGCCTTAGTAATTTCTTTCTTTCAGGTAATCGTCCAGTTCCTTTTTTGTCATGGGAAGTTTGCCCGGATAATTGTTCACCCAGTTCAAAAAGTCCTTCTGGATCATGTCAGACCATTTTGTATCGATTTCGCCAGGCGTATATTTTCCTTCTTTCAGTCTTAAATGACCAAACTCGTCCCGCAGGGCAGTGACTTCCGAGGTTAGCACGAGTTCTTCCGCCAAATGAGCAGGAATGAAGACAGTGCCATATTTTTTAGCTAAAACCACATCCCCAGGAAGCACAATAGCACGGCCGATACGGATAGGTGTATTGATGTTAGTAAGCATCATTTGCTGGATATAGGAGGGGTCCTGGCCTTTCATCCAGGCATTAAAGCCTTTGATCTCACTCAATCCTTCCACATCCCGCACAGAGCCGTAGAAAATCACGCCGCGCTTTGATTTGGCATAAATGGAGTTTCCCAGATTATCACCGATCAATGTTCCATCAGCGATTTTCCCATAGCCGTCCGCCACGTAAACGTCGCCGTCTTTAAGCACGTCAATGGGCCAGGAGTTGGTGCCGCCCGTTTGTACGCGGCCTTCTTTTTTGCCGGTTTCTTTCACCAAAGCCTCTAAATCAGGACGAGAAGGCACATATTGGGCTGTTACAACCCTGCCGGTCATGGCGCTGTCCGGATAGATGAGCTGCCATTCGCCCTCAAATTGGTTATGATAGCCTTTGTTTCTCAAAACACCCCAGGCTTCCTCCATGGAAATGTTTTTCAATCTGGCAAGGATCGCATCTGACACTCTCGGGCGGCCATCTGCGGAACGCTCACCTTTCCACGCCGACGTGTAAGCCTTGATTTGGTCCGGCGTAGGCGAGATGGATTGCGCCTGCGAGGCCAGAGCCAGGAGCAGGAGCGCTCCGGTAAACAGATTTCGTTTTAACATAAATAATTAAGGGTTGGTTTTGACTAAGAATATTATCAATGGTTTTATTTATCCCAAAAAACAGGCGTCCCCCAGTTCATCTGGGCCCATTCTAGCAACGGCTGCGTTATAGTTCGCCTCATTCACAGACCTTTCACGCACCGGATACACCAGTCTGCGGATGAAGTCTTTCACCGAAGGATCTTTGCCGGGATAGGTGTTGACAGGCAATGTCGGGAAACCGCTTCTGCGGAAGTTTGCCCAAGCTTCGGAACCATTCAGGAAGGACGAAACCCAGTACTGGTTGTTAATTTGTTCCAGCGCTTTTGCCGGAACTAAAGGATTGGCAGTAATGTATTCGTCCTGGCTGGCTGTCGGAATGGTTGCCAGCACGTCGTATGTCGCTATTTGGGCCATATGTGCTTTTACTCCCGCTTCGTATATTGCTCTCACATTGCCGGTAGCCCAGCCTCTTTGCACCGCTTCGGCCAATAGCAGGGACGTTTGTGAGTAAGTAATGAAGAACTCAGGTGCATCGATTTTTCCTACCGTCCGGCGGTTAATCTGAGAATATTTGAATGCAGAACCAATCTTTCCTGGAAAACCGGGTGCATTGGCAACCGTAGATTCGTTGTATCCGTAGGGCATTCCTTCCTGGCTGGCGGGATTGGTATTTTCTGCGCCTGCGGTGGCAAGCGGGTTGCCCGGCACTTCATACATCACGGCGATAACTTTCAGCCGGGGATCTTTGGTCGTTTTCAGGTAGTCAATGAAAGCTTTACCCATGTAAACATTACCTCTTTCCGTTCCCTGGAAATAGCCAGCCAATGGATGGTTAAATGTGCTATTGAAGGAGATCAGCGCATTATCAGCATTGGAACTTTGCAGTCCTCCCGCCGCTGCGTCTGTCGCTTTTGCCACATACTGCTTTGCCTTGGCTACGTCAATTTTGGAATAACGCATCGCTGCACGAAGCAGGAGTGAGTTGCCTAATTTTTTCCATTGTCCAATATTCCCTTTGTAAAACAGATCGCCGGTTTCAATCGGTTTAGATGCGTCCAATGCCTTGGTGCCTTCCTCGAGTTCTTTGAGAATATCCTCGTAAATCAGTTTTTGATCGTCATATTTTGGAAGATTAATACCTTCCAAAAACGCCTTTCCAGCATCGAAATAGGGTACATCGCCATAGGTATCTACCAAAACCATAAATACATAGGCTTTCCAGATCCGTGACATGTTGTACAGGTTGGAGCGTGCAGGATTGTCTTTGGTTTGGGCAATTACCGTAGTCAGCAGGTTCACCGGTCCGTTTTGAACATACAGTGAATTGAAATTTGCATTAGAATTCGGGTCATACACCGTATTGTGATTGCCGCCTTCCATTACGCCTGTATAAGGCGAGTTGATTTGCTGAACAATCTGCATTTGATAATACTGCGTAGCAATAGCGGACCCGAATTCCGCATTGGAAAAAAGATAAACCGGATCAATGCTTGTAGCCAGAACAGGATTTTTGTTCACATCTTCGAAGCCTTTATCGCATGAACTTGCGCCTGCGAGGATGGCGATGCTTGTGATATATATGAATATTCGCTTCATGGAAACTTGTTTTGAATGACTGAATGATTGAATGATTGAATGATTGAATGAGCGGGCGCCGTTGCGCTGAATGAGCGGGCGCCGTTGCGCTGAATGAGCGGGCGCCGTTGCGCTGAATGATCGCATTCTTCCCTTTCCTTCTTTCTACCCTTTTTTATAATTTAATATTCAAGTTCACACCGTAGCTCCGCGTGGTTGGGAGTGTGTGGGTTTCGATTCCCTGCAAATTGTCTGATGCAGATACTTGTGCTTCAGGGTCGAGATTATCAATGTTTTTTTTGATCATCAGCACATTGTTACACATCGCAGAGATTGTCAGTCCTTTGATAAATGTCTTGTCTCTCAGGAAGCGTGAAAGATCGTATCCCAATGTAATGCTTCTCCAACGCACAAATGCGCCGTTATAAACAAATGGTGTGGCGATGCCTGTGCTCCTGTAAGCGGTATAAAATTGTTCAGCTTCCACACGTGTTGTATTAGGCGCACCTTCATTGGTAACACTCTCTAACAGAACGCCACCCTCTCTGCCAATCAGGGACGGTTTGGAAAGTCCTTCGCGCAAGAAATTCAGGTTAGAGTTTGAAAGGATCTTGTTTCCTGCTTTGAAATCTATCTGCGTGCCAATGCGGACACCTTTTACATTGAACGAGTTAACCCAGGCACCTACCCATTTCGGAATAGCGCTGCCGTACGTGATCAGATTGCCTTGTTGTGGAAGGCCCCCGGAGGTGATAATGCGGCCCTGGGTATCTCTTTTATAATCAAACCCACGTAGAGAAGCCAGTGGTTTGTCCACTTCGTGAGATACAATTCCGAAGAATTCGCCGGAACCCACGTCGAAACGAAGCTGGCGCGGAGGCCCCGGGGCAAGTTCAATAACCTTGCTAATGTTGTAACTTCCGTTAAAGCTTGTTTCCCAGGTTATAACGTCAGTTTTTACGGGCACGATCGTCAACAGGAATTCAACTCCCTGATTGCGCAGCTTACCCACATTAACTTTAGTCTGGCTAAATCCGGAGGTGTTGGAAATATCTACGTTCAGTATTTCATCGACGGTATTTTTTCGATACAACGAAAGGTCCAGGTTCAGCCGGTTATCAAATGTTTTCAGCTCGATGCCGACTTCTGTCTCCTTCACTTTCAATGGTCTCAGATTAGCATTCGGGCTGACGGCGGAAGGCAGGTTACCCAACGCTGTTCCGTTGAAAGGATTGGCATTGACACCATAATAAAGGTTATCAGAGTAAGGATCAGTATCACCACCGACTTCTGCATAAGCAGCGCGTAATTTACCATAAGTCAACCAATTAGGTGCATTTGCAAATGCCTGGCTGAATACGAAGCTTCCGCTCACTGAGGGATACAGATAGCTGTTGGACTGAGGATTTAACGTTGAAAACCAGTCGTTCCTGGCCGTAACATTGATATACAAAAAGTTTTTGTAGGAAAATTCAGCAGCGCCGTAGATGGAGTTAACCTTTTTCTTACTGTAATTGTAATTCGGATTCTTAACCTGGCCGTTGGTAATCGTATAAAGGTCGCGTACGTAAAAGTTGGTTACCGCAGTAGATACGTTGTCGCTGATCTGCAGCATCTGGTTGCCACCTAATGTGAGGTCAATTCCAAAGTCTCCAAATGTTCTGTTCGCGCCGATCAGAATGTCCGCATTCCGTTCCCGAAAGGTAGCAATGTCTTGATAATAATAGCCATTGAAACCGGTTGCCACAGCCCCGATAGAGCGTGTTCCGGTCGGACGGTTGTAGTTATACGGTCTTGTGAAATAATCCTGAGAAATGCGTCCCTGTACGAAAAGCCAATCTGTAAAATCATATCGCACCGATGTATTCCCGAAGATCCTGTCACGGCGCACGTTCTCGAAACGATCGTAAGCAACCCAGTAAGGATTGTTACGGTTTGTAAAGCGCGACAATGGCATTTCATTTCCATTGGCGTCCTTGCGGTTTTTTAGCCAGTCGGCATCAATGCTGGTGGCCAATGTGTAAATGGTCGTGTTCGCATTCATGTCCTGAATACCGATTTGCGGCGGGTTTTTGTTGTACTCGTTGGAGTAATTGGCGTTAACCTGTGCAGAAAGTTTGGGGGTAAACTTATAGTTCAGGCCGAGGTTGAAGATCCTTTTATGGTAATCGGAATTAGGCATGATCGCCTTGGCATCCGTATTGGCAAACGACAGCCTGAAATTTCCTTTATCATTACCGCCCGACAGCGCCACTGAGTTGGTAAAACTTGTTCCGGTCCGATAGAAGTCTTTAATGCGGTCTTTATTAGCAACATAGGGTTGGGTGCTGCCGTCGAACTGCGGCGTAGGCTTGCCGTCCAGCTTTTCTCCAAAGGCAAATACACCCGAGCTTTGTGCCTCAGCGGTGTTAGTAGGCCGTTTTCCGAATTCACCCTGACCATATTCGTACTGAAAATCTGTATAATCCAATGCCTCCTGTGCCTGGAAATTGGAGTTTAGTTCGACACCAATTCCTGTTGACTTGCTGCCGCTCTTGGTCGTAATGATGATCGCACCGTCTTTCGCCCGGAAACCGTACAATGCCGCAGCTGCTGCACCTTTCAGTACGGTCATCGATTCAATGTCATCCTGATTGATACTTTGCAGACCGTCACCCGCATCGGAGGAACCGCCGGTAGGGTTGCCGGTCCCGTTGCCGGCAGAGCCACCTGCCGAAACGCTGCTGTTGTTGATAGGGACGCCGTTTACAATGATCAGCGGCGAGTTGTTTCCGCCAAAAGAAGACTGGCCGCGAATACGGATCTTGGTCGATCCACCCGGTCCGCTCGCCGGCGGCGTCACATTCAATCCCGCCACTTTTCCTTGTAAACTGTTTCCCAGGTTTGTGGTACGGTTGGTTGTAAGTTCCTCAGTGTTGACGGTGGCCGTTGAATATCCCAGTTTCTTTGCGTCTCTTTTGATACCCAAGGCAGTAACCACCACCATTTCGAGATTCCGGACATCCGGCTTCATTGACAAGTCATAAGTGCTCTGGCTGCCAATGGTTACTTCCTCAGGTGTATAACCTACGTAAGAAAATATCAGGACGCCGCCCGCATCCGGAACGCTTAGCTCATACGTTCCCTCCGTATTGGTGGCTGTGCCGACCTTTGTACTTTTTACAACAATGCTGACGCCCGGCAATGGCTGGCCTTTTTCGTCTGAGACTTTCCCTGTAATGGTTCGGTCAACAGTCGGATCGCTGATTGCGGCGGGAATGGCGCTTTCCGGCCCAGCTTCACCTTTTAAAAGGACAACTTGCTTACCTTCAATCTTGTAGGTGATGTTAAGGGGTTTGAAAAGCTGGTCCAGCACCTCGGCCAGCGGCTTTTCGACCGCATTAACTGAAACCCTCTGCTGATGGCGGATCAGTGAAGAATTGTAAGTAAAACGGATCTGAGTAAGCTTATTCAGTTTGTTCAGCACCGCTTTGATTTCCTGATTATTTACCTGGATCGTGACCTTTTGGTTCAGCATATCCTGGGCACCGGCAATGGCTGAGGCGGATATGTTTGCGAAGATAAAGGCAATTAATAATTGGTAAAGTGCTATTCGGGTGGCACCATAAAATGGCCTGGGCAAGACTCGGTGTTTTTTCATACGTTTAATTGTAGTTAGGTACTTGAAAGATTAGGATATAAAATGCACAGGTTTTACACTATCCATAGGCATGAAGGAGTATTAAATCAAGCGTATATCACTGGTTGCAGCCTTTGCCGCTAATCACAATTTTCCCGTCAACCATATCGTAATCAGCTCCAATGGCCTGACAGATGGCGTTAAGTCTTTGTTTAAGATTTTCGTCACTGAATTGCGCGCTGATTATGCAGTTGGCAAGCATTTCCTGGTTGCAACTGATTTCAATCCCATAGATATCCTGCAAAGCTTTGAAGACATCAGAAACCGGTTTATCATCAAAAATCAGCTCCTTCTGAACCGACAGTTCCGACAGCAGTTGACGGTTAATCACAACGCCTTTTTCAAGCTTGTTCTCTTTCCTGTTAAAAACAGCCTGCTGATTGGGGTCCAATACGATAACGGACACGTTTACCTCAGGCTTGCTTTGCAGCGTTTCATATGCTGTTTTGGGATAAACAGACACTCGGCCGGTTTTCACCAGCACCATCACCGTATTTTCCTGGTCAAGCGCTTTCACCCGGAAACTTGTTCCCAGCACTTTGGTGACCGTTTCATTGGCATATACTAAAAATGGCCGCTCCGGGTTTTTAGCTACATCAAAGAATGCTTCCCCGGACAAAATAACCTTCCGCTCGCTGGCATCGAAGCTTTTCGGATACCGGATCATGCTCCCCGGCGACAATGTAGCAATACTGTTATCGCTCAAAAGAACCGTCAATTCGCGAAAACCGTCATTTTTGCGTTCGAGCATTGACGTTTCGCGGGCGGCACTCACGTGTGCGGCGGCGGGTGAGCCTGTATTACGCTCCCGTTTATACAACCACAACCCTAGCGCCGACACCAGCAGAAAAATAGCCGCAACACGCCACGCGGGCTGCCTTAACAACGGATAAATGCTTGCACCACGGGCTTGTTTTTGCAGCCCGGCAAGCCTGGTGATCTCCTCAATTTCCTGTTGGAGCGCTTCTTCCGTAAGTTGGTCATTGTGCATGTCGTAAACCGTTAGCACCAGTTCCCGCGCCATGCCCACCTCGCCTGATTTTTCCGGGTTTTCCGCTATCCATTTGAGCCAGAATGACGTGACTTCCGGTGTTGGGGAGATCACCCATTCGCGGAACAAATCATCCGTCGCCAGTTCTTCGGCGGTGTAATAGCGGTAATCCATGGACAAAGCGTAGTCTTTAAATATGTATGTCCGCTTTGTGTCGTGGGATAACCAAAAAAATCAAATTAATTTTTGAAATAGTTATAATCTGCTTGGAATGCAGTTAGAAGGGATGTTTTAAGAAAGGGCAGAAAGAAGAAATAATGCCCACATGAATTCTGCGGGTGCCCATATCTGGCGGATCTCCTTTAATGTGCGATGCAGCAGGTTGGAAACACTTTGGCGTCCCAAGCCCATGATGTTCGCGATGTCTTCGTGATCAAGATTCTGATAAAAGCGCAGGTAAATGATTTCCTGTTGTCGTTTAGAGAGCAGCGTAATGATGCTTTTGAGGTGGCTGGACTGGAAGTTTGATTTTTCGTCCGCAATGATCTGTGTTTCGATAGGTGCGTCTTCCTGGTCGAGATCAAAAAACTCCTTTGGTTCCTGAAAGCGTTTTAAGCGAATGCTTTCCTTTATGAGCTTGTGCCTCAATGCTTTCATCAGATACGATTTGACAAACGCGGTTTCGGAAAGATGTTCGCGGCGCTCCCATAATTCAAGATAGAGCTCCTGGATGGAATCGCGTATGAAGTCCGGGTCCGCGGAAAATTTGGTTGAATAGTTGTATAGTGCCCGGTAGTGGAACTGTGCGAGCTGGCCTAATGCAGCCGAGTCACCAGCTTTGAAACGCTGCCAAAGCTGGACATTCATGTCAGAAAGGTTTGATATGGACGCTTCGTTACTCAAATCTTTTGGCTATTGACATTGTTTTATAATTTCATGAAATTATGCCAGTCAAGGGCGCGTACATTTTTGATCTCCTTGTGAATTCAGGGTAATGTTTAATTAAATAAATGCAGCGGAGTTTGAGTATTAAACTGCTGTGCTGAAAGCCTATTCTTTGCAGCACAGCAGTTTGTAATGTTGGAATGCTATTTGGTAACTTTCAGTTTACCCTGCATTAAAGTATAATGTCCCGGGAATGTGCACACATACTGATACGTTCCAGCTTGCTTAGGCGCCACGAAATAGATGCTCTCCGATTTTTCGGGCTCCACAATGTTGCTATGGAATAATACATCATTAGACTTAGGCACATAATTCATTTCTGAACCTTTCAAACCGAGGTTAAGCCCCGCCTCACCGACCGCATTAGCAGTTCCAGGCTTGGTGATCACCAGGTTGTGAAGCATATCATCATTGTTATTGAAAACAATTTTTACACGGCTTCCCGCTTTCACCTGAATTTCGGAAATATCGAATTTCAAACCCGGAACGGTTCCGATCGTGATCGTCTGATCAGGACCATTCGTCCAGCTCGCAGGCATATCAACAACGCGTTTTGCGGAAGGGGCTGAATTGGCAGGTTCGGCACTGGCAGCGGCCGCGTGGGCACTGTGATCAACGGCGGCAGCTTTAACCGTAGTCGTGAAAGCCGAAGCACTCACCGGATTGCCCGATGCGATCTCATTCAATGTATAGTAACCGGTTGCATGGAGCAATGGATTTCCATCGGCACCTTTCACTCCGTCCGCCTTGATCTCGTGAATATAGCCCTTGCGAAGCAAGGCCGGATCCAGTACCAAACGCACTTTGAGACCATCCTCGGAAACCACAATTCCTTTCAAAGGCACTTCCTGCGTGTTAATGATCGGGCTACCGTAGGTTTGGTGATATTTGTAAGTAAAGCTGTTCAATTTGTAGGCATCCTGATCGGCAGCGGCTTTTTTGTCAACCGGGCTTGTAAATGTAATCTCAAAACCGTCGGGCATAGAATGCACATTCTTCATTTCAAATGGCATCTTACCCGTCCAAACCAGGCGCTGAATGCCGAATTCCTGCTTACCCGTTGCAGACCAGCCACGGCTTGTCTGCCCTACGAACATGGAACCATCCAGGCCCCATTCCATCCGTAAAATCCCCGACATAAATCCTTCACGGAAAGGGAAAACCGTTCCCTGCCACACGCCATTTACCTTTTCCAAGTCCACACGTGTGATAATGCTATGTCCCTGATCGCCTACAAACATCTGCCCCGCGAATGGACCGAATGCGCCATTGGTAACATCCTCTTTGAAATCCGATGTAGAGATTCCCACGAGCGTATGCGGGAACCAAACTGCCGGAGCTTTCAATCCGGGCAATTTTTTTGCAACATCGTAAAGGGGTTCACCTGTGTTCGGGACATCCGAAGGCGTTAGTTTTACCGGTGAGCCTTCCTCTTTGCTCCAACGCAAACCAGCAGGGTTTCCTGCAAAATCACCTTTTTCCAAATGCGTCATACGACCTGAACCAACCCAGTCTCCCTGGTTCTCGGTATAAAAGATATCGCCTTTATACGATCCGAAGCCGGAGGGGGAGCGGAGACCTGTTGCAAAGGGCGTCAGTTTTCCGTCTTCACCCAGTTTCAGCATCCAGCCTCTCCATTTGGACTGGCTTGCGCCGCGTCCAACCCAGTCCAGGTTCAGAGTTACCAGCAGTTCACCATTCGGCATGGGCACAGGACCGTACGAATATTGGTGATAATTTCCTGACAACGGCCATTTTGCAAAAGAATCATAAACATCTGCAACACCATCGTTGTCCGTATCTACAAGCCGGGTTACTTCACCGCGTTGTGAGATCAGGAAATCCTTTCCCCGATACAGAAGCCCAAGCGGTTCGTGCAGCCCGGAAGCAAAACGGTGAAAAGAAGGCTGCCCGTCGCCCTTCAAATACGGGTTACCGATCATCCAAACTTCACCACGACGGGTGGAAGTGGCGAGACGGCCATCCGGAAGCACTTGCATGCCGCCGACTTCCATTTTAATGTTCTCAGGAATGGGAATGGTAATGATCCGGTAAAAATCATCCTCTTTGTTTTGCTTCGATTGCGCATACGCCGAGACACATCCAAGTGATATCAGGGTCGTTAATAGTATATTTTTCATTGATTGGAATCTAAAGATATTGTTACCAGAACATCATATAAGTAGCCGAACCGGACACGGGCAATACCAGCTCCTGATTGTCCCCTGCGGGCCTCACAATAGCCTGTGCTTTCTGATTAACCTGAATGTAATAGCGGTTATCGATCTGGAAAAGTCCGTTTTTAAGGTCTGTGATCTGTTTTCCGGATCCAAGCAGCGAATAGATTTCGCCGGTTGGCTTGCCTTCAACGGTGAATGTCCGCAACATTCCTTTGTCATTGGAAATGATCTGGTCGCTCACTGTCGCTGATCCGACCGCGTAACGGAAAACAGGGAATCCCTCAGGGTTGATCTTATAGCCCAGAAAATTAATGTTCGCGGAATCAGGCCAGGTTGTGCCTTTGTCGGCCAGCACGGCCAGGCTGCTGCGTCCTGAAACGTGCACGGCTAACCCCGCTGGGGTTAACAATTGGGGCTCGCCTCTTTCGTACCACATTTCGGTAACGTTGGCAAACTGGCCGCGCCACGCCTGCAACATGGCGCCGCGGTTCAAGTCGATCGTGTAGCTCCACCCTTGCGGACTTCCCACCGAAATGCAATGTGTGCGCTTGTATTTTTCGCCTTCCACCTGGATGAATGAGCGAACCATTTCCGGCTGTTTGTCTGGCGTAACGCTGATGTAAGGTTTCGGCTCTGGTTCGGGGAGTGACGAAAGCACGTGCAGGTCGTAAGGACGTATGCCGGATTTTTCAACACGAAGTCCTAATGCAGGCTGTCTCCATGGAAAGCGTGAATAATGTATTTTAAATTTATGTGCGCCCTGAGTCAGGTTTGCCGAGCCCGTGTGCGTTTCCTGTGAAGTGCTTTCGCCGGTATTCATCACGCTCTTTCCATCCACTTCAAAATCGAACATAGGACCGGAGTAAATGCTTGTAAAGATGTAATCCCCAGCTTCCTGCACATCCATATCGCCCTCGTAAACCAAATGGAACTCACGCATTCCATTTGTCACTTCCTGCGTTAAGGCCGGCGATTTTCCTTCGTTAGATAGCTTGCTGTATTCCTTTGCGTCCCATTTGTCGGAATACACTTTATAAGTCAGATTATTCAATGTCAGTGTCTTGCGACTTGCCAGGAGCTGGTAACCCACATTTCTAAATGCAATGGTTCCTTTGTTCACTTCGAATGAAAGCGGCCTGCCTTCGGCCGTTGCCTGTGAATTTGGGAGGTAAACCGTTTCCAGGACCGTGACGCCATTCAGTGACAGCAGGTTCAGGCGGGCAGAATTAGCAACCCCAGGGACGGCTGCATCGTAAACAAGTTCGAGCGTTTGCCAAAGGCCCGGTGCTTTGGAAGCGTTTTGTGTTGGGAATTGCCCGATATAACCGGAAGTAGAAGCATTTGCATCACGTTGCTGACTGCTATCGGAGATCCTGACTTTCTGTCCGCCGGGGAGCACGATGTAGCCTTCCGCGCCTGGTGAAACCATGAATTCCATGGCAAGACGGAGATCGCCTGCTTTTAATTTTGTTGTCAGGGCTTTGCCTGGGTTACCGATAAGAATGCCTTCGCCGGATTTGGTTTTTGGTTTTGCTGTTCCCGTTGGATGAATGGCCACGTCGCCCTGTACGGACCAGTTTGGGCTGGTACTTTCAAATGAGCTGAGGTCTTTTAAGGGAAGCAGGGAGTAATTTCCTTTCGCTGTCTGGCCCATTACCATGATGGGACAAGTCAGAAAAAGCATGGAAACTTTCTGAATCAAATGACGCATTGGATATATTAAGTGTAATGTTCACAATTAAAAAGCGAAGTTCGCATTTTGCTACTAATATATCCTGTTAAATTGTAATTAATTTTTAATTAAATAGTGTTTTCTTCATAAGCTGAAACAGCTGCCTGGAAAGAGAGCCATTTTGGCTTTAACATAAAATCCAGTGCCCGGATAACTTCACGCGATTGCAGCTGGACTGATCATAGCAGGCAGTTGAACAGTATTGTTTGTAAACACGATATTGGCAGACGGATTCGGCGATCAATCCTGCTGGACGAGGAGCGTTGCAACTTGCGCAGAGCGTACACCCATTGCAGTTCTGCGGCAATTTCAAAATACCAAGAAAGTTTAACAGGATTTAAATGTTTTCGACTGCGTATATGGGTGTGAGTTTGAATGAAGAATGAGTTTTTCAGCGGAGCGTGTATTGTTATGATTATCATTTTATGTTTATCAAGTACGGGTCGAGCCCTTTGTATATTCTTATTTCATTTTAAAATGTCAATTTGGCAAGTATTTTGGGGTTTGTAACCTTAAATCACTTATTGATAGCTCAATAAGCTTTTCAATCTCATTGTTTTTTTTAATGCATTTGATTAAATTTAGAAGAGAGGTCAGGTTTCAGCCTTCTTAACATGATTCGATTTTCCTGATATCACTGTGTAGTGATAGTTGTACGAGAAGCGCTCCTGCGGGTGGTTCAGCAGTGGAATCCTGTAAATGGGACTATAATAGGGAAGCTGGATTTGTTTATAAATTGTTAATAAATACTTAACACGGATAATCAGAATAAGCAGGATTTTTGCGCTTTGAACAATTCAGTTATCCGACGGATTTCTTTTTCAATTATAACTCAAACAATTCCCGCTCATGATGAGAACGCTTTACGCAACTTTTCGGCTGAAAATGCTCCGGCGAAGTTCCCGGGCCTGCATGCTGCTGTCATGCATTCTATTGTCTCAATTCTCATTTGCACAGACCCTGATCACCGGTCAAGTCATTGCAAAAGAGGATAATGCGCCTATTCCAGGTGTAAGTATTGTCGTGAAAGGTTCCACCAATGGAACGATCACGGATTCGGAAGGAAAATACAAGCTTGACGTTAATGAAAAAGCTACTGATCTCACTTTTTCGTTCCTGGGTTTCAGCTCTCAGGAAGTGAAAATCGCGGGCAGAAGCGTGATCGACATTTCCCTCTCAGCAGATCTTCGCCAGCTCAATGAAGTGGTTGTGACTGCCTTGGGTATCAAAAAAGACATCCGCAGGATCGGTGTCGCCATCCAAACGGTGGATGGTAACGCAACCGTAAAAGCCCGTGAACCCAATGCCATCAACGCATTGGCCGGTAAAGTTGCCGGTTTGACCGTGGGTGTGCAGCAGGAAATGCTTCGCAAGCCTAACATTCAGCTTAGAGGTAACTCGGACGTGCTTTTTGTTGTAGACGGTGTGCCCGTAAACTCAGACACATGGAACGTGAGCCCAGACGACATTGACACATATTCCGTGTTAAAAGGTGCTTCTGCATCAGCGCTTTATGGTTTCCGCGGAAAGAATGGAGCGATCCTGATCACTACCAAAAGAGGCTCAAAAGACAAGCGCGGATTCTCTGTTGACTTCAACTCATCAACAATGGTTGACAACGGTTTTTATGCAATCCCAAAAGTGCAGGATCTTTACGGCCCGGGCGACCACGGTCGTTATGCATTCGGTGACGGGAAAGGCGGTGGTTTGAATGATGGAGATTACGATGGTGGCTGGGGGCCAAAATTTGAAGGCCAGCTGATCCCGCAATATGACAGCCCGGTTGATCCGATAACGGGTAAGAGAGCCGGAACGCCCTGGGTTGCACGTGGGAAAGACAATTTGAACCGTTTCTTGCAGCCGGGGATTTTGTCTACGAACAACATTTCGGTTTCAGCTTCAGGTGAGAAATACAATGTGCGTTTCTCAACATCGCATATGCACCAAAAAGGAATTGTCCCAAACACAAAGTTGAACATTACCAACTTCAACATTGTCGCAGATTACAATTTCTCTAAAAAGCTGACATTCAATTCATCTTTACAATACAACCGCCAGTATACGCCGAACATTCCGGATGTGAATTATGGTCCTAACTCCATCATTTACAACATCGTTCTTTGGGCTGGGGCGGATTGGAATGTGGATGATATGCGCAATTACTGGCAGCCTGGAAAAGAGGGCATTCAGCAGATTTATGCGGAATATCAGCGTTATAACAACCCTTATTTCATGAGTTATGAGTGGTTGAGAGGTCATCAGAAGTCGGATATTATTGGCCAGGCTGCGATGACATACAAATTCACCGATTTCCTGGAAGCAACTTTCCGTTCGCAGGTGAACACTTGGAGCATGTTCCGCAATGAGAAAATGCCTTATTCAGCAGGTGCTTATGGCCGTGATGAGCGTCGTGGCGATTACCGCGAAGACCGTCGTAACCTTTTTGAAAACAACACGGACCTGCTGGTTAAGTTTGACAAGGACATAGTTCCGGGCTTCAATGCAAAGATCTGGGCTGGTGGTAACATCCGCAGCTTTGAATACAACTCGCAATATACGACTACGGATTACCTGAACGTGCCTGGTTTGTATAACTTCGGAAACTCCGCTTTGCCGGTGAAATCGGCCAACTTTATCTCCGATATGCGCGTGGCTTCTGCTTATTATTCGGCGGATTTTACTTTTAAAGATTTCCTGACTGTCTCAACGACCGGCCGTATGGATAAGCTTTCTACGCTTCCGAAGGGGAACAATACATTCTTCTATCCGTCGGTTGCTTTGTCTACGGTGATCTCGGACTACACACAGTTACCGGAAGTGATTTCATTTTTGAAATTGCGCGGATCTTATGCTAATGTAAAGGACGGTTTGACAAAAACGGAAATTGGGGGAACGCCTGGAACAACCTATTTTCTTGGATATGGGGAGGAATACAAGTCGTCTTACGGCGGCCCTACTTATGAGAATTCTGCGGTTTATGCTACTCCGTTTACCTATAACAACAATCCTGCCGCTTATTTTACCAACACATTGAACAATCCGGAAATCGTACCAAGCACCACTTCGCAGACTGAGGTCGGGCTGGATGTACGGGTTATGCAAAACCGTCTGGGACTGGATGTTACGTATTATGTATCCAATGATGGTCCAAGTATTTTTGCTTTGCCAATTTCATCCACAACGGGTTATACGGCAGCATTGGTAAATGGTATCAAAACGCGCAAAAACGGTCTTGAAATTTCCTTGACAGGTTCTCCGATCCGTTCTGAGAAAGGACTGAACTGGGATATTGTGGCCAACTATTCGACCTACAAAAAAGTGCTGACGGAGATCTATCCGGGTCAGGACCAGTTCAATACATTCTTTAAAGTAGGTGACAGAATGGATAAATTCTATGGTCGTGCATTTGCTAAAACGGCTGATGGACAGATCATTAACGACGATTCTGGCCGTCCGATCTATTCTTCGCAAAGCAGATATTTGGGAAATTCTTATTCCAAATTTGTTTTCGGGATCAACAACAAATTGTCTTACGGCAATTTCAGCCTGGGCTTCCAGTTTGACGGACGCATCGGTGGTGTGATCTCCAACTACATTCAGAAGCAAACTTTCCGCGGAGGGCGCCATATCGAGCTGATCCAAGGTCAATTGGGTGCTTCCCGGGAAACGGATTATGAAGCTTTTAAAAACAACACCGAAAACAAAACATACGTAGGACCAGGTGTGCAGGTGGTGGACGGAACCGCGCTTAACTTCGATGCAGACGGCAACATTACCAACCTTGCCGAGCTGAAATTCAAGCCGAACGCAACGGCGCAGAACGTTCAGGACTGGGTAAGCCGCTATTACAACTCCGATGAAGGAAACCTCATGAGCCGCTCTTTTGGTATGCTTCGTGAAGTCGTGATCGGATATCGTTTGCCAGCTGCATTGCTTGAAAAAACTTTCATCCGCAATGCATCTGTCTCACTGGTAGGACGTAACCTGCTCTATTTTGCTGAGAAAAAAGACGTGGATCTTAACCAGTACATTGATGACGGCGGTTCCAGCTTGCAAACTCCTTCGGTGCGCCGTTATGGGGTTAACGTGAGTTTGACATTCTAAATCAGAGTCCAGGACAGATTATTTCAACAATACAATTTTGAAACAATGAAATTCAATCATAAACTTATCGCGGTATGCACGGCTTTTGGCCTGATGTTATCGGGATGTGAAAGGAGCTTTGAAGAGCTCGAAAAAGATCCAAACCGTGCCGTAACCGCACCCGCTTCCCTGGTGTTGCAAGGCATTGAATTTGATATGTATGACAACATCGGCCGGCCGTTCAGTAGTGAGATGCGCTGGAACCAGTTTTATGCGATCAATTACAACTATTACGGAAACAATGAGTACACGTGGTCCACTTTCACCGATCATTACACGACATTGAAAAATGTTGTGAAAATGGAGGAGGAGGCAAAACGCGCAGGCTTGGCTGATGTGAACGTTTATTCTGCTCTCGGAAAGTTTTTCCGCGCGTTTTTTATCGATCAGATGTCTGTAAGAGGAGGCGACCTGCCTGCATCGGAAGCATTGAAGGGGCTGGAAGTCCTGACGCCGAAATATGATTCGCAAAAAGAGGTATATATGCAGATCCTTACGTGGCTGGATCAGTCGAATGCGGAAATGTCCTCCCTGATCGCGGCTGGAAACACGAAAGTGACCGGCGACTTTTACCTGGGAGAAGATCTGGTTAAATGGCAAAAAGTGGTTAACAGCTTCCGTTTGCGCATTTTACTCCGTCTGAGCAAAAAGGAAAATGAAGCGGGCATGAATGTGAAAAGCCAGTTTGCAGAGATTATCGCGAACCCGACGAAATATCCTTTGCTGAGCGGCATGGCCGATAATCTTGAATTCAAATCCAACGTTTATAACAAATATCCTTCAAACCCGGACAACTTCGGTTTTGATGCCACCCGTCAGAACATGGCGCAGACTTACGTTGGCCTGCTGACAGCCCGCAAAGATCCGCGCGTGATGGTAACAACCGAACCTGCTGGCGCACAGTTGAAAGCCGGCAAAAAACCATCTGACTTTACTGCATTTATCGCAGCCAGCTCGGGTGAAGATTTGTCGGACATGTCCAACAAGGCTGGTAAGAACAATGGTGCAGGTTTTGCGCCGGGAGAATATTCTTTCCAGAGCAGATCGCGCTATTATTCCAACTACGTCGGCGAGAGTACTTTTCTTGTTGGTTATCCAGAAATGTGCTTCAATATTGCCGAAGGAATCGCACGCGGATGGGCAACGGGTAGTGCTGAAAGCTGGTACAAAAAGGGAATCCAGGCTTCTCAGGAGTTTTATGGCGTAAAAACCGGTACGCTGACGATGACATACTCTAAAACCGGCGGCCGGGCTTCAACAGATTTTGCAAACTATACGGTTGATTTCAATTTCGATCAATATTATGCCCAGCCGCTTGTAAAATATGCTGGAAATAACATCGGCGGCATTGAGCAGATCGTAACGCAAAAATACCTGGCGTTCTTTATGAACTCGGGTATGGAAGCTTATTTCAACTATATCCGGACGGGTTTCCCCAAATTTATGACCGGCGTTGGAACAGGCAATTCGGGCAGGATCGCCGTGCGTTGGCAGTATCCGCTTTCGGAGCGCACAACCAATGCAGCGAATTACAATGCGGCCATTCAAAGCCAGTTTGCGGGTAAGGATGATATCAATCAACCGCTTTGGTTGGCAAAGTAACATTCAGGAATAGCGTACAGAACGAAAAAAGAGCGATGGTAGGTCGCTCTTTTTTCGTTTTTGTTGATAGGAAAATCATCAATGTGCTTCAAGCCAATTGGCACCGATCCCGATGCCCGTTTCCATTTTTACCGGCAGCGGAATCGCGACCCGCATTAGTTCGTCTACTTTTTCTTTTAGTAAATCAATTTCGTCGCGGTGGGCGTCGAACACGAGTTCATCATGCACTTGCAGGATCATGCGTGATTTCAATTTCTCAGTGGCTATAAAATCATGAATGTTGATCATCGCAACTTTGATCATATCCGCCGCTGAGCCCTGTATCGGCGCGTTAATGGCATTTCGTTCGGCATAGCCACGATTGGTCTGGTTCCGTGAATTAATGTCGGGCACGTAGCGTCTTCTGCCCAGGATCGTCTCTACAAATTCTTTCTCCCTCGCATCATTCACCACTTTATCCATATAACCCTTAACGGCAGGGAACTCCTCAAAATAAGCACGAATAATTTCGCCGGCTTCCGATCTTGGAATGGCCAGGCGTTGCGCAAGGCCAAATGCTGAAATGCCATAAATGATTCCGAAATTGACCATTTTTGACTTTCTGCGCATATCCGAAGTTACTTCTTCCAAAGGCACTTTGAACACTTTGCTTGCCGTTGTGGCATGAATGTCCCGTCCCTGATTGAATGCTTCAATCATACTTTCATCCCCGCTGAAAGCCGCCATAATGCGCAACTCGATCTGTGAATAATCGGCGGAAAGGATCTGAAAATCTTCGTTATCCGGCACAAATGCTTTCCTGATCTCTCGCCCGCGAGGTGTCCTGATGGGAATGTTTTGCAGGTTTGGATTGGTAGAACTTAAACGCCCTGTTGCTGCAACAGCCTGGTTGTAAGATGTGTGAATGCGTCCCGTGCGGCTGCTTACCAGCAGCGGCAATGCGTCCACATAAGTTGATTTCAGTTTCTGCAATTCCCTGTAATCGAGTATTTTACGTGCAATTTCATGGCTGTTTTCCAGCTCGGAAAGAATGTCTTCACCCGTTGCATATTGGCCTGTTTTAGTCTTTTTCGGCTTTTCGATCAATTTCATTTTATCAAAAAGCACTTCACCCAGTTGCTTTGGCGAGCTGATATTGAATGACTGGCCTGCGGAGGCGTAAATTTCACTCTCTGTTTGCCTCAAATCCAGTTCCAGCACGTTAGACATCTCTTTCAATGCGTTGATGTCCAGCCGCACGCCTTTGCTTTCCATGGAAGCAAGCACCTTTAACAGCGGCATTTCCACTTTTTCAAAGAGTTTGTAAGCATTCACCTTAGGCAGTTCGCGCGAGAAGATCGTGTTCAGCTGCAGTGTAATGTCGGCGTCTTCACCGGCATACTGCGTGATTTCAGGAATAGAAACATCCCGCATGGTGCCTTGTTTAACCCCTTTTTTGCCAATAAGCGAAGTAATGGAAACTGGCTCGTAATTGAGATAGGAAGCAGCCAGAATGTCCATCCCATGGCGTTTATCGGGTTCCAGCAGATAATGTGCAAGCATGGTGTCGCTCAGCTTGCCATGGATTTCAATCCCGTAGCTTCGCAACACAAGCAGGTCGTATTTTATATTCTGACCAATTTTTTCAATGGATTCATTTTCAAATACTTCCCTGAAATTCTCTAAAATTTCAATGGCTTTTTCACGTTCGGCGGGAACAGGGATATAGAATGCCTCTCCCGGCAGATAGGCGAAGGAAAGTCCCACCAGTTCCGCATCAATCGTATCCAGCGACGTCGTTTCCGTATCAAAACAAAACGATTCCTGCAACGACAGATAATAGGCCAGACTTTTCATCAATTCCGGCGTGTCCACGGTGTGATAGCGGTGAAAAGTATTGTCAATGGTCTGCTTGGTGGTTGGGATGTGCAGGTCCTCGTAGGCTTGCTCCGGCGCATCATCATCGGCAATGCCCTCGCTGATGATCGCGGGTTGTTTGCCCAGTTCCTCGGTCGGATTGCCGAAAAGATCCAACTGACCAGCCTTATTTTTCAGCACCGGCTTTGAAGCCGGGGTAATGTTGGAAGTGCCTGGGCCTAAGATCCGTGTTTTTAATGTTTTAAATTCCAGCTCATCGAACAGCTCAATGATTTTATCCGCATTGGCCGCGCAAACGGTGAGATCTTCCGGATCAAACGGAACCGGCACCTTAATGTCGATAGTGGCCAGTTGCTTGCTCAGCACTGCCTTATCAATGTTTTCGCGGAGTTTTTCGCCCAGCTTGCCTTTTACTTCGTCGGCATGCGTGATCAGGTTTTCGATGGTGTCGTATTCTGCGATGAGTTTTTGTGCCGTTTTTTCACCCACGCCAGGGACACCTGGAATGTTATCCACCGCGTCGCCCATCAGTCCCAGAATGTCAATCACCTGGTCGATGCGCTGGATCTGCCAGCGGTCCAGAATCTGCGGAACGCCCAGGATCTCGGCGCCTTTGCCCAGGAACGCGGGCTTATATATGTACACGTGCTCTTCCACGAGCTGTCCGTAATCCTTATCCGGCGTCATCATAAAAACCTCAAAACCCGCAGCAGAAGCTTCCTTGGCAATGGTGCCGATAATGTCGTCCGCCTCATAGCCGTCCAAAACGAGAACGGGGATACACATGGCTTCCAGGAGACGCTTCACCAGCGGGATCGCAACCGTAATATCCTCTGGCTGGGCTTCGCGCTGCGCCTTGTACGCCTCATACTGCACATGCCGGAATGTGGGAGCAGAAGTGTCAAAAGCGACGCCGATGTGGGTGGGCTTTTCCTTCTGCAAAACTTCAAGCAATGTATTTGTAAAGCCAAAAACAGCACTTGTATTCAATCCCTTTGACGTGATTCTCGGCGCTTTTATGAAAGCAAAATGCGCGCGATAGATCAGTGCCATTGCGTCCAGCAGGAAAAGTTTATGAACGGGTTTATCCATGAGGTCTTTTATTTATAAAACTCAAATATAATGTATGCGGGCAGATGAAAAGGATTACTGCGGCTTTTTTGTAGATTTAAGGCACGTGAAGTTAATCTTACCAGATAGAAAGTGATAAACTTTATTTACATTAATTTAAGATTTTACATACTATACATTTAATATATTTTAAAAGTACTATTAACTTTATACTTTTAAAACTTTTTATACTTTTAAAATGCCAAGTATATATAGAATTTATTCCAAAACCGACGTCCCATGCGAATCATTTTACCTTTTTTAGCTGTTATCATTTTTTCCTGTAATCAAAATAAAGACGTGAACGAAGCATATCAATGGCCGGGAGCGACGCCTCCCGTAGCAGAAATGAAAGACCATGAAACCGGCATGCATGGCGACAAGCGTAATGATGAGTACTATTGGATGGCTGATTTTTTCAGCAAAGGACCCGACAGCAATAAAGTGGTAGACTATCTGAAAGCAGAGAATGCTTACACCGATACCATGATGGCTGACACGAAGAAATTCGAGGAGGATCTTTTCGCAGAAATGAAAGGCCGGATTAAGGAGAAAGATGAGTCGGTGCCGGTGTTCAGCAATGGATACTGGTATTATACAAGAAGCGAAGAGGGGCAGCAGTATTTCAAATACTGCCGCAAGAAAGGCTCGCTGGATGCGAAGGAGGAAATGCTTTTGGATGTGGACAAAATGGCCGAGGGCCACCCTTACTATTCTGCGGTTGGTTTCAATGTAAGTCCGGATAACAAACTGCTCGCGTATGGCGTCGACACTGTGTCGAGGCGGCAGTATACGATTTATGTGAAAAACCTGGAAACCGGTGAACTGATCAAGGACGCGATCTTCCCGGCGAGCGGGGGATCTGAATGGGGAAATGATAACAAGACATTGTTCTACACAGCAACGAACCCGAAAACCCTTTTAAGCGAAAAGATCAAGCGCCATACATTAGGGACCGATCCTAAGAAAGATGTGGTCGTTTACGCCGAAAAGGATAAGAGTAATTACATTGGCGTGGGCAAAACGAAGTCTGAAAAATACATCATTATCGCTTCCTCTGCGACCATGTCATCGGAATACAGGATTCTGGATGCGGATAAGCCGGAGGGGGATTTTGAGGTTTTCCAGCCGCGAATGAAGAATGTGCTGTATGACATTGACCATCAGAACGACAAATTCCTGGTTGTTACCAATAAGGATGCGCTCAATTTTAAACTCATGGAAACACCGCTCAATAACACAGGTGTCGAGCATTGGAAAGAGGTTATCCCAACCAGAAAAGACGTCCTACTCGAAGGAATTGACGTTTTCAAAGACTTTTTGGTGATTACGGAACGGAAGAATGGTCTTCTGCAACTGCGCATCAGGAATGTGAATAACAATGCAGAACATTATGTGGATTTTGGAGAGCCTGCTTACACAGCTTATGCAAGCTCAAATCCGGAGTATGACAGCAAAAACCTGCGGTATGTTTACACTTCTTTGACCACGCCGAATTCTGTGTATGACTACAACATGGAAACCAAAGGTAAGGAGCTCAAAAAGCGGCAGGAAGTGATTGGTGGCTATAACCCTGAGGAGTATGTTACCGAACGCTTGTACGCCGAGGCGCGCGACGGTGTGAAGATCCCGATTTCATTGGTTTATAAAAAAGGCACGGAAAAGAACGAGAAGACGCCGTTGTTATTATACGCATATGGCTCCTACGGAAACAGCATGGACGCCGCATTCAGCAGCACAAGGCTAAGCTTGCTCGACAGAGGCTTCATCTACGCAATCGCGCACGTTCGTGGCGGACAGGAAATGGGTCGTCAATGGTATGAAGACGGCAAATTGTTCAAAAAGAAAAACACATTCTTTGATTTCATCGATTGCGCCGAATATCTCATCAAAGGCAAGTTCACCTCGCCCGCACACTTGTATGCGGAAGGCGGAAGCGCGGGAGGCTTGCTAATGGGTGCCATCTCCAATCTCCGGCCAGATCTTTGGCGCGGCATTATCGCCGACGTTCCGTTTGTGGACGTGGTGACAACCATGCTTGACGAAAGCATACCATTGACAACCAATGAGTTTGATGAATGGGGGAACCCAAAAAACAAGGAGTTTTACACATTCATGAAATCATATTCCCCTTACGATAATGTTGAAAAAAAGGCTTACCCTAATATGCTCGTAACCACAGGCCTGCACGATAGCCAGGTGCAATATTTCGAACCCGCCAAGTGGGTTGCCAGGTTAAGAACGCACAAAACGGATAAGAACGTCCTGCTCTTGAAAACGAACATGGAAGCCGGCCACGGCGGCGCGTCAGGAAGGTTTGAGTATTTGAAAGAAGTGGCGTTGCAGTTCGCGTTTATGTTCGCGTTGGAGGGGATTCGGGAGTAGCCAGCTTGTCAGCCTGAGCGGAGCTAACCAGCATATTGGCCTAAGCTCTTGTAGCTTGTCAGCCTGAGCGGAGTCGAAGGCGCGCTACTCCTGGGTAACGCGCCTTCGACTCCGCTCAGGCTGACAAGCTAAGAAAGCTCAGGCTGACAAGCTACTCAAAGAGCCCCGAAAGCCCCTTCGATATCGGCGATAATATCATCTATATGCTCGATTCCTACTGAAATCCTTAACTGCGTTGGGTGTACACCGGCAGAGATTTGCTCGGTTTCGTTCAGCTGTGAGTGCGTGGTGGATGCCGGGTGGATGATTAAAGTTTTTGCGTCGCCTACGTTGGCCAGGTTGCTGATTAATTTTAGGTTGTCGACAAACTTTTCGGCCTGGGACTTGTCACCTTTGATCGAGAACGAAAGCACTCCGCCGAAACCGCGTGTCAGATACTTTTTCGCGAGTGCGTGATATTTGCTGCTTTCGAGGCCAATGTAGTTGACACTTTCCACCTGGGGCTGACTTTCAAGCCATTGTGCCAGTTTCAGCGCGTTTTCACCTATTCTTTCTACGCGTAATGAAAGCGTTTCCAGTCCCTGGAGGAATAAAAAGCCATTGAAAGGCGATAGGGCGGGGCCCCAATCCCGTAATCCTTCCACACGGGCGCGAATGATAAACTGAATGTTGCCGAACGGACCGCCGATGCCGAATACATCGTTCAAAACCAATCCGTGATAACTAGGCGAAGGTTCGGTAAACTGCTTGAATTTACCATTGCCCCAATTGTAAGTTCCGGCGTCTACAATGACGCCGCCGATAGATGTCCCATGTCCGCCGATCCATTTTGTAGCCGACTGCACCACAACATGCGCGCCATGTTTTATAGGCTGAAATATGGCCCCGGCTGCTCCAAATGTATTATCGACGATCAATGGCAAGTCGTATTTGCTGGCCAGGGCCGCAAACGCTTCGAAATCAGGAACGCTGTAACTTGGGTTTCCGATCGTTTCAAGATAAATGAACTTGGTGTTGTCGTCGATCAGTTTTTCGAAACTGCTCACATCGTCTCCATCAGCGAAACGCGCTTCAACACCGATGTTTTTGAAAGAATTTTTAAACTGGTTGTACGAACCGCCATATAAAAAGGAAGTTGTTACAAAGTTGTCGCCAACCGTCGTAATGTTATTAATTGCAATGAATTGCGCCGAGTGGCCGGATGCAGTTGCCAAAGCAGCCACACCGCCTTCCAATGCTGCAACTCTTTTTTCAAAAACATCATTGGTAGGATTCATGATCCTCGAATAGATGTTCCCAAACTCTTTTAAAGCGAACAAGTTAGCAGCGTGTTCTGCATTGTTGAATACATAAGAAGTAGTCTGATAGATAGGAACAGCGCGGGAGTTGGTTACTGGGTCTGGCTGTTGTCCGGCGTGCAGTTGCAGGGTTTCAAATTTCATTTTTTGAACGTTTTTTAAGGTGGATAGATGCTAAATGTATTAATTAAATATTAAGTATATAGAAATTATAGTCTTTTATTTGACACATAATTTCTATCATTTTCCCAATATACTACTTGATTTTGTTATCCGTCGTACTCAGCCGATAATTTTCAAAAGGTTGTCACATTGGGCTTTCAACGCATGAAGGGTAGGCTCGTCGGTGATTTGCTGCAGGTCGTTGATTTTTAGCTTAATGTTTGGGATAGACAAGGAACTCTCTTCGGTATGGAGCGTTCCCAGGGCCGTAAGTGTCAAAAGGAGGGAAGCCAGGGCCTTGTCGCCACCTGTGTTTAGCGGGGAAGCGCTGATGGCTGAGACGGGCTTATCGTTCAGGTCACCCGTTGAAACTGTCCAGTCTAACGCATTCTTCAATGTTCCAGGCACGCCAAATGCATATTCAGGCGTGCAGATGATGACGCCGTCGGCTTGCCGAATGGCCTTTCTGAATTTGATGACTCCTTCATTTTCGGAAAGGCCGGGGCTGAAATGCGGGATTTGATCGAGGCCTTCAAACATTTGAAAGTTTATGTTTTCTGGCAGGAAAGCTGCGAGGGTTTTCAGGATGAGTGTATTTGTGGAATCGGCCCGCAAACTGCCGGAGATGCCCAGTATGTTGATGTTTTTCATGCGGCTATTTAAACTGCTCTTCCAATTCTAAATTTTCTGAGATCTGGACCAGCAATTTCCTGACCTTATCTTTCAAAATCTCCGGTTCCAAAATGCAGGCGCTCGTGGCGAGCATAAGATACCAATGCGCAAACCCGTCGAGCGTGGCTGACAGAAAGCTCATTTCAATGGCGTCGTCTGTGACGATTTCAGAAACAAAACCATAATAATATTTTTGATTCCGGATATGCTGAGCCTGCTTTTTACCAACTCTGATACGCACGAGCCGCAAATTCTGTGAGTCCCACGTTTGTGCCAGGAAGTCTTTCAATGGTGCGTGCTTATGCTGGAAATCCTGGTCGGTCAGCTCGATTTTCAGGATTCGGTCGGAGCGGAAATTGCGGTAATTGCTGCGCAAATGGCAATAAGCAATGGTATACCAGTAATTATTTTCGTGATAAATGCCAACCGGCTCGATGACGCGTTCTGTAAGATCTTCAAAACCGAGTGAATTGTACTTGATTTTTGAAATCTTCCTTTCTGTAATGCTTTTGAGCAAAATGTCCAGCGTATTGCTGTTTTCTGCATAAAACGGTTTAGAGCTTTGTCTTACTTCAATGTGGTTTTCAAGCGTTTCCACCATTGATTTCTCACTGCTCCGCAAAACCGATTTGATTTTGAACATTGCAGACTGATATTGTGATTGTGTGGAGAGGTCAGTGAATTTTTCCATCAGCTTTTCGGCCGTGATGAAAGTACGTGCCTCTTCTTTTGTAAACATAACTGGAGGCAGGCGATAGCCATCCATGATCGAATAGCCCACACCAGCCTCCCCGATAATGGGCACGCCAGCCTCCGCCAACGAGCTGATATCTCTGTATACGGTCCGCAAACTTATGTCAAATCGCTCTGCGAGATCCTGAGCCTTTACAATCTTGCGCGATTGCAGCTGAATTAATATGGCAGTGATGCGGTCAAAGCGGTTCATTTGTGGCTGGCTAATGGATTTGCCACAAAAATAAACTTATTGAACCGGTTCTCTCAAATTAAATGCCTCAGAAATTAATTCAAAAGATCTTACTCTGCTCTCATTGCTGTCGGCCATGGTGGAAATAATAATTTCGTCAACATCGAAGTCGTCCGCGAGCCTGGTCAGCTGCTCCTTCACATCTTCTTTGGTGCCCGAGACAATCCTGCCGCTGTTATAACGTATGCGTTCCAGCTCTCCTTCGGTAAAGCGGTATTTTCTTACAGTGTCGGCGTCCGGGAACGGGCCGAATTTACCTTTTTCAAATTCTACCAGAATGTAGTCCATCATTTTACGCATTTCCAATGCTTTTTCCTCTGTCTCGCCGCACAGGACAAAAACGGAAAGCAAAGCGTGTGGCTGGGCGTACTGATCGGATGGCCGGAAATTTTTGCGGTAGGTTTCGATCACATCCGGTTTCACAAATCCATTGATAAACTTCGCAACAGCCAGTCCCATTCCAAATCTCGCCGCAATGTTGCTGCTGCCGCCGCTGGAACTCAGGATCCATTGCATGGGGATCGTGGTCGACTGCGGTGCAGCGTAAATAAAACCACGCTCTGTTCCTGCTGTATCTCTGAAAAAATGCTGTAAATGCTCTAACTGACGAAGATAGCTGCTTTCACTGAAATCGTTGGAAGGATTTAGCAGAGAAGAAGTAATGCGGTCTGTGCCCGGCGCGCGGCCCATTCCCAGATCTATACGGCCCGGAAAAAGTGTTTCCAGCATTCTGAAATTCTCGGCCACTTTTAATGCGCTATGGTTGGGCAGCATGATCCCTCCTGATCCGATGCGGATATGGTTCGTGGCGTCAGCCAGTTTCACCATCAGCACTTCTGGCGTGGATCCTGCAATAAATGTTGAATTATGATGTTCAGAAATCCAGAAACGGCTATATCCCAGATCTTCGGCAAGCTTTGCTGTGGAAATAGTCTCCTGAATGGCTTCCTGAACCGTAGCGCCCTGTCTTACAACAGACTGGTCCAGTATGCCTAATTTTATATGTTTCATATGCGTGTTCCTATTTACAAGAGAACACCAGCTTTGCCTTTTGTATTCCCTTAGAAGGGATAAAATATGCTTTCCTTACGTATAGTTAGGCGCAAAAAAGGGCTTTAAATAGCTTATAAGACACGTTCCCAGTAGGTCGTTCTGCCAAGCAGCGGAATGCCGACATAGCCACGGATTTCAAGCTTGTCATTTCTTAATTTTAACAAACAGTTGTAAGTTTTTCCGCTTTTGGGATCATACATTTTCCCATCGTCCCAAATTCCCTCACTGAATATGAAACCATGTAAGAGATCAATATTGGCAACGCTTCTGTTTCGGAGTTTTTCCTCGGTATTGTTAACGTCTTTGCGCAGGGTCTGGCCATCGGCTTCCATAAGATTTAGAGCCCAGATCAGCCTTCCGGCATACTGTGTGCCGTTCTTATAAACCTCGATCCGCGTATCTTTTTCTTCATTCACCCATTCTCCCAATATCTGATCACCAGGGCTGGATTGGCCAATAACGTTACAAAAAATAAATGCCAAAAATATGGTAAAAGCAATTTTATACATCTGATTTAAATATGGCTCAGCTTAATTTCTTACAAATGATGTCTTTAAAATGTACTACTGCTAAAATGCTGGGATTTTTGTCACCGAAAGAGCCAATACAGTTAAAATGCATATACGACACTTAAAAAGCTTATTTTTAATGATGATTATTAATCTATCAATGTTAGATTGCACTTCTAACACCGTTAGATTCATTCGCGAAATTTTCTGGCTGTTTTTTGTCACATTAGCGGAGGCGCAAACCCGGCACAATATACAACACTTGTGTGATATTTGAACTGAATTATTCCAAGACTGATAACGCTTGAATCTGCTCCATGCCCTGCTCTTTTTTACAGACTGGCTTCGTCGGCATTATGTATTTCAACAGTTTGCATACAAAAGTCATGCTCAGATAAAGCGTATGATTTTGCTTAGAATTGATTTGATACATTTTACTTTTTGTAAGTATATTCGAAGCAATAAACCAGCATCCTATTTTTATAAATTGAAAAATTTGCCTCCGATCCCTGAAAACGAAATGGAAAGGTTACTGAGCCTCGCCGATTTCGATCTTGATTACGCTGACCTCCACGAAACATTCAAAGATTTAGCAAAACTGGCCGCCAAGGTCACCGGCACATCAATATCTTTGGTTAATCTCATCGATTCGCTGACGCAATGGACCATTTCCAACTACGGACTTGACTTAGATCAGATGCTGCGGGAGGACTCGGTTTGCCAGTATACCATCATGGAAGCAGAGCATTTTGAGGTGTTGGACCTGTCTGCTGATAACCGCTTCAAGGATAAGGATTACGTGACTGGTAATCCCAATGTGCGTTATTATTATGGCGTCCCGTTGAAAACAAGCAATGGGCTCCAAATTGGTGCATTGTGCGTGCTGGACAAGGAACAAAAAACGCTGGACCCGGAAAAAATCGAGCTGATCAAGATCATCGCGGATGAGATCGTCGGCCGCTTAAAAACCCATAAAGTCCTTGAAAACCTTCGTTCCAAGTTGAATGAGGCCAAGCAAACGCAAAAGAAAGTGGCACATGATATTCGCGGGCCATTGGGAGGGATTGTAGGATTAGCTCAGATTATCAAGGATCAGGGAGATGATAATCAAATGGACGAAGTCCTGGAATTTATCAACCTGATCCATAAAAGCGGGAATTCGATACTGGATCTCGCAGAGGAAATCCTGGAATCGCACAAAGAAAAGAAGTCGCTGAATGCAGCAAACGTTGTAACGGACAACAGCCGCTTTAATCTGACCATGTTTAAGGATAAGTTGCTTAGACTGTACGAACCCCAAGCCAAGCATAAGCACGTCAATTTCATAGTCAACACGAGTGCTTTGACAGAAAATGTTGCTTTCTCAAAAAACAAACTGCTTCAGATAACCGGAAACCTGATTTCAAACGCAATCAAGTTCACACCCGCGGGCGGCACGGTGACCGTTGATTTAAAACTGGCCATTACATTGGAAGTGCCCACGCTTCAAATCGCCGTTTCCGACACCGGTGTAGGTTTGAATGCGGAAAGTATTGAAGCGGTTATGTCCGGCAATGCGTCATCCACTGGTGGAACTGGCGGCGAACAGGGTTTTGGTTTCGGTTTAGCGCTCGTTCGGCATCTGGTTGAAAGCCTGGGAGGCGAAATGTCCATTTCCTCCGATGTTGGAAAGGGAACGACATTCGAGGTTAACCTTCCTCAAAATATTTATTAGTCAGCGGGTCTGGACATACGTTCTTCAAGCTGGGCAAGGACAACCGGCCAGGCTTCCTGATGATTGTTCCTGGAAGATTCACTGGCAAATCCGGCATGGGTAAGGCTTAAAAATGTGCCATTGTCGACTCCGGACAAGTTTACTGTCAAAACAGTTTCTGCGCCCTCCGTTCCACCTTCACCTGTAACCCAGGTAAGCTCGATCTTTTCATTCTCCCGAACCGTCAAGAAACGGCCGTAATGCGGGTGTCTGACACCTTGGTAAGAAGTTTCAAAATAGAACGGCGTATTGTTTTCGGCCTTACCCAAAAAGGAACCGGGAGAAGCAAACCAGAGATCGATCTGACTGGTCCAGGCTTTAAAAACCTTTGAAACGGGTAATGCAATCAGTTTTTCCACTTTAAGGCCAAGTGGACGGGATGTAAGTTCCGGCGGGCAGATGATGGTGCTTTGGGTTTCCATATTTGTTTTATTTAAGATAGTATGAATGGACGTCAAACCGATCTGGAAAACTTCTTTTCAAGGCTTGTCATGACGTGTGTTGCCGTGAGCCCGTGTATAGCGACGGATAATAATACAATGAATGAAACGGTGGACCAGAGTTCTTTACCCATCAGAAAAGTTTCTTTATTCAATGCAAAAGCCAGATAATAGAAGGAACCCACACCGCGGATCCCGTAAAAACCTATGCCCATTCTTTCCTTAAAATGCAGTTTCGTGCCAATCAATGCTATCAAAGACGAAACAGGCCGGATTATCAGCAGAAAAAACAAGGATAGCAGCGCATATGGCCAGGTCAAATGATCCAAAATACCATGCACAAGACTGCCACCGAAAATAAGCAGCACAATGGCGACGAGAATACGCTCTGTCTGGTCAGAAAAGCTATGCAGATCCTTATGAAACTGATGGTTGAACTCGTAATTGCGCATGGTGACGGCTGCCACGAAGACAGCCACAAATCCATATCCGCCAATCAATTCCACAAGACCAAATATCGCCAGTGCCGCTGCCACGGCAATGAAGCCATCATTCAGACTGATTGATTTTCGCTTTTCAGAAAAGTTGAAAATAACATATGCCAGAACCCGGCCTAAGAGAATGCCTAATGCTATTCCCACGACGATTTTATAAGCCAGATCAATCTGAAACCAGTCTCCCAAAATCTCACCAAATTCGCCTGTTGCGGAGCCTGCCAGCAAAATGGCCAGCCAGGTGAAGGGGAACGCCATACCGTCGTTCATGCCGGCCTCTGCGGTGAGCGAGAAGCGCACTTCGTCTTTGACCTGTTCCATTGGAGGCCCCACCTGCACATCAGCGGCTAAAACCGGGTCCGTTGGCGCCAGCACAGCACCCAGCAAAAGGGCGGAAGCCAGGTCAAAATGCAGGAAGTAATATGCAATCATGCTCACTGCCGCAATGCATAGCACCATTGTGATCGTAAGCATGCGAAATGGGACTGACCAGGCTTTGAAGGAAAATGGTTTATCAATTTTCAGACCCGTCCCCATCAGGGAAACGACGACGACCAATTCCGTTAAATGAATGGTCTGAACATTGAATGTAAGCGGATTAGGATTCGGGAGAATGTCCAGAAGCCCATAGACGATTACACCAAGGACAACATAAACGACCGAGTCAGAAATGCCTGTCGTCTTCGTGAACGAAGGCATCCAGGCCATCCCGAGCGTCGCTATTCCGATAATGGTGAGGGTAATCATGTAGCTGTCCATATATTACCCGGCTTAAAAACCATGCCTTCGTTTTGGAAATATTGTTTTGTACGTCAGACATCGCCATTTTTACTGCATCATTTGTTTAAATAAGATATTTTGAAACTTTATAAAGGACTTGTTGCGGCAACGGTTGAAGCATTGCAGCATATTTTCGTAAAGAACCGTCAAGCCGACAGGGTTGTTGAACAACTTTTGAAAACCAATAAAAAGTGGGGTGCACGTGATCGCGCATTTATTGCGGGCAACACGTATGAGATCGTGCGCTGGTGGCGCCTGATCAAATTTTCGGCAGACATTGAAAGAGTATCTGAGCCGGAAGAATTTTGGAAAATTGTGGGCACATGGCAGATCATCAAACCGGTTCAATTGAAAACAGAGGATGACGGAAATTTACCAGAATGGCCCGAGTTTGAGGACATGGATGCAGTAAATATCTTATCCAGATATCAGGAAGGCCTTAGCGTTCGCAAAGTTGCCCAGTCTATCCCGGATTGGATTGACTCAATCGGAGCAGAGGAACTGGGTGAAGCCTGGGATGCAGAAATTGCTGCATTAAATCAGCAGGCTCCCGTTGTTATTCGCGTAAATACATTAAAAAGTGATGTTCAAACGGTTAAGGAAGGGTTTGGGGAAGACGGCGCTGCGGAAATCGCTAACATTCCCAATGCGCTGGTTTTAAAAAAACGCCAGAATGTGCTGAACCAGGAAGCATTCAAACAAGGATTTTTCGAAGTTCAGGATGCTGGTTCCCAGCTGATTGCACCATATCTGGACATTCAACCCGGACATAGTGTAATTGACGCCTGTGCTGGTGCTGGCGGAAAAACATTGCACATCGCGGCGCTGCTCAATAATGAGGGTTCAATCCTGGCTATGGACATTGAGCACCACAAATTGCTTGAACTGGAAAAGCGCGCTGCCCGCAACGGCGTGAAAAACCTGGAAACCATGCTCATTTCGTCTGAAAAGCTCATTGAAACACTCGCAGGAACAGCAGATCGTTTGCTACTTGATGTGCCGTGCTCAGGTTTGGGTGTGTTAAGAAGAAATCCCGACTCAAAATGGAAGCTGAAACCGCAATTCCTGGATGAAATCAAAAAAGTGCAATGGCAGATTTTGAATAATTATAGCCAAATGGTCAAACCAGGCGGTAAAATGGTTTATGCTACATGCAGCGTGCTTCCGTCTGAGTCTGAGGATCAGGTCAAGCGGTTCATGAAAGCCAATAAAAAGGATTGGAAATTTATTTCCGCACATCGCACCTCCGCTGCAAAGGATGGCACCGACGGGTTTTACATGGCCCTGATGCAGCGGAAATAAGCCTAAGGTCCTGAGGCACGGTTTTTTGCAATTCCGGCAAAAATTAAACTGGACAATATGAAATCTCAGACAGAAAAGCGCGAAGAAACGCTCGACGACGAAACCCGCGATAGACAGCCAAGGCAGCAACCGGTGCCGAGTTATGGGGAACCGGGTCAAATGGGCCCCATGAATACAACTCCGGAAGTGCCAGGCGCCGATGCTCCCGATGTGAGTACAGGTAACAGATTTACTTCGGACGAGCCAGATGAGGAAACAGACGAGCCCGCCGAAGAAACTGACGAACAGGAAGTAGGGGAAATTGAGTCGGAAAATCCCTGATATCAGCTGTTTTCGACCAGTTTTTTAATTTCTACAAGGATGGGGTTCCAGCCATCCCCATTGTTGTAGGAATCCTGGTAACGGCTTTCTCCATTTGCAACCGTGCTGAAATCGCCTTGCGAAACATTTAGAACCGTCTTACCTTGCTGAGATACGAGTTCATATGTCACATCGACATAATTTTCGGGCACATCCTCAATGCTGGAATTGGGATCAATGGTTGTGTAAATCAGTAATTTTTCCGGCTGGATTTCGACAATTTTGCCCTTTACATACACGATCTCGTTTCCTTCATATTGACCTCGCCACAACAATTCGCTACCCACTTTCCAGTCGGAAACTGTTTCGCAACCAAACATGTATTTTTTTGTTTTTTCAGGATTGATTAATGCGTCCCATACTGCGGAAGCAGGAGCATTGATTGTAATGCTATTTTTGACAATGAGTTGTTCAGCCATTTGTGATTTTCTGTTAATGTTGGTGGTTAGCAAAAAGCATTAAGTTTCTGCAATTTTAGCGGCTTTTGACCTCATCACTATTGCGCTTCACGGATTATTTCTAACCAAATAAGGTGTGATCCCAAATTTCTTCTTGAATGCATTATTAAAATGTTGCGGCGTCGCATATCCCAGCTGAGAAGCAATTTCAGCGGCGGTTTTCTGCGTGTCCAGTAAATATTGTCGCGCCAGGTTCAAGCGCTGGTCGGTGAGGTAGCCAAAGACGGTGTTATTAAATGTCTCTTTGAAGCCACGTTTGAGCTTGTATTCATTCAATCCCACATATTGGGCGATTTCGGACAAGTTTGGCGGACAATGTACGCGATCGTTAATCAGGTCCCTTACGGCGATGATTTTTTCCTTATCTGTGGAATTTTTTATAAAAATCTCTTTTTTGGTTTTAGAAGCACTCACCGCATCCGCGCAAAGGACAAGCAACTCAATGCTTTTGGATAATAAAAACAGCTTTTTGAGATCATCGGCATATTTGCAATGAATGATCTGCTGGATGACCTGTTGGATCGGGGAATCAATGGTGCCCCATTTATCAGAAAGAATAGCGCTTCTCCCTTCCCCGATGTTTTCACAAAATCTGCTGAGAGATTCGCTCGAATGCGCTGTGAAGCGGATGAAGAGGTCTTTGGGGAACTGAATGCCAAATGTTTCCAATTCCAGCGTTTTGTTGTTGACCACCATATCAAAATCATGGGAATACATCATATTATGATGTCCGCCAATGAGGTCAAAAGTTTTATTAAGCTGCTTATAATCAAAGCTGTAATTGCCCCGCATTCCGAAATGCATGCGAACAACATCCGTTTTACTACTGGATGAGAAGCTGCTAAGTTCGGTAAATTTGGAAACGGCGTGGCCAATCCGGATGCCATCACATTGCCAGACGACACCAGTCATGCTGCCTTTTTCAAATTCTCTGGTTTGTATTTCTTCCATTTGATGAAGTTTTGGACGCTTATTATTATTTTTTTGCTTTGCCCAGCCAGAGCATTGTGTTCAAAATCAACTCATTCTGCGTGGGATTGTCGAATGTGAAGGAAAGTTCCTTGTTTGTTTTGTTCTCATAATCAATGTCGTTGTGACCCATATTCATATACACCATTTTGTATTTTTTATTGGTCCAAACGACAGGATAATAACCACTGTGCCAGATTTCGTGCTGTTTCGGGCCCGTTCCCAGCGGAAAGCTTGCCTGATCGATGGATAACAGGACTCGAATGTCAGGATTCGCTTTAAGGTCCTTTTCCCAGCGATACCATTCATTAGGCGATGCTTTGAATGTTTTTGATAATCCTCTGGTTACAGGACTTTTAGAATCTTCAACCTTCAGAATAGCCGATGTTGGACGCCAGGTATTGCTTTTATACTGGCCCGAGCCCAGAAATGCATTGTGATACCAATCCCAATTTTGCGGATAAGCCGATGGCGTCAGTGCAAATGCTGCGAAGTGGAAACCCAGCCAGCCACCGCCGTTCTCCATGTATTTTTGAAATGCCTCACGCTGCTCTGGTGTTTCGGGTCTGGTGTCCAGAAACAGAACAACTTGATAATCAGCTAGAAAATTTGCGTTCAGATTGTTCCAGTTACTGGTGGTGTCGTAAGTGAAGTTGTTATTTTTAGCCATTTCGGGAAAGCGCTTATTGGCTTCTCCAACAAAACTGATATGCGCCAAATCGTTTTTCCCGGTGAAGAATGCGATGACTTTGAACTGAGATTGGGCGTGCCCGGCAAGAGGCAATAATGTTGTGATCAGCAGGAGCAAGCCAATTGTCTTTTGGCTCAGGATTTTCATGAAAACGGGCATAGGGTAGGAAAGTTAACGGCATTAAATCTACGAATATCTGCTTTATTTGCGGAATGAATTTTAGTCAGTTCATCTAATGATTACCCAATTTTATACAAATGAATTTCCCTTACATTGCCCATCAGACGTCGATTTCTGAAAAACAGGTTAGAAGTACGATCCAACTTTTTGAAGAAGGGGCCACGCTGCCGTTTATATCGCGTTACCGGAAGGAAGCCACAGGCGGATTGGATGAAGTGCAGATCGGGGCGATAAAAGATGCCTGGCAGAAGCAACTGGAAGTTGAAAAACGCCGGGAAGCCATTTTGAAAAACATTGAAGAGCAGGGTAAACTTACGCCTGAGCTGCGTAAACAGCTGGAAAATGCATTTACGACAGTTGAACTGGAAGACATTTACCTGCCATACAAACAAAAGCGAAAAACCCGTGCAGGCATCGCCATAGAGCGCGGACTGGAACCGCTTGCTCAGCTGATTTTTACAGGCAAGGAATCGGATCCTGAAAAAAAGGCTGCCTCGTTTTTGAATGATCAGGTTGCATCAGTGGAAGACGCATTGCAGGGGGCCAGGGACATTATAGCGGAATGGATCAACGAAAATCAGGATTCACGGACGCGCATTCGCAATCTTTTCCAGCGCAGCGCAGTCATTAGTTCAAAGGTCAAGAAGAAAAAAGAGGAGGAGGGCGTTAAATACCGCGACTATTTTGAATTTTCAGAACCATTGTCGCGCATTCCTTCACACAGGCTGCTGGCAATCCGGCGCGGGGAAGAGGAAGGGATTTTGAATGTAACGATTTCACCGGATGAGGATCAGGCCATTGAGGCGCTGGACAGGCTTTTTCGCAAAGGGCCGCCTGCTGTGTTACAGCAAATGGAGCTCGCCATTTCAGACAGTTACAAGCGGCTCTTGAAACCTTCCATCGAAACAGAATTTGCTAACCTTTCGAAAGAAAAGGCAGATATTGCTGCTATTCAGGTGTTTACTGAAAACTTGCGGCAGTTGTTACTGGCGTCGCCGCTGGGACAAAAAAGCGTGCTGGCGATCGATCCTGGTTACCGGACTGGCTGCAAGGTGGTTGTATTGGATAGTCAGGGTAACCTGGTTGCGGATCAGGTGATCTATCCTTTTGATAAACCTGCCGAGGCAAATGCCAAACTTTCCGATCTGATCCAAAAATGGAAGATAGAAGCGATTGCGGTTGGTAACGGCACGGCGGGAAGGGAAACGGAGGATTTCGTGCGGAAGCTTCTGACTAACGCCGGCAAGTCAGAAGAGGTCGGTTTGTTCATGGTCAGCGAGCAGGGTGCTTCGATTTATTCCGCTTCGGATGTGGCCCGCGAAGAATTTCCTGAGAAGGATGTAACTGTTCGTGGCTCTGTTTCAATCGGACGCCGGTTAATGGATCCATTGGCAGAGTTAGTAAAAATTGATCCGAAATCCATTGGGGTAGGTCAGTATCAGCACGATGTGGACCAGAATTCATTGCGAAATGCTTTGGATACAGTCGTGGAAAGCTGCGTAAATTCCGTAGGCGTAAATCTCAACACGGCTAGCAAGCATCTTTTGCGCTATGTATCGGGCCTGGGAACGGCTCTGGCGCAGAATATCGTGGATTTTCGGGCCAAAAACGGCGACTTTAAATCGCGACAGCAATTATTGAAAGTGCCTCGGCTCGGATCGAAGGCATTTGAGCAGGCAGCAGGATTTTTAAGGATTGAAAATGGAGTCAATCCACTGGATAATAGCGCTGTACATCCTGAACGTTACGATGTTGTCGGACAAATGGCGAAGGATGTGGGTGCAGACATCAAGGATCTGATGCAGAAACCCGAGCTGCGGAAACAGATCAAGCCGGAAAAGTACGTTTCGGAATCAGTGGGACTTCCAACATTGAAAGACATCCTCCTTGAACTTGAAAAGCCGTCGCGCGATCCGCGCGAGGGAATGAAGAAATTTGAGTTTGACAGCTCGGTCAGAAAGCCGGAAGACTTGAAGGTCGGAATGGTGTTACCGGGAATTGTAACCAACATTACCGCATTCGGTGCATTTGTGGACGTCGGCGTGAAGCAGGATGGTTTGGTGCACGTCTCGCAGATGGCCGATAAGTTTATCAAAGATCCTAACGAAGTCGTGAAGCTTCAACAGATCGTAAGTGTAAAAGTCACTGAGGTCGATTTAGCAAGAAAGCGCATCGCACTGAGCATGAAGTTATAGAAATGCTAAGCCAATCCGGCGTATCCCAAGACCGGATTGGCTTTTTGCTAACCCTTTAAAGGACGTGTTTTTTGTCGCCTTCGAGAATGCGTTTGATATCTCCGACCACTTTCATCCAGTTGGCTTCCGCAGCAACCACCGCTTCATCCGTTTCCAGATTGTCCTGAGTTATGATGAGCGTTGTCTCATCGTCATATGCTGAGATGTGGTAAGTAACGTGTGCATAATTATCTTCAAAATCGTCGGTGCCTGAAAGCGGGCTCCAGTATGTGTAGCTGAGGACCCGTTCCGGAATGATTTCCAGTATTGTCCCTTTGTCCTCGTATGGCTGGCCGTCCCAGACGCCTTTGTAAACGATCGGGCTGCCTACCTGCCAGTCAGAGTATACTTCTGCGCCGTACATATATTGTTTTACGATTTCCGGATCTATCAACGCTTTCCATACAGACGAAGGACTTGAATAGATGGATGTGGATGTAGTGGCAATCAGTTTTCTGTTCATGTTTTTTGGAGTTAGATCATGCCAAAACACAGAGAAAATCATGCCAAGAATCTGCAATTTGGTCTGGTACGCGTCTTTTAGCGTATATAGGTCTAACATAACTCAATTCCAGTGCAAGAATTATATTTTACGCAAAGTCTGCCCATTTCGCTGGACGAAGCATGGTCTTTTTTTTCAAATCCCGGGAATTTAAAGGAAATTACACCTGCAAAAATGGGCTTTGTTGTCACATCTGTGCATCATGGCCAGAAGATGTACGCAGGCCAGATCATCCGTTACATTGTCAAGCCGGTTTTGGGAATTCCGCTCAAATGGTGTACGGAAATTACGCATGTAGCTGATAAACAATACTTTGTAGACGAGCAGCGCTTTGGGCCATACGCATTCTGGCATCACCAGCACCGCTTTACGGAAATTCCGGGTGGCGTTTTGATGGAGGATATCCTCAATTACAAAGTGCCTTTTGGTTTCCTGGGCGACTGGGTTAATGTGCTGTTTGTGAGGAGTGAAGTAACCCAGATTTTCAAATATCGAAGGAAAATCCTCACGGAACGGTTTGGAACTCTTTAAAAGTTATACTGAACCCGGCATGTGAAGATGTCGTCCGGCGCATCTGCTTCGAAGCCTTTTAAAGCCGATTTCTCATTTCTGACAAATTCATAGTAAAATGTGAATTTGAGCGATTCGTTCGCTACATATACATAACCCATTCCGATGGTGTCGTACCGCAAGTCGGCCTTATTGAATCCTCGTGCTTCGGATATATCCATTCCTGAAACACGCTTGTTGGGGTCATACCAGTCATATTTAAGGACAAACTGATGTTCCAGGCTCCCCAAATGCTGTAAGAAATAGAAGTAAGCACCATCAAAATTGCGAACGTAAAGCGGGTCTTTTGTCCCGTTCGTTACAGGATACACGCCGGGAGTCTCACTGCTTGCAAATGTTGCGGTCTGGTCACCGCGAATGTATTCCAGTCTGAATTCCGTTTCACCTTTTTTGTTAGGAAAAGAAATTTGAAAATCGGCCCCGGCGTAGTTCCTGGGGGCAACTTTCAGGTAATTGGAGGCCGACGAGTCACGAACCATTGCATATTCCCCCACATTTGCCTTAGTACGATACAAAACCGGGGACTGACTTGTAATCCCGCCCGCGTAGCCCGAGACCGCTGCTGAAATCGTAGCGCCTCCCAAGGCATTGTTTTTAAAAGGTTTCAGGCTGAACCGGCCAATTATATCCTTATGGCTATCGTAATCCGTCGGGCCGGACATGCCCTGCCCGTTAAAGACGCCAACGTCCAATTTTAGCTTTTGCCACCATTCGATGGAGTGGCGGCTCGTAACGGTGAGCATGACGCCAATGTCCCGTTCGGTCCGCATTAATATTTGCGACATTCTTCCCCGTTCCGGTGCTTCGCGGTTGGATGAAGAAAGGTTTATTTCATAGCCAAACGGCCGTGCAAACATTCCCGTAGTTAGCGCGAAAATTTTAAACTTGTTTTCGTAAAACCGCCCCCAAAAATCGCGGATCGCTACGCCGCGCTCCGTCCCGTCAAACTGGAATACAAAATAGGACGTCGGATCATTGTGCTCATTTAAGTGCGCGTAATCCACGCGCAAACGCCCGCGTCGAAGCATAAAACGATTACTAGCCTGCGCAGAAAAGTTGCCACCCCCATACGTTTCTGCCCCTTTCTTTGAAATGAATTGAAATTGAGGTTGAATATAACCACTGATCCGGACGCGATTGTAGCGTTCATAAATGGAAAGCATCCCTCTACCCATCTGGTTGGTCGTATCCACCAAGTCCATCAGGAAGCGTTGCGAGAAAGCTTTCGGGTTACTTAACAGGGTAAAAAAGAATAGCAAACCGGTAATGCGGGATTTCATTGGAACGAAGTTGGTGTCAGCAAATGGGCTACAAAGAACTTTATTTTCCGCCAATAATGCTGCCCGCTGGCCACAACTTTATTCTTAAAACGAGTGAATATGCGAGGAGTCCGGTGGCTAATCTCAATGTTTTAAATGGGCAAATGATGTCGAATTGCATTTGTATATTTCAAATAATGTATCCGGAACCCTTATCACCTTAAAAGTAAAATACTATCCGAAATAAAGGAAAGTTTTTAATGTATCGAAAGAGTAGTACTTTTTTTATATTAAAAATGTATATTGCTTTCTAAATGTAAACTACTTTTTAAATGTATAGTACATTTAAAAAGTAGTTTATTGGATAAATAGTATAAAATGTTTGTTACTATATTAATCTATTAAACATCTAATACTTTCTATATTTTACGTATCTTATATTCTCCTAACGATCAGCTAGTAAGCAGCTGTAAATCGCTTTTTAGAAAATTGCGGATTTTCAATTTCGTCCGCAACTGCCACAGCAAGATCTTCAACAGCGATAATGCTTCTCCCTTGCTCATTGTATACTGGCGTATCAAGCGAGGTGCGGTAAGTGCCTGTCCGTTTACCGGAAGTGCCGGGATGCATCTCAATTGCCGGGCTGACATAGGTCCAGAACAACTCGTTTTCTTCTTTGATCATAGCCTGATATTTGCGTGCAGCGCCAGCCCCGGCTTTGTATTCTTCCGGGAAACCAGGTGTATCGATAAGCTGTAATCCCGGGGCTACTTCCAGGCTTCCTGCGCCGCCGATGACGATAAATCTTTTAACTCCGGCTTGCTTCACACCAGTTTGGATAGCCTGCGCGCCTTCAAGATATTCGGCATAGATATTGGGATTGGTCCATCCGGGATTGTATGCGCTTACCACGACATCGGAGCCTGCAACAGCTTCTTCAACTTCTGAGACATTCAACACATCCGCCTGTCTGGGTGTTACCAGGTCGCTTTCGGTTGGGATCTTTTCAATGTTTCTGGCGATGGCGGTAACCGCGTGGCCGCGTGAAATCAACTCCTGTAAAAGGGGAGCGCCTACAAATCCTGTCGCGCCGATTAATGCTACTTTCATTCTTGATTTTGGTTTAAAATGGAACTGATTGAGATAGACAAAAAGGGTCAATGTTGCGTGTGTTCGGATTGGAAATTCCTGCAAAAATCTGCCAGCGATTTCTCACCCAGACTAGCCCTTAACGCGTGCTCTGCTTCGATATAAAGTTCGTCGAGATAGTTGTTAATTTGACGGCCCACATTGCACTTGGGATTGGGCACATTGATGCCCTTTCCAAGCAAATCATTCTGTCGTACGGCGTCGTAAATATCGGAAATGAAAATGGTTTCCGCCGGCCTGGCCAGCTTGCTCCCGCCCGCCTTTCCTTCCTTGCTGACAACAAGTCCATGTGCTTGAAGATTGCCAAGTTCCTTGCGAACCAGCACCGGATTAATATTAATGCTTCCAGCTAAAAACTTCGACGGTACCCATTCCTCATCATCCAATGCTAGCAAGGACAGTATATGCAGGGATATCGCAAAGCGACCGTTATTCATAACTGTATATTTTATTGTTACAGTATAAATATTGCGATAGGAAAATTAGAAACCAAATGGTGGTACTTATTTACTTTCCAGAGTCGGAAGTAGGAGATTAATTAGTGTGGAGGGGACTAATAAATGATTGATTTCCAAGTAAGTAAATTTTTGCTTTTTGTATTTTAAAAAAATATTATACATTTATGTATTAAAATACTTTTAATACATATTAAATATTATAGAATGTATCAACCAAGAAATACATTCCATATATTCCCGATTTCTCATTGAATTATTAGGTTGGTACATAGTATTAATTTAATACTTTTATTATGTATCCAAAGTATTAAAAGTATCTATTTGATTAGTACTTATTGAAAATACGAGATGTTTTATACATTCAGCAAGGGTTGAATGCCAAACAGCTCGCCGGGATAGCGAGCTTACAAGATGCCCCAGGTTATTTAAGGATGGTTAGTCCGCCTTTATAGGACTTGTTGGTGTACTGGACCACGTAGTAATAATAGCCTTGGGAGATGTCTGTCGGGCACCAGTTATTGCGGATCTTGGAGTAGTAAACCTGCTTTCCCCAACGATTGAAAACCGTCACATCTCTGAACTGATTCACACAGTTATCGGCGGGCAAATGTTCCAAAACAAAGCAGTCATTTTTCCCGTCGCGGTTGGGTGTTATAACGTTTGGAAATTCGGGAACCACGTCCGAAGTATCGTCCTTTACAATCACTTTCACAGTGGTCGTATCTGTGGCGGCAGCGCAGCTTTTGTCCTGTGTAATAAAGTCGATCATGAATGTTCTTTCGGATTGTCCTTCGAGCATCGGGCATTCAGGTGACCAGGCGTAAGGCGAGGTCACCTGCTTCACGCCTGTCTTGTTCGCAAACTTCATCCCCGCATCGCTAATGCTGAACCCGCGGCCTGCCGCAGTAAGGCTGATCGTATTGGTGTCGGGATCAGTAGCAAGGACGTCAAACACAATTTCGGAGCTGCTGCCAATCGTGTAGGTGATTTCTGGTATGGCCAGCGAAGTTTCAACCGCGGGCGGATTATTGGGCGATTGATCAACAATAAAATACACCGGCTTGGAAACGGCAAGCGGATTGCCAACACAGCGCATATCTTCCACTTTGAAATCCACGGCCAGCGTATCACCCTTTTTGGCATTACAAGGCGGCGTCCATTTGAATGTTTGCTGGATCTGCGCTTTTCCACTAGTCGCTTTAAAATCCATGGCCATATCCACCATATTGAAATCCTGCCCGCGGCCGGAAAGGGAGATGCTATCTTTGTCAATGTCTTTGCCGTAGACGGTGAAAGTGATCGGCACACCGGCTGTAACATGCACATATTGCCCGGGCAGGGAAGTGGTGACCTCGGGCGACTTATTGCCACTGCTTTCGCGCCGGATCAGAATGCTAAGCGTATCCATCAACGGGACAGGGCAGCTCTCGTCTTCTGCGATGAGTTCGATCTTGATGGGACGCTCATCGTATGTCACAAAGCATTCATCCAGGCATACCTCGAATTTGAGCGTGTCATTGGCGACCTTCGTTTTAAATTCGGCGGGAAGGATCGTGAAATAATCCTTCGAATTATTAACGGCCCGGCCATTGATACGGATCACCTGATTGATTGTCGGATCGGTAACCATTACTTCAAAGCAGTTCGGGTCGCCTTCCTTCACTGTGATGATCTCGTTTTCCTTATAGTATGTGTTTTTCCCTTTGGGTTTAAACAAAAGTTTAGGCGCGTCCATTTTAGGGCAATCGACCACTTTTAACTGGAAGTCCCGGGTCAGGCTGCCTATCTTTACACCGTTTCTGAACTCATCAACTTGCACGGCAAACACATATAATCCTACATTTCCCGGCGTGACGGAAAGCATTCCCGTTTTGGGATTCACGGTCAATGGCTTCGGGCCGGGGATAATGTTGGCTTCTGAAATGCCGGGCAGCCAGGTAAGACGGGGATAATTAGACGAGCCTCTGGCTTCCACGCTTGGGTTGGCTTTGTCGGAAAATCCCTGCATAGGCGTGATCAGCTTATAGGTAAGGCTATCGCCATCCGCATCCTTTCCTCCGAAATCAAAGAAAAACGGAGAGTTTACGCAGGCATAATCGCCTTTAATTGCAGGAAAAACGGGGGAGGAGTTTTTGAAATTTGCGTTGTTTTTGAAAAGCGGGGGGAATTCGAGATAAAAAAGGCTTCCCGCATCACCCGGCGCCTGGATATTGGTAATCGTGCCATTTCGGCAGCAACGGTCCCAAACCATATAGTAGCCCTGCGGGTCGCTGAAATCGGTCGGTTCCAGCCTTAAAGACGAGCTGTAAGTGATCATATATGTTTCCAGCGACGATATTCCGCACTGCGGATTAGCATACGTGACCGATTTTCGTTCTATTTTTGGGGCCTGAAGATAACCGATCGGTTGATTGTCACGTTTTCTGAAGACGTAAATGTTTACAAACGGGTCTTCCGCGCCGGGGTTGCCGTTGAGGGCATCAAAATACATCGTTAAGCCGATGTTATAGTTATAGTAATTGTTTGGGTTTTCAGTGATAAATAGCTGGCCGCCGACGATATGGGTTGCATAAGTTTTCGAAAAGGCAAACAACATCAGCATGAATAAGATGTACCGTTTTTTCATGGCTTGACAAGGGAGTAGAATTTATCCGATAGGATTTGGAATTAGAAATTAAAAAAGAAATATGGTTAAGAATATCAAGTATGAATACGTTGAAATTACCGATTTTGCGGCAGAAGGCAAATGTATATTTAAATCAGAAGACGGCGTAATATTTGTAGAAGGAAATGTGGCTCCCGGTGACATAGTTGATTTACAAGTTGTTAAAACCAAGAAAAAATTAAAGGAGGCGATCGTTACCAAAATCCATTCGTACTCGCCTCTCAGGACAGACCCATATTGTCTGCATAACGTTGTATGCGGTGGCTGCAAATGGCAACACATTGCTTATGAGCATCAGCTGAAATTCAAAAGACAACAGGTTGTTGACCATTTCCAGCGGATCGGGCACATTAAAAATGTCGGTATTAATGAGATTATTGCAGCTCCGAAAACGGAATATTACCGCAACAAACTTGAATTTACCTTTTCAAACTGGCGCTGGCTGACGAAAGATCAATTGGATTCCGGTGCGAAATTTACCAAACATGCGCTCGGTTTTCACGTGCCGAAACGTTTTGATAAAATATTTACGGTTGATCATTGCCATTTGCAACCTGATCCTTCCAACACGATCCGCAATTCGTTGCATCATTTCGGTGAGTTGCATAATATTCCTTACTATGATGTGAAGTTTAATGTGGGAACACTTCGAAACTTGGTAGTCAGGACGGCCAATTCGGGCGATGTGATGGTTATCGTGCAGTTCGGCGAACAGAACGATGAAGCCATCGAGCAGGTGATGCAGTATTTGCACAAGACACACAGTGAAATCACATCACTCAATTACATTGTTAATTTGAAAGGAAATGATTCCTACCAGGATCAGGAAGTGATCCATTATGCAGGCGAAACTGCCATCCGCGAGACGATGGAAGACCTGACTTTTCTGGTTGGTCCTAAATCATTTTATCAAACCAATTCCGAACAGGCTTACCAGCTTTTCAGCGTAACAAGGGAATTTGCCGGGTTGACAGGCAATGAATCGGTGTATGACCTTTACACCGGAACCGGAACCATTGCCAATTTTGTAGCGCGTCGGGCGAAAAAAGTAGTTGGCGTTGAGTATGTTGAAGCCGCTGTGCAAGACGCCAGAAAGAACTCAGAATTGAATGGCATCACGAACACATCCTTTTTCGCGGGTGACATGCGCAGGATCATGAACGAGGACTTCCTTCAAGAGCATGGGAGGCCCGACGTTATCATTACCGACCCGCCCCGGGCAGGAATGGATCAGCCTGTGGTAGAAACGATCCTGAAGGCAGCACCAGACCGCATTGTATACGTAAGTTGCAATACGGCTACGCAAGCGCGTGACCTCGCGCTAATGTCCGAGGATTACGAGGTGACTAAGGTGCAGCCGGTTGATATGTTCCCGAATACGCACCATGTGGAGAATGTGGCGTTGCTGCAAAGGAAGTGAGTCCGGCTACGCTCACTCTGACAATTGATTTCAGGTTGAGCGTTGTCAAAGATAGCGGTTGTGAGTTGCTTTGCGCTTGTTTTGCCCCTAAATCCCCTGAAGGGGACTTTGCGTTTTTACTTGGATGTTCGCCACCCCTTCAGGGGCCGGGGGCCGAGATGAATGCCCAAGGCACCGATGACGTCAGAACGGTGGCGACTTTGCGTGTTACCAGAATGTTCACCACCCCTTCAGGGGCCGGGGGTGGAGTTGAGATGCCCAGGGCCCAAGGGCGTCAGAACGGCGGCTCGTTTTCCGGTCCTTTATAATCAAAATTGCTCAGGTCATTTGCCCTGCTCCTCAGCGTTCCGCCTGCGGGAGCGGGCTTGCTTTGGCTTTCGAAGGAGGCGATTGGATTTGTGGTTTGGATGGGGCGGTCCACCGAGAATGGTGCAGGTATAATATGTTCCCTATACGCACCGTGTGGAGAATGTGGCGTTGCTGCAAAGGAAGTGAGTCCGGCTTCGCTCACTCTGACAATTGATTTCAGGTTGAGCGTTGTCAAAGATAGCGGTTGTGAGTTGCTTTGCGCTTGTTTGCCCCTAAATCCCCTAAAGGGGACTTTACGTTTTACTCGAATGTTCACCACCCCTTCAGGGGCCGGGGGTGGAGTGAGATGCCCAAGGCCCAAGGGCCTCAGAACGGCGGCTCGTTTTCTGGTCCTTTGTAATCAAAATTGCTCAGGTCATTTGCCCTGCTCCTCAGCGTTCCGCCAGCGGGAGCGGGCTTGCTTTGGCTTTCGAAGGAGGCGATTGGATTTGTGGTTTGGATGGGGCGGTCCACCGAGAATGGTGCAGGTGTGAATTGTGAATCGAGGTCGGTGAATTTGGTGTATTTTCCGATGAACCTTAATTGAACTGTATCCAATGAACCAGCACGGTTTTTAGCGACGATCACTTCACCGATTCCGGCGACGGAATTGCCAGATTCGTCTTCTGTAATGCCATAATATTCAGGTCGATATAAGAAAAGAACCATATCCGCATCCTGCTCGATCGATCCTGATTCCCTTAAATCTGAAAGTTGCGGCCGCTTTTCGCCACCACGCGTTTCCACCGCACGGCTTAGCTGCGACAGTGCGATAACGGGCACATCCAACTCCTTCGCCAGATTTTTAAGTGAACGTGAGATCATTGCAATTTCCTGTTCACGGTTACCGGCTCCTTTTCCCCCCGTATCCCCGGTCATAAGCTGGAGATAGTCAATCACGATCATTTGAATGTCGTGCTGGGCTTTCAGACGGCGGCATTTCGCACGCAGTTCGAGAATGGATAGGGCAGGGGTGTCGTCAATATAAATGGGTGCATTGGTCAGGCGGTGAATGCGGTGGTGCAATTGCTCCCATTCGTGCGGCGCCAGACTTCCCTTTCTGATTTTTTCACTGTCGATCTCAGCCTCAGCCGAAATCAGACGATTAACGAGCTGAACGGAGGACATTTCCAGCGAGAAAATGGCAACGGGCATGTTGAAGTCCACAGCTGCATTTCGCAGCGATGAAACAACGAAAGCCGTTTTTCCCATACCGGGACGGGCCGCCAGGATCATTAATTCCGTTTTTTGCCAGCCCGACGTCAACCTGTCCAGGGCGCTGAAACCGGACGGAACGCCGGTAAGGCCATCTTTATTATTCTTCTTCTGATCGAGCTCTGCCAATGCCTGACGCATTAGGGCACCCATATCCGCGTAATTCTTTTTAATGTTGGATTCGGAGATCTGGAATAAACTCTGCTCTGTCTTGTCCAGCAGTCTGAAAACGTCAGTTGTGTCTTCAAAAGCTTCGCGCTGAATCTCCGATGCGACCTTGATCAGCTCTCGCTTGATGAAGGCCTGAGATATGATCCGCGCATGAAATTCAATGTTGGCAGCCGAGTTGACCTTCGAGGTCAGCTCCATAATGTACTGCGCTCCGCCGATCAGTTCAAGCTCTCCTGTGCTGCGCAGTTTGGAGGTGACGGTAAGCATGTCAATCGGCTCCGAATCAGCGAAAAGAGTGATGATTGCGGTGTAAATCCGGACGTGTGCTTCCTTGTAAAAACTGTCTGGCCGCAAGATATCCGCAACGGCTGTGAGCGCGTCTTTTTCAATCATCAAAGCACCCAGAACGGCCTCTTCCACGTCCACCGCCTGAGGAGGTAACTTGCTGAAAGTCTGATCAATACCAGGTGTTCTTGTGCCCATTGGCTTGCGCCCCTGATTGCTTTGTTTTGATCCTGATTTTGAGAAATTGCCGGGTGCCTTGTCGTTTTCCATGTTAACACAAAGTTAAGGAAACCGGGGCGCGTAAGAAAGAAAGGAAGGAGAAGTTCGGCCAATTATTTTTTTTCAAAAACCGGTTGATTTTGTCCGGCTCTGATAATGAAAGAGTTGATCAGAATATGTTTAATATTCGTTATAAAAAATGAGATCGGAATTGTAATTCTCAGCTTTTGTTTACAATTGTTGGTTATTATTACTAAATTTTAGAACAAATAGACAAACACTAAACTTTAATTCATTTGCTGGAAAAAATCATCACGCTCGAGGACGTTTCAATGGTTGATTTTTTGGGTATTCACAATGCGAATATCAAGGAAGTTGCAGCCGCTTTCCCTGGAAGCAAAATTATTTCACGCGGAAACGAGATCCGCATTCAGGGCACTGCCCCGGAAATTATTCGTATTACAGATGTAATGGACTCGTTAATAGCCCATTACCAAAAATACGGCAAGGTTACGAATGACAATGTGAAGGGTTATTTAAATGGCGTTGTAAAGTCGCCTGTCGCCAGTGCAGAAGATGATGCGGATGTGATCATTTACGGCAACAAGGGGCTGGTTGTGAAGGCAAAAACACCGAACCAAAAGTTACTGGTGGAGCAAGCCGAGAAGTTTGACCTCGTGTTTGCGGTAGGACCGGCCGGAACCGGAAAAACGTACACAGCTGTGGCCATTGCCGTGCGCGCTTTAAAAAACAAGGAAGTTAGAAAGATCATTATAACACGCCCTGCTGTTGAGGCTGGCGAAAACCTGGGTTTTTTGCCGGGTGATTTAAAAGAAAAAATAGATCCCTACCTGCGCCCGATTTACGACGCGTTGGATGATATGATCGCGCCGGAAAAACTGAAATTGTATCTGGAAAGCCGGACCATTGAGATCGCGCCGCTGGCCTACATGCGTGGCCGTACATTGAACAATGCATTCATTCTGCTTGACGAAGCGCAAAACACTACGCCGATGCAGATGAAAATGTTTCTGACCAGGATGGGGCCTAGCTCCAAAGCCATCATTACCGGTGACAAATCGCAGATCGATTTACCTAAGAACTTAAAATCAGGGTTAATTGACTCATTAGCAGTCCTGAAAGGGATCAAGGGGATTAGTTTTGTAGAGCTGGATGGATCCGATGTGGTTAGACACCGTTTGGTAAAAGATATTCTTGCAGCTTATGACAAATCTGAGCAGTAAGCTTCTGCTGATCCTTTTATTGATTGTTATTTCAAAAACGTTCGTGCTGGCGCAGGGAAGCAACTTGCCGCTTAACCGCTGCGCCAGCGATGAACTGAACGCGCTGATGATTTCCAAACATCCGGCTTTGCAGAGTCTGCGAATGAAGTCGGAGGAAGCTATTCAAACGCGCATCAAAGCAAACAGGGCGTCTTTGCGGAAAAACGCGGATGAAACGATAACCATTCCGGTTGTCGTGCATGTCGTTCATAGCAAGGATGATAACACAATGGGCGGGCAAGGCAACGCGAACATTACGGATGCCCAGATCCAGAGCCAGATCGACGTTTTGAATGAAGATTATGGTAATGCTTCGGGTTATAAGGGTTATTACACAGATTCGCTGGGCGTAGACACGGGGATCCGGTTTAAGCTGGTGAACATTGTGCGGACGTTTAATGATAAAGAGCAGTTCAGTCCTATTACGGATGCAGATGAGCTGGCGGGAATTTCTCCTGCGTGGCTTACCAACCGTTACCTGAATATCTGGGTTTGCCGGTTGTCGGACCGCTATTTAGGAACCTCCCAGTTTCCCGTTGTAACCGAGCTGACCGATCTGACAGCAGGCTTGTCGACAGCTGAGGACGAGGCATTGCGCTCTTTGACGGACGGTGTGATCATTGACTTTCGCTATTTCGGCAGGAATTCGCCAGCTATTACCAGCTCCGTTTACAACCTTGGCCGTACTACGACGCACGAAGTAGGCCATTGGCTGGGGCTGATACACATCTGGGGCGATAGGAATTGCGGAACCGATCATTGCAATGATACACCAACTGCTTTTACCAAAAACGAAACGACGGACATTTCCTGCACGCCCGTTTTCTCGGAGTGTCGTGGCACAATGACGCGGAATATGATTGAGAATTATATGGATTATTCTCCTGATGTCTGCATGAGCGTTTTTACCAATGACCAGAAAGAGCGGATGCACGCTGTGCTCGAATTGAGCCCCAGGCGTGCAAAACTCGTTGAATTCTCGAAAATTTCTGGCGAGGATCTGCTGGTAGACCTGTATCCCAATCCCGTCAGCGAGACTTTAACAGCCAATGTTTTTACACCGAATTTTCAGCTTTACACGGTCGAGGTCTTTAATCAACGCGGTCAGCGCATGGTTTCCGGCGCGACGAATCTGAATTATCTGCAAGTCGATAAGTTTCCCAGCGGATTGTACTACTACAAAGTTTCGTCCGGCGGACAAACGGTCACCAAACGGTTCGTCGTTCGTTAATATGCTCCCACGCTCACCATTTGTCGGCATCGTTTTATGCTATATAGCCGGCATTTTGTTGAGCGAAATCCTTCCTGTATTCGATCAATTGGCTGCATTACTTAGTTCGCTGTCTGTTTTGCTTCTGTCATTTTGTTTTGTGTTTTATTTCAAAGGCTTGAAAACGGCGTTTGGAATTGCGTTTTTGCTGTTCATAGTTTCCATTGGGGCATTTACAATGTCGGTCTTCGAGAAAAACAACGATGCGAACATTGCTGCATTATCCGAGGTCAGCTATTCAGCCTACGAAGCAGAAATCATAAGCTTACCCGAAAAGCGAAGCAAAACGGTTCGCTATGAAGCGCAAATACTTCGCATTAAAACCAAAGAAAAGTGGGTTAATGTCGATTTAAAAGCATTAATCAATATTAGCCAGGAAGCCGTAATAATGCCGGAACCAGGTAACAAGCTGGTCATTCACGGAACACTGGAGCGTCCGTTGGAAGCCAAAAATCCCATGCAGTTTGATTACCGCCGGTATCTCAGCAATAAGGGCATTGTGTGGACGGACTATCTGGATGAGGATTCTTTTCAGCTGGTTTCGGTTGCCGACCATTCCTTTTTGCTGAAACAATGGAGCACCGGCATTTCCAAATGGGCCGCCGGAGCGTTTAGGGAAAATGTGGATGACGATGAGGCTTATGGATTGATCAAGGCCATGTTACTAGGCAGGAGAGATGATCTGCAATCGGATCAGGTTAGCGATTACACGACTTCGGGGACGGTGCACATTCTGTCTGTTTCTGGCATGCACGTTGCAATTATTTTCCTGGTTATCAGTTATTTGTTTGGATGGATGAAGCGGTGGCCGGTGGGTAAATTTGCTTATCTAGCATTGATAGTCGGATTGCTAGGCTTTTATGCATTGGTTACCGGCTTGCCTCCATCGGTGCAACGCGCGACGCTCATGTGCATTATTTTTGTCATGGCCGAAGTGTTCAGCCGGAAGCAGAATGCGATGAATACGCTTGCATTTTCTGCATTGGTTATATTGCTTTGGGATCCTGCTGCGCTTTATGACGTTGGTTTTCAGCTTTCTTACCTTGCCATGAGCGGGATATTTTTGCTGTACGCGCCTTTGAACAGCATTTTCAGTCCCGAGAATAGAGTTGTGAAGTTCGTCTGGCAGATCTCAGCATTGTCATTAGCTGCGCAGCTGGCCACATTTCCGCTGAGTTTGTTTTATTTTCATCAGTTTCCCAGCTATTTCTGGCTGGTTAATCCGTTTGTGATTGCATTCACGAATGTGCTGTTACCGGCTGCGCTCGTCTTATTGTTAGTATCGCCGCTGCACGTGTTCTGGTTGCAATGGGTTGTAAATAAAGTGGTTTGGCTATCTGCTTACCTGACCAACGTGGCCGTCGCTGTTCCAAAAGCATTGCCGGGATATTTGATTGAAAACCTGAATCTTGATAAAGTTGAAGTTACTCTGCTATATGCATTGCTTTTTGCGATTTGGTATGCCTATCATACGAGGATTTACCAATATCTTAAATTTTCTTACTTGCTGGTGCTCGTTTTCGTAACCTATTCCGTCTCCAAAAGCATTCAGATCCGTCTATCCGATCAAATGGTCGTGCATTCAGTTCCCAGGCATCAGGTCGTAAGTTTTAAAAAGGGAAGTTCGCTTTACATAGTGAGCGACAGGGCTTTTAAGGAGAACATTGATGCCTATAATTTTTGTATCAAAAACTACGCAACCAGCCGGGAAGTGGTAAAAACGACGTTTATTACAGCAAGATGATAGACATTCGCCGTATTCAAAATTATTTCAGCATTACTGAACGGAGTAAACAGCCGAAATTTCGCCTGCAATTTTCCGGTCCCAGGCGGCTTGGGCGCCAGCATTGAGGCCGTGACCGGTTTCGCCGTCGTAACGTTCCTGGTCTCTATTCATCTCACGAAAGGCTTCCAAAAACTGATATTGAATTTCGCTATCATAGTCTTCAATGGTCAGATCGGCTTTCAGCAAACGCGCCTTAAATTTTTCGACCACAAGCCTCGTTATGTCGAAATGGATCTGCTCATGCCTTAATGTGCCGGCATTTCGGGATTCCGGGCGTCCCCAGGACATGCTTTTTACCATGAATGTTTTCAAACCGATTTCTACCACAAGATCATCGTCTTTGGGATAGGAACGGCCTTCATAGCCGAAACTGGTAAACACCGCCGCCGCATATCGGCTGCCGGGTTTGGCATTTCGTACTTTGAAATCGTCCCAGATCAAAGGCCTTTTGGGCGAATAAAAAACTGTATCGGGGTCATTATTAACGATTTCCTTAAAAACCAGCTGAATGTTCCTGGCCAGGGCCGGATTTTTCCCAGCATTCAGCGTCATCCATTTTTGAAAGTGCGCCAGGGATTGATCCAGGAGCTGTTTGACTAATTTTTCGTAGTCGTATTCCCTTTCGGGACGAGTGTAATTGGCAGCGGTTTGATAATTGGTCAATTCTACCGGCTGCATGTTTCTGTACCAGCGAAATTTGACGGAAAGCTTTACTTCGCCTGTCACCTTATTGGGCGCGACGCGCTTTTCATTTAAAGAGAGTTCCTTCACGCTGATATAAAGCGGCAAGTAAGTCTGTTCTTTTTTGGGGGCTGCAAACGACCAGTAATTGAAGAGTTCTTTATCCGCCTTTCCGGGTAACGTGGCAGGAACATCTTTGCCATACAAAACCACCTTTCCTAACGTAGAGCCTGGAATAAGGCGCTGATCTTCAACTTCCTGAATATAAAATTTATAGTTTTTAAGCAGCGATGCCGGATCTTGTGCAAGCTTCATCACAACCTTTTCCTGCTGCGAAAAAGCAGGAAGGATCATTGAAACCATTAAAAGGGCCAGCAAAAAACTTCTGATCATACTTTAAAATCTTGTGTTGAATCCCGTTTTCAATTCAATAAGTTTGTATAAAAATTATTAAAGAAACGAATGACTTTACCTACAACGAATTTGCGCCCGAAATTTGATGATATCTACATGGAATTAGCAAAAAATCTGGCGTTGCGTTCCCATTGTATCAAGGCGCAAGTCGGTGCTGTATTAACAAAAGACACGCGCATTATTTCTATCGGTTACAACGGTCCGCCTGCCGGAACGCATAATTGTGATGAGGAGTTTCCGGAAGTGGGTTGTCCCAGAGATGCGAAAGGAAGCTGTTCACTGGCTTTGCACGCAGAACAAAACGCTATTTTATTTGCTGTAAAAAATGGCTCAAATATTGAAGGATCGACGCTTTTCGTAACATTAGCGCCATGCATTGCCTGCGCCAGGGTGATTTATACAATGAAAATCAAAAAAGTAATTTTCCTGCATTCCTACGCAGCCTACAAGGGAATCGCAGTTGAGGAAGGAGTGGAGTTTTTGAGGAGGTTCGGAGTGGAGGTGGAGCAGTATGTAGTGAATGATTGAATGATCGAATGATTGAATAGGGAAAAAAACATTCAGTCATTCAGTCATTCAATCATTCAAAATTATCAATGATGATGCACCCCACCAGCACCATGCACATGCCCGTGGCTGATTTCTTCTGCTGTGGCTGGGCGGATTGAGATGATCTGCCCTTTGAAATGCATTTCTTTTCCTGCCAATGGGTGGTTGAAGTTCATGACAACTACATCGTCCTTGATTTCAATAACCTGGCCGTGCATGCGCTCACCGTCTTCGTTCGTCATGGGAATGATGTTACCGATCTGCAATAACTCCTCCTGGTTAACATCTTCCATCTGGAAAACCGCCTTTGGCAATTCAACAATTGCTTCTTCGTCAAACTCACCGTATCCTTCCTCAGGGGCAACGGTAAATTCGAAAATATCACCTGCAACAAGCCCTTCAATCTGGTTTTCGAAGCCCTCAGGAAGGCCGCTGATGCCTTGAATGAAGTACATTGGATCTTCCTCTGTCACAACTTCTACAACATCGGTTTCGCCATCTGTATCAGGAATTCTCAGGCTGTATGTTAACGCTATCACGTTATTTTTTTCGACTTTCATTTGCTAGTTTGATTAAAATAATTGTTGTTGTAAAAAATTGTTCCAAGAGGAGTAACGAAAAACAAACGTACGGCTAATTTGCCAAAATGCCATTTAGATGAATTTTTTAGCACACATTTTGCTGTCAGGAACAAAGGAGGGCGTGATTATGGGCAATTATGTGGGCGACTTTATCAAGGGCCGGCTGACGGATGAAAAAACGGAAAGCTGGGACCCTGATTTTGTCACCGGATTGAAGCTGCACCGGTTCATTGATTTCTTCACCGATCAGCACGGAACTGTCCGCGAGGCAACGCACAAGGCTGCCTTATCGCAGGGAAAGCTTGCCGGCATCGTGATGGATATTTATTTTGATTATTTCCTGGCCAAACATTTCGACCAGTTCCGACCGGAACCGCTTTTTACATACGCACAAAATATGTACGCGCTGATCCAGGAAAACGAGCATTTCATTCCCGTTGATATGATGCGCATGGTGCAGGCCATGCGGAGTGAGGATTGGCTGACGAGCTATGCAACACTGGAGGGAGTGGATTTGACTTTTCACCGCATGTCGCGGAGGGCCACTTACCTGGCTCCGCTGCGCAATGCGATGTTGGAGCTTAGCGAAAATGAAGATTTTTATCAGGACAAATTTTTCAGCTTTTTCCCGGAACTTCAAAAAGCGTCCAAAGAGTTTATATTAACACATTAACATCAATGCTTACCGGCATTCCCAATGGCGCAGACACCGGATATTGTCCTTAAAGAGATCAGAAGTAAAAAATTCAGGCCCATCTATTTCCTGCACGGCGATGAGCCGTATTACATTGATTCCATTGCCGAAGAACTGGAAAAACGGGTCGTGCCCGAGTCTGAAAAAGGCTTTAACCAGTTTGTCCTGTACGGTAAGGATACGGATATGGCCGGCGTGCTCAGCTATGCCCGACGTTTTCCGTTTATGGCCGAGAGGCAATTGATCCTGGTGAAGGAAGCCAACAAGTTAGGCGGGATCGAGCAAAAAGAGCAGCAAGCCAGGCTGGAAGATTATGCATTGAATCCGCTGAACAGCACCGTGCTGGTGTTTTGTTTTCATGCCAATGCTGACGAGCGTAAGACTTTTATCAAATCCATCAATACGAATGGTGTGGTTGTGCAGTCTAAAAAGATGTACGACAACAAGTTACCGGAATGGGTCGCTTCTTTTTGCCAGCATGAAGGTGTGAAGATCAGTCCCAAGGCCGTGCAGATGCTGGTTGATAACATTGGAAACGATTTGAAGCGACTGTCTAACGAGATCAGGAAAATAATGGTCAATCTGCGGGTGGATGAGGGAATTGACGCTTCGGCGATTGAGCGGTTTGTTGGGATCAGTAAGGAATATAATGTTTTTGAATTTCAAAAGGCACTAATGACGCGTGATGTCATGAAGGCCAATCAGATCGCCACCTATTTCTCTGCAAATTCAAAGGACAACCCGCTGGCACCGATCCTGATCATTCTCTTTGGATTTTATACAAAAGTGCTGCTTGCGCACGCCAGCAAGGATAAAACGGAGAAAGGGCTTGCCACTGAACTGGGTGTTAACCCTTACTTTGTAAAGGATTATTTGCTTGCGATCCGCAATTATCCGCTTCCTAAGGTTGCCAATATCATTCACTATCTGCGGGAATGTGATGCGCGGCTGAAAGGTTTGGATGGCGTGAGCATTCCCGAAGGTGAGCTGCTTAAAGAGTTGGTTTTCAAAATTGTACATTAAGATCATCATTAGCAAGAAACAGGTTTTGGCTTGTGTTCGGCTAGGATATATTTGGTAAATGAATAATGAGCATAAGATCTTAATCCCCGTTCCGGCGCTTTTTAGTTTTGAAGAATGTATGTGGTTTCTCAACAGGAACTACGATGACTGCCTCCACATCATTAAAGGCAATACAATTTTTAAAGCATTGGAAGTGGAAGAGGAAATGCTGCTGGTTGCCATTAAGGAGCACGCAGGTTTTCTGGAACTGGAAATTCTGCAAGGAGAGACAACACAGGAGAACAAATCCTATCTCGTTGATTATGTGCGTGAATGGTTTGATATGGACACCAACATTCAGCCATTTTACGACCTGCTCAAAGCCGACGGACGCATTGCTTACATGGCCGAAAGTTACAAAGGCTTGCGACTGATTGGGATTTCTAATCTTTTTGAAGCCATTTGCTGGTGCATTATCGGTCAGCAGATTAATTTGTCCTTTGCCTACAAAGTGAAGCGCAGGCTGGTGGAACATTATGGTAAGCGCATTGACCATGAAAATGATTCCTATTTTGTTTTTCCCGAGCCGGAAGTGCTGGCAGCGGCCGATCCCGATCTTCTGAAAGAGATGCAGTTTTCAAAACAGAAATCGGATTACCTGATTGGCATTGCGAAAGCGTTTGCAAACGGAAGTCTTAATAAGGAAGCAATTCGTGCATTACCAGACTTTGCAGCGCGGAAAAAGGCACTGACGGATCATAAAGGGATAGGTGTCTGGACAGCTAACTATGCGTTAATGAAGTCGTTGCAAGAGTCGGGCGGCATTCCGCATGGCGATATTGGTCTGTTAAATGCGCTATCCAATCACAACATTATTGAGGACAGAAGCCAAACGGGCAAGATTGAAGCGCTTTTCCAGCGTTTTGCAGGCTGGGAGAGTTATCTGGTGTTTTATCTCTGGCGAAGCCTCACGGTCAAGGTTTTGGAATGATGTTCTGTCCGGTTTTCCATTTCAAATAGGCCTCCCGCAAACAATGTCCGCACGGACGAAAGCCCTGCGCCAATGCCTCTGCCACCGAACTGAAAAACACCCGGTTCTTCATTTTCATGCGCTTTCCCGAAGCACATTGCAATGTCCCATAGATTTTAAGCGTGGCATTTCCACCGTAGCAAATCATATTTTTATCAATGAGCTTTTTCAACTTTCTGCTCGTTTGAAACGAAGGCGGCCCGAGGTCTGAATGCTTGAACATTGCTCTCAGTTTAATGCGTCGTGAAAAATAATCCCAAGGGTAAAGCGGTTGCCGGAAGTCACTTCGGAAATGCCATGCTTCATATTGACCCGATAATGACCTTTTGTCCCTTTCACTGGCTTGAAATTGGTTGTGAAGAGCAGAATGTCCCCTTTTTTCGGTTTTAAAACAATGGCTTTGGATTGCGCGCGCGGCGTTTGTTGGGTCAATACAAATTCTCCTCCCAGGTAATCGTTCTCAGGATCGCTGAGGAAAATAACCAGCTGAATAGGAAAGAACACATCTCCGTACAAGTCCTGATGCAACGTATTATGCCCGCCTTCACCATATTTCAGGATCAAAACCGTAGGCTTGGTTTGCTGCCGGGCGTGACATTGTGACTGAAAGTCTTGAAAATCAGATGGATATCGCTGGGTAATGTTTAGGACTTGCATCCACTTATTGGCAACCGGGGCGAGTTTTGCATAAAAGCTTTCGCGTAAATGCTGGATAATGTTCGGCAGCGGATATTGGAAATATTTATATTCACCTAGTCCAAACCGGTAACGCTCCATCACGATCGTTTTGCGATAATGTGCTGGTTCCTCATATGATGCAATCAGTTCATCACATTCCGCAGGCGAAAGGACTTGTGGGACTAACCCATATCCTTTGCTGTGCAGATCGTCGGTAATGTGCAGCCAGTCCAGCGTTTCAATGTTTTTCATCGTTCTGAATTATTTGTCCTAAACTTGAATGTTGACAGGACAAAATTATGGGTCACCAGACGGATGAAAAACCCGGATCTTGCTAGGTTTTAAGTATCAATGTGCATTATGACGAAAGCACCGACTCATCCTTCCGCTCGCCGATCTGCTGGCGCCACATGGCATAATACAAGCCTTTTTCATCAAGCAAAGCATGATGGCTGCCGGTTTCTACAACATGGCCTTTTTCAAGGACGTAAATGCGGTCCGCATGCATGATGGTCGATAACCTGTGCGCAATCATCACCGTGATGTGCTGACGCTGATCGGTAATGTTGCGTATTGTGTTGGAAATTTCTTCCTCTGTCAACGAATCCAAGGCAGATGTGGCTTCATCAAAAATGATCAAATGCGGCACGCGCAACAGCGCACGGGCAATGGATAAACGCTGACGCTCACCACCCGAAAGTTTCAGTCCGCCTTCGCCAATAACCGTATCAATCCCGCTCTCGGCTCTTGACAGTAAGTTGTAACAAGCCGCTTTCAGCAACACATCGTTGATCATTTCATCTGTCGCATCCGGATTTACAAAGAGCAGGTTTTCTTTAATCGTGCCAGAGAAAAGCTGCGTATCCTGCGTTACAAAGCCTATTTTGTTTCTGATTTCATCAAAATCGATGTTATTACCATCAATGCCATTGTAATACACAGCGCCTGAAATGGGATGATAAAGGCCGACGAGCAGTTTAACCAATGTTGTTTTCCCCGAACCTGATGGCCCAACGAATGCGATGGTTTCTCCACGTTTCACATCAAAGGAAATGTCCTCCAATGCGGGCCGGTTCGCCGATTGGTGCTGAAAAAGGACGTTGTCAAACCGTAGCTCTTCAATGTCTGTAATGACTTCCGGATTCGACGGCTTATGCTCAACGGGTCTGGCTAGCAATGTCTGTAAGTTGTTCAACGACGCCTCGGCTTCGCGGTAGGAGAGGATCACATTGCCCAGCTCCTGCAAGGGCCCGAATATGAAGAAGGAATAGAACTGCATCATCATCATTTGACCCACGGTAATTCTGTCCCGGAAGACAAAAAACAGCAGCGCAAACATGATACATTGTTGAAGGAAATTCACGAACGTGCCCTGTATAAAGCTGATTGAGCGAATGCTTTTGACCTTTCGGAGTTCCAGTTTGAGGATTTTGAACGTCGTCGCGTTCAGGCGGGTAATCTCCTGATTGGTCAGGCCGAGACTTTTGACCAATTCAATGTTCCGCAAAGATTCTGTCGTGGACCCAGCCAGCGCCGTAGTTTCTTTGACAATGTTCTTTTGAATAGACTTGATTTTTTTACTCAAAACACTCGTCAATATGGCAAGAACGACCGAGCCAACAAGGTAAATAAGCGGCAGTGACGGACTAAGCTTGAAGGCTACAACTACCACAAAAACAATTCCTACCAATGTGGCAAAGAGCACATTAACAAAACTGGTAATGAATTTTTCGCAATCGGCCCTAACCTTTTGCAGCACCGAGAGCGTTTCACCGCTGCGCTGGTCTTCAAAATCCTGGAAAGGGAGGCGTAATGCATGGCGTAACCCGTCTGTATAAAGGTTTGCGCCAAACTTCTGGATCACAACGTTAACAACATAATCCTGAAATGCTTTGGCAATCCGCGAAACCATGGCCACGCCAATGATCATGAGCAATCCAATGAGGATGCCTTTGAAAAAAGCGTCATCGAGGCCATTATTGCGATAATATTCTGCTTTGTTGGCGTAAGGGTCGATCAGGTAATTACCGAGAATGTAGGGGTTCAGGAGTGAAAAAACCTGATTGATGGCGGCGAGTACAAGCGCCAGGAAAATGAGGGCTTTGTACCGGCTAAGGTATTGTATTAATAATTTCATGGTGAATGAGAGGCGAACCAGCGTTAGACTATTATGGCAAACCGAAAATCCGGTAATTTAATTCTCGCAGAACGCAGAAGAATCACGTATGGGCAATAAAAAAGACATCCATCGGGATGTCTGATCTTTCGTAGCGGGGAGCAGAATCGAACTGCCGACCTTAGGGTTATGAATCCTACGCTCTAACCATCTGAGCTACCCCGCCGTGATATTGTGGTGCAAAAGTATGTTAAATAAAATTAAACTCCAACCCGTTTTTTCAATTTACGAGCTAAATTTCCGTTAAGGGAAGTGAGCAAAAATTAACTTTGATGACATTTATTGTTGAATTATGCTATATTACAACTTTTAAAATCAGCATATAAGGCGGTACTGTTGTGGTTAACCCTTTTTAATTTTAGTTCATATGGAAAAATATAAATTTATTACTGAATTTGAATTGCGCTCCTCGCCAAAAGTACTCTTTCCATATATATCGACGCCCTCCGGACTGGAACAATGGTTTGCTGAAAAAGTCACTGTGCTGCCCGATCACCGGTTTGACTTCCAGTGGGACGGCGATAGCCACATTGCCAGACAAACAGGTTTGCGAATTAATAAAGCCGTAAGATTTGATTTTGAAAATACCAGCGATGACAACCTTGATAACAATCATGTGGAACTAAAACTTGAAGTGAGCGAGTTAACCCAAACAACATTCCTGCGCGTGACGGATTACTCCGCAAACCGCGATGAGCGCGAGCTGGCTTCGCTTTGGGATGGTTTTATTGATAATTTGAAAGATATCGTAGGCAGTTGATGAAAAAGCTTGATAAGCTTATTTTAATGTCCTTCTGGGGACCTTTTGTGATAACCATGTCCGTCGTGGTCTTCGTTTTCCTGATGCGGATCATGATTTTTTATATAGATGATTTTGTATCGAAAGATCTCGGAATAACGGATTATGCGCAATTATTCTTCTTTTTTAGCCTGATAACTGTTCCTACGGCACTTCCGCTAGCCATGCTGCTGTCTTCTCTGATGGCATTTGGTAATCTGGGTGAGTTTTTCGAGCTCACAGCAATTAAAAGTGCAGGGATTTCGGTTGTGCGTGCTATGGCGCCGCTTTTTATAGTTGCGGTCTCCGTAAGTGTGTTTTCCTTCTATTTTAATGATCGGGTTTCTCCCTGGGCTAACTTAAAGGGTTACAGCCTTTTATATGACATTAAGACTACAAAAGCCACATTAAAGATTAAAGAAGGAATTTTTTATAATGATCTCCCTGGGTTTAGCATTAAGGTGGATAAAAAAGAGGACAATGGCAAACTGAAAGGAATGGTGATCTATAAGCATAGCAACCGTTCCTATGAAGTGGGCAACACCGAGATCATTCTTGCGGACTCTGGCCGTATGTATTCCATCAATGACAATCGTTACCTGGTGATCGAGCTTTACAATGGGACGCGTTACACGGATGAGGTGAGTTCTGGCAGCGCACGGCCTGCGTATATCTCTTCACCGATAGGCGGCAGCAGCGCACCCAACTACTCAAATTTCAGCCGGAACTCATTCAAACACTTCCGCTTAACGGAAAGCCTTTCGTCATTTGGGATGAAACGGACGGATGAAGGTCAGTTCAAATATCATGAGTTTATGAAGAATATCAGTGATCTTACTTCGACCGCAGATTCCCTTCGTAGCTCTTACAATGAAACACGGAAGAACTTAGTGGCTGGGAGCCAGCAATATTATTCATACAATTATCGCGAAGGGACCGATAAAACATTGAAAAAGGGCCCCTGGATTGATTCATTGCTGGTTAAGCCTGTTACGGACAGTTTGAAAAAAGAGATTTTGATGAACACCAAGAGCGCTGCTAACAGCATGCTCAGCTATACCAAGTCGCAGAAGGATTATTTGCAGACTAAATTGAAGGACGCGAATAAGTATGAATTGGAAAAACACCATAAATACACCAATGCATTGTCATGCCTGATCATGTTCCTGATCGGTGCTCCGCTGGGGGCAATCATTAAAAAAGGCGGGTTTGGTGTGCCGGTTCTGGTGTCGATTATCTTCTTTATACTGCTTTATGTTTTGACAAACCAGGGCGATAAATGGGTTAAGGAAGGGCTGCTTGTTGTGCCTGTGGGGGCCTGGATGGCTAATACGGTTTTGTTTTTGACGGGCTTGTATTTCATCGACCGGGCCAGAAGTGACTCCCGGTTATTCGAAAAAGACGTCTATATCATGATGGTAAAAAGAATTAAAGAAAAATGGGCAAGTAGATTTGGAAAAAGCCAGCTTATTCAATCATAGTAAAATTACATTTTTTAATTCGGGCCAAAAACCGTAATTTTGCGTCCTTATTTACGGCAGGGTGCTGTGAAAAGTTGAAAATAATTAATCTGTTGTTACAATTATGTATTTAACCGCGGAAAAGAAGGCTGAGATCTTCGAATCAAAAGGTTTTAAGAAAGAAGGCGGAGACACTGGATCTGCTGAATCACAAATTGCTTTATTTACGTATCGTATCAATTATTTGAACGAGCACTTAAAAACGCACAAAAAAGATAACGATACAAGACTTGGTCTACTTAAAATGGTAGGAAAGCGCCGTAGATTGTTGGATTATCTGTACAAAAAAGACATTAACCGCTACCGTGCGATTATTGCCGAATTGAACATACGTAAGTAATTTAGAAATCAGGGAACTTCAACAAGATGAAAGTTCCCTGATTTTTTGCGGAATTAACAAACATTTGGAACGTCAGGATGGCGTTTCGCAGCTACAAAAAACATCTTTTTATGCTCTTTAATATAGTTACGAAGACTATACCCTTACCAGACGGTAGGGAAATCACCATTGAAACAGGAAAATTAGCAAAGCAAGCCGACGGTTCGGTTGTAGTTCGTTTGGGTAACACCATGTTACTGGCGACAGTTGTTGCTAATAAAGATATTAAGGAAGGTCTTGACTTCTTACCACTATCGGTTGATTATCAAGAGAAATTCGCATCTGCCGGACGTATTCCTGGCAGCTTCCAACGTCGTGAAGGCAAATTGTCTGATCCGGAAGTTTTGACAAGCCGCCTGGTGGACCGCGTTTTGCGTCCATTGTTCCCGGACGATTACCACGCAGAAGTTCAGGTCAACATATTGCTGATGTCGGCTGATGCAACTGCATTACCTGATGCATTGGCAGCGTTGGCAGCTTCTGCTGCACTTGCAGCTTCCGATATTCCCTTTGCCGGACCGGTTTCAGAGGTTCGTGTTGCGAAAATTGATGGCCAATACGTGGTTAATCCAGGTTCAGCGGATCTGGAACGTGCTACATTGGAACTTATGGTTGGCGCAACTTATAACGACATCGCCATGGTTGAAGGCGAAATGAGTGAAGTTTCAGAGGAAGAGGTCGTGGAAGCATTGAAAGTGGCTCATGAAGTGATCAAGCAACAATGCCTTGCTTTGAAAGAATTCGAAGCGGCAGTTGGCAAAACAGAAAAAAGAGAATACGTAGGCGATGCATCTGACGAAGCGCTTGAAGCTCGTTTGAGAGCATTTGCATACGATAAAATATACAAGGTAACCCAACTGGGCTCTACCAACAAAACAGTTAGAAAAGAAGGTTTCAAGGCAGTTTGGGAAGAATTCACGGCTTCTATTCCGGAAGACGAAGAAGGATTCGACAAAGGCCTTGCGAAACGTTATTTCAATGACCTTGTTTGGGAAGCATCACGTCGCCTGGTTTTGGATGAAAGAATCCGCCTTGACGGTCGTAAATTGGACGAAGTTCGCCCTATCGCTTCTGAAATTGATTTCTTGCCCAATGCACACGGTTCTGCTTTGTTTACAAGAGGAGAAACGCAGTCATTGACAACTGTTACACTGGGTACAAAAAATGATGAGCAGATTGTTGATACGCCGATGAAATACGGTTACAGCAAATTCATGCTTCATTATAACTTCCCAGGATTTTCAACAGGTGAAGTAAAACCAAACCGTGGTCCTGGCCGTCGTGAAGTGGGTCATGGTAACCTGGCGTTGCGTGCATTGAAAAAAGTATTGCCCGTGGCTGAGGACAACCCATACACAATCCGTATCGTATCCGATATTCTTGAATCAAACGGTTCGTCATCTATGGCAACGGTTTGCGCTGGATCGCTTGCATTGATGGATTCAGGTTTAAAGATCAAAGCACCGGTTTCGGGAATTGCGATGGGTCTTATTTCTGATGAGAAAACAGGCAAGTATGCGGTTCTTTCAGACATTTTGGGTGATGAAGATCACCTGGGAGACATGGATTTTAAAGTAACGGGAACTGAAAAAGGAATCACGGCTTGCCAGATGGATATGAAAGTAAACGGACTTTCATATGAAGTTTTGACCGAGGCGCTGATGCAAGCGAAAGCAGGCAGATTGCACATTCTAGGTGAAATGAATAAAACCTTGAAGGAGAGCCGCGCTGACCTTAAACCACACACACCACGTGCTATCGTTATCAAGATCGACCGTGAAATGATCGGGGCTGTAATCGGGCCTGGTGGTAAGGTTGTTCAGGATATTCAGAAAGAATCCGGTGCTACGGTCTCTATTGAAGAAAAAGATGGAGCAGGATTTGTAAGTATATTTTCTGCTGACAAGACTTCGATGGATAAAGCAGTTTCCCGCATCAAAGGAATCATTCTGGTGCCGGAAATCGGTGAAGTATATTCTGGAAAAGTGAAGTCAATTATGCCATTTGGAGCATTTGTTGAGTTCTTGCCAGGAAAAGACGGCTTGCTTCACATTTCCGAAATCAAGTGGGAACGTCTTGAGAAAATGGACGGAGTTCTTGAAGTAGGAGAGGATGTTCAGGTTAAATTGGTTGAGATCGATAAGAAGACTGGCAAATACCGTCTGTCCCGGAAAGTATTGCTGCCGAAGCCAGAGAACAAAAATGATTAAAATAGTGTTTTTGGTAACAGGGGCAATATTTAATGTCGTTATATATAAAATTAATAAAAGATAGATGAGACAGCTAAAGATCAGTAAGCAAATTACCAACCGTGAGAGTCAGTCGTTAGACAAGTATTTGCAAGAAATCGGGAAGGTGGATTTGTTGACGCCGGACGAGGAAGTGACGTTAGCTCAGAAAATTAGGGATGGTGATCAGCTTGCATTGGAAAGACTAACCAAGGCAAATCTTCGCTTTGTTGTGTCTGTGGCCAAGCAATATCAAAATCAGGGCTTGTCGTTGGGCGATTTGATCAATGAAGGTAACCTGGGTTTGATTAAAGCTGCTCAGCGTTTTGACGAAACAAGAGGTTTTAAATTCATTTCTTACGCAGTTTGGTGGATTCGCCAGTCTATTCTGCAGGCACTTGCAGAGCAGTCGAGGATTGTACGTTTACCCCTCAACCGTGTTGGTTCTTTAAATAAAATATCAAAAACTTTTTCAGAACTAGAGCAGCGTTTTGAACGTGAACCTTCTCCTGAGGAATTGGCAGAAGTGCTTGAAATTTCTTCTTCTGAGGTTGTAGACACCATGAAGATCTCTGGCCGTCACGTCTCTATGGACGCGCCGTTCGTTCAAGGCGAGGAAAACAGCCTTTTGGACGTGTTGGAGAATGATTTGGAAGACAAGCCTGATTCCGGTTTGGTGAATGAATCATTGCGTAAAGAAGTGCAGCGTGCACTTTGCACATTGACGCAGCGTGAAGCAGATGTTATCGCATTGTACTTTGGCCTGAATGGCGAGCATGCGATGACGCTGGAAGAGATCGGTGAGAAGTTCAACCTTACCCGTGAACGCGTTCGTCAGATCAAAGAAAAAGCAATCAGAAGATTGCGTCACGTTTCAAGAAGCAAAGCTTTAAAAACATACCTGGGATAATCTGAACTGATGATGTTGCAGTTAACCAGTAATTTGATACAGTATTAATTAAATAGCCTCTTAATGAGGCTATTTTTATTTATGATATGGCCATTTTACAACCTTTGGTAGACCTTGCCGCCATTTGCTATGCCCAGGGCGTGAGACATGTTGTGGTTTCTCCCGGCTCCCGCAGTGCGGCGCTTACACTCGCCTTTACACGCTCCGGGCGCTTCAAGTTGCATGTTTGTATGGACGAACGCTCCGCAGGCTTTATAGGGCTTGGGATAGCCCAGCAAACAGGCGTTCCGGTGGTTTTAATCTGCACGTCGGGGAGTGCGGTCTATAACTTTGCTCCGGCTGTTTCTGAGGCGTTTTTTCAGCAAATTCCGCTGGTCGTGATTTCCGCAGACCGGCCCAAGGAATGGCTGCATCAGTATGACGGGCAGACAATCTATCAAAGCGAAATATTTGGCAAGCATATTAAGCGATCTTTCGAATTTTCAGCGGATTATGGGCACGCAGATGTGCTGTGGGCCATTAACAGAGTGTCCAATGAAGCAGTGACCCTGGCTGCAACAATTCCCATGGGTCCGGTCCACATTAATGTTCCGATCAGGGAGCCGTTTTATCCGGCGTCAGGAGATGAAATGGTTCCTTCTGCCAATCTCAAAATTATAAAAAGACAGTCAGCGGAGAAGATCCTGGCTCCGGATGTATGGAATACATTACTGGATGAATTTGAAGAATATCCCAAAATATTAATTGCGGCAGGCCAGCATTTACCGGATCACGAACTGAGCGAGGTGCTGAATAAGATTTCAGAAGAGTGGGATATTCCCGTGCTGGCAGACAGCATTGCAAACATTTCAGGGTTGAACATAATCCGAAATCACGACCTGTTTTTGGCCAGTAAAAATGCCGGCCAACTGGTTCCGGATCTGCTGATCACCTTCGGATTGTCATTTATTTCCAAGGATTTCAAGCAATTCATCAGGAAAAACCCGCCGCGGGCACACTGGCACATTGGAGAAGAAGTATTCTTAGCTGATCCAACCCAGTCATTAACCAGAACGATTCCAGTTCCGGCATCGTATTTCTTTAAAAATCTGTTTGAAAAGATTGATTATAAGCTCTTTACTGAGAATGCTGACCCTGAAACTGACTCAGCATTCCTCCGGAATTGGTCTGCCAGTAATGCTGGTTCAGAACAAATAATGCATGACTACATCTCAAATCTATCTAAGTTATCAGATATAACATCGTTAGATTTATTATTTAAGTGTATAAATCGAGTGTTTCAGTTACATGTTGCAAATAGCATGTCGATCCGTTATATCAACGTGCTCGACATTGGCACTAACATTCGAAGTGTATTTTGTAACAGGGGAACAAGCGGCATTGATGGTTGTGTAAGCACGGCGATCGGCGCAGCTCTCGTCAATGAGGAAGAGACATTGCTGGTCGTGGGCGACGTTGCATTTATGTATGACCGTAATGGCTTGCTGATTAACTCACTCCCACAAAACCTGAAAATTGTTGTGATCAATAATGCCGGTGGAAATATTTTCCGGATGATCGATGGACCGTCCGGGCTGCCGGAAATTGAAACTTATTTCGAAACCAGACACGCGTTCTCAGCGAAGCGAACTTGCGAGGACTCTAGCATCGCTTACTTCAGTTGTCGGGAGCCGGAGTTATTGGAATCCTCGGTCCAGGCATTTCTCGAAAACAAGGCGATCAGTTTACTTGAAATATTTACGGATCCTTACGAAAACGAAAAAGTCTGGAAGGAGCTCCGAAGACTCGGCCGGGAACAATAATTACCGGCAGTTTTTTGCAGCTTCCGCAATGGCGAGCGAGTCATTTAACATAATGCCCTGCTTCCAGATTTTGCAGGCTTCTGCGATATTTTTTTGTTGGAAGTAAACTTGTCCAGCCAGCCCGTAAAGCATGTCCACGGGCTCCGCAATATCCATTGCTTTTGAAAAAGCTTCGGTTGCCTTTTCCGGCCGTCCGGCCTTCTGATAATATATCCCGAGATTTCGGAAAGCATATCCATTCTTAGGAAGCTTATCCAGGGATTTCTCGATCAAATTTTTCGCCTGCTCCACCGAGCCGGTTTGCAAAAGCACGTAGCCTTTGTTGTTGAGCGAATACGGATCGTCCGGTGCGGCCGACAGCACTTTGTCGAAATAGGAGAGTGCCGACTTCCAATCCTGCTCTTTTGTCGCAATTAGTCCCAGATTATTGAGCGCTTCCGGCTGAGCAGGATTCAGTGCAAGCGCATTTTCAAAATCTTCCTTGGCAGATTTCCAGTTTTTCAGGCCGTAGTATATAGCTCCCCGGTTAACATATGCTTCAACATTCAGCTTCTGTAACTGGATCGAGCGATCATAGTCAGCTAATGCGAGGGAAGCATTTCCTTCTGCACCGAGCAGGTTTCCGCGAACGAGGAAAAACCTGGACGAATCCTTGTAATCTTTTTCAATTTGCTGCAAATCCTGTTTTGCCTCGCGCAACCGGCCTAAATCAAGCCCTGATTCTGCCCTGACGAGATTTGCCTGTGTGAGCGTCGGGTCAATTTTAATTGCTTCTGTCAAAATCTCGTGAGCATCTGCCGGCCTTCCCATTTTTAACAAAGTTATTCCTTTATTGAGGTAGGCGTCTGAAAAATCTGCATTTTTGGCAATTGCTTCGTCATACAGGCGCAAGGCTTCGGCATAGTTCTTTTGATTTAATGCCCGGTTGCCTTTCAAGAAAAAGTCAGCAGCATCCTTCTTGTCCTGACCCGAACAAGATGATAGGATTAGCACTAATAATATTAGTATTTTATTTAGTTTAATATTGATAACCATGATATTGCAACAATTTTGATAAAATGAGATACATTAAAGATATACCCAACGACAAATTTAAGATCGGCCTGTATCAGTGGAATAATAAATACATTGTCAAGATTGAATCGGGCATGTACGAGCAAACTTACAAAATCGATGACTATGAAATTGAAAGTGCGGCAGAAATAGAACGCTGCTTGGACGAATCATTTATCGCTGCAATCACCTCTCGTTTTGATGCAATGCATGGTGATTTTTCAGCGTCTTTAATGCGAAATGAAGTGATCTTCTAAGGTTATAAATATTGCGTTTGCCTGCAATGTATACGGTTTTAGTACACTTTTCGTTAGATAGCAAACAATTTTAGGAGGTAAGAGCGCACCAAATTACTCTTTAAAAGGATATGGTTAATGACATTAATTCAAATCAAAAATTCACCAACTCAGTCTCTATGGTTTTTAAACACGGCGCCTCCACTTTCGGAATGCTTTTATATGTTGGCGCATCTTCGGTTTTTGCTCAGAATACATTAAGTATTACAGAACCGGAAGCCCATTTTCGAAACGGCCTGGAATATTATGAAAAGTCTAACTATGTCGCTGCCAGGCAGGAGTTCAACGAATTTCTGAGCAATGACGACAAGTTGCTGAGTACCACCGATTATAATAAGGTCACAGCTGAATATTATGTGGCAGTGACCGGTTTATACCTCAACTATCCGGAGGCAGAAGTACAGGTAGACCGGTTTGTCAAGAACCACTCAGAACATCCGAAGGCTCAGCAAATCTACGGCGACCTGGGGCGTTATTATTACAACTCAGGGCAATACGACAAAGCCATAACGTATCTCGAAAAGGCTGTTAACGTATCGGGAAGCGGTGCTAACAAACAGGAAAGCACTTATCAGCTGGCCATGTCATATTATAATACCCAGCAGCTGGATGCGGCTTTGCCATTGTTTAATCAGGTAAAAACCGACGCTTCATTTGCCAACGCCGGTGATGCCTCGTTCTATGCGGGTGTAATTAACTATCAGAAAAATAAGTTCGAAGAAGCTTATCAGGATTTTCAGCGTATCGAAGATCATCCTTATTACAAAAATGAAGCACCGAACTGGATCATCTCTTCATTGTATCAGTTAAAGCGGCATGATGAGCTTTTAGCATACGGTGAAAAAGTATTGAAGACACAAAGAGGCAATACTAAGCTGGATGACGTCGCTTTATATGTGGCAGAGGTTTATTACGAAAAAGGCGACTACGCTGCGGCTGTTACATCTTACGAGCGCTACAAGCGTATGAAACCCGGTGCTGTGCCTCCTACGGTAGCGCTTCATTACGGGCATGCGCAGTTCAGGAGTGGGAATTATGAAGGTGCAATAACCAACCTAAAACCCATCGGACCAGGTAAAGATTCTGTTTCGCAGTACGCTTCTTACATACTGGGAATCAGTTATTTAAAGACTTCTAATTTAAGTTATGCTTTAACTTCATTTGACAATGCATCAAAGCTTGACTTCAACCCGGTTATAAAGGAAGAAGCGGCATACAACCACGCCAAGGTGCAATTGGAGTCGGGAAACAACAATGAGGCCGTTAAGGAGTTCAATGACTTCATGGCGAAGTATCCCCAGAGCAAGCATACAGAGGAAGCAACCGAACTAGTGGCAGAAGGATATGCCAGTGCAAGCAACTCGGTAGGGGCAATAAAGTACATAGAAGGCCTTTCCAGGCGGAATACTAAAATTAATGGCACCTATCAACGGCTTACTTATAACCAGGGCGTGCTTGATTTCAATGCACAGAAGTTTGACAACGCGATTGTAATGTTTGATAAGTCCATCAAGTTTCCGATTGACGAACAACTTTTCATTTCTGCAACATATTACAAAGCTGAGTCCACATACGGTTTGAACAAAGTGGATGAAGCTGCCAACCTTTACTCGCAGATTTCTAAAAATCCCAAGGCAGGCATTTATGCAAGAAAGAGTTTGTACGCTTTGGGATACATTTATTATAATCAAAAAAAATACGCCCAGGCGTTAACATACTTTAAGGAATTCACGAACAACATTGAAGGCATTGAGCCGGCAATGATTGAAGATGGCTTTTCGCGACTAGCGGATTGTTACCTGGCTGCAAAGAATTACAATGAAGCGATTAAAACCTACGAACAGGTTTCGGCCAAAGGGAATGTGGATAAGGACTACGCATTGTTCCAGAAAGCCCGCGCATATGTATACATGAACCGTGAGCAGGAAGCGCGCAAACAATTTGATCAGTTGATCAGCCAATATCCGCAGTCGAGATATCTGGATGATGCGTACTTCCAATTAGCCGACATTGATTTCCAGAAACAAAGTTATTCTGCTGCTGTGAAAGGTTTCACACGGATGATAAACGAGAAGCCCAAGAGTAACGCAATTCCGGCAGCATTACTTCGCCGGGCACAGTCATATTATAACTTGCAGGTTTATGAACAGGCTATTGTCGATTTTCGGAAGATACTGACTGAATATCCGGATTCTCCGTCTGCGAGCAGCGCATTGGAAGGGATTCAGGAAGCTTATACGGCTGTCGGTCGTCCTGAAGAGTTTACGCAAGTGCTTGGTGTAGTGAGAAAGAACAACCCGGGCAATGAAAAGCTGGAAGAAGTTGAGTTTGATAACGTCCGGAATCTCTATTATGCCGAGAAATACGAAAATGCGATCAACTCGCTGCAAAGCTTTGTTCAAAGCTATCCAGCCAGCAAGCATCAATATGACGCTAATTACTTCATCGCCTCGTCCTATGACAAGATTGGCAAGGTGAACGAAGCTCTGGAATATTTCGGTAAAGTGGTTCAGCAGAACAAATCGACATTCGTCGCAGCGGCCGCACAGCGTTCGGCTGAGCTGGAAATTGGCCGCGGCAACCATAACAATGCCGTGTCAAATTTCCGCGTACTGCTTCGTAATTCTGAAAGCAAAAAAGAGCAGGCTCAGGCTTGGGTTGGTTTAATGGACACTTATTATACATTGAAGAGCTACGACTCGACACTGTATTATGCAAAAGAAGTGATCAATACAGGTAACCTGATCCCGGGTGCAGTAGGTAAAGCGCAGTTGTATGCGGGTAAGGTTCCCTACGAGCGCGGAGATCTGACAAAGGCCGGCGAGGAGTTTAAGAAAATCGCAGCTTCCTCGAAAGACGAATATGGTGCTGAGGCAAGTTATTGGTCCGCTATGGTGCTATTTAAAAACAAAAAATACAAAGATGCCGAGACGGCGATCATTGAGATGGGCAAGAATTTCGAGGGGTATGACTACTGGCGTGTAAGGTCTTTTATACTGCTTGCTGAGGTGTATGTCGGGCTGAATGAGATGGGGCAGGCTAAGGCCACATTAACGTCGATTATCGACAATTCCGATGACAAGGAAGCAGTTCAGCTTGCTAAGGAAAAACTGGCTCAGATCAGCAAATAAAAAAGATTCATTCCTGCGGGACAAACAGAAAATATTAAGACTCATGACGAAATCCACCGCGATACGTTCTTCCTTATTTTTATTGACACTTGGCTTCTCATCCCAGTTTGCTATGGCACAACGCGGAGAGATCGAGAGCCAGACTTATGAGATTGTTAAAGAGAAAAGCATTGAATTTGCACCTGCCAACAGGGTTTATGATAAAGTGGACCCTATCAAAGGAGAAACAGGCAAGAAAAAGGTCGATTATCAGATCATTGATCCGCAAATAGACCTTTCGTCACCAAAACTTACACCCAGCGTAGCTGCGTCCTCTGATGAACAAAAACGCGAGGATGAACCCGATGTGCTGAACAACTATGTTAAGCTCGGAGCTGGTAACTACGGCCGTTTCCTGGGTGAAGCGTTTGTTGGGGGGCGGCCTTCCGAAGATCTGGTCTTTACCACGCAGCTCAAACATTTGTCTGCTGCCAATGGTCCTGTCGATAATAAAAATTCTGCAAACGCAGCCACGAATTTCAAGATCGGCGGTAAGTACATTCGCAGCAAGTACAAAGTGGAGGCTGCATTGGATTATGACCGTAAGAACTATTATTTCTATGGTTACAAACCCCAGCCCGAAACCGTTCAGGTGAACCGGGACAGCATCCGCCAAACGATCAATCGTTTTGGAGTTGCATTGGGTTTTGAAAATACAGACGCTTCTGTGTTAGTTGATTATTCTGTGAAAACCAGCTTACATACACTGCGCGACAGATATGAAGCGTCCGAGCTTGACTGGGGAACGAAGTTAATGGCTTCGGTTCCTTTGTCAGAATCATTTCACGCATTACTGGAAGCGGATGCATTCATAACGCAGCGGGTTGACAGGTTTACATACAACAGAAATCTGTTTCGTGTAAAACCTACATTCAAATATACCTCGGAGCTTTTCTCGGTGACTGCGGGTATCAATGTTGCCAACGAAACGGATAGCGAGCTCGAAATCAACAGGACGAAGGCATTTCCGGTGTTAAACATCGATGTGGCCCCATTTGCAGGATTGCACATCTTTGCTGGCTGGAATGGCGATATGGTAAGAAATACCTTGAAAAGTATGCTGGGGGAAAACCAATGGCTGGGTCCCAATGTTCAAATACTTAACACTGATAAGGACTATGAAATCAGTGCAGGGGTGAAAGGTGAAGGGCTTGCCGGATTTAACTATGAAGGTAAAGTGGCCTACTCGCAATACAGGAATTTTTATTATTTCAATAATTCAATCGCCGATACATCCATGTTTGCCATTCTATACGATCCGGGCAAAACAAAGGTGTTAAGTATTGCAGGTCAGGCAGGCTATAACTTTAATGATTTGTTTAAGACTTCTCTCAAAGTTAACTTCTTCGATTACGCTGTTTCAGACCTGGAAGAGCCCTGGCACCGTCCGGACCTTACGTTAAACTGGTTTAACGCACTTGCCATCAGCAAAAAACTATTTGTTACGGCTGATTTTTATATGTTGAGAGGGATAAAAGCGAAAAATTTCCAAACTGGCAAAGTGACAAAATTGCCTGTAATCGCAGATCTGAATTTCAAGATCGATTATCTGTTAACCAGGAACTTCTCAGCCTTTGTGTCACTCAACAATGTGTTGGGCAAAGAGTATCAACGTTATCAATATTACCCGCAGCAAGGACTAAACTTTATTGGAGGATTATCGTTTTCTTTTTAACTTCGCTCAGTTAACTGAAAAAACGTTCATGATAGCAGTCGAAACAGTAATCCGAAAACTTGTAGGTGAATATGAATTTGTAATCATTCCAGGATTCGGAGCATTGCTTTCGCACCAGATTCCGGCTGCTTACGATGATATGTCACAAACTTTTTCCCCGCCTGCCAAGAAGCTAGCATTCAACGAGTTTCTGAAACTGGACGACGGGTTGCTGGCGAATTACATTTCGCGCCATGAAGGTTTGTCGCATACGGAGGCAGTTGATTATGTGAAACATTACACGGACGAGCTGCGCCAAAATCTGGAACAGCGCGGTCAGGCCCAGATTACCGGGATTGGCGATTTCAGTAAAAATATCGAGGGCAAGCTCGTTTTTGAACCCAACACGGAAAAGTATTTTAAGGACGAATGGTACGGTTTCGAGAAGATCAGAGCGAAGCAAATTGATAAAAAGCTGATTTCGGTTGCAGCAGCGGAAACATACATTGCCGAAGAACAAGTTGAAGTGATTGAGGCAGAGGAAGAAAGGTCCAACACATTCAGGTGGGCCAAGTGGGCTGCTGCTGCGGTAATAGCAACGATCGTCTGCGGTTTAAGCGTGTTTTTAGTGAATTCAAAAAACGGAGACATTCAAAGCACATTGAATCCGTTTGCAGAGCTGTTCCCGAAATCAGAAACTGTTAGTGAAGAAAAAACCGAAACAGTTGTTGTACCAGTGGAAGTGGCTCCATCACCAGCGACGCAGCCAGTTGTTGTTGATTCTTCGGTAATTGCTACAAAGCCTGGTGAGGCAGCCACAGTTGTTAAAGTTGATTCAGCAAAGGAGAAAGCATTTGTTCCTGCGGCTAAGCCGCAACCTGCCGGGTCCGTTGAACCAGTGAAAGAATCGAAATTTTATGTGATCGCGGGAACATTCAAGGGAATGAGACAGGCAAATGTCCTTTTAACGCAATTGAAAGAAAAAGGTTTTGAAGACGCGAGCATCTTGCCTCCGGATAGATTTGGTAAAAAAGTGAAGGTGGCAGTCAATGGCTACGGTAATGAAACCGATGCTTACCGTGCCTCGGCAAAATTGAAAAGGGTAATTGGAGAAGCAGGCTGGGTCTACGTGAGAAAGTAAACAGACAGCATATCAAAAGGGGAAGCAGTTAATGCTTCCTTTTTTCGTAACACACGATTTTTTTTAGTTTTGCGTTGTTGAGAAAGTAAAATAAAAGCAAATACGATGATTGTATTACAAGCCGAAGATCGTCAGCGAATTGCAGTTTCCTGGGCCATGTCCATCGGGATTACGGTTGCAATGCTGGGCATGTTCTTCTTTATCAGGCTCAATAGTTCGCTGCCAAAAGTGCAGCCTATGGAACTGTTTGTTGAAGTTAATTACGGAACAAGCAAAGTCGGTAAAGGTGATATTCAGACATTCAATAAGCCTAACGACAGCAAGGTGGCGGAAAACATGCGCGCCGATGCAGATGAAGTGAAGAAGGTTAAATCTGTGGCCACGCCAAAGCCGACACCACCTACACCTCCGAAAATCGAGCCTGTTAAACCCACAAAAACGGTCGCAGAAAAGCCTGTAATCACTTCCAAGGCAGAAAGTCCCGTGGAAGCGCCGGAAAAGAATGAGAGCAAGAAATCAACTGGTTCGGAAGCTTCGTCGGCACCCGCTGTAAAGCCGGCTCCCGAGAAGGCTGTTAATAAAGATGCATTGTTTACCAAATCATCCGGCAGCAAGTCAGGCAGCAACGGCACCAATGGCACGAAGAGCGGCGTGGGTGGTAATAATAACGGAGACGATGCAGAAGGAGTGGGCGATAAAGGGTCGAAGACAGGAAGCCTTTTCGCAAAAACATACAAAGGCGAAGGTGGCGGTGGCGGAACGGCAGTAGGGTTGAGCTTATCCGGATGGAGCTGGTCTAGAAGACCGGTCGTAGACGATAATTCGGACGCTACGGGAGACATTACATTCAAGATAACGGTGGATAAAAACGGCCGTGTGAAAAGCATTATCACGCAAAACACAACGGTAACCGATTATGCAGTTGTTAACAAATATAAAAGCGCAGTCCGGGACCTGACTTTCATCCCAAAGTCATCGAATGTGCCGGATGAGTCAGTAGGAACGATCACATTCAAAATACGTTCCCAATAGTTTAGAATGAATTACCAGGAAACATTGGATTATCTGTATAGCCGCCTGCCGGTTTTTCAGAATATCGGGGCCCGTGCTTTTAAGCCGGGCCTTCATACTACACAGGAGCTATGTAAGTTCCTGGGCGACCCTCAGAATGATTATCCGACATTGCATGTAGCTGGCACAAACGGCAAAGGAAGCACATCGCATATGCTTGCAGCCATACTCCAGCAGGCAGGATACAGGGTCGGACTCTACACTTCTCCTCATTTGAAGGATTTCAGGGAAAGAATTAAGGTAAATGGTGAATTTGTAACGGAAGACTTCATCATGCGATTTATCGGTGAAAATAAATCTAACATTGAAAGATTGTCTCCTTCTTTTTTCGAGGCGACCGTTGCCATGGCCTTTTCGTATTTCTCTAAGCAATCAGTTGATGTTGCGGTAATTGAAGTAGGGATGGGCGGGCGCCTTGATTCTACCAACATTATAACACCGGAACTCTCCCTGATCACAAATATCAGCCTGGACCATACTCAGTTTCTCGGTGAAACTCTGGAAGCAATTGCTGCTGAGAAAGCCGGTATCATTAAGCCGGAAGTCCCTGTTATTATAAGTGAAAAACAGAGTGAATCAATCGCGCATGTATTTTCCGCAGCGGCTGAGCAGGTAAATTCGCCCCTAATCTTTGCTTCCGCTGCATATGAAGTCCAGAAAACAGGTATGGAGGGTGGATTAATGGTGGTTGATGTGATTAAAAAAGAATCACTTAAACCTGTTTATTCCAGCTTACGTTTAGACCTTACCGGTGCTTATCAGTTGCAAAACATCGGTGGAGTGGTTGCTGCGATAGAGGCTTTGAATGAAGCTGGTTGGAAGTTGTCAGATACGGATGTTCGTGCGGGACTTGCATCAGTAACCAAGTTGACTGGCCTGAAAGGGCGCTGGCAAAAGTTGGGGGAAAAGCCGGACATTTATTGTGATACAGGCCATAATACAGCCGGGTTGGCTTCTGCGTTGGAACAATTTGATAGCGTTGCCAGTGGCTGTCAACGCTTCGTAATTGGTTTTGTTGGCGACAAGGACATTTCATCTATGCTGCGGTTGTTCCCATCGGAAGGCGTGTATTATTTTTGCCAGCCTTCTAATATGCGTGCGCTTGATGTAACGGAATTGATGCACCTTGCAGCTGTATATGGCCTTAAAGGAAAGGCTTTTTTGAACGTGAATGATGCTATGGAAGCAGCAGTAAGTGAATCGGAACCGGATGACACGATCTATGTGGGCGGGAGCACTTTTGTGGTAGCCGATATTAAGGATTTGTAATTGATATTTGAATAGAATGACGAGAAGAAAATTAGAGCACTACAAGTTTAGCGCCGTAGCGGCGAATGTTATTGAAGCAGGAAAACCATTATACACGCAGATCAAAGGCCAGTGGAACCAGTTATACTTTGAGAATGACAACCCGGTAATCGTTGAGCTTGCGTGCGGAAAGGGTGAATATACTGTGGGGTTGGGCAAGCAGTTTCCGGAAAAAAACTTCGTAGGAATGGACATTAAAGGTGATCGTATTGCCAGAGGGAGCCTGATCGCGACAGAATATGGCCTTAATAATGTTGCCTTTTTAAGAGCCGGGATCCAATATGCGGATGAGTTTTTTGAAGAAAACGAACTGTCTGAGATCTGGTTGATCCATCCGGATCCGCAGGTCAGGGATCGCGACGAAAACAAAAGACTCACGAATCCTACGTTTTTGGCACGCTACGCCAAATATTTAAAACCCGGAGGAATGTTTTATCTAAAAACCGACAGCACATTCCTTTACGAATACAGTTTGGAGAAACTAAGCGAATCCAACCGGTTCCAATTGATCGAACACACCGATGATCTTTATGAATCGCCATTGCATGACGAGCACTATGGCGTTAAGACGCATTACGAAAGCATTTTCGTGTCGAAGGGCTATACCATTAAATACATTAAAGCGACAGTCTTGTAAGCAAAGAGGCCTTTTTATCACATGATAAAAAGGCCTCTTATTTTTATGCGTATTAAGCTGATTACTTGCCAATCAAACTTGCGAAGTAATAAACTGTTCTAACCAATTGAGATACATATGACATCTCGTTGTCATACCAAGCCACAGTTCTAACGATCTGTGTATCACCAACTTTCTGTACTCTTGTTTGCGTAGCGTCAAACAATGATCCGTAGCTGATGCCGATGATATCGCTGCTTACGATTTCATCTTCTGTATATCCGTAGCTTTCGTTCGAAGCCTCTTTCATTGCTGCGTTGATCTCTTCAACAGAAGTTTCTTTGCCAAGAATAACTGTCAATTCAGTCAACGAACCAGTCAATGTTGGTACGCGTTGTGCAGAACCGTCCAATTTACCTTTCAGAGCAGGAAGAACAAGTCCGATTGCTTTCGCAGCTCCGGTGCTGTTAGGAACAATGTTTTGTGCGGCTGCACGGGCTCTTCTCAAATCACCTTTTGGGTGAGGTGAATCCTGAGTGTTCTGATCATTAGTATATGCGTGGATAGTGGTCATCAAACCATTAACGATGCCGAATTTCTCTTCCAACACCTGTGCCATTGGCGCAAGGCAGTTAGTTGTACAGGAAGCACCACTGATAATTGTTTCAGAACCGTCCAGGATGTCATGGTTAACATTGAAAACGATTGTTTTAAGATCGCCGGTAGCAGGAGCGGAGATAACTACTTTTTTCGCACCAGCTTTAATGTGAGCACTTGCGGACTCCTGGCTTGTAAAGAAACCTGTACATTCCAGAACCACGTCCACATCATGTGATCCCCAGGGGATTTGTGACGGGTCACGTTGTGCATAAATCACGATATTTTCGCCGTTCACGACAACCGAATTTTCGGTAGATTTCACGTCCGCATCGAAACGGCCCTGTGCAGTGTCATATTTAAGCAGGTGAGCCAATACTTTTGGGCTGGTAAGGTCATTGATCGCGACGATATCGATGCCTTCCATATTATAAATCTGACGATAAACCAGACGGCCGATACGGCCAAATCCATTGATAGCAACTTTTACTTTAGACATGTCTTTCTAGTGATTGTTTATTTCAGAGGCGAAATTAATAAAATTGCGCCCTTAATTAAAGGAATTGGGTAAAAAAGTAAGATTGCAGATGTATGCTGGTATACTATTTATATTAGTAATTTTCGGAAAGTGCTATTATTTTTAGCAATTCGCTATTTTTGCTAATATAAATAGTATTATTTCAGATACTTTTATTTATATCCTTTGATATATGTGTTTATATTTGCCTGTCTGAGGGAAGTCCCGCCTATGAGCGTCTATCAAGCCTAGCCAAGCGCTATTTTAACAGAGGAATTGTCTATTTTAAAGATTTGGTTGAAAGCTGATTTTTTGATACTTATTTTTGTTTAATTCAGTAACTATCTATATTACAGTACTTTAAAACAATTTAACTAATCCATTACTTAAACATGTTTATTGCAGAAAAGATTGAGTCTTATTGGTCAGATCGGGAATTATTAAAGGATCCGGCATCAGTGAATTACATTAAAGATATCATTGAAGAAGTGGATAAGGGTCGGCTTCGGGTAGCGGAACCTCAGGAAGATGGTTCATGGAAGGTAAATGAAGCATTAAAAAAAGCGATTATCCTGTATTTTCCTATTCAACAGATGTCCGTGAGTGAAGTAGGTATCTTTGAATACCATGATAAAATGAAACTCAAGACGGGTTATGATAAATTGGGCGTTAGAGTTGTCCCGCCCGCCGTTGCACGCTATGGTGCTTACATATCCAGAGGCGTGGTGTTGATGCCTTCTTACGTTAACATTGGCGCCTACATTGATGAAGGCACAATGGTTGACACCTGGGCGACCGTGGGAAGCTGCGCACAGATTGGAAAGCATGTACATTTAAGTGGTGGCGTTGGAATAGGTGGCGTCCTCGAACCTGTACAAGCGGCTCCTGTAATCATCGAAGATGGCGCTTTCATAGGATCCCGGTGCATTGTCGTAGAAGGCGCTCATATCGGCAAAAGAGCCGTGCTAGGGGCAGGCGTTACTATTACAGGAGGTTCCAAAATTATCGACGTGACCGGCAATGAGCCGATTGAGTACAAAGGATTTGTTCCAGCTGACTCCGTAGTTATCCCTGGCACTTTACCTAAGGAATTTGCGGCCGGGACATATCACGTTCCCTGTGCGCTGATCATTGGAAAGCGGAAAGCCAGCACTGATTTGAAAACATCATTAAATGATGCATTGCGAGAAAACAATGTGACAGTTTAATTTTATTAATTACAATGTTGAAAGAGCGTTATCTAAGATAACGCTCTTTTCCTTGTTTTATAGCCCATGAATGATGAAGCGTCTAGCTCGCTGTACAAATGTTAATTTAAATTGTTAACATTTACAATTTAACGTATTAACTAACACTGTAATCTTGTAAACTATATTTGTAGACAGTAATTGAATTTAGTAACTTTACAGGTAGCAATGTAAACTGAGCGTAGCATGGATTTAAATGACAAGATTAAACAGATCATGGTTGACAAAAATATGTCTCCATCCTTTTTTGCCGATGAGATCGGGATACAGCGTTCCAGCATGTCCCACATTATCGCAGGACGGAACAAGCCCAGTCTGGATATCGTACAGAAGATTGTCAGGCGCTTTCCGGAGCTCGGCACAAACTGGATTCTGGATGACGAAGTTTTGCCTATGATTTCCCCTGACATTTCAAGTGTTTCCGGCCCGACTCGATACTTCTCGAACGGAGGCGGGAATGCGGGTTTGGGAGCTGCGCATCCGGCAAGAAATCCAGATAGGAGCCAAGCAAATAAAAGCGCTGCCCTCCCCAATACAGCCACAGTAATGGCAAATGACAGACGGATTGAACAAATTATGATTTTCTACTCTGACGGGACATTTGAAGAGGTAAAACCAGCTTGAATAACATTGTTAAGTTATCTACCAACTATAAGAAACTAACTATTTCAACAGCAAAATTGTACCATTCAGATTCATTTCAGCGGTTTTTATGAGATAAGGGTAACTTCCTGCTGGAACTGGTGTGTTGTCTTTGTATTTCCCATCCCATGGAACGGAATAGCCATTCGAAGCGTAGATAACCTCACCCCAGCGGTTAAAAATTCGTATTTCCAGGATCTGATCCTTGGCATTGAAAATCTCAAAACGGTCATTATGCCCGTCATTGTTAGGTGTAAACGAAGTTGGAATATGCATTTTATCAATCACATACACCTGCGTTGACGCCTGAGCCTGGCAGCCATTCATCGATTCGACCATTAATGTATATTCCGTATCAACAAGTGGGGCAACAACGGCATCGCGAGCATCATTCGCAGAGACTAAGCCGTCAGGAGGCGACCACATATATGTATATGTCGCTCCCAAAGGGCTGATTATCGGCCGGAGCGTGGTTTTGGATCCCTCGATAACGCCCTTTTTTTCCGGAAGAGAAACCGTGAGAGACTCTTTGGTCACTAACAATGTATCGGAACCAGAGCATCCCGTTGCTTCACTGGTAATTTTGAGCATATAAGATCCCTGATCTTTCACTTGGAGCATAGGTCGGGTTTCCTCTAAAACCTGGGTATCCCTGCTCCACGAAATTGCCAGGCCGCCGGGAACAGTTCCTCCATTGGCCAGTAAGCCGCTAACTTCTCCATCACAGATGACTTGCTTATCGGCAGTGATAACCGCTTCAATCGGTGGAGCAAGTGCCACATTCACCACAAGGGAGGACGTATCCCGCGAACACTTTTTCGTATAGCTTTTGACAACGGAATAAACTCCGGTGTCACTTACTGCAATGCTTGCCGCAACTGCACCGGGTATATTCAGGCCATTGCGCTGCCATTGATATGCCCAATCCTCCGAACTTTCAGTTTCCAGCGTGACGGGCTGTTCAGGGCAGAACAGTACTTCCCTTACCGGCGTAGCATTCAACATAATAACCGGCTGCTCGGGCTGATCATCATTGCAATCAATCACTAAAAGCTGAAAATCCCTTCTGATCAAGCCAATTTGCCTGCCATTCCTATACTCTTCCACTTGTACGGTAAAGACATATAATCCTAGTCTGTTCGCCATGACGGTTAGTTGGCCAGCATTATCTATCGCCAGCGGTTTCGGTCCGGGGATTGTATTGGCTAACGAAATGCCGTTTTCCCAGGAAACCAACGGATAACCGGCCTTGGGTACATTGTTGCCATTAATCACATTAGGCGAGGTGTAACCCTGGTACGGCGTCACCAGAGAATACCTGAGGTCATCACCATCGGGATCCGAAGCAGACATGTTCATTGTGAATGAACGGTTGCTACATATATACTGCCCATTAGGTGATGAGAACTGCGGAGAAGCATTGCGTGTGCTTACGGGCGGGAATTCCAGATAGAATACCATTCCCATTTCACCCGGGAACTTAATGTTATTAATGTCTGAATTGCGACAGCATCGTTCCCATACAATGTAATAACCGTCCGGATCATTATAATTTTGATCCGACAACGTCACACTCCCATTGTAAGTACCAATCACCGTGTTCAGCGAACGCAGGTTTGCGCACGCTTTATTCTGATAAGGGATGGGTTCCGACGATATATACTGAACCCTGACCTGCTGCATGAACTCATTATCGCGCTTTCTGTAGATGAATAGCTCTGCAAACTCGTCCCGGTTTCCCTGTCCGTTCGCTGTTGGCTCTTGCAAATTGTTTTTATCCCAAAATTGTATCAAAGTGACCTCATATGATCCAGCCTTGGATTGTGGACGCATAACCAGCTCACCACCAACGATATGATCAGATTTAGCTGGCGTTGAAAGAAAAACTAACATTGATAAAACAACAGCAAAGCAACATAAATTTCTTGTCATCAGCAGTGCGTTTAGTGAAACAAAGCCGCCTAAATTTAACAATAGAACGTCCAAATTTAAACGACCCAGGGAAAAAAGTTGATACAGGGAAATTTAAATTAAATGTCCCTCAGATCCAATATTCAAACTTTACCGGACAGAGCAGGATAGTAAGATTCTGAATTAGGCATACTATTGCTATTATGATATAATTCATATCATTTATTGCATTTATTGAATATTTTCTCTCCCCCATACATTTAGATACGCACATTTTTTCAATCTAACCTATGATCACATGTGATGAAAAAACCACCTTAAACGCTCCCAAACAGTCTTATTACAGTCGTTTCAATTTTTAAACAGTCAAATCCCTAAGCGTATGAATGAAATTCGACAAACAAAGCTGGGCAGTTGCTTGCGGCTATTTGGGAAAATAGCATTGAGCCAGATTCTGATTGGTACTGCTGTTACCACAGTACTACAAGCAGGAACCATACCGAATCTCTCTGCCAAACATTTTGCATCAAGAGCAGACCGCGCGGTTGCGGGTAAAGTAGCGGATGACAAGGGTCTTGGCCTGCCGGGAGTCAGTGTCATTCTCAAAGGATCCAACACTGGAACTGTGACGGATTCGGAAGGAAATTATAGTCTTAGCATTCCTGAATCCGGAGAAAACATTTTAGTGTTTTCTTTTGTCGGGTACGTACCAAAAGAGATAACAGTGGGGAATCAGTCGTCCGTGAATGTGGAATTGGCGGTGGACACCAAAGCGCTGGAAGAAGTGGTCGTTGTGGGTTACGGCACCCAGCGCAAGCGTGACATTACTTCCGCTGTATCAGTGATCAGTATGGAAGATATTGGAGAAGTGCCTAAGTCCAATGTTACGCGTATGCTGCAAGGGCAGGCTCCGGGTGTAATCATTAAGCAAAAAAGCGGAACGCCTGGCCAGCAATTCGAGGTAAAAGTGCGCGGCATCAGCTCGTTAGGTGCAGGAAGTGATCCGCTGTATGTAATCGACGGATTCCCGGTCGGCACATCGGCGGGACAAAATCTAAACCCCAACGATATCGAGACCATTTCCATCCTGAAAGATGCCGCGGCAACGGCGATTTATGGTGCGCGTGGTTCCAATGGTGTGGTTCTGATCACGACAAAATCGGCAAAGGACGGAAAAACCAGTCTGAACATATCTGTTGATTATGGAATACAGAACGTTCCTGAAGGCAGAAAAACCAAGGTGCTTAATGGCCAGGACTTTGCGCAGTTCAAACGTGAAGTGTTCATTGGCCGCTACGTTCTTGCCAATAAAAAGCAGCCGGAAGAATCCGACATCCCCATTGATTTCAGAAATCCGCAGGACACAAAGTATTCTACAAACTGGTTTGACCTGATCCTGCACAACAATGCACCTTACAAGGACATTAACCTGACATTGTCATCAGGAAAAGGACCCATCAAATCCGTTCTCTCAGCGGGTTATTACAAGGAAGACGGCGCATTGCAATACACAGGCTACGACCGGGCCTCATTGCGGACCAACCTGGCAGGTGAAGTGAACAAGTTTATCACCATCGGAATGAACATTGCGGGAAGCTACTCCCGGTCCAGTTTGTCCAGCACAGACGGCCGTAATGCGCAGGTTGGATTAACATTGATCAGTGACCCGCGTTATCCTGCTTATGATGAAAAGGGCGAGTTAATCCCTTACTATAACGGTGTGGGTGATATTTTCGGGTTTCCGAATCCGCTTTATATGCTCAAAAACATCAAGCGGAACCGGAACATTGCGGACGTGCTGGCGAGTGGATACGTTGAACTGAACATCGCAAAGGGCCTTAAATTCCGGTCGTCTGTAAATGCAAAGATCAATTACAACACTTATAAAGAATTTGTGCCCTCCACGATCGGCTTGCCTGTACAGACGGGAACAAACGGTGCACCTCCGCGTATCGCCACCGAACGGGACGATTCGGAAGAGTTGAAAAATTATGCTGCTGACCAGGTATTGACCTACACCCCAACACTTGGTAAAGATCACGCATTGGAAGCAACAGTCGGATATTCCGCTCAGCAAGAGGTGGTTAAGGGACTATACGGATCGGGCAACACGTTCCCGGATGACCTGGCGCCATTCCTGGGCAATGCAACCATCCGTTCATCCAACTCCATGGAAAGAAAATGGACTATGATCGCCTACATTGCCAGGCTAAATTATTCATTCAGAGATAAATATCTTTTTTCTGCAACATTCCGCCGTGAAGGGAGTTCCAGATTCAGCGAAGGGCATCAATTCGGTAATTTTCCGGCAGCTTCGGTGGGCTGGCGGATCTCGGAAGAATCATTTATACCAAAAGCTTCCTGGCTAACCGACCTGAAATTGCGCGCGAGCTGGGGCATGACAGGGAATAACACGTATCGCGTGAGTGCCAATAACAATTTTGGGGTTTCACAAAATGCAGGCGACGACGGAAACTATGAAAGCTTGTCGTTCCTCGGCGTGAACAATTATATTTTCAACAACTCACTGGCTTCCGGGAAAACGGTTACACGCTTTGCAAACCCTGAACTAACCTGGGAAACTTCCAATCAGCTGGATATTGGTTTCGACCTGGCCACATTTGATAACAAACTGGTCTTCACAGCCGAATATTATAAGAAGATTACGGACGACATGCTCCTCGGTTACAACATTCCGGCGGTTTCAGGATTTACATCTACATTGAAAAACCTGGGTAAGGTGCAAAATCAGGGAATCGAACTGGCAGCGACCTATCGCATCAAAGTGGGCCAGGTTAACCTGAGAACGAATGCTAACATTACATTCAACCGCAACAAAGTGCTGGCGATCAGAGGACAAAACGATTTCATCCTGCAGGGAAGTCAGTATGGCGGCTATAACATTCAGCAAGTAGGCCGTCCGATCGGAATGATTTTCGGTTATCGCAAGCTAGGCATTTTCAATACACAGGCTGAAATCGATGCAGCTCCATTGCAGGAAGGCGCAGTGCCGGGTGCGATGAAATTCGCGGATTTGCACGGTGCACCAGATGGCGGACCGGATGGAATCGTGTCATATGATACCAAGGATATGACTGAGATCGGTAACCCAAACCCGAAATTCAACTGGGCCTGGACGGTAGGGGCCGATTACAAGCGATTTGATGTGAGTGTTTTGCTGATGGGGGCCTACAAATATGACATTTACCGGAATATCGAAGCCTCTACCATGAATATGGATGGTGTGTTCAATGTTCTGGAAAAAGCAAAAGACAGATGGAGATCGCCTGAAAATCCGGGCTCAAATCCCAATGGCAAGAATTCGCAGGGAGGAACGGATTATTTCAAATGGTCACGCGAGAGCAGCGAGCGTTATGTATATGACGGCACCCACATGTGGATCAAAAACATAACAATCGGCTATACGCTTCCTAATGTGAAAGGCATTCTATCGGATGCACGGATATTCGTGAATGCGGCCAACTTGCTTCTTGTGACCAAATATCCTGGAAACAACCCGGACGCTGGCGTTAGAGGCGGTACAGAGCTCAATAACGACGATGAGTCATATCCTGTACCAAGAACATTCTCCGCCGGTCTAAAACTTAATTTCTAAATCTGATGAAAACGAAAAAAATTACAGCAATAGGTTTAGTCCTGCTCCCGCTGCTCATATCCTCCTGCGGCGAAGATTTCCTGAACCAGACGGACCCGACAAAGGTGAATGTGGATTTGTTTTATAAAAACGAAGCACAGGCCAAACAGGCGCTGAATGGTGTTTACGGACAGGTGCAAACCATTACAACGCTCGGGTATTTGTTCGGTGAATTCCAGACGGACAACACAACCATCGACCTGAACCCTTCTGACCGTGGTGGCGCGGGCGGCTGGGAAGCATTTGAATTTTCAACTGTTAACTCGGGAAACGGTGAAATCAATGCAGTTTGGAACATTTATTACGCAACGCTCTATAATGCAAACCTCACACTCGAAAAACTGCCGGATGCGGAGATTGCGGATGGGCCCAAAAAGGAGATTGAAGGCCAGTTGAAGTTTTTACGAGCCTATTTATACTTCAATTTGGTGCAGTATTTTGGTGACGTGGTGATCGTCACCAGCACATTTACGGTCCCTGAGCCTACTTTCGATTTGGTAAGATCACCGCAAACGGAGGTTTGGGCACAAATCGAAAAAGACCTGAAAGAAGCCATTGCCTTGCTTCCTGCAAAATATGCAGCGGCAGGTGATAAGGGTCGGGCCACAAAAGGGGCAGCATTGTCACTGCTTGGCAAAACATATTTAACTACAAAAAAATATGCAGATGCCGTCACCACGCTAAAAGAAGTGACGACGCTCGGCTATGCGTTGAATACAAACTATGCAGACAATTTCGATCCGGCACCAGCCAAGAAAAATGGCCCCGAATCGATATTTGAAATACAATATCAGGGAGACAATGACCTGGGCGAGCAAAGCAGTTTTCAGTATGTGTTTGCGCCAAGGGTTTCCAAAGGTGCGGTGACAGGCTTTGCCGCGGGCGGAAACGGGGGCAGAAATTCGCCCACCAATGACATGATCGCAGCTTACGAGACGGGTGATCTAAGGAAAGACCTTTCGCTCAAAACAAGCTTTACACTGGATGGCAAGGTTTATCCGGTCCCGCATGTTACCAAATACAATTATCCGCATACGATTATAGGCAGGACCAACACAAACTGGCCTGTTTTGCGCTACTCAGATGTTTTGCTAATGTTGGCGGAAGCTATAAATGAGCAAAGCGGCCCCACAGCCGAAGCAGCCGACTATCTGAACCAGGTTAGAAAGCGCGCAGGGTTGGCAGCAACCAAAGCGACCGGCAAAGCAGTTTTCCGGACAGCCGTGCTGAAAGAACGAAGAGTAGAACTGGCATTTGAAAATCATCGCTGGTTCGATCTGAAAAGGACCAAAACTCCGGCGGAATGGGCTGCATTCATGAATGCACACGGAGCGGCTGAAAGGGCGAAGCCAACCATCGACCGGGGCAATGTTCCCTTTAACTCAACGGATTACGTGTTTACCGAGAACGAATATCTGTTGCCAATCCCCGCGCCGCAGATCCTTATTAATGCCAAACTGACCCAAAACCCGGGATATTAAGTGTTCGAATTGATTTGAATTGGATCACAATAAGGAGAGGCGCTGGAAGACGGCCGTTTCTCCTTATTAATTTTACAAGGAAACCAATAAATATTTCGTTATAAAATAGACTTCCCAGTAATTCATTATTGGAAACCTTCTAAAAAGTCACGGTATTTAAATAAAATAACAAGACAGAACAGGATAGTCCACAAGCATATTCGTTCTAGTATTGTAATGTTACAGGCTGACTTTAAGCCGAGTTCCTAAACCACTAACCCGCTGCATTGTGTTACTTGAAGCAACCGAAACTTTCTGGCTTTGGCAATTTTTAGGACGTTTACATCCTATGATGGTCCATTTTCCCATAGGACTTTTATTAGTTGCCCTGATCCTTGAACTGATAGACTGGAAACGCAAATCAACGGGTTTGCGTGACGCAGTCGGCATTTTGACCTGGATCGGCGCGGCGAGCGCTGCCTTTTCCGTCACATTCGGCTTATTGCTTTCCGATGCAGAGCAGTCCGAAGGACAAACATTTGAAATACACCGCTGGGCTGGCTTTATCACATTGGGGCTAGCCGTACTGGCAACTATATCACTCCGAAACGTTAACAGGAATATTTATCGGTCCTTATTATTTATCACCGTGTTCGGAGTGTCATTTGCAGGCCATTACGGCGCAATGATCACCCACGGCGATGATTATCTCACAAGCGTTTTACCATCGTCCGTTGAGCCGGAGCAGGAACAGTCCAATGAAGATCCGGCTGATTTTGTACTTACAAACAATGGTGCGCTGAATCCGCAGCAAATACAGGACCTGAATGTGGAAGTAAGAACAATCCTGGCACACAACTGTTACAGCTGCCATGGTGAAGCTAAATCCAAAGGCGATTTGCGGCTGGATAGCAAGGAAGCCATTATGAAAGGCGGTGAGAATGGTGTCGTCGTTGTTCCTGTTCATCCCGATAAAAGCGAGATCATCCGCCGTATTACATTGCCTAAGGGCGATAAAGAAGCGATGCCGACGAAAGGCAAGCGCCTGACAGAAAGAGAAGTGAAAGTGCTGAAATATTGGATAGAGAAAGGAGCCTTATGGCCGGACGGCAAGCAGAAGAGCATTTACAGGGTCGCTGCGTTGGAACCCAGAACGCCTGAACTTCCTCCCGCAAGCGGCGACATCGTGCAGCCTGTGGACCGTTTGGTTAATGCGTATTTTCAAAAAAATAAAATTGCCTGGAAACCGGCTGTCAACGACCGTATCTACATGCGCAGGCTTTACCTGGATATCATCGGCCTTTTGCCGCCCCCCGAAAAGGTGGAAGCTTTTGTTGCAGATGAGCGTCCTGATAAAAGAGAACAACTGGCAAAAGAGTTGCTGAACCGCAACGACGATTATGCCCAGCACTGGATGTCGTTCTGGAATGATGCGCTTCGGAATGATTACTCAGGAACAGGATACATTACCGGCGGCAGGTTTGACATTACCAAATGGCTTTACGCTTCTTTGGAGGTTAACAAACCTTACAACTGGTTTGTGAAAGAACTGATCAGTCCTACCAAAGCGTCCGCAGGTTTTATCAAAGGGATCAAATGGCGTGGAACGATTAATTCCAGTCAACGCACCGAAATGCAGGCGGCGCAAAATGTGTCACAGGTTTTTCTTGGGCTTAACCTCAAATGCGCTTCTTGTCACGACAGTTTCATCAGCGATTGGAAGCTGGCAGACTCTTACGCATTCGCAAACATTTTCGCCGACACATTGCTGGAGATAAACCGTTGCGATAAGCCGACCGGAAAAATCGCGGGGACAAAAATGCTTTTTCCTGAGCTTGGCGAAATCAGCGTAAATGCAAGCACTGAAAAAAGGCTTCGGGAACTCGCGGACTTCCTGGTTCAACCCAAAGACGGCAGGCTTTACCGGACGGCAGTTAACCGGATCTGGGCCCAGCTTCTGGGCCGCGGCATCGTAGAACCTGTCGACATGATGGACAACATGCCATGGAGCGAAGATCTGCTCGATTGGCTGGCTTCGGATTTTGCGGCCAACGGTTATGACATGAAAAAATTGATATACACGATTGTCACTTCGAAGACCTATCAGCTGCCTTCCTCATCGGTGAAAGAAGCCAGCGACATCATGGCCAACGATTATAAGTTCACCGGCATGGTAAGAAGAAGGCTCACTGCCGAGCAATTCTCGGACGCGATCAGCACTGCCTTCAACCCGATGTATGCCGACTCTGCGGTGGTATACAAATTGCTTCCCGACGACATTAAAACGCGCCTGCCATTTCCGCGTGCAGCTTTTGTAAAAAATGATCCTTTCCTGACATCATTGGGCCGGCCAAACCGGGAGACGGTAAGCACATCGCGCACTTCACAAGCTAACCTTTTGCAAGCGCTAGAACTTACGAACGGCAGCAAATTCACCAATACATTAAAGCAGGGTTCAAAAGTTTGGAAGGCCAGATATGCGACTTCCGATTCGCTCGTAACTGCGCTTTATCAAAAAGCTTTGGGCAGGACGCCGCTTGAAAAAGAGCTTGCCGCAGCGAAACGAATTCTCGGTCCGAAGCCCAACGAAGAGAGCATTCAGGATCTGGTCTGGGCAATTGCGCTCGTTCCGGAATTTCAATTAATATATTAAGGCTTATATGATAAATATGAATGCAAAATATATAGCATTATGTATTTATAAAAAGTAAGTTATTATAAAACTTTTTATCCATTAAATACATAGTCTTAATATAAAAAGTATTGAATGGGTAAAAAGTAAATTTCACAACATGTTATTATTGAACTAATTAAAAAATATAGAAAGATGAATATTCAATGGAATAGGAGGGAGTTTCTGCAAAGAGCCAGCGCCGCAACAATGGCTGCACTGGCAGCCGGAGCACCCGTATCAAACATTCTTTCATCTTGTAAAGGAAAATCCGGATCCAATTCATCGGCTGACACCGTCATTTTGCTGTGGATGGCGGGTGGCATGGCGCACACCGAAACATTTGATCCGAAGCTTTACACGCCGTTCGAAAAGGACATGGAAGGCAACCGGGTGCTCAGCACTTTCAAGTCTGTGCCGACCGTTCTGGACGGGATCCATTTCTCGGACGGCTTGCAATCCATAGGAAAAGTGATGGACAAAGGCACATTGATCCGCTCGTATGTTGCGGCGGATATGGGACACATTCTGCATTCGAGACATCAGTATCACTGGCATACTTGCTATGAACCGCCGCAGACCGTAGCAGCGCCTCATATGGGCTCATGGATAGCAAAAGAACTGGGGCCTAAAAATCCGGTTATACCGGCATTCGTCGACATTGGCCAGCGATTCACGGTAGGCGAAGCAGAAGAATTAAAGGCTTTTCATACGGCAGGGTTCCTGGGAAATGAGTTCGGTCCGTTCTTTATTCCTGACCCGAGCCAGGGCCTGGACAGTGTGCGGCCGCCGGTGGGTATGGACGCCAAACGGTTTGAGCGCAGGAACCAGCTTTACAATGAGCTGATCAATAACAGCCCGGTGGGCGAATTTGGCAGTGATTACCAGCGCGAATCTTTGAAAAGGTCGATGGAGCAGGCATATGCATTGCTGAATTCGCCCGAATCCAAAGCATTTGACCTCAGTACTGAGCCGAAAGAAAGCTATAACATTTACAATACAGGCAAATTCGGCCTCGGTTGCCTGCTGGCCCGCCGGCTCACCGAGCAAGGTGCAAGGTTTATCAGCGTAACCACTGAATATGAACCATTTAAAGGTTGGGATACGCATGAAAATGGCCATACGCGGCTGGAAGAAATGAAAAGACAGATCGATGGACCCATAGCACAGTTGATCAAAGATCTGGACAAGCAAGGCTTGCTGGACCGTACGATGGTCGTGCTTGCGAGCGAGTTCAGTCGCGATATGATGGTGGAAGGAAAACCGGACGCCAAAGTGCTGGAACAAGTACAGCAACCGGACATTCTTTCAGATTTGAAATTCTACGGAATGCACCGCCATTTCACCGACGGAGGCTCGATGTTAATGTTCGGCGGGGGAATCAAAAAAGGGTTTGTCTATGGAAAGACAGCGGATGAACGTCCCTGCAAAACGATTGAAAATCCGATCAAGATTGACGGCGTACACCAGACCATTTACCACGCCCTCGGCATCCCGGAAGACACCCAGTACGAAGTCGAAAAACGCCCGTTCTACACAACACCGGACGGGAAAGGAAAAGCAGTGATGGATTTGTTGTCATAATAGTTAAACGTAAGCAAAAACGCCAGGCAGAATCTGCCTGGCGTTTTTTTATGGGTTATATCCAAAAAAGTCATGCTAATTAAATATTTATTAAAACCAGACAGAGCAGGATAGTCCGTTGTGTCAATCAACCTAGTATTGCAACAATATTACTATAAGGATTAATTTTTGTCCTAAACGAATACAAAAATTGGTTTCTGTCCATCCTCAATTTCGATTCCTAAACCCTTAAAAACGTTCTCAACTAACCCTGATTCCTATGAAAACATGAACCATCTGAAAGAAGCCATCACGACGAAAAAGTAGCAGCCCTGCTAATCACTAAACCGCTAAAACATCATCTTATGAATCAATCTCGACAATCATCCTATTGTGCACGGTTGAATTCCCTCATCAAGCTTTCTCTGAGCCAGGTGCTCATTGGCACGGCTTGCGGGATCTCGGCCATTGCAACTCCGATTTTTACGCCTGACCCCGTTTTCAAAAACAAGACCATTACCGTTGATAAAACCATAAAAGGAAAGGTTATTGACGAAGCCGGCGAAAAAGTGCCAGGCGTAAGCATTGTTCTCAAAGGGTCTACAACCGGTACCGTTACCGACGCTGAAGGAACCTATACAATTAATGTCCCCGACGCTGGCGGAACATTGATTTTCTCTTCGGTAGGCTTTCTGTCTCAGGAAGTTCCCATCGGAAGCAGCGCAAATATCGATGTCAAGCTTGCCACAGACTCCAAAGCACTTACCGAAGTGGTGGTTGTGGGCTATGGTAGCCAGTTGAAAAGAGAGATTACAGGCGCTGTGCAAACAGTAAGTGCAGCAGACATTAAGGATGTTCCTGTTTCACAGATCACCCAAAAACTGCAGGGACGTCTTGCGGGTGTGCAGATCAACCAGACAACGGGTAAACCAGGACAGGGAATGTCCGTTCGTGTTCGTGGCCAGGTGTCGGTTTCTGCCGGTAGCGATCCTTTGTATGTCATCGACGGTTTCCCGATCACAGGCAATATCGCTGCTTTGAACCCGGATGAGATTGAAGACATTTCCGTATTGAAAGATGCCGCGTCGACTTCCCTCTACGGTTCGCGTGCAGCCAACGGTGTTGTACTTATCACAACGAAACGTGGCAAACCGGGTGAAACCAATGTTGGGTTTACCGCATACTACGGGATTCAGAATGTTCCTGAAAAAGGCCGCGTGAAAATGTTGAATGCTCAGGAATTTGCCCAGTTTAAAAAAGAACTGTACGAGGATGAAAACAAACCAGTGCCCGTACAATTTCAAAATCCATCGGAGTATGCGGATAAAGACAATGACTGGTATGACGCCGTTTTGCGGTCCGCACCGATTCAAAGTTATAACCTGACAATCTCTTCCAATAAGGATAAGCTGAGAACATCCCTTGTGGCAGGTATTTTTAACCAAAAAGGAGTTGTAATCAATAATGACTATAAGCGTTATTCTTTGCGGATGAACTCGGAGTATGATCTGTCTGATAAAATTCAGATCGGCTTCAACATCGCTCCGCAGTACATTTATGACAACACGCCAAGAACAGATGGTGACCGCGGAACAGGCATCCTATTCAATGCATTGCACACCTGGCCTGTCATGCCGATTAGGGATGCCAATGGTGAGCTGACAAAATCTAACAAGTTTCCCGAGGGCACCGGTAATATTTTTGAATATCCAAACTGGGTCAGGGCGGCACAAGAATTAATAAACGAAAACAAAAACACCAAGCTGCTTGGCAACACATATCTGGTTTTCAGCCCGATCAAAGGATTGAAACTGAGAACAACATTGAACATAGAATATGAAAACAATAAGTTTTTCTTCTTCAATCCCTCGACGGCAACCAGTAGTATAAACGTCGCTATTCCTACCACAGCAGTCTCTACCCGTCAAAGTCTGGAAAATGTAGGCTGGTTGAATGAGAATACCGCGGTTTACAACCGCAGCTTTGGTGACCATAATTTCGAATTACTGGCAGGTTTCACCCAACAGCGCTATCGTCAGGATTTCACCAGCATAACGGCTGATACTTATACCGATGACAGACTCCCAACCGTACAGGGGGCAATCAACATCAACCGCGCCGGAACACAAACGGGTGCGAACGAATGGGCATTGACTTCTTATCTTTCCCGCCTTTCTTACAACTACAAGGGAAAATATCTTTTCACTGCGGCTGTACGCGCTGATGGTTCGTCCCGTTTTGGGTCTGACAACCTTTGGGGAACATTCCCGTCCGCTTCTGCTGGCTGGGTAATTTCCGACGAAGAATTTCTTAAAAATGTAAGACAGGTTTCCTTCGCGAAAATACGTGGTAGCTTCGGTGTAATCGGTAATAACAACATCGGTAACTACACGCAGTATGCCCTGGTAAACAACACTACCAATGCCGTCTTCGGTAGTACGGTAGCGACTGGTGCTGTTGTATCATCTTTGGCCAACAGAAATTTAGGCTGGGAAACCACGAAACAATTTGACATGGGACTTGACTTGGGATTGTTCAACGACAGGATCCAGTTTATTTACGACTACTATACCAAACGGACCACCAATTTGCTTTATGCTGTGCAGGTTCCGCAGGAATCGGGTTTTCCGTTCTACAATGACAACATTGGAGAGATTAAATTATGGGGTCATGAATTCTCTTTGACAACCAGGAACCTCGACGGAAAACTGAAATGGACAACCAACGCAAACATTTCTTTCAACAGAAATAAAGTGATGGAACTTGCACCGGGAATTGATCGCGTGTACGGAACATTCCACATTTCGCAGGTAGGCCAGCCTTTTGGGCAGTTCTATGGAATGGTAAAAGAAGGTTTTTACACAAGCGCCGAAGATCTGGCTAACTCACCTGTAATCCCCGGACGTTCGGCTATTGGAACAATCAAATTAAAAGACGTGAATGGTGACGGCAAAATTACATATGGTGGCGACGCGGATGACCGCACCATTATCGGTAACCCCTTCCCAAAATTCACTTACGGGATTGTGAATGACCTGAAATACGGCAACTGGGATTTCTCTATCGCAGGATCGGGCTCCTATGGAAACGACCTCTGGGTGCGCCACCTTTACAGTACTGCTAACCTCGACGGTGTGTTCAATATGGTTGCAGGTGTAAAAGACCGTTTCCGTGTGAAAAACACAACTGTTGATGGAATTGGTGTTGCAACGACGGTAATTAGCCAAGGCAATGGAATGTACGGGGCGACAAATAATGGCGGTAACTTCACGGGTGTTGAGCGTGACTGGAACAGCTCACATTTCGTAGCCGATGCTTCTTATTTTACAATCAAGAACATCACCATTGGTTATAACATTGGCAAAGTGAACAAATTCTTCAAGTCCGCCCGTGTTTATGGTTCTATCCAGCAGGTGTATGTATTTACCAAATACTGGGGTGGACCAAACCCTGAAACCAGTGCACAAGGTGATGGAAACGGTAATGGTGGTAACCTGAGCCAGGGTGTGGATTTCTCGAACTATCCTGTGCCGCGTACCTGGACTTTGGGTGTAAATTTCAACTTCTAAGCCAGCCAACATTCAACTCATTATTAATTATCAGAAGATGAAAAAAAGATATATAGCGACCTGGCTCCTCACATTTGCATTAGCAGGATGCCGCGAAGAATTTTTAACGGTTATCCCCGAGACTGCATTGAGTTACGGAATTTTCTTTAAAACGGAATCAGATTTTCAGCAGGCTGTGAATGCGGCTTACGTTCCCTTCCGTCAGATGTTCAACGAACGCGCCTGGGTTTTGGAAGAAATGCACTCGGATAACACGTATTACGCAAGAAACACGCTGTATGGTGCGGTGGATCCAACAGAGAACGTTGCAGATTTCGCCGTTCCTACGGCGGGTGGCGTAACTGCAAATGATAACGTTTTGGTTCAATATCGCCTTAATTACCAAATCATTGCGAGAGCCAACCAGATTCTGGCATTGATTGATGGCGTAGACTTTGCAGAAGCATCTAAGAACAACCTGAAAGGACAGGCATTGTTCCTGAGAGCTTTCGCTTACTTTGATCTGGTTCGTTTGTTTGGTAAAGTGCCGCTTCACCTTGTTCCGGTAGTTGGACGTGAAGACGCTGCATCTCCACTGGCCGCCACAGAGGAAATCTACGCCCAGATTGAAAAGGATGCGAAAGAAGCAGGCGCACTGCTTCCTAACAAAGCAAAACAGGAAGCTGGCCGTGCTACATCAGGCGCTGCAAAAACCGTTCTGGCCAACCTTTATATTACCCAAAAGAAATGGGCGTTGGCAGAACCAATCCTGAAAGACGTCATTACAAACGACGGTTACAGCCTGATGCCTGAATACGCAAATGCGTTCTCGACAACGACCGCTAACAAAAACAATGCGGAATCTGTGTTTGAGATCCAGTATATGGAAGGTTCGGCAGGATACAACGGAAATCAGATTTACCGTTTCATTCCGTCCCCGATTTCTGCGACTGAAATTGCTCCGATTACCGGAACCTCCAATCCCCAGGCCACTTCTCAGGAGAGTAACAACATTCCAACGCCTGATTTGATTGCCGCTTATGAAGCGGGTGACAAGCGTAAGGATGCTTCTATCGGTTATGTCACATTGAGTGGAAGTCTTGCAGAGAATAAGGTTTATCCTTATATCAAAAAATATGCAAAAACGCACTCGTTGCACAACAACACGGGTCAAAACTGGCCGGTATACCGTTACGCCGAAGTGTTGCTTTTCATGGCAGAAACACTTAACGAGCAAGGAAAGCCAGCAGAAGCAGCCATTTATCTGAACCAGGTTCGCACACGTGCAGGTCTCGCAGCCACCAAGGCTACGTCTCAGGCAACCATGCGCGAAGCAATTTTCAAGGAAAGACGCGTTGAGCTTGCATTCGAAAACAAACGCTGGTTTGACTTAACAAGAACGGGACGTGTGAAGGAAATCATCGGCGCTTACGGAGCAAAAGTCAAAGCAAATCCACAAGCTTACTATTTCCCAAAAGGAGCCGTTCCTCCACCAAACGCCTTCACCGTCCTAGACGACTACTATGGCCTCCCAGCCGTAGAAGCAGCCTTGACGCCGCATTTCTAGGATAGCGTTTTTCACGAATGATTGAATGAGTGAATGAGTGAATGTTGAATACGATTCAATAATTCGATCATTCGCTCATTTTTTTATTCAGTCGTTCGCCCATTCACTCAATCAATCAATCAATCAATCAATCAATCATTCACTCATTCAATCATTCAGCGCAACGGCGCCCGCTCATTCAATCATTCAATCATTTAACATTAAACTTCTCCGACACAACAGGATAGTCCAAAGGGCGTTTCCTCTTAATATTGTATGTACCAGATTATTTGAAGTTTTAATTTGCTTTATTTAAGAATGTTACCATTCCAGTTTCACCCTGAACGAATGCTTTTTTCATATTTACTTAACTCTTAGCTGTAAAATGTACACTAAAAAACAATGGTCTAAACTTCCCATGACACTCGCCGTGCTGCTTGCAGTGGGCGTTTTCTGTGGAGTTATGCTCAGTAACCGAACCGCTAAACACCGGCCGCCCGGCTCAAAAGTTGACAAGATCAAGCTGCCGGAAGGTTTCAAGGCAGAACACTTATATAGCCCTTCCGAGGAGAAAAATGGTTCATGGGTTTCTATGACATTCGATGACAAAGGCAGGATGATCACCTCCGATCAGTATGGTGGTTTATTCCGCCTGGTTCTTCCTCCGATCGGTTCCACAGAAAAACCAACTGTTGAAACATTGAAAGTAGAAGGCGATACTGCAAAAGTGGCTATGGGTTATGCGCATGGCTTGCTATATGCATTCAACAGCCTGTATGTAATGATCAACAACCGCGAAAGCGCTAAATTTCCGAAAGGAAGTGGATTTTACAGGTTGCAGGACACGGACGGCAATGATCAGTATGACAAAGTCACATTGATCAAGCCTTTGAAAGGTGAAGGAGAGCATGGTCCGCACAGCATTGTTCTTTCTCCCGACAAAAAATCACTTTACGTTGTAGCCGGTAACTTCACCGATCTTCCGAAAATGGACAGCTATCGCCTGATGCCAAACTGGAAAAACGACAACCTTTTTCCATTCATCAAAGATCCCCGCGGCCACGCTGCCGACAGACATGCGCCAGGCGGCTGGATCGCTAAAACTGATCCGGACGGAAAATCCTGGGAGCTTGTAAGTGCAGGTTATCGTAACTCATACGACATTGCATTTAACGAAGCGGGTGATCTTTTCATTTATGACTCTGATATGGAATGGGATTTTGGTACGCCCTGGTATCGTCCAACCCGAGTTTGCCATGCGACTAGCGGTGGCGATTACGGATGGAGGACCGGATCGGCCAACACATCTCCCGCGTTCGCAGACTTCCTTTCACCAATCATGAACATTGGCCAGGGATCACCTACGAACCTGATTTACCTGAGCGACGCCAGATTCCCAGCGAAATACAAGAATACATTGCTGGCATTTGACTGGAGTTTTGGTATCGTACATGGATTACACCTGAAACCAAATGGTTCTACATACTCCGCGGACCACGAAGAATTTCTTTCGGGCGCACCACTGCCATTAACGGACGGAGCAATCGGTCCTGATGGCGCCCTATATTTTTTAACAGGCGGCCGTCGCCTGGAATCTGATCTCTATCGTGTGTATTATGGTGATTATAAGAACATTCCGGCAGGTGCGAATACGGTGAAACCCGTTTTGACAACCGAGCACAAACAACGGACTGATCTCGAAAAATTCCACGCAGTGAAGGATCCGAAAGCCGTGGAAACAGCCTGGCCATACCTTAAAAGCCCTGACCGTTTCTTACGCTTTGCCGCTCGCTTAGCAATTGAGCACCAACCTGTTGCAGAATGGGAAAGCAAGGTTTACGCTGAAAAAGATCCGCAAACATTGATTTACGCATCCATTGCATTGGCACGTGAGGGCGACTCAACGAAAGTAGGAGGGCCTATTCTGAAAGGCTTGACAAACATCGATTATGCCAAGCTAAATGATCTTCAAAAGCAAGCACTTTTGCGTGCTGTGGAAGTAACGCTTTACCGAACAGGAGAGCCGGATGCTGCAACTAAACAAGCAGTTATTGCTTATCTTAATCCAAAATATCCGTCACCAAATGCCTTGCAAAACCGTTTCCTAAGCAAAATTCTGATCACGCTCGAAGCACCGAAAGCCGTTGAAAAGACGCTTGGTCTGATTGCCAAGAACGAGAAATTTGATGATAAGGACAACGAAATGGTAACTGCTTCTGCGGACCTAATTTTAAGAAACCCGCAGTATGGTCTTGACCTGGCAGGACTTTTGGAAAAAATGCCGCCTCAGCAACAGTCATTCTACGCCATCATGCTGAGCAGCGCCAAAACAGGCTGGACGCCTGCGCTGAGCGAGCAATATTTCAAATGGTTCCACAAAGCATTCAGCTACCAGGGTGGCCGCAGCTACATTGGATTTATCGACAAAGCACGTCAGCGGGCATTGAAAAATGTACCCAAAGATAAGGTTGAATACTATAACAAACTTTCTGGTGCTGAGCTACTTACGGGCAGTGGAAATGACCTCGTAAAAATGTATTCGCCAAAAGGCCCGGGACGTAGCTGGAAACTGGAAGAAGCAGTTGCATTGGTTCAGGACAGCCTTGCTAACCGTGATTTTGACAAAGGAAAAATGATTTTCTCTGCGGTGCTTTGCAACCGTTGCCACGTGATTCAAGGCGAAGGAAATGATGTTGGCCCGGATCTGACGCAATTGGGAACACGTTTCTCTGCAAAAGATATGCTTGAATCCATCATCGATCCAAACAAAGCAATCTCTGACCAGTTTGGCTCTGTGGCTTACACAATGAAAAACGGAGAGTCTATTGTAGGCCGTCAAATCAATGAAGATGCCAATTTTTATTACATTGCGCAGAATCCGTTTGATTCGAAAACCATCCGGAAGTTGAGCAAAAAAGAAGTTGCTTCCACCAAAATGTCAACCGTTTCTGTGATGCTTCCAGGCTTGATCAACAGCTTAAATCCAAATGAATTGAGAGATCTTGTTGCTTATTTAATGTCCGGTGGCAACAAGAATAACCCAATTTATAGCGAGTCTTCGGCTCCGAAAGGCGGGAAATAGATCGGTAATTTTTTGAGTAGATTATCTTTTATTAAGCTTAATATAGTGGTGCAGGGAATCCCTGCACCACTCATTTTTTATCGGTTTCCACAATTTTCAGCATACAAATGAAGCGTATCGAAAGACGTTCTGTCCTTAAAAATATGGCCGCTAGCGTGGGACTAATGACCTTGCCGGTTACATTAGCGGAAGCATTCGCCGCTTCCGAAAAGGCACTAGGCCCGAAATTGAATGGCAAAATCAGTCACTCTGTTTGTAAATGGTGTTATGGGAAAATCCCACTGGAAACCTTTGCACAGGATTGTAAAAAAATCGGGTTAACATCCATTGAACTTCTAGGGCCCGCTGAGTGGCCGGTTATAAAAAAATACGGTCTGACATGCGCCTTGCCGTGGGGCGAAGGTTTAACAAGGAATATCGAGAAAGGCTTCAATGATCCCGCCAACCACGACGAACTGGTGAAAGGTTTTGAAGATGTTATTCCAAAAGTGCAGGCTGCCGGTTATGACAAGATTATTTGTTTCTCGGGAAACAGGCGCGGAATGTCAGACACGGACGGGATGCGCAACTGTGCGGTAGGACTCAAAAGGCTTATCCCCATTGCGGAAAAGCACAATGTGACGTTGGTGATGGAATTGCTGAACAGCAAAGTAAATCACAGAGACTATATGTGTGACCGGACAGAGTGGGGGGCAGCCCTTTGCGAAATGGTCGGCTCTGAAAAGTTCAAGTTGCTTTATGACATTTACCACATGCAGATCCAGGAAGGCGACGTAATTGCGACGATCAAAAAATACCACAAGTACATTGCCCATTATCACACAGGCGGTGTCCCCGGAAGAAACGAAATTGACGAAACGCAGGAATTATATTATCCATCGATTATGAAAGCCATTGTCGAAACCGGTTACAAAGGCTTTGTGGGACAGGAGTTTATTCCAAGCCGAAAAGATGACATGGCTTCTCTTAAACAAGGCGTTACCATTTGTGACATTGCCTGATATACATTTCAAAAATACTATCCATATGTCCACAAGACGATCTGTATTAAAAAGTTTAGCGGCGGGCACCGGAGTGTTTTCGCTATCGGAAGTTTTTGCTGCCAATGAAAAAGCATTGGGTGCGAAGTTGAATGGAAAAATCAACCATTCGGTTTGCAAATGGTGTTATGGAAAAATTCCTTTGGACACTTTTGCACAGGAGTGCAAGCAGATGGGAATTACATCCATCGAACTCCTCGGTCCCGAAGACTGGCCGACACTAAAAAAATATGGACTGACTTGTGCCTTGCCGAATGGCGCCGGAATGGGAATTGAAAAGGGCTTCAATGATCTCGCGTTACATGACGAGCTTGTGAAAAGCTACGAGGACCTGTTCCCCAAATTAAAGGAAGCCGGTTACACAACCGTCATTTGCTTTTCGGGAAACAGGCGCGGGATGTCAGACATCGACGGCATGCGCAACTGCGCTATCGGACTAAGAAGATTGATGCCTTCCGCCGAAAAGTATGGAATTACAATGATCATGGAACTTCTCAACAGTAAAGTCAACCACAAGGATTACATGTGCGATCACACATCCTGGGGCGCTGGTTTGTGTGAAATGGTTGGTTCAGAGCACTTTAAGTTGCTTTATGACATTTACCACATGTCGATCATGGAAGGTGACGTGATTGCAACGATCAAAAAATATCATAAATACATCGGACATTATCACACTGGGGGAGTCCCCGGCCGAAATGAGATTGATGAAGGGCAGGAATTATATTATCCGGCCATCATGAAAGCGATTGTAGAAACAGGCTTCAAAGGTTTCGTCGCCCAGGAATTCATTCCAAAAAGAGAACCTCTGGCCTCGCTGAAACAGTGCGTTCAGATTTGTGACATCGCATAACTTAAACTCAACTTACCGACAGCGGGATTTATTTACTCAAATACAATCTCGCTGTCATTACAATATTTAAGTCGCTTGCCAACGGGAAATTTAGCCGGATCTGCGTTGGGAATGATTTTGTAGTGATGATAAACCCGCTCGTCGTCACAGCTGCAATGATGTTCTTCGCTGATTATTTTAAAAGCTCCGGCATTTACACCCGGCAATTTTTCACCACGCCAGAATACGTTCAAGGCATCCTTAGTGTAAAACTCTGACATTACCTGAAACGTCTTCGCATCGGCGTCTTTCACAATTTCCAGCTTCGTTGCTTCAATCAGAAAGACTTGTGACTGGTCAACGGAATAGCCATGTTCGAGTGGTTTGAATGTTGCAACGTCAGCAGAATCAATCCGGATCTCGCCAGCCATGATGCCCCTGGAATCACTATGATAGGAACGACCGCCAACCGTGCCGATATACTTTAAACTTTCCGGATCATCGGAAACGATCCGGTCGCCGCTGTAAACATGCTTACTGTCTTTTTGCAATCCGCCTTTTGCATCAACATAATGTTCGGCGTCGTCCGAAACAACCGAATACCACGAATAAACATTACGAGCATCTTTTCCCCAACCGAAGCCAAGCACTTCAAAGGTTTGCCCATCTGCATCGTTGATACGCCGACCATTGAAATAAACATTTTTTCCGTCACTTGCATAAGACGAAGCGAATTCGACATTTGGATATTTTTCACTTAGCGGAGCGAAAGTTGCTGCATTAGCGCTTGTCAGTTCAATCAGCTCGGCATTGCTGAACCCTCCATACCAATAAGCTTTACCATTTTTGACGTAGTAACCACTGGGAGTCAGTATCCCGGGTTTGAATTTGGATTTACCATCTGAGCAGGAAAAGAGATTCGACAAAAATCCAAGTAAGCCCATAAGCAGAAAGATTCTTTTGAAATGATGAGTAAAAGTCATATTGATATCAGGGTTTGATATATCAAATATGAAAACTTTACAAGCAAATGCGCTTTCACAACTCTTAAGTGGCAATAATGTTTACCCAAAGGCCGACGCCGCGCGGTTTGAACTCCAAAATGAAAATGTCCAATCCATTTCAAGAGCGCCTAAAATCGTCCATTTTTCACTCAATATCAACCTGATAGCATCCAACAATACCAAACTGATAGCGCTTAGAATTGCATATGCAAATTAACCAGCATCTTATACCGAAATACTTAATTCTAAGTGATACTAGCAGAGTCGAAATCACTATATGATTGTTGTATAATTTATATTATGTTAAATAGACTCTATTATAATAAAACAGGCGCCTATTAGCGCCTGTTTTACTATACATAATTGAATTTCCTACTCTTCAACACAAGCAACTCCTTTTCCAGCGAATTGTTCAAGGACTCCGTTAACAGTAGTTAAGTTTTCCTTAGCTTCCGCTTCGTCTTTTGCCTGAATTGCTTTTTCAAAGTATGGCTTTGCCTTTTTGAACTTTCCACAAACGCGACCTTCAACTTCTTTACCACGTTGCTGATATTCTGTCATGTTCATGTTATCCACTTCGCCTTTTAATTGTACGGCTTCGTTGAAATAGTAAACACCCAGGTTATACAGTGCATCGTAATTTGTCCCATCGATTTCCAAAGCTTTTTTGTAATTAGCAATTGCTTTGTCGCTCGCAGCTTTTTGCTTCGCTTTCAACTCGTTCAGTTTTTGCTCTGAACCAGATGATGCACTGCTTGCGGCTGCTTCTGTCGCGGCTTTCACTTCGCCTTCCATCGTTGCGATGGTCGCCAATGTTTCTTTCTTTTTTGTATTTACATCAGCAAGCTGGCGTTTCAGATCTGCATTTTTTGGTTGCTTTTTGATCAACGCACCGATGCGCTTCACTTCACCATCAAACACTTCGATCTTTCCTTTTTCCGCTTCCAGGTTTTTGGTAAGGCTGGCAGCAGACTTGCTTCCAGATCCCATTTTAGCACTCATTTGCTTAACACTATCCGCTGCGGTTCTTTGCATGTTGTCATATAAAATGGCAAGGTTAACCACATTTTGAATATTCTTCGGGTCAGCCTGGGCCAATGCTTCCAGCTCACTGATTGCTTTCGATTCGTTACCAGACGCTAAAAGAATATTAACAACTTCTGCTTTAAGGTCTTTGTTGTTAGGTGCCTGAGCCAAACCCTTATTCAAAGCCTCAATTGCCTTATCGAAATTCTTCTCTTCACGGTATAACTGAGCCAAGCCGTAAAACACACTTGGATCTTTACCACCATTAGCTGCATATTTCTCAAATTGCTCTTTTGCAACATCCTTTTTATCAAGCTGTTGTGCAGCAATTCCGCCGTAAAGAGAGGCAAGTGTATCTTTCTTGTTGATCTCTTGCGCTGCTGTGAACATTTCAAGTGCGCCGGCCAGGTTCTTTGCCTGATATTTCTCAGCTCCTTGCTTTACAAATGCATTAAAAAGTTGCGAACCTTCTCCTCCTGCCAGTACGTTTTCGGCTTCTTTGGCAGATTTACCTGGTTCCCCTTTCTTGGTTTTGTCTAGCTCCACAACCTTCTTGTAAGCTTCCAAAGACGTTTTGGCGGCGCTGGAATCTACTTCCGAACCTTGCAAAGCAATGTTTTCATACAATTTTGCTCTTTCCATCCAGAATGAAGCCTTTGCGCTACTCTTTGGATCACTTACGTCTTTATCGCTTTTCTCTTTATCCTTACGAAACTGATCTACCACAAGCTTATTCGCAGCATCGTCCTGCGCGAACGCAGAGATACTGAAAAAGCTAAGTGCAGAAACTAAAAACAGTTTTTTCATAAATATTTGACTTTGGTTGTGATTGATTGTTCGAATTTAAATATAAATCAATTAATATAATTTTTACAAAAATCATGCCTCTGGCTCGTCAGAAGGATCATTTTCATCATCCTCTTCGTCGTCATCTTCAATCACATCGTCTTCGTCGTCCAGCTCTTCTGCCTGTTCATCCGCCGAAACAATGATCATATCCGAGGTTCCTTCTACCACAGCAGATGGGATTATGTTGCCGTTCTCATCCAGCTCCTCCGCTTTTTCGTCCGGATCTTTCAAAATCCGCGTCACCGAAGTGATCTCATCAGAATTGTTCAGACGTATCAGCTTAACACCTTGCGTGTTACGGCCAGCTAAACGGATATCCAGCACGCTCATCCGGATCGCAATTCCATTTCTGGTAATGATCATCAGATCGTCCTGCTCCGTCACTTCGCGGATTGCAACCAATTTACCCACTTTGTCCGTAGCGTTCATGGTTGAAACTCCTTTTCCGCCACGCTTGGTAATGCGGTAACTATCTATTGCAGAACGCTTTCCAAAACCGTTTTCTGAAACGACAAGCAACTGGGCATCTTCACGGTTGATACAAACCATTCCGATTACTTTATTATCCGCATCATTCAGATTGATACCACGAACACCAGCAGCAGTTCTTCCCATCGGACGAACTCCTTTTTCGTTAAAGCGAACAGCACGCCCTGCGCTTGACGCAATAACGATGTCGTTGTCTCCATTGGTAAGCGCAACATTCAACAACCTGTCGCCTTCATTAATAGAGATCGCAATAATTCCGTTTGTTCTTGGACGGGAGTATGCTTCCAGCAAAGTTTTCTTGATGGTGCCCTGCTGGGTACACATAATGAGGTAATTGTTGTTGATATAATCCGCATCCGCCAATGTACGAACGTTGATCACTGAACGAATCGAATCTCCATTCTCCAGACTGATCAGGTTTTGGATCGGACGGCCTTTGGACTGCTTGCTTCCTTCGGGAACCTCGTAAACCTTCATCCAGAATAACTTACCGTATTCTGTGAAAATCAACAGGTAATTCAGCATGGTCGCTGAGAAAAGGTGCTCGGTAAAGTCGGTATCCTTGGTTTTTACTCCGCGGGAACCAACTCCTCCCCTTGTCTGCGTGCGATATTCTGCCAGCGGCGTTCTTTTGATATAGCCTTCATTAGAAATGGTGATAAGCATTTCGTCATCCGGGATCATATCTTCATCGCTGAACTCTTCCGCGGAAAACTCGATCTTCGTACGACGCTCGTCTCCGTAGCGGTCTTTGATCTCCCCCAATTCCGTCCTGATAATGTCAAACTTGCGTGATTCGTTTGCAAGAATATCTTTCAAGTCGGTGATCAAGACCATGATCTCTTCGTATTCCTTTACGATTTTGTCTCTTTCAAGACCCGTCAACCGTTGTAAACGAAGTTCAAGAATTGCTTTGGCCTGAATTTCGCTCAGCTCAAACGATTCCATCAGACCTGTTTTCGCTATTTCCGGATCACGTGCATTACGGATCAAGGTGATTACCGCGTCCAGATTATCGAGCGCGATCAGCAAACCCTGTAAGATGTGCGCTCTTTTTTCAGCTTCTCTCAGTTCATATTCGGTACGACGTGTGATAACAACTATCCGGTGATCAACATAATGTTTGATCAGATCTTTCAGATTTAGTGTTACCGGCCGTCCTTTTACGAGCGCCACATTGTTCACCCCGAAGCTCGATTGCAGCGGCGTATATTTGAACAAGTGATTTAATACAATATTAGGAACTGCATCTTTTTTAAGATCAAAAACGATACGCATCCCGTCACGGTCGGATTCATCACGGATATCCGAAATTCCGTCCAGTTTCTTGTCGTTAATAAGGCCAGCGATGCGTTCAATCATCGCCGCTTTATTGGTCATGTAGGGAATCTCAGTAATAATGATTTGCTCCCTACCTGTTTTTGAAACTTCAAATTGCGCTTTGGAGCGCATAATAATGCTCCCGCGGCCGGTTTCAAAAGCTGACTTTACGCCCTGGTAACCATATATAATCCCTCCTGTTGGAAAATCCGGCGCCTTTACATGCTCCATTAATTCCGGAATGGTAATTTCGTTATTGTCAATGTAGGCCAGAACGCCGTCGATCACTTCCGACAAATTGTGGGGCGCCATATTGGTGGCCATCCCCACCGCAATACCGGAGGAACCATTTACCAATAAATTCGGAAATTTCGCGGGAAGAACAGACGGTTCGGAAAGTGAATCATCGAAGTTCGGTTGAAAATCAACCGTATCTTTTCCAAGGTCACTTAATAATTCATCAGCAAGTCTTTTCAGCCTTGCCTCTGTATAACGCATTGCCGCCGGGTTGTCTCCATCCACCGAACCAAAGTTTCCCTGGCCGTCGACCAAAGGGTAACGCAAGGACCAGGGCTGGGCCATACGCACCATTGTATTATAAACAGATGAATCACCGTGCGGGTGATATTTACCTAAAACCTCCCCTACTATACGAGCCGATTTCTTGTGTGAGCGATTGTAATTAACACCCAAATCCGACATCCCGTACAACACACGCCTGTGAACCGGTTTCAAACCATCGCGAACGTCGGGTAAAGCGCGGGAAATAATGACTGACATCGAGTAATCGATGTATGCTCCACGCATTTCATCCTCAATATTAATGGGGATAATGTTTTCACCAGAAGATTCTGCCATAAAGAATTAGAAAAGAATCAAAAATTTAAACGGGCAACTGAAAAGTGCAACCACCCAATGAATTAATACAATAATATAAGTTCTAAAAAGTCAAATTTCGCTATTTTAAAGCATTCTAACAAACTATCTTTTGTGCTATTTCAGCATTCATTTCGTATATCGGTGATCCTTCGGAATTTAAGCAAGGAATGTGCTTTCAAAAGTTAATTCGCTTCTATCATTAAATTTTAGTTTCTTCCAGCTTATTACCTAAATGCTTACACTTTTCTTGATTCCATCATGCCCTTATTACTGACTTTTATTGCCATACTCACCCTGATTGCACTCATTGCGTGGCTTAAAATTGACACTTTCATTTCGTTTTTACTCGTTTCGATCGGATTGGGCCTCGCTAGCGGTCTCGATGTTGAAACTGTAAGCAAGGCCATTCAGAAAGGCGTTGGCGGAACATTGGGCGATCTCGTTTTGATCGTAGGTTTCGGCGCGATGCTCGGAAAGATGGTTGCAGACAGCGGCGCGGCGCAGCGGATCACCGATGCGCTTATAGGACTTTTCGGGAAAAAATACATTCAATGGGGAATGGCGCTGGCTGGTTTTGTGATCGGAATCCCCCTTTTTTACAATGCCGGTTTTGTGATCGTCATTCCTTTGATTTTCATGATTAGCGCCACTGCGCGTCTCCCATTATTATATGTAGGGGTTCCGATGCTGTCCGCCTTGTCGGTGGCACATGGATATCTGCCGCCTCACCCCTCGCCTGCCGCTATCGCCAGCCAGTTAAATGCAGATCTGGGAAGAACATTATTATATGGGATCATTGTTTCCATTCCCGCAATCGCCGTGGCCGGACCGCTTTTTGGCAGCACGCTCAAACGTTTTCAGCCCAAACCCGACGAAGATCTTTTCAATGTTAAACCACGTCCTACTGCTGAATTACCGGGGCTGGGAATCAGCGTTGTTACCGCATTATTGCCTGTCTTTTTATTGACATCCATGTCTGGTATAAAACGCATTTACCCTGACAATAAGATCATTGGCTTGCTGGCTGAGCCTTATTTCGGCATGCTGATCTCCGTTTTATTTGCTGCCTATGTTTTGGGAATCCGTCGCGGGATGAATATGAAAAGTGTGAGCAAATCTATGGAGGAAGCATTCAAAGGCGTTTCCGTGATTTTGCTGATCATTGCCGGAGCCGGTGTTTTCAAAGAGATCATGACCGCCAGCGGCGTGAGTACATTCATTGCCGAAAGTTTGAAAGGCGTTGACATTTCACCGCTATTATTAAGCTGGGGTATTGCTGCAATAATCCGTGTTTGTGTAGGTTCGGCAACGGTTGCAGGACTCACGACCGTAGGGATTCTCTCACCGCTTCTGGTCACTTCAAACGTCTCTCCCGAACTGCTCGTATTGTCCATAGGTTCAGGCAGTTTAATGTTCTCGCACTTAAACGACGGAGGCTTCTGGCTCTTCAAAGAATACTTCAATCTAAGCATCAAAGACACGCTCTTGACCTGGTCGGTTATGGAAACAATTGTGTCTGTAATGGGATTACTGGGCGTTTTAGTGCTAAATTTGTTCGTGTAGAAACAATTTTGAATGAGTGAATGACTGAATGAGCGGGCGCCGTTGCGCTGAATGAGCGAATGACTGAATGGTTTCATTTTGAATGAATGGGTGAATGTTAGAAGACAAATGAAACTACATTGCCTCATTATCGACAGACTTCCCCTTCAATCCTGAAAGATCAATCAATTCATTCACAATCAACATCATTCAGCGCAACGGCGCCCGCTCATTCAGCGCAACGGCGCCCGCTCATTCAATCATTCAATCATTCAATCATTCAATCATTCAATCATTCAATCATTCAGTCATTCAAAATTGGCACTCATTCACTCATTCACTCATTCACTCATTAAAAAATGAACACCCCCGAATCAAACTTCGCTGCTCTTGGTCTTAATCTTCCTCCCGCTCCAAAACCGCTTGGCGTTTACAAGCCGCTTTTGATCGTTGATAAACGCTGGGTTTATGTGTCGGGACACGGCACGGTGCAGGACGATGGAACGCTTATAAAAGGACGCATCGGAAAAGATATGGATGCGGATGCAGGCAAACTGGCAGCACGCCAAGTTGGATTAACGATCCTGTCTACATTGAAAGCAAACCTGGGAAGCCTCAACCGCATTAAGCGCGTCATAAAAGTGTTAGGCATGGTCAATTGCACGCCTGATTTTGAAAAACACCCCTTCATTATCAACGGGTGCAGCGAGCTTTTCGCCAAAATCTGGGGTGAGGAAAACGGAATCGGTGTAAGGAGCGCCGTAGGAATGGGAAGCCTGCCTGATAACATTCCTGTTGAAATTGAGGTAATGTTTGAGCTGGAAGAGAAGTAAAATAATGATTTAATGAGTGAATAATAATTCGGTCATTCAATCATTCAATCATTCAAAATTAAACATTCACTCATTCACTCATTCACTCATTCAACATCCCCCAAATGTGGTTTCAGCTAAAAAATCCCGAGCGCGTCATCTCTCCTTCCCTACTCTTTTACAAGGATCGCATAGAGAATAATATCCACGGAATGGTCAGCATTGCGGGTGATGCCGACAGACTGATTCCGCATGTGAAGACGCATAAGTGCAGCGAAATTGTAGAATTACAACTAGCGCAAGGCATCAGTAAATTCAAGTGTGCTACGATTGCAGAAGCAGAAATGTTGGCTGATGCCGGTGCAAAATGGATCTTGCTGGCTTACCAAATGGTCGGCCCTAACATTGACCGGCTTCTTGCGCTGCGCAACAAATTCCCGGACGCCACATTCTCCTCGCTGATCGACAACGAGAAATCCGCCGACGATCTGAACGAGCTGGGTATTGCCAATAATGTCATTTTCAATGTATTTATCGACGTAAACAATGGCATGAACCGCTCCGGGCATATCACGGATGTTTCGTTGCTATCCCTGTATCGTTACATTACAGGACTTTCCAACATAGCGTTTGCGGGTGTGCATGTCTATGACGGACATTTGCGCGAACCCGAATTCTCAGATAGGAAACTCGCTGTGGATGAAGCATTTGACAAAGTACTACCGCTTTTTGATCTGATCAAAAATCATACTGGAAACAGTCCGATGATTATAGCGGGCGGCTCGCCGTCGTTCACCGTTCACGCCCTGCGGCCTGAAGTGTTTCTAAGCCCCGGCACAAATGTGCTTTGGGATTGGGGCTATGGCGACCGTTTTGACGGTCAGCCTTTCCAACATGCAGCGTTAGTTCTCACGCGTGTCGTTTCCAAACCAACAGCCGGCATTGTTACGATCGATCTGGGGCATAAGGCTATTGCGCCCGAAAGTCCGATTGAAAATCGTTTCAAACTACTGAATCTGCCTAGCTATACATTGATTGGTCAAAGCGAGGAACACGGCGTTTTGCAGGTTACGCAGGACGTTTGGGACGCTACGCAGATTGGTGATGTGCTTTATGCGCTGCCTTTTCATGTTTGCCCCACTGTTGCGTTGCACGAATTTGCCTCTGTTATTGAAGACGGCGAAGTAACTGACGAGTGGAAAATCGTAGCCCGCAAACGACGCATTACAATTTAATCTTACATTCCTAAACAACAGATAATGTTACTTTTTGATGCCCATCTCGACCTTTCCATGAATGCCGTGGAATGGAACCGGGACCTTACCCAGGATTTGAATGCCATCAGACAGCGCGAAGCCAATCTAACCGACAAGCCAGATCGCGGCAAAGGCGTAGTGAGTTTTCCGGAAATGCGCAAGGGCAACATTGGCATATGCGTGGCTACACAGATCGCCCGTTTCGTGAAACCCGACAGCAAAATTCCGGGTTGGCATTCCCAGGCACAGGCATGGGCGCAAACCCAGGCACAAATTGCCTGGTATAAGGTCATGGAAGAAGCCGGGGAAATGGTGCAGATTGTGAACCTTCCTGGTTTACACTCACATTTGGAACTTTGGAAAAATGCCGTATCCACGGAAAACCTTCCTATCGGATACATTCTAAGCCTGGAAGGAGCGGATTCTTTTATTAGTCTGAAAAACCTTGAAATTGCCTACCAGTACGGCTTGCGTGCAATTGGCCCGGCACATTACGGGCCCGGCGTTTATGCTTACGGCACAGACTCCGACCAGCAATTATCTCAGCAAGGCAAAGATTTGTTGCGGGAGATGGAGAAACTGAATATGATCCTGGACGCGACGCACTTGTGCGACACGGCGTTCTGGGAAGCGCTGGACATTTTCAAAGGACCTGTTTGGGCTAGTCACAACCTGGTTAGGAAAATCACACCGCATAACCGGCAGTTTTCAGATGAAATGATCAAGGAACTGCTGGAAAGGAAGGCGGTAATAGGCATGGCATTCGATGCCTGGATGATGGTTCCCGGCTGGGTTCGCGGTAAGTCGACGCCAGAAAGCATGGGGCTGAAAATCGAACACATTGCCGAACATATAGATCATATCTGCCAGTTGGCGGGAAATGCACTGCACGTTGGCATCGGCTCCGATCTTGATGGTGCTTACGGCAAAGAACAGTCGCCTATGGACCTCGAATCCATTGCAGACCTGCAATCCATCACCGGAATCTTGTCCGCTCGTGGTTATTCGGAAACCGATATCGAACAAATTATGTGGCGTAACTGGGTTGATTTTCTGGACCGTAGCTGGAAATAGACGGCTTAGGAAAAATCTAATAAAATCTTAATATTCCAATAATATTTTTACCAAAAAAGCTTCGCACCTTGCATCATGGTTGCGAAGCTTTTTTGTTTTCCAATTTAAGATAAATTAACTTTTTTCTATTTGGAATTATTATAAATAAGCTTGATCTTTGACAAAGTAGCTGATAAATTTTCCGGCTGATACCAAACTCTATTCATGGCTGTCCTCCATAATTTTAAACCAACATGCATAACACATATAAAATTTCTTTTCGAACCAAGATTAAAAACAACAAATCCTTTCAGCGATTGCACGATTGCCTAAAACAGCTCAATGTTAAACACTGGGCATATGATTTCCAGGACTTGTTGTTGACGCTTACTTCTGAGTTATCTGACTTTTCCAAGATTCAGGCTGTGTTACGCTCAGCCGGTTACGTATGCCACTTTGTAAAGCTTGAAAACCTGAGCGAGCCAAAGGGCCTGTCGTTAAGTTAGGTGCTAGCTTGTTTTTTCGCTAACCAGATTCCGTTTAGCCTGCTGCATATGTCGTTCGTTATGTGCGATTAGGAACTGAAAAACATCTCCAAGCCGTAATCTGATCAGCTTGGAGATGGATATCGGGATTTTGATTTTGTTAAGATCCTTTTTACGCGCCGCCCTCAAATAACTCATTAAGAGCTCCTGCTGACGGAGGAATTCACCAACCACTTTCGCGGCATCCAGGTCCGATGCCGGAATGTGCCCTTTCATTGCCTTGTATTTCCTTTTACCCGGTTCCGGATCCATCATTTTTGTAAAATACGCGCCGAACCAGGAGCTGGTAAACTCGGAAACGTTCACGTCGTCTGATCCCGACAAAGATTTCCCGATATGAGGTAAATAAAAGTCGCCGTAACTATTCAAGTGGTCGAGACATTGCGCTATGCTCCACCCACCTGTGGCGGATGGGTTGTTGAGATCGGCATTGCTGCGGTTTTGGAATAGGGCGATCGTCTCCGAAATGTGCTCCTCTACCCTATCTTCTAATGTTTTGAGCAATGCTGCTTTGTTTACAGGTTTCATTTTGCTTGTGTTTTAACATTGCAAAATTGCGTACTGCGCAGCGATAATTTTTTGGTAAAAACCAACATTTCAAATTTTGATCTTATTAACCAGTTTGCTGAAATTGGTCGCGTCAATGCCAAGATAATTAGCGAGATACTTGTGTGGAACAAGCTGCAATATATGCGGACTGCGTCGGAGCAGATTGCGGAACTTATCTTCGGAGGAGAAGCATTGCACTTCCACCAGCCTTTCGAGAATGCCGGAAAGTGTCTGGGTAACACCGAGCCGGACCATATCCGCAATTCCGGGACGTTCGGCCATCAATGTCTGCAGTTCCTGAACGGGCGCCCGTAAAAATTCAGAAGGAGTAAGCGTTTCATAATAATATCGGGAAACCTGCCCCAAAAGCAGAGAATCCACGACGCCGCCAAATGAGGGCGGATACATAAACGCCAGCGTCGCCTCCCGGTTCTGATCGTCGAGATAATAAACGCGCTGAATGCCTTTTGTAACAAAATACAAATAATGCTCGGTTTCTCCCGCCGCTGTTATTACTTCCTTCCGGCCAGCCGAATACGGCTTCCAAATGCACGAAAAAACATTCCGGTCGTCCATATTCAGCGGCCTGACCGACTCGATTAGTTTTTGCAGCAGCCGCAGCTCGTCTTGCATGATCTTTTATTCCCCTATGGATGAAACCATAAAATTAAGAAAATGGAAAACTTCTTCCTGACTTCTGATGTGGTTTCTGGCGGCGGAAAGGTCATCCCCAATCTTTATTGTGTAAGCGGTTTCGGGCAATGCTTCAAACATATCCTCATCCGTTGTGTCGTCACCGATAGCGAGTACGAAATCGTAACTTCCATTTTCGACGAATGTCCGGGCTGCGGTTCCTTTGTTAAAAGCGGTTTTTTTAACTTCGACAACTTTATTACCATCGATAACCTGCAAATTAAGCTCGGGCTGAATATAATTTTTCAATTGCCAAAGCAATTCCTGTGCGCGTCTTTGCGCATACTCTTTATCATCGGCAGTCCGATAGTGCCAGGCAAGCGAAGTTTCTTTTTCTTCGACAAAAGCGCCGGGGCACCTTTTGGCATAAATATCCATAATGGGACGGATGCTTTCTTTCCAGTTTTCTTCATAACTCTCGTTCAGCACCCACTCATCGCTTCCCTTGGTGCGGGTTAGCGCCCCATGTTCGGCAATGATATGAACAGGGAGGTCACTGAAAAGGTTATCCAGAAAGTGGCGGTCTCGTCCACTAATGATAATGACGGTGTCCCTTTTGGCGATTTCAAGAATCAGTTTCTTGACATCTTCGGAGACAATGGCCTTGGCAGGATCCGGCACAATCGGTGCCAGCGTTCCGTCGTAATCAAAAAACAGGATGCGATTGTTTGCAGCTGCATAGGCATGACGGATCGCGTCAATGCCTTTATTGGTAAGGAACACCTGTCGAAGGCGTTCATGTTCTTGTTCCAGCATGGTCATTTGTGTAAAGAAATCTTCTGTCCATGCGAAAACGTCATAGTCTTTAATCCGCTCCCGCATGGCATCCATTCGTTTTGTCTGCTCGTCTTCAGGCATTTCGAAAGCATGCTTAATCGCATCCGCAATGTCCTGAACGTCTAATGGGTTGATGATCAGTGCTTCGGCCAATTCGGCAGCCGCCCCGGCCATTTCACTCAATATCAAAACTCCTTTCCGGTCTTTCCGGCTGGCTACGTATTCCTTACAAACCAGGTTCATCCCGTCCCGCACCGGCGTGATTAATGCGACATCGCTGGCGGTGTACATGCCAACCAGCTCATGGTAAGGCATGGAGCGATACTGATAGATGATCGGTTGCCAGTAAATGTTACCATAATCCGCGTTAATGCGGCCTACGGTTTGGTCAATCTCGGATTTCATCTGCTGATACTGCTCAATAGTGTCCCGCGAAGGAACCACAACCATGACAAACGAGACCTTTTCATGCCATTCCGGATATCTTTCCAGGAACCGCTGAAAGCCGCGCAAACGGTGAATAATGCCTTTGGAATAATCCAGCCGGTCCACTGAAAAAATGATTTTCTGGTTCAGCGACTGCCGCGCTTCATTGCGCGCTTCAGCCACCATGGGATCATCGTAAGCATCGTTGAATTTATCAAAATCAACACTGATCGGAAATGAATCCACTTTCACAATCCTGTTGCTCATGTTGATGTAATGCAGCTTGTTGCCGTAGCCGGAAACGAGCCGCGTGGCCTTGAGAAAATACTCAACGTAATCATTGGTATGAAATCCCACAACGTCCGCGCCGAGAATCCCGTCAACAATAGCTTTGCGCCATGTCACCGGCAGCAGGCGAAACAGCTCAAACGACGGAAACGGAATGTGAAAGAAGAAACCAATCTTGTTATCTGGGTATTTTTGCCGGATCATGTCAGGCAGCAGCATCAACTGGTAATCCTGCACCCAGATCACATCTCCTGGTTGAATGATCTCGTCGATTTTGTCAAAGAAAAGCTTGTTAGCGACCTGATAAGCATCGAAATACTCGTCGTTAAACCGAGCCAGAGAAGGAAAATAATGGCATAACGGCCAGATTAGGTTATTACAGAAGCCCTCGTAATAATTCTCATTGATATCTTCCGGAATAAAAACCGGATGCGCCTGAAAGTCTTCATTAGCAAGCGATTGACCTTCAAGTTCTTCGCGCGTGTTCTCTGAAAAACCAATCCACTGGATCTTTTCATCCGCATTAAAACCCGATCCGTTCTTGTCCTTTACCAGTGAAAGGACGGCCGAAACCAAGCCTCCTGAATTTTGGAATAATTGTGCCTGATCGTTTTCACGAACGATTTTGAATGGCAATCGATAGGCTACAATAACTAATCTTCCAGCGCTCTTTTGTTGTTTTAAATTTTCCATACTACCCCAATAAAAGTAAAAAACCTATGCCACGCATCATTTACTGCACATTGAAAATCAAAATTTGATGTCGTCAGGATTTGTATTAGCTTAGTGCCTGCAACCTCTTTCATCATTTTATCGGAACCGATTTTTCGTGGCAACGGCTGTTTACGGTTCAGTTGCAAGCAATTAGTTTTGCTGTTTTCCATGAATTAAAGTGATGGCTGAACACAAATACAGGTGTGAAAACCTTAGATTAGTCATGGACTACAATTGTGTAATCGCGGATTAATACTGTGCCACTCTTTTGTTGTGGGTTGCGGGCGGTCAGCAATGGCCGCCATTTTTTAACCTAACCTTCCTATTTTAGATGAAACGCATTTTTAGGAGATGTTTCATTGCCCTGTGTTTCATTATCTCAGCGTTTTCGGCTGAGGCCCAGTTCGATAATATTGTAAACAAGACTCCCGCGGAGCGCTACACGGCTTTACGCAAGTTTATTGACCTGTCCATCAGTAACGGCAACCGTGCAGATGGATATAAGTCGCTGGAAACGCTCAAACAGGTGGCTATCAAGCACAACGACCAGGATTTGGTCCTGGAAACGGAGCTGATGCTCATCATGCTTAACCGGGAAGCGCATAAGGATGACCATAAGCAACATATTATGGATCTCCATGCACTCATTACCAAGTCTCAGAAAGCCGGAAACAAGCAGATCCATATCCGGGCAAGGCGTTTTCTTGCGCATCTTTATTGGTACGACACGCAGAACTACGAGCGTGCCTTTGAAGAATATCTCACAATCCACCCGATGTTAAAAAAGATCTCGGAAAAGGATTTTCCCGAAAAGGCCTATTTCCTTACCCAAATCGGTGAAGCTTATTATTTTTTCGCTGATTATCGAAATGCGATCAACTTCTCGAGGGAAGCATTGACTGTGGAAGTTATAAAGGAACAACGCGGCGTACACAATCTGGCCATGAACACTATTGGCCTGAGTTATATGAAAACGGGCTTGCTTGACTCGGCCGATAGTTATTTCAAGAAGATATTACAACACGTCGGCATTGACGACTACAATGTTTGGAAAGGCATTGCGCAAGGGGCCCTGGGCCAAACGGCTTATCTGCGCGGAAAATACGACCAGGCCATTCCGCTCTTACAAGCTAATGTCAATCAGGCTCTGATCATTTCTGATTATGACCAGGCAGCGCGGTCACTCACCTTACTTTCGGATATTTATTTTCGGCAGGGCAAGATCTCTGAGGCGGAAAAAGCCATGTTACAGGCACGCGGTTGTATTGCGCATTCAGGAATGAAAAAGCCGCTTGAACAGCTCTTCCAGGTTTACGGAAAGGTTTACGCAGCAAAGGGCAACTTTGCACTAACCAATGTTTATCTGGATTCCGCAACGCACATGCGCAATCTGTTTGAAAAGGATTTCAACTCGATGCAAATGCTTCGGGCGAGTGAAAAGGCTCAATTACAAGCACATAGGGCCGATATGGAACATATTGCGGCTGAAAAACAAATCAAAACACTGGAACGCAACATCCTGCTGACGCTCGTGCTCCTGCTGCTCATGGTTGCGTTGTATTTTTATAAAACCTACTATTATAAAACGCGGGAAAAGCAGCGCATCGTGAATGACCAGCTGAAAAAAGCCGAACAGGAGCTTACTTTTGCGACCATTCAGCTCGAAGAATTTACCAAAAGCATTTCTGAGAAAAACCTGCTGGTAGAAAAACTGAGCGCAAGATACGGCATGAATGAGAGCGAGGAAACGGTTCTTGAATTGCAAAAGATCACCATTCTTACCGACGAACAGTGGGAATATTTCAGGAGCCTTTTTGAACAAATACATACGGGATATCTGTCCAGACTGAAGACCAAATTGCCCGGTCTGACGCCTGCCGAAGTCCGGTTTATGGCGCTCGCAAAACTCAATCTGACTTATAAAGAAATGGCTAGTACGCTCGGAATTTCGGTCCAAAGCGTGCGCGTGATCCGGCACAGAATCCGGAAAAAGCTCAACCTCCCGGAAGAAGCCGATTTGAAAGATGTGGTGTCTACAATCTGATGGAATATCTTCAAAATGCAGCTTGGACGTAACTATCAAATTATCAGCGCGTTTCAAATTGGAATGTTTTTGGAATGCCCCTATTCCATGACTGCGACGAGATATTTCTACATTTGAATTGTTAGACATCTTCTCTGTGAAATCCATGCGACTGGTTAAGTACAAGTATTTCTTTTTGCAATCTTTCCTACTTATTCTCTTATTGATCCTTTCTGTTTGCAGGTGGCACAGCGGACAAGTAGGAAACGCACAGAAAAAAACTCGGATGCACCAGGTGATGTCTCAACAGCTTAGCGCACGCTAAGCCCTCCTCTTCTTATTTAAAAGGCGTCGGCAATAGAACCGCGTTACTCTTGCCGACGCCTTTTTATTCCGCTCTCAAACCGGCAATATTAAAACTGGGGTTCTAAAACCGACTCTTCCCTCGCAACCTGTTCAACGGATGGCGGCAAGAGCTTGTACATAACAGGCGTTACAAGCCGCGAGAGCAATGTGGAGCTGATCAATCCGCCGATCAGGACCAACGCCAGCGGCGAGTAAAGCGCGCTGTATTCAATCACAAGCGGCAATAAGCCACCAATTGCGGTCATGGAAGTGAGTAATATGGGTACAAAACGAATCTCACCGGCTTCAATAATGGCCTCCTCGATTCCCATTCCCTGCGCACGCAGCTGATTGGTAAAATCCACGACCAGCAGCGAGTTTTTCACTTCTATCCCCACCAGAGCGATGAAACCAATGGTTGCCGTAAAAGAAAGCGTCTCGCCCGTCAGGAAAAGCATCGCCAGGCCGCCCACAATGCCAAGCGGGATCACCGAAAGCACGATCAGGATACTTTTGAATGTTTTAAATTCCAGGATCAGAACGCCCAGAAAGCCAAATATGGTCACCAAAATGATTAGTCCCAATCCGCCGAAGCTTTCTTCCTGGCTTTCCTTTTCGCCTGCAACCGTAAATGTCTGGCCTTTTTCAAACCTGAACTGGCTCAACTTGGCAGTGATATCCTCATTCATGCGCTGCACGTTATAACCGGGCTTCACAAAGGACGAAACCGTAACATAACGATCCTTGTCATAATGCCGGATCTGGTTCGGCGAACTTTCGAATTCGATGGTTGCTACGTTTTTCAATGGAATGTTGGCACCGGAGGCAGACGTCACATATAATTTATCAAAAACACTGTAATCCTGGATCGCCGCATTTCGCGAAACCGAGACATTGACACTGTAATTATCCGCCTTACCCACATCTTCCCGATAAGTGGCTACATTCAGCCCCGCAGCCCCTAATCTCACCGTGCGGTCAATGTCGGCTGACGAAATGCCAAGCGTTCCGGCTTTTTGCTTGTTAATATTCACTTTAAGATCGGTCGGCTGCACTTGCAAGGGATTATTGACATAAATCGTCCCTTCTGTTTTGCCAAGCATATCAGCCACCCGAAAAGCTGTTTTACGCAAGTCGTCCAGATTTTCGCCGTAAATGCGGTAAGCGAGCGGCGCCTCGATCAATGGTCCTTGTTCAAAATCCTTCACCTTGATCTCTGCACCCGGATAGCGTTCCAGCTTCTTCCTCAACCGCTCTATAACCGCCACCTTTTCTTCTGTTTCAAGCCCTTCCACCTGCACGAAGATCTCTGCAAAATTCTCACTTTCGTTTCGCTGGATCACGTTATAATAAACCCTCGGGTTGCCCTTTCCCACATTCGTTGCAAAAGAAGTTATGAGCGGTTCCTGTTTCAAAATCCCCTCCACGTAGCGTGTGACCTGGTTGGTCTTTTTCAGATTTGTGCCCTGCGGCGTTTCAATGTCGATCAGGAACATGGGCTTTTCGGATTTGGGGAACAGGCTGTTGCCGATCAAGGGAACGAGCGCCAGCGAGCCTGCGAAGATCAACCCAGCCAGTACCAATGTTGCGGCTGGCCACCGTAATGCTTTATCTAAAAGGCTTCCATAGGTGTTGTGAATGCCTTTTTTCATGCCGCGCAGCAAAAAGTTTCCTTCCGCGCTGGCATGTTTTTTCAAAATAATGCTGGACAAGAACGGAACGATCGTGAGCGACACAAGCATGGAAGCAAAAACCGTGGTAATGACGGAAAGCGGCAGGCTCCTGATAAAATCTCCGGCTCCCTCGGGCAGGAAAACGAGCGGCAGGAACGCAAAAATCAATAGAATGGTGCATCCCACAACGGCCATTCCAATCTGCGAAGACGCCCTGACCGCAGCCTCCACCCGGCCATACCCAAGCCTCAGATAGCGTTCAATGTTCTCCACGACCACAATGCTGTCGTCCACCAAGATCCCTAGCGCTACAATCATTCCGACAATGCTCAGCTGATTAATGTTATAACCCAGCAGATTCATCATTGTAAGTCCAATGCTCAGCGAAAGCGGAATTGAGATCATGACAACCACAGAAGCGCGTGAGCCGAGCGGCAGCAATGTGAGCAAAACAAGCAGAATAGCAATGCCAAAATCTCGCGCGAAATGCGATAAACGATGGTCAACGCTTTTGGCCTGATCAAAGACCTTAACGAGCTCAATGTTGGCAGGCAATTCCTTTTCAAATCCGGCAACAACAGGCAAAACCTTGTCCTGCACGGCAATGATGTTCTCGCCTTCCTTTTGACTCACATTCACAAAACTGCACCGGAAGCCATTCAGACGTGTAATGTGTGTTTCGTCTTCATAGCCGAGCTTCACATCGGCAACGTCTTTCAGATAAACGACCTTTCCACCGGAGGCAGACACTACTGTGTTGGCAACTTCATCTATTGTGCGGTAATTGCCGCTGGTCTTAATGTTCAGCTTTTTGGTCGCCATACTGATGCTGCCGCCGGGAATGTTCACATTCTCGCTCTGCAATGCACTGATGATCTGGTTTTGCGTGAGCTTTTGCTGCGCGATTTTTTCCAGATTCAGGCTTACATTCACCTGGCGTTCGGGAAAGCCGGCGTACTCGACCTTCTTCAGGGATTTGATCTTTTCGAGCCGTTCCTTAAAATCCTTGGAATACTTTTTCAGCTGGGCATAAGAAGCATTTTCGCTGATCAATGCATACTGATAGATACTTACATCTGACGGAATCTGTTTATTGATCCGAATGTCGTTGATGTCGTCCGGCAGGCTGTTTCTCAGGCTATTGATCTCACGGACAAGCTCCTGATACTTATCGTCCGGGTCGGAGCTGTATTTGTATTGCACTTGCATCACGGCCAGTCCGTCGCGGATATCGGTGATGACGTGCTTCATATCGTCCAGCTCGTTGATCTTCTTTTCCATCGGGTCCACGACCAGCTGTTCCATATCCTTGGGACTGGCACCGGGATAGACGATCACGACCGTAAACTGAGGCGGATGAATGTCCGGGTCTTCGCTGCGCGGCATTGTAAAGAGCGAATAAACGCCCAGTGCCAGCACAGCCATGAAAATCACCAGCGTAAACTGATAATTCTTGACGGCAAATTCAGGTAATTTCATAACGTAGTGATTGGAATGTTACTGAACAATTTTAATCGCTGAACCATCTGCCAGATATGCCGAGCCTTCACGGATAATCTTCGCCCCGGCGTCAATTCCTGAAAGAATAAATGCCTTTTCTCCTTCCAGAAAAGCAATTTTGACCTGCTTTTTCAGAGCCTTCCCACCGGACGCGACAAACACAAATGCACTATCGCTCTCACCTTCGATCAAAGCGTCCACCGGAACCGAGATCATTTCCGTTTTTTGTTTTGGATAGATGCTAACCTTGGCAAAAAGGCCATTAGCAAGCTTGGCTGGCTGCTTATTAAGCCGTATTTCTGCCTGATATAAGCCGGAACCGGCATCGCTGCCCTGTGAAAGGCTTGCTATGCTTCCTGAAAATGTCTGCGGATAAGCGTCAAAAACGATGTCCGCTTTTTCGCCTCCCTTCAACTTCGTCCAATCTTTATCGGTTAACCCGCATTTGATCACCCAATCCTTGTTGCTTGTGCTGCTGATGAACAGGACTGGCGCGCCGCCCTCCACCAACTCGCCTGCATTCTTCAATTTTTGAATCACTACACCATCCGTAGTCGCAAATATTTTAGCTTGTGAGAGGTTAAAACGCACGATTTCCAGTTGTTTCTCAGCCACATTCAATGCGGTAAGGCTGTTTTCCAGCTGCTCTTTTGTATTTACACTGTCGCGATACAGATTTTGGGTACGTTGTGCATCACGTTTTGTTTTCAGGAAATTCTCCTCCGCCTGGGCCATTTGTGCCGCAAATTCCGTCGCATTTAATGTTGCCAAAAGTTGCCCTTTGCGCACCCTATCCCCTTCTTTTACCAAAACTTCCCTGATAATTCCCCCAACTTTGAAGGAAAGATTTGCTTCGTTTTCGGATCCCAGCAAACCGGAGGTTTCCACAGGCTGTGACTGCGTTAACGCTGCTGAACTGATGATTTTGACGGGAATGGTCGAGTCAGTTTGCTCGGCTTTACGCTCTTCTTTGCAGGCAGTCATCGTCGCAGCGAGCATAAGCAGTATAATGCTTGTTTTTAATGTGTTTTTCATGGCATGTTTAGTTTGAAACTGGATAACTGGCCTGCGCACGCTCCAATTCAGCCGAGCGCGTTTGCATAATCATATAAGAAATACTTTGCTGCAACTGATCGCTTACCAGCCGGTTTTGCGCGTCAAGCAGCTCAATGTGAAGCAATTGCCCTTCGCGGTAAAGCTTCTGCTGGTCCTGATAATATTGTTGTGAAAGTGCGGTCTGGCTTTTGGACGCCTGGAACATTCTGATAGCAGCATTCAATTTGTTTGAGGCCGTTTGCGATTGCAACGCCAGTTGCTGCTCAACCTGGCTGATCTGCTCGCCGGTCACTTTACTGTCCATGAATGCCTGACTGGTTCTGTATTGTACGCGGTTACCAGCAAAAACACGCCAATCCAATGTTAATCCAAAGAGGTAATAACGCGTGTCATTGTTGAAACGAAGAAAGTCACCTTGGGAACCCAGGTCTATAAACGTTGCGAGCTTGGGTAACGACGACGCCTTAGCCAGCCGACCGGAAAGTGTGTTGACTTTGGCCAATGATTCCAGTTTCAACAATTCTTCTCTTCTGGCAAATGTATTGCCCGCTGTTGTCGGCTCAATTTGGATGGTCTCGCCCGTTTCTATTTTTGTGTCCAGGGGACTGTTTAATAGAAAATTGAAATAGGCAGCTGCGCTTTTTGATTGATATTTTGCTTCCTCCACTCTTGCTTCGAGGCCAATCAATTCGTTCTCTGATCTGCTTACCACTGTGCGGATCGCCTTGTCGTTACTCACCAGCACACGGTTGAAGCGCAGATTTTCCCGGGCCAGGCTCACGGCGCTTTCCAGGATCCGGATGGCCTCTTCCGATTGCAGATAAGCATAGTAAGCCACCTTGATTTCTTTAACCAATTCACGCTTATATACATCGTAATCAGCTTCTTGTAAGTTTATCTGCTCTTTCCTGATCTTCGTACTAATCCCTATTTCCGGATTATAAAGCGGCAGCGAAGTCCTGAATTTGGCATCGTAATAATTGTTGGGATTAAATGTCTGGTTCACGTTCTCCACCTGCGGAAAAGCCGTTGAATTGGTGAGCTGGTTTAACGACGAATAAACCGGGTTCAGCAAATCCCCGATCGGAATGCTGATCTTTCTCCCTCCTCTGGAATCCAAATAAGATGTATTGAGATTCACCTCGGGCAAGAAATAGCTTTTGGCCTCTTTCAATGCGTAAAAGCTCTTTTGGAGCAAAAAATCCTGCTGGCGTAATCCCTGATTGCTCTTTAATCCCTGGCTGATGTATGCATCCAGAATGCGGTCCTGCGCAAAAAGCGGTTTTGAAAAACTGATCAGGACAACCACAAGAAGCAGATTCCGTCGCAGGCGATCGGGCCAATTACGTGATCGTAAATGACGTTTATTTAGTAAACAGTGTTCATTCATGGCTAAATTTTTTTAAACTCTCAGATTTTCCAAAAAAAAGTTGACGGAACTCTCCATCATTGTCAGCATTACATCGTCAGGCATTTCCATTACGGATAATCTTTCACGCACATATAAAGAAACCAGTCCGTGGCCAAATGACCATACGGAAATCGCAAGGACGTATTTGTCCACCGGCTTGATCAGGTTCGCCTCGAGGCAGGCAGCGATCGTATCCAGCACGTATTCAAAGGCACATTCACCGGCATCCCATTTCTCCACGGATTTGATTTGTGAGAGCGGCGCCCGCATAATGAACATCAGGTCATAGTAGTCGGGGTTGTCCATCGCAAATTTCACATAGGTTTTACAAACGGCGATCAATCTGTCGAATGGATTTTCAATCGAATCGTGCTTGCGAAACTGCTTATCGAGAATAGCGAAGGCATTTTCGTGGATGACATAAAAAATTTCATCCTTGTCTTTAAAATAGAGATAAATGGTTGCCGGGCTGTATTCAATATCTTCCGCAATAGTCCGGATCGACGTTTTGTCATAACCCTGCTTTAAAAACAGCTGTGTGGCCGAATCAATGATCAGATTGCGCATGTCCTGCCTCTCCCGCTCTTTTCGCTCTTTGATCGCCATGTTTAAGTGTTTTCGTCGTAAATATAATAAACAGTGTTTAGTAAAAACATTTTATGCAGAAAAAATATTTTTCAGACTCGAAAACCTGCTGACATACGGCTGTCATACGCCCCTGTTTCCTTTGTATTGTTCAAACAAAAAATCACTAAAAACCTTTGACAATGGAAACTAACAACATCGCAAACGAAGCAACTTTTTCTCCATCCCTGTTAAATGCTGACGCATTGCTCGTGCACTGGCAGGGACATCGCCGATTGACACGCAAGACCATTGAAGCTTTTCCCGAAGAACATTTTTACACCTTTTCGATTGGTGGCATGCGCACTTTTGCGCAGTTGTCTATGGAAATTATCGGGCTTACTGCGCCTGGCATTCGCGGCATTGCGTTTGGCGACTGGACTTTTGGTGAGCCTGCACTCGATTATTCTACTCCTGCGCCGCCGACGAAGCCGGAAGTGCTAAACCTCTGGGACCTGGTTACTGAGTACATTGAAACATTGTGGCCGCAAATCTCCGCCGACCGCTTTCAGGAAACCGAAGCTGCCTTCGGCATGTATCCAAACACGATCCTGAATACAATTTTATACCTTATTGATAATGAAATACATCACCGTGCACAAGGATATGTGTACCTGCGCGCGCTGGGTGTAGAGCCACCAGCATTTTGGGAGCGTTAAAATATTAGTCTGTTAGCCATGAAATCGAACAGTGCTGCATTCACGTGATGCAGCGCTGTTTTTGTTGGAACGGTTTTGGTAAGGGTCTGAATAAGGCTACATTTATCATTCAATTTATCCAACACTATATGAAGATTCTGACCGTATCCATCATTGCCGCACTCATTTTCACAGAGGCAGTCTTTGTTCAATCACACGCACAGAAAATCGGTTCCCGGCCTGCACCTACGGGCAAAATTCCAAGCTCAGGAACTGGGCAGTCTGCCCGGCCGTACGGTGAATATCAGCCTAAACCCACAGGACAAATTCAGGGCGCCACCCAGGCAGCTGACCCGGGGGCAGTGAGCGATCCGGTTCCAGTTGTGCAGCAAGGACAAGTGCCTAAAGTAAATACATCACAGGATCCGATAACAATGCCCGAAAGATACTTACCTGCGGCAACTCAGCCCGTAGAACAAGTAACTGAAGTGGAACAGACTACAACACAGACACCGCAGCAGACAGGCGCAGCAACACAAACGCAGACGACCACACAGACGCAAAGCGGCACAACCGCAACTCCGACAACACCGGTTACGCAGCCTGCAGCCTCCACAACAACAACTACTACTAACAGAACGACGACAGTCCCTGCAACCAGGCAAAATGTTCCTCAGACACAACCGGTGCAACAGACGCAGCCTGTGCGGCAAACAGCACCTGTGCAAACCGTTCCCTGAGAGGCTAGCTACCACACTTTGCATGCAAAGTATGGCACAATTGCACCCGTAAGTTGTCCTGTAACACCACCTTGCGTGATGGTTTGATGTAGTAATTTTGTATTGTCGGAGATGAATCTGCTTCATATTTGACACATCAACTTACTATTAGCCATGAAAACGTTTTATTCCATTTTAGCTAATTCCCTTGCCGCGACCCTGACGAACACATTCGTTTGGTTCGCGGTAACTTTTTGGGTATATCTCGAAACCAAATCCGTCATAGCCACCTCGGTTATGGCTGGGATATACTTTGCAACTGTTGCTTTGTCCGGCTTCTTTCTCGGCTCTATTGTAGACCGTTACAAGAAAAAGACATCCATGATGCTTTCCGGGATTATCACGCTTGTCCTGTATCTGGCCGCGCTCATCACCTACATCATCACACCCGAAGCCGATTTCAAGAACCCGGCTAACATTGCTTTGTGGATACTCATCGTCTTTTGCCTTATGGGCGCACTGGTGGGAAATATCAGGGCAATCGCCATTTCAACGGTGGTTACGATTTTGATTGAAGAAGACAAGCGGGACAAGGCAAACGGGCTGGTAGGAACCGTCAACGGTGTTTCGTTCCTTGTCGCTTCTATTTTCAGCGGACTTGTGATCGGTTTCCTGGGTATGACCTGGATGCTGGCTCTGGCCGTGGGGTTGACGGTTGTGGTGTTGCTGCATTTGATCACGATCGATATTCCGGAAAAGGAAGTTGTACAAACCGGCACGCATATGGAGAACATTGACATCAAAGGGACTATTGCGGTGGTTGGGCTTGTGCCGGGTCTTTTTGGCCTTATTTTTTTCAACACATTCAATAATTTCCTGGGCGGCGTATTCATGTCGTTGATGGACGCTTATGGACTTTCACTTGTTACTGTGCAGGTGTGGGGCATTTTGTGGGGCGTATTGAGCCTTGGGTTTATTGTTGGCGGATTGGTTGTTGCCAAAAAAGGACTTGGAAAGCAACCATTGAAAACGCTTTTCGTGTCCAACATCATTATGTGGACGATCTGTATTTTCTTCACCATCCAGGCATCCATAGTGCTTCTGGGAGTCGGTATGTTCATTTACCTCTGCCTCATTCCCGTCGTTGAAGCAACTGAACAGACGATCCTGCAAAAGGTTATTCCCCACGAAAGACAAGGCCGCGTGTTTGGCTTTGCCCAAAGCATTGAGCAAGCTGCATCGCCCATTACGGCATTTATGATAGGTCCGATTGCCAAATTCATTTTTATTCCATTTATGACAACAGGCGCTGGCGTGGAACTGATCGGCCCATGGTTCGGAACGGGAACAGCACGCGGACTGGCGCTTTTATTTACATTCACAGGAATCATTGGTCTCATAGTAACATTGATCGCTATGCAGTCAAAAGCATATCAAAAGCTCTCCCGGATCTACAAAAAACCGGACCCTGCTTTTACAGAAGCCGACGCCATTGCTGCGGAAGGGGATATTTAATCATCAACAAAAACCAACCATTATGTTCAAAGAAACGAAAGCATTCAGTGGATTTTCGGTGGATAATCTGCAAAAAGCCAGAGAATTTTACGGAGACATCCTTAAAATAGATATCTCTGAAATGAAGGAAATGGGTTTGCTGCAACTGCACATCGCAGGAAGCAACGACCTCATCATTTATGAAAAGCCAAATCATACACCTGCTACATTCACGGTACTCAACTTCCCCGTTCCCGACATTGACCAGGCCGTAAAGGACCTTAAAGCATTGGGCGTTGCATTCGAAAGTTATGATTTCCCTGAATTGAAAACCGATGGAAACAACATTTCGCGTGGAAATCCGTCCGTTGCGTGGTTTACCGACCCGGCCGGGAACATTCTTTCCGTGATTCAGGAGTAACTTATTCAAATATCAGGTCCTTTTCATGCCGGCTGCAAGAGCCGGTGTGAGATGTAATGCATTCTAAATCAAACTTCAACCATCATCATGGCAACAGCAAGCGAAAGCAAAATATACGAACTGATCGAACTGTATGATATGCAAACCACATTCTTCAAAAGCGCACTGGATGGCATCTCGGACGGAGATCGCCACAACCGCCTTAATTCCAAAGCCAACCACATTGCATGGCTGGCTGGAAGCGCCGTTGAGCAGCGGTTCGAAATGGCCAGACAATTCGGTCACGACGAAAAACAACACGGTCATGATCTTTTCTCAGACAACAAAGGCATTCAGGAAGGGGCGACTTATCCTACGCTGGAAACTTACCGCCAGGACTGGGACCGCATTTCGCCCGTATTGCGCGACGCCCTTGTGAACGCAACGGACGCGCAGCTTGCCGTGAAGATTCAAATGGGTCCGGATGTTGCGTACACCGTAAAGGAAATGATCGCGTTCAGCTCTTATCGCGAGGCGAATATCATCGGACAAATCGCATTATGGCGCAGATTGCTGGGGTATGATGGAATGAAATATATGTAAAGGATTATGCGCTGATCTGGCTTTTGTTATACTTATTTCTGTATTCATTGGGCGACAGACCGGTAATTTTCTTGAACGTGCTGCGAAATGCTTTGGTATCCGTGTATCCGACCTCGTACATAAGTTCTGTCACATTTTTCCGGCTTACCTCGAAACTCTTCTTAGCAGCCTCAATTTTCACCCGCTGAATGTATTCCACAACAGAATTGGAAGTGGCCTTCTTGAATCTGCGTTCGAAACTCCGGGCGCCCGATCGCAAACATTTCCGAAAGCTGATCCACCGTAATCTTATCCTGAAAACTTCTTTCTATGAATTCCTGCGCCTTTCTTACTTCCTCATCTTCGTGCTCCTTCTGGCCCGTGAACATAATAAAAGGCGATTGTGTGTTGCGGTCGATTTCAATCATGAAAAATTTCGTCGTGTAAATGGCCATCTGGCGGTCAATGTATTTTTCGACCAGATAAACCAGCAGATTCCAGAAAGTATTCGCACCGCCACTGGTATACACGCCGTTTTCGTCTGTAATGATGCGATTGTCCATTAAATTCACTTCCGGGAACATGTTCTTAAAATCAGGAGCTGACATCCAGTGCGTTGTACAGCTTTTGCCGTTCAACATGCCGGTGGCCGCCAGGAGAAATGCACCTACGCACAAGCTCGCGACTTCCGCGCCTTTCTCGTGCTGTTCGATGATCCAGGGGAAAAAGCTTTTATTCATTTCAATAACGCTGTCCCGGTCACCATTAACGGCCGGAATGATAACCAGGTCCGTCTTTTTCAGATCCTGGATCGTCACATCCGGCACAACCGTAAAAACTCCGCTATATTTCTGAGGATCAGCGGTCATACCCACCAGCTGCACATCAAAAGCAGGAGCCCTGCCCATTGCCGCCAGGAAGTCATTGACAAACAAAAAAAATTTGAAAGGCCCCTCGATAGTCCCAAGCGCCGCATCGCCTCTTGGAACAAGAACTGATATATGCTTCATAGTTCAAAAATAAGTAAATAGACCATCGCATTCAAGATGTATTCATCCTCGTGTCAGTAGTCTAGCCATTAAAGCAACTTATGGTATTATCTTAATCATCAAACCCATTTTCAATGCCAACTATCATTTACGACGACAAGCAGAAAAAGGCCATCAACCTCGATAACGTTGACACGATCAAGCTGGACCGCAGCGGCGCCGGGTTTCATATTGTATTTCAAAAACAGATCACAGTCAAAGACAGCTATATGTCCACGACCCTCGACAGATGGGTTTACAGCAGCGAAGATGAGCGTGACAAAGTGTTCCGCACAATTATAGATAGTTACGGATATCGGGTAGGTGGCTGGATGTAATACAACCCCGCCACCCGCTTTTCTGTCGCATTCTACCCCCAAAGTTGACATATTCGCCCCCCAGGCGTCTCCCAAAAGACTTGTAGGTTTGTAACATCCAATTGCATTTTGGCAACCTAACCTATCATCTGATGAAAATCGTCCTTACAATTCTTGCAGTTATTGCCTGTATCATTGTCGTTTTGCTGATCGTGGCGGTTTTCGTCAAAAAAGAATATGAGGTAAAACGTGAAATCACGATTAACAGACCCAGAGCAACAGTCTTTGACTACATCAAATTCTTAAAAAATCAGGACCATTACAGCAAGTGGGTGATGGCTGATCCAACCATGAAGAAAACCTTCTCAGGAATCGACGGAACAGTCGGCTTTAAATACGCGTGGGACAGCAAGGATAAAAATGTAGGACAGGGTGAGCAGGAGATTACCGACATGAAAGAAGGTGAGAAGTTAAACATTGAAGTACGTTTTATCCGTCCTTTTGAAGGAGTCGGGATCGCTGAAATGACGACTACCACTGCTGGAAATGACCAGACGCGTATGACCTGGGGAATGAGGGGCGTCAGTAAATATCCAATGAACATTACCAACCTTTTCATTGACGGAATATTGGGTAAGGATCTGGAAGCCAGTCTGTCCAACCTCAAACGCAATCTTGAAAAATAATATTAACAGTTCATCAATCAACATAATAAACGACAGAAACCATGGAAACGAAGCTGATTAAGAAATCAATCGCTATTCTGGCGCCGAAAGAGAACGTTTGGGAAACCATTATTTCAAATGACAAAAACAAAATCTGGTTCAATGCATTCAGCGAAGGAACGCAGGCGGAAACGGATTGGCAAATTGGCAGCAAAGCCGTTTTTACAGATGATTCTAAAAATGGCATTATAGGCAAAATTGCGGTTAAAAAACCGGCAGAAGAACTGATTATTGAATATACGGGTGTTCTAAACAACGGCGTAGAAAGCTACGACAACGAAGAAGCGCAAAGCGTAAAAGGTTTTGAAGAAATATACCGGCTTCACGAAGAAAACGGCGCAACGCAGCTGGATGTACAGTGCGATATGGGAATTGAATATTATGAAATGATGTCTGATGCCTGGGATCATGCACTTTTGATCATGAAGGAACTGGCCGAAACGTCCATCAGCCCGAGTGCCCTGATAGACCAGCTTGATAGTACAACCCAGAACTTCCTGGAAGCAATCAACGCATTTGATGAAGAGGAAATCAACGAAGTTCCATTCGAAGGAAGCTGGACAGCCGGGCAGGTGGTTGAGCATATTCTCAAATCAGAGAGTGGGCTGCCGGATATGCTCCTGGGCGATTCTTCCGGCACCAAAAGGCCCGTAGATGCCAACATTGCTGAAATCGAGCAGATCTTCCTGGACTTTTCAACCAAATTAAAAGCGCCCCATTTCAATATCCCGTCCAACGGACCACATAACAAAGCGGAACTTATCGCTGCGTTTACAAAAGAGCGGGAAGAAAACAGGAAGGTGGCGGCAGGGCATGACCTGACCTTAACGGCCACCGCGTTTGCATTCCCCGGCATGGGCGAACTGACGCGCTGGGAATGGCTTAACTTCGTAGTTTGCCACTCTAAGCGACACATTAACCAATTGAAAAATATTCGTAAAAAACTAAGCGAAAAGGTAGCTGGATAAAACTTCAAAGATTAATAACTTGCGCACTCTAAATTTTCAAAAGAGTGTTATCAATATGTTCCGAAAAATAATCCCTGCCCTGCTTTTCGTTTTTGCAAGCAGTTTTGCCTTTTCTCAGTCTACGTTGCTGGACAAGAAAATTGCGCCATTTCAGATAAAGCTCGTCAACGGACAGCAGTACACTTCGTCGCAACTGGCAGCCGGGCCAGTGGTTTTAATTTACTTCTCGCCCGATTGCGAGCATTGTCAGAATTTCACAAAAGACATGCTCAAAAATTACAGTGTGATCGCTAACAAGCAGGTTGTGATGGTAACTTTCCAGTCGATGGAAATGCTGAAACCCTTTGCTAGTCTGTATAAATTGAGCACCTATCCCAACATTAAAGTAGGGACAGAGGGTTACTCCTACACAGTTCAGCGCTATTACGGGATCAAATCTTTCCCTTACATTGCGATCTACAACAAAGCGGGAAAGCTGGTGAACACATTTGAAGGCGAGCAACCCCATCAGACAATTTTCAATGCATTAAAAAAAATCTGACAGTTGCGCTTTTTCCGTTTAACTTAACATTAAACACTGAACCGGCTCCCGGAAACGGGGACCGGTTATTTTTTTAATCACTATCACAGTGGGTAATCTTGCTAAAACGCCGTCTTTATTCAGGAAAGCAGCATGTGCTTCGGACGAAATAAATTCAGTATGAAAAAGGATTACCAAATCACCTGGCACAATGCATGTTGCCTGGTAACACTCATGTTCCTTATGCCCTTTGTGGGCGCATATGCGCAGCAAGCCAATGTGAACCTCGACTGGAATCCACAAAAGAATACAGAAAAACTGAACCCTTACGGCGGCAATGTAATTTCCCCCGAAGTGGCAGACGACCATACCATTACATTTCGCGTAAAAGCACCGGATGCGCACAAAGTGGAGCTGACGGGCGGGCCCATTCTGCTTGCTTTGAATACAAAAGATCCCATTCCGTTCGTGAAGGGTGCCGACAGCACCTGGATGCTGAAAGTTGGGCCCGTAAAGCCCAATATTTACGTTTACCGACTGCTGATCGACGGCGTTCCGGTTGCCGATCCCAACAATACATTTACAGGCACATCCAATCAGCCTGGTTACAGCAATGTAATCGTCCATGATAGCGGCCCTGCTTATTATGATGCCAAAAATGTTCCTCATGGCAGCATTACACGCCACATTTACCATTCCGATGTCCTGAAAGGCGAGCGGGAAATGTATGTATACACGCCCCCGGGCTACGATCCAAGGAAAAAATACCCTGTCCTTTATTTAATGGGCGGCAGCGGCGAACTTGCGTCCGGCTGGATGTTCGACGGCCGTGCCAATTTCATTGCGGACAATTTGCTTTCGGAGGGAAAAATTATGCCTATGATCATTGCTATGCCTAATAATCAGGTAATTCACCGCAGCGATCCGAAACATCTCGAAAAAACATATGTGCTTTTTGAAGAAGAATTAAGAAAGCATATCGTTCCCTATGTTGACAAAGCTTACAGCACCATTGCCGACCGGAAATCGCGGGCTATTTCGGGCTTATCCATGGGTGGCCGTCACACGGAGGCAGTGGGTTTCAATGCTTTGGATTTGTTCAGTTCGTTTGGTATTCTGAGTGCGGGCGATCTGGACCCTGAAAAATTGAACCCTACGTTTTTCAATGACCCGAAAGTGAAAGAAAAGGTGGACTATTTGCTGGTGGGCTTGGGCAGCGGTGAGCTCGATTTCGTTGGAAAACGCTCGGAAGCAACGCATAAGGCGTTGGAGAAACAGGGAATCAAACACGATTACTACATTGGCGGCGACGGTGCGCATGATTGGGGAACATGGCGGATGTTGCTACACGACAAGCTGCTGCCCAATCTTTGGCAAAAAACACCTTCTAAAACAAAATAAAGCGTCCTGACTTTTATAATTAATATGTCATATTTCAATATAGATTCCGAAAAGCAGCAGACTTTTGATGCCATTGTAGTGGGCACCGGCATTAGTGGCGGATGGGCTGCCAAGGAACTCACGGAGAGAGGTTTAAAGACATTAATCCTGGAACGCGGCAGGGATGTAAAACACATTGTGGACTACCCTACCGCTCATATGCAGCCCTGGGAATTTGAACATCGCGGTCAGCCTTCGTTGGCGATCCGGGAGGCGAATCCTATGGCAAGCAAGCATTACATTTTCAAGGAAGACGCCATGCATTTCGTGGTGAAAGACGCGGACCATCCGTATGTTCAGGACAAACCGTTTGACTGGATGCGTGGTTATCAGGTCGGTGGCAGGTCACTTTTATGGGCGAGACAAACGCAACGCTGGTCGGATTTTGACTTTGAGGGCCCTGCCCGCGATGGTTTTGGCATTGACTGGCCGATCCGTTATGCGGACATGGCACCCTGGTACAGTTACGTGGAGAAGTTTGCGGGGATTTCGGGAAATAAAGATGGGTTGCCTCAATTGCCTGACGGTGAATTTCTTAAACCACATGAAATGTCTTGCGTTGAAAAGCATTTCAGCGACCTCACAGCAAAAAATTACAACAATACGCGCCCGATCATTATCGGTCGCGTTGCGCATATCAGCGATCCGCAGCCTATTCACACGGAGCAGGGACGCGCTAAGTGCCAGCACAGGACCATGTGTCAGCGTGGCTGTCCGTTTGGCGGATATTTCAGTTCCAATTCATCCACATTACCCTGGGCAGAAAAAACCGGAAACCTCACATTGCAGCCACATTCCGTTGTGCATTCCATTATTTATGATGAGAAAAAAAAGCGCGCGACCGGCGTTCGCGTGGTAGATGCGCTGACCAGGGAAATGAAGGAATATTATGCCAAAATCATTTTCGTCAATGCGTCGGCGATTAACTCCAATCTCATTTTACTCAATTCAACTTCCAGCCGTTTCCCGAATGGACTCGGCAATGACAACGGATTAATGGGTAAGTTCATTGGCTTTCACAATTACAGAGGCCGTGTGAGTGCAGAATTCGACGGTTACCACGATCGCACCGTTGAAGGCAGAAGACCCAATGGCGCCTACATTCCCCGTTTCAGAAATGTTTTCAAGCAGGAAACCGATTTTTTAAGGGGTTATGCGACTTCTTTTTCCGCATCCAAAATGGGTAACCCCACAAACGATCTGGGCGACTCGTTAAAAGAAAGCCTTTTCAAACCGGATAGCAGCGGATGGAGCCTGGGTGCACAAATGATGGGTGAAACTTTGCCTAAGGAAACAAATTTTGTGAGCCTTCACAAAACACTGAAAGACGACTGGGGCATTCCGCAACTGCGTATGCATGTGGAATTTGATGATAACGATATGAAAATGGTAAAGGATTTTTACACCGAACTCAGCGAAATGCTCTCCAAATCGGGTTTCTCAAACATTAAAACTTCGGACACAAAACGCAATCCTGGCAGCGAAAACCACGAAATGGGCGGCGTAAGGATGGGGACCGATCCGAAAACTTCCCTGCTCAATAAATGGAACCAGATGCACGCCTGCCCCAATGTGATCGTGACCGACGGCGCTTGCATGACGTCCACTTCCACGCAAAATCCATCGCTGACTTACATGGCTTTAACGGCAAGAGCTGTTGACCATGCGGTGAGCGAAATGAAAAAGGGAAATATTTGATGCATATCTTTGTGCCCTGAACATAAATTAAGCGATGGCGGTACAAAAATTTTTTGATGGCACGCGTGTCAAAATCAAGGGAAGCAAGGACATCTGGGTGATCATCAATCACGAATCGATACAAAAAGGCGCAATGGTGAAAGTCACCGGAAAGGTGAAATGCAGGAATGAAAAGACGGGAGAAGTGAAGTTTTGCAATGAAAAGAATTGCGAGATCCCATAAAAACAAATGACTGATAATCAACCATTGATCTCAGTCATTTACTTTTTCAAATTCGAAATTGTCTTTGATATGCTTATTTAAAAATGTCCCTTTGGATCCTGAGCTTTTCATTGCTTGGTACACCTCCAAAGGGACATTTTTATAATCATAAACCATCCCCGAAACGTAAACAATACGCAACGTTTCAGAATCTCCGTCATATATCATTTTGGCGACAACAGAAGATGGCATAACAAGTCGGTTTTAGTTCAAATCTTCCAGCTTATCCCTCAGTTCCTCAACAGATTTGGAAGAGATTTTTGAAGCAGTGAAAATTGTGTTTGCGCTGTCATTATTTCCGTAAAATGCATTGTTCGCCTTGGCATCCACCGATAACGCTGCGCCATTAATGGTAACGCCTGCAAACAGACCTTTGCTCCTGGAATAAGAATAAACCTCGGCTTCCAGCTTGTAATCCGTGCTCGCAGATGAGCTTCTGCCCAATGGCCCGGCCGCAACAGACAAGTCGCCACCCAGAGTAAAGCTGCCTTTACCGATTTCCGTCAAAGTTTTGCTGCTCTTGAAAATAAGGACGAGGTCAACGGCCTGCACGCCAATCTGCGCTCCAACGCTGCCGCCTGTGATCGTAACAAACACAGGATCACTCCATTCCCCTTTTTCATTTTTCACCAAAGCAATTCCCTTACCATGTTTTCCGCCAACCATTAACCCTGCATTGATCAGTTTGGGGACAATGATGATGCCTTTTGAAATGTCGAGCAGTTGAGAAGGAATGCTTTCCTCCATGCTGCTGAAATCATTCAAAACCGAGACCGCCGCCCTGATTTTGTCTTCTTCTTTTCCCTGTGCGCGAACGCCGGAAAAACTTCCGGTCAACATAAAAATGACAACCAGCACGCTGAGTAATCTGAGATTTTTCGTAATCATATCTTTAATTAAATTGTGGATCGCCCGATGGTCAGTTCCCGCCGGACGCGTAATAAACGTGTAACACGCAACTATCGTGCCTGTTCCGTAAAAAACATCGTTGTACACCCATCCTGCTCTTTTTTTGACCCGAATCCTTCTTTTACGTATATATGTGAAACTAAATGTTCGTGGTATGGTTTTGTTAGTAAATGAAGATAAACATTAATCCAAAAATCATGAATGCCGAAGCAATAAGCCTGAATGAAAAAGAGGTGAAACCGGTGGTTGACCTTTTGAACGATTACCTGGCCAACTACCACATCCATTATCAAAAATTGAGAGGGTGCCATTGGAATATCAAAGGCCAAAACTTCTTCACCCTTCATGTGAAATTTGAAGAACTTTACACGAACGCGCAACTGACCATCGACGAGATCGCAGAACGTGTGCTAACTTTGGGTAAGCCCCCACACAGCCGTTTTGCAGACTATATCAGTGAATCTTCCATTCAGGAAATCAACACCATCGGCCTGAATGATCTGGCAATGGTCGATGCGATCCTGGATGACATGGCTAAACTTATCGAATTGGAACGTGAACTGCTGACTGCCAGTGACGAAGCCAGCGACGACGGCACAAATGACATGGTGAACCGTTTCATGCAGTTTAAGGAGAAAAATACCTGGATGCTCCGCTCATTTGCAGGCAAAAAATAAGATAATTGCTTATAAAATAAAGAACCATCCCTCGTCCGGATGGTTTTTTTATGCCTTAATGACTTATTTGCATAAATTCTCTATTCATACTGCCGATGCGTGACATTCCCTTTTACAAGTTGGGGGGCATGATGGCTCCTTTTAAATTCGCCAGAAACCCTTTGCATTTCCTCCATCAGGGATTCGAGATTTGTGGGGATACATTTCGGATGAAGCTTTTTCGGGAATTTGTGGTTAGCCGTGATCCTGGTTTTTTCCGACATGTTCTGCAGCAACATAATCGTAATTTTAAAAAAGGAAGTTCGTCCAAAATGCTCCGTCCGGTGCTTGGAAACGGCCTGGTCACGAGCGATGGTGATTTTTGGCTGAGGCAGAGAAGACTGGTGCAACCTGCATTTCACCGCGAAAGGTTACAGGAACTATTTCTGGCAATGGGCATTCTGACTGCCTCTTTTCTGGACGAAATGGAGACTTTCCGGGGGAAAGATGCCGTTGATATTGATGCCAAAATGATGAGCATCACATCCGATATAGCGCTGAAAACGCTGTTTGGGAACATGACCACGGAAGATAAGGCACGCATTTATCAACAAGTGAGCCGTACTCAAAAATATTTGGTAACCAGGGTTCGCAAACCTTACCGCCTGCCCATTATGGCCATTAATGGTGAAAACCGTCGCTTTGAAACGGATCTGGAGTATTTCAACAAACTGGTCTTTGAATTCATCCACCAAAGACGCATCCCCGGCGAAAAGCCGAATGATCTGCTGCAACTTTTACTCGACAGCATTGACGAAGAAACCGGTGAGCAGATGAATGATCAGCAAATCAGGGACGAGGCGATCACCATGTTTGCAGCGGGTCACGAAACATCGGCCACCGGACTTAGCTGGCTGCTGCTGGAATTGTCCAGGCAACCCGAAATTGTGGCGAAGATGCGGCAAGAGAGCGCCATTTTTGAAAACGTGCCCACATTCGGGCAGCTGATGCAAATGCCTTACACGCGGCAAGTTGTGGAGGAAGGGCTCCGGCTTTACCCGCCTGCCTGGACAATGACGCGCGAAGCAATTGCAGATCAGGAAATCGAAGGTTTCAATGTGAGGTCCGGGACTTCTGTGTTTCTTTCGGTCTTCGAACTTCACAGAAACCCGAATCTCTGGAAAGATCCGCTCACGTTTAATCCGGAAAACTTTAATCCCGAAGTTGTGAAAGAACGGCCGAAATATAACTATCTGCCATTTGGCGCGGGCCCGCGGATCTGCATCGGGCAGCAGTTTGCCATGATGGAAATGCAGCTGATCCTGGCCGCATTAATAAAAAGGTTCGATTTCGAGGCCGACCCTCGACACACGGTCGGCATGCACCCGCAAATCGTTTTGAAATCCACAAATGGAATTAAGTTATACGTAAGATAAAAATCAGCATCTCACCTTCTATGTCTGAACAAATTATACTGTACATTTCGCTGATCGTCGTCATTTTGTTCCTCGTTATGCTGGCGCAGCGCATCAAAATTTCCTACCCGATTGTCTTGGTGCTTGGCGGACTGGCCATCAGCTTCATTCCAGGCTTGCCGACCATTTCCATTGACCCTCAGCTCATTTTCCTGATATTTCTGCCACCGTTGCTTTACGACGCAGCCTGGCAAACCTCCTGGAAAGATTTCTACAAATGGCGGCGCGTGATCGGTTCCTTTGCATTCATTGTCGTGATCCTTACGTCGTGTGTGATTGCCTACGTCTCTCGTTCAATCATTCCAGGCTTTACATTGCCCCTGGGTTTCCTGCTGGGCGGCATCATATCACCGCCCGATGCCGTCGCTGCTACATCTGTTTTGAAAGATGTAAAAGTGACCAAACGCCTGGTAACCATTTTGGAGGGCGAAAGCTTGTTGAACGATGCTTCCAGTTTGATCGTTTTCAGATTTGCACTCTCGGCCATTCTTTCCGGCACATTTGTGCTTCAGGAAGCCGTCAGCAGCTTTTTTATTGTCATTATCATGGGCTTTGTAATCGGAATGGCCATTGCATTGATCTTTTATGCCATTCACCGCTGGCTTCCTACTACACCAAGCATTGACACTATTTTAACTTTCGTGGCGCCATATGCCATGTACATTGCGGCTGAGGAATTCCATTATTCCGGGGTCATCGCGGTCGTGACAGGCGGATTACTCCTCTCCTATCACAGTCACAGCATTATGGGGCATCTGAGCCGGATACAAGGCGTAAATGTCTGGTCCACAGTAGGTTTTGTTCTAAATGGGATCGTATTTATGCTCATCGGCCTCGAACTTCCCGTGATTGTAAATGAAATTGGCCCCGGTGCATTGCCGGACGCCATTAAATACGGACTGATCATTTCACTGGTCGTAATCGTAACGCGTCTGGCTTCGGCCATTGGCGCTTCCGTGTTTACGGTCATGATCAGTCGTTACATCCGGACGGCGGATAGCCGGCCTGGTTTCCGTGCACCGTTTATGTTCGGCTGGGCGGGGATGCGGGGTGTGGTTTCGCTCGCATCGGCATTATCCATCCCGTTGTTATTGACGGACGGTGAGCCATTTCCTCAACGGAGCATGATCCTTTTTATCACATTCGTAGTGATCCTGGTGACACTTGTGCTACAAGGCCTCAGCTTACCTTTTGTAATCAAATGGATGAATGTCGGAGAAATGGATTACGAAATCAGCGCGCAGGAGCAGGACATCAAAATCAGACGGAAACTGGCTGAGGAATCGCTGCAACTGATCCATGAGAGGCACGCCGATGAGCTGCCCAAAAATGAACTGTTACAAAGTCTGAAATCAAAACTGGAAAGTGACATTGGTTTCCTGGAACACGCGTTTCACCCCGACAGGACAACTGATGGCTACGACTCTATCAAGGAATTTCAGCACATTACCAAAGAACTGTTGGACCACAAACGCGCCGTTCTTAACAAATTCAATAAAAAGGCGACCTTCGAGGAAGAGGTAATCCGCCAGCACCTCGCTCAGCTCGATCTGGAAGAAGAGAAGATCCGCCAGCAGTTCCTGCACATGGAATGATCGCTTATACCAACCCATGCTGGTGCACCGGATAAACGGCTGCAACCATTTTTTTATGTTTTGATTCCCTGTCAAAAAAATAATCCAGCCGGCCCAGATTAATCCCGGCAAAACCTACCTGATTAATCGTAGTAACCTTGCCATCCAGGTTTATCACGCTTTCGGGCAGCTTCATAAATGTATGCGTATGGCCGCCAATGATGAGGTCAATGTTTCGGGTGGATTTGGCCAGTATCTGGTCGGAAACTTTCTGTTCTTTGTATTTATAGCCAAGATGCGACAGGCAAATAACCAGTTCACAATGTTTGTCGTTTTTGAGAAAAGAGGCTGTTTCATTAGCCTTTGCAATCGGTTCCTGGTATTCTGTTTCTCCGTAGTTCTTTTTATTGACCAAACCGTTCAATTCAATCCCAAGACCGAAAACACCTATTTTTAATCCTTGTTTTTCAAAGATCTTGTACGGTTGTGTTTTGCCTTTCAGCTCGGTGTTATCAAAATTATAATTGCTCACCAGGATAGGAAACTTAGCATGCGGAAGCTGTTTGGCAAAACCAGCCACACCATTGTCAAAATCGTGGTTTCCCATAGTTGCAGCATCGTAACCCATATCGCTCATGATTTGTAGTTCCAGCTCGCCTCCGTACAAGTTGAAATATGGCGTCCCCTGAAAAATATCACCGGCATCCAGCAGAAGCACGTTTTTTTGTTCCTGCCTGATCGTTTTTATCAACGCCGCCCTGCGTGCCACCCCACCCATTCCCTGGTTTCTGGAACCATCCATAGGAAACGGCTCAATGCGGCTATGCACATCATTCGTATGCAAAATGGTGAGCTGGACCGCCGCACCACCGGCGAGCGCTTCGTATGGAAAACCTCCCATTGCGAGCAATGCAGTGCCCGCACTCTTTTTCAAAAAATCCCTGCGACTAGTCCTTAACAATGACAATTCTTCCATCGAGCTGAGCGGTTATTTTTTTTCCCTGACGGGTCAGATCATTAATGTTATCCAAAAGCGCTTCACGCACTTTTTTGTTAATTTCCTTTCTTTCAATGGGATTACGGAGGCATTCCAGGTCATCTCCACCATCTGCCAGGTAATCGTAAGTCAACAGATTGTAAGTTTTTGTTTTATCAAACGGCTGGCCGGCAATGGTCACTTCGTAAGCAACGCCATTCCTGATTTTCATACGCATCCCTGAAATGGGCTCACCTTCTTTTTTGACAATAAAATCAATGAGCTCCTGAACATTCTCACCGGACAATTTCAATGTAACCATTTCATTTTCAAACGGCATCAGCTCAAAAACATTTGAAACCGAGATGTCACCTGCCGGAAACGTGGTGCGTAACCCTCCTTTTGTGGATAATGTAAACTGGATAGTCGGGTCTTTTTTCAAACCTTCGGTAAGCATGGCATCCGCAAAATAGTTGCCCATTAAAGTTTCAGGAAGAGCAGGCTTCGTAAGTTCCTGTTCGGTCTGGCCGATCACTTTACTCATTTCGGCCTGCATTTTCTCTTTATAGGGAAGATAATATTTGACGATGGAAGAATCCTCGCCACCCTGAGCATCAATCCCGTACTGCTTGTATTCATTTTTACTAACGGCCAGCTGTCGTTGGCAGGAAGCGAAGAATGCAATGGCAGCGATCCATGCCAGGTAACGAAATTGTCGGAGAGACAGGGTCATAATGCTATTTTGTTAAACACAAAAATAGCGAAAGACTTTCCAGGTCTGCAAGACCTGGAAAGTTTAAGGCCCTCTTACCAGCCGTCATTTTGTCTCAGATTCGGGTTTGCGTCAATTTGCGATTGCGGGATCGGATATAATTCGAGTCTTGGAGAATATGGAATCAGCACATTATCCACGATCTGATCTTCGGACATCGCCGCAATTTCCTGCTGCAACGTGCCCCAGCGCCGGATGTCAAAAACGGTTGTCATCTCCCCAGTGAGTTCCAGCCGTCGCTCGGCGCGGATTGCAGTGCGCAACGCTGCCGCAGCCGTTGCTTTCGAAGGCAATGCTTTGGCCCGTGCCCGAACGCGGTTCAGTATGGGTAATGCCTGCGCCGTTTTTCCGGTTTCAACCAGTGCCTCTGCATAACTCAGCAGCACATCAGAAAAGCGCATTTCGATCAGATCCGCACTGTATCCCTGCACCGCGGCGCCCGCGGGACGTGGCACGCGCGCCAGTTTACCGTATGCTATCCCATATTTAAAATCGTCATGCGCCAGAGATGCATTCGTGCGCTTGATGATGTAGTTACCGATTGTTGGATTGTAAATGATGCTGTCACCCTCCTGCGCTCCCGCCCTGGAACCACCGGTAAAGACGTATCTGTCCACCAATGTGAATGGACGGCGGGTGTCGGATTTTTCAAAAAGTTTGTAAAAATCGTAGGTCAACCCATAATTTGTCTGCTCGTCGCCATTCACCAGCCCGGCGGGGAAAAGGTTGAAAGGAAGAATGTTTCCGTTCGGGTTCGATGAATTGACGAAATATCCGAATGACAGGACAATTTCGCGGTTGCGCTCATTTTCCAGCGAAAACACGTCTGCGAAGTTTGGGATTAGTTCAAAATCATATTTTTCTTCATTCTCCGGCCCTACTATCTCGCTGAATTTATCGACTGCTTTTTGAAAATTCTCTGTTCTGCTCAACGGCTTTCCAGCCATTGTCAGATAAACCTTTCCCAACATGGCCTTTGCAGATCCTGCGGACACACGGCCCAGCTCAGCGCCTCCGCGAGAGTCTGGCAGGTTTGCTTCTGCAAAGTTCAGATCGGCGATAATGGCATCATATACAGCCACATCCGTCTCCCTTGGCGCGAAAATCAAATCTTCATCAGACAGCGATGTTACTTCGTTCAGGATGAGTGGAACGCCGCCGAATAAACGTACGAGATTAAAATACGCATAACCTCTCAAAAAACGCGCCTCTGCAATGTATGGGTCTGCTTCCTCTTCTTCGCCAGGAACAGCCCGTTTGGCATTGTCTATCACCGTATTGGCACGGAAAATAATTTTGTAAAACCGTGACCAGACCGCCTCGAACGCACCGGAAGTAGACACGTGGCCGAAACGATAATAAGGATCTGCGCCAGAGCCGAGAATGCCAGCCGTCGCATAACGGTGTCCCGATTCTGTTAAAATAAACCGGCTCGATATGTCCGTAAAATCCGGCGCCGTCCAGGCCTGATATACCCCGATCGTTGCCTGATTCAGGCCGTCTTCATCTTTGAATACAACTTCTTTGCTAAGTGATGAATATGGGGACTCTTCCAGATTGTCCTTGCAGGAAACAATGCCTAACGCCAGGATAAGCATTGCTGAAAATTTTATATGGTATTTCATATTTGTAATGCGTTGGTCTGAATTAGAAATTGCAGGAAATGCCGATGGTGTACGAACGTTGCGACGGATATGCCCCGTAATCAATGCCTTGCTGCAGAAGCGATTGCGCGTAAGAACTTACCTCGGGATCGAAACCTGTATATTTGGTCAAAGTCCATAAATTGGTTCCGGTTACAAACAGTCTTGGATTTTGAACCGGTCCCAGCCTTGGGAATGTATACGAGAGGCTCAACATTTTCAGGCGCATAAAACTGCCGTCTTCAAGCATTGTGGAGTTGATGTCACCCGAAGCAATGCCTCGCTGGATTCCCGGATATTTCGGATTGTTATGCGGCCTTGACTCGGTGTAACGGTTGTTATACCAATCCTCGGATTGATTAAAACCAACCCCGCCGTAATCCACGACACCATTATTAATGTAGAAATTAGTCAGATTAAGCACGTCATTCCCTACCGAACCGGTAAAAAGCGCATTCACTGAGAAGTTCCTCCATGTGAGATCATTACTCCATCCGAATGTGAAATCGGGTGTTGATTTACCTAAAACAACGCGATCATCGGCGGTGATAATGTCGTCACCATTCGTATCCTCATAGATCCAGGCTCCGTATAGTGGCGTGCCCTTCGAGCCCGGCGGCCTTGGGCCTTCAAACGTTGCGAACAGGGGGTTACCATTGCTGTCAAACGACGTAGTCTGCGTCAACCCCGAAACGCGGTAACCGAAGAATCGCCCTACTTCTTCACCCGGTGTCAGGATTCCCGAAACGCCGCCCAGCAGGTTACCATTGATGCTTACATAATCAGATTGTGTCCGGTCGCCCAGGTCCACCAATGTGTTTATATTGCGGGAAAGGTTGATTCTGGAAGAGAATGTTACGTTCTTTTTCTGAATAATGTTGGCCTGAATGCTCAGCTCAATCCCGCGGTTGCGCATCGTTCCGTAGTTGTCAATAATGGTCCCTACACCCGACTGAGTCGGCACTTTTCTGGGCTGCAGCAGATCTGAGGTTACTTTGTTGTAATAATCAAAACTGAAAACCAGCCTATCCTGCGCTGCATTGAAATCTGCTCCGATATTGAACTGACGTGTCCGCTCCCACGAAAGGTTCGGGTTCGCAACAGAGTTCGGGAAGATGCCCGTGTTGATCACACTTCCGTCTCCGCCAGGCCCCATTTCATAAAACCCGCTCGTGTATTGCGATAACGACGAATAAGGTCCGATCGCCTGGCTTCCTGTTTCACCATAGGATGCGCGAAGTTTCGTATTGGAAATGAAGGTTAACCCTTTCATAAATTCCTCCTGTTCGAGATTCCAGGCAAGCGCCACGGATGGGAATATGCCGTATTTGTTATTCGCAGCAAACGCCGAAGCGCCGTCAATCCGGACGGAAGTATTCAGCACATACTTTCCTTTGAAAGAATAGTTGGCCCTGAGAAATGCCGATTGCAGGATCCGTTGTTCCTTGAAAGAACCAATCGCCTGGGACTGGGCGCTCCCAATGTTGTCTACGCCAAAAAACGGAACGTCGAAACCCGTATAGTTGGTGCTGACGAATTCAACAATCTGGTCGTTATATTCCACACCCAGTGTTGAGTTCAGGTAGTGGTCTTTCTTGAACGTCTTCTCATACTGGAAGTAAGCATTCACATTATAACTGTATGTATTGGAAGTGTTATTGCTTCCACGTCCCTTCACCTGGCTTCCTTCTGCCGTGGATGGCGGCAGAAAAACATTTCGTCTTGTCAGGTTCTGGTTTCCGCCCAAGCTAACGACAAGCTGTAAACCGTTCACCAGTTTGAAGTAATTTTCAATGTTCAGGACCGAGTAATCACTCTGGGTGACGTCTGTCTTTGCCATCAACTCATTGACCGGATTCGCAAAATAGTAACCCTGGTAATTGGGAATACCCAAACTGTTATTGCCTAAATAATCAACTGCCAGCGTTGGTGCGGCACGAAGTCCGTCCATCAGACCGCCGGAGTTTGGCCACGCACGGGAAGCCGTTACGGCACGATTGGACTTTTGCCTTGTAAAGGCGACTTGTCCTTTCACATTATACCAGTCATTGACCTCGTTATTGAGGTTAATGCGCAAACTAGCCCTCTGGTTATTGGAATTAATGATCGTTCCCTTTTCTTTCAGATAATTGCCTGAGATATAATACGACGATTTGGGACTGCCGCCCGAAAGGCTTAATGTAACGTCTTCCCGGAAACTTTGTTGGGTTACGGCATCCACCCAGTCTGTATTTGTGAGTGCGCTATCCAGGTTTTCGAATGGCGCATTCCGGCCGGATATCAAATAACTTTCGTTAATCGTCTCCGCATATTGCCGAGAGTTCATCATTCTGATCGGATTGGAAATGGTTCCGAAAGAGGATTTATTCACCAATTCCACTCTTCCCTCCCCGCGCTTACCCGATTTAGTTGTAATCAAAACAACCCCGTTAGCACCTCTGGAACCGTAAATGGCTGTTGCTGAGGCATCTTTCAGGATCTCCATGCTCTCAATGTCGTTGGGATTGATCCCGTACAAACCGTTCTGTGAATATGCCCCTGTAAAGTTGGCACCGGCCTCCCGATAGGGTGGCATCGGGAATCCGTCGATCACATAAAGCGGCTCGTTGTTCCCGCTCAATGAGTTGTTTCCCCTGATCCTTACCACCGATGAAGCACCCGGCTCACCCGACGATTCCACCACTGAAACCCCGGTTGTCCGGCCCTGTAACGCCTGGTCCACCGTATTTACAACCGCAGATTTGTATTCCTGCGATGAAACCCTGGACGTGGAACTGGCCAGGTCGCGCTTGCTTTGCGCACCATAGCCTACGACGACAACTTCATTTAAAGCTTTTGCTTCCGGCACAAGCTGAACATTGAACTTCGCCTGGTTACCAACCGGCATTTCCCTGGCAGCAAAACCCACCGAGGTGAAGACCAGAATTGATCCTTTTGCAGGAACTTTCATTTCAAATGTGCCTTCGGTAGTGGTTTCCGATACGATTTCGGTGCCTTTTACCAATACTCTCACACCCGGTAAGCCGAGCCCTTTTTCATCCACAACCTTTCCCGAAACCGTTTTCTCGTCTGCGCCTGATTGCCGACCTGCCTGCTGGCTCGTGTTAAGATTTAGGGAATCAGATTGCGCCGGTGCTGCGGCAGCCGGTGCCGCGGCACCCGGTGTAGTTGCCGCTGGTGTTGCGGCTTGTGCGGCCGACTGTTGTGCAGGCACATTACCGGTTGGCACCTGCTGTGGTTTCGTGCTGTCTGGCTTTGCAGCGCCTGCCGGCGCAGTTGTTTGGGGCTGGGCCGCGGAATCCGGCTTTGGAGCGGGTTTTACCAACGGGTCGAAATCCTGGCTCCGCTTGGCCGGTCTGACAGCATTTGTATCAGTAGATGTTTTTTGCTTGGGGAGGGTATCATTTACGGGCTTTTGGGCAGCCGGTGCGGGCTGAGTGGCCGGCGTGGGCAATGTGTCTTTTTTGGTGGAATCGGGTGTTGTTTGCTGCGCATAAGTGCGTGTAAAAGCGAGCAAGCAGAACAAAAGCAAGATCCGACCCCTCTGAAAAATGAGATCGCCCATACAAGGCCCCACCTCACATAATCGTTGAGTTGTTTGCATATTTTTCGTTTGGCTAGGTGATAGGACTATGTCCAGAAAAAATAAGTACGTATAGTGCATGACAAAAATCATACCGCTATGTTTCCGGCGGTGATATATTGGCGACAAAAGGCGCTAACCTATGCTGGTATATGTTAGCCCCGGTTACAAAATTCTATCCGGATTTTCAGCTTTGATAATTTTTTATTTTCCAAATTAATCCTCAATCAGAAGTGATTATTTTTGGAAACAAGCGGAGTAAGATTACATTTGTCAAAATGCCCATAACTCCTGGGATTGAGATTTGCTTTGTTAAGAGGAGTGCAAGAAACTAAATACTACCATGAGCCAGGAACAACTGCTGACCGCCGATTATATTGATTCTCAGATAGGCAATGTAATCGAATATTATATCCGCTGGGATTTTGAAGAGGATCCCTTTTTTGGAAAAGCGAGGATTAAAGGCTTGGTAGATGATGACTTTGGCAAACTGAAAATCATCTGTGATGTGATAGAGGGAAGCGACCTGGAACTGGCGTATGAGGAAGAAGAAGTATTTATGTATTCCGATAATCACCCGATCTACGCCGGCACATTGCCCGAAATATATTCCGCCAACTGGGTGAGCACCGATGGCAAGAAGAAAAAACAGATTTTCATCTCCCCGCCTAACGAGAATGCCAAAGAATTTGCTATTACGCAAACAAACAGCAAAGTCGTCGTTAAAAGGATTTACTAATTATTTAAGGATAAAAAACCGGCTTAAATGCTAACAACGAGCAGATTAAGCCGGTTTTTTTGATGTCTTTGTGTCAATTCTTGACAATTTTTTTGGTCAGCACGCGGTCTTCAAATTCCGCTTTCACAATGTATAACCCGCTGGCAAAATTCGTCAGATCAAAGTCGTATACATTGGTGCTTACTTCCCCAACGACTTTCCGTTCCGCCAATTTCTGTCCCGACACGTTGTAAACAGAGACGGATCGTAGTCCTTCCGGATGCGGGTAAAATTGTACGGAAATTTGTCCGCTCGTAGGATTCGGCGTTACCAGGAACCCGGCTTCTTTCAGATTAGGGTTGATTGTCACCGTCCGGATGTTAATGTCATCCAGGAAGATGTCATTTTCATTCCCGTTTGTATTCAAAAATGCAATCAGCACTTCGCCCTGGTTGATATAGCTGCTGATATTGATCTGCTCAATTCTCCATTCGTTCGCATTGGGTGTGAAGGCGGTGCGCGTAGCGGCGGTGCGTGTGATCAGCGAAGGTCCCCATTTCTTGTAAATGCTGGTGTAAGTCTGCCCGCAATCGGTGCTGATCATGACCTGTAATGTATCCCATACGTTTCCTTCAACATTTGCGTTGGTATAAGTGGCGGCAGCGAGCTGAAATGACACAAACGCGGAGTCAGTCCCTGCAATGTTTACCGTCGGTGCCCGCAAGTAATCCCGCTCGCCTATTGCTTCGTTGCCAAAGTTGGCAATCTTCACCGACGCGGTGCCGGTTTTAGCAGCCGATGTCGTTTTCTCCCAGGTCGTGCCTGCGTCTTCATTCACAATGTCCCAGCCCAGCGGCGGGAAGAGGCTTTCGAAGCTTTCAGTAACTGGTGCCGCGAAAGGTTCATAATATATAAAGGAGATTTTCAATGTATCATTCCCGGTGTTCTCGTCTGCGGCTCCGTTTGGATTGGATGTGTAAATGCTTAGAACGTGGTTTCCTTCCACGGTCGTGAGCGCAGGTAGGTTAACCGTTGTTTCCGCAAAAGTGGCCAGTGAGCCCGTCCAACGATATGTCTGCACAGTGCCATCATCAATGACAGCATGAATGGTCACAGATGTCAGCGTCTCATTTCCACGGTTTACCAGCACAACCTGCGGCGTAAGCGTATTGGCACATATCCGCTGATCCGGGCGCGTGATGGCTTTGAGCGAGGCGTCCTTATTTTTCAGGTTCAATGGCGTGCACGCATCCGAACTGGCAAGAGCCAGTCTGGATAACTGAAAAGAAGCATCCATCCGCTCAACCTGGCCCGTCGTAAACATAATAAGACAGTTATCCGCAGTATAATCCATGTAATTTTGGTACATGACCCCTGGCGCTGTTGGCGTACAGTTATCCGTTTTAATGCCTGATGGACAGGTGCTTGTGCTGTTAGTCTGGTTAGGCGTATCCGCTACTTCGTCACTTCCATTGCATCCGCCATTGTCGTCTCCCCAAATGTGATACAGATTAAAATAATGTCCCAGTTCATGCGTGAGTGTCTTTCCTGCATTATACCCTGCCACACTTCCTCCCGGCAGGCTTCCAAAGTCAATGACAACACCCTGTTCATCGGGAACACCGTCGTCCGGAAATGTTGCATAGCCCAATGTTCCCCCGGATAAATCGCAAATCCAGATGTTAAGATACCGGTTCGGGTCCCAGGCATCGGCGCCACCTGTTTCGGAATGTTTGACCAGGTTGGTAGTATAATCGAAATTGGCGCGGGAAGTGTTATATCGCTCAATCCCTGTCGTGGGTGTCTCTGCGGGTGTGCGCTGGGCGAGGCAAAACTGAATGCCTGATTGTCCGAATAGTGACCTGAAATGAGCAGGCACCCGGTTTGCGCTGGCATTGGTTCCTGCATAATCCCGGTTGATCGTGTCGAGCTGCGCCAGGATTTGCGCGTCGGTAATGAGCGCCTGGCGGTTGGAAACCACATGAAAAACAACAGGAATCGTGACATCCACATTGGTTTTCAAGGATTTGCCTGAAATTTTTCTCGCCTGGATTGCTTGTTTGAGCCGTAATTCGCGCTGATCGAACATGATTTTTAGCGTCGGCTGCCTTGTAAATCTGAGGCTAAGCAAATCCATAGTTCCGCATTTTTCCTGCGCGCGTACATGAGGGCTTTGCGCGAGAGAGAGCAGGATCAGAAGGCTGGCAAGAAGATATTTTAAGTTTGGTAAAGCGTATCGCATTATAGGAATTCCGGAAACAAATGGTGGTAAAAAACGAATGTATGCTGACAGCACTGCCGGTTTTATGTGTACTTACGTAAAAAAACCACCAAGTGATGCGAATTCTTAATTATTTAATTTGTTTATCTTAAAATCATACCTACATTTTTCGGTCATGAGCGAACCTTCTGTTTCTCCTACGCGCAAAATAATCCATATTGATATGGATGCTTTTTACGCGTCCGTAGAACAGCGCGATTTCCCGGAATACCGTGGCAGACCGCTTGCAGTCGGCGGCTCTCCTACCGGCCGGGGCGTGGTGGCGACGGCGAGCTATGAGGCGCGAAAATTCGGGGTACGTTCTGCCATGTCTTCCCGCAGAGCGATCCAGTTATGCCCGCACATTATTTTCGTTCGGCCCCGTTTTGAAGTTTATAAGGCTGTTTCCACGCACATCAGAGAGATTTTCTCCCGCTATACTGATCTGATCGAACCGCTTTCACTCGACGAAGCATTTCTGGATGTGACGGAAGATAAACTGGGGGTCGGCTCGGCACTGGAAATTGCCGGACAGATTAAAAATGCCATAAAAACTGAGTTGAACCTGACAGCTTCGGCAGGCATTTCGGTGAATAAATTTGTAGCAAAAATCGCATCAGACATTAACAAACCGGATGGTTTAACCTTCATAGGACCGTCGAAAGTAGAAGCATTTATCAATGCTTTGCCCGTTGAGAAATTCTTTGGTGTGGGAAAAGTTACTGCCGATAAAATGAAGCGCATGCAGCTCTTTACCGGCGCAGATCTGAAAAAACTTTCCGAAAATGATCTGGTCAAGCATTTTGGAAAAACGGGGCATTTCTTTTATAAGATAGTCAGAGGAATTGATAACCGCGAAGTGCAAACAGAAAGGGAAACCAAATCGTTGGGTGCGGAGGACACGTTTATGTACGACCTGGCGACCATCGAGGAAATGCACAAAGAACTGGATAAGATTGGCGTGACTGTTTTTAACCGTTTACAGAAAAAACAGCTTAAAGGCCGTACCATCACATTGAAAATTAAATACAGTGATTTTACCCAGATCACCAGGAACCACTCCTTCGGTTCACCAGTGGGTGACCTGGACATTATCCTGGATACGGCAAAAAATTTGCTCGGAAAGGTAGATATGGAAGAAAAAACCGTGCGTCTGCTGGGCATTTCGTTGTCGAATTTCGGGGAGTTGGAAATCCGTTCGAGAAGGGCAAAAGATTCGGGTCAGCTGGAACTGTTCAGCTAACCCGAACCCGAAATTTATAATAACAAGGCGTCCACCCGGTGCGCCTGGACTTTTCCCTCGCATGGTGCCCATGAAAAAATCGTAAACCGGCCATCCTGGGAAGCGACGAGTGCAATAGCATCGCGCTGATCGAACACAAACTGCGCAGCCGACAAATGCCTTGTGCCGCCTTGCTGTACCGGATGCATCACCACACCCACGTTTCCTATAACCGGCTCCGTTACCAGCATTTCCTCCACCGGATGCCCTTCCGCTGCCCGCCCGATTTTCGCCCCGAATGCGAGCAGTTCATATTTATCGTTAATGATGGTCGCCCCATCCACGGCAGTCAATCCGGCAAGGCCGTTGATAGCGGAGCTTAGCTGCGACTGCCACCCGATGAGATTAGGGTCTTCCATGTATCTCCGGTTCAGTTCCGCCAGCTCAGAAAATGCAGGCTGGACATCGTATGTGATCGGATGAATGATGGATTTGCGCCAGTCATTTTTTCCATTTGGCACCACGAGCAAAATGCCGCCCCGCTCATGGGCACGCATTGAAACGGCAAGCTGCACAAGCAGGTTTAATGAATCGCTCCACAACCGGGAAGACGTAAAGCCGATCATGGAATTGATCACAGAAGGACAATCGCGGGCCTTACCGCTATTTTCGTCCACAATCTTAACCTGATCACCCTTTAAAACGGCGACATTGACAAACTTGCCGAAGCCGTCCACACGCCGGTGCTTGATCACCAGCATACCCGGCTCAACCACTTCGAGCACAAAACACAATCCTGGTATAACCCGCGTTGTTCCCCAGATCCGCAGCTCGTTTCCTTCCAGCCACACACCCAGATGAATTCCCGAACGCTCCACAGCTGGTGCCAGCTTGGTCAGGATATTCGCGGTCAGCGACAGCTTTTCGCTGAAAATGAGCGGGTTTTCCGCACATTCGGGTGGCAGGAATGCTATGGAGACTTTTGGCGAACGCCCTTCCTCACGGCGAAGGCTTGCCCAGAAAGTGGTGTCAATGATGGTTTCAATCGTTCTGGCGTCGGGTTTGGGTGCCAGTTCCTGGTCATAATGGCTTTGCACGGACAGGTGGTGGCGCTCAAAATGGCTTTCGATAATCTCCGCAACGACCCGCGCAGCTTTGTATGTGGTGACGGAAACAGGATCACCGGCCAGCGTGTCAGTTCCCAAGTTATTAATCATCATGCGGTCACTTAAAATTTTTTACTGTTACTGACGTTCTCTTCGCAGTTGCCCGCAGACAACGAAACGCTGAGTTAAGATAGCAACAAAGAGAAGTTATAAAAAGTTGGAACATCAGGAAGTGCGTATATTTTTTCACACAACTTAATTTTTTTTGACCCGAACTCGATACAGTTAAAGGTGAGTATGAGGCGATTTCGACCGTTTGCTAAATCGAGAATATCTTTTTTTGACAAATTCTTCAACATTGTTTCCAACCATTTTTAAACTTGTAACGTCGTATAAAACAAAGCTTAAAACGAAGCTGGCCATATTTCTGCCATGAAAATAAAACAACGGAATCGATGAATGATCTTGGAAAAAACATATCTTGCCTGCATCAAACTGAGAAAAATGCGTGTATAGACGCACGAGATGGTAATAATCACATTAACTATTTGCATAATGCCGGAAAAAGCTAAGTGAAATCGCTTTTTGTCATTCGCAACTGCATACTATTCCCTCTTCGCCCTTATAAAATTCAAAAACGCAAACGAACAGGACCAAAGTCCTCAGATGGATCTTTGTGTTAAATAAAACAGGACAGCTTTCCGCAGGTAAAACGGGAGCCCTGGTAAAAACAGATTACTGGTTCAATAATTGAAGGTCAGTGCCGGGAAATCTGAATATTAAGGATGTTAAATTAAATAGACAACTATCGGGTACACCATATACTCTACACTTAAATTGTAAGATTGATGAAAAGCATCTCGGTAGTAATTCCGAATTACAACGGAAGGCATTTATTCGAAAAATATTTTGAGAACAATTATAAGATTCTCAACGCATTAGGGACAAAAATCCAGATCATTATCGTTGACGACGCGTCCAGTGACGATTCAGTAGCTTATCTGGAAGAGCATTACGGAAATAATGTGACGATCATCCGAAAGGAAAAAAACTCCGGTTTTTCCCATACTTGTAACCTGGGCATCCAGAAAGCGTCTAATGACCTCATTTTTCTGCTGAATACGGATGTTACACTGGAAGAGGGGTATTTTGAAAAGCTTTACAAATATTTCGAGCTGGAAGATACGTTTGGTGTAATGGGACGCATCATTGGCATGGAGGACGACAACATTCTTGATGCAGCGCGTTCACCGAGGATTCTCGGACGAAAAATAAAGCCGAGCAATTTCTTTTACCTGAAAGATTCTGACACGCTCACGCCTACATTCTATCTGTCCGGCGCCATTGCGTTGATGGACACCAGAAAGCTGAAAGCGATTAACGGTTTCAACGAAATGTTCAATCCTTACTATGGGGAAGATCAGGAAATGTCGATCCGTGCGTGGAGACTAGGCTGGAAGTGTTACTATGAGCACAATGCGGTTTGCCGCCACGAAGTTTCGGCCAGCACGAAAGGACATAAAGACAATTATTCTGTAAAAAGGATCTATTTCAGGAACCGTTACTACATGCATCATCTGCATTTGCACGGCATCGACCTGAACCTGTATCACATGCAGGTGATATTAAGCGACGTGCTCCCCAGCATCATCACGCTGCAATTCTACAAAGCGCAGGCCTATCTGGACTTTCTGCGAAACATGAACGAACTTTCCGTGAAGAAATCGGCGTTCAAAACCCAGATGAAAAATCATAAATCCAATATCGGCATTAATGATGTCATCGAGAACATTAAAATGATGCTGAAATACAAGCAGGTCGTAAAATTATAGTTATTGTCTGCGATTTAGCGCGATATGCATTAATTTGCATCCTCAACCGGAAATTTCACAATTTCCGGCTGTTTTACTTTCAGGCATATTCTAAATATGCCATTTCCATCTAATGAAAACATACTTCCGATTATTATCATTTGCTCAGCCCATTGCCCGATTTGCAGTCCCCTACATCATTTTCACAGTCCTGGGGGTCATTTTCAACACGCTTAATTTAGCTCTGCTCGCTCCTTTGATGAGCACCCTGTTCAACAACAATAAAGATGGGGCCGAAGTAATCCAAAGACCTGACAACTGGGACGTAACCGGTCTCCTCAACTACTACGCGCAGCAAGCGAACGACACATACGGGCCGCACGGTGCTTTGCAGATTGTATGCGGTGTAATCGTAACGTCGATCCTGCTATCCAACATTTTCAAATATTTCTCGCAACGGGTCATGGAAAACCTCCGGATCCACACATTGCTCAATCTGCGTAAAACAGTTTTTAACAATGTAATGAACCTGCACACCGGCTATTTCAGCAACCAGCGCAAAGGGGATATTATTTCAAAGATCGCTTCCGACGTGCAGGTCGTTCAGTTTTCAGTAACCGGAACATTACAGGTCGTTTTTAAGGAACCGTTGCAATTGCTGGCTTACGTTTTCATGCTTTTTGCTACGTCTGCCAAGCTTACATTTTTCGCCATTTTAGTTATTCCAATTTCCGCATTCATTATTTCCAAAATTGTAAAAAGACTAAAAGAGCAAGCGACAATGGCGCAGCATCTTTTCGGTTTGATGATCAGTTATCTGGACGAAGCGCTTTCAGGAATCAAGATCATCAAAGCGTTCAATGCGACAGAGGACATTAAGGAAAAATTTCACCAGGAAAATATCCGGTATTCCGAGCTGGGACGAAAAATGGCACGCCGCCAGCAGTTAAGCGGTCCTGTTTCGGAGTTTTTGGGCGTAACCATGGTCGCTATTATTGTGCTTTATGGCGGTTCGCTGATCCTGGATAATCAATCTGACCTGAGCGTTTCGAAATTTGTTGCCTACATTGCATTATTCTCGCAGGTCATGCGTCCGGCCAAGGCCTTAACGGATTCATTCAGCACCATTCATGCGGGAATTGCAGCCGGGGAAAGGGTTTTAGACCTGGTTGATGAAAAACCCGAGATCCAGGACGCCCCCGATGCCATTGATCTGAAAGAATTCAATCATTCGCTGACACTGCAGAACGTTTCCTTCGCCTACCAGGCAAAGCCGGTCCTTAAATCCATCAATCTCACCATTCCGAAAGGCAAAACGGTAGCGCTTGTAGGCCCTTCCGGCGGCGGCAAATCGACGCTAATGGACCTGCTCCCCCGCTTTATTGACGCACAGGAAGGCAGCGTTTCCATCGACAATCTGAATGTGAAGCAGGTGAAAATGGAATCATTGTGGTCGCTGTTCGGGGTAGTAAACCAGGAATCGATGCTTTTCAATGACACGATCTACAACAACATTGCCTTCGGTAATCATTCGGCTACGCCTGAAAAAGTAGAAGCAGCAGCACGCGTTGCCAATGCGCACGACTTTATTATGGGCACGGAAAAAGGTTACGATAGCAACATCGGCGATCGCGGAATGAAATTGTCGGGTGGGCAAAAACAACGTATCTGCATTGCCAGGGCCGTTTTGAAGAACCCTCCGATTATGCTGTTGGATGAAGCGACCTCTGCACTGGACACAGAGTCGGAAAAACTGGTGCAGGAAGCATTGAATAATTTGATGCAAAACAGGACTTCGCTCGTGATCGCGCACAGGCTGAGCACCATCCAGAAAGCCGATTCGATCGTGGTTCTGGAAGATGGTCAAATTGTAGAACAAGGCAATCATTCAGAGCTCATCGCACGCGACGGGCTGTACAAGCGGCTGATTGACATGCAAACCTTCAACGATTAGTTTAATTAAAGTTCTTATGTTCAAAAAGAGAAATCTGGTTTCGAGACTCTGGCTTAAACACACGGATAAAATACGTTACAAGCAGTACAAGTGGGAGTTAAAAAATCAGAAACAACTTGCGTTTGCCAATTTTATCAATGACGCCGATAAACTGACAAGTCCGGCGAAAATAAAAGAATATGCGGCGCAGAAAGGATGCATCCGCCTGAGCCACAGTGGCAATGCAGGTGATATTATTTACGCATTACCAACCATTGAAGCCATGCGTCGGATGACCAACGCGCGCATTGAATTGTATTTAAGGCTTGGCCAGCCATTGATCCTTTCGGGTTATAACACGCATCCTTTGGGAAATGTAATGTTAAACGAAAGGATGGCCGAAATGCTGATCGCGCTTTTGGAACCGCAGCCTTACATTGATTTCATTGGAATCCACACCGACCAGATTATTGACATTGATCTGGATTATTTCCGTGCAGGAGGAATTCCCCTGGACAAAGGCAACATTGCGCGCTGGTGCAGCTATCTCACAGGCGTAAATCCGATTCTTTACAAATCCTGGCTTACCGTTGAACCTGATCTAGCATACGCAGATACGATCGTGATGGCGAGAAGCGAGCGTTACCGGAATTACACGATCAACTACAAGTTTCTCAATAAATATCCCAACATCGTTTTCATAGGCGTCGAAAGCGAGTATAATGACATCAGGAAGATTATTCCGAACATTAAATGGGTTCAGGTGGGTGATTTCATGCAAATGGCGCGGATCATTAAGGGAGCAAAATTTTTTATTGGTAACCAATCGTTCCCATTCTCTATTGCCGAGGGTCTGAAAGTTCCGCGCATTTTGGAAACTTCATTTGATGTGATCAATGTGGTGCCGGAAGGTGGAGAAGGCTATGATTTCTTCTTTCAGGAACACCTCGAATCGCTGGTTGAAATGCTTAATAACCGCTAAAAAGCGGCTTTTTATACTCAATGTTCATTTAGATATTACTTAAAATGACTAGCAACAAACAAGTTGCTGTTGTCGTTCCTATTTATAAAACTCAACTTTCTGAATTCGAGAAAATATCCATTCAGCAGTGCAGGAAAGTGCTTTCCAACCACCCGATCATTGCGCTGAAACCGGATATACTTGATCTTGACGAATTGGGCAGCGACAACATTTTCACCGGTTCGGTCAGTTTTGATCCTGCTTTTTTTGAGCATGTTCAGGGTTACAACAGGCTCATGCTCAGCCCCGCATTCTACCAGCAATTTCTTGGTTATGAATTCATTCTGATTCACCAATTAGATGCTTTTGTTTTCAAAGACGAACTTCTGAAATGGTGCCGAAGCGGTTACGATTACATCGGTGCGCCATGGCCAAAGCGACTGGAAGAGCCGGACATTGTGAAAGCATTCAAAACCAGGGCCATCACATTGTATCACATTTGGAAAAATACATTTGAAGGCGGCCTGCCCATTCAGCGGCAATTTGATAATGTGGTGGGCAATGGTGGCTTTTCGCTCAGAAGGGTTAAAAAGTTTTTCGATCTGGCAACCAGGATGCAGGACAAGGCGAATGAATATCACCAGCGGCACGAACACCAGTTTCACGAGGATGTTTTTTGGAGCATTGAAGTCAACAGAAAATGGCACAATTTGCGCATTCCCCCATTTAAAACCGCTTACAAATTCTCCATAGAAAACAACCCCGAACGCGGCGTCCGCTTCAATAAAGGACTACCCTTCGGCTGCCACGCCTGGGACGCCCCGGATAATTTTCAATATTGGAAGCCGATACTGATGGAGCTGGGCTATAAGGTAATTTTGAATGAGTGAATCATTCAATCATTCAATCATTCCCCTTCCTCCAAACCCTCCAAAGATCCACATACATCTTATACCATTTCAGGCCTTTAAAGATCCTCGAATGGCGTGCATTCCAGCAAACCTGCATTAATTCTTTATAGGTTTTTCCCTGATCCAGTTTCCTTTCAAAATATAATCTGAAAGCCCGGCGCTCATACCTAAGCAAGCTTTTTTCATCCAGCCCATCGGCATTGACTGGCAATACTGCACTCCACTTTTTGTGGACCTTTGATATTTCATTTTCCCAAACCTGACTAAAATTCCCCTCTGAAAAGTGGCTTAAAAGCACCTCGTAAGTGACGGCCACATCATATTGCCTTCCTACTGCCAGCGAAAAATCAATGTCGTAGGCGTGAAAATGTTTCAGGAGGTGTTGGTCAAAAGGATGCGTAAGCGCAACTTCTTTTCTTGTCGCCATCCAACATCCGTCAATGCTCGCCACTTTGGTCAGTTTTTCGTTCTTCGCGTTGCGGTAATCCAAAAACGCTTCTCTCCCCGAATGTTTGAAGCCCTGAATGAGGTTACAATAAAACCCGCCGTTCATTTCCAGATCGGCATTGTACCAGCTCGACGGCACCAGCGATTTATATCCACCACCGGCAACGCCAACCAGTCCGAGTTTTGGGTTACCAGCAAATATTTCCAAAACCCTGGCCCCCCAGTGCACGGTTTTCATTTCAATATCTTCATGCATAAACACCAGGATATCGTATTTCGCCTGCTTCGTCCCTTCATTATAAAGTTCACAGATGCCCTTTTCAGCATTCGCATTGGCAAAAGCGATAATTTCATGATCCGTGCCGATTGTCTCGGCAACATTCTCCTTAACCAGCTGCAGCGCTGCGGGATCGGCCGAACAGATGATTACTGATATCATTATTAATGGGTCAATACGGCTAAAACTAATCGCTCCAAATGCATGGGAGCTGCCTGTAAAGTTAGCGCTTTAAGTAGAAAGTGCACCCCGGTGGCATTTTAAAGGGGTTACAAACTTTTATCAATATCAATGAAACGCACCTCGCTTTTCCTTTTCCTGCTCCTGAACACCTCTGTTTTCGCGCAGGTAAAACTCGCCCGACTATTTTCCGATCATGTTGTTTTACAAAGACAAAAACCCATTCCGGTCTGGGGCTGGGCGAAAGCGGGTGAAAAAGTGAAAGTGACGCTTGCTCAGCAAGCATTGCAAACAAAAGCGGATGCTTCCGGTAAGTGGATGGTAAGCTTCAATCCGCTGGAAGCCGGTGGACCGCATACATTGAATGTGTCGGCAAAATCGGGGCAGGCGTCTGTTAATGACATCCTTATCGGTGAAGTCTGGCTGTGTTCAGGGCAATCGAATATGGAATGGCCTGTGTCGGCCGCCAAGGATTTTGAAATAGAGAAACAGAACGCGAATTTTCCCCAAATCCGTCATTTCAGGGTCGAACACAATGTAACATTACAGCCCGAAATGGATTTAAAGGCCGGTGAATGGCAAATCGCATCCTCGGAAACAGTAGGAGCTTTTACAGCCGTCGGGTTCTTTTTCGCCCGCGAATTGTATCAAAAATTAAACATTCCGATTGGCCTCCTGCATTCCTCCTGGGGCGGATCGCAAGTGGAAGGCTGGATCAGTAAAGAAGGAATGCAAAGCGACGATGAACTGAAAACTTATGCGCAAAACCTTCCTAAAACATGGCAGGAAGCAGATATCGTCATGGACGCCAAACTCAGGAAAACACTTTTTAAAAGTGATTCGTACACGCCAACGGCAGAAGATGAAAAGAAATATGTGGGCGAAAACATTGATTTTTCCACATGGCTGAAAACGGCTGATCCGGTTGGACAATGGGATTGGAAGGGCCTAATGGGTTATCGGGGAAAGGGTTATATGGCCAAAGAAGTGACCATTCCTGCTGATCTGACCGCGAAAGAGACTATTTTATCATTGGCCGAAAACGATAGTCCGAACAAAATTTATATCAATGGAAAACTAATTGGCGAAACTGCTGAGAAAGGCGTTCGCAAAATAAAAATCCCTGCCAACTCCTGGAAAGAAGGTAAGAACCAACTGGTTATTGCGCTGGGAAACATGGTTGGCACCCCCTGGTTCGGGCGGGGAATGATGGGCAATGCGAGTGACATGTATGTAGAAGACGGCGCGTTAAAGATTAGCCTGGCGAAAAATTGGCTGCTTATGCCGGCATTTGCCGAAAAGCACGAGTATGCGCACCTGATGAACAATGTTGGCACAAGCATTTACAACGCCATGATCGTTCCGCTGCTTCCGTTCGCGATCCGCGGGTCGCTTTGGTACCAGGGCGAGGCCAACACAGGAAGGGCTTACCAATATCGTAAGTCGTTCCCGCTGTTGATCAATGACTGGCGCAGGCTTTGGAATGATGAGTTTTCATTTTACTGGGTGCAGCTTTCGAGTTTCGGAAAAGATGAGGACAGCAATAAAGGAAGTAATTGGGCCGAATTGCGTGAGGCGCAAAATATGACATTAAGCCTGCCAAAAACCGGAATGGCCGTAACCACTGACGTAGGTAATCCCGATAACATTCACCCGACCAATAAACAGGATGTGGCCCACCGCCTGGCAACCCAGGCCCTGAAAAATGATTACGGTCAAAACATCCCGTATGCTTCGCCGCTTTACGACAAAGTGCAATTCGTTGATGGAAAAGCAGTTGTATCATTCAAGCACGCAGAAAACGGCTTGATGGTAAAGGATCGCTACGGCTATCTGAAGGGATTTGAAATAGCAGGCGAAGACAAGGTCTTTTATTATGCCAAAGCAGAGATCAAGGGAAATACAGTAGAAGTTTCACATCCGAAGGTTACCAAACCAGTGTCCGTAAGATATGCATGGTCGGATGCGCCCGAAGAAGCTAATCTATTCAGCACAGATGGCTTTCCCGCCAGTAGTTTCAGGACGGACGACTGGCCTGGCCGTTCAATTAACGGCAAATTTCAGTAAACAGCATCTCATTGATCCCTTATATGTTAAAACCTCTTTCCGTTTGCATTGCTGCGTCAGCGCTTTTCCTGGTTGCCATTCAGCAAAAAGAATTTGAAATAAAACCAGCAGAAGACACCGAATGGACGGAATATCTCGGCGGCCCCGACCGTAACCACTATTCACCGCTGACGCAAATCAACCGGGAGAATGTAAACAAGCTGAAAGTGGCCTGGACATACGCTATGCCCGATTCCGGCCAGACGCAGGTAAATCCCATTATTGTCAATGGCATTCTGTATGGTGTGACGAACACCGTGCAAGCTTTTGCATTGGACGCCGCAACGGGTAAGCAAATCTGGCTTTTTGGTGATAAATCAAAAAACGGGTCTAACACAAGCCGCGGCCTCACATACTGGGCGGATGGCGAAGACAAGCGCATTATGCACGCAATGGGCTCGTTCCTGTATGCACTGGATGCCAAAACAGGCAAGCCTGTCGAGGGTTTCGGTGATCACGGAAAAATTGACCTTCGCACTGGCTTACCTGATGTGGCGAAAGACAAATACATGGTTTCCAACACGCCGGGGACGATATTTGAGGATCTGATCGTGATGCCAATCAGGCTTTCTGAGGACTCGGATGCAGCGCCCGGCGACTTGCGTGCATTCAATGTGCGAACCGGGAAACTTGTATGGACATTCCACACGATCCCCTATCCGGGCGAATTCGGATATGAGACATTCCCAAAGGACGCTTATAAGAATACCTTCACAGGTGCCGCAAACAACTGGGCAGGGACGGCAATAGACCGGAAACGCGGCATCTTATATGTTCCCACCGGATCTGCGGGTTATGATTTTTATGGGGGAAAAAGAAAAGGCTCCAACCTTTTTGCCAACTGCCTCATTGCCCTCGACGCGAGGACCGGCAAGCGGTTGTGGCATTATCAGACCATGCACCACGATATGTGGGACCGCGATCTGCCCGCGCCGCCCAACCTGATTACAGTAACGCAAAAAGGACCGGATGGCCAGCCGCAGCGAATTGACGCCGTAGCGCAGGTTAGCAAGCAAGGTTACGTCTTTGTTTTCGACCGGGTTACGGGCAAGCCATTGTTTCCCATCAAAGAAGTTACGGCCCCGAAAGATGCATTACCAGGAGAATTTCCATGGCCCACACAGCCCGTCCCAACCAAACCTGCCCCCTATGCCAGGCAAGCTTACACATTGACGGATAAAGATATAAGCCGTCATGCACCAGACCACGATTCACTCGTGATCAAGTTCAGAAGTTATAAAAAAGCATTGTTTGCAGCGCCGAGCAAGGAGGGAACGGTGATTATGCCGGGCTTTGACGGCGGTGCAGAATGGGGAGGCGCGGCGGCCGATCCGGAAGATGGCATTCTGTATGTCAACAGCAACGAAATGGCATGGATACTCACCATGAAAGACACGCCGAAAGCCAGCGAAATGTCCGCTCTGAGCCCGGGAGAAAGAGTTTATACCAATTATTGCGTAACCTGTCACGGCCCGCAGCGGAAAGGGAATGCCAAAAGCGGTTATCCTTCGCTCGTTGACATAGGCGCCCGCCGCGACCGCGCTTTCGTGAGCCAAATCATCACTTCGGGCAAAGGCATGATGCCGGGCTTTACCATGCTCACGGCCGACGAAAAGCAGGCCCTGGTTTCATTTTTATTCGGGGATGAAAAAGTTGAGGCTGCTTCCGGTGCAACGGCCTCAAATAAAACCTATTTGCCATATCAAAGCACTGGCTACAACAAATTTCTCGACGCAAATGGTCTTCCTGCCATTGCGCCGCCGTGGGGAACATTGAACGCCATTAATCTTAATACAGGCGATTTTCTATGGAGAATCCCTTTTGGCGAAGTGGAATCTTTGAAAAAGCAGGGCGTCCCTACTACGGGAACAGAAAACTATGGCGGACCTGTGGTGACTGCCAGCGGCTTACTCTTCATCGCGGCGACCAAGGACGGGAAATTCAGGGTTTATGATAAGAAAAACGGAAAGCTGCTTTGGGAGACAATGCTTCCGGCTGCCGGATTCGCGACGCCTGCCACTTACGCCGTGAACGGAAAGCAATATGTTGTCATTGCGTGCGGCGGCACCAAGCTCGGAACGAAGAAGGGGAATCAGTATGTGGCTTTTGCATTGGAATGATGAAAATTTCCAAGTTCCGTTTTGGCCGCTTAATCGTTGAAATTTTCCGCTTCACGGGAACGCGTGCATTTAATTTGGTACAAAATTAAAATCTTAGCAGTCATCCAACTCACCTTTCCTCTAAACTGAATGTATACCGCCCGTGAAATAAAATTGGGGATCATCTTGTCCTTTGCATGGAAACCGATCCTCATTTTCTTTATTTATGCCCTTGCATTATGTCTGATAAGCGCTGCAACCGGCATAATCCTCGGAATTTCATTTGTTCCCATTGGGCTTATAGGCACTGCCGTTGCTTTTTATGTGGGTTTTAAAAACAATTCTTCCTACGAACGCCTCTGGGAAGCACGGCGCATATGGGGTGCGATCGTGAACGCCAGCAGAACCTGGGGCACCCTCTCCGCCACCTATATCCAGCCATTGCCCGATGAAGCTGGCTACGACGAAAAGCAGGTTCGTAAACAGCTTATTCACAGGCACATTGCATATATTAACGCCGTTCGTATCCAGCTTCGGGCAAAAAGCGTCTGGGATGATAAAGACTCGGTTGCGCGCCACATTGTCCGGGAGCAGGCTGGTAACGATGATGCGACGTTGCAGCAATCTCTGAACAACTTTTTACCTGCAGGAGAGGTGCAATATTTTTTATCTAAAAAGAACCCAGCGACGCATATCATGAAGGCGCAAGCCGCACAACTGGATGAAGTCTTTCGCAGAGGCGCGATTAACGAACTGTTCTATTTCCATATGATGAATCTGGTTCAGGAATTTTACACCCAGCAGGGCGCGGCAGACCGGATCAAAAATTTTCCATTTCCGCGTCAGTATGCGTATTTCAGCAAGCTTTTCGTCTGGCTTTTTATTGCTATCCTGCCATTTGGGCTTATCAATGAGTTTGCCAAATTAGGTCCTGGCCTGCTGTGGCTCGCTATTCCAAGTTACATGATCATTGCATGGGTATTTTATACCATGGAAGTGGTAGGCGACACGAGCGAAAATCCGTTTGAAAATGCAATCAACGACATTCCGATGACGGCCATTTGCCGCACCATTGAAATTGACCTCCGCGAAATGCTGGACGAAACAAACATTCCGGCGCCTTTAACGGCAGTCAACAATATTTTAATGTAAGGCGAAAAAGTGTGCAATGTGTTAGTTAAGCACTGTTTCTCTCGTCAACTTTTTCCTTAACCCCTTCCAGATCCATCACTGGCTTTTCGTTCCCCATCACGAAAGCCAGTGATTTGGTGTTGGGTAAATATTGGAATGTCACCCGAATGATGCCGGTGATCGGAATGGCAATGATGGCGCCGGCAATGCCCCATAGCACACCAAAAGCGACAACTGATGTGATGGTCATAAATGGGTTTAGGTCAACTTCTTTACCTACAACGTAAGGCTGGGTAATGTAATTATCGATCATTTGCGCGGCAAACATCACGATCAATACCACCAGTACACTCGAAGGTCCGCCCGAAACCAATGCCAGCAGGGCAGCCAAACTGCCACCAATCGCGTTGCCAACGTAAGGAATGAATGAAAATACCGCGGCAATCAACGCAAGTAAAAAAGCATATTTAACACCACCGATCATAAAACCCGTCCCATAAAGGATGGCCAGAATGATCATGGCTTTTAGCATTCCATAAAAATAACCGCCCGATGTTTTTCGGATTTCTTTTAGTGCTTTCCGGACGCGGATATGGTCCTGCTTTGGAAAATTAAGCAATATAAACTCCTTGAAGCGCGCTCTTTGAGACAGCAACAAAACCACGTAAACGATAATGAGGATAACATTCGCCACAGCCCCTCCTACCGACCCTAACGCCGCCGGGCTGCCGCTGCCGAGTTTGGACAACATTGTCTTCGCCTGTGCCAGCTGCTCGTCCGGATCCAGACCTGATTTCTCTTCTATGAATTTCTGTCCCTGGTCCAGATATTGAACAGACTTCTTTTCGATTTCAGGCCAGTCCCGGGAAATCATCTTCACCTGAATGGTGATCAGCGAGCCCAGAAAAACCAGGAACATCAGCAATGTTACCGTGCTTCCCGCAACGGCCCAGCCTTTTGAGAGTCCTTTGGACATGAGCCAATCCATCACCGGAATAAGCATCATGGACAATACGGCACCGATCGCAAGTGGCGCCAGAAATGTTTTGCCGAAGTACAAACCGGCCGGAATTGCAATGATTAATAAAATCCAAATTAGGATCTTGGAGACGCTTTCCTTCATGGAGAATATGTTTCCGGGGAATTCTAAAAAATCGTTCCAAGAAGCCGATCCACATTATACGTTCCTCTGCAATCCAGCCACATTATTCCAAACGGCTGGCAAATTCCAGCACATTTTTTAGATCTTCTTCCTTTTCAAAGTTTATTTGATTCGCTTTCAAATACTCGTTAACCTTCCGCTTGTTTTTAGGATAGACCTTCATAAGATTGGGGCGTGTGGCGAACATAACCCTCTCGTTTTGATCAATCAGGAAAAAAATCGACCTACGCTTCAAGATCACTTTCACGTTGCTTTCTAAATCCTGAAAGTTTCCGTTCTGATTTACAAAGGATGAATAGCTTGAAATGGCCGAAGTAGCTGAATACTGCTCATAAGAAGCATATTTCTCATTTCCCATCCGCACTAGAAACTGTTTCTTGCCCAACCTGATGCCGCCAAAATCGGCTATCGCATGCACGTGACCATGACCTTTGGTATAAAAATACAGATTTTCACCCACCAGGATCTTGCGGATCAGGTCGTTGTCATTGAAAAGTAATGTGTCTTTTTTGGCATCCACGAACAGCACTTCGCCGTGCACAAGGCTGTAATTCATCTTCGCCTTAGACATTTTGCCATTCCGGAATAACACCTGTCCGTCTAAAAATCTGGTAAACTGGAACCGCTCTTCAAATGGGATCACTTTCGTTAAGTCAGAGCCGTTCTTAACCCGGTAAATGTCGTTCGCACTTTTGATCTGGCCACGGACAACACTAACTGAAACCATTGCAGAAAAGATTAGAAACCAAGTCTTCATGGCTGAACGGGTTAGGGATAAGTTATTTTAATATTCCATTATAAATTTAGACAAATCAGGTAAATATTCCTTTTTTCTCTTTAATTCAAATTCATAAATCGTCCGCCCCAGGTTTTTCATGAAGGGATAACAAACTTCTTCGTACTCATACTTATCATCGTTATATACGCCATCCTCATTCGACTGCACAACGGCCGTCAGCATAAATTCAACGTTATTTTCAAAATCCACGATGTAAGCATTGTCTATTATAAAGCCGTACGAATCGCCGTATTTATTGAAGATCCGGATAGTAGGGTTTGGAGTTGTCTTCTTATCTGCACCATAGAAGAGAAATTTGGCATATACATTCCAGAAATCCTTCGGATCGTATTGGGGATATTTGCTTTCCGCAGGATACTTGCTCATGAAAGTGTATATCAATTCGTAGTCCTGCCGGGTGAGGTCAAACCGCTCGTTTTCGGGAAACACCTCGGGAAACAGGAGCTTCTTCATCACCGCTTGCTGGTCCGTAATGCTAAATGCATTCTTATTGGCCATATTAAAAGGCTTGGCTACAAAGCGGTCGGAACTGTCCATATATGCCTTGCCCATGCTCGTATTGGACAATGCAAGCGGATAATCCAGCGGATCAAATTTGCCATGCTGATAATAAACGAGGCTGTCCCGGTTGTAAAAGGAAACGGGATTGGTGTGTCGCGAAGTAATTTCCGTGTCCTTCACCGCATAACGATTGAGAATGCGGCTTGTGGTCAGGTTATGTTTTTTTAGTTTCTGATTAATTTCCGCCCTTCCGATAAATTCGTAAAGCCGGTTATAAGCATCATTATCGCTCACCAGCAGGATTTTCTTGATGTAATGTTCCAAAGAGGGAAGGCCGTTTTCCGAAGAACTATCCTTTTCAACGGCCGTTTGTTTCGCAAATGCAGCGCCCGTCAGCATGGTGCTTCTGGCGGTAAGTCCGCGCACGTTCAGCTCATTGATTTTTTCCAGTGCAAAGATCACCGTCGGCAACTTAACGGTGCTGGCAGGAAAGAAATAATGCAAGTCGTTGAGATGATAGCTGTAACTCTTGAAGTGCGGGACATTGTTTTTGTCCCGATCGATCTGCGTATACAGGATCTGCACTTCGTTTTTTCGAGGGTGGTTCAAGATCTTTGAAAACAATTCGGGCTTACTCCTGAGCAGCTTTTCCAGAAATAATGTGTCTGGCTTCTGCCCTTTACACCAAAAGGAAAGGCAACTCAGGAAAACGAAAGCCGTAAATGATCGGATCATATTTAATGTTTTTAAACACACTACTCTTCCCATCCCGGCAAATACGAACCTTCCTCCGTCTTGACAGAAGTTTCTACTGCCGCATTGATCGTCTGCATTTCCTCGCGGGTCAGGTTTCGCCATTGTCCCGTGGGTAAATTTTCCAATGTCACATTCATGATCCTCACGCGTTTCAGTTTTGTGACATGATAGCCCAGATACTCACACATCCGCCGGATTTGCCGGTTAAGCCCCTGGGTAAGGACAATCGTAAATACATGGCTGCCTTCTTTTTTCACGAAACACTTCTTGGTAATGGTGCCCAAAACAGGTACGCCGGAAGCCATTTTGTTTATAAAATCAGGCGTGATTTGCTTGTCAACGGTCACCAAATATTCCTTTTCATGGTTGTTTCCCGCCCTGAGGATCTTGTTTACAATGTCGCCGTCGCTGGTTAGGAATATAAGCCCTTCGGAGGGCTTGTCCAGCCGGCCAATCGGAAAGATGCGCTCGGGGTGGCGGATAAAATCAATGATGTTACCTTTCACCTCGCGTTCCGTCGTACAGGTTATCCCAACCGGTTTGTTAAATGCAATGTAGACCGCCGCCTTCCTCGTTTTCAATAATTTACCATCGATTTTCACCTCGTCGGCAGCAGTGGCTTTGTCGCCCAGAACCGCCGTCCTGCCATTCAGCATTACCCTGCCCTGCTCCACCAGCCTGTCCGCTTCACGCCGCGAGCAAAATCCTGTCTCGCTGATATACTTATTGATCCTGATCAAAATCCCGCTTTTTTTAATTCTCTATTAAACCCAAAAGGCTGCCGTTTATGCAAGCAAATTACTGCAATTCGCAAAAAATATCCCGTTTTTGTTAAAGATTCCGGCGTGTTGTCACTTTTACTTGACAAGCTAAGTATTTTCAATCCAATTCATGAAATCTAACCCCTTATGAGAAATCGTTTTTTACCACTGGCCGTTCTGTTCTGGCTCTCTTTATTAACTGTTGTTGCACAGCCGGCAAGGCGGCCTGTTGAAATTGTCGTTACCGCGGACCGGGACGACTGGACCTATAAAACGGGCGATAAGGTGCAGTTCCTGGTAACGGTTACGAGGAATGGGAATCCGGTAAAAAATGCTTCCATACGCTACGAAATCGGCCTCGAAAAGCTCGATCCGACTGTTAAGGAAACGAAAACCGCTGCTGACGGGAAACTGACCATTGACGGAGGAACGCTCAAAACGCCCGGTTTTTTGAGATGTATTGCCTGGGTTACCGTGGATGGCAATGAATATCGCGGCCTGGCCACCGCCGGTTTTGATCCGCAAAAAATAGAACCGACTGTGGCTAATCCCCAGGATTTCGACACATTCTGGGCTGCGGCCAAGAAAGAACTAGCCGAAGTCCCCATGGATACGAAAATGACGCTCCTGCCCGAACGCTGCACGGAAAAAGTAAATGTGTACCATCTGAACCTGCAAAACAACCGGAAAGGCGTACGCGTTTATGGGATTCTCAGCATTCCAAAGAAAGAAGGGAAATATCCTGCATTACTCCGTGTTCCCGGGGCTGGCGTACGCCCCTACTATGGCGATGTGGTGACTGCCGAAAAAGACATCATCACCCTGGAAATTGGGATTCACGGCATTTCAGTTATTATGGACCCTGCCGTTTATACAGATATGGGCCAGGGCCTTCTGAACGGTTATCCGGCATACAATATGGATGACCGCGATAAATTTTATTACAAAAGAGTTTATCTCGGCTGCGTACGTGCCAATGATTTCCTGACCAGCCTGCCTCAGTACGACGGGACGAACCTGGCGGTAACCGGCGGAAGCCAGGGAGGCGCATTGTCCATCATTACAGCCGGACTGGATCCCCGCGTTAAGTGGCTGGGCGCATTTTACCCGGCATTAAGCGATGTAACGGGTTACCTGCACGGACGAGCGGGCGGATGGCCGCATTACTTTGATAAAAACGGTGTAAAATGGAACAACACCAAGGAAAAAGTAGCCACTGTTGCTTATTACGACGTGGTTAATTTCGCCAGAAGGGTCAAAGTGCCTGGTTGTTACATTTGGGGATATAATGATGAAACCTGCCCTCCAACTTCCATGTATGCGGCTTATAATGTGACCACGGCTCCCAAAGAGCTGAAACTTTACCAGGATACGGGCCACTGGACTTACCAGGAAGAAAAGGATTTGATGAACAACTGGCTGATCGAAAAACTCACTAAAAAATAGTTTTTAAAATATCTGGAATGGATCGTAGAACCTTTATCGAAAAGTCGGCGCTTGCGGGTGCCGCCTTTTCATCGCTGCCACTACTAAGCGCCATTAGCCGGGCCGCTCCTTACCGCACGGCATTGATCGGAACGGGTTGGTGGGGAACCAATATACTGCGCTGCGCGCTGCAGTCGGGCGAGAACAAGCTTGTCGCGCTTTGTGATGTGGACGACAACCAGCTTAAAGTTTGTGCTGCGGAAATGGCCAAGCTCACGCCGGATAAACCGAAGATTTACAAAGATTACCGCGAGCTTCTGGCCAAAGAAAAACCGGAAGTCGTGATCGTGGCAACGCCGGATCACTGGCATGCGTTGTGCTGCATTGCGGCCATCGAATCAGGCGCGCACGTATATGTCGAAAAACCCATTTCGCACACGATCAAGGAAGGCCGCGCGATGGTCAACGCGACGCGTAAACATGGAAAAATCGCGCAGGTAGGCACGCACAGGCGCGTTTCTCCACATAATGTTTCGGGAATGGAATTCCTGAAATCGGGAAAGGCCGGAAAAATAGGCATGGCACGCGCCTTTGTACATTACGGAGGCGGGCCCGGCCAAAAGACACCCGATTCTGAGCCGCCACAAGGATTGGACTGGGATTTCTACTGCGGACCAGCGCAGTTGATGCCTTATAACAAAACCATGCATCCCAGGGGATTCCGGGGTTATCTCAACTTCGCAAACGGGACATTGGGAGACTGGGGCATTCACTGGCTTGACCAGGTTTTATGGTGGTCGGAACAAAAATATCCGAAGAAAATTTATTCAACCGGCGGTCGTGCAATCAGGCAGGACAACACCGATGCGCCGGACCACCAGGTAGCCGTTTATGATTTTGACGGATTTACGTTGGAATGGGAGCACCGGAATTTTGCAGCCAACAATGCGGAGAAAACGCATCCACAGCAAGCAGTAGGTGTTTATTTCTACGGAACGGAGGGCACATTCCACATGGGCTGGCTCGATGGCTGGACATTTTACCCAACAGACCCAAAAAAGCCGGTCATTCATCAGGACGCACAGCTGAACAAGCCCGACGACCAGAATATCAAGGAACTTTGGGCAAACTTCATCGAATCGATTAAAACGAACAAACCGCCGATCTCTGAAATAGAAATTGGACAGCGCTCCACCAATGTGGCGTTGCTGGGAATGCTCTCTTATAAATTAGGCAGAAGCATAGTTTGGGACGGCGAAAAAGAAACGATCCAGGGCGATGCCGAGGCAAACAATCTTTTGAGCAGGGAATATCGGGGAGAATGGAAATATCCGCAGGCATAGAAACGAAAAAGGGATTGTTAAAGCTAACAATCCCTTTTCGTTTTAGTCGATCTTCACAACTTCCGCTGGAATGTTGTACTGATCTATGATTTCGCGTGTGAACCTGACATGCCCCCTTGGCGCCATCAGATATAATTTAGCACCTTTCATGCCGGCAAGCTCGCTTAGCAACTTCCATTTAGAAATGCTTCCACGAAGCTGGTCGGTTTTCATTGAAACTTCCAGATAGTGCCTGTTGAACATATTTACGCCTGTTACATCCGGGGTAAATTTGGCATTATCGGCGGCCCGTTCGTAGGACTTCGGTGTTTCAAATCCTTCCATATTGGCCTGGATATCCTTAAACCCATGCGCCTGTGCCCACTTTACCACAAGTGGAATAAATAATTCCTTTTCCATAATATTAAATGAATAATTTTTTCTCTCCCGTCAACCAGGGAACTCCATAAATCAAACTAAACTGAGCAGAGGACGTATTTTACCGAAAGCAGTCTGGAATGTAGTATTCTTACTAATCATGAAAGGTACAGGTTTTTGCCTTAAACAGCAAATTTTTGGCCCAATCAGTTAGTCGTCCATTTCGTCCAGAAAGCTGTTAAAGGCTCTTTGCAGCTCCTGATGCGCTTTGTTATTTTTTTGTAAAAGCGCCAGTGCCACCCCTTTGCGGTAAATTTCCTCAGCCTTTTCCATTTCTTCTTTTGCAGCAAAAAATGAACCAGCGTGATAATAAGTGGGCAGATAATCGGGATGTTCGGTCAGAAGAATATCAAAAAACCGCGCAGCTTTTTCCGGATCCGACTTGGTATACTCAATGGCTAGGGCATAAACATTGAAAGGATCGTCCGGATCCTCTTCATAAAAACGGAGGAGATTGCTGAGTAAGGTGCTGTTCATTGTATATTATTATGCTTGCATACTATTTAAGATTTCCCTTAATTTGCCCGGACAAAGTTATTCTCATTACAGACAATATTCATAAATATAAGCTCATGAAAATACTCGTTTGTATATCCAATGTGCCCGATACAACCGCTAAGATAACATTTACGGACAACGACACCAGACTTAATAAAAATGGCGTCCAGTACATTATCGGCCCCTACGACGATTACGCACTGGCAAGAGGTGTTGAACTAAAAGAACAGTCAGGCGGAACATTAACTGTGCTGCATGTGGGAGAAGCCGACGCTGATCCGCAGATCCGCAAGGCACTGGCCATTGGCGCGGACGATGCAATCCGCATCAATGCCGATCCGCTCGATTCGTATTTTGTAGCCGTTCAGATCGCCCATGTTGCGCAGCAAAACAATTACGATCTCATTCTGATGGGACGCGAATCCATCGATTATAACAGCGGCGTCGTGCATGGTCTGGTTGGAGAAATGCTCGGAATTGCCTCCTATTCTCCTGTTATGAAACTGGATATCGAAGGCGGCTCTGCTACCATCAGCCGGGAAATTGACGGCGGAAAAGAAATCCTGAAAGCACCTTTGCCGCTTGTGTTAGGCTGCCAGGAACCGATTGCGGAGTGGAAAATACCCAACATGCGTGGCATTATGACCGCACGGACAAAGCCACTGAATGTGGTAGAGCCGGTTTCGCTGGACGAAATGACCGTGCCGGAAAAGTACTTCCTGCCCGCACCGAAAGGTGCATGCAAAATGATCCCCGCCGCAGAGGCAGGAACATTGATCCGCCTTTTGCGAACAGAAGCAAAAGTGCTGTAAACCTTTTGAATCAACTTACAAATTAAAACTGAGCGCAAATGTCAGTCCTTATATATGTAGAACTGGACAACGGTTCGATAAAAAAAACATCGCTGGAAGCAGTGGCTTACGGCGCAAAAGTGGCAGAGAACACGGGTGACAAAGCGGTTGTTCTGGCTATTGGCCAAGCTGCTTCATCCGAACTTGAAATAGCGGGAAAATACGGCGCTTCCAAAGTGCTCCATGCATCAGATGAAAAACTGTCGCATGAGAACAGTCTCGCATATGCAGACGTGTTAGCGCAGGCAGCCGGGCAGGAAGGCAGCAAGATCATTATCCTATCCAAATCCGGCCTGGGCGATGCAATGGCCGCGAGGGCGGCTGCAAAATTGAAAGCAGGCGTTGTTTCCGGCGTCACCGCACTGCCAGAGATCAATGGTTCATTCAAAGTGACCCGGGGCATTTTTACAGGAAAGGCCTTTGCCACCACTGAAATGAAATCGGATATAAAAATCCTGGTCGTGAAAAAGAACGTGATCGAAATTGATGAAAATGACGTGGCTTCTGCGAGTGCGGTTATCGAAACATTTTCGCCGCAACTGCGTGACGCTGATTTCCAGGCTTCTGTTGTGAATGTGGAGAAAGCAAGCTCTGAGCTTTCACTGACCGAGGCGCAAGTGATTGTTTCCGGCGGGCGCGGAATGAAAGGGCCTGAACACTGGCAGCCGCTCCTGGACCTGGCCAGGGCGCTGGGAGCTGCGACAGGCTGTTCCAAACCGGTTTCCGACCTGGACTGGCGTCCGCACCACGAACACATTGGTCAAACCGGGATTAAGGTGGCTCCGAACTTGTACATTGCCTGCGGAATCTCCGGTGCGATCCAGCACCTTGCGGGGGTGAACGGTTCCAAATGCATTGTGGTCATTAACAAAGATCCCGAAGCACCGTTTTTCAAGGCAGCAGACTACGGAATTGTTGGTGATGTTTTTGAAATTTTGCCCAAACTCACAGAGGCGGCTAAAAATATGTAAAAACGCGTTTTTAGGCAGTATTTAAATTAATTGTAATAAATCGTCCCGGTACGGATATGAAAAATAGCTTAAAAATCAGATAATTAAGCGGCTTTATTTCCATCCGGCTGTCAATGAGGCTCTTCTTAACCCGTACTTCATTTTTTTATGCAGTACGGGTTAATTATTTTTGCAACTTCGATTACATATATCCAAGAAATTCACAACAACTGTTAACCAAACTTGCGCATTTAGTTTAAACGTGAAAAAAATCAAGTTAGAAATTCTCGGGCTGTCTCCAAGCCAATCACAGGCTGGTTCCTTCGCACTGGTTCTTGGCGAAGAGCTGGGTAACCGCCGCCTGCCCATAATTATTGGTGTGTTCGAAGCGCAGGCCATCGCAGTACAAATTGAAAACATTGTCCCCAACCGTCCGATGACCCACGATCTGTTCAAGTCGTTTGCGGATGGGATGAATTATACATTAAAAGAAATCGTTATTTCCGATCTGAAAGAGGGTATCTTCTATGCTAAGATCGTCTGCACGGACAATCTCCGGGAAGTTGAAATCGACGCCCGCCCTTCGGACGCAATTGCTATTGGTTTACGTTTCGATATTCCCATTTTCACTTATGAGGCCATTCTCTCGGAAGCAGGGATTGTTTCCAGCTCGCTGACAGAGGATGAGGAGGACGATGAAGATGCAGTGAAAGAAACGCTGAAAGCCACAGGTTCAACCAAAGATCAGCTGCGCGACCTCACGTTCGACGAATTGCAACGCATGCTGGACGATGCACTTTCAAAAGAAGATTACGAAAAAGCCGCAAGCATCCGGGACGAGATGGGCAGAAGAAACTGATCCGACAGGCCTGGGTACGTTAAAAATAGTTAACAAACCGGCCTTTTTCGCCTACATGACTTTATAATTCTTATTTTTGCCATCGCTCATTCACCGGTTTGAGCCAACCGCTAAGCGAAACCTTACGCTATTATGCCTAAAAAAAAGAAGATTGGAAGTTATCCCAATGCAATGATTGTAATGAGCCTCACGGCTGCATTGTTCCTGATCGGTTTTTGCGGGCTGCTTGTGATCCAATCCAAAAAACTGGTTTCCATTATCCGCCAGAACATTGAAGTCCGCGTTTTTTTAGATAAAGAAGAAACAAAAGCCGGACAGGATTCCATATTAGGCGTTATTCAAGCGAAACCTTACGTGCTTATCTCCACTGAGGTCAAACCTATCACATTCGTTTCAAAAGAAGAAGCAGCCAAAGAATTTATCGAAGGCACGAAAGAGGATTTTGTGACTTTCCTGGGGGAAAACCCACTGCGCGATAGTTATCGTGTCAAAATTCAGGAAGATTATTTTGAGGAAGCCAAATTACAGTTGATTAAAAAAGACCTGGAAAAAATCAAAGGCGTTTACGAGGTTGTTTATCAGGAAGATCTGGCAGATAACATTAACCGGAATGTGACCAAAATTTACGTTGTGCTGGCCAGCTTCGCGTTGATCATGCTTATTATCATTGTGTTACTGGTCAACAACACCATTAAGCTCGCTATTTATTCGCAGCGTTTCCTCATTCGCAGTATGCAGCTCGTGGGCGCTACAAACGGGTTTATCCAACGTCCTTACGTGATGCGCGGAGCCATTCAGGGCTTGATCGGCGGCGTTCTGGCGGGAGCGTTACTGATCGGATTACAGCAATTAGCGGTTCGTAACGTGGAAGGTTTGGGCATGTTGCAGGAGTATGATAAGATCATTATTCTGGTTGCTTCGGTACTTGCACTTGGCGTGCTGATCGGCGTTTCCAGCACTTACCAGTCACTGGCACGTTATCTCAGAATGGCGTTGGACGATCTTTATTGAAGCCATTTTTAGGCAGAACCAAAATATTAGAAAACAGAAAATCTCAGAAATGATGAGCAACACAAAAAACGAACTTCCATTTTCCACATCGAATTACACGACGATGCTGATCGGTATCGCGGTGATCCTTGCCGGCTTCCTCATTATGACATTTGACAGCACCGAATTCGGTTTTGGATTTCTGGGGTTAACATTAGGCCCGCTGGTTACTATTACCGGCTTTATCATTGAGTTCTGGGCTATTTTACGTAAACCCCGCAATTCATGAGTATCTGGCAAGCCATTATTTTAGCAATAGTTGAAGGGATTACCGAATTTTTGCCCGTTTCGTCTACCGGACACATGATCATCGCTTCCTCTTTCATGGGGATCAGTCATCTGGAATTTACTAAAATGTTCACGGTTAATATTCAGTTTGGTGCCATATTATCCGTCCTGGTTCTCTATTGGAAGCGTTTTTTTCAAACGACTGACTTCTATTTCAAGCTTTTCGTTGCGTTTCTTCCAGCCGCAATCATCGGTTTCCTGCTGAATGATTTTATTGATGCCATGCTGGAAAATGTGGTTGTAGTTGCGGTTTCCCTGCTCGTAGGCGGGATTATCCTGATCTTCATTGACCGGATCGCCAATGATAACACCCGTGAAAGAGAGATTTCTTATTTTGATGCGCTCAAAATCGGCTTTTTTCAATGCATAGCCATGATTCCGGGTGTTTCCAGATCGGCTTCAACCATTATCGGCGGCATGCTGCAGGGACTTTCCCGCAAGCAGGCGGCGGAATTCAGCTTCTTCCTCGCCGTGCCGACTATGGCAGCGGCAGGCGGCTATAAGTTGTTGAAAACCTACGATACGATTCAGGCCGAAGACATTAAGGTGCTCCTGATCGGAAACCTGGTTGCCTTCGTAGTGGCTATGCTCGCTATCAAGTTTTTTATTAGCTTTTTGACCAAATACGGTTTCAAAGTTTTCGGTTATTACCGCATCATTCTGGGCCTGATCCTTTTAGGATTGCTTGCCTCGGGCTACAAGCTTGACGTTGTCTGAGCACTTCATTTAATACGCATACCGCAATTTGAATAACGAAAATAACATACCGGACGAAGGCGAAGTCATCCTGATCGACAAGCCTTTGACCTGGACTTCATTTGACGTGGCCAACAAGCTGAAAAGAGCTTGCAAATTTAAGAAAATCGGCCATGCAGGCACATTAGACCCACTTGCTACGGGCTTGCTTATATTGTGCACAGGAAAGAAAACCAAGCAGATCGACACCTATCAGGCTCAGGAAAAGGAATACACGGGCACATTGGTGCTAGGCAAAACAACGCCTTCCATTGACCTGGAAACAGAATTTGATGCCGAATATCCAACGGACCACATTACGGCAGAAATCATGGAAAGTGCAAGGCGCGCATTAACCGGCAGCATTACGCAAATTCCGCCCATTTACTCTGCGTTACGCGTTGATGGCGAGCGGCTTTACAAGAAAGCCCGTCGTGGTGAAGTAGTTGAAATCAAGAAACGCCACGTAGAAATTTCCCTTTTTGAATTTGATGCCACCCATTTTCCGTCGGTCGATTTTAGGATCATTTGTTCAAAAGGTACTTATATTCGCAGTATGGTTCGTGATTTTGGCCAGTTGGCTGGCAGCGGTGCCTATTTGAGCGCGCTGTGCAGGACCAGGATCGGAGCGTTTGAATTGAAGGATGCGTGGAATCTCACAGATTTCATTCAGCAAAAAAGAATTGAATTGAAGTTAGAAGTGGAAGAATGAATATTTATCACAGCCTGGATTCCTTTCAAAAACTGGAATATGGCGTCGTAACAAGTGGCACATTCGACGGGGTGCATCTTGGGCATAAAAAAATACTTTCCCGGCTTCGGGAAATCAGTGAACAGTCTGGCGGAGAAACTGTTGTGCTAACCTTCTGGCCACATCCGCGTACGGTCGTTTCTGAGGATAGCCAGGGTTTGCAACTTCTCTCGACCATTGACGAAAAGATTGAGCTGTTTTCGCAACTGGGCATTCATCACTTGCTGATCGTTCCATTTACGCGCGCTTTTTCTGAGTTGTCTTCCCACGAATATATCAAAGAGATCCTGGTCGACAAGATAGGCACAAAAAAACTGGTGATCGGCTACGACCACCGTTTCGGAAGAAATCGGGAAGGAAGTTTTGGATTTCTGCAAGACAACTGCGCTTCCTATGGCTTTGAGGTTGAAGAAATTTCACGTGAGGATATCGAAAACATGGCCGTCAGCTCTTCCAGGATTCGTAAAGCATTGGTTACCGGGCATGTCGAGGAAGCCAATGAGTTGCTAGGCAGGCCTTACACGCTTTCGGGCACTGTTGTAAAAGGCAAGCAACTCGGTCGCACTATCGGCTTTCCGACTGCGAACGTCCATTTGCACGAATCGTACAAACTGATCCCAATGAACGGAGTTTATGTTATCCACGCGACTTATAACGGCGAGCAGTTTAAGGGTATGCTCAATATTGGCGTCAGGCCAACCGTGGATGGCTCCATGCGGACGATCGAAGCGAATTTATTTGATTTTGATAAAGAAATTTACGGGGAAGACCTGAAACTGGAACTCCTGCATTACCTGCGTCCCGAACAGAAGTTCGAAAGCCTGGATATGCTGGTTAGGCAGATCAACATTGATAAGGAGAATTCTTTGGCTCACTTTTCTTAAAGTCTCCCGGCGTATATTGCAAAAAGCGTGTCCTGACCGGCACGCTTTTATTGTTATTTGGTGTAATTGCAATTTCAAACTTCCAACCCGTTAACATACCGCCTCTATGCAACATTACGATGCCATTGTGATCGGCTCTGGCCAAGCCGGAACGCCCCTTTCAAAAAAATTAGCCGGATCTGGCCTGAAAACAGCATTGATAGAGAAAAGATGGATTGGTGGCACTTGCGTGAACGACGGCTGCTCCCCTACCAAAGCGATGATCGCTTCTGCAAAAGCAGCCTGGTCGGTTTACCACAATAAAAACCTCGGCGTGATTACGGATCACTTTTATGTCGATTTCTCGGCCATTATCAAGCGTAAGGATGATATTGTAAGACGCATGCGAGGCAGCTCCGAAAAAGGCATTGAGGATACCGAAAATCTGGATTTGCATTATGGAACCGCAACGTTTTCAGGCAATAAGGAAATTACGGTAACATTAAATGATGGTGGAACAATTGTCCTAACCGCAGATAAATTTTTCATCAACACAGGAGAAAAGCCATCCGTCCCGAAGATTGAAGGCATTGAAAATATTGATTATCTTACTTCCACGAGCATTTTGGAGCTGGAAAGCATTCCGGAGCATTTGCTCGTGCTAGGCAGCGGTTATATCGGACTGGAATTCGGGCAAATGTTCAAGCGGTTTGGAAGCAAAGTCACTATTATGGAGCGGTCGGAACGCATTCTTAAAAAAGAAGATGAAGACATTGCTGAGGAAGTGGTTAAGATTTTGATGGAAGAGCAAATCGATATTCTGACTAACACGAAAGCAATTTCAGTTGCAAAAAGCGGCGATGGCATTATAGTTACCGTTGAAAATGATGGTAAACAAAACCAGATTGAATGCTCCCATATACTCATTGCAACAGGCAGAAAGCCACAGACCAAGGAATTATCGCTGGAAAAAACCGGTGTGGAAACGGACGGGAAAGGCTATATCAAAGTAAACAACAAGCTTGAAACAACTGCTGCCGACATTTATGCCCTGGGCGACGTAAAAGGCGGTCCTGCTTTCACGCACATTTCCTACGACGATTACCGCATTATCAGTGAAAATGTTATTGATAAAGGCAACGCATCCATAGCAGGCAGGCTTGTTCCCTACTGCATATTTATTGACCCACAGCTTGGACGCATCGGCATGACAGAACAGGAAGCACGTGAACAGGGACTGGACATTCTGGTAGCAACCATAAAAAACGACAGCGTTGCGCGATCCATTGAAACCGGCGATACGCGCGGTATGATGAAAGCAGTAATCGATGCCAAAACCAGGCAGATCCTGGGTGCGTCGGTGCTCGCTGAGCAGGGCGGTGAAATTATGACTGTTTTGCAAATGGCAATGATGGGTAATGTAACTTACGACCGCATTATGAACGGCGTATTCGCCCACCCGACTTATTCAGAATCGCTGAATAACCTTTTCATGTCTCTGGAACAGTAATCATGATCATTGCCGAACACATCAGCAAAATTTTTAATGATATAAGGGCAGTTGACGACATTTCTTTTAAAGTAAATGAAGGCGAGACGATGGTTTTGCTTGGCACCAGTGGCTGCGGTAAAACGACAACGCTCAAAATGCTGAACCGCCTGATCGACGCATCAAGCGGTTATATTTCCATCGATGGCAAAAATATTTTTGATCAGCAGCCGGAAATCCTCAGACGTACAATCGGTTACGTTTCCCAAAGCAGTGGTCTTTTTCCGCATTACTCTGTGGAGGAAAATGTTTCCGTTGTTCCCAAATTATTGAAATGGGAAAAAACTAAAATCCGCAACAGAGCGCAGGAATTGCTGGAACAGCTCAAACTTCCGCTGGAAGAATACGGCCACAAATATCCCGACGAGTTAAGCGGCGGCCAGCAGCAACGCGTCGCTATTGCACGCGCGCTCATTTCCAATCCGCCCGTTCTGTTAATGGACGAACCTTTTGGCGCGCTGGACCCGATCACGCGCGCGGGCGTGCGACAGGAGTTTTTGAATTTACCAGAATTAAAAAAGAAGACCATCGTGCTCGTAACGCACGATGTGCAGGAAGCATTTGAACTGGGCGATCACATTTGTTTGATGGATAAAGGGAAAATTATCCAGGCTGGCAGTGCGAAAGAACTTGTGCTGAAACCCACCAATGCCTTCGTCCGAAATTTCTTCGATCACCAACGCCTTTTCCTTGAATTAAGCGCGGTCACTTTTGGGGACATTTGGAGCATTACCAATCCCGGGAATTTTGATTTTCAAGATAACATTCAAACTGCCTCCCATGCCGAAATTAATGCATCTACGAGCTTATGGGCAGGACTGGAAATCCTTTCAAATCCAGGTAAAGAAAAATTGACCGTGCGCAATGAGGAAGCCAATGCATTGAAAATCTTCACAACACCCGGCATTCAGGAAGCATACAAAACCCTAAAACAGCAGATCTGATGGACGTCCAGCAAAGTTTGTGGGAATTTATGGTGCAACAATCCGATAAGTTATGGAGCCAGACACTGGCGCATATTGGCCTGACCTGCATCTCGCTGCTCATCGCTGTCGTCATCGGTCTACCGCTCGGGATCTGGATCGCGCAACGGAATAAGGTCGCCTGGCTCGTGCTCGGCGTTGCGGGCGTGCTGCAAACGATTCCGAGCATTGCATTGCTCGGCTTTATGATCCCGTTGCTGGGCATAGGTGCGCTTCCGGCTATTACTGCGTTGTTTTTGTATGCATTGCTGCCGATTATCAGGAACACTTATACCGGAATCCGCGGGGTAAATCCTGCGGTTACGGAATCGGCACGGGGTATGGGAATGAGCCGCTGGCAGGTTTTGTTTCATGTAGAACTTCCGCTTGCAATGCCCGTTATCTTAGCTGGAATCCGCACGGCAACGGTCATCAATGTGGGTGTTGCAACGTTGGCGGCTTACATTGCGGCGGGTGGTTTGGGTGAGTTTATTTTTGGCGGCATTGCTTTGAATAATACCAATATGATCCTCGCAGGCGCAATCCCGGCGGCCCTGCTGGCTGTTTTTCTTGATCTGCTTCTTGCGTTAGCTCAAAAAGCGAATATCAGGAAAATGCGGAAAGTGTCGGTGGTGTTGCCTGTTCTGCTGCTTTTGCTATCCTCATTCTATATTTTCCCATATGCCGATGCCAAAATGCTCGGGGGCTTTACGCCTGAGTTCATGGGCCGGGAAGATGGCTATCTGGGCTTAAAATCAAAATACAAGCTGGATATGACGACTGTCGTCATCAGCGATGCGGTGATGTACAAAGCGGCCTATGAGAAGAAAATTGATGTTATCAGTGGTTACAGCACCGACGGACGGCTCAAAGCTTATGATTTGATCACATTGCAAGATGACAAAAGCATTTTTCCGCCTTATTATGCTTCTCCATTGGTCAGAAAAGATGTTTTGAAAAAATTTCCTGAACTGGAAAGCGCATTAAATCTCTTGTCGGGAAAGATCAATGATTCGATCATGACGGATTTGAATTACCGGGTCGATTATCTCAAACAAAGCCCGGAAAAGGTGGCGCAAGATTTTATTGTGGCTAATAAGCTTTACAAAAAACCAAAAAACGGAAATAAGGGCGTTATCCGGCTTGGTTCCAAGATTTTTGCGGAACAATACATTCTGATCAACATTTACAAAACACTGATTGAAGGAAACACGGATTTGAAAGTTGAAACAAAAACAGGACTTGGCGGAACGAAGATTTGTTTTGATGCATTAACCAATAATGAGATCGATATGTATCCTGAATACACGGGAACAGGCCTTTTGGTGATTTTGAAGCCTTCGAAAAAGGATCTGGCGACGCTTTCAGGGAGTCGTGAAAAGGTTTTTGATTATGTTCAAAAAGGTTTTGCTAAACAGTTTGACCTGCAATGGCTCAAACCCATCGGCTTTAATAATGCTTATGCCCTGATGATGCGTAAGGAGCAGGCACAATCATTGAATATTAAAACTATTACAGATTTAAAAGAATATGTATCCACTGACAACCACCGCCATTAGTGAAGCATATAATCGGGTCAGGCAACATTCAGAAACGATATGTGAACCGCTTGAAACCGAAGACTATGTGCCGCAGCCCGTTCCGTTTGTAAGCCCGCCAAAGTGGCACCTGGCGCATTCAACGTGGTTTTTTGAAACATTCATCCTCAAACCGTTCATGCCCGGCTACCAGGTTTTTGACACTGATTATAACTATCTCTTTAACAGTTATTACAATAATGTCGGCGAGCGCACGCTGCGCACCGACAGGGGAAATGTTACGCGGCCGACGACCAGAAATGTGTATGCTTACCGGCAACATGTGGATCGTCATATGTCCGAACTGCTCGAAACATTAACCGATCCGGAAGCACTGGCGCTGGTAGAACTTGGCCTGCACCACGAGCAGCAGCACCAGGAATTGCTCGTTACCGACATTAAGTACATTCTGGGCCACAACCCGCTGTTTCCGGTTTACAAATCGGGCCATAACCTGGTTGATGATACAAATGGAGAAGGAGGTTTTGCCACAATTTCAGAGGGCGTTTATGAAATAGGGTTCAATAGTGACGAGTTAGTGACGAGTTCTGTTTCGACAATGAGCTCAATGAGCTGGGCAGACACAAAGTGTATCTGCACGAATTTGAAATTTCCAAAGCTTTGGTTACCAATGCAGAATTCATCGCATTCATGGAAGCGGGCGGTTATCAGGACTTTAACCTGTGGCTGGACGAAGGCTGGTCGTGGGTGAATGATAACAGCATCAATGCGCCCATGTATTGGCATAAAATAAATGGCGAGTGGCATTATTATACGTTGGATGGATTGCAAAAAGTGAATCCGGACGCTATTTTAAGCCACATCAACTTTTACGAGGCGTCGGCATTTGCACAATGGAAAGGCATGCGGTTGCCGACCGAATTCGAATGGGAAATTGCTTCCGATCATGTCAATTGGGGCAAGCGTTGGGAGTGGACAAACAGCGCCTATCTCCCCTATCCGGGCTTTTCAAAGGCTCCGGGCGCGGTTGGCGAGTATAATGGTAAGTTCATGATCAACCAAATGGTGCTCCGCGGCGCGTCTGTTGCAACCTCTCCCGGGCATAGCCGAAAAACTTACCGCAACTTTTTTCACGCACACGAGCGCTGGCAATATACAGGCATAAGGCTGGTGAAGTAATTGATTAACAAATATTATGTCAGATAATACATTTGCAAAAGATATACACAAAGGGCTTTCCGCTCCATTAAAATATATATCCTCAAAATATTTTTACGACGACATTGGCAGCGGCATTTTTCAGGACATTATGAATATGCCGGAATATTATCCGACGGCCTGTGAATTCGAGATTTTATCATTGCAAGGGCAGCAAATCATCGACAAACTGGATTTCGCGCAACCTTTCAACATTGTCGAATTTGGAGCTGGTGACGGCATTAAGACGCGCCAGTTGCTCAGAACACTTGTGGAAAGCGGTGTAGAATTCTCTTATGTGCCCATTGATATATCCAAAAAGGCGATTGAAGAGCTGGAAGCCAATATGCTCGATCATTTACCCGATTTACAGATCAAGCCAATGATCGGCAATTATTTCTCCATGATTGAAGAACTGGCCTCATCAGAAACGCCCAGTCTTTTTTTGTTTCTTGGCGGGAATATCGGAAATTATGAAAAGGACGAAGTCAATGATCTGTTAAAGAGCTTTAACAGCAGCATGAAACCAGGCGATAAGTTACTCACAGGCTTTGACTTACAGAAGAATCCAGCCACTATCCGCTTCGCATATGACGACCCGAAAGGCATTACCAAGGCATTCAATATGAACCTTTTGCACCGGATCAACCGCGAGTTGGGCGGAAATATCCTGACAAACCAATTCGACTTTTATTCACATTATAATCCAATGAATGGTGAAGTAAGGAGCTATCTGGTTAGTCTGGTCGCACAGAAAATTCATCTTCAGCGGATGGACAAATGTTATTATTTTGAGCAAAACGAACTCATCCGCACGGAGTTATCCAGAAAATATACATTAAAAGAAATCGAAGAAGCCGCCAAGATAAACGGATACAAAGTCCTTGAACACTTCCTGGATTGCAAGCATTATTTTACGGATAGTCTTTGGGTGAAGGAATAAAAGGTGCGCGGATTTGTGTTGAAATTGCTATTTTAGCTAAATACAACTCCTAAACGCCGATCAACGTGAACAGTTCTACCCGCGCCGTAAGATGGCAGCTATCTCTTTTCCTTAGCTTTTCCGCCGTCAATGCGATGCTGCTTTGCGGGGCGGTGGCAAGTCTGGCGCAGTCGAAAGTGAATGAGGATTCGCTTTACATCCGGCAAAACTATACCAAGATCGAACGGATGATTCCGATGCGGGATGGCGTTAAGCTGTTCACTTCCATTTATTTACCCAAAGACATTTCGGCTTCTAAAAAGTATCCTGTTCTCTTAAACCGCACACCTTACTCAGTAGCACCTTACGGTGAAACATTATTCAAAACCGCCCTCGGCCCAAGCATGCACTTTGCGCGCGATGGCTACATTGTTGTGTATCAAGACGTTCGAGGCAAGTATATGTCGGAGGGTGAATTTGAAGCTTACAGGCCATTTATCCCTCATAAGAAAAATAAAACCGACACGGACGAAAGTTCCGATACTTATGACACCATCGAATGGTTAATCAGCAACATTGACGGGAACAATGGCAAAGTTGGAAGTTGGGGCATATCGGCTCCCGGATATTACACAACCATGACCGCTGTCGAAGCCCATTCTGCATTAAAAGTTGCGTCTCCGCAAGCGCCTGTCGCGGATTGGTTCATGGGCGACGATCGCCACCATAATGGTGCATTTTTTCTGATGGGCACCTTCGCTTTCCTGTCTTCATATGGAGCGCCGCGGCCGGAGCCGACATCTAAGGGAACGCCGCAATTCTCTGCATACGGAACGCCTGATTCTTATGAGTTTTATAAAAATCTGGGGCCATTGAAAAATGTTAATGAGAAGATCTTCAAAAACCAAAACCGCATCTGGAACCAGATGATGGAGAATGAGACCTACAACGACTTTTGGAAAGCGCGGACGCCTGTGCCGCATTTGAAAAACATCAAACCGGCGGTCATGGTGGTTGGAGGCTGGTTTGATCAGGAAGATCTTTACGGGCCGCTAAAAACATATCAGGGCATAGAAAATAATAAACCAAAGTCCCCTAACCTGCTCGTAATGGGCCCCTGGATTCATGGCGGCTGGGCGCGCGGAACGGGAGAATCCCTGGGGAATATTCGTTTCGGTTCCCAGACAAGCGCTTTTTATCAGAAAGAAATTGAGTTTCCGTTTTTTAGCCATTATCTCAAAGATCAGCCGCAGCCGTCACTTCCCAAAGCTTATATCTTCGAAACCGGAGCTAATGAATGGAGAAAGTATGACCAGTGGCCTCCGAAAAATGCTGTTTTGAAAAAACTTTATCTGCATCCCGACGGAACATTATCGTTCTCGCCCACGATGACCACCATGCAGGTTGGCGCTAAGCCCGCATTTGATGAGTATGAGAGTGACCCGAACAAGCCTGTTCCCTACACATCCGAGATCCGCATTATCCGGGGAAGCGACTTTATGTATGAAGATCAGCGCTTTGCAGCATTACGCCCCGATGTGCTCGTCTATCAGTCCGAGGTGCTGAAAGAAGATGTCACCATCTCCGGCAATGTAGTTGCGGATTTATTCATTTCGTCAACCGGCACCGACGCCGACTTCGTAGTTAAGCTGATCGACGTTTACCCGGGCGATGCGCCAAATGACAGTCCTATTAATCCGAACATGAAAATGGGCGGTTTTCAGCTCCTGGTACGCGGGGAAGTGATGCGTGCGAAGTTTCGCAACAGCTTTTCCAACCCTGTCCCTTTAACTCCGGATAAGATCGAGGAAGTAAAATTTGATATGCAGGATGCCGCGCACCGTTTTAAAAAGGGTCACAAAATTATGATCCAGGTCCAGAGTTCATGGTTTCCGTTGGTTGACCGCAATCCGCAGAAATTTGTCAACATTTACAAAGCCGACGAGCAGGATTTCCAAAAAGCGAAGCACAAGGTCTATTTGTCAGGAGAGCATTCTTCCTACGTTGGGGTAAGTGTGGTTGAGTAATGCTTGTAAGATTCAGCTTTTACAACTTATATTCCTCAATTTTTCTGTAAAGCGTAGCGATTCCAACTTCCAGTAACCGCGCAGCTTCCGCCTTGTTGCCATTGGTATAATTCAGCACTTTCTGAACGTGCAGCTTTTCGGCACTGGCGAGAGAGAATGCAGAAAGATTCTTATTCCCGTCATTCCGGGCCAATAGCAATTCAAAGGGCAGGCTCTCAATGTCCAGCACAGGACCGTCTGTGAGTATGACGCTTCTTTCGATCACATTTTTCAGTTCGCGGATATTGCCATTCCAGGAATTATTTTCCAGTGCATTAACATATTCCGGCGACAGAGATTTGATCTTTTTATTGACTTTCAAGGCATATTGAGCGGCAAAACTTTTTGCAAGTGATTCAATGTCGCCTGCCCGCTCGCGTAATGCGGGAATGGTGATCTGAAAGGCAGATATCCGATAAAAAAGGTCGCTTCTGAAATCGCCGGAGGCTATTTCTTTTTGTAAGTCGCGGTTAGTTGCCGCAATAATGCGCACGTTCACCTTGGTTGGTTGCGTGTCGCCTATCTTTATAAATTCCCCCGATTCCAGCACCCGCAGCAACTTGGCTTGCAAGTCCGGCGCGAGCTCTCCAATTTCGTCCAGAAAAATAGTGCCGTTGTGCGCCTCATCAAAGAGCCCTTTCTTATCTTTTGTCGCGCCTGTAAATGCGCCTGCTTTATGTCCAAACATCTCGCTTTCAAGCAGATCCTTCCCAAAGGCAGAACAGTTTATCGCAACAAATGTCTTTTTGGAACGTGCGCTGGCCTGGTGGATGGACTGCGCAAAAACTTCTTTTCCAGTCCCGGTTTCACCCAAAAGCAACACGGTCGTGTCCGTAGGCGCCACGCGGCGGGCGAGGTCAATGCAGGCAAGCAGTTTTTTGGATTTGCCGATAATAGCGTCGAAGGAGTGTTTTTCGCCTAGCTGTTTTTCCAGCGAAACAACCCTTTTATTAAGATCGGCTTTTTCCAAAGCCCTGTAAATAAGAGGAATGATCTTATTATTATCGTCGCCTTTGGTGATATAGTCAAAAGCGCCGTTTTTGATGGCCTGCACACCGTCGGGAATGTTGCCGTAGGCTGTGAGCAGGATCGTTTCCAGCAAAGGATATTTTTCGCGGATCGTTGTGAGAAAATCTACACCGTTACCGTCCGGCAATTTTACGTCGCACAATACAACATCTATATCGCTGTGGTCCAGCTTTTTGACGGCCGATTTCAGATCTCCGGCTTCCAGAACTTCAAATCCTTCGAGTGTTATCACCCTGGCAATCAGACTTCTCAGCTTCTCCTCGTCGTCAATGATCAGTATTTTCTTCACAAACTACGCGTAATTATTCGGGTGCAGACAGCTTTGCCAATATTCGAAAATGATCTTGATCCTCTTTTTCAGATCTTCGAAGCTGTTCTCTTTCTTAAAAAATCCCTGAATTGTTGCATCATAGGCCGCTGAAATGATGTGCGGGTTGTCAGCAGTGCTTAAAAAAATGAAAGGAATGGATTTTTTTTTCAAATATTCATTTTGCTCGATTCGCAGACGCAGCTCCAATCCATTCATGACCGGCATATTAATGTCGCACAAAATGACGAAGGGCTGTTGCTCAGTCGTTTCCAGAAAAAGCAAAGCATCCAGCCCGTTCGAGAAAAAAATCAGCTGATTTGGAATCTCTAATTCTTCCAGGACGCTTCTAATCAAGAACTGATCATCAGAATCGTCTTCAATGGAGATGATTGGCCCTTTTACTGACATTTTAAGATTTTTCGGTTTTTACTTCCCCTGTAAATATCACATTTATTCAAACGAATACCAATTCCAAGGGTAATTCAGAATGATCCCATTGGAATTGGTTTTCATCCGTTTCTTGTGGAAGCGAAACCAAAAAATAAATTACAACATTAAAGATTCATCCCACCCGAAGCCTCGATCCGCTGGGCGTTGATCCAACGGGCGCCTTCGGTGCACAGGAACGCAACAACCGCCCCTATATCCTGAGGTTCACCTGCTCTTCCCAACGCAGTGATGGAATTGATATGGTCTTCCATTCCCGGATGCGCTGCAAATGCCCGCTTGGTAAAATCCGTGTGAATGATACCCGGAGCTACAACATTAACTGTGATGCCGCGAGGGCCCAATTCTTTCGCCAGATATCTGGTGAGCACCTCAATGGCTCCTTTCATCGACGCATAAGCCGCATAACCCGGCGTAACGAAACGGGCCAATCCGGTAGAAAGGTTAATGATCCGGCCATGATCGGCTATGTAGGGCAATGCTTTTTGGGTCAGGAAATAAACGCCTTTGAAATGCACATTCATCAATGCGTCAAAGTCCTCTTCCGTAGTATCCGCAAACATGGAATTGGCATCAATTCCTGCATTATTGATCAAAAAATCGAATGTTTTACGATTCCACGTGTTCTGTAACACTGTTTGAAGTGCACCAAAAAAAGCATCGAATGTCTTGGTGTTTGCCGTATCCAACTGCATCGCAACGGCTTTTCTACCCATTCCCTCTATGGCCGCAACCACTTCACGGGCTTCATCTTCCTTGGTGCGGAATATGACAACAATGTCCGTCCCCTGTTCCGCCAGATTCAGCGCCATATTCTTTCCCAGCCCTCTGCTGGCGCCGGTAATCAATGCTATTTTATTTCCCTGTTCCATCTTCTTGTTTTTTATAATTTGATGAAACAAAGGTATGCCAGTCAGCGAAGGGAAATTTGCAGGTTTCAAATCAAAACTTACAAATTTCAAATCTTACAACCTGAAAGCGCGTGGCGTTAATGCAGTGTGTTTTTTGAACAGGTTGTTAAAATGGGAAGGTTCTTCAAATCCCAAGCTGTATGCGATTTCCGAAACATTCCAGTCCGTGTGTTTCAAAAGGATTTTGGATTCCTTGATAACGCGCTCAATGATCAGTTCGGTGGTGGTTTTTCCCGTGACGAGCTTTAAAACTTTATTGAGATAGTTAACGTGGATTGCCAGCTGGTCCGCGTAATCCTTTGCGGAACGGAATGCGAGTTTTTGGTGCGGAGGCTCAATGGGAAACTGACGTTCCAGCAATTCGATAAAAAGGGAGGAAACGCGCTTATATGCGTTGGTTTCATTAAAAAGTGCTGATGCGGGCTGCAATTTTTGGCCGCTATGGATCAGTTCGAGCACATAATTTCGAAGGAGATCGTATTTAAAGGCATAATCGGAGGAAATTTCTTTGAACATTTTATTGAAAATGTGCTTGATATCCTCAATCTGCTCTTCATCCAGAAAAAAGATCGGAACATTGCCCGGCTTGAAAACCGGCAGATCCTTCAATAATGTCCCGCTGTTATTCTGTGTAAGGAAGTCTTCCGAAAAAATACAGAACATCCCGGACTGTTTGTCATCCAGCGGCTCCCAGTTATAAGGAATCTGCGGCGTGGCAAATAGCAGCGCATTATGTTCAATATGAATGACCTTATCGGCATATTCAGCGCGGTTTTTACCAATGATCAGGCTGATCTTATAATAAGCCCGCCGGTTATAGGGCACTGCTTTGGCCTTGGAATCCCTGAAAAGATCCTCCGTCCTGAAAATGTTAAAATGGCCGATCTCTTTCTTGACCGGCTCGGGGATCAGCTGTGAGGTATCTTTGTAAAATTCCGGGATTGAAGTCGGTTTCTCCATAAAACAAAGTTACAAAATTCAATCCAGGAATTTCCAGGCTTAGTTGTACTCAACAAATGATTCATCCTGATAACACCAAAGCCATTGTTCTCCCGGTTCGGCAGAACTGGCGACGGGATGGCCGGTTTGGTGGTAATGCTGGGTCATGTGCTTTGCGGGAGAACTATCGCAGCATAAAGTTGCGCCGCACGTCTGGCACGTGCGCAGGTGCAGCCAGCGGCCGTCCGCCTTTACACATTCTTCGCATACATAAGCAGCCGCCTTTTTGACCTCCGTAATTTCACTGATGTGCTGACAAACCTGATCCATTATACTTCACTTAAATATTGATGAACAAAACTGATTGACATAGAACCTTCTCCAACAGCCGATGTTACGCGGTTCATGGCACCGGCGCGGACATCCCCCGCAGCAAAAATCCCGGGAGAGCTGGTTTCCAGCAAATAAGGGTCACGCTGCATTTTCCAGACCTGGCGGAAATTCTCATGACTTTTCATATCCCGGCCCGTCTCGATAAATCCTTTGTTATTCTTAATGATCTGCAATCCTACCCAATCTGTGTAAGGCCTGGCACCAATGAAGATGAAAAGTGCGTCTGCGGGCACGTCACGTTCTTCTGAAGAATTAAGGTCAACGAGCCTTAACCCTTCCAGATGTTCGTTCCCTGTGGCCTCGACAATCTCTGTACAGCCTAAAATTGACACATTCTCCGTGTTTTTAATCTGGTCAATGAGATAGGACGACATGGAGGAAGTCAGGTCAGTTTTGCGGACAATAATGTATACGTTCCTTGCAAATTTGGACAAATACATCGCTGCCTGACCAGCTGAATTGCCGCCGCCAAGCACATAAACGTCCTTATTTCCGCAAGAACTGGCCTCTGTGCTGGCCGCTCCGTAATAAATCCCTTTGCCTGTAAAATCGGCAATTCCTTTCGTTTCCAGCTTACGGTAATCCACCCCGGTTGTGATCACCACTGCCCGCGCATTGATTTCCGTTTCGTCCTCAAGTACAATGGTTTTATACTGGTCCTTTAATTTGATCTCCTTCACCGATTGCGGCGACAGGAATTCTGTTCCGAAACGCGTGGCCTGCGTAATGGCCCTTCTCGTCAATTCCGAACCGCTCAAACCAGCCGGAAAACCAAGATAATTCTCAATCCGGGAACTCGTACCAGCCTGGCCACCAGGTGCTTTACGCTCGATCAATAAAGTACTTAAACCTTCTGAAGCGCCATAAACCGAAGCAGCCAGCCCAGCAGGGCCAGCCCCGATGATGACTACATCGTAAACCTGCAACTTCACCTTGGCATTCAACCCGATATGAGACGCCACATCCAGTAAGGACGGAGTTTTCAGGATTGTCCCATCTTCCAAAATAACGGTTGGAAAATCCGTCGGGCATAGTCCATTGTTTTTGATAATTTGTTTACCCAAATCACTCGAATTGGCGTCCATCCATTGGTAAGGAACGAGATTTCCAGCCAGAAAGTCTTTGATTTCGTGAGACTTAGGTGAGAATTGATAACCTATCACTTTAATGCCCTTAAAATCCGGCCGGTAATTTGCCTGCCAGTCATGCAGCAACTCGTCAATGGCGGGAAACAGTTTTTCTTCCGGCGGGTCCCACGGTTTCATTAAATAATAATCCAGCTGCACATCATTGATCGCCTTAATAGCCGCGTCTGTGTCTGAGTAAGCGGTTAACAAAACCCTTTTAGCGAAAGGAAAAATGGCCATAGCCTTTTCCAGAAAATCCACGCCCTGCATTTCAGGCATTCGTTGGTCGGAAACAAAAATCGCCACTTCCTCTCCTTTATTTTGAAGTTCTACCAAACTGGTCATGGCTTCGCTGACGGAGGAAGTGCTGAGCACCCGATATCTATCCCTGTATTGTGATTTCAGGTCGCGGCTGATAGCCCTGAGCACCTGCGGATCGTCGTCAATTGAAAATATAATGGGCAAACCCATAGTAATGATAATGTTAAAGGGTAAAAGATCTCAAATTAACCATTGATTGGAAAACAAACCAAAAACTCTGTCTTGCCGGGGGCTGTGTGCAGCGTTACCGATCCATGATGCTGCTTGATAATACGCATAACCACATCCAGACCAAGGCCCGTGCCTTTTCCAATGGACTTGGTGGTAAAAAACGGATCGAAAATTTTGTTTTTGATCTCCGCTGGGATACCCGGGCCATTGTCGCACACAGACACTTTTATAAACTCTTTATCTTTGTGTGTGATGATCCGCAACTCCGGATCGGGCTGATTTTCCAGCGCGTCTATCGCATTGTCTATCAGGTTTGTCCAGACCTGATTGAGCTCGCCGACCATTACTTTTACGTGCGGCAGCGCCAGGTCAAATTCTTCCGTAACCTTAATATTAGCTTTTTTCAGCTTATAATTCAGCATGGTGAGCGTATTTTTGATACCGGTGTGGATATCGATCACTTCCTTCTCCCCGCCCCTGTCCATGTGCGTGAACGTCTTTACAGAGCCCACCAGATCGGCTATTCTTTTGGAAGCTTCCTGAATGTCGGCCACCATGCGCTCGGTGGTGAGGTTGTTATTGATCCAAAGCAAAATGGGTGAAAAGTCGTCTTTGTTGATCTTGCTTTTCAACTCTTCAAGATCGGCCTCGGTGATGCCAAATTCTACAATATTTTCGGCAATATCATCACATTCCCCAATGCTGTTCACATCCAGCCAGTCGAGGATTTCGTCTTCCCGCTCCGACCGCTGCATCATACTGAGCACAGGACGCTCTGTGTTAGCCATGATTTGGGTCATCTTTGCATTAATCAGCTCGATCTCATCCGGTGAAAGGTGAATGGAGATGAGTTTTTTGAATGCGCCTGGCTGTAACAAAAGGTGTTTTTTCAAAGAGACCGAACCCCGGACAATGGCCGCCGCCGGGTTATTCAACTCGTGTGCCAGCCCGGCCGACAACTTTCCAAGCGCCATCATTTTCTCATTTTGCTGTTCCAGTTCTGTGAATTCCCGCACACGGGAAGTCATTACAATCACCAGCGCCTGCGTAAGCTCGTAATGCGAAACGATTAATTCGCGCATAAGCTCGACAGGAAAGGTCATGATTTGGGTGAGTTCCGTACATTGCCCGTAGGCAACGCCGACTTTCCCTCTGGAAAATGGCAAAACCCCGGTAACCGTCCCAGGAAGCAATTCTGCGATAAATAACTTTGCATTGTTTTGAATGCGGTATAGTTCAATGCGACCGGAAATGATTACATGGGTGCCGTTCAGCGGCTCACCAGGCGAAGTCATCATTTCTCCCTCAGGCAATTCGTAATGTCTGCTCCGGTCGATCATCCATTGCAACTGGTCGTCAGGCACATCCTGAAAAACCTTGATCGCTTTCAAATCCGCCGTTGATATGTCTTTCATGAAATAAGTGCTTGCTGTTAGTCAATGCCCCAATTTCGAAATATTTGATCACATGGCAGAAAATTTTTTGCCCAAACCTGCTGAATTTGACGGTGAAGTTTTAATGTCAGGATCTGCGCGGCCCGACCTGGGCGGCCCCATCTGCGCGGCCCAACCTGGGCGGCCACACCTAAGCGGCGCCTCCCGTGACAATGCGGTTGTATATTTTATATTCCGGAAATCCGCTGATGTGCTCGGCGAGGCTGATCTCAACCCAATCCCGATTGGCCTGATGCACGAAAACGCCGTTGCAAGCCGGGAAAAGGGCCTGCAATATGCGCATGGATTCCTCTTCCATATTGATCTCCTCATGTCCAAGCTCGCCCGAGTGATAGTAACCGCGGCACAATCCCATTGAAGTCTCGAACTCGATTTTAACCAAACTCCCGGAAAGTTCTTCCTGCGTGCTTTCCACAATGATCTCTTCGCGAAGGTCTTCCGCTGTTCCCAAAGTTTCTTCCTGTTCCCCCAGAATATCAATAATACTCATTATAAAGTGTGATTGGTAAGCCATCAGCAGTCAAAAAACCATTCCCGCCAGCTGCCCATTATCGATGCGGTATGATTATTTTATCCATCCGTTGCCTTAAATAAGCACTATGGAAGCAACGGATCGCATACATATTGGAACATCCGGATGGAGCTACAAGCACTGGAAAGGGATCTTCTATCCGGCCAAAATGAAGCCGGCCGATTACATAACGTTCTATGCGGACCATTTCTCGGTTTCGGAACTGAACGGGAGTTTTTACAAATTACCAACGCAAGAAACCGTGCAAAAATGGGTAACAATGGTGCCGGAAAATTTCATATTCTGCCCGAAAATGAGCCGTTACCTGAGTCACATGAAGAAACTGCACGATCCGGAAGAACCGTTGCAGCGGTTCTTTAACATATTTGAACAGATCAAAGAGCATCTCGGCCCCGTGCTTATTCAGCTGCCCGACAATGTTAAATTCAATGAAGCAGTTGTAAGGCCATTTTACGAATTGCTGCAAAGTGACTATGCGGCATATCGCTTCGCGATGGAAGTCCGTGATGAATCCTGGTTTTCCGATGAAAGCCTCAAATTGATGAGAAAACACAAGGTAAGCCTCGTTTTTGCTCAATCTGACCATTTTCCCTACTACGAAGAAATTACCGCAAAAAGACATCTTCCTCCGCTTTCACGGGCCCGGTTCGCTTTATAGTTCACCCTATTCTGATGAGGTTTTAAAAGAATATGCCTTCAAATTCGGCGAATGGGTTAAGCAAGGCCATCATGTGTGGGCTTTCTTTAATAATGACGTCGGTGGCCATGCACTTCACAACGGCGCAACCTTGAAAAAATACGTTGCCGAACTTACAGATTAACACATTTTCAAAACATCAAAATCATGAGCCTGACCAAAATACAACGAGAAACGTTCCTTTGAAAAAACACCCGAACCAAAAGGTGGAAAAGCGGATTCGGAAGAACTTATTTTTGTAATCCAGAAACATCACGCTTCGCGGCTGCATTACGATTTCAGGTTGGAAATGGATGGCGTTTTGAAAAGCTGGGCAGTTCCCAAAGGCCCGTCGCTGGATCCCGCTACCAAGCGGCTTGCCATGATGGTCGAAGATCATCCTTATGATTATAAAGATTTTGAAGGAATTATACCGAAAGGCAACTATGGTGCTGGAACTGTAATGGTCTGGGACGAAGGCACATATGAACCTCTCGAAGAAGCGAAAACAAAAAAAGAGAAAGAAAAAATACTGCTGAAAGAGTTGGCATCCGGCTCCGTGAAGATCCGCATGAAAGGCAAAAAGCTGAAAGGCGAATTTGCCCTGGTTAAAACAAAGGGTATGTCTGAAAATTCCTGGCTGCTCATCAAGCACCGCGATAAATTCGCTTCTGAGACGGACATTACAAAAAAAGACAAGTCTGTGATTTCCAACAAGACTTTGGATGGCATCAAAGCCACCACAGACAACATTTACGGGGAATCGAAAAAGGATGAAGAAAAAGAGGCAAAAACAGGAAAAAAGAAGAAAAGCGAGGATGAAGAAGCCCCTATCGACGAGTATATTGAAAAAGAAAAAGACGATAAATCCGATCTGGAAAGTGCTGCAGCCCTGTTAAAAAAGGGAAAGAAAGCAAGATTCCCCGAAGACATTGTGCCCATGCTCGCCACGCTCGTGGACGAACCATTTGACGATCCGGGCTGGGAATATGAGGTCAAATGGGATGGTTACCGTGCCATTGCTTACATTAATAACGGTACGACCGAGCTGAAATCGCGTAATAACAAGTTATTCAATGACAAATTTTACCCCATTTACGAGGGCTTGTGCGACTGGAAAATCAATGCGGTGCTGGACGGCGAGGTTGTTGTGATCAATGATAAAGGCCATTCGGATTTTGGCGCACTGCAAAACTGGCGCAGCGAGGCTGACGGCGAGCTTGTTTATTATGTTTTTGATATTCTTTGGTATGAAGGAAAAAGTTTGCTCGACCTTCCGCTAACCGAGCGTAAAGCCATTTTGCAAAGCATTGTTAATGAGGACAGCCCGGTCAGGATCGGTTACAGCATTGCCGCTGAGGGAACCGCATTTTTCACAGCGGCCGGCGAAATGGGCTTAGAAGGGATCATAGCCAAGCGATCCGATAGCACATATCGGGCAGGTTTACGTACGAACGACTGGTTGAAGATCAAAATCCATAAGCGCCAGGAGGTTATCATTGCAGGTTACACGCGGAACGCAGGCACTTCCAAGCGTTTCAGCGCGCTGCTGCTGGCTGCGTACGAACAGGGCGTGCTGCAATATGTGGGCAAAGTAGGGACGGGTTTTAAGGATAAACAGCAAAAGGAAATGCTGGAACTATTTAAGCCGCTGGAAACAGAAAGCAGCCCGTTTAAAGAGACACCGGATTACAACAAGCCTTCGCGGTTCCGCCCTAACCCACCCAAAGCCAATGCGACCTGGCTCAAACCGGAGCTCGTGTGCGAAGTAAGCTTTACGGAGGTGACTTCCGATGGCGTTTTCCGCCATCCGTCATTCGAAGGAATGCGTGAGGACAAAAAAGCCACGGATGTAGTTCGCGAAATAGAGCAGCCGACAGAAAAAGTAGTTGAAGCGGAGACTCCTGAAAAGACAGGGAAGAAAGCTGAGAAGCAGGAAGAGATCATTGAAAAACCCGCCAAGTCCAAGCGCAAAACACTACTCAACCCGACAGAAGAAACGCAGGTCAGAAAAATCAATGGTAACGAGGTGAAATTCTCTAATCTAAGCAAAATATTCTGGCACCAGGAAAAAATCACGAAACGCGATGTTATCAATTATTACTATCAGGTCGCTCCGTTTATTTTGCCTTATCTCGAAAGAAGGCCGCTGTCCCTGAACCGTTTCCCGAATGGCATAGATGGAAAGAGTTTTTATCAAAAAGACGTAACCGGCAAAGTGCCTTCCTGGGTTGAAACATTTCCTTACACTTCCAATGATGAAGATCAAGAGAAAAACTTCATGGTTTGTAATGACGAGGCAGCATTGTTATACATGGCCAATCTGGGCTGCATAGACATGAATCCATGGAACAGCCGCACGAACAAACCGGATAATCCCGACTGGTGCCTGCTTGATCTGGATCCTGACACAACCAACACTTTTGAGCAAGTTATTGAAACGGCGTTGGCCATTAAACAGTTACTCGAGTCGTTAAATATTGAAAGTTATTGTAAAACTTCCGGCTCCACGGGTCTGCACATTTACATTCCGCTTGGCGCAAAATACAGTTACGATCAATGTCAGCTTTTTGCACAGTGGATCGCAAGCCAGGTGCAGCAAGAGTTGCCCGGGTTCACGAGCATTGAGCGCATGACAAAGAACCGCAAAGGGAAATTATACATTGATTATCTGCAAAACCGCCCGAAAGCAACATTGGCAGCTCCTTACTCTATCCGGCCCAAACCGGGTGCAACGGTCTCTATGCCATTACATTGGGAGGAAGTTAAAATCGGTTTGCAGCTACGCGACTTTACTATACTGAATGCGATGGATAGGCTGCAACAGGAAGGCGATCTGTTTAAACCCGTGCTGGGCCAAGGGATCGACCTTGAAGCAGTCATTGGAAAAATCGAGGCAAAAGCGAAGTAACTCTTAAATCGTGCTTACGATCACATCAAACATTCCAAAAATTTTCTTCTAAACACCTTGCTCAAATATGAAAAATTGACATTTATAGTATAAATTGTCGCTATACTCTGCGTTTATCTCCATTACGAACCCATGCAACTAAAAATTCACATACATGGATTTGAGCCTTGTTAATGGTATGGTCGGCGATAAGACCATGTGCGAGACACAACGCATAGCACGAGTAGGAAGTTGGGAATCAGATTTGCTTACCAATTCCGTCATGTGGTCCGATTTAGTCAAAGAAATTCATGAAGTGAGTCCCGACTATCAGCCGGAGTACACCGCTGCCATGAACTTCTACAAACAGGAATACCGCGAGTTGGTTGCGCAGGCTGTGCAAAAAACCATTAGCGACGGGTCCCTTTTTGATATCGAGGCGATCATTGAAACAGCAAAAGGAAATGCCCGCTGGATCAGGGTAAGCGGCAAATCAGAATTGCGGGACGGGCAATGCGTCCGGATCTATGGAGCAATCCAGGATATTCATGACCGCAAAGTGGCTGAACTGGGGTTGCTGGAATCCCGAAACCGGTTCGAATCACTTTTACAGACCGTGGACGGCATAGTTTGGGAAGCCGATGTGTCTACATTGGCATTTACATTTGTGAGCGACCAATCGATGCGTATTCTGGGTTACGCACCAGAAGAATGGATCAACAAAAAAAATTTCTGGCAGAGCCGCATTCACCCCGACGACCGCGACCAGGCAGTCGGCTACTGCCACCGGCAAGCGCAGGAAGGAAGAAACCATATTTTCGATTACCGGATTATTTCGGCCGATGGTAAAATCGTCTGGCTGAAAGATATTGTGTCTGTGATTAAAACGGACGGAGTGCCTACGCTGTTACGGGGCGTGATGGTGGATATTACCGAAACAAAACGCTTCGAAATCCTCGAAAGCTTAGAAAAAACCGTCCTCGATCAGAACGCTACGACGGAACATTCACTGAAAAAATTGCTGTCGCAATATTTGCTGGGCATCGAGCAGATATATCCGCTCATGAAATGTTCCATAGTGGGCATCGTCGACGGAAGATTAAGCAACTGGTGCTCTCCCAGCCTGCCAGCGCCTTACATCCGGGCCATTGAAGGGCTACTAATTGGGCCTGACAGCGGATCTTGCGGCACTGCTGCATATTTAAAGGAAAAAGTCATCGTCAGCGACATTGCGAACGATCCACGGTGGGCCAGATACGCACATTTGGCAATCCCACACCAGCTTTATTCGTGCTGGTCACACCCTATAATGGATTCTGATGGTAATGTGACGGCCACATTTGCCATTTACTATGACCACATTAAAACGCCCGATGAGAACGAGATGAAGGTGATAGATCGCGCGGTTGCGATTTTGAAAATGATTTTGGAAAACAAGAAAAAATCTGAAATCATTATTTCAAGCAGGTCACGGCAGCAACGGGAGGAGCTTAAACTACAAGAGATCGCCTATATGCAATCGCACGTGGTCCGGGCACCGCTCGCGCGCCTCATGGGCATAATTGATCTGATCAAAAATTATCCCCATACCGATATCGAGAAGAATGAGCTGCTGGATCATTTGCTGTTATCGGCAAAAGAACTGGACGAAGTCATTCGTGACATATCGGAGAAAACGGAGTGAGCAGGATCACAAACCGAACCGCAACCCGATCGCCAGATTCACAATGTCCGAAGGTTTCAGATAGCCCGTGTTCTGTACATAGCTGATCAGCAAAAGATCATAAGTGCCGAGCTCGTAATACATTTCTATCGACCTCTGCCTTTTATTTACAACCAAATCCTTTCCCAACTTTCCTCCTATATAAGCGCCGGGCCTGAATGAGGTGGCCCACCAGTAATAGCCGACTGGATAATGTGACGGAAGTTTGGTATCAAACTGCGTCCCGAAAGTGTAGCTCAGATAAAATCCGATCGAAAATGGTTTGATATAATAACTATTCTTTAAAGGAATGCTCCAAGGAGAATAAGTGGTTTTTAAAGTGGTAGTGATCAGCTGGTCGCCGCCAAACTTTTGAGGCAAAAAGCCAAAAAGCAGATCCGTTTCTAATGTCTTATTATTGGAAATGTAACCAGGACCTCCTGACAAAAAGCCGATGTTACCCGCAAACTGCAATTTCAAATGATCCGGCAAAAACCACTTCCGCGTTGAATCCAGCTCATCCTCGATTTGAGCGGCTGAAAAAAGGGGCATTATGAGGAACAGGAGTAAAGATAATTTTTTCATGGCAATCAGTATGTCATCTTTTCTGCTTTGTAACCACCCTTCCAGGTTGTAAAAAGCCAGTAGCCACGTTCACCGGTGCTGGTTGTAAGGTAATAGTGAACGCCGTCCCCATAGAAATCTCCGTCCCTGAATGTATGCTGATGACCGTAAAGCGTGAATTTTACATTGGGATCGTTGGCCAAAAGCCCGGCGTAACCCTCTTGTAACTTGGGATCAAAATCGCCGTCGAAAGGCGGAATGTGCGCAACGACGATTGCATTTTTGTTATCGTGATTATCGGCTAGCTGAGATTTCAGCCAGTTCAAATCCGGAACCGCACCATTGAAGATGTACTCACGCGAATTTGTATTAATAAAGATGAATTTGTTATCGCCGTACTCAAACGAGTAATCCATCGGCCCGTAAATCTTCCGGTAGGCTGCCGGACCGTTAGCAACGAGGTCATGATTGCCAATGACGGTCAGGTAAGGGCATTTCAGTTTGATCATGATCTCATTCACCCACTTAAACTCCTGCGAAAGGCCGAAGTCGGAGATGTCGCCTGCATGCAGCACAAATGCAATGTCTTTCTGGCTGTTGGCGCTTTTTATAAACGCGTCCGTTTCGTCATACCAGCGCTGCGTATCGCCCATAAGGATAAACCGAACCGTGTCTTTCAACGGAATGGCTTTGATACGCTCAATATTTTTCTGATTTAGATTGGTCTCGCTATCCTTAAAGATTACTTGATTGGGATTGTACTGAAATACGCCCTCGCAGGCTGTCAGAGTCATTCCCAAAGCGAGCAATAATGCTTTTAGAGAATTTTTCAATGTATGGCTAATTTTTAGTAGCAATAACCTGTCAACCATAAACGCAAAGTTATAATTCCTAAAAAAAGCCTTTTCAGCCAGCTTAAAAACAATATTTTTGGGCACGATTATTGCAATGTGCTGGTAATCTTACTCTAAAATGTTATGAAAATAAAAACCATCGGAATACTCACAATGCTGGGGCTCCTCTCTATTACCCTGCCGCTAGCTGCCCAGGTTGTTTCCAAGGATTCTCTAAATATGCTCAAAGAGCAAAAAGAGAACATTGAGATTAGCAAAAAATTGAATGAACGCAAATTGGAACTGGCAAAGCTCGAAAATGAGCTGGAAAGCGCAACACGCGAGGTCGAAAAAACAGCCGAACAAGCGCAGCGTTCAGCCGATGACAACCAGAAGAATGCTGAAAGATTAGGCAGCGATCCGCAGGACAAAAAATTAGCCAGGCGAGCCGGGAACAGCGCAAGCGGTGCCAGAAAAGATGCAAAACGCGCCAGAAAGGCCTCAGACCATCTCGACGACCTGAAAAAAGATATTGAGTCACTAAGAAGAAGAATTGCTGACGATGAAGCGAAATTAGCCAATATGCAAGGCGGGGCTTCTTCAAACTAATCACATGACCCCCTTCTTTCACGGGTGTATCCATTCAGTTGGATGCACCTTTTTTTGTCATTGCTCGGCATGCTTTTTTATATAATATATACATCAACAAATTAGAAAAAACCATGGCTACTGCAACAGCAAAAACCAATACAAAGAAAACCGCACCAAAGGGGGCAACCAAAACAGCGTCCAAATCGACCGCTGCAAAAGGCGAGACAAAAACAGCTCCAAAGAAAGCGTCCGCAGATAAATCTGCAACGAAAACAGCTGAAACGAAAACAGCTCCAAAGAAAGCAACTGCCGATAAGGCAGAAACAAAAACGGCTGCAAAGAAGGCAGACACGGAGAAAGGAGCCACAAAAAGCGCCGATAAACCTGCGGCAAAAACGGCCGCCAAGTCAGCGCCGAAAAGCACTTCTAAAAGTAGTGGTAAAAAGGCCAGCGACTCGGATTCCAAATCCAATACAACGACCAATCACGATGAGATCCGTGCCTGGGTAGAACAGCGCGGCGGAAAGCCGGCAACTGTTAAAGGCACCAATAAAAAGAAATCCGATGCCGGAATACTCCGAATTGACTTCCCTGGATATTCAGGAGATGACACGCTAGAGGAAATCAGCTGGGACGAATTCTTCCAGAAATTTGACGAGGGAAATCTTCAATTCCTGCATCAAACAGAGACGGCAGACGGGAAGGAAAGCCGTTTTAACAAATTTATCTCGAAATAGATTGAGGAAGCAGTAAAGGGGCCGTGCATAAATGCACGGCTTTTTTTATGATACATAAAATACTTTTTATATTTATATTATTAATAATAAGTATGATATGTGGGAAGCTTATTATTAGGGTATGAAAGGCGCTGTTACTAACCTATACTTAACCGTGTTCAAGACTTTGAAATAGGTGTCCTCCTGAATAAGCATAAATAGTATTTTTGAAGTGCTTACAACGGAAAAACTATTCATTGATGAACCGGGCGCTTTTTAACAAACACAAACCGACCATTCTATACGGCATTTCACTGGCCTTGTTGTTGTTCTTGTTGAAGTGGCTGGAACTTCGCTTCATTATTATTAACCACATTTTCGAGATCTATGCGGGCGCCATAGCACTCCTTTTTACTGGTCTGGGCATTTGGCTCGCACTCAAACTGATGAAACCGGAAGTCGAGACCGTTATCGTCGAAAAGGAAGTTTTTATTAAAGCGGAAGATTTCCAATTCAATGCGCGGGAACAAGCGCGGCTGGGTTTGAGCAAAAGAGAGCTCGAAGTCCTCGGCCTTATTGCGGAAGGATTGAGCAATCAGGAAATAGCTGGTGCGCTTTTCGTTTCACTCAACACCATAAAAACACATTCCTCCAAACTATTTGAAAAGCTGGAAGTGAAAAGTCGCACGCAAGCTGTCGAAAAAGCCAAAAGGCTGAGCCTCATCCCATAAGCGAAGTCATACTTTTGTATGAATTATCGAATCCATTCTAAAAATCACCCGAAAGTATGAGTTAAATTGGCGGTCAGGTCTTCTATTTTGCAGCACAACCTAATTAAACGATCGCTTTTATGAAAAAGATTATTGTAGTCTGCGGCCTGATATCCGGGATCATTGTATCCACATTCATGGTTTCGTCCGTTGCCGTATGCTATTCAACGAGTGATTTTGAAGGCAATATGCTGCTAGGCTATGCGGCTATGCTCCTTTCTTTTTCCTTGATTTTTGTGGGTATAAAAAATTTCAGGGACAAATTCAATGGCGGCTTTGTCACATTTGGAAAGGCCCTGCAGATTGGCTTACTCATTACATTAATTGCTTCCACTGTCTACGTAATCGTCTGGCTAATCGATTATTATTTGTTCGTCCCGGAATTTATGGAACGCTACACAACACACGTCATGCGCGAATTGCAACGTGAAGGAGCGACCGCGCAGGAATTACAGGAAAAGTCCGTTGAAATGGACGGCTACCGTGAAATGTACAAGAGCCCGCTGATGGTCATTCTTTTTACCTATGCTGAAATCTTGCCGATCGGTCTTATTGTCTCACTACTTAGCGCATTGATTCTCAAAAAGAAACCATCGCAATCGCTTCCCATCATCTGATCCGTCTCACTTTCTAATTTGAACCAAACATATAATTAAAATGAAAATTATTGTAACAAGCGTTATGGTCGATGACCAGGAAAAAGCTAGAAATTTTTACACGGAAAAATTAGGCTTCCGGGTGAAATCGGATATCCCCGTTGGAGAATATAATTGGCTGACTGTGGTGTCACCGGAAGACGAGCACAGCGTCGAGCTGTTGCTTGAACCGATGGCTTTTGGCCCGGCCAGGGTTTATCAGAAAGAACTATTTGATGCCAACATTCCAGCAACCATGTTTGGCGTGGATGATATTCAGGAAACCTACGACAAGCTTTTGGAGCTCGGCGTGAAATTCAAAGGTGAGCCGGTAAAAATGGGCAATGTCACCATTGCTATATTTGAAGACACCTGTGGAAACCTGATTCAAATTGCCGAGCAACATTAATGTATGTTACACCCGGCGCTTTGGGCAAAATCGGGAACTTGTATGACTGTGATATCCAAAAAAAGTATAGTGTATGCATAGTGAAATATAGTGTGTGTACCAGAACTTTATTAAGCCGTTACAAATAAACGCTAATAGCAATTTGTTGTCAAAGCCGTTGATTGACTGGCGGGGCTCAGTTAGTAATCGGTAAATAGCCGCCGATTTGTCGGTTTTGTTCAATTTGCGAGAGCAGCCGGTTCTTATATTTACCAGGATAAAAACCTGAACGGACATTATTGCTTACACTTTAAAACTATACAGCCCAGCCATGAAGCCAATTATCAGAAGATCAGCACTAAGCAAGTACATTAAGAACATTTGGATCCTGGAAAACCAGGACATTGACAAAACAGATCATTCACTCAAATTTTTTGCAGACGGCTGTTCCGGCCTGATGTTTCAGCAAACAGAATCCGGGGTCTTCATCGGGGACAAAGCATTATCCAGCTTCCTTTTGTATGGTCAAACGGTAAAGCCGATTGAAATGAAATGTTCGGGCAGTTACAAAATGATCGTATTTGTGTTGTATCCGTACGCGATTCATGCATTGTTTGGCCTTAACGCCAGTGAATTAACCGACACTTGCCTAGATATGCGCACTTATTCGGCCTGCTCCAAAGAAGTTGAAAGCGAACTGGCCCAGGCTGTTTCTACGGAAGAACAGGTCCGGATCATGGAGACATTCCTCACAAAACAAGCCTCTTCTGCTAATACGGACCTGCAAATTCAGCATATGACGACTTTTATTATGAGTTCCAACGGCACCTATACGATTAAAGACTTGCAGGAAACCACGGAAATGTCGGAGCGTACATTCGAACGGAAATTTTCCAGGCAAGTTGGTGTTCCGCCCAAATTATTTTCAAAGATCATCCGCTTTCATTCGTCCATCCGACAAATGGACAAGGGCGCTTACGAGAAATTATCCGATGTTGCTTACGAGAATGGATATTCGGATCAATCTCATTTCGTACGAAACTTCAAGGAATTCACCAGCATTACACCACGCGCTTACAAATCGAAAAAAATTTCAGAAAACAAATCATCTGACGGTTTTATCCAAGTTTAGGGTTTTCCCCGGCAGTAGTTTTGATCAAAATTAATATTGAATCAAAACAATTAGCTCATGAAAACTCTGGTATTAGGAGGAAACGGAAAAACAGGCCGGAAGGTCGCAGAAAGATTACAAAGCCACAATGCGGATATAAGAATCGGCTCGCGCTCAGCTTCGCCGGCGTTCGATTGGGAAGACACATCAACCTGGAACGCCGCACTCGAAGGCGTTGACCAGGTCTACGTTTCATATCAACCCGACCTTGCCGCGCCTGGCGCAACAGCGCGAATAGGCTCTTTCACAAAAGCAGCAGCAGATGCTGGCGTTACAAAGCTGGTTTTACTTTCGGGACGCGGCGAAGAAGAAGCGCAGGAATGTGAGCAGATCGTAATGGCCTCCGGCCTGGACTGGACCATTGTGCGCGCCAGTTTTTTCAACCAGAATTTCAGTGAAAGCTTTTTGGTCGACGCGGTTGCCGCTGGCTACGTTATGTTGCCCGTGGGCGGTATGCGCGAGCCTTTTATTGATACGGATGATATAGCAGATGTGGCAGTTGCCGCCCTTACCGATGGTAAACACAGCCGCAAAGTGTACGAAGTCACCGGTCCAAGGCTCATGACTTTCGGTGAAGCGGTTCAGGAAATAGCCAAAGCAACGGATCGGAACATTGTATATCAGGAAATCACACCAGAGGAATATGTTGCAGTGCTCAAAAAATATCACGTTCCGGCAGACATCATCTCGCTGTTAAAATACTTATTTACCGAAGTGCTGGACGGACGTAACGAATATTTATCCGGAGGTGTGGAAGATGCATTAGGAAGAAAGCCGACGGATTTCTCTGAATTTGTCAGGAAGACAGCCTTAACTGGCATTTGGAGCCAGCCGGCATAGTAAGTAATTAACGACATAGTGGCAAAGCCAGGCCAAACTGCCTGGCTTTGCCGCCATTTTGCCGCGTTACACCATTTGAATTCTATACAACTCCGCCCACTGATTCACAAAATCCAGGACTTCTTCCACATCTGTCTAGCCGCAGATATCATGTGAGTGGCCTTCAAAACCACGCGATTACTGCTTAACAGAATAAAATCATCGCTCAATAAATCGTGTAGTAATGCTCGAAGTAGATTTCCAGAACAAGCGGATACGTGCTTTTGATCTTTACTAGCGCGAACTTCCCTTTGCTATCCTTGAATGCTAATACGGCGCCATCAGGCATTTCATTCTCCCAGAATGTTGAATTGGCCGGTGCCGTGGATATCCATCCTTTATAATAGGTTTTTGGTTTGAGTGACTCTGTCGTAACGGTTTTTACGTCAACAACACCTAATTCAGCAAAAGGCATCGTCAAGGCCTTTAACTCATCGTAACAGCCGTAATACCTACCCCAGCTAATGTCCCCGGCATCTTCGTTGACCACGGCAAACGGGGCAGTGAGTTTTAATCCTTTTTTGTAGGGCAGCGTTGCCGTGGTCATAAGCTTCCACTCGAATTTACTTCGCAGTGGCGGGCGGTCAGTTGTGGGATCTCCGCCAATCTGCATAGCAGCAGTAACTGGCACGGACTGCGCCTCAGCCATATACTCAGCGCCCTGAGCGGATGATGGCTGCGGATCAGGTTCATTGCAGCAGAAAAGAAAAAAGGATAGAATAACGTAAGCGGCAGTAAGGATAAAATTTTTCATGGCATTTAGATTTTTTGCTTTTAAAAAATTATGGTTTGCAAATGCCTAACCCGATTTCTGCTCTTGGTTAAGACAATGCAAACTTAGCGGTCACGTGCTGCCGCGCCTATTTTCAGGGGTGCATAAAAGGTGAACAGGCGCAATCGGGCAGGTATACATAAAGTATACAGGTGCTCTGAGAGGGCCTGAGAGCACTTTTTAAGCCAGCAGATCATTTAAATGTTCTTACGGCAATTCCGAAGGCGCGTGTAAAATTGTGTAGGTTAATCTGTCAAAAACCGCTCGATCAGCCCTGTAACATGGCTGTATGCAGTGGGACCGTTGCCGAGTGTGGTGATTTCGCCGATGTAGTCGCCGTGGCCGCCGGGGATGATCATCAGTTCGGAGCCTGCGATCAGGCGGTGCATTTCCAGTGCGTGTTCAGGCTTTGTGACGTCGTTATCGCCCACCAGGATCAATGTTTTGGCTTTGATACCGGCAATCAAATGTTCGGAAATGTCCTTAAATGTGTTCATCCGCTCCTGATCGCGTGTGAACATTGTGTGGAGGGCCTGCGCATTTTGATTAACTTCCTTGAATCCGTCTTTCAATTGTTGCGGCATACTATCCAGGCTCCCGTTCCGTATGAAATCCCAGATCACTTCCGGCGCTCCGCCCTTTTTGAAAATGGCCGAAGCGACGATGAGTTTGTTTACAATTTCGGGATGGCGTATGGCAATTTGAAAGCCGGTTGTGCCTCCGTTGCTGAATCCAAAAATATCCGCCTTTTGAATATTCAGATTTTTAAGCAAACCAGCCACGTCGTCCGCGTCCTGCTCAAAACTGAGCGGCACTCCCCTATCGCCGGTCCTTCCATGTGCTTCCAGTTCAACAGCGATCACCTGGTAATTTTTAGCGAGTTCGTCCAGCACCCGGCCAAACGTTGTTTCAATTGTAGATCCGCCACCGTGAATCAACACAAGCGGTTTCCCTTCGCCGTGGATTTCGTAATACATTTTAAGGCCATTGACTGGCGAACAACCCTTAAAGGGCGTTGGGATCTCCGTTTTCATATTTCTGAATGCTTTCGTCAGACTTAATTAAATCAGGATATTCTGGTGGCAATGCGCAAGCTAATATATAAATTTAGCAATCAATCTTCTTAAACATAAGCTGTTAATTAGCAGCGTCCCAGGTTTTAGCGCTATCCCAAAAATCAATAAACAGACAAACTTCTCATTCAAAAAACGGAAATTATATGGCATATGATTACAGCCTGGCTAACCGTGTTCGTGAATATCTTAGTGAGGTAACTGGTATTCACATTGAAGAAAAGAGCATGTTCGGCGGGCTGGCATTTATGGTCAATGGCAAAATGTGTATTAACGTGAGTGGCAATCAGCTCATGTGCCGCTATGACCCTCAACTCATCGAACAGCTTTCTGAAAAAACCGGTTTTCAGCCCATGATCATGAACGGCAAAATGTTAAATGGATATTGCTATGTCGATAAAATCGGTTATGAAAGTAACAGGAATTTCGAATTCTGGATAAAACTCTGTCTTGACTATAACGACAAGGCCGTTTCCTCGAAGAAGAAATCGTCATGAGTATTTTGGATCAACGGAAAGATTAAGTAGTAAAGACAAGCTTAAAATACTTGATATGAAAAAAATACTTTTAGTGATTGTTGGCTCTATTATACATATATGTGTGCTTGGGCAAGGTCTTCGCGAGTTGCCCGGGCAAATGATCAGCGCTCAACTTGGAGCCGGGAAAAACGGCACCGGCGATTTATATGGGTTAATGGTTGGCTTTGAATATGAAAAGCTATTTCGCCCAAAGCTGTCATGGTCTACTGAACTGGCGATGACCATTCATGATGGCGAAGATCAATTGCTGGTACAGCTGGATAATTTCCCCCAGGAAGACATGTCTTACAGATTTACAACAGCGGGAATGCAACTGGCGGGAAAAATCGGCTATCATGCAGCCCGGACAAAAAACGCTGATTACGGAATCAAGCTAGGCGTTGGTGCCCGGTATCAATCAACTTCGTTGGCTGATGACAGAGAGATTCTTTTTCCTGCCCTTACCGGTTATCCTATACCACTCAGGATTCTTCGGAACACTGAACCTCAACGTACAATTGCCGCTGTTGCACTAACACAGTTATTTGCCAGATATACATTCAAGAGAAATATTATAGCTGGCGCGCTGGCGGGCCTGCAATTGGATACGAACGGAGACGTCATATTTCCGCAATTTTCTTTTTCAATTGGGAAACGATTTTAGCGAAAGACACACCTTCAATGATCCCGGGCTTTGTTAGGTGCGCATAGCTTGGAAAACACAATACGAATATCAAATTTCAATTTGACTAATTTTATAAAAAGTTGTATTATTGAAGTACATCTAAATAATCAAACTGTGAAAAATCTATTTTATGTGTCCTTATTCGCACTAATGTGTAGCAGCGTGGCTGGTCAAGGTTTGAAAACAGAAATTATAGGCAATAAGCAGCTGATAAATCTGAGTCGCGAGGTTCCAAGTTTTAATCATTTGAGAATTGTCGCCCTGGACGTGGATTTACAAAGAGGCAAAATGCATTCAGTTTCTTTAACCGCGGAATCAAACATTATCGAGCATATCATAAGCAAAGTTGAAGGAGACACACTTGTTATCCAATTTGATAGGAAACAGGCATTAAGAAACATTGAAAATCCTAAAATTACACTGACTTTCAGCAATTTGAATAGTATACTGGGTAGCGCTTCCAACATAAGATTGCTTTCTCCACTGGAAAATGATTCGCTGCTTATAAAGCTTCAAACTAAATCATCCATTGAGGGTACGGTTAAACTGAATTTCCTGGATTTAAGGATGGCAACATCCTGTAACGCAAAGCTTAGCGGATCAACCAACATTGCGCACGCACAATTATTCACAAAGAGCACTTTAAATGCTAAGAAACTGCTGGTGAATGATTTGACCTTGATTGAAGAAACGCATTGCAGGGCAGAATTAAATGTTTCAGAGCAACTTACAGCCAAATTATTTGCTGAAAGCACATTGGAAAATATAGGAAATGCGAAGCCAAATATTATTTACCCGTCAATAGATCAAATGACATCCTTGAAATTCTTTAATCAAAACGTTGATCTCTATAACTTTAATTAAACAAGAAAATACCCTATAACTCAACCTCTCTAACAACAAATCCCTTCTCCCGAAGTAACTGAATTAAGCCTGTTTTGTATTTCAAATGTGCGAGGCCGACAGTGACCAAACATGAACCTTCGCGCATTTTCGGTAGAATTTTGGGCAGCCACAATGCATGTCTTTCCATGGTATTATCTTTGAGATATGCAGTTGCTTCCTGGTCAAGCATCAAATCGTTCCTCAACGATTCGTTATAAGTTTTCGGATCATATAAGTCCGGGGTGGTAATCTCTTCTTCTTTAAGATCATTTTTAATCAGAACGACAATTACCTCGGCAACTTTCCGATGATCCGCCTTTGCTTCCTGGCGCGCCATTTGACCGGTTTCATCAAGCTGAAAAGTCGGTTTATTCAAACGCTGCATTTCGAAGTGAAGGAAGTCGTCGAATGTCATATCCTGATCTTTTGTTTCCTCTTTTTTGATCATCATCACCGCCTGCGCCATCCCGACTAATGATGCACTATTGTTGTGTGGCTTGATGCTGCCATACGACGAAGCGGTGAAAAAACTGTCAACAAGGGCATACTCGCTTTTTGTAAAAATGGAATCCAGCGGCGGCGAATAAATATCCGCATCCTGAACATTACCGATCACGTTCCCACCTTTTTCAAACAATCCAAAATCAGACGACTTTGCAATATTCATAACCTTCGGAAAGCGTTGCAGCAATTTTGCCGAAGCAATATGAACCGTACCAAACAAATAAGAACTTTTAGATAATCCATTACCCGATACTTCCCACACTACAGACTCGTTTTTCTGACCTAAAACGACTATTGGCAGAAGGAAGATGGCAAAATAGCCAGTCATCAAAAGTTGTTTCATCTTTAAGCAACTAATATTTAACCCAAGTAAAGTATTTCTCATTACAACCAAAAGAGTAAGAGGCACATGACAAGATAAATGCTGAGTGCTCGACGCGTCGAACCGCATTTGGGAAGAGGTCCTGATTATCTGAAACTTTCGACCTTAACCTTATTGGCGTAAGCCTTGCTTAATGCGTTCTTGACCTCCTCGATACGCAACGGCTTGGATATGTAATGATCCATACCGGCTTGGATACAAGCCTCCTGGTCCTCGCGCATGGCGTTTGCTGTCATGGCCACGATGAAAGGCTGATCAACCGCTTTCTCCCGGATTAGACGGGTAGCTTCAAAGCCGTCCATTTCAGGCATTTGAACATCCATGAACACGGCGTCAAACCGTTCGGCCATGACCATGTCGAATGCCTCTTTGCCATCTCTGCTGATCAACGGGGCATATCCGAGCTTTTTCAAAATATTGGCAAACAGTTTTTCGTTGACCAGATTGTCCTCAGCCATCAGAATGTGCAACGGATAAAGTGCCGCGAAGTCTGTTGAAAGCACCGGAGACAATCGTTCATTTTCGAGCATGATCGGTTCACGCTGCGGTTTGAGTTCCATCTGAATCATGCGGCCCAGATCATGATGTCTCACAGGCTTGGTCAATACAGCTGCGAACAGATCCTTGCGGTTCCGGCCCGTATCATCGCCCACCGAGCTGAGCAGGAATATAGGCAGAGACGGATACTTCCGCTTAATATTTGAGGCAAGATCAATACCATCCATTTCAGGCATTTGCTGATCGGTAATTACAAGGTTGAATTTTGATCCGCTTTCAAGAATTTTCAATGCCTGCTCCCCTGATGAAGCCAGGCTGGGCACCAGTTTCCATTCTTCCATCTGCGATTTTAAGATGCGCAGATTAGTACTATTGTCATCCACCAGCAAAACGGATTTCCCCCCATTTCCTGATGAATTTAACAGCACATATTGTCTTGTCGTTTGCGTACTCGCTTTTGCAATAATCGTAAAATAGAAACAAGTGCCTTTGTTGACGGTGCTTTGCACGCCTATCTCTCCACCCATCAGGTTCACAAGCCGCTTGCTGATGATCAATCCCAGACCTGTGCCGCCGTACTTTCTTGTATGCGAGGAATCTACCTGCGAAAACGCCACGAACAGTTTGTGAAGCTTATCCTCGGGAATGCCAATACCCGTGTCCTGGATCTCAAAACGGAGCTCTATGTCCTGGTCATTCAATGTTCTCGAAAGCCGCACGCTGATAAAGATCTCTCCCTGATATGTAAATTTAATAGCATTGCCAACCAGGTTGAGCAGGATTTGCCTCAATCTTTGACTGTCCCCGATAATCTGGCTTGGGACCTGTAAATCAATTTCATAAACCAGATCGAGCCCAATAGCAGCTGCCTTAGCAGAAAAAAGGTCTAGTACTGCCTCTATGCATTCCCTCAGGTCAAAACTGATCATTTCCAGCTCCATATTGCCGGACTCTATTTTCGAAAAGTCCAGAATGTCGTTGATCACCGTGAGTAAACTGTCGCCACTGCTTATGATTGTCTCGGTATATTCTGCTTGCTCCCGGGTCTGCTCAGTTTGGGACAGCAGCATGGCCATTCCTATAACGCCGTTCATCGGGGTGCGGATCTCGTGGCTCATGGTAGCCAGAAACACGCTTTTGGTCATATTTGCTTTTTCGGCTTCCTGCCTTGCCAGTTGTTCCTGCTTATTTTGGATCTGTAACTTGTCGTTCAGTTCTAGCAGCCGGTCAGACTGCATCAGCAATTCCTGTTTTTGTTTGATGACCTCCCTTGTCCTTTCTTCAACTTGCCTGACCAGCAACTTTTTCTGCTCTTTGACTACCCGCATACGCAGCCAGTACAAAAAATACATTAATCCTATGGCCAAAACACCTCCCAGAATGCGAAACCAGAGTGTTTGCCAGAACGGCGGCGCAACGTGAATGCTTACCTGCACCCCTTCATTATTCCATAATCCATCATTATTCGCTGCCTTCACCTGAAAAACGTAATCACCTGGGTCCAGATTTGTGTAAGTGGCTTTCCTCGTTGTTCCGCTGTAAATCCAGTCAGCGTCAAAGCCCTTTAACTGATAGGCGTACTGGTTTTTTTCAGGCATAGTATAATTTAATCCTGCAAACTCAAATGATATAACCGAATGCTTATAGCTCAGATTAATCTCTTTCACCTCGGCGATATGGGACGTCAGGGGCGAGTTTGGAGCAATGGAAGCCTGCTTGTTAAAAAGCAAAAAATCGGTCAGATACACGGGGGGCACATAAGTGTTATCGACCAGCTTATCCGGGTAAAATGTGGTAAACCCTCTTACGCCTCCAAAAAACATTTCCCCGTCAGCAGTTTTATAAAAAGAATTGCTTTTAAACTCATTACCCTGCAAACCATCCGCTATCCCAAATTTCCTGAATGTATTGTTTCTCGGGTCAAATTCGGATATTCCGTTGTTTGTACTGAGCCACAGGTGACCCTTTTTGTCTTCCATGATGGCATGGATCACGTTACTGGAGAGTCCGTGCCTTTCGGTGTAGGCAGTGAAGGATTTTGTTACAGGGTTAAAACGATTCAGACCGCCCCCTAATGTGCCGATCCATAAAGTGCCATCACCGGACTGCTGGATAGTCTGGATTTTATTATGGGAAATTGAATTTATGTCTTTAATATTATTCTGAAACCTTGTGAAGGTCTTTTTTACCGGATCAAAAAGGTTCAACCCTTCAAACGTACCAACCCAGATTTTCCCTGCCCGGTCCTGAAAAACTTTGGTAACAATGTTTCCGCTAATGCTCGTACTATCCAACGGACTATGTTGATAGTGCCTTATTTTACCCGTATTCACATCGTAATAATCCAGTCCGCCTTTCCAGGTCCCCAACCAGATCCCGCCATCGCGATCTTTAAAAATGTTGTTTACATCCGCAGTCGAAAGACTTGAAGAATCGTTCGGATCTGGCATGTGATGCTCGAATGTTCCGGTACGCGTATTGAAAACATCAAAGCCTCCCATATGGTAAGCTATCCCAAGGACATCTTTCGAAATATTGATAATGGATATCACAAAATCATTGCTGGGAGAGTTGGGATTGTTGTCGCTGTGCCGGTAAGAAGTAAACTTCCGGGTTTTTCTATCAAACAAATTCAACCCGCCCCCGTCCGTACCAATCCAGATCTTGTCAGCGTTGGAATCTCCGCTGATAGCGAGCACCAAATTGTTACTCAGGCTGTTGCTGCTAAAATTATTTTTCCTGAATGAAGTGAATTTTTTACCAAACCGGGGAAGAAAATTGACCCCGCCTGCATAAGTTCCGATCCATAGATTGTCAATCCGGTCGCGGTAAATGCAATAGACTGAATTGTCGCTGATGGATGTATTGTCCCCATCAATATGCCGGATCGTCGTAAAGTTGCCTTTGGATGTATCAAAGATGCTGATCCCTCCATTCTCGGTGCCGATCCAGAGCCTGCCGTCCCGGTTCTGGGTAATCGAAAGGATGTCGTTGTGTCCAAGGCTCAGCGAATCGGAAGGATTGTGCAGGAATGTCTGGAAAGCATTGCTCCCCGGTTTCAACACCGACAAGCCACCACCATGCGTACCGATCCAGATGTTACCGGCAGTATCCTTGAAAAGGGCCTTTATATAACTGGAATGAAGGTTTTTATCATCATTTCCTTTAAAATAGCCCGAGTATTTAAATGTTTCCGGATCAAATCGGTATAGTCCCTGCTCGGTTCCTATCCATAGCACACCGCCATCATCCTCTATAATCCTGGAAATATGGGCAGGTGGCTTGTACAAATGCTTGTCTTTATCGACGCGCAGGAAAATTCTGGAAGTACGTTTTTCAGGGTTAAGTAGCAGCAACCCATTGTTTGTGCCCAGCCAGATCCTGCCTTTACGATCCTGAAAAATATCATTAACACTGTGCCTGTCGGACGGATCGAAATAATGATGAAAGCTCGCCTTGGCCCTGTCAAAGCGGTTAAGTCCGTTTGACGTCGCTATCCACAAATTACCCTTGGCATCTTCCAGAATATCCTGAATGTAACTGTCGTCAATGCTGGTGCTATCGGTTTTATCATGCTTGTAATGTTTGAAAGTATACCCGTCATACATATTCAGCCCATCATCGCTGCCGAACCACATGAAGCCCTTTTTATCCATTAAAATTGAGCCGATGTGGTTTTGGGAAAGCCCGCTGTTGGTTGTCAGTTGTCGAAAGCCAGAACTCTGCCCACTCACTAGCAATGGTAGAAAAAGCAATAGTAGGAGCTTCATGAATTGGATTAGCTGGGATCTCAAAGTGGAGAAGGTTAAACGAACCAGTCCTGTCCACATACTTGGTTCATTAGTATAGTATTACTTCGTAAGCTAGTTAATTTTGAGCAATAAAACGAATCACAGGCGAATAATGGAACTTTGCACGAAACAGAAGCAAACACCTTCCATACATTATTGTTGACCAATTATGCCAGCTTTTTAACAAATTGTAAAAATTGTTACCTTCACTATTCTCGCATTTGGAATTACACGCTGCCGCTCGGTTATCCACTAGGTTGAAGTTATGGTGATCTGTCAAGAATTTGTTCCGCAACCACAGTTACGACGCTTCGTGCAAAGCTATCAACTACGTCACTTTACATTTGCTGACGGCAGTTCAATTCCCTTCAAACCTTACGCTCCACGCCCCGAACAGACCCTGGCGTTTTTCCCCAGAGGCAGTGAATCGGTGGAGAACCTGATTACCAATACGATGATAAAGCGCCCACGCTCGGTCGTCATCGGACAATATTCGCAGCGCACCAACCGTCACCTGAACGGCCCGGAATTCTGTGTGTTGTTGGTTAATCTAAGGCCGGGAGTGCTTTATCGGTTGCTAGGTGTGCCATTCACTGAGCTGACCAATACATTTATAGACGCAGAGGATATTCTACCAAAAGAAATAACGCGCGTCAACGAAAGACTTAATGGTGCGGAGACTCCCGAGGAAATGATCGGCATTATTGAAAAACTTTTATTGGAACTGACAACAAAAATTACACGAAATGACCATCCTATCGATGCTGTTACTAATCTCTTAATCCAGCGCCCGGAAGATTCCTCTGTGCTCACATTAGCCGAATCCAGCTGCTTTAGTCCCCGGCAGTTCGAACGTTTGTTCAAGGAGAGAATGGGGATTAGCCCCAAGCTCTTCACACGCATCGCCAGGATGACGAAGGCATTCAGTATTAAATATAATCACGCTGAGCTTGATTGGTTGAGCATCGCGATTTATTGCAACTACCATGATTACCAGCATTTGGCCAGGGACTTCAAAGATTTGGCGGGAGTGACGCCAACGACCTATTTAAGAGAAGAAAAAGACGCTCCTGAACGTCAATTTGGGTTACAGGATTCGTCATTGACCGCCGAACTTGTCGCGTTTTTACCACCAGCCAAGCTTGTAAATGGTCCACATTTACAAAAAAACTGGAAAGATGAAAAAGTTTATCCCCCTAATCCTGGCATTTAGTGCCACTTTTTGTGCTGTTCATGCCCAACCCTGCAGCACAGGAAAGTTGGATCCCCGAGTAGCCCTCGCCTTGAAAACGGTCCTACGCGACTTGCCCGGCTCTCCCACAACCTCCGTCGAGAAAGTACGCGACATACGTATTCCTGTGACGCCATTTCCGCAAGCGGACAGGCAAATTCTGAAAGTAACCGCTGACAGTATTCCAATCCACATCTTTAACCCGTTGCATACGACCGGTTTGCCAATCATTATTTACTACCATCCAGGCGGTTTCGTAACGCCTTTGTTGCCCTTTATGCAATTTGAATGCTGGAGACAGGCGAAAACTTTCGGGGCTATCGTTGTGGCTGTCGATTACAGGATTGCCCCGGAGCATCCGTTCCCTGCTGCGGTTAATGATTCTTATAGAGCATTCCAATGGATAAGCGCTAATGGCCAGATATTTGGTGGCGATACGGCGAAGGTTATTGTGGAAGGACTAAGTGCCGGGGGAAACCTGGCAGCCGTGGTTTGCCAGAAAGCGCTGATAGACGGTATTTCCGGACATATAAAACTGCAAGTGCTGAATTGCCCTTCCACTGACAATGCGAGAAACAATGCCCGCTACAAATCATTCCAGCAATATGCTTCCGGATATTTCCAGACAAAAGCGTTTAGTGAATACACAATCCAGGCTTATGCTCCGAACGAAGACTTAAATAATCCGGAAATCGGCCCCATCAACCGGCAAGATTTGCGCGGCTTACCACCCGCATTAGTACTCACGGCCGAGTTTGACCCGCTTCGCGATGAAGGTCAAAGATATGCGGAGCGATTACGAAGCGCCGGAGTACAGGTCGGGAGCCATTGTTTTCCAGGTCAGATCCATTGTCTATTAGGATTACCGCCCGACTCCGCTGAACTGAAACTTGCTGATGAACTATTGCTGAACACAATGCGAAATGTGCTGAACCGGTAAGCTTTTACCGCAAGATTTTTTGCTACTTATTAGATGTTGCCAAAGTTTCGAATTCAAGCCACATTTATCGCTAACAAATGTAAATTCGCAAGAAATCATACATCAATGAAAACGACACCGCTAGCGTAAATGTGTCAGATTAAAATCCAATAACATGAAACTAAAAAAAGAACTGCTGCCCGCCTTAATCTTAATTGATATTCAAAAAGGTTTTGAGGATGAAGCATATTGGGGTGGGTCCAGAAACAACCCGGATGCAGAAGAAAATGCGAAACGCTTGCTGGACTACTGGCGAGCCAATCAGCTTCCGTTATTCCATATACAACATATTTCAGCCAACCCCGACTCGAAACTCAGCATAAATAGTCCCGGACATGATTTTAAAGATATCGTCAAACCTTTGCCGGGTGAAATCATTATCCAAAAGTCGGTTAATAGCGCCTTCATTGGCACTGATCTGAAAGAACAACTGGATGAGCTAGGGGTTAAGACACTGGTCATTGCAGGGTTAACAACAGATCACTGCGTGTCGACAACCACGCGAATGGCTGGCAACTATGGCTACCAAACATATGTAGTAGCAGATGCAACCGCAACTTTTGCAAAAAAAGGCATAAATGGCCAGCATTACGATGGCGAAACGATGCACCAGACCGCATTAGCACAATTAAAAGACGAGTTTGCCACGGTTATTCATACTCAAGAAATAATTAATTCTCAAGTATGATGAAAAAACCAAGAGTGAAAACTTGTTGTCTAAGAAACACTTTAAAATACAAAGGTTTGATTAAGAACACAAACCTAGAAAATACAACGCACTCCACAAGTTTCGTACTTGATCCTAGAGAAGTCCTATACGCTCTACAAGTTTCTGATTTGACTCAAAAAGACTATTACAACTTTTATTGCAAGTAAAGCAAAAAAGCACCTAGCAAATTAATGCTAAGTGCTTTCGGAGCGGCGGACCGCATTTTCAAGAGCCCCCAGTCGGGATCGAACCAACGACCTACTGATTACAAGTCAGTTGCTCTACCAGCTGAGCTATGGAGGCCTCTTTTTACTTTCTGATACCGTTTGTTATTCCGTTATCATGGTGCAAAAGTAGTAGGAAAGGCTATACAGCGCAACATTTGACGCTAATATTTTAAAACTTTTTTTTATAAATTATATAGCCTCCTGAATAATAGATAGTTGGTGTTTCAAGTCATTTAACTGACTTAACGCACTATTTATCTTCCTTTCAAATTCTGCTTTCAAGCGATCCGAAGTTTTAGATTTAGCAAAAAACTCAATGTTGTTTTGCCAAAGCGCAATGTCGTTTTCCAACTGCGTGATCTTGCGGCGAATGTCGCTTTCTTTTCTGAACAGGTTACGGCTGCTTTCGCCATCGCGAACGAGTTCTACTTCGCTTTCCAAAACGGCCTGCTCCTTCTCCTTGCTCGAAAGTTGACCGATTGCGCTCACGTAGGTGTTAATCGCAGCAATATAGCGCTTCTGAACGGCCTGCATGTCCTTTTTGGGGACAAAACCAATAGACGACCACTCGCTTTTAAATGCGCTCAACAGATTCAATGTTGACTCGTCCTTATTGTTTGCGGAAGCTTCTATCCTCTCGATCAGGTCTGTTTTCTTTTTCAGGTTGTTTTCAAACTCTTCCTCAACCTCTTTATTTTTGGCGCGTTTCTGGTCAAAATATGCGTCGCAGGCCTTTTTGAAACGATCGTAGATTGTGTCCTTGAACTTTTCAGGAACCTGGCCTATCCCTTTCCATCGTTTCTGAAGCTCAATGATCTTTTGCGTAGTCGCAGGATTGTCCTCTCCTGTTTCCAGAATCGCTTCTGCTTCCGCGCAAAGCTGGTTTTTTAATTCCAGGTTTTGCTCTCGTTTGGATTCCAGCTGGCGGAAAAACTCTCCTTTATTATTGAAGAATGTTTTTAACGCTGCCCAGAACTTCTTACTCAGGTCTTTGCCCTCCTCACGCGGCATAATGCCTTTCAGCGCAACCCATTGGTCCTGGAACGCCATGATTTCCTTCGTCTTGGCATTCCACTCCTTAATGCTACCCGAATTGTAAGTTGTGAAAGGCGTTATCGCTTCGTAGATTTTAAGCTTCTGCTCGTAATTTTCCTGCATCGACTTCTTCTGCTCGGCAAACTGACCGCGTTGTGCGTTATAGAGCACATCTAATGCTTCCTTAAACCGTTGCCACAACTTTTCCTGATCCTCTTTTGGCGCAGGACCAAGGTGCTTATAATCCTCAAAAATATGGTTAGCCTCATTCAGAATTTCACGCGTCATCGGGCGATTTTCCAACGACTTACCCAATTCCTCAACCTTTTCACAGAGCTCAGCTTTCAGTTCAGCATTGCGGCGGCGATCCAGCTCTTTTAACTCAAAATAAATATTACGGTTGCTGAAATAGCGGTCGATCAATGCATTATATGTAGCCCAAAGCGTTCCGTTATGCGGGGATGCAATGTTACCGGCCTGTTTCCACTCTTCCTGGATCTTCTTGAATTCCTCCCAGCTCGATTTTAGCCCGGAAGCATCCGTTTCTTTGCTGCCTTCATCTTCCAGTAATGTGCGCAAGCGCTGCAGGAGAGCCGTTTTTACATTGAAATTCTTTTCTTTTTCCTTCTCCTGACCCTGATAATAGCTATTCTTCAAGCCGCGGATCTCCCGGCTTAACGCATCGATTTTCTGGGTATCGGCATCATATTTATATTCAAATCCTTCTTCACCACCATTTTCAGCAACAAATGCCGCCAGGGCAGTTTCTTTCTCCTTATGTTTGATCGAATCAAGGACCGGACGGATTTCTCTCGCAACGGATTCCGCTTTTTTCAATGCAGCCGGTTTTGAACCTTCCGCAGTGATAGACGCCAACTCATTTTCCAAAATATTGACAAGCTGCTCCTTAGACAGCTGGCTGTAATCCACGTCTGGCACTTCCTCCTCATGTTCTTCCGTCAACTCATTGTTAAGATCAATTTCAAGGGTGTCGATAGTCTTTTGTGTCAGGTCTTCCTGCTCCTCGCTTTTGACCCCTTCTTGTTGTTCTTGTGCCATCGTGATTCTGGTTTCGTACGTACGTCTCTTATGGATTACAAATCTAATAATCTTTCCTCTGAAATGGCTACTTTTGGTTTCTTAACATTGAACATATTAGCATCCAATGGACCATAATATTGCCAAATTGCGACAGGACTATAATTTGAAAGGATTAGACGAGCAGGATTTACATCCTAATCCCTTCACACAGTTTAGATTATGGTTTGAAGAAGCGATTTCCGCAGCCGTGATTGAACCCAATGCAATGCTGTTAAGCACGGTTTCAAATGGCCGCCCTTCGGCCCGCGTTGTGCTGCTGAAAAGCCTCGATCAGGCTGGTTTTACGTTCTTTACAAATTACGAAAGCAAAAAAGCCAAAGAAATGGAATCGGATCCTTTCGTGGCAATTACATTTTTCTGGAAAGAGCTCGAAAGGCAAGTCCGGATAGAGGGGAAAATTGAGAAAACGACGGATCAGGAATCCTCCGAATATTTCGCCGTCCGACCGCGTGGCAGCCAGATCAGCGCGTGGGCCTCGGCGCAGAGCCAACAACTTGGAAACCGGGCCGAACTGGAAGAAAGAACCAGGCTTTTGGAAGAGAAATTCGAAGGTGCCGAGGTGCCGCGTCCGCCTCATTGGGGCGGTTACCGCGTGATCCCGCATTACTTTGAATTCTGGCAAGGAAGACGAAGCCGCCTTCATGACCGGCTTGTATATGCAAAAACGGATGAAGGCAGCTGGGAGATTGAAAGATTATATCCCTGATCCTTTCTGAGGCTCTTAGGAAAGCGACTTCAAAACATACTCGCCGAGCGGCGACAGCGTATAACCCGGTTCATGACTGATCGTCAAACCCAGGTTTTTTAGTTTCCTGACATTCAATTTCAACCATTCTTTTTCCTTATTAACCTTGGTAGCTAGCTCCACAGCTGGCATTTTAGGATTTTCCTGAATGGCTTTCAGGACCTTCAGAGTCCATTTTCCCTGGTTGCTGTATTTATCCAGATTAAGCAGTTTTTCTTTCAACGCTTCGAGTTCTTCGTCCGCAATCTGGCTTTTTTGTCTCAGGTCAATGCGCGGGTCGGGGCTGTGGTAACTGAGCTGGATCTTGTAGATCACACCATTCACGGTCTTTTCCAATTCGCTGATCAAGGCATTAACATTGTCATAGCCGGCTTGTTTTGCTTCATCTTCTGTGATTTGTGCCAATTCCGTTTCTGTAATGTCCGTAATCTTCACCAATCCAATGCTGGTTTTCAGCACGCTGTCTTTCTTTACAGACAAATTTTTCCACTTCCGAAAAGCCAGGGAAATGTTTCCCGACATGATGCCGTCAAGATGTTTTTGTTTTATTAGCATTGTGTTTGTTTAACAAAAAAGAGACTGCTATTTACAAGCAATCTCTTGATATTGAAAGTGTTATTTCTAAATTGATTAACGCTCGCTCATCGGAACAAAGTCTCTTTTAGGAGCGCCTGTATAGATCTGACGCGGACGGCCGATCGGCTCTTTGTTCAAACGCATTTCCTTCCATTGCGCGATCCATCCCGGAAGACGGCCAATCGCGAACATTACCGTGAACATATTGGTAGGAATACCCAGCGCACGGTAAATAATGCCGGAGTAAAAATCCACATTGGGATACAGCTTTCTCGACACGAAATATTCGTCTTCGAGGGCCGCTTTTTCCAATTTCTGGGCTATCTCCAAAACAGGATCATTGATGCCTAATTTGTTTAAAACATCGTCTGCTGCCTTTTTAATGATGCGGGCACGCGGATCGAAGTTTTTGTAAACGCGGTGACCGAAGCCAAACAAACGGAAGCCGCTCGATTTGTCTTTGGCCATATCAATGTATTTCTGCACATCACCACCGTCATTTTTAATGGCTTCCAGCATTTCAATCACCTCCTGATTTGCACCACCGTGAAGCGGGCCCCAGAGTGCGCTGATACCGGAAGAAATGGACGAGTAAATGTTTGCGTGAGAAGATCCAACCAGCCTCACCGTTGACGTGGAACAATTTTGCTCGTGGTCTGCATGCAGGATCAGCAATTTGTTCAGTGCGGCAGAAACAACCGGATCAACATTGTATTTCGCTACGGGCAGCGAAAACATCATATTCAGGAAATTGGAACAGTAATCCAGATCATTCTGCGGATAGTTGACCGGATGCCCCTGTGATTTCTTGTAAGACCAGGTTGCAATGGTCGGCAATTTTGACAGCAAACGAATAATGTGCAACTCCGTAATCTCCTCCGTATTTGTATCAAAGGTTTCAGGATAAAAAGCACTCATTGCGCTCACCAGTGACGAAAGCACGCCCATAGGGTGCGCATTCACCGGAAAACCCTCAAATATCTTACGCATATCCTCATTCACAAGGGTGTGCGTCCTGATCGCATGCTCGAAATCTGCAAATTGCTTTTCAGTAGGAAGCTCGCCGTAGATAAGGAGGTAAGCCACTTCCAGAAATGATGACTTTTCGGCCAGATCTTCAATCGAATAACCTCTGTAATTCAGTATCCCTTCCTCTCCATCCAGAAATGTTATAGCGCTTTTGGTCGCGCCTGTATTTTTATAACCTGCATCAATTGTAATATACCCTGTCTGGTCACGTAACTTGGCAATATCTATCGCTTTCTCCTGTTCACTTCCTTCAATAATGGGGAACTCGTACTTTTTACCTTCAAGGGTTAATTCAGCTATTTGGGACATATTTATGAGAATAAAATTAAAAAGGTTAATGACAAGATATAGACAAATCAGGTCAATTCAATCCAAAGATTTTTCGTGCTCCTGATTTACTTATCCAACAAATTAATTTTGTGTTAATTGAATGCAAGAGTAACCATTTCCTGATCCGACACAAGCCGCAATATCCTAAAAAACCGTGTACTTTCTATTATTATCCATGTTTTATTTGTGAAAAATCGTGACTCAGGCAATAATATTTCACAATTTGAAGTAATTATAATAATATTCTATTGAGCGCGAAAAATGTAAAAACAATCGGGTTAAGTGCCTCTCAAAGCGGCGGATCCTTTGGCAAATTCTCTTTTAAGTCCACCTCCACATATCGCGGTTTACTGAGTATCTGCCTGATTAAATAGCGACCAAATAACCCTGCCAGAATCACCGGCAACAAATGCGCCCCATAGATAAATGCCTTTCCCGTAATGCGATAGGAAAAGGTTGAGAATGTGAGATAAACGTAGCCAAACCAGAACACTGCAATACCTAATAACCAGCTGTAAAATATAGTTGCCGGTTTCCGGTCCGCGAAACGCCTGATCAGTTCGCAGATCGCCAGCGAAATTCCTACCACAAGCAAAACGGTCAGCAATGCTCTCGGAAAATTACGGATGTACACATGCTTGTAAACCATTACCCCAAGCTTTCCGATCAAATTAGGATGCGCAAGCAGGTATGCATCGGTTACGCTCAGGACTAAAAGCAGCAAAAGGCTGCTCACTTTCTTATTCATTTTGTATGACGTAATTTAAAGTACAGTACTCTTACTTATTTGTTAAATATTGCTGATAATGAGCCGAAATCACCTGTGCATGTTCTTCTGCACTGCATTCATTATCAAGCCAGTGAATCCTAATTCCATCTTTTTCCATTTTCCTGAAAAAGGTCATCTGCCTTTTCGCAAACCGATGAATTTCCGTTTCCAGGCGGGTCACCATCTCATCATACGACAACTCGCCTGTGAGATAAAGTGTGATCCATTTGTATTCCAAACCGTAATAAATCAATTGCTCGGCCCTAAGCCCGCGTGAAAGCAAACGCTTAACTTCGTCAATCAAACCTTCTTCCAACCTCGCCCTCAGCCTGTTACTTATCCGTTCGCGACGGATTTCAACCGAGGGATTCAGGCCAAAAGCAATATAGTCATAAGCTTGCTTGTCCGGGAATGTTTCCGCGTCCGCGTTGTTCATAAGAAATTCGGATATTTCAATGGCACGAATCAATCTTTTCCGGGTCGAAGTGTCCGCAATGTGCTGGTATGCTGTGTTATAACTCTCGAATCGGGTTAGCAACGATTCCTTTGAAATGTTTTCCAGTTCGGCACGAAGCGGCTCATTTACCGGAATAGCAGCATAGGCATGCCCTTTCAGTAAAGACAGCATGTAAAAACCCGTTCCTCCGCACAGGATCGGCACATGACCGTTGGCCGCGATTGCGTTGTAAGCATTTTCAAAATCCCTTTGAAACTCATTCACATTATATTGCTCCCCAGCTTCCCGGATGTCGATCAGATAATGTGGTATTTTCTTGCCATCCAATTCATATTCAGCAAGATCCTTTCCGGTTCCGATGTCCATATCGCGGTAAATCTGCCGGGAATCCGCACTGATAATTTCGCCACCTAGCATTGCCGCCAGTTTTACAGCTAAGTGGGTTTTACCGGAAGCAGTCGGCCCCAGTATCAAGATCAGCGGCATCGGTGGTTTACTGTGGGACATCAATTCTGGGTTTTTATGGTCTTGACAAACTTGATACTGCCCGCATTGTAGATCACAACCGAGTCGGGAGCGGGAGTGGAAGTCCGTTCCGGATTTTTTGCCGAAAGATAAAACTCCATTGGCAGTGTTTCTGAGATTCTCTTAAAGCCAATTTTCACATAACCAGCACCTTCCGACCATTCACGATCGGCGTAGGTCATGATATCATCCGGACTTTTCGCTCTTGCAAAGGCAGTAAGCAGCTTATCCATTCCGCCGGAAACATTTGTGTTGATTAAACTGGCGAAACGCAGCATTTCAAAAGACCTGAATGGTCCATCCTCGCGCGCGAAAACCCGCGGCGCGCTGAATGTTGCAACCGCCACGAGCAGTTCATCCGCTTCCCGATCCCATTCAAAATCAGGGTCCAAAACGCGGAAATATTGTTTTGGTAAAAATAAACCAAATCTGGTTTTCGAGCTTACGGAAGCATTAAGGTGGTTCTTTGCTAAAAATTGAGACGCAGTTTCCTGGTCGATCCTTCGCACCTGGGTGAGTCTGGCAGCAATTTTCTGAGAGATCCCGAGCATTGCGCTCAACCTGGATTTTACAATTTCCGGCTTTTTAATCCAATAATCTTCCCAGATCATCACCCATGTCTCACCATTGTTGCGCCGATGCAACAGGTCATTTATCACGGTATGCCAACTTTCGGAGGAGCCATTTTGTAGCCAGTTTTCAAGGTCAATAAGCACGATGTTTAGTGACCGGCCATTGTTGTTCTCAATTTCAATATGTGCTGTAAATGCGCCGTTAAGTTTTACCCCAAACTGCAAATGCATTTCGCTCAGCCATTTACAGACTTGTTCGCGAAAAGATAGCGCAATGATCGGTGGCGGAAGGGTTGGCATAGGTCAGCAAGTTAGCCGCAGATTTAGTCAGTAACAAAAAAAAACGCGCTCAATGAGCGCGTCGCAATTGTTCGATTGATCAGGAATTTACTCTCCGCCCAACCCGAAGATCACCCCAACATTAACCCCACCGAAATTCGAGGTGGATTCAAAATCAATGTTATTGGCGGATCCCGTGGTTGCTCCATGATTTTTATTTCCAAAAACGAAATGGTAAATCCCTTCAACCTGAATACCCACATTACCAAAAGCGAATATCATACCCGCCCGGGGCGCCGCACCGAAATTGCTGTGTTTTGATGATTCAACGATCGTATTCCCGTTAAACTTCGCATCATATTTGGAAAAGTAAATCCCAGCATCACCACCGACATATGGACGGATAACGCCTTGTGTGAAAAAATAATCAATTGTTCCCGTAACAGGCATCAACCGGCCAGTCGAGCTGAGCGTTTGTCCGGCAACCGTATAATCGCTTCCGTCCGCGTAGATCTTACCTGCAACACCAAAGGCAAAATTAGGTGAAGTAAAAACTCTCAAATTCACCCCGCCACCCGCAACGGTTTTGGAATCTTCAACATTGGATTTGGCGATTCCACCTTGCAGCCCAAGCGAGAACTGTGCATAACCCACTGTGCTGATGGTCAGGAAAAATGCCGCCACAGCCAAAGAACGAATTAATTGATTTTTCATAACTGAGTTGATTACTGATTAATAATGCGACCTGCATTGCCAATATCAGTCCATACCAGAAAAATCTCATTATAAATATCCCGTTTTAACTGAAAAGCAGGTGATTACAACTTCCCATCATCACAATTATGCTATTTAAAATATTGCAATTGTTGTGCAAATTATTCCTCAAACGGATTGTTTTCCGGGAATTTACAGGGCAAATCGGCCTGTTATGCAGAGCGTGCCGCCTCCCACCCTATCAATGCTTTTTTGCGCAAACTTCCCCAGCGATATTCACCCAGCATCCCTTCTTTGCGAATTACGCGATGGCAGGGAATGAGGTAAGCGATCGGGTTGTCGCCTACCGCGCTTCCAACCGCCCGAACTGCAGCAGGATGCCCGATACTCCTGGCAATTTGCTGGTAAGTGGTCACCGCGCCTGTCGGAATGCTGAGCAGTGCTTCCCACACTTTGAGCTGAAAATTGGTTCCCTGAACGAGAATGGGTAACTTTTCCAGTGATCCGGACGCAGGTTGAAAAATACGGTGGACAAAACTTTCGGTCAACATTTGATCGTGCCGGATGCTGGCATAATGCCACTTTTTAGCCAATGCGATTAATTCCGCCTCACGACTTGCCTCATCGATGAACGCCATAGCACAAATGCCGCGATCCGTAACGGCGATGAAACAGTCTCCGAACGGTGTGGGATGAATCCCATAGCTGATATCCAGCCCTTTCCCGGAACTTTTAAACTCCTGCGGCGTCACTGCCTCAATGCTGATAAAATGATCATAAACCCTGCTTTGGCTGGAAAGTCCGGCGAGTTCTGCCAGTTCAACGAGGTTTGACGACTCCCTGATCTTTTCTTTCAGATAACCCGCTGTAATAAATTGAAGAAATTTTTTAGGGCTTACTCCCGCCCATTCCGTAAATACACGCTGAAAATGAAACTGGCTAATGCTCACTTCTTCGGCTACCTCGAATAGCGAAGGCTGGTCCTTTGCGTTGGCAACGATAAATTCGATGGCCTTTGCAATTTTGTCGTAATTATAAGTTTCCTGGTTCATAGGATTGATAATTTGTTATACAAAATTGGCTTCCCAAACGCAGTTACCCAACCTGAAACTTGCTCAAATCCGCAGCCATTTACACATTGATATTTTTACTTTCCTTTCCCATGCGCTTATATTCACAAGGAAATTGAACGCAACTATTCTATTATTTTACAAACAAACCCGATGAAATATTTCCTTATCGCCACGCTCTTTTTCTTTGTAAGCGCACATAAAGTGCATGCGCAAAACTTCAAATCCGAGCTAAAAAAGCTTAATTCGGAAGTTAAAGCAGCCTATAGAAACAAGAAACTGACGGAACTGGAATACGCCAAATTGCAACGTGAGCAGGATGTGATCCAGGCAACCATAGAAAAAGCCCAGGCCGACGACTTGATGACGCCGGATGAGAAGAATAAGATACATTCAAAAATCGTCCGGGCAAAGAAGAAGCTCGCTAAATACAAGACAAACCGGGAGATCTATTAAGACTTTGTCAGCCTGAGCGGACCGGGTCGCCGGGCGGCCCGGTCCGCTCAGGCTGACAACTAATTTAGCAATTTATTAATACTCTTTCTTACTATCTTTTTTCGCCTTTTTTTCAGCACGTTTCTCTTTCAGGTTCTTCTCAGGCTCCTTTTTAGTGCTACCCTTGTCAAGATTTTTACCTTTGGCCATGACTATTGAATTTTGAGTTTAAGATGATAGAATAACTGTAAAACTATAAAAAAATTACTTCCCTGTAATCCAATCCATGATATGGTTCGCCCTCGCGCCTGTTTCCCCGTTGCTCGGGCATTTCCCTTCACCGCGTAACTCCCTCACAATCGAATCAATCAAAGGCTGTTGCACGTGCTGCGGATACGGAATGTTAATAATCTCAGTCCCGGATTCCGTTTCCACCTTAATGTCAAATTTTTCAAAAAACGAAAAAGTGATCCTGCCCTTTGAGCCAATAATCTGAGCTTCGTCCTCGCGCTGCTCTTTATTAATGGTATAACACCAGCTTCCGTTACCCAGAACGCCCGACTCAAACTCGTAATTGGCTACCACAATGTCGTCCGCGTCATACAATCCCGCCTGGTTCCGTGCAATGCCGGATGCATGTTTAACAGGCCCGAACATGAATTCAAGGAAATCAAACTGATGCGATGCCAGGTCATGAAAATGCCCGCCACCCGAAATTTTAGGGTCCACCCTCCAGCGCGGCTTCGGATTCGGACCTGTCTCCTCTTCGTAGGGCTGCCACTGCAGGCAAATGTTCACAAACCGCACGTCACCGATCACTTTGCTATCCACGAGTTCTTTTACTTTGAGAAAATAATCGAGCGCCCGGCGGTAAAATGCCACGAAAACGGGCACGCCGCTCTCCCTGCTAAATGCATTGATACGCTCACATTCGGCCCCGTCACGCGCCATGGGCTTTTCAATGTAGACAGGCTTGCCTACCTTCATGGCCTTAATCGCCAGTTCTTCGTGCGCATCGGGGGGCGTTGCAATGTATATCGCGTTAACATCGGGGTCGTTAATGAGCTCGTCCGCATCGGCATACCATTTGGGAACATTGTGACGCTGAGCGTAATCCGCCGCTTTTTCGGCATCACGGCGCATAACCGCAACCAGCGTTGAATTGGCAACCTTATTGAAAGCCGGGCCGCTTTTGACTTCGGTAACATTACCGCAGCCAATGATGCCCCATTTAATCTGATCCATAAGCAGGATTTAATGTTTGAACTAATCGTCAAGCATAATAATTATTTAATTGGATAAATCTACTTTAAAACAAAGGCAACATTCTTTTTAAAACATGGAAGGACAACCCAATAATCCGCTTCACGGCAAAACCCTGGAAGCGATTCTGAACGAGCTGGTGGAATATTACGGTTGGGAACAAATGGGTTATCACATTAATATTAACAGCTTTCAGTTTGAACCAAGTGTGAAATCCAGTTTGAAGTTTTTAAGGAAAACGCCTTGGGCAAGGAAAAAAGTAGAAGACTTGTATCTGAAAATGCTCGATCGCAAATAACGTGAGTGCGATCGTGAATGAATGATTCATTAACCTAAATCGACCAAATTTTAAATTATGCCATTCGTAGATTATTACCAGATCCTTGGCGTAGATAAAAGTGCGCAGGACAAAGACATAAAAAACGCTTACCGCAAACTGGCCAGGAAATATCATCCCGACGTGAACCCGAACGACAAGGAGGCCGAGAAAAAATTTCAGGAACTGAATGAGGCTAACGAAGTGCTCAGCGACCCGGAGAAACGGAAAAAATACGACAAGTACGGGAAGGACTGGCAATATAGCGAAGAGTTTGAGAAAGCACGCCAGTCCCGTGCCAGTTCCACGCGCCAGCAAGGGCAATGGCAAACAGGCGGCGGGGATTTTTCCGATTTCTTTGAATCCATGTTCGGCTCCTCGAGCGGCTTCGGCGGCGGCCGGCAACGCACATTGCGCGGGCAGGATTACCAGGCAGAATTGCATCTGACATTGCAGGAAGCCTACCAAACACAGAAGAAAACCATCACCGTAAACGGCAAAAACATTCGCATAACCGTTCCGGCAGGCATTCAGAACGGACAGACGATCAAGATTGCGGGACACGGCGGCCCGGGTGCGAGCGGAGGTCAGAACGGTGACCTTTTTATCACATTCAACATCGCTCCCGACGACAAACTTCGCCGCGACGGCAACAATATTCACCAGAAAGCAGAACTGGATCTTCGTACTGCACTACTTGGCGGTGAGCTCGTTATTGAGACACTGAGCGGGAAAGTGAAGCTTCCTATCAAACCGGAGACGCAAAATGGAAGTGTTGTAAGGTTAAAGGGCAAAGGTTTTCCCGTTTATAAAAAAGCAGAAAGCTTTGGTGATCTGTATGTTACGTTTGATGTAAAAATTCCTGTAAATCTGTCGGAGCGGCAGAAAGAGCTGATCGAGGAAGCTTTTAAACAGGAGGAAGCGGAATCTTGATGTGTTCCCCTCAGATGCCGCGCAAAAGACGCGGAGCAGCTTGTGTGCGCAGGATGGCAATAATTAATCGGGAGGTCTTGGATAACAGCGTATCTTTGGACAGTTTTAAGAAGGCGGCGTGCTCGTCAGCCGCCTTACCAATCCATTTTTTATGAAATTCGAAGATTACCACATTGCCCCTGAGATCAAAAGAAGCCTGGACGCGGCCGGATTAAAAAAGCCGACTGACATTCAGTTCAAAGCTATTCCTGCGATCATGAAGGGTGAAGATGTGCTGGCTATTGCACAAACGGGCACGGGAAAGACCGCCGCTTTTGCCATTCCGGTCATTGATAAGTTGCACAAACAAAAGGTTTCCAGCCGCGCAGAGGACATTAAATGTGTAGTAATGGTCCCCACCAGGGAGCTGGCGATTCAGATCACGGAGGTTTTTACCAAACTCGCGCAGTATACCAGGGTAAAAGCATTCAGTGTTTTTGGCGGCGTAGAACAAGGTCCTCAGATTGCGCAGTTGGAAAAGGGCATTGACGTGCTCGTTTCCACGCCGGGCAGAATGTTCGACCTGGTAAGTCAGGGTTATATTAAGCTCGACCGTATTGAAATCCTGATCCTGGACGAGGCTGATCACATGCTGGATCTCGGTTTTATCAAAGACATTCAGGACCTGATCAAATTCCTTCCCAAAAGCAGACAAACCCTGTTCTTTTCTGCCACGATTAATGAAAAGATAAAGAAACTGGCTTATTCGCTCGTAAAAAACGCCATACGCATTCAAATTTCACCCAATGACCGGGTTGCTAAAAATATCACGCATTCCGTGGCGTTTGTGGCCATGGACGACAAACGGTTCTTTTTAGAGCGGGTCATTAAAGAAAATCCAGATAGCAAGATCCTCGTTTTTGTGCGCACCAAAGTTCGCGCCGAAAGGGTTTTCAATGCTTTGGAAAGAATGGAAATACAAAGCCTGACCATTCACGGAGATAAAGAACAAGCCGACCGACTTACTGCTCTCAATGAATTCAAAAAAGGCAATGTAAAAGTCCTGATCGCCACCGACGTCAGCGCAAGGGGAATTGATATTGCCAATGTGGATTATGTGGTAAATTACGATCTTCCCGAACAAGCTGAAAATTACGTCCACCGCGTGGGGCGGACAGGACGCGGAACGCAAAAAGGACGCGCTGTGTCCTTTTGCAGTCCGGACGAAAAACCCATGCTCGAAGAAATCCAAACGTACCTGGACAAACCCATCGACGTTCTGAACATCAGCACAACCGACTACTCGCAAACGATTGATTTCACTGCCGACACCACCGACGACCTCAAATCGTTAATGAAGGAAGTGGAAGATTACGAAACTGCCAAACGGAAAAAGAAGAAAAAATAAGTGCCTTCAGCATAAAAAAGGCTTGCAACGTTGCACTGCCCCCAAAAAGTTAGACACTTCTTGGGGGCTTTTTTATGGGCAAAAACAGAAAACACAGTGTAGCTTTCAGGCTAAAGGTCGTTAAAGCCTATCTAGCCGGTGATGGTATCAATGAATTATCCAGACGCTTTAAGATTGCTAAATCCAGTGTGCAAAAATGGATTGGACATTATAAGCAAGGCGGGGGTTCAAGCCTTTTGCCGCAATACGGGCACAATTACACAAAAGAATTTAAGCAACAAGTCGTGCATGCTTATCAGAACCAGGGCTTATCTTTGAATGAGTGCTGCTTCAAATTTAAAATACCCAGCATGAGTACTTTACATGTCTGGATCAGGCAGTATGAGCAGTTTGGTATAGATGGTTTTATCACGGCCCGTGGCAGGCCCAGGTCTATGAAAAACAAACCCAAGATCATTAAAACATACGGTCCATTGACCCGATTGGAGGAGCTCGAAAACGAGAACCTGCGCCTGAGGGCAGAGAATGACTTGCTAAAAAAGCTGGATGCCTTAATCCGCGAGAAGGAAGCTGCGCAAAAGAAAAAGCGTTGACAATCCATGGGTTAAGGCAGAAATACCCGCTTGAATTGCTTTTGGACCTCTTTGAAATACCCAGAAGTAATTTCTACTACCATATTAAAAATAGCGCTGCCGACAGCAAGTATAAAGACGCGCGAAGGCAGATCAGGCAAGTTTATGATCGGCATAAGGGAAGGTTCGGCTACCGTCGCATTACAATGACTATCCGTAAGATGGGCAGCAACATCAACCATAAAACGGTCTTAAAGCTGATGAAGGCCATGGACCTTAAATCGCTGGTCCGCGCCAAAAAGTACCGCTCTTACAAAGGTCAGACAGGCAAGGTAGCGCCCAACATCCTCAACAGGGATTTTAAATCTATAAAGCCATCACAGAAATGGGCAACGGATGTCTCTGAGTTCAGGGTGAAAGACAAAAAACTTTTTCTATCTCCTATTATTGATCTCTTTAATGGAGAAATCATCAGTTATAGCCTATCTGAATCGGCTAATTTCAAACAAGTCACACAAATGCTCAAAACCGCATTTAAAAAGATAAATAAGCCAGAAAGCCTGGTGCTACATTCGGATCAGGGATGGCAATACCAAATGAGTGAATATCAAAAAATGCTCAAATCAAAAGGCATTACCCAAAGTATGTCCAGAAAAGGCAATTGCCTGGACAACGCTATTATTGAAAACTTTTTTGGAACAATTAAATCGGAATTGTTCTACCTGAACAAATATCAAAGCATTGATGAGCTCAAAAAAGACATCAAAGATTACATTCACTATTACAACAAAGATAGGATCAGGCTTAATTTAAATGGAATGAGCCCGGCTCAATACCGGGCTCATCACACTAATCGTTAAATCTTAACTCGTCCAACTTTTGGGGTTCAGTCCACGTTCGCTGCAAGCCTTTTTTATTGGTATGTTGAAATCTTATTCTTCGAATTTGTCGGCCACGATTTGTCCGCGAATTTCACCAAAAATATTTTCCTTGGTAGGAATGTTCACGTAAAGCATTCCAAGGATCAACATGGTTTGTTGTTCCACGTTCAATTTTTGCGTTCCCTGAACCTGGTTACCACTTGCAGCGTAAGTGAACAACAGCGGGCCTGCTTCCCAAGCTGGGTTCGCGCTGTGAATATTCACAGACGTGGGCGTAACATTTTGATAATTAATGTTGTATTTCAATTCCATGGTATTTTTGTTGTATTCAAAAACACCTGTGCCTTGACCAGCAGAAGTAGCTTTCGGAACAGTAGCACTACTATTTATTACTGCGGAGAACTTCACAATGTCATCTTTGTGAGGACCTTCCTCTTTGCAAGATGACACAAAACCTAACATTACAACTCCTGCGATCAATAGTAAAAAACGTTTCATTGGCTTTTTCATACATCATTAATTTAAAAAAATTTAACCGTTAAATATATAAACTTATCTCGTAACAAAAATGATACCCGGACCGCCCTCTAAATATTCCACAGGTCACTTTTGCGTATGTACACAATCTGATTGTTCCAGATAACCCGGTTCCAATGGTCCACAGAGCCGACGATCGTCAGCTTATGCCCCTTCCCCACCCGATCAATCACCGCCGCCGCCGACGACGGTTCGTCTCTAAGAAAGGTGTTTTCATTCACAATAATGCATGTCCGGTATAGGGACGGAACATTCAGAATACCCAGTAATACAAGCAGATATACTACAATTGATACTTTATGGATCTGCAAGATCGGCTCCCCTCTCCGAACTTTTGTCACCATAATGACGACAATGTACGTCCCCAAAGTTAGAAGCAATATTGGAATGTAATCACCATATCTTCTATAAAAAATTATAAAATAGTTGTAATCGTCGAATTCATAGCCGGTTAGATTTTGTTCAGCAGCCAATTTGTCCATTTTTTCAAAAAGTCGGCGGGAAGGGTTTGTGAGGGCAACTTTGCTGAGATAAAAGAGGCAATCCGTATAGTTATTGGTCTTCTCGGCCAAGAAAGCCAGTTTCAATAACAGGCTTTGGTTATTTTTTTCATCCTCGCTAAAATTTTTTTTGTAAAGCACCAGCGATTCAGGGTACCGTGCCATAGCGAACAGAGAATCAGCCATTTTTAACTCTTTTTTATTGGCAGATAAAGCCGTTCCGGCAGGCAGGAAGGTTCCCAAAAAAATCCAAAATAACAGGTATTTCTTACTCAGGGCTTGCATTATACTTTTTAGAATTCTACTTTTGCATCGCAATTACGGAAACGCCTCGTGCAAATCCAATTTATAAAAAAGTTGCAAAGCGATTCCGTAGCTCAGCTGGTAGAGCAATACACTTTTAATGTATGGGTCCTGGGTTCGAATCCCAGCGGGATCACAGAAGGCACACGAAAGTGTGCCTTTCTTGTTTAAAATGCATTGATAATCAGCACATTTTGCAAAAAGGTAGGTCAGTCTGAATCATAATGATCCAATCCATTCGGTCACCTATTCGGTCACCTGTTGGATTCGGTAAATTAGGTGACCGAATCAGATGTTTGATTGAGGCGGTTTTGATTTAAGGTTCTCCACGGACACAATTACCAACCTTAAAATGTGCGAGCATGAAGTTCAAACAAAATCTGTCATTGCTTTTCTGGCTATATCGGGGCAAGGCCTCCAAGGACGGAAAAGCACCCATCTATGTCAGGATTACCATCGACGGAACCGACACTGACATTTCCCTTGGCAAAAAAATCCATCCCGACTTCTGGAACAGCGATGCCAAACAGGTGACCGCCACTACGGCGGAGGCCAAATGATCAACCTGAAAATCGTCCAGGCGCAGGCCGAGATCGAAAAGCACTTTCTGGTGCTACAATCCCAATTCGACCACATCACTCCTGTGATGGTGAAAAATGCCTATCTGGGCTTGCCGTTGTTGCATTCCAAATCAAAGCCTGAAAAGGCTGCAAGGCCAAGCCAAACGCTTCTGGATGCCTTCGATGAATTCATTGCACTTTTCGAAAAGAAGGCCAAGAAAGGAATCCGGTCGGAAGGCACACTCCGGCACTGGCGATCCACTAAGCGGAAGGTAGAAGCATTCATTCGGTTCCGTTATCAGCGGAAGGATATCGAAATGACCGAAATCGACCAGTGTTTCGCCGAAGAGTTTTACGACTACCTGACCCTTCACTTGGATGAGCCACTTTCGGAGGTCACTGCCAAAAAGCTGGTCAAATGGACAAGGCAAATCGTCAAAATAGGTGTAAAGAAGAAAGTTATCACAGCCAATCCACTGGAAGGGTTTGTTTGCTCGGGTGGCAATAAAGAAGTAATGCCTTTGGAGCTATTTGAAGTGGAGGCCATTCACAAAAAACAGATCGACATCGACCGGATTGGTGAAGTGCGTGACGCCTTCATTTTCCAATGCTTTACTGGCTTCGCTTATCAAGACATGTATAACCTTTCGCCTGAAAACATTGTGAAGGTTGGCCGTTCAGGTGAGAAGTGGCTGATTAAAGACCGTGGCAAGACCGAAGTTACGGAAATGGTGCCGATCCTTCCGGTCGTACAGGAACTGATCGATAAATACAAAAATCATCCTTATTGCAAGGTCAATAACCGCCTGATCCCTGTCAACAGCAATTTTCGGTACAATGTCTACCTGAAAGAGCTTGCGGTGATCTGCGGGATCAAAAGACCACTCAACACGCACCTTGCTCGACATACGTTTGCGGACATGATGCTCAACAATGGCGTGCCGCTGGAAGACGTTGGTAAAATGCTTGGGCATCGTAACATCCGCACGACTCAACGCTACGCCAGAGTTAGGAAACAGCGAATCAGCGACCATATGGCGTTGGTAAGGCAGAAGCTATTTACAAATTCGGGGAAGCTTAGGCCCATAGTGGCCTAACGATAAAGCCGCTGGTAAAGACGCCAGCGGCTTTATTTTTTTTTAAAATTGCATGTTTTCTTTTAAGATTGCTACGCTCTTTATCAAACAGTTATTTCGATTATTAATACGAGTTCACTGAAAACCCGCGAATATTAATGTTGGTCGATTTACTGTTTTATTTCCAGTATTTCTGCTTCCTTACAGCGCATAGCACATTGTCTTGTGTACTGATCTCATCGAGCGGCTGCCTAAAAATCATATTTTCCCCAACATTTCCTTTGCTTCTTTATTGTCAGCATTAAATACTAGTACTTTTTTTAGATATAGTTTTGCATTTTCAAAATCTTTCAAGGCATAATACCCCTTGGCGAGTATCAGATAGATCCGCTCGTAACTCCAATGAATCTCGTCAATAGTTTCAGTGCGTAGACTAGCGTAATGAAGCAGGAAATCGATACCATCCTTAATTTTGTAATTGTTGTCGATGGCGTATTTTCCAGCACGAAAATAAGCATCGATATTTCGCGCTCCCGACTCTCCTTTAACTTCGGCTAGTTTGAGTCCTTTTAGCAAGTAAATCCAGCCTTCTTTGGGCTCCTTTTCAAATATTTTTGTAGCTATATTCAGATAACAATCCCCCAATACAAAAATCTGCCAGTCTGCCTTGTCGGTAGACGTTTCGATTGATTTGATTGCTCGCTCGTAATATTCCATCGCTTTCCCTTTAAGGCCTGAAGAAGCCAGATGGTCGCCGAGATTGCGGATATCCGAAGCTCTTGCTTTTTCGGAACCGAAGTATTCCGCAATTTTTAAAAGTGCGGTTGTGTCCTTGTCCCGAAGTGCCATCTGCGCAGACGGACCATACCAGCGATTTCCTTTTTCTGCTAGAATACCATACGTTTTTTCAATGTACTTCTGATTTTCTGTGAAATTCGTCCAAGCATCATTGGACACGCCTGCCCTCATGCCAGGATTGTACCGGAGATAAATATGTTCCAGAGCTGGTTGAATGGCAAGCGTCAGAATGTTGGTGTGATCGCCTCCTGGAATACTGTCGTATTTGAAAAAGAAGTGATTACTGTCAAGCACGCTTACCTTCTTTTCTATCTCCCTTACATATGTGTGGCGTCTTTGCAAATCATGTTCGCCGACAGCTGCGTAATAAAAAGTGTTCCGATGGTCGTAAAATCCAACCAGTTTCTTATCAATTACAAAAGGCGACGGTTCACTATAATCTGCCCCTGTTTTCTCCGCGGCAAGCAGAATATATCCGTTAAAAATATCTGGCTCATTTTGAAAGAGGTAGTTGGCGTAACTGGCACCATAGGAATGCCCAAGATAGGTTTTGAAAAAGGAGGTATGGTATTTTTCCTTAACGTTCGGAATGATCTCGTTTCTTAAACAAGACGTTAAGTTTTTTCCTGTATTGGTCAAAAGTCCAGTTTCATAAATTAGCCCGATCCTGTCCATGTCGGCCAGAATGGTCACGACGATCGTATTGGGTATAAAATAGTTGGCTGTTTTAAAATAACGCAATTGTGATGCAATGTAAGGGCCATCGACCATACCATATTTGAAGGAATACAATACGGGGCAACTCTGACTTTTGTCCCAGTTCTCGGGGACTGTTACATGATAGCGGACTGTATCGTTCAAAAATTTTGAGTATACTTTTTCCTGGATATCACGCTGCGCTATGCAAGATATTGGAAAGGCCAATGCAAGCAGAAAAACGGAAAACTTCATTTTGAGCACATCACTGTTTAATGTCTGAAAATCTACTGCGAAAAGTTGGAAATCTACTGATACCGATAAAGAGGTTCACATACAACCGCACGAAAATTACGGTTTTAACCGAGCGGTCGCCGCTAGTAGCTTATTTAGGCGATAGTTTGAGTTTTTTGTAATCTTGGGAGGCCTTTGACAAGAATTACTCCGCCTGCGACAAAATAAGGATGTAGTTGATTTTTCCCTCGCTACCAAAGGCAGAAATCGAACGGTATCCGTGATATTGTTCCCAGCGTTTGGTGCCACTCTTGCTGTCAAATGTCGGAGTTGCAACTGGTAGGTCTAAAAGCCCTAATATTACCTCATCATTGAAATCGTAGTTCTGAAGATGATTTAGTGTTATGCGATCAGACTTTCCATTGATGAATATAACTTCCACACTGTCTGATTTATAGCTCATTTTTGGACAGTCTACACACCCTGCTCGCGCATCTTTCCAGATACCCATTTTTGTTCCCGCGCCATAGATCTTTGAAACCTCCTTTTCTTTCTTGCCAGATAGTTCAGACAATTTATACGCAGCCTTGATATTGTTGGTAGCAGTATCCTGCTGTTTCTCACCAGAACACGCGGTAAGTATACCGAAGGAAAGACCTATTTGTAATACTCTAAGTGGTATTGTCATTGAATATATGTGGGAAAAATTGTACGATACTCAAACTAATTACGTCCCCAACCTAAGAACTCTCGTGGAAGCTAATTTTTGAAGCACATAGGATGTAAAAGTGCTCGAGCGCAACATTGCCAGCGTCGCTAGTCAAGAGCTGATGTCGAAATTACAAAATCCACGTACGGACACAAAGCAATATTCATTGATAATCCGGCAAAATGGCCTAGCAAAATTGCGATGATCATAATTGATTGAAAATCAACAGCGATCACTGTCAGACAAAACCTGCGAAAAACTAACACGGACTCTATCCTCTTTTATTCCAAATCCATTGCCATGCCAGGCGCTTCCAATCCCGAATGACTTTTCCGCTCGGAGAGCGCCAATACCGCATTGAATAATGTCGATGGAATTCACGCGCCGCTTCTTTAGTCCTCTGACATTGAAGGAAATAAATCTCCACATATTCCGGCCGGGGAGGGACATCACATCCTCGACCGGATGTTTGGTATGCGGTCTTCATGCCTTGCCGATCAAGGTTGGTACTTTAGCTTTTTGGATCATCGCCTCAATGTCGTCCCTGTCGTAGTAGATTACTCCACCCAGTCTCACAAATGCGAGCTGGCGATTAGCTTTGAGGGCTAACAACTTGCCCGGTGAAATGTTTAGGAGCTTTCTAACCTCAGACGATTTTAGCCATTTCTTCACGGTGTCTGGCGAAGATCCCCTCGTCCTCGCAATTGCTGCCAAAAGCTCGTCCCGAACATTTTTCAAGTCTGCAAGCGTAACCAACTGATCTAGCGACAGGCCGGCTTTGGCCTCATCCGTTCCCCTCATCCTTTCCATCACGTTTTCTGTTTTAGTATTGCCAAGAAAACAAAGCTAAAATTCGCAATGTGGAAATCCTAGACCCTTTCGATTTTCAAATAGGTGAAACTGATGTGGAGCAGATATTCAGCTGTTTACCTATGTTTGCAGCCAAAGAAGCGTTTTGTGCTAACTCACTATGTTTTTACCCTAACTTCAAATTTATGGAAACCATCCTGCTGCACTCTTTAACAGTCGAAGAGTTTATGGACCGCGTCCGCGCAATTGTCAGAGAGGAATTGAAAAGCGTGTTGCAACAAGATCAATTGCTTACCAAAGAAGGTGCATTGAAGCTAACCGGAGCCAGCAACGCAGCCTTCCTGAAAGCAGTAAACGCGGGCATCGTAAAACCACAACTGGTCAAAGGAAGAACAAAGGCGATGTACCTCGAATCGGAGGTGCTCAAAATTGTAGTCAGTAGGAAGAGAAAGCCGTCATAATTCATAAGCATTAGGGTCTTCCGGTGGGGTAAATTTCTTCTCTTTTCCACTCAACTTCGAAAGAGCATCGCAGGCCATATTGTATTGGTCGCACCAGCGCCTGCATTTGGATTTTATCTCCTTTTCGGCAAACCCTGAAAATGGATAGCGGAATTTCATCATTGCATGACCACCGTAGACATCTATATATTTTGAAAGATTTTCTTTGGTAAACTGTTCACGCAGCTTGCTTAGTTCGGCTTCAACAATTTCAACTGCTGGATGAAAGTCTTCGGTCGTAATGTCTTTTAGGGAATCAGGTAACTGAAATGGAGGCTTCTTTTTTTTTTGCTTTTTGTTTGCGGCAGCGACCGCGGAGACTTTTTCCTCGAATTTTGCCTCACTCTCTTTAAGCTCCATGTATCGAGCCAAGTCGACATTTCGGGATTTCAATTCCTGGGATAAACGAATAATGCTGGATTTCCGGTAATAGTATGATTTCCCCTTCTTGAAAAAATCATTAAATCCGAATGTTTCCCGGATGAACCTTCCCCCATTGTAGACACCTTTGAAATATCTGCTCAGATCCCCATCATCGATCCATTCACCTCTTTTGATGGAAAGCTTCTTTAATTCCAGGGCAACTTTATCCAGTGAGGCTTCAGAGAATTGCTCTTCTGGCGGAAGTGCTGGTGTACCTGCGATTCTGACAATAGCTTGCCTGATTTCCGACAACTCTTTGAGTATCTGCTCTTGGGGTTTCATTTGGATATGTGCGAAAAATGTAGCCTGAACGCGTTTGTTACTTGGTTGCAATCAACTATGCAACACACCTTAGCGATCAAAGTCGTGTAATTCGACAACAGCTACTTTGTAGGATCATAAACAAGGCAGGACGGGCTTCGCAACAATCCACCAAGACGAAACAGAATCACCGCCCTACCAAAGCCCCAAGATACTTTCTTTCAGTCGTCAAGGCAACGCTGATCTATTTTTTCGAAGATCAAATGCTGTTTCCGCTAAGCTGCATATGAGCTTGTATAGTGTAAGTGAGTCAATCCAAACTCCCCACTCCTGGGCGGACTGACTGCTTAGGGAATAAAGACAGATTCTATTCAGTTCCTGTTTCCACTTCTTTAAGCTCCTATATTCGAAGAATTCTTTCAAGCATTGAATAATGACCGCAGGCGGTTCAATTTCGCATTCCGGTTCACCGTTGCTACTGGCGATGCATTCCATCGCAGTTTTTGACTTATCCAGCCATTTCGCTTCTTCACTGATAAGGATCGAATAGGCCGCATTGATGATGGATTCAACCTTTTCCAAAAAGTAAAGAACATCCGCGGGGCAGCCTTTGTCATAGTACTTTTCCTGGCAACACACCTGAAGGATATCGTATAATCTCGCCTTGAAGCTCGGCAGGTCATATGCATCGAAGAAGGAATCGAGAATCACGTACGGGTCATCGAATCCGTCACGATGCCAGATCGAAAGGCGTTTAAGCCGCTTATGAAGCTTTCTATGGGGGTTATCACCTTTTGGCGGCTTTTCTCCCGGCTTGATATCCATGGACGATTCACCGGTTTCATACTGTTCTGATTCACCCCGTTTTGCTTTTGAGAGAGGTCCGCGATTATCCACAATAGAAGATGCTTCCAGGTATACCACTAGATTTTCAAAAAAGCTGATTTGCTCACCGGGACTAGCATCGGCATCTTGATTCTCAGTTGATATTGAGGCTGAAAGCATTTGCCACAGAAAAAACCTGCAATCAGCAATGGTATAATGTTTCCAGAATCCCGGAAGCAGTTTTTCCGGGCACTCGGTCTCTTGACTCGACATCCAGGCCGGTTTCAGATCATTGGCGTCATCCGAAATAAATCTCATCGTCATCCGTGTTTGAGTAAAACAAATGCTGAAAATCAGGACTAATGCGCTTCTAAAAAATTCCAAAACTTGGTTTCTTAGCCTCAAAACAGCTATTTTAGGCTTTTGATCGGAATTAGAGAAACCTTATCTTTTGAAAAATGAACACTTCGCCAGAAATGACTAAACACATTCACCACGGCCGGAACATCCGCCGTTTTAGGGAAATGCTGGGTATTAAGCAGGAAGGATTGGCCTTTCAGCTTGGCGAGGAATGGTCGCAAAAAAGGGTCTCGCTACTGGAACAGAAGGAAATCGTCGAACAGGATATCCTAGATCAGGTTGCCAAAATACTCAAAGTCCCGGCAGACGCAATTAGGAATTTTAGCGAAGAAGCTGCAATAAACATTATCGCCAGCACCTTGAATGACAATGCAGGATCGATAAATAACAACTGCACCATCAACTTTAATCCTATCGAAAAGTGGGTCGAAGCTCTGGATGAAAACAAAAAGTTGTATGAGCGTTTATTGAAATCTGAGCAGGAAAAGGTATTCTTGCTACAGCAAATTCTTGAAAGCAAGACTTAATTTTAACAAGATTATTCGTTTCACACTCCGAAGACTTTTCCTACTACACTTCTACACAACTGAGAAGCGCCTGCAAGAAAATATCCATCTAACTTCAAAGCACGATGACTTTGGTCGATGAACGGGCCAAGACTTCCAATTCAACTCATTCATCAGCTTCGCATCTACGCTCGCTTAGAATCCCCATGATGGAAATTTGAAAGAATAAGTCAGTATTTGTACTAGGTTGAGCCAATTAATAGACCTCAATCCACCCAGTGTGGCTTGTAAATCCCAGCTCATAAATCCCCAGCTTTCCTAAAGAGGTATGTCCCCTCACGATGTCATCCGATATCATCTCCGACATCTCTTCATAAATTATGCTTGTGGCTATTCCTTCTCCCGTCAACTCCTCCCCTCGCTTCAAAAGGTAACTTCATCGCGTCATACTTAATGAGGTGGATAGGAAAGTAATAAGGAGATTTGACGGAAAATAGGCTTACTATTCAAGATAGCTTTCCAGATAAAGTTCGCTCAATGGCGCCATAAAATAAGCAAATGTCTTTTTGCGGGCTCGTCTTTTGGCCTATACTTGACAGCTGTTGCCGTAATAACCTCTTAGCCCCTCACTTGAAACTATGAATGTTGCAGAATATCTAGCGGCACATGAGCGAAATACAAATTCATATAAGGACTTTGTGGATGAGGTAATTTTCACAATCAAGGAGGAATGTGAAGCAAAAGGCCTCAAAATAGCAGATATAAAAGGCAGAGTTAAGACAAGACAAAGCCTCGCCGATAAGATAGAACGGCACCGTATCGAAAACCCCGAACAGCATGTTTTTGACTATGCTGGGGTCAGAATTGTGTGCCTTTTTGAAGAAGAAAAAAGAGTGTTTTCAAATTTACTTAACGAACTTTTCGATGTCAGCTGGCAAAGTGATAAAAAAGAAAGCTTAGGAGTAGCCCACATGGGCTATCAAAGTATTCATACCTGTGTGGCATTTGGAGATAGCTATTCGGGGACGAGATATCGTAAATTCAAAGGTTATGTTTGTGAAGTTCAAGTAACGACTGTTTTGTTAGAAGCCTGGGCCCTTATCAATCATACTATCGTGTACAAAAATGAAAATTCGGTTCCGATTTCCCTACAGAGAGAATTAAACAATGTTTCATCTCTGTTGGAGGTTGCTCAGAATATATTTGATGAAGCATTTAAGAAAAGAACCGCGTATTTGGTCAAACTGGGAACTCTGTCTAACAATAGTCTACTAATTCAACTAATAGACTATGATTCACTCACCGTCTATTCGGAAAATAAATACCCAGAATTAAAAATATCTGAATTCTGGCAAAATAGCCTGATAGTTGATTTAAATAAAAATAAATACAAGAATTTGAGTGATATAGACAATGTCGTGAATAAAGCCAAGGAGTTCATCGAATACTATATGGATAAACGTCCAGATCTATTCCAATTCAGTACCGACATTTTAACAAAATCCTTGGGCTATATAGATTTCGAATTTAGAAGCCGACACGATTTCGCGGAATCTACATTAAGAGCATTTGAACACTTCGAGAATCACCGTATAGGAAAAAGAATATAAATCGAAAATTTATATTCTTTTTCCTATGTATATAACTATCACAGAGCTGATTGATACATACCATTTTCGATGTTGCTATGTACTTCATATAGTAATTTTAGAGCTAGCCCTGTTTTTACAGTCGCTAATTATTGGAAATCATATCAATTACTCGCAACTTAATTCAGTTTTATATTTCGGCAAATAGTTAAACATAAAAAATTTAAATAATACTTGGATGTACTAACCTAATTCTCTAAAATGACTTATCTTACTTCTCAATCTTGGCTGGAATTTATTCAAAACATCGAGCAGGCGAAATTAGACCTAGGCAACCCAGCAAATTTATGGTATCGAGGCCAAGGTCATTCGGAGCACTATCTTTTACCCAGTTTACTCAGATATGAAAATGGCCTTGAAAAAGAAGAATTTCTTTTCAACCGATTCAAGAGATTTGCCGATAAAATATTTCTAAGTAAGGAGAGTGAATGGGAAACGTTGTTTGACATGCAACATTACGGAATACCGACCAGGCTGCTCGACTGGACCGAATCATTCGGAATAGCTTTATTTTTTGCTGCCTTTAACAAGAAAACTTCCTCATCCAGCGGAAGCGCTGCAATCTACTTACTTGATCCGATTGCCCTAAACCGACGGATTGGGCACAATAAAATTATCCAAATCCCTAGAGAGGAGCATTCGTTTCCATATTCAAGCGCCTATTGGAATCAAAATCACCGAGTCATAACAGCACCCGCTGCAATAGAACCTATTTTCAGAAATGATAGAATATCAGCCCAAGTTGGAATGTTTACGGTCCATCATAATAATATTGAGCCGATAGAGGCCAAGTTCCCGGAAGCTATAAAAAAGATCGTCCTAGAAGAAGACGCTTTGCCAGGTGCCCAAGAGTTTTTAAAACTTGCAAATATTAATGAGTACTCTATCTATCCAGACTTAGCCGGAATCGCAAACTTCCTGAAAAACTCAGCAGGTCTTACTTTCAGGAATAGCTAGAAATGTTCCACCAATAGCCGCGCACGGTCGCCGCGATTTTCTGTCTCGCACTGGAATGTAGGTTCAAATTATCTCAATTTTATACTAGTATGCGATTTCCCCTACTTTCAACCGCGATAGGATATCGAATGATTAAGGAATTTCCTAACATGAACTCGACAAGGCAGCGATATAATCGTTAGATTATTGTAAACCCCAATTTTGGCAGACTTCATATTTTTTCTTACAATCCCTCCGTAATTGTGAGAGGGATTGTAAGAAAAAAAATGATCGACATTCATGAATGACGATTGAATGGATGTGAGGTGGAAAATCTGACTGTAAATTTGGTCGCTAACTAGTTAATCCACGGTGAAACGGTCGCTTTTTGAGGTAAAAGCGTCGCAATAAAATAAAAACAGTCCAGAGAGCGTCACTAAGAAGCTTTTTTGCGCTCAAACAATCCCGAAGGAGCATTTATGACTAAATTTTCTTCTTCTTACCGAATTTGGAGCAATAGTGATGTTTTGAAGCTGAAGCGGACACCTCGGGTATAAAATTGTAGTCACACAGACTCGTAAAATTAGATGCTACCACCTGTCTATCCGTGGTCAGCCAGATGTACAAATGTATCACGCGGCTACCGCCACGCGCTTCATTTGAATCTGGCTCTGCGAGGCCGGTCTCACTCGGAACTCGTTCGACTAAGACTCCTAGGCGCTGAAAATTGTGGGTGGAACCAAGGCACATGGTATCTGCTGGTTTACATCTAGCAGCGTTGGGTTGTAAAAGTTCATAAAAGTTTACTTCAAGGTAAGCAACCGCGTGTGGCCTAAGTTAAAATCGCTATTTGTTTAGTATGCCCTTAGAGACAAAAAATACAGGATCCTTACGCAGAATAATGACACTCGGTGCTAAGGACGGCAGGACTATTTAGTCAGATACAATTTGTTGAGGACGAGGAAAAGCCGCTTTGGCTAGTTGATGAGTCCATCGGATTTTCAGAGCCACTCATGCAAAAGGTAAAGGCCCTCAATCGTCTTTTTATGACGGAACTATACGTGTCGAACTGTAAACGATCAATAGAGCAGCAGGATTCAGTTATGCCGATCGATAAGTTTATTGAGATTTGATACGCTTCGTCATAGGGCACTCCTACTATTTCTGTATGTTGCTCATCAACAAAACCGCAAAAAGATGAGAGAAACTATTTTGGAGTTCCCAGACCAGGATCTTACAGACGAACAGATCAGGGAATTGCTTTATGATTTGACAGGCGAAACATACCGAGTACTCCGTACGGACGAAATGTACTGGGGAGAGGGTGGAACAACAAAAAAGGGACAGTTCTACCACCTAATGCCAGTTCTAGGTGATAATGGCTTTTACGCCTGGTATTCATTATACCGGCAACATAATCAGCGATTTGAAAGCAAAGCAAATGCCGTTCTCCACTTTACCCATTATTGGACTGAATGGAGAGCTCGGATCAAAGCGAAACAATAGCAGATTAAGCGACCTCAGAGAGCGGCGGGCCATCGAGAGAAATGGCCTCCTGCTCTTCTTCAAACGTCCGGTCGTCATTAATCCACTCGCTGAAAGTTTCTTTAGAAATTTCACCCGACTGACGCGCCGCCACCATGCAGACAAACCGGTACCGGTAAAGTTTGGTGGGAAGAGTCACGGTTAAGTTCAACGGAAATGCCAACTTCGATACCCTGCCAATCGGCGGCAAACCGGGAGGCTTTTTTAATCTGACACTCAATCACGCCACGGGCCGCAGACAGTACGCTGCCCTCGCCGCTACGTCAATCTTGTGCATTCGGGCTGCCTCCGCGCTATTCTTTTCAGGGCAAAGCATTCTGGCACCAAGGGAAGGCCATCTGCTTTTCATTAGGGTCGAGCGGCTTTTCGAGCGTTCCGCCCCCCTGTCTTTCTTCCCATGGCTATTCCTACCGCATTCTATTTTAAATGATTATGGCTAAGGCTGTACAGCCGCCCATCAGCGTTTCAGGTAATGACCCTGATTGATCTCATAGACTGAAAATGGGTAAATAACCCATGAAATGCCGTAAGTGCAACAGGCCAGAATCGCCGACAGCAGGAAGTGTTTGAAATTTCCCTTCATCAGGAAATACAACGGCCCGAATATAATGCACAGAAGGAATGAGAATGGTGTGGTGACTGTCGCAACGTATCCGTTGAACGGGTTCTCGAACATATCAATGTACTTACTCACGTTGCGCCCCTTGGATTAAACGGTTGGAGCCTTGCCTCATTGTATCGATTGTAACTCAATTGTAGCTATCGGTCAACAAACATTCTTACTTATGGAACTTAACCCGATTATTACTGCGTTATTACGTATACACATGCGCGGCCATTTAAGAATCGGGCGCCCTGGTGAATATCCTCACTCAAATAGATTGGAAAGATGTCTTTAAAGATGTCCTCGTTGAAGTAATCAGTTTTGTTGTAATCTTCAAACTTAAATTGTCAAACATGAAGGAAACAGTATTAAAGATAGGCGTTCACTTTGTAGTAGGTTTCATAATGGCATTATTTCCATCCTACTTCTGGTCGTTAAATGTTGGGGTCGCCTCACAAGCTCGCAGGGAGTGGCGCAGGCATTTTTTATCAATCTAGGGGATTTCATCAGCACCGGGGTTTGTGTGGGTTCGACTCCGACCCCTGCGGCAACAAATGGGCCAGCTTCAGGGGTGGCCTTTGTCATTTCTAACAATCGATCATCCGGCTTACAAGCAAGAGTAAAAAAATATCATCATGTATCCTTACATCTTTTTAGTACAAATGATTGTTTTGTAACTAAAATATCATAATTTTTCTGATGTAAGCGTACATTAATCCATAAAATGAAGAAAGAAGCAGATTCCTTAGACCCGGAAGAGGTTCTGAAAAGCCTCTTAGGCTCGATACCCCCTAAGCCGAAAAAGAGTTTGAGGGCATTATTTGAATTGAGAATTCACGAATTAAACATCTCAACGAACGTCGCCCTTGATATTCTGGGCATGCAGATAAGGACACTAAACGGCATTTTAAGCGGCTCTCAGAAAACAGTTGATTTCACGAATCTGATTAAGTTGGCGAGCTTTCTGCAGGTCCCGAAAGAGAGGGTTATGGTGCTCTATTTGGAAGAACTCGAAAAGAATTTCCCTGACACGACATATGCGACGCCGGAGAAAATAGACTTCATCAAAAAGAACTTCGACGTTTCCGCTTTGAAAAAAGCTGGTCTGATAGACAGTATCACCGATTATGAAGCAATAGAAACAAAGCTTGTCAATTATCTAGGTCTATCGTCAATCTTCGATTACGTCAGACCTAATGGTCATGTGGCCTTTAGTGCAGGAGTAATCGAACCAGCCAATAATCTGACCCGATCATTTTGGATCACCTCTGCAAGTAAGATTTTCACAGAACTTAACAATCCGTATAGGTACGACCGTCAGGCGCTGATTGATTATTTCCCAGAAATCCGATGGCATTCAACCAAAGTTAAGACGGGGCTTCTAAATGTTGTGCGTAACTTATATAAAATGGGCGTCACGATCATATACCTTGAATCTCTCCCCTCAATACATCTGCGTGGAGCAACATTTTCAGCGAATAACAAGCCCTGCATAGTAATAACTAATTATAGGGGATTTTATCCCACCTTATGGTTCGCCCTAATCCACGAGCTCTATCACGTAATTTTTGACTGGGAGGAAATCCGAAATAATAAATACCACCTTTCAGATAAAGATCCTGATCAGTTAGCGGTCAAAGCTAAGGAAGAAGACGCCAATAATTTTGCACGCGAATACCTTTTCTCTCGTGAAAAAACGGATGAAGCAAGGGCATTTATGTACAGTCCAGAATTAGTCAATGAGTTCGCAAAAGACAATCATGTTCACCCCAGTTTCTTTTATGTCTTTAATGCGTTCGATGTGGGCAAAACTAATAAAGTTGCCTGGGCGAGAGCATTGAAGGAAAATCCTCCTATTAGCGATGTAATCGCCCCTTTCGGAAACCCGTGGAAAAACCCCGCTCCAATATCTGATTTTGTTAAGTCACTAAAATCCAATATATTTAACTAGAAATCATGGCAAAAGGAAAGAATCGTATTGCTCCCATGGGAAAACAGAAAGAAGACACACAGTCGTTATCAGAGAAGAGTCAACTAAGGCTGCAATTATTGACAGGTCCTGACTTAAAAATAAGTAAGGAGACTGAAACCGAGAAAGATGTTATCGAACTTTTGAGTGGCAGTAAAATTGATCTCAAAAAACGTGCAGAAGAGCTTAGGAAATTTCTCGCGAAGAGCAAACAACGGTACGAAAAAGCCTTTACCAAGGACTTCTATAAACAGATAAATCGATTGAATGGCTGGGCAATTTCAGAAGACAAGACTTATCAAAAACCACCAATTGTCGCACGATTTACAATCGAAATAATATACCGACGATTTCCTAAGGACATTTTACCGGCTCTTCAACACCTAAACCCCTATGTAGTATTCGGTCTGAGGAAATTCAAGCATTTCCAATGGCTAAACGATGAGGGCAGAATCTTACTTGAAGGTTATATTGAAGAAGCGACAACAATGATGGAAACTTGCAAAACATGGTATGAATTTAGAGTGAAATACTCTCAGACCTACAATGTACCTTTCCAGCTAAATTTCATCGATGATCAAATAAATTTCATCAAGTGATATGTTATGAGCAGGGACAAAACAGGCATCCACTTGGTGGTTTTTGTTGTTAGTCACCACCATCCTTGTTAGTGATATGCCTTTTGAGGGCTGATTGATGGCTTTAATGCCAGCTAAATACGTGCCTGGCGGCTCTTCTGTTGTTATCCATGTATAACCGTTTCTCCTGCTTTAAAAAGAATGTGGCCTGCAGCAACCTTCAAAGCCTTGGCGAGGTCGTTGTTATCGTGATGCTGTACTATGGCTCGGACATTTACATCGCCCCCTCAATCGCAATGATTTCGCGCCGTGTGTACTCAACTATGGTGTATCCCCTGAAATTGGACATATACCATGAATAAGTCCTACGCCATTGATTAAACATTTTGACTGTATGACACAGGCGTGTATCACGGGCGGTATGCCGTATTTGTCAGAGGGCACTCAGGCCTCTCTTTTTTCTAAAAACGAACCACGTGATGATGCGCCTGTCAAGCTAGTAATCTCGGCTTGTACACAATAGTCAAATGCTTAAATTTGACCAAACTCTACTCGCATGAAAGAATCTCTGGAATCAACGCGTAACATCCACCAAATTTTAATCGTAACCTCAGTAATCATAATTTCTTTTTCCGTTTCGCTCCTGCTCAAAGAAACTGTGTTTGAGCGAGCAAAGAAACGGCTCGAAAGTTGCGCAATAAGCCTTAGGGATGATATAAACAGCGACTATGTTCGCCTTACTACGGATTCGATTCCTCGTGTCATTAACCATGAGGAAGTGGAGAGATTTAAATCCGATTCTTTTAGTGCTTCACTGGGACGCGGCCGAAATCGAGCTGACGACTTTCAATTAAGAATGGCAAGAATGGATCTTAAGTTCTCGAACGACCGAATTGCTGAACTTAAAGCGGAAATTGATAGTGCTGGTGATGATCTATTTTACTACAAAGAGAATAACGAGGAACTAAGCGAATTATATGTCGAACGTGCAGGTTTCCGCAATAAGCTTAGTCGACTCGAGAAAGCATACGCTGACGATGTGGAGAAAATCAAAAATAATGAGACCATTCCGCTGCCAACAATGCCGCATGGAAAATATGACGGCCAAAAAGTCGCAGTGGGTGATTTGAGTAAATATTGGGCAAAACGAACGGGTTCGGATATGTTTGTTGAAGAAATTGCTGAATCCGAGAGATTTCGGCTATTACTTTCTGCGAACATAAGAATGTCAGTCACGGATTTTGGAAAATTTCTTGAAACGGAAATGAAATCTCAAAAGAACAATCCAGACAGCGAAATTGACCTAATTGGAGTTAAAGTCGCTGCAAAGACAATCGTCATTCTCGCGCCATTTATTGTAATTGCGATAATGATCTATCTATTAATGCTAATAAATCATCTCAATGATACTGCCACACTTCGAGAAGATACTGACGAGATTGCGAACTTTCCGTGGATCGGGGTCTTTCGAGGTCGAATAACTGCATTCGGCTTTTTTCTAGCTACAACGGTTATACCGTTTCTGGGAGCTTTCTCGCCTCACTATGCAAGCCGTGGGATCGACGGCCTGTCTACCTGGTCGTTTTGGGCTTTTTTCATCGTTTTCGGTATATTTTCCCTGCTTATTCATGCTTCAATTGCTAGCCTTCATAAGGTGATTAATCTGAAATCCAAAATCAAAATTTAATCTGGTGAGCAGTGTCAATTACAAGCATAATAATTACCCAATTACCTCTTGACCATCCGCGCGACCACTACATTTCCGGAAGCCGCGTTCTTCTGGCATTGCCGCTATTACTTGTTATTTCATCGCCAAGTTGAAAGGTACAGTTGGAACCGAACGGGTTGGACTGGTAATAACATCTCACGATTCTTGGCTTCGGTGCACATCCTTATCCAGTATTGTCGTTTTACCTGTCCATGTACGGGGAGTTGTTCTTTTATGACCTGGCACGACCTTAATACCAATTTCCCCATACAAAGAAAGGTGCTGTCTTTCGAAGCCGTCACAGTTTTGATTGGTTGGGCGTCTCTCGGATCCAGTCGGTGACATTCCCTGCAGCGACTGTACACCAATTCAAAATCTTTTAAAGGCTCCGGTCATTAAGCTGGCGGAAGGCGTTGTGTATTCTTGAAAGAAGGAGGCTCCCTTACTCTCGGTCAGGATTTCATTTTATTCACTTCCCTCGTCACCGTCAATTGTTTTTTCATGGCGAGTTTTTACCTTAGAAAACCCGACCTCATGACAGAAAAACAGCGCAAACAAGCCTGGGAGAAGATGGAGCGATGTATGACAGTGTCCCATCCCCAAGTTGAAACATCAGCTGAGCCATCTACTGATCGTTCAGCAGTGCAGGAGAGAATGGAACAGGTGCACCAAAAAAAGGAAACACCGCAACCAGTGCGCGAAATTCATGCGCCTGCGGCTATCCGAGAAGTATCAATCGAGCAATTACGTGCAGCATTAGAAGAGCGACAATCACCGTTACACTTTGATAACATCTAATTTCCTGTTGTGCAGCCTATAACCGAATAACCAATCTCGTATCCTCTCCTCCCGTAAAGCTCGATCCACCCGCAGCAAAACCAGATCCTCTCATCGAGAAAGAACCCGCCCCATATCTTCAACGGACTGGGAAGAAGCCTGTGAATTGGGAAGCTTGGGCAATGGGACTGTTTCGGGTGGCTGTGATCGCAGAGATGATTTGGCTCTATTGTCTGCCTTTTTGTTTCTGATTTTCCATGTGTCTCTTTTGACTAGCTATGAGCCGGAGGCGAATAGCAGGGTCCAGGGGTTTTCCCATGGCCAGCTCCCGCCGGGGAGTCGCATTTTGCGACGTACCGGCGATAGCTGGCTGTGGAGGAAACCACCGCTCATGTTTGAAACTGTTCGCTTCCGTTCAAAAAAATTCGGGATTGTTCGACTGTGTTTGAATTCGTTCGAAAGTGTTTGAAATTGTTCGGTAAATTGATTCCCTCAATTTCCATTTCTTCCCTTCCTTTTAATCTGTATGATTCAGGTAAAAGTACGAAACACACACCCCAGGCCTCCGAAATTCGCCTCTGGATCAACACTCGAAGCACTTCATTTCTAGTATTGCCTTTTCTCCCACTTACGAACTTCGCTATTGCTTTTAAAATTAAATTTTCTCAACATCGTCGACCATTGTGATCGCAATGAAAAAGATATTGGCAGTAGCCCAATTAATGTAACTAGAAGATCTCGTCTTCAAGGATATCATTTGAAGATCCTTTCTATTTACCGATAAATAAGAAGTCTGAAACTTAGGTTGATGCCCACAATATTATAGGTACATTGATCAACGAACATATACACCTGATTAGATGTTCTAACAAGATTGCCATTGATCTGACGATTCACGCGTTAGAGATTTCGATTTCAGTTTCGAAAGCCAAAATACACCCATTCTCTCAATCAAACTGTCCGAAACATGCCTATCTCAAAAACGAAATCTATACCGTCTGGTCGGCGAAGAAAACTCTCATTGTACACCAAACACCCATTTGGGCTTACCGAAAGCCATTATAAGGCATTCTTACGATCGATGGAAGATCTTAGATTTGTCGATATTAAGTACAAGCTAACATTAGACAGGATTGATATTCAGAGACTTGAATTCGGCGGAAAAGAGGCGGATCTGGATGCTGATCAGGGGGATGACGATGATGTATTTGAAAACGAGGATGCCATTGAAGCACCAGTAACTGATGGAATGCTTTGGGTAGTGGTAAGAGCAAGGAAGCGAAGCGGCACGGTCGGCGGCAGTTGGAGTTTGGAAGTGAAGGTAAATGGACAAAATCTCTCCGATTTCCCCATTGAGGAAGATGTAGCCGAGAACAACAGAGCCGATCACGATGAATTGCATGATCTATAATACAAAACTTGATATCGATGAAGATAATAAGCTACTTATTCCTGATTCTTGCAATGCACTCCCAACATAGCATCGCCCAATTGCTTTCAGGTGACGCTCAAGGAAAATCAGCAATCCTGTTTGATGCAAATGCCATCAATTTTGATATCGGAGAAACCGCTCTCTCTTTTAATATCAACAATTTCCGAAAACAGAAAATTGTAAAGCGATATCAGGCAGTATGGGGCGTCTCCGCGAAAGGGCAAAATAACGAGGGCATTGCCAATTTGCTTAGCGAGGGGAAATTTCTTCCTAGCGGCCAACTTGGCATGTTTTTGGGTTTAGCCATTCGTGGCCCGAAATCGGACTTTACCATGGAAGCAAAAATTCGAAACCTTCGCAAGTCAGAAAATTTGAAGAACTACGAGGCTCTGATGAACTTTAAAAAGACAACTGATACCGTCTGGAAAGCTCATCGAACCGGGATTATAGCCCATCGTCGAAAGAAATTGGGAGCAGACTTAGAAAAAGCTGTGGATCAGGAGCGATTTCAAGACGTTATCAACCAGCTGGAGAAGCTGCATAAAGACGTTGAAACCTGGAAAGACACTTTGAACGCAACTCCGCTAGCCAAGCAAATTGCCGATGCCAAAGCACTAATTGATTTGTTGAAAAGCAAGCTGGAAGACAACTACAAACGAACAAAGAATCCGTTGTCTGCCAAAGACACAAGGACGTTGGAAGATGTTTATGAAGAAGAATCGGACGCGCTGTTTTTCCTAGTTCGTCAAGAATCTAAAATGCTCGACGAATCGAATCCATCCAAGATTGTGCCGTATGTATCTTTTGGACTAACTGGCTCACAGGTAAAACTGTATGACAAAACTATTATTGAACCCATCAGCAAACGATTTGTAAAAACGCCATTCACAGGTGTGTATACTGACTTGGGGATAAATCTCGATCTGGGCAAAAGATCCCTTTTGGGAATTTCTGCTGGGTTTGAGCGAGTGAAGACAATCGACAGTTTGACCTCAACTGACTACACCATAAGAGAGACTGAAAAAATCGGCAACACTGAATTGATCTTAGAAAAAAAGGAAAAGGGCTATACTGGGATCTACGAAACTTTCACAAGACTTAATCTTCGCTTAGACTGGCTTCACCCTATTGAACTCGGCGAAAAAGGTCAATTGTTATGGAATATCCCCTATGTTAGATACGCCATATCTGACAAAAAACGTGCGGCAGTCAATCTGCTCAATGCGGGAACATCCGCCAATTTTTTCAAAGAAGAAGGCAAATTTGCCGGAGGCATTTATCTTGAATTCGGAGATATATTAAACAGGCAATATGAATATCAACTTGAACTTGCTCCAAATGACGAAGCCAGGCTTGAGGTGGAGAAAAATAAAGGAAATTTTTGGAAGCGCATAACGTTTGGCGTCGTCGCAAAATTTGCGATTCAAAGTATCATGAACCCAACTAACTGGTAGTAGGAAACTCCCTACTTAACTTTTGACTGCGTGCGAAGATGTTAAGTGCCACTGTCTAAACTTTCTCCTGAAATAAATGGGAAAGCAAAAGTTATTCTCTGCTATGCGACATACCGATTTATCTGTCGACACGCTTAACTTCCTCGAATCTTCACAGGTCCCCTGTTCTTAAAGACAGAGAAACTGCTAGTTCGCCCGACGGTTACCAAAATTCTACCAGTAAACAAAAAATAAGATCACGACTTAGTAATTAGTGGGTCCAATTTCTTTAAAGTTAGGTGTGAGTTGGGAAACTGCTGACTTGAACTTGCACAGCGCAATAGAAAATTGTTCGACAGCATACAGAGATGCTTGTCAATTTTCGCTCATAAATCTGGCAACTACTTGTTACGACATTCCGACCCAGACATTCAAAACCAACCTACTACTAGCGTGAACCCTATTCCCCTCCTCGCAACAGATTAATAAAAAGGAATTATATGAACATAAACTTTATACATATTCAGAATTTTCGAAAACTCAAAGATTGTCGCATCGACTTTTCGGATAGCGAGACTGTTTTCGTCGGTGCAAATAATAGCGGAAAAACCACTGCGATTGATGCCCTGATTCAGTTCTTGAAGTTGTCGAATAACTTTAGCACAAGGGACCTCACCCTGTCAAATTGGAAGGAAATAAATGCCATTGGTGAGGATTGGCTGAAAGAAGCTGATTTTTCAAAGATCGATCTCACATTAAATCGCTGGGAAAGCAATTTGCCTGCCTTGGATATTTGGCTCAAGGTAGAAAACTATGAATTGCACTATATCAACCGCTTAATACCAAGCCTGGACTGGGAAGGTGGACTATTAGGTATGAGATTAAGATTTGAACCCAAAAACATTGAGGAGTTGTACAGGGAGTTTTGCGACGGATGCAATAGCTCGAGGGCACTTAATGGACTGGAACCAAAAAAGAAGAAGGATACCTTTAGCTTATGGCCCAAGGACATGTGGGATTTCCTGGACAAAAAGCTCAGTAGTTACTTTACTGTCAGGACATATCTGTTAGATCCAAACTTCGCGGAGACCCCTCAAAAACTCTCATCCTTCGATGTTCCCATAGAAGGCGACGCGCTAAACGGATTAATAAAGATTGACATTATAAACGCCCAGAGAGGTTTCTCAGATGTCAACGCTGACTTGGGAGAGGCAGTAAATACTACAAAGACACTATCGAGTCAGCTAAGAAGCTACTATGACAGGCACTTGAATCCTGCCGTAAATCCGACCAAAGATGATATCACTGCTCTGAGGGCCATTCACGCAGCCAAAGAACTGTTTGACGCTAATCTTAAAGGAAGCTTTCAGCCATCCTTACAAGAATTAGAGCTATTAAATTATCCCGGTCTGGGAAGCGCCCGAATAAACCTATCGAGCAAGTTCAATACTGTCGACAGCTTAAATCATGATTCATCCGTTCAGTACTTTCTCGAAGACGGAATCTCGGAACTGACACTACCTGAGAAATACAACGGCCTGGGATATCAGAACCTGATATCTATTATTTTCAAGCTGATTCGGTTTCGGGATGAATGGATGCAGGTCGGGAAAATAGCAAAATCCGCAAAGCAAGACGTAGAATTTGAGCCGTTACACCTGGTTCTTATTGAGGAACCGGAAGCCCATTTACATGCCCAGGTACAACAGGTATTTGTCAAAGAGGCTTATAAAGTTTTAAGGCGTCATCCTCATCTCGGTGAAAACAAGAAATTTTCAACCCAACTGGTGATCAGTACACATTCTAACCATGTCGCCCACGAGGTCAACTTTACCGCGCTGAGATATTTTAGACGCAATTTAGATTCGACCGGGAAAATAGGTACTTCCCAAGTCGTAAACTTATCAAAGACCTTCGGAAAGGATGACGATACCACCAAGTTTGCAATACGTTACCTAAAAACCACACATTGCGACCTTTTTTTTGCTGACGCAGTGATCATGGTAGAGGGACCTGCGGAAAGGATGCTACTCCCATACTTTATAAAACATCATTCAAAGCTCAGCAATTGTTATATTTCCATTCTGGAAATTGGCGGCAGTCATGCACATCGCCTACGCCCGCTTATCGAAAACTTAGGGGTTATCACACTTGTTGTCACAGATATCGACTCGGTAGATGGTCAGGCGAAGGCCAGGCCGGAGAAGGGCAAAAAATACAATACCGGAAACGATACCTTGAAGTCCTGGATTCCAAATGAAACAGCGCTAGACAAACTTTTGCTGCTGAAGGAGACGGACAAAGAAGATAAGAAGCTACCGATAAAAATAGCCTTCCAGATTCCCCTTACGATCACCAATGGACAGGGCGCCGTTAAGGTCAACCCCTATACGTTCGAAGACTCCTTGGTGATGGAAAACAAGGATTTGTTCGGAAAGCTTACAGAGGGAACTGGTCTTTTAAAGCAAATGATCAATGCTTCTAAAGAGACTGATCCAGAAAAATCTGCCCAGGCTATGTATGACGCGATCACACAACCGTGGGTCAAGAAGGCGGAATTTGCTCTGGAGCTCTTTTATTTTGAAGAGCCCAACAAATTAGCCACGCCAAAGTACATAAAGCAGGGTCTAGACTGGCTGGAAACAAAACTGATTGCTCAGAAAAAGGGCTTAAACAATCTCACCAAATAGTTATGAGCGAGATTTATTCAAGCAACAATATCGACGATGGTGTTGATCAAGAGATATATGACTGTTTTAACCCAGCACAGCCTAGAAGCTTTTTCTTGTTTGCCGGAGCTGGTTCGGGAAAAACACGTTCGCTGGTGAATGTACTGGCAAGGTTCAAGACAGAACATGGGGCAGACTTCAGGTTATACCGGCAAAAAATAGCCATAATCACTTACACCAATGCGGCGGCAGACGAGATCAGCGATAGATTAGGACACGATCCTATCTGTAAGGTCAGAACGATTCATAGTTTTTCCTGGGATTTAATAAGCAATCTCACCAAGGACATCAAAAAATGGGTGATGGCGAATTTGCAGTTTGAAATATTAAAGCTCCAAGACGAGCAATCCAGAAGCAGGGATTTAAATAACAAGACCTCGATAGACCGCGCAAGAAAAATTGGGTCGAAGACAAATAGGATTCGATTACTCGACACCATTACAAAATTCACTTACAATCCCAATGGAGATAATATCTCGAAAGATTCCCTGAACCATATTGAAGTAATTAGTATAGCGGCTGAATTCATCAGGACTAAGGATTTGATGCAGAATATTGTGATTTCGATGTTTCCGATAATCCTTGTGGATGAAAGCCAAGACACCAAGAAAGAGATGGTTGATGCGCTGTTTCAGTTACAGGAGAACAAAAAGAACAAATTCTCCCTGGGGCTATTCGGGGACATGATGCAAAGAATTTATGGTGATGGGAAGGATGATTTGGGGAAAAATCTTCCTGACGATTGGACACAGCCCTCGAAAGTGATGAACCATAGGTCCACTAAACGCATCGTTGAACTAATTAATAATATTAGAAAGGATGTCGATAAACAAAGGCAAATTCCACGGGTTGAAAGAGAAAGGGGCGTGGTGCGGTTGTTCGTCTGCGATAGGGCATCAAGCAAGATCGTTCTCGAAAAACTGATTGCAAAAAAGATGACTGCGATAACTCGTGACACATTATGGAATTTCGAGGATGGCGATATAATGACCTTGATTTTAGAACACCATATGGCCGCTAACCGTATGGGATTCTTCGAGCTTTTCGAGCCGCTTTATAAAATAGATAAATTAAAAACCGGGCTACTGGACGGCACCCTTCCTGGTTTGAATCTGTTCACTAAGATCTTGCTGCCATTAGTACAGGCTTACAAAAAGAACGACAAATTCTCAGTAGCGAAAATCGTGAAGAAGCACTCAAAGCTGTTGGAACGCGAATATTTGGTCAGTAGCGATGAACAGATAAAGAATCTGAAGGAAATAAATAAAGCTACTTACGATTTGCTCTCACTATGGGAAAGCGGAAAAGACCCAAAGTTGATAGAAGTATTAAAAATAGTTAGGGCGGCTTCGCTTTTTCCGATAACAGGCACAATGAATATTATCGTTTCAAGGACCGAGCAAGAAATAGAGCTGATCGAAAACAAATCAGACAATCAGGACGAAGAGGACGATAACGATGCAGATGAAATAATTGAAGCGTGGGATAAGGTCTTACAAACTCCATTTTCGCAAGTGGAAAAATATGACCATTATTTTTCAGAAAACTCAAAATTCGGTACCCACCAAGGCGTGAAAGGCCTACAATATTCCAGGGTAATGGTAATCGCCGATGATGAGGAAGCCCGTGGATTTATGTTTAGTTATGATAAGCTTTTTGGGGCAAAGGAACTCAGCAACACTGACCAAAAAAATATAAATGAAGGAAAGGAAACCGGCATTGAAAAGACCAGAAGGCTTTTTTATGTTGCCTGTAGCAGGGCGATAGAGAGCCTGGCAATCGTTGCCTATACCAATAACCAGGCTCTTGTCAAAGAGAATGCGATAAAATACGGGTGGTTTAGGGAAGACGAAATCGAGTTATTATAGGCTGAACGGGAGTGCCAACTGCTATAATTGCTGATCGACTGCTGAGGCCGACCAAACTGGTGATACACAAACAATAAAAAAACAATGAAACGAAAGACTATCCTGTTCGCAGGTTTACTCGCTATTCCTGGGCTGTTCTTTCTTGGCCTGTATCTGCAATATAATCGCAGCTCCGACCCACTGAAAGAAATTGAGCAGCTCTTCAAAGTATTAGCGCTGTATGCAGCGTTCTGTTTTTTTGTATACAAGCTGATAACTGGGTGGCTGATAATTAATCTCAAAATCAAGCTTGATCAAAACCGGACCCACATTGATAAATCATTTGACTATTTGGCCATTTCTCTGAACATTGAAAAAGGCCCAACTGACAGCGTTTGGCTAAAAGACATCCAACTAAAAGTCAGAAGCTTTGATCAACAAGGCAGCGAGTTGGAGTCCAAGATCATCCGGCCGATAGGATTTCAACGATCCGAAATTAATCTATCTGATCAAAATGCCATTTGGACAGAGCAAAAAGAAAACCGGCTTATGACTATTTCGCCTGGTGAAGCAACGAGTTTCTCTGCATTCACCACGGTGGCCAGGGAGTGTGTCATTTCTGTTGAGGTACTAATTTTAGGTACGAGACCATTTTATGGTCTTGAAAAGGCGGGTGATGAGTATATTCAATGGAAAGCATCCATGATAGTACTTCCAAATAGTGACTAATGTAAGTTTGATAATGTCCACTCTACGCTCGTTTCTTGAATGCTAATTATCGAGCAGAAATCTTTGTCCACGAGTGGATTAATGGTCGGCAGTAAACATGTTATTGTTAGCGATGGCAGATGAAGTCGGTCCACTCAGTCTCTAGCTGCCAATTGCGGGAACAATTCCTATGAGTTACTCATGTTTTCTACCTACAACTTGAAAGAGCGGACGAAAATCGATAAATTTGCTTCAGGGAATTTCAAAACGAATCCAAATCGAGCTAATTCATTCGATCCCCGATTCAGTCACCTAGTCTATTGTCGAGACTAAGCGATCTGATAATCAACTACTTTCGTCAATATTTTGCGATCCCAGCGGGATCACTTGAAGCGCCTCAAAGGGCGCTTTTTTCGTTTAAAAACCTCATTTTTTCACTGTTTTCGGAAATAAGCACATCATTCTGATTCAATCCAGATCAAAGCATTCGGTAACCTGCTTTGCTAACTAAATTAGGTTACCGAATGGACATGTTTGACGAGGCGATTTTGAGCAAGGTTTCGTAAACATCAATGCTTTTCTAACCTTAAACTGTGAGGGTGATGAAGATGAAACAGAACCTACCTGTACTCTTTTGGCTGTACAGACAAAAAGCGAAAGCAGACGGCAAAGCCCACATCTACGCCAGGATTACAATTGACGGTAAGTACACCGAAATCTCAACAGGAAGAAAGTAAGCCCGCATCTTGCGACTCGGATGCCAAAGTCGTAGTCACCAGTATGGAGGTCAAGCTGTTCAGCAGAAACTGGCTCAGCTTCAAACCGATGTAGAGCGGATCTTCAACGTCTGCAAATGCAGTTCCCAGTTGTAACTCCTGCCATGGTCAAAAACCATTATTTCCAATCCGGAACATTAAATCTCATCCTAATGATAAAGCTTTTTGTTTCATTTTACCTTGGTTTACTAATCAATCCTGTCAATCTCAATTGAACGCCCAGGGAAGTGAGCTGCAACTTTTCGGCGGTTACGGGGCCGATCGGATATTTCACATATGGTTCGATTCCCAGACCGTAATCTTTCATTTGATAGTTGAATCCAAGCCCGAAATAAAGAGCGCCGCCAAAAACCCAGCTGGCCTTCTTATTATCTTCCGTTACGGAGCTAAAATCTTCAACAGTTTGAGTCGAGACCACAACCGGCCCGCCTGCGGTTTCGGTCACCGTTGTAATGGTGCGGCTGGTTTTATACAGGTAATCCGAAATCTGCCCGACGCTGCCCACCACTGAAAAGCCGCCCACAGCGGTGATTGCTGCCTTTTTGAAAGTTCTAAGGCTGTATTGCATGTGCATGGGCACTTCCACATTGAACCATTGATAACGGGCGCGTTCTAGCTGGGGAAGCCCATTTAAAGGCGTTGATGCAACGATATCTTTTTCTACATGCAAGGACTGCTTACTTGCAGATGTGCCTGTGACAAAAACCATCTTCTGTGTAACGGGAAAATACAAAGCACCGCCAATGCCATAATTCAACTCCGGACGCGTGCCGGCGGCCTGATTTGATTGCTGTGAAACGGTAAGGCCGAAACGAATATGATTAGGCAGACGAGTGGCTGACTCTGAGTGCTGCTGCCTTATTGGAATGTACAATTTACTAAAATGAACGTTTTGAACCCGAAAAAGTCGGGATTGCAGGAAATTTGGGCTAGCTATTTCCTGTTTCGTTGTCTGATCCGTCATAGCGATTTCATTTGCCGGCTGGTATTCCGACATTGTGATTAAGGATGCCTTCTTGAAACTCTGCCGACTGTGTGTTCCAGCTGCTATTCTTTCTTTTTTTCTATTCACCTGACCCAAATCCAGGCTGGATATCACGCTGCCAGTATTTGCAGAAGACGACAATTTTTCCAGGTTTTCTTTGCCAGGAACCCTGTCGTTTCTGACCTGATTTACAGCAATTGCGTTCTCCGCTGTTTTCCCCCGGTGCATTAGTTGGTATACCAAAATTGCTGTCCCGAAAAAGACAAGCACAGCAGCTGCATTCAGCCAAAAAGTGACAACCCTCCTTTTACGCTTCTGCTTGTCCCGCAATCGTTCAAAATGCTCCCAGGCGCCGGGCCTGTAGGGCTCGGTGTACTCCCAGAGCTGGTCGATCATCCGCTTGCTTTCGGGTTCCTGGTCTGACATCTCAATTGCTTCCGTTTTGTATTGCGATCATTTTCCGCAGGCTCTGCTTACCTTTTGCAAGATAAACCCTTGACGATGAGGCTGTGATAGATAGCATTTTACCAATTTCTTCATGGCTGTAACCTTCCACTTCATACAAGTTGAACACCACTTTCCAAACGGGCGGAAGCTTATCAAGCAGTTGTAAAATCTCCGCTACCGACTGTTTTGAAGTCACTTGCTCATCTATTTCAGCATGCCCGTCAACTGCATCCAAACTTGTTACAGCAAAGTTTTTCTTCTCCTTTCGAAAATAGTCGATGGCTGTGCGAACAACCATGGCACGCATCCAGGCCCTGAAAGACCGTATTTCTGAAAGTTGCCTGGGGAGCTGATCAAATATCTTGAGGAAAGAATCACTGACCGCTTCCTGGGCGAGATCGTAAACAGACAGGTATCGCACGCAGATGCCCATCGCTAAACCAAAAAAGTGCTTAAAAACCCATTGCTGTGCTTTGGGATCTTTTTTCGCACAGCGTTCAATCCATTGTTTTTCATCGGTAGTACAATCAGATAGCCATTCCACAGGAAGATATAGCGCTATTGCCCCCGGCGTAACCGGGGGCAATAAATGATAAGGTGATTGAATAGAACGCTGTGTTACTTCGGACTGGATGTGCTTCCGTCGGGATCAATTACCGTATCTTGTTTTTTGGAGCCGTTGGACACTTGCACAGTCACGTCCGAAGCATTTGCTGTGCTGCCAAACAGCTTTTGAAGATCCACTTCCAGCGTGTAATCATGCAACATGGCATCCTGGACCCCATCCGGCACATCGTATCCCACCACCAGCTTGGCCTGCATTGGGAAAGATTCGAGCAGCAGGCCATCCCAAACCACTTTGTAGTTCTCAATGCCGCTGGCGCCCATCAACCGTATCTTCAATGTGTTACCCGTTCTGTCAACGTTTTTGATTTCAAATGGCGTCCCGTCAAAGGTCTCGCGTGCTGCCATGAGCTTGTGATACTCTTCACGGTTTGTCTGGACGAATAAGCCATTATCCGGGTCAGGAGCAATGTTGTTTTCCTTGTTACACGCAAAGGAAATTGACAGGATGAAGAGCAAAAGCGTCATACGCATCAAGAATTGTGTTTTCATTTTGCTAATAGATTAATTGGTTCATAATGATGTCGTAAAAGGACATTGAAACGCTACTTAAAATGACAAGAAATTTCATCTTACTGGATTAGAATTGCGTTGAATTGGTTGGATAACCTCTTTAAAAATCAGCAAGATGGCGCTTCACTTCCTCCCGCTCGTGTGTAGAAAAGTGGAGCTCAATGAGCCTGAGGCTTTCATATTATTTATTTATCTGACATTGACCTCATGGAAGCATATGGAGAAAATGTGCTTATTTTCAACGGAAAGGAAAAGATTATGACGCTGGGCCAGTTTGGGAAAAAGGAATGTTACCAAAAAGCATTCATGGAGCTGGTTCAAAATGGCAGGCTTTTTTCCTAGATAATATAAATCCGCTAGGCTATTTCAAACGTTTAATCATTTTCAATACATGTCAGAAATTCTTGTCAGAACAGCTCAGTTATCCGATTTACCCACTTTAAGATCCTTTGAGCAAGGTGTCATTCTTGCCGAACGTCCTTTCAATCCTTTGATCAAAAACGATCCCGTCCATTATTATAACATAGAAGAAATGATTGCGTCGTCCCACATCGAGATCGTCGTTGCAGAACTGGATGGCGAGCTGGTAGGCTCAGGTTATGCGAGGATCGAAAACGCCAGGCATTATTTGATGCACCAGCAACATGCGTATCTGGGTTTTATGTACGTCAAGCCGGAACACCGGGGAAAAGGAATAAACCAGAAAGTTATTGAAACATTAAAGCAATGGGCTATTTCACAAAACATTACGGAGCTGCGGCTGGACGTATATGACGAAAATATCCCGGCCATCAAGGCCTATGAAAAAGTAGGTTTTAAAAAGCACTTGATCGCAATGCGGCTTGGTGTGTAAAGGTTTTTTCATTGCGTGTTTTGGGCCTTACTGGCGGTTTCAACTCATCTTACTGGTTTCGTCAAGAATGTTCTAATGCATTACTATCAACAAAAAAACAAAGATTAATATGCTGGCAGGTGCTGCGAACGGAGTGAAAATAATAAGCAAGAAAATCCTAAATTGTCATTACATTAACCCCTGACCTTTGTTATGGCAAAATTTTGTCTGCTGTTTTTCGCCCTTCTTATCTCTTTTGTCTCAATTTCACAATCTGAAAAATCGACGGAATTCCCCGACGGGACGAAAATATCCGATTGGTTTTCAAACAGTTCAAGGATCAAACCGGAAAACTTAGGTAAACAATTTGTCATTACAAAACATGGTGCATCAGCGGATAGCAATGTGGTGCAAACTGCGGCTATTCAGAAAATCATTGATCTGGCGCACAAGCAGGGCGGCGGTGTAATAGTTATCCCGAAAGGCACATTCCTGAGCGGCGCTTTATTTTTTAAGCCAAAAACCCATTTACATGTGTCGGAAGGCGCTACATTGAAAGGGTCTGATAAAATAGCCGACTACCCAATAATGCCTTCGCGTATGGAAGGACAAACTTTGGATTATTTTCCTGCGCTCGTTAATGCGTACGGTGTCAACGGTTTCACCATCACGGGAAAGGGCATCATTGACGGGAACGGGCTGAATTACTGGAAGGCGTTCTGGCAAAGAAGAAAAGAAAACCCGAATTGCACCAATCTGGAAGTTTCGCGTCCGCGGCTGGTCTTTATCTGGAAAAGTAATGATGTGCAAGTGCAGGATGTCCGGCTGCAAAATTCGGGTTTTTGGACGAGTCATTATTATCAATGCAACAACATTAAGATCCTGAACGTCCGCATTACCGCGCCGCACGAACCCATTAAAGCACCCAGCACAGATGCAATCGACCTCGATGTTTGTAATAATGTGTTAATCAAAAATTGCTATCTCGCTGTAAATGACGATGCTATTGCCCTGAAAGGCGGAAAAGGTCCTTATGCAGATACGGACAAGGGCAATGGTGCAAACACAAATGTAATCATCGAAGATTGTGAATTCGGGTTTTGCCATGCAGCACTTACCTGTGGCAGCGAAGCCATTCACAACAAAAACATCGTCATGCGCAACTGCCACATTACCAACGCGATGCGTGTGCTATGGCTTAAAATGAGACCCGACACGCCGCAAAAATATGAGTTTGTCAGCGTCGAGAACATTACGGGTTATGCATATAGTTTGATCTATGTGAAACCCTGGAAGCAGTTTTTCGACCTGAAGGGAAGAAAAGACGTTCCCCTATCCTATTGTGACAACATTAGTTTAAAAAACATTGATATGAAATGCGAGGTGTTTTTCGACGTAAGTCCGGGTGACTATGATAAATTGTCAAGATTCCGGTTTGAGGATTTGAACATTACTGCGAAAAACGCTGCCTTTGATAAAAGTGTCGTGCAGGATTTTAAGCTGACCAATGTAAAAGTCAATGCAAAAACAATCGATTAACCAAAGCCGCCATTTGACTGCTTGCTCACAAGCCGCGCATCGCTGAATGCCAGCAGCAATGCTGGGTCACACGCACCAAGCGTTTTTTATATATAAATTTCTTGTATATACGGCAATTATTTACATACTTACGCATTCTTATGTGCTACAAAAAATCGTAAATATTAAAGATATGCTGAACCCCTACATGCTTCTGAATTATAACAAAACCGCATGGCGTTATTTGTTGAAGAACAAGCAGTTTACATTGCTAAACCTGCTCGGGTTATCGACTGGGCTGGTATGCGCATTGCTTATCTGTTTTTGGGTTTCGGATGAAGTGGGTTTTGATAAATTTCATGAAAAAGACAACCGCCTTTATGAAGTAATGATCCATGAGCAGGCTGGTAACCAAATCGCCACTTCCAATGCAACAGGCGATCATATGATGGAAACCTTATTGAAAGACCTGCCCGAGGTGGAAGCAGCTGTCATGACTACGCCGGCCAGCTGGTTTCAGAAATTCAGCCTTACCGCCGGGAATAAAACCATGAGCGCAGGCGGGAATTTTGTTAGCCAGGACTATTTCAATGCGTTCTCTTTTGCGCTCATTCATGGCCAGAAAGACCAGGTGCTGCGGGACAAAAATTCCATTGCGATCTCGAGAAAACTGGCCGTTCAGTTTTTCCGCAAGCCGGAGCTCGCTGTCGGGAAAATCCTTGAATGGAAATGGCAGGCCTTTTCAGGAAAATGTATGGTAACCGGTGTTTTTGAGGATTTCCCAGCTAACTCATCGCAGCAGCACGACTTTCTCTTGTCTATGGACGCCTGGAACCAGATTGTGCCTAAAGGCGATGTCCGCACCAGCAGCGGGCCATTCGACAATTTTGTCGTTTTGAAAGAAGGTGCGGACATTGACCGGGTGAACCAAAAGATGGCCGGCCTCGCTAAAACTGCTTTCAACGATTCAACATCCACATTGTTCCTGCGCAAATACTCGGATGCTTATCTGTACGGAAACTATGAAAATGGCGTACAAGTGGGCGGTAAAATCACCTATGTCAGGCTTTTCGCCGGAATAGCCGTGCTGATCCTGGTCATTGCCTGCATTAATTTCATGAATCTCTCCACCGCCAAAGCCTCCATGCGTGTGAAGGAAGTGGGTGTAAAAAAGGCGCTCGGTGCAAGCAGATCTACATTGGTATTCCAGTTTCTGAGCGAATCGCTGCTGATGAGCTTTTTAGCATTGCTGGTCGCCATCCTGTTAACATGGATGCTGCTCCCGCAGTTTAATGCGATCACCGGCAAATCCCTTTCGCTGCATTCTGATTTAAAAATTGCCCTGCTTACGCTCACCGCTTCGATCATCACCGGATTGCTGGCAGGCAGTTATCCGGCATTTCACCTTTCCCGTTTCAAACCGGCAATAACGCTGAAAGGCCGTTTGGCAAGTTCGTTCGGCGATTTGATGATCAGAAAGGGATTGGTTATTTTCCAATTTACAGTTTCCGTTGTCTTCATCGTTTCGGTGATGGTTGTTTATCGTCAGATCAGTTATTTACAGGAAAAAAACCTGGGTTACGACAAGGACAATGTGGTTTATTTTGAAATGAATGGTCGTGTTGCTGAGCAGCGTGAATCGTTTCTCTCGCAGCTGAAATCGGTTTCCGGCGTTGTGAATGCTTCCAGTATCCAGCAAAAAATAATCCTGCCCGCCATGATGCCCGGTAATGGCGGCGGCGTCCGGTGGGATGGCAAAAATGCAGACGATAAAATCCGATTCTTCCGAATGCCTGTCAACTACGACCTGATCGAAACGATGGACATTAAAATTTTGGAAGGGCGCAGTTTTTCAAAAAGTTACGGCAACGAAGCGGCCAGCATTATCCTCAATGAAGCTGCGGTCAAGGCGATGGAACTTTCCGATCCGATTGGCAAGACAGTCATGATCGGTGGCCAGGAACGGCACATTGTGGGAGTCAGCAAAAATTTTCACTTCAATTCCCTGCACGAAGCCATACGACCGTTTATCCTTTACATTTCACCGGCGGAAACGATGCTGGTGATGGCTAAACTGGCGGCCAGCCAGGAAAAAGAAACGATTGAAAACATCCGGAATTTTCACAAGCAATTCAATCCCGGCTACTCATTCGATTACCGGTTCCTCGACCATGATTACCAGGCACAATACGCATCTGAGCAGCTTGTAGGGCAGCTGGCCAGGTATTTCGCCATTCTCACGATCATTATTTCTTGCCTCGGTCTGTTTGGGTTGGCGGCATTCACAGCGGACCGGAGGAGACAAGAAATTGGTATCCGAAAAGTGCTGGGCGCCACAGTTCACAATGTAGTAGCCATGCTGACGAAAGATTTTCTTCTGCTCGTCTTGATCGCAACCGCCATTGCTTTTCCGCTGGCGTGGTGGTTAATGGATCAATGGCTCCAAAATTTCGCCTATCATATCCCGATGACATTTAGCGTCTTCGCTATCACCGGTCTACTAATGATCCTGATCACCTTCGCAACCATTGGCTACCAATCCCTGAAAGCTGCGTTGATGAACCCTACTGATTCGCTGAAAGGACATTGAAAAAATCATTTGATTAATTTAACTTCATTTTATGAAAAGGCAGGGAACGGTTGAAGATTTTTATGCGGAAAAAGGAATCATTTCAGACGAGAACAGTCATTTTAATGTATTTCAAAACGGTGATTATTGCCGAGCACCCCATGTCTATAACCGAAGGGATTTTTACAAAATATCCCTGATTCTTAGTAAAAGCAAACTAAGCTGGCATCACTTTGAAACTGAAATTGACCGGCCCGCACTGGTCTTCTATAACCCGCTAACGCCGTTTTCGTGGGAACCGCTTGCTGCGGAACAACTGGGTTATTTCTGTTTATTCAAAAAAGAGTTCGTGCAAAAAAAAGAGCGGAGTGAGAGCCTGCTTAACACTGCCCTGCTGGAAACAGGAAGCAATCCGGTCTTCTTTCTTACGGATGCGCAGGTGACATACATCAGCGGAATATTCCAGAATATGCTTTCAGAGATCCAGTCAGACTATATTTACAAATACAACCTTCTGAAAAGCCACCTCGATCTGATCATTCATGAAGCATTAAAAATGAAGCCCGATTCTGGCGGTCTTAAAAATAAGAATGCTTCAGAGCGCATCACTTTTCTCTTCCTGGAACTGCTCGAAAGGCAATTTCCGATCGATGACCCGCAACGTTCGCTGAAACTCAAGACGGCGAGCGATTATGCGGACGCGCTGGCTATCCACGTCAATCATTTGAACCATGCTGTTATGGAAGTTACCGGGAAACCCACTTCCGTCCATATTTCCGACCGGGTAATGGGTGAGGCCAAAGCTTTGCTGAAACATACAGACTGGCCCATCTCCGAAATCGCATACAGCCTTGGCTTTGAATACGCCAATTACTTTAACAATTCTTTCAAAAAGAAGACCGGACAAACGCCCGGGACGATACGAAAAAGCATTATTTGATTTTTATACTTTTCCCTTTGATCCTCTTACCTGCGTCCGGCATTGGGCCGGGTAACTTTGCAGAAGAGATCTTGTGATTTTAAAAGTATAAAACCGGTGAATATGATCAAGGTGAATGGTTTTGCAGCGCACGAGCCAAAGGGCAGACTGCAAAAGTTTCAATACGAACTACCCGAAATTGGGCTGGAAGAGGTCGACATCAAAGTCGCATATTGCGGCTTGTGCCACTCTGACCTCAGCATGCTCAACAATGATTGGGATATGACGCAATTCCCGTTTGTCCCGGGACACGAAATTGTGGGTGAAGTAGTTAACGCAGGCAGCCGGGTCAAGGGCATAAAAGTAGGTGACAAGGTTGGGCTGAGCTGGTTTTCGCAATCGTGTATGCATTGTGAGCAATGTATGAGTGGGAGCCAGCAACTTTGCGCCAGCTCGGAACAAACATTAGTCGGTCGTCACGGTGGCTTTGCGGACACTGTGCGGGGGCATTGGTCGTGGGTGATCAGTCTTCCCGGAAACATGGATCTGGCAAAAGCCGGACCGCTTCTCTGCGCCGGAATGACCGTTTTTCATCCCATCATTTTGGAGAATGTCAGGGCCATTGACAAGGTTGGCGTTATCGGCATTGGCGGTTTAGGTCACCTGGCGATCAAATTTCTGAAACACTGGGGATGCGAAGTGGTGGCATTCAGCTCAAACAAATCGAAACATGACGAGATCAAAAGCATGGGCGCAAGCCGGGTAGTTGACTCAACGAATATCGAAGAATTGCAAACCGTCTCCGGCCAGCTCAACTTTATTCTCAACACGGCCCATGTTTCGCTTGATTGGGACACTTATATAAGCTGTCTCGCTCCAAAAGGCAAGCTCCACACGGTTGGCATCATTCCGGAACCGATGTCCATTCCGTCATTCAGCCTGATCAACGGGCAAAAATCCGTTGCCGGAAGTCCCGGCGGAGGGCCTGCATTAATTAAAACCATGCTCGATTTCTGCGTCCGTCATAACATTTACCCGATCACGGAAGAGTTCGCGATAGAAAATGTAAACGAGGCAATCAAGCATCTTGAAGACGGAAAAGCGCGCTACCGGATAGTTTTGAAGGTTTAGACGAAGCCCGGCGACACATTGCATTGTCTCCGGGCTTTCTTGTTCACTCAATTGGATTTTACTCGTAAGGCTCGTAGGGTGAATCGCCGGAGTAACCTTTTCTGACAATGTTCTCTGCACGCGCTTTATAGATCGCCGGATTCGTTGGCGCGGTGGTTGCTAATCCGTCTACATAGCGGTTGAACATGCAAAAAGCGGCGGCGATGAGCACCGTGTCATGAATGTCGCGATCGTCCGCGCCCGCTTCTCTCGCGGCTAAGATTTGTGCTTCTGTTACATGCTTGCCGCCTTTTTGGACGCTGCCGGCGATGTTTAGCAGTGCTTTCATTTTGTCGGGCAATGCGCTTTCGCGGTAGTTGGTCTTCACACGCTGCATAAATGACCAATCCTCGTCATCATAGTAAGCACTGGCCACAGCGCCGTGGATCGTCTGGCAGAAAAAGCAATCATTTTGGGAGGAAACGTATGCACCAATCAGTTCACGTTCTCCGCGGCTTAGCCCTTCGTCTGCAAGCAAAAGCGCATTTGCCAGCGCATTAAGCGGCTCAGCCGTTTTCGGACTAAATTTCATGGGCCCAAGAATGCCAGGAACGCCATCTTCTAATTGTATATGAGGCATCGGTTTTAGAGTTGTTTTATAAATGAATCAGATTTTCTGCCCGGCGAGTTTCGTCCCGTCGACCCGGGCTTTGATCTTCGCAAATGCGATTTCACGTGCCGTGGAGATGTCATCCGCAAATGGTGAGAATCCGCAATCATCCGTAGAACCGAGTTGCGCGACGGGAATGTATTCGGATGCTTCCACCAGCAAATCGCAAATCTCCTGCGGCGTTTCAATGCGCGGGTTCAGCACGTCGGTTACACCCAGGAACACACGCTGATTTGGACTGATATGCTCCTTAATGGATTGCAAAACCGACTTTTTATCTTTCTCAGCCGCATATTCGAGATAGAAATTGCCGGCATTCAATTTGAACAAGAGCGGAAGCAATTCACTGTATGGTATGTCTGCGCTATGCGTTGAGTCATGGTCGCCACCGGGGCAAGTATGCACGCCTATCTGGCTTCGCTCCTCTGGCGTAAATCGCGCAAGCACTTGATTGTTAAGGTCTATGAAAGAAGAAAGCATACCTTTACTGGGATCAAGCTTCAATGCAAGTCTTGCTTCGGTGAAGTCGATCTGTACGTTATATGCGCCTGCATCCAGGCAGCGCCTGATATCCGCTTCGGCTTCCCGGATGAGATCAGCAATAAATTGTTCGTGCGAATAACCATCAATGCCTTCCTGAGGATATAACAAACTGATGGCAGAAGCAGATATAACAGCCTGCTTAACAGGAAGTTTCGTAAATCTCTTCGCTGTTTTGAGATATTCACTCGCAAAATTCTGATAATGGAACGGGCCGGAGGTCAACTTTGGAAGTTGCCTGGTGTGGCCGTCTGCAAATGGAATGACCACGCCGTCACCAGACAAGTTGTCAAGTCCATGGATCGGGTAAGTTGCAAAGCTCGGTTTGGACTGTTCGCCGTCCGATATGACAGGCGAGCCGCTGGCTTCCAGCGCTTCAATGGTTTCCTTAGTTGCTTTTTCAAACAAATCTGACATTTCATCCGCCTGAATGTCTCCTTTGTCAAACGCCTGCATGGCTTTTTGTAAATATGCCGGGCGCGGAATGCTGCCAATAGGCTCGGTTGCTATTGTGCTCATATCTTTTTTTGGTTTTGGATAAATAAAATACACACATACGCACGGCTAACAACCGTGTCGTGCTAAAAAATCAATGACGATTTATGCAGTTTCCGGGGGAGAAAACGGAGGCGCAGGAAATGAAGAAAGTAGTTTAAAACTCAGCGCAGGATATGGATTTTCAATGCATAATGATGCAAAATGCTCCGGACTGCGCACCAACTCAGCATTTGCGGGCAGATATATTTTGATCAGATCGTTCAGCAGCTTAATGGTTTTACTGCGTGGGGACTCTGCTGCCCCCGCCGGAAACGCATGCGCCTGCTTAACCATGTGCGACAGCTCGGCAAAACGCTGGTGCGCGGATGCATTAGGCGTTAGTGTCACATATAATGTGTCATTTTCGTGTGCGTATTTGGTTACGCTATAAAATCCGTCCGAAATCCGCAGCAAATGGTTCTCAACGTCATCCAGTTCTAACGGAGCTGCATATGGGACCGATGGCAATGGGATTTTAACGGTCTGCGTTTCTGCACGCTGAATGTCGATAGAGGCGTTTTTATAGCCGCTATCAAAGCATAACACAGTCAATGAAAGCCCCAGCATGTTGCAGAGCAGCAATACAAGCAAAATGATGCAGGCAGCAGTTTTCATCGAAACAGGTTAAGATCTTAAACATACTGCAAAAAATTCAAAATAAAATGGGTTTCGTGATGAAAACGCAGACGTGCCAATCTCCTCATTTACGGCCGAGTCGCTTTTGATTTAAACCCAATTTTTAAACCAAATCCCACTCCTTCCGCGGCTTTCTGGAAAGTAACTTATTGGCTTCCTTATCGCCTACAAATTTTTCTTTATTTGCATTCCAGGTCAGTTCTCTTTTGAGGCGGTAGGAAATGAGGCCCAGGTGCATGGGCATGGTGAGTTCACGGGCATAGGCAAGGTTGGATTCGGGTTGCGTTCGCGCTTTGACGGCGTCGACGAAGTTTTGCTGATGGCCCGGGCTTCTTGGATTGGTAATAGGAACGGTTGCAATGTCAGTCATTGTTTCACCGTTAATGTTGATCTTGCGGGTGTTGTAATCGCACATCAGCGTTCCCTTATCTCCTTCGAAAAACGCCCCGATTCCCTGGTCGGCAGCGCCGGGAATATCAGGAGGGAGCGAGGTCCAGAAGATTTTCAAGCCGTCAAATTCGTAATCCACGTCCAATGTTTTCGGCGCATCGGCAATGCCGGCATAGGCCTGGCCGCGCGCATTGATCTTTTTCAAACCTTTTGGCTGGATCGAAGAATAGACCACATCGGCAATGTGGCACCAGAAATCAGCGAATTCACCTCCCGAATAGTCAAGGAAATAGCGATAAGTAAAATGGCACTTCTCGGGAATGTATTCCGTAAAAGGCGCCGGACCCAGCCACATATCCCAATTCAGCGTTTTGGGAACGGCCTGAACCGTGGGCGAGCCCAGTTCCTTGGTCGTTGACTGCTTCCATAGCCGCACCGTATGCACATTCCCGATCGCACCTGACTTAATGATCTCAACCACCCGGTGAAAGTTATCTCCGGCATGGATCTGGTTGCCCATCTGGAAAATGCGGTTGTTCTTTTCCATATGTTTCAGCATCATCTTCCCTTCTCTCTGACAATAGGAAAGCGGCTTTTCACCATACACATCTTTCCCAGCCTGAAAAGCTAGTGCCGCAATTTGCGCGTGCCAGTGATCCGGCGTCGCCACGGTTATGGCGTCAATGTCTTTGCGGTCAAGGACTTTCCGAAAATCCCCGTAAGTGTCCACCTTAGTGCCCGGCTTCATGCCTTCCAGCTTGGTTTTCGTTTCGCCCAGATGCAGCTCATCTACGTCACAAAGTGCTACGATTTCCACTTCCGGCAAGTCCGCAAACCACTTCATGTGATTATTTCCCATACCACCCAGTCCGATGTGCGCTATACGCAGCCTGTCGCTGGCCGCAGCTTTACCGTAAAGTGACGGCAAAATCGTAAATCCAAGTGCGCCGAGTCCGGCCATTTTAACAAAATCTCTCCTGCTGGTATGCACACTCATGGTTGTCGGGTTAAGGTTTCAGGTGGTTCTTATTTGAATTAAAGACCACCAGGAGGCAAAAATTACTCTACCTTTTAAACTCCTCACCTACAACTTGTATGCAAAGCTGGCAACGAAATTTCTCGGTTTCTGTGGATTCACCGACCAGTAGCCGATGTAATATTCCTTATTTGTAAGGTTGTTAACATTTAAACTGATCCGGAATTTATCTGCGTTGTAGAACAGGCTTCCATTCAGTAATGTGTAGGACGGAAGATAAAAATCCCCCGTTTTCGTGTTGTCGATCACTTTGTATTCGCTGGCGTAATTGCCTCCAAATCCTATCCCGTAGTCTTTCAGCTTGCCTTGGGTGAATTTGTAATTTGCCCAGAAATTAGCAAGGTCCTGTGGTCCCTGGCCGCCCGGGCTTCTGCCTGGCTCTGAATAAAAATCCTCTTTATCCCCAACAACGGTTTTGGTTTCATTGTGACTGTAACCCGCGATCAGACTCAGTCCTTTTGTCGGATAAGCCGCCAGATCTATCTCAAAACCTCTGCTACCGACTTTTCCACCTTGCTGATAATCAAAGCGGTTGCTGGGATCAACCGTTACGCGATTGCCCACTTTAATGTCATAAGCTGAAATCGTGGCAGCCAGTTTGTCAGAAAACAAATTGGTTTTGATCCCGTATTCAAGCTGGTTTGCATGCTCCGGCTTGAACGATTTGATCCGCACATTGCTGCCGTCCGCATCGGATATCTGCCTGGGCTCCACATTGACGAAACCATTCATATAGTTTACAAAAAGCGAAACTTTGTCGCGAATGGGCTGATATAGCAAGCCTAGTTTCGGTGAGAGCGCCCACTGATCGAAGTCGTCCTCGTCCGTGCTTTTTTCTCCTTTGGAATCAAAATAATCCACGCGCAAGCTGGCCATAGCCATCAAACCGGGCGTAATGTTGATCACATCGGAAACGTATGCACTGTACGAACTGTTGCTAATGTTGCTGTTGCTAACCCCTGAACTGGCCAGCAGGTTATCGATGGACGCCTGGGTAAGATACACTGGTGCAAGCGAATCGCCGGAGAACGGGTCCACATAATTTACATCGCCCTGCGGCGTCACATTCCGTCCCCGGGCCCAACCGGAACCATTTTCAATCACATTGCGGTGAAAATAATCCAAACCGATCAGCACGCGGTTCCGCATGTTACCGATCTTGAAATCACCATTGAAATTCTGCTGAATATCGGTCGTGTTCGTCGTTTGCTGCTCTTTGTGAAAATATTGGCTGAATTCGTTGTCACCGGCAACGTCATCCCATATATAAGTGTAAATGCCGTTGGAACGCACGGCGCCTCTGGAAAAAACCGTCTGCGACGTCCATTGGCCGGAAATCTTATACAGCATTTGCCCCTGAATGTTGTAACGCGGGTTTTTGATGGTCAGGTCATTGCTCGTAAAAGAAAGGGCTCTGTCCAGGTTCAATGCTTCCACCGTTTTGAAATCCAGTGGGCTCAGGCGGTCGGAGTGGAAAAATACAGGTGGAACGGCCCTTTCCTCTTCCAGAATTTCGGTGTTGAACAAAAATGAAAGCTTATCATTGACCTCATAAGAAAGCGAAGGCGCTATAAAGAACGACTTTTTGAACCCCGCATCCTGAAAGCTGTTCTCCGAATGATAGGCCAAATTTGTACGCAGCGATATTTTTTCCGTTTTGCTTAATGGTGTGTTGATGTCTGCCATAACGCGGTTGAGGCCGAAACTGCCGAAGTTATACGCCAGCTCGCCGCCGAATTCTGCGTACGGCTTTTTTGTAATCGTGTTGATCATTCCGCCGTAACTATATGCCGCACCGCCAAAAAGTGTTCCGGACGGTCCTTTAATTACCTGAATTTCAGCTATATTGGCGGGGTCCAGATTACCGCTGGTGACGCCAGGCAGTCCGTTATACAAGGAAGGTTGGGCATCGAATCCGCGTAATGCAAAGTACGATGCGCCGTCTCCTGCCCTGCCTGTCGATTCCCAGGTCCTGCTTATGCCCGGCACATTACGGAATGCGTCGTCGTAGTTTGTAATGCCTTGCTGTTTCATGATTTCGGAAGAAACCGTGCTGTAAACCTGAGGATTTTCGAGGTTTTTCAAGGGGATTTTGGCAACAATGCGGTCCTCTTTATTCAAATTTTTACCTGAAACAACCACTTCGTGTAACTGCTCCGCGCTAATTGCCAATACAAAGTCAACATTGTAAATATCTGCCGCACTGACGATTAAATCGTGCTCGCTCGGTTTCAAACCCACTGCCGAAGCAATCACCGTGTAATTCCCGTTTCTGACGTTTTTTATCTGATACGCGCCATCCACATTGGTCACAGCGCCTTGGCCGGTGTTGCGAATGCTGATGCTGACACCAAATGCCGGCTGGTTGTCGGATGTCATCACCTTTCCTCTTACCGTGGAGTTGGTGGATTGTTGCGCTAATATGGGTTGCAAAGCGGCCATCAGGATAAGGCAAGCGCTGAATAATGTAGAATTAAGATTCATTTGTTCGGTGTTAATGCAGATTTCAGGCAAATAAAATCCTTATTTATATTAAAACCAAATAACAATAATGAAGACAAAATGTATAACCCAGTGATGTGCCCGCAGCAACCATAATTTCTCCCTTTTTTTGACTATTTTTCAATGCAAAGCATTCCTAACCTTACATTTTGTAACATATCGCATATGAAACATTCTTTTCTTTTGATTTTAAGTTTTTGTCTCACCATTAATCAGATGAACGCAACTGCAATGCGTGGAAATCCTGAAAAAGCGCTTCCGCGCATTGCAATCGCGGGGTTAGGGATCGAGTCCAGCACATTTTCGCCTGCACTCACCACCGAGGAAGCGTTTAAGGCCAAGTATGGCAATGATATTTTTACTTCTTACCCTTTCTTAGCAAAAGATTCGCTGGATCGCGGCCGTGCAAACTGGATTCCGGCTTTGATGGGGAAATCGCTTCCGGGCGGTGCTGTCACACGCGAAGCTTACGAATCGCTTGTAAAGCAAACATTGGCTTTACTGAAAAAAAACGGCCCTTACGATGGCCTTTTCTTCGACATTCACGGCGCAATGAGCGTTGTGGGACTGGATGACCCGGAAGGCGATTTTATCGTCAGGATCAGGGAAGTGATTGGCACCAAAACCATTATTTCCACTTCCATGGACTTGCATGGCAATGTTTCCTGGCGACTCGCCCAAAACACTGATTTGATCACCTGCTACCGGATGGCACCACACGAAGATGCGATGCAGTCGAAGAAACGGGCCGTTGACAATCTGTTGGCCAGACTGGAAAGCGGTAAAGGAAAACCTGCGTACAAGGCCTGGATTCCCGTCCCTATCCTGCTTCCGGGCGAAAAAACGAGCACCAGAATTGAACCCGGAAAGACCTTATATTCCAAAGTTGCACCTGCTGCGGCGCAACCGGGCGTGATTGATGCGGCGATATGGATTGGTTACGCCTGGGCTGATGAGCCCCGAAATCATGCAGTTGTAATGGTAACCGGTGATGATAAGGATGTTGTTTCAAAAACGGCGGAGCAACTGGCTGCGAGCTTTTGGAAAGTAAGGTCTGATTTTGAGTTTGTTGCGCCGACCGGCACATTGAAAGAAGCATTGGACAAAGCCGTAAAAAGCCAGAAACACCCATTTTTTATCAGCGACTCGGGTGACAACCCTACGGCAGGCGGCGCAGGTGATGTAACCTGGACATTGCAGGAGATTCTGGCCCGGCCTGAGTTTAAAAATGATAATGGACCAGCATTGATCTACGCTTCCATCCCCGGCCCTGACCTTGTAAAAGCGGCCATTGCAGCCGGTGTAGGCAATAAAGTGGATGGTTATGCAGGTGCAAAAGTAGATTTTCGCCTAGCACCGCCGCTCCATCTTGTGGGCACTGTGGAAGCCATCGAGCATGGCGACCGCAATGCAGAAACCGAAGTGGTCGTAAAAGTGGGCAGTGTACACATTATCGTTACCGCGAAACGCAAACCTTATCACAAAGAAGCAGATTTTACAAGATTGGGCCTCAACCCAAGAAAAGCCGACATTGTGGTTGTGAAAATCGGTTATCTGGAACCTGAACTTTACAATATGCGTGCCGACTGGATCCTGGCATTAACGCCTGGCGGCGTGGATCAAAACCTGGAAACGCTGGGCTACAAACGCATTAAAAGACCCATGTTCCCACTGGACAAGGATATGAAAGAGCCCGATTTGAAAGCACAACTCGTGCCCTCGTCGGACACCAAATAATCATAAAAAAGCGATCTCACAAGTTTGTGAGATCGCTGCCTGTTGGTGTGTGTTTCCTCTTTGAATGTGTGTGTCCCTTAGTTATTGTTTCTTCTTTTCTTTTTTTGAGAATTGTCAACGATCGCACCGGTTCCGGCTCCTACGCCAGCGCCGATCAAGCTTCCGATCAACGCGCCTTCGCCCCGTTTTTTATTAACGATTGCCCCTGTTATTGCGCCTGTTCCGGCACCAACGACTGCTCCTTTTGCAGTGTGGTTCCATCCTTTTTTACGCGCCGCGGGTGCAGTTGTACTGCTGGCAACAGCCTGTTCGCTTCTTTCCTCCGCAACTTTTGTTTCCTCAGCTTTCTTTTCAGCTTCGCGATTGGCCATTACCGTGTTCATCGAGTCTACAATCGCTTTCTTCTCCATCACATGCTTCATAGAATCGATTGCAACCTGTTTTTCTTTCAATAATGCAGCCTCTTTATTGGCACTGCTGTTACACGATGCCATGAAGATTGCTGCACTGACTATTGAAATGGGTAACTTGTTCATTTTGATGTTAGGTTGGTTAACATCATGGATTAGTCCTAAAATCGTGCCAGGCTAAATCGGGCGATGCAGCCAAACCGAATTAACCTATTGCTTGATAAACGTCAGGATGTAGTCGTTGATCTCCTTCTGCTGCGCAGGTGTTCCCATGTCATTCATGTCGTTATGAATGGTGTTTTGGAGCTTTATAACCGTTATTTCGAACTTTTTCTGTTCCTCTATATTGGGTAAAACGCCTTCGTCCGCAGGCTGGTCACTGGACCGAAGCGTGTATATTTTGGGATGCCTGGTGCGGGGAAGCGCCATCCTCCGATTGTCCAAAGTGATGACCTTGTCTACAATTCCGGGATATTTTTGCGGGAATAAAGCACTCATATCACCGCCATTCGAGTGGCCGATCAATGTAATGTGCTCGTAATCCAGCTCAGGATGCGACTTTTTGAACTCCTTAATCACAAAAAGTATATTATCTGCTCCCCTATCCCAAAATGGCATTCTTACAACCTGAGGAATCCCGGCTGTCGGCAATAAACTGTCCGAAGGCAGCTCATGCTGAATGCTCACCACAACAAACCCGTTGGAAGCCAGCATATTGGATATGGCAGAATAAGCAAGTAAGGCTCCGCCTGTATTCTGCCCATATCCGTGGCTCACAATAGCCAATCGCTTATTTGCCTTTGCATTCGACTTATCCGTGTAAACAGCCACCGGGATCTTTCGATTTCTTGCCTTATCAAAAAGCGCAAATGTGTCTGGCTTGGACGAATTGCCGCCCTGTTGCGCCAGGGACTTTGAAAAAATACAGAATCTCAAAATGAACAGGAAAATTAGGCACTTTTTCATCGGGTATAAGTCATTAACGCAACACCTGACTTAGCCGTCTTCACATCTTCCAATTTCAAAGCCACGCGATCCTGAATGTTGGAAAACAGCGGCTTGCCATCCCCGAGAATAACGGGATGCACTGCCAGCCGGAAAATATCGACAAGGCCCAGGTTAATAAATGTTGTGATCAGATTTGCCCCTCCGTAAAGCCATAAGTTTTTACCAGGCGCTGCCTTTAACCTTTCAATTTCCCCGGCAATGTCCGACTGAATGTAAGTGGCTTTGCCATCCGGCGTCGCAGTTTTTGAAAATACATATTTTGCTTTGGAATGAACCGTTTCCCAAAGCTTTTTATCTGCCGGACCGGCGTCTGCCGCGGGCTGATATTGTCCCCACATGTCATAGCTGATGCGTCCGTAAAGAATGGTGTCAATGCTGTCCAGAAAGTCGGTAAAACTAGTATCCTGCACATCTTCATCCATGATACACCAGTCAATTTCACCATTCGGACCTTCAATAAAGCCATCTAATGTGACGGCAAGGTCAAGCACTACTTCCCTCATTTTATTTCTTGGCTAATGTGAATTCCAAAATTACAAATCTTACCATTGTTTGCAATCGGAAAATCATTGTATCAAGCCTCTATAAGCGTTTTGAGGTCCAGCTTTTTCATTTTCATCACAGCGGCCATTACCCGATCGGAACGTTCGGGAGCCTTCAAAAGGTCAACGATCACGGACGGAACGATTTGCCACGAGAAGCCGAATTTGTCCCTGATCCACCCGCACATACTTTCAGCCCCGCCGTCGGCCGTCAGCGTATCCCAGTAATAATCAATTTCTTCCTGCGTATTGCAATCGATCACTAGCGAAACTGCCTCGGTCGGTTTAAACTGCGGGCCGCCGTTCAAACCCATCATTTTACTTCCATTTATCTCGAATGTCACTGCCAAAGGGGTGTCGTCAATGATCCTGGAATTTTTAAAAACGGAACAGTAAAACTCGGCGGCTGCCTTGGCGTTGTTATCAAACCATAGGCAAGGGAAGATCGGATTATTCATTTTTGGTTGGTTTAGAATGTGTTACTAAATTTGACAATGCAAGTTTAGACAGTTCTAACCACACACAGGGGGTGCGAAAACGACTTTTTGCAGGGGTGATTATGACGAAATGAATTATCGCGCCAATGCGAAATCCACAGCAGCCTGCGCATGGATTTTTGTTGTATCAAAAACCGGAACTGAAACATCGTTCTGGCTGAGAAGCAATGGTATTTCGGTGCATCCGAGGATGATCCCTTCCGCGCCGTTGTTTATCAATTTATCTATTATAGCGATATATCGGCGTTTAGTTTCTTCCTTGATTATGCCTTTGCCTAATTCATCTTTCAATGTTTGCTGAATAAATTCCCGAGCCTCCTGACTGGCCGGAATAATAGCTTCCACGCCATGAGCCGCCATTTTATCAACATAAAAATCCATTTCCATTGTAAATTTTGTCCCCAGCAGCCCAACCCTCGACATTCCAAGCTTTTTAATCTCGTTCGCAGTTTCTGTAATGACATGAATCAGAGGCAAGTCCAAGTTTTCTTCCAAACGATCGGCGACTGCATGCGCTGTATTGGCGCACAAAACAATGCATTCCGCACCCGCGCTTTTTAGTTTTTCACAAGCCGCTGCAATAATTTTGTAAGTTCCGTCCCAATTCCCGGCGACATTGTTCCCAACGAAATCATTGAAATTAACAGAATAAATGATGCATTCGGCAAAGTGCAATCCGCCTAATCTGTGATTAATTCCCTCATTAATGAACCGATAGTAATCAATGGTCGAAACCCAACTCATGCCACCTATAAGGCCGATTTTTTTCATATAACTAGCGTTTTTAGTTGCCTGCTTCTCTTTCAAAAAACCATGGTGCATTTCAAAATCTACAGAGCCCGAGGCTCGACCGACATTTTAACAAGGGATTTCAACCCGTTGATCTCGCAACCGAGCTGCCTACCTTCAAACACGCACACTTTCCTGCATCACGCCCGGTTGAAACCCTGCGTTCGCATATCGGCTTTCCCCTGTTAACCTACTTCACAACCCCAGCCGCCTTATCAATCTCCCCTGCAAAATTTTTCAAAACCTCGGAAATCTTCGCTATTCCCTGCTCGGCTTCTGCCCAGTTATTTTGCTCGATCGCTTCCCGGATCATGGGCAATGTTTTAACGCCGTAACCCGTATAAAATCCCGGGGCGTAGATCTGGTGTTTGTACCAGGGACGCTTTGGTAAGCCCTCCTGATTGATGAGATAACGTTCCGTTTTATAAAGGATCTGGTTTAACTGATCGAGCTTTTCGGCGCTCAGCTTTTCATTTTTAGCTGTGGCGGCGGCGAACGCATTGGCGCTTTCCTGCAACCGGGTCAGCGCATTGTCCAGCGGCGCAAAATTGAGGTAAGGCGCGACTGGTTTGGCTGTGATATTCTGTTTAGGTTCTTTTGGGTCGGCTACTGCTTCGAAACGGCCTTCGGACAGTAACTTATTATGTTCTTCGGCTGCTGCGCGGGCGGTTTCAAGTTGCTTTTTTACGTCTGTTGCATACATCTGAACGGTGTTAGAAAAGTTACCAAACTCAAATGGCAAAATTTCAGCATTCGCAAAACGCAGCACGGAGCGACCAGCCGTTTTGGCCAAAGCCACGCCGTAAGCAAAATCGCCGTCTTTGAAACGGATATAATCATCATACGAATCAAAAATAGAATGGTAATCGCCGCCACTGTCTTCCCCGCCATAACCCAGATTCAGCGAGGCAATGCCCAAATGTTGGATAAATGGCGTATAGTCTGAACCGGAACCCAATGCACTGATGCGAAGATCAGAACGGCTGCGGGCTTCCTGTTTAGCAACGGGGTTGCCACTTACAATGGTACGTGAACGCAGGCGATCGAGGACACTGGTGCCTTTTTCGGGATCAACCACATCGCGACCAACCTGATTGATGAATTTTTCCAATGTATGCGAGCCGCCCATGCCCAGATAACCACGGCCATTTCCATCGGAATTGATATAAACAACCGCTTTTTCATTGAGCAAAGTCTTGTATTTTTCAACCCATTCCGTTGAACCCAGCAAGCCCGGCTCCTCGCCATCCCACCAGCAATAAACGATGGATCTCTTTGGTTTCCAGCCTGTTTTGACCAGTTCACCCAAAGCCCGCGCTTCTTCCAACTCTGCCACAGCCCCGCTCACTGGATCCGCCGCCCCGAAAACCCACGCGTCGTGGTGGTTCCCGCGGATGATCCATTGATCCGGGAATTCGCTTCCTTTCAATATTGCGATCACATTGTAGCAAGGGACAATGTCGAAATTGAATTCCAGCTTCAAATGTACCTTCGCCGGGCCGGGTCCAATGTGGTAAGTGATCGGCAATGCGCCGCGCCATGCGGCAGGCGCAACTTGTCCGCCTAATGCTTTTAACAATGGTAATGCATCCGCATAGGAAATTGGTAAAACCGGGATTTTCATCATGGCAGGCGCTTTCTCAACAGTCAGCCGTTTGTTTTCAGCACTGGCGTAAAACCCGTTGGTCAAAGGATCGCCGGGCGCCTGAGGGAGATCCACCACTGAGCCGCGTTGTGCGCCGGTTTCATTTTTGTATGGGCCTTTGGGATACACATCTCCCTGAAAATAACCGTCTTCCTTCGGATCAGAGTAAATGATGCAACCAATTGCGCCATGCTCGTAAGCGACTTTGGGCTTAATCCCCCGCCAGGAATTGCCATATTTGGCAATCACGATTTTGCCTTTTACATCAATCCCCATCCTCCCAAGCTCCTCATAATCATCGGGAATGCCATAATTCACAAACACCAGTTCGGCCGTAACATCGCCATTGGCCGAATAAGCATGATAGGGCGGCAACACATCCTTCGTCTGCGCCGAAGTCGCATCTTCTTTGAACGGTTTTTCCATTAAGGAAGCCTTAAATTTCGTGGGTTCGGTCAGCTCTACAACCCTCACTTTTGGTGTCGGGAACAGGACCTGGACTGTATCGATTTTTGTATCAAAACCCCAGGAAGTCAGTTTGTCTTTCAAAAAAAGTGCATTTTTCAACCCATAAGCCGAGCCCACCTGATGCGGATAGGCGGTCATCAGCTTCATCCATTCTTTCATATTATTCGCTTGAAGCTGTTTGTCAAATGCTGCTTCGAGATCTATTTCTTTTTTGGCCGCATCAGCCCCGAAGCCCAAGAGTTGCTGGGCTTGCAGATTGCTCGCTAATGCCAGGGTTAGCAGGAAAATGTGGATGAAGGCTTTTTTCAAAATGTGTTGCATCGGGTGGAGTGAATGGTTGTTGCTTAATGAGATAGCCTAATATAGCGATTTGTTCAATTTGCCGCCAAAACGCCGCAATAAAACCGCAACAAAGCATTACATTGAACCATTAACTTTGCTTCAAAACAACTTCACTATGAGCAAACTAGCGATATCTGAACAAATCCGTTCGTTACGGAAAAGCAAAGGCCTTTCACAGGAAGCATTGGCGGAAATTGCGGGCATTAACCTCCGCACCTTGCAGCGCATTGAAACCGGAAGCGCTATTCCCCGTGGGGAGACTTTGCGCTTGCTTGCGCGGGCACTGGATGTGTCTCTACAGGAACTTTCAGTTTCCGTTGACGAGTCGCCGGTTGTCATGGACGAAGATCCCGGCTTTTTAAAATTAATGAACCTTTCGGCACTGACAATGTGGTTTGTTCCTTTTGGGAATATCCTGGTTCCACTAGCTTTTTGGATTTTGAAGAGAAACAGAATTAACGGCGTCGCTGAACTTGGCAAACGTATTATAAATACGCAGATCATCTGGTCTGTCTTCACATATGGTAGTGCAGCACTAATTATCTTCCCATTATTTTTCGACCAGACTTTTATTGATCCGTTTTTCATGATGCCGGTAATGCTACTGTTTTTTGTGGCAAACTCCATTTACATCATAGTTACCACCAGAAAAATAGCAAGAGGCGAGCGCCAGGAATTTGCGCGAGTTTAGATGTGCAGCATTTTGCATGAATACAGGTTTCTACACGAGCGCGCTTCTGGCAGGCTTTTTGTCTGTCGGCGGGAAACTTCATTGCTATGCTTCATCAAAAAACGATTGACGACCTTTTAACCATTCACCAGATCTACATGGAGCCCGACGTCGTGCAATACGAACGTGGTCGGGAGATTCTGGCCAAATATCCTGATGCAGAACGCATTGAAGTAGAATCGCACTGGAAAATTCCGGAGCTTTTTGGCTTCGAAGGCTCGGTGGATGACTGGCTTTGGAACAAAAAGAATGTGCTGATCCTTGGCACGAAAAAAGGCCTTACTTGCCGCGCCAACACGCGCAGCTCGCATTGGGTTGCGCCATCGCAGTCCAACGGATGTGCCATGTCGTGCTCCTATTGCTATGTGCCGCGCCGGAAAGGTTACGCCAATCCGATTTCTATCTTTGTGAACATTGAGCAGATTATGAAATACCTGCGCGGACACGCCGGCCGGCAGGGAATTAAGACGGAGCCGGACGATATTGACCCAGAATATTGGCTTTATGAAATCGGCGAAAACGGCGATTGTTCCGCCGATGCGGCCATTTGTGATAATGTCAAAAACATGATTGATCTTTATAAAGAGCTGCCGAATGCGAAGCTCACATTCGCGACGAAATTTGTAAACCGCGAAATGCTCAGCTACGATCCGCAACGCAAAACGCGCATCCGTTTCAGCCTCATGCCGCATCAAATGTCCAAGCTCGTCGACGTCCGCACAACGCCCATCAGCGAGCGCATCGCCGTCATGAACGACTTTCGTGAGGCAGGTTATGAAGTGAATGTTAGCTTCGCGCCCGTGATTTACTACGAAGGCTGGCTGGACGACTGGTATGCACTATTTGAGGAAATGAACCAGGTTCTGGACGAGCAAACGAAAGCGCAGCTCGCCACCGAAATCATTTTCCTGACCCACAACGACCGCCTCCACGAAGTGAACCTGGGCTGGCATCCCAAAGCCGAAGAAGTGCTCTGGAAGCCGGATATTCAGCAAGTGAAATACAGCCAGACCGGCCAGAAAAACGTGCGTTACAAGAACAACATTAAGCGCGAGATTGTGGGCGAACTTGTGAATGCAGTAAAAGAGCAATTGCCTTATTGCCAGATCCGTTACGCATTTTGAGCCAACCGCTTAGTCCTCCGCAGCATTGCCAGTGGGCACTTTGCCATTCAGTTCAAATGACGCGCAGATCACGCCGGTGGTAGAGACCGCGTGCTTGGTTAATTTGAGGCCGCTCGGAAGTGCCCCTCCGGCAAAAAGCTTTTTCCCTTTACCCAACACCACCGGATAAATCCACACATTAATCTGGTCGATCAGCCCATTTTGAAACAATGATTGAATCAGATCAGCGCTGCCCCACATGTGCAAACTGGGTCCGTCGCTGGCTTTCAGCTCCTTAACCTGTCCTATGGTGTCGCCGTTGAGCAACACAGTGCCATCCCAGCTGGCTTCCGTAAGCGTGTGCGTGGCAACATATTTTTTAATTTTATTAAATTTCTCCGCAATCGGCCCCGACTGCTTCGGCCAATATGGCTCCCAGATATCAAATGTAAAACGCCCCAAAAGCAGATCGTAATCCTCATTCAGGGCAGCAAAAAGCGACTCCCTCGTAATGTCATCCGCATAAGTCGCAGACCACCCGCCCAGCTGAAAACCGCCCGTCGTGTCCTCATCCGGCCCACCCGGCCCCTGAATAACCCCGTCCAAACTCAAATGTTCATTGATGATGATCCTTCTCATGCCGTTTCAAGATTAAATGTGGAAGATGTAATTGACAGGTGCAAGTTCAACAAACGCATTGCAACAAACGCGGTGTGAATCCGTCGATTGCGAGGGGGGAATGCGACAGGAGGACATCGTTATCTTTTCCGCCTTCCAACCAGCGCTGGCTTGACTTCGGCAGCCGGATTTAGAGTGATCTCCAATTTATTCTCAAAATACTTTACCGTCACCTCTTCCCCGCATGCAAAGCCTAAGTCATGCAGCCACTTTCCGCAGAGGCGGATTTCGGGCAGGAAAACGTCAGGTGTGTTTTCGCGGCGCTGGTATTTTTGGTAGATTTTTAGTTGGCGTTGGTTTGTCTGTAATGGTTGTTTTTTGTGTGTCATAGTTGTAAATGTTGCTTTGCAATATTAGCACGAAAAGGCTTTAAAACAAAATAAAAAAGCATCAAACGCTCATTTATATGCATTATAAAGCTAAATTGATTGGGACAAAATAAATGGAGATATTTGCATCAAAAAGCAAACAATAAGCTTCTCGTGCCAAAAATTCGTTTAAACAGAGTCAAGGTTTTACTGGTTGAAAGAAATCTTTCAAGTAAAGATTTAGCCAAACATTTAAATAAAACGGAATCAACCGTTTCTCGCTGGTGTAGAAATGAAGTGCAACCTTCTGTCGAGACGCTTTATGAGATTTCCGTTTGGTTGAAGGTTGATATAAGGGAACTGTTGGTTAGTACGGCTGAATGACAGAAACCTAACAGCATTTTCCTATATTCGCAAAGCCTTTTAATCCAAGAGCCAAAACACAATTACACATGCACAACCTAACAGAAGAAAAAAACAAAACTGACCTTTGGTTCGACGATTTCGTTTCATCGATCCGCGTCGACCAGCTTGCATTGGAAACCGGCGTTGCCAGTGAAGAACAGAAGCATCTTTACGAAACCCTCATTAACGGCAACATTCAGGATATGATGGATTCTGGTATGAAAACCGCGCAGCAATATTACATTCAAAATATGCTCGTGGATTACATTCATCTGTTGAAGAAATTTGAAGAAGCTCCATTTTTAAAACTTGCAGTAAGTTTTCATAATTCCGAGCTATTAGTCTGGGCTGAAATCGAAGATGACGCCGAAGACGTTGAAGGAAAGTTAATTATGGCAGAAGCAAAGATCAATGCAAAGTACCACAGACATGGTTTCGATATGGCGACAACCATTGTTGAGAAATGCGACATGCTTCCGGTCCCAAGCCATTATAACTTTTTGTTCGGCAAATAATAAAACACACTATTGGCACATACCGAAGACCACCTCCGTCAGGCAACCAGAAATCTAAAATTTCTAGAAAACATCAATCAGCTCGTCACAGATTCACTCGACTGGCAGGTTACCACATGTTTTTACACCGCACTCCATCTCATCAATGCGCATTTGGCCAATTTTGGGATGCAATACAAAACGCACCACGACGTCGACGACGCCATAAATCCCGCACATCGCCTTTCGCCCTGCAAAATCAGCGAGGACACCTATAAAGCTTACAAAATGCTTTACAATCTTTCCCGGCGGTCACGATATTTGGTAATGGTAACCAATAATCGAGTTGTCGACACCGGCAAAGCCGAACTTACTTATTGCAAACACCAAGCCCGGGCGCTACGGCATTTGAATACGGTTCTGGAATTCTATTGTGGGCAGTATGATGCGAAGATTTCTTTGGTAAAGATTATGTGTGGGGGGGGTGATTGGGGCTGCAAATCTTCAACATTACTTACTCTTGTAGTTCTAAAAAAGTAACCTTTGACAGCAACTCATCGTCAATCAGTTGCAAAAAACATGATCGGAATGGCCCAGATTTGCAATTGATCATAGCAGATTATAAACTATCTTGCTATTCTTAAATGACATCTGAAAACCCGCAAGTGACCAATGTATAGCCTTTATGACATTATAAATGGACTAACAACTGATTCTCCAACGATGGTAGATAAACCGACCTTATTAAGTCGATTTGCCAACTTATTAGGTTGGACGCCCAGTTATCATCTGTTTCCCGGCAAAGAAGTAGATTTTGCTAATATACATTTAGTAGTGGAGCACGGATTAGAAAACACCGCAATTCTTACATTTCTAAAAACTCCATATTCGCTATTAACAAATGAGAATAGAAATTTCCTGTTAAATATCTCATATAATAACCTAGTTGACTGGCATATTCATGTTGAAAAGGACAAGATCACTTATGTTTACAACCGTTTAAACTCATCTAAAAACGTTATCGACGAGTTTTATTTCAAACGAGATGACTATGACCAACTTAGAAGTGAAGCATTTGACAAAATAATTGGCAGAAAACCGAACCCTAACATACCCGCTCTTGACGATGCGCTAATTAATACAGTTTCATACTGGAAACGCTCCATTTCTTCTGAGCTAGAAAAGGAAGATATCAATGAACCATTATCAAGCTTGTTCAATTCGATAATGTTTGTTCGAGCTGTTGAAGATAATTTACGAAGGTATAATAAAGAGGAGTCGGTTAGCAGGATTCTTTCCTGGGCCTGGAACGAATTGAAAACGAATGCAGATGTAGGAATATCTGAAATTATTGAGCTAGCTTTAAACACACTAGGATCATATGACTTCCCTGACTACCTAGTGGACTTTGATCAATTGCGTAAACTCAAATCGTTAAGTAAGCAATCAATTTCATATCTTATTGGAGATTTTTATGATAATAAGCACGCAAGTCTCTATCATTACGATTTTTCCATCATCTCAATGCATGCTTTGAGTAGGATTTACGAAAGATATGTTTCACTTTTGAAAGTCGAAGCCGATTATCAACTATTCTTATTCCCTTCATTTAAAAACTTAGCAAAAGAGGAAATAAACAAGGCATTTGGATCGATATATACTCCTCAATACATAGCAAGATTTTTTGCTCAATATCTTAAACAACATCTTACTCCAACCGAATTTAAGCGCATAAAAATCGCCGAGCCTGCGGTTGGATCTGGAATTTTTCTTCGATCACTTCTAGAAATTAAGTGCGATCCTCGACAGGAAGGGATAACAGATGAAGAAATTGTAAACGCTTTTGAAGACCTATTAGGTATTGACGTTGATCCGAATGCTACCAAAGCGACAGAATTATCGCTTGCATTGTTGCAACTTGTGTTGGTCAATACATTTCCGAAAACTTTGAATATTCAGACAAAAGAAAGCATAGAATATTTTAGTGAAAATCAGGAGCTAAATGGCACCTTCGATGTGGTTATATCCAATCCGCCCTTTATCCCCATATCCTCGCAGAGTGAGGCGATGAAAGAAAGGATAAATAAATTAATGGATGACCTTGGAGTTGGTAGAACCGACACCTATATCGCCTTTTTAAAGATTAGCATTGACCTTTTAAAACCAGGTGGGTACGGATTGTTCGTTTTACCGCATAGCTTCCTAGCTTCATCAAGTGGCGCTAAACTAAGGCAATTTATAACCGAGAACTGCTCAATTAAATGCTTAGTTGACCTTTCTGCTATTGAAGTATTTGAAAATACTGGGATTTACGTAATACTTTTGATAATTCAAAAAAACTCAAAACAGCATTTTCTATCTCAATACACCACAGTGGTTAAATGTAGAGATTTCGTCGGAAAAGCTCTAGTATCAGCTATAAATGAAAGGGAAGAGGAAACTGATTTTTACAGTGTATATAACGTTGACAGTGAACATTTCCATTCAAAGCAATGGTTTATATTACCTTCAAGTGAGATAAAGATTCAGCAGAAACTAAAAAAATTTCCTGAGCTAAAGGAGTTCGTGGAGATTACTCAGGGATTTGTTACAGGTAATGATGAAGTATTTTTATTCGCAAAGGCGGAAATACCGCCAGGAGAGGAAGCAATATTTGTTCCATATTTAAGAGATAAAGAAATTAACTCCTTCAATTTTGATAAGGAGATTAGCATATATTTATTTTATCCTTTTTTGGGAAATAAAAAAATTGAAGAATCTGAGATGTCTCAATTGTTTCCGAAGACTTGGGATTATTTGAACAAATACAAAGAGAAATTATCTTCTAACAAATCTCTAAGAGGAGGGACTTGGTGGAAACCGCTGTGGCCACGATCACCTGAAAAAATGATGAGGAGCAAAATTGTCACGCCACATTTGACAATAACGCCAAAATTTGCGATTGATTTGGAAGGAAAATTTGCAGTTTCCCATTCACCTTTTTTGATTCCTAAATCTAAAAATGTTTCGGGAGACGATTTGCTACTTTACTTAGTTGGTATTCTGAATTCCGCTCCATGCTATTGGTACATTTCAAACCACTCTCATAAATATAATCACGGTTATAATCGACTAGAGGTCAGCACGCTAAAAAGTACTCCGATACCAGATCCGTCCCTAGTGCCTTCATCCTTAATGAATAAGTTGCTCAACCTGGTTAAAGAGCGCTCTCAAACTTCAACATTTCAGGGTAGAGAATTGGAAAGAAAAATCAATTCAATAGTTGCCGAATTATATGGACTTAATCAAGAAGATCAATCTGTCTTAGGCATTCAATAAATGTAAATGAATGGTCAGCCTCGAATACAGGTTTCATTAGACGAACTCAAAAGGGATAGAGTTCGCAACATAAATGCTTTATTTAAAACCTTGGCTAAACGTCAAGGTAAAATTGTTGTGAACTTAACTTCTTCGAATAATACATTAATTTTTGGAGTTTCAGATAATAATGAAAATGGGTCTGATTTTTTGAATTGGAGATTTAAAACTAAGACTGAAAATTATTCAGCACTTTATTACGAACGCTGGATTCCATACGAGGCTAACATTTATTATCTGGATCGTATGTATTTTCATATTTACAAGACTGAAGTAAGCGAAACGAGGGCTATTGAATACGTTTGCTTGCATTGTGATGCGAATGAACCTGACGATACACAGCATGCTCGTTTCAAGCAAAGCCCTCATCTCCATTTCTCAACTGCGGAGCAGCCGCTACCGCATTCACATATTGCCTTAAATAATGGCAATCTTAATCAAATTTTAAGCTCTCTCGCCTCACTTCACCAGGCTATTAAGCAAGCAGTTGATATGTTGTATTGGCAAATACTTATACCAATAAAAGATCTACAACAAAAATAATATGCGGTTGAGTTACGTACACTACTTAACGGTTTATAATCACCCGATGCCCCTATACAATAATTGCACTATTCCCATAAACACCTTCCCTATCAGAAGAACTTCACCCGACCTCCCCTTCCAAGTAAACTATTGACAACCAATCTACGTTTAACAAATTGAGGGCAATAAAACACATTATGAAAACAGTACTCATTCCCCTCATTTCATAACTATTTTAATACCACAAAAAAAGCCCCTAACAGAAACCCGGGGCGATTGAAACAGACATTATCATGATACGATTACAAAAACACACGAAACAGAATAAGACAAAGGAGCAGCGCCAGGAGTCTTCGGCTAACCGTTACTCTGTACTTTATACGCTTAAAGGACAGTATCAGCATGTGGGATGTTCGACGGAGGAAGAGGCGCAGTATGTGCTGGGCATGCTGATGACGGATGGCAACCGCATACCGGTTGGGATTTATGATTCTAACACAGATTCTTTTGAATGGGAGATCATTGGTCAGTATTTTCATAGCCAGGATCCGCTAAGTGACCAACAGGCGCGTCTGCATGAAGTGCTTACCATATCCCGCACATTGCGTCGCCGCGATGCCAGCTGGCAGCCAGGTTACTTGCAGAAACCTAGCTTTTTTGCTTAGAAACAGATTTTAGAATGCGGGCGTGCTTGGTTGCGCCCGCTTTGTTATTGATCATAAACGTCCTTTCGATCCCCAACCACAACGATCATGATTAGCAGCTTACCGTCATTTACTTCATAGAGTATCCGGTAATTTCCTGCCCTGGCTCGAAAAACATTTTCAAAACCTTTCAGCTTTTTGATCCCGGTTTGATACGGATCGGTTGACAAAGAATCAATTTTTGTGAGAATCTGCCGCACGGCAGTGGCGGGGAGTTTGGAAAGTTCTTTTAGTGCACGCTTCTCATACTGAACCGTATAACTCATTTAATCTTGCCATTTTTTCGCAAGAACTCCATAGCCTCGCTTTCTGACACAAACTCTCCGTCTTTACGCTCTTCATAGAGTATTGTGTCAACCAAATCTTCAACGAGGTCGCTTTTGACGTTGGCATTGATTGTTATGCGTTTTACTTTTCCTTTGAGTGTGTATTCGGTTTTGATGCCTGCCAGTTTCATGAGATAGTGTTTTGCTTTCAAACAAATTTAAGATTTTCGATAGAATTAAAAAATCGATCTTGTTCCATAAACAGGTTATCCCTACCGAATATGCAAAACTATCAAAGCCACAATCGCGGGTAACGCCTGCACGTAAAATATCTTTTTGCTGGCTGTGACGGCTCCGTAAATTCCGGCGATAATTACGCAAGTCAGGAAGAAAATGGCGATATGAAATGCCCAGTGACCTTCGAGAAAAAAGTACCAGATCAGGCCGGCTGCCAGGAATCCGTTGTACAGTCCCTGATTGGCTGCTAATGTCTTTGTGGGCGTAAACAGTTCAGGGGCCAGTGATCCTTTGAATGTCTCCTTCCCCTTGGTTTCCCAGGCAAACATTTCAATGTACATGATGTAAAGGTGTTCCAGCGCAACGAGGCCAACGAGAATTTTGCCGAGGATTTCCATGGGTTGATTGGGTTAGCTTAATTTACTACTGCTTAGATCTGTAAACGGAAAAGTAATTAATACAATGTCACCCTTAGCCATTGTATACTTCTTTCAAATCAGCAACTGAATAAAGATCTTCCTCTTTATCCAAAAATTCAAATGATGAGCCGCCTGCAATCAAGCTTTGAATTTCATTCGTAAGCTGATGTTCTTCGTACCGCTTTCTTACGGAGTCAGCAAACTCAAAAATTGCCTCTGCTTTTTCCTCCGGCAGTTGATTGATCGCTTCTATTGTCCGCTCGATGATAGCTTGTTTTGTCATGATCTTATAGTTTGTGTATCTCAAATATAGACATTGTATGTACGGCTTCAAAGGAACGTATTTTTCGAGATGAAATTCAAAGCAAACGGCTGCATTATTGGAATCTAAAGACCAATAATGCAGCCGCCTGAACGTCCTGCTTTAAACTTTCAACTCAATTTTACTTCAAACCCTTCCCCGTAGCGGCCCAGTAAATGCCTCCGTACAAATGATCCAGGAACGATTGATCCGAATAAACCAACCCAATGTGGCCCAGACCGGTGTAGAATGCGCGGCCGCCGTCGTAGTTGTGATACCAGGCCATAGGGTGTTCTGCGCCCATTCCGGTGCCCTGGTTGGTTTTTGGATCGTAGGATTTTTCGTCGAGTGTGATCAGGATTTTAAGGTCGTCTGCGTTGTATGGTTTTTTGTATTCGTACCATTCGTCGGTCCAAAGCAGGCGTTTAGGAAAACGTTCCAAGCCTGGGAAGTTGCTGTCTTTTACGTCCAGAAATGCCGTTTGCTGTGCCGGGTGGGTCTTGAAATACATTCCTACCAACTTGCCATACCATGCCCAATCGTATTCCGTATCGGCCGCAGAGTGGATCCCTACGAAGCCTTTTCCGCTTTTAATGTATTTTTCAAATGCTGCCTGTTGCGCATCATTCAGGATGTCGCCGGTGGTGTTCAGGAAAATAACGGCTGCGTAGTTGGCCAGACTTTTATCATTGAAAACATCCGCATTCTCCTGCCAGTCGACTGAAAAATTGTGCCTGGAAGCGAGGTTACGGATTCCCGCAACGCCTTCATGGATCGAAACGTGGTGAAAACCTGCTGTTTTGGTAAATAATAAAATTTTAAACTGCTGCGCCTGGGCGTATGCCGCGCTCACGATAACAAGAAGCAGTGGCAGTAATTTTTTGAACATAATGTTTTGGGATTCGGTGTTTAAACGGGGGAATTTATTATTACTATTAAAACAGAAATGACGTGGAATATACTTTTAGCGCGACGTCAATTCTTTCCAGACAATGCGCGTATCGTAATCCGTATAATGCACATACTTCCGGTTTTGCATCCATAATAAAACGGTTTTGTCGCCCTTCTTTTTATAGCGCGGGACTACGGGGCGAACATTATCCAGCTTCGAATTTCTGGTGACAGGCGTTATTTTCCAGGTTTTGCCCAAATCTTTCGTCTCACCTTTTGAGATCTCGAAGACACTATCAACCTCATGTGAAAAATAAACGATGGAAGGATCTAGCGGATCAATTGTCAGACCGCCGGAGTAATTTTCTTCGCGCTCTCTCTTGCCTTCCGGCGTTTGCGGAAACCATTTGCCGGAGTCGATCAAATGATGATCATGCCATTTTTTACCATCAAAAACGGTGTAGTAATATTGATGATTTTCGTTGGTGGGGTAACGCGTGTAAGCTACGACCGGCCTACCTTTCTGGTCAATGACAATGTCAAAAATCCAGGCTTTCCCGGTTTCAGGAGTGGCTTTGTAAACGATCGTCGCGTCGGACGGATTGAATGGTAACTGATCAATGTTCGCGATTTTTGTGCCGTCCGCGCGCCAGAATGCACCTTTATCATAATAGCAATAATAAACAGAATTCAGCGGCTCGGAATTGGGATGTCCGTCTGTAAAAATGAGGTGGATCTTTGATTTGCCGTCGGAATAATACTTCACGTAAGGCCGGTTATTGGTGTCCAATGCCTTCGATGTGATGACGACCACTGGATCAGACCAGGTTTTGCCGTTGTCTGTGGATGTGATGAAATTGGGCTTAAAACCCACCCAACGGCCAAAACTGTAAACCTTATTATTTTCCGCACTTAATATAAATGGATTGGCATAAGTGTAAGTTTCGCGCTTAAACTTGGTCAGCAATGCTGCTGTTTGTGGTTTGAAAACGATTGAATCAGAGAATGTTGCAACGTCAAGTGGTTCCAATGTTGTGTTTTGAATCACACCCATGCCGTCTTTACTTCCGCCGTGCCAGGTGTATTGGGTCAAAATGGTTTTATCGGGCAGTTGCAAAAACGCCGGATTATCATGATCGTCGATTTCGAGTTTGGTATAGAGCGTTTTCCGGGCTGTTTTTCCTGATTCAAGATCCAATGACGCCGCAACAATGTCACCTGATTTCGTAACCCAGCCAGTTACAACCTGGCCATTTTTATCATTTGTATAAATGGCCCGCGGATCGCTGAACCAGCACCAGGCACCATCTTCGGTCAGTGCCGATACATTCTGAGCATGGAGTCTGCCGGTTAAGCACACGAATGCCAGCAACAGGAGGCGGATTTTCATAATTTTAATTTGATTATAATTCTGTGATTCCACCATCATTCGCAGCAAAAGGATGCTCTTCCTTTTTCTTAAAACGGGACAAGAAAGACTCCATCCAGGTTTGTTTTTTCAACTCCGTCGGCTCGTATGGTTTGATTGTCTTTTTGCCGATTTGTTTGTGAAATGGCTTTTTTCGCAACTGCTTTTCAAAAACGACAATAGAATCGTAGAATGCAATGCTGTTGATATGATTGGTTATTTCATTGATAGTCACCTTACTCTTATCGATCACGTGACTGTCATACAAGGAGTCCACAAGGTGTTTGGATTGCTCAATAAAGGAATTCGGATTTTTTAGTCCGCCGTGAAATTCAGCCCAGTAAGAAGTATGCGTATCTTCAACGAGATACAAACCGCCTTCTTTTACCTTCATATAAAGGGTTTCAAACGACACGCGCTGCTGGTCCATCGTATGCCCGCCATCGTCAATTATGAAGTCCAGTTCGGGCAATTGGCCCGCAACACTTTCCAGAAATGCCTTATCACTCTGAGAACCTATGAAAATGGTTGTATTTTCTTCTTCAAGCTTCTTACAGTCAGGATTAATGTCGATAGCGTAAACATGCACATGGGCACCAAAATATTTTTCCCAAAGCTGCATCGATCCGCCATGCGAAATGCCAATTTCAAGCATATTGACCTTCTGACCGCGATATTTGGCAAAATATTTTTCGTAAATGTCAAAATAATGGTCCCACTTATGGATCAGATTTCCACGGTGGCTGTAAAAAAGATCTCTTAAAGATTCATTATGCATGGCGAAGTTGAGTGGTTTTTACAAATGTAACCGCTTCCCGACTTTAAACAAATGCATGCCTTTTCATATCCTTACAAGCCCATTCGGCCATCGCATTAATCACTGATTCAAGATCCCGGCCAGAATCCGTAAGCGTGTAAGTGACGTAGGGCGGCACAACGGGCTTGGCTTCGCGGATCAATAACTTGTCGCTTTCGAGCTGTTTTAAATGCTGGATGAGCATTTTCTCCGTTATGTGCGGCATCGCTTTCCTGATCTCGGAGTAACGTTTGCTGCCCGACAGGAGGTGATACAAAATAATGGGTTTCCAATGTCCGCCGATCTTGTTCATCACATAAGTGACCGGGCATTCCTGCAACACGATCTCCCGGTTGGCATTGTACGTGGAGCTTTCTTTAACCTTTGTCATGGATACATACTTTGGGGTAAGTACTTGTCTAAAAGTAAGTACAAATATAGCTTTGCATCATCATTAAACAATAAAGAACATGAAATATATCATCACAGGATCATTAGGAAACATTAGCAGACCCGTTACAAAGAACTTAGTAGCAGCCGGACACGACGTAACTGTTATCAGCAGCAGCGCCGATAAAAAATCAGAAATCGAATCCCTTGGCGCAACACCAGCCATCGGCTCTTTGACCGACACCGAATTTTTAAAAACCACATTTCAAAACGCAGAAGTGGCTTATTTGATGATCCCAAGCAGCTTCTCCCTTCCCGACTATGCCGGATTTCAGCTCGAAGTGGCAGACAAGTATTTGGAAGCACTTAAAGGCAGCAATATTAAACACGTTGTGCTCCTAAGCAGCCTGGGCGCACACATGCGGAAGGGCGCCGGGCCGATCGATGCATTGGGTTATCTGGAAGAAAAGTTGCTAGAAATACCTGATCTGAATGTAAATTTCCTGCGCCCCTCCTACTTCTTCTCAAACCTATTCAGCCTCGCCGGAATGATCAAGCACGCAGGCATTGCTGGAAACAATTATGGTGACACCGATGAAAAACTGGTGCTAACGCATACGGACCACATTGCCGAGGTTGCGACTGAGGCTTTGCTGAATCTTTTCACTGGAAAAAGTATCACAAACATTGCTAACGACGAGCGCCACCCGAGCGAAATCGCGGCAGTATTAGGCAAAGCGGTTGGAAAAGAAAACACGCCTTGGATTACATTTTCAGACGAAGACGCGTACAAAGGAATGCTGGGCGCTGGCCTAAACGAAAGCTTCGCGCAGCTTTACAAAGAGATGGGACAAGCCGTCAGGAGCGGCGAAATGCAAGCAGAGTATTGGAAAAACAGGCCTCAGAAGCTGGGAGATTACAAGCTGGAAGATTTCGCCAAGGAGTTTGCAGGGGCATATGCAGGAGCGTAGGGCGCTGAAAAAAACTTATTTTTTGGTTGACAAACATTAATAATTTTATATATTTGTCAACCAAAAGAGACGTTTATTTTAATAGATGCTGCCATGAACCAGATATTTGCTGACCGTTTCAAATCTGCAAGGTTAAGGAGTGGGTTATCACTGCAAGACCTTGCAAACAGGCTCAATAATCAGATTAGTAAACAAGCATTGCACAAATATGAGAAGGGCGCTGTTGTTCCGGACAGCGAGCGCCTGGGACTTTTGAGCACTGTAATGAATGTTCGTCCTGATTATTTTTTCAGAGAAACCAGCATTCAGATCGGGGATCTGGCATATCGTAGCCTGAAAAGCATCCCTGCGAAAGAGGAGTATAAAGTTGTTGAGCAAACCAGAGAGTATCTTTCCCGCTATCTTGAACTGGAAGAAATATTAGGGTTGGAAAACAAATTTGAAAATCCGTTAGCAGATTTCGGATTGGTATCTGAATATCAACAGGTTAGTCAGGCCGCGAATCTTTTGAGAAAAACATGGGAGATCGGTAAAGATCCCATATACAATGTCGCTGAACTACTGGAAGATAAGTTTATCAAGGTTGTTGAGATCGACGCGGATACCAATTTCAATGGTATGCAAACCTGGGTTAATGGCTCGATTCCTGTCGTTGCATTTAATAAAAACCTGGAAGGCAAACCTGACAGGATCCGATTCACTTTATTGCATGAACTTGGGCATTTGCTTCTGAATTTTGGAAATGTTACCGAGAATCAGAAAGAGATCTTATGCCATCAGTTTGCAGGAGCGATACTTATGCCGGAAGAAACTTTGAAACAGGAATTGGGAGCGCATCGGAACAAGCTCTCCCTTCAAGAGCTTGGTAATATCAAAAAACATTATGGCATTTCCATGCAGGCGATCGTTAAGAGAGCTCTCGAATGCGGGATCGTCAATGATCATTTTGCCAAACAATTCCTTGGCATGATGAAGGAAATGGGTTGGAGAACGCTGGAACCTGTTGCTTACGAGGGCGTTGAAAAATCTAACCGGTTCGATCAGCTGATATTTCGGGGAATTGCAGAGGAACAAATATCAATGACCAAGGCAGCGGCTTTAAAAAATATGAGACTGGCAGAATTTCATATTCTGAGCTTGACACTTGCATGAATGCGGCTGTAACGGACGCCTGCATATTCATTGACTTGCGAAACTTGAATCTGATCCACCATTTCTTCGAATTGGACTATATGTTCCATAGTTCGGTCGATGTTATTAATGAGTTGTATGAAGAAGATAAACTGGTGCTTCAACCCTATGTTGATTCAGGAAGACTTACAATCCATTCAATAGATGAGTTTGAACGGCTTTGCATTCAAAAGACGCAATTTCCGGCAGCATTGTCGGAAGCGGATAAGACAGTTTTGTTTTTAGCCCAAAAGCTTAACGCCATTGTAGTAAGCAGCGACAAGGTCGTTCGGAAATATGCCAGTAAAAACGGTGTCACTTATCATGGAATGCTGTGGATTTTGGATCAATTATTGGATGTGCAGGTGATTTCCGGTCTGGAAGCTTCACAGAAGCTGGAAATGCTAATCAGAAATAATATCGTATATCAAAACAATGCGGAATTGGTTTCTGAAATGCAAAAGCGGCTTAAAATGTGGAAGAAGTAATAACAAAAGCGACCCAGGGATTACCAGGGTCGCTTTTGCTTTAACCATAGGTCAACTACTCTCTCACTTCCCCATCCGCAACCTCGTCTGCGCTCCGCCATCGGCATCCTTTAACTCTATCTTCAAACCTCCGTCCTTCACCACGCTCCTATCAATCACCAGCGTAATTTGCTGGATTCCCGGGGTTAGTGATGCTTTGATGTCGTTGCCGGACATTTTTACGGGTTTGCCGGCAATGTAGGCGCTGATCCCGTTTGACATGTTTGACGATAATGTTACGTTACCTTTGGTGAGCACTTCGATGTCGAAGCGGACAATGCTGAACGATTTGCCGGCTGTGGTTTCTATGGCAGGCACTTCGTCCAGTGGTAAGTCACCTGAGACTTTGCTGTAAACTGGTGAGTAAGTGACTTTTGAATTTTTGGTCACGGTGAATGCACCTTCGCTCATCCTGCTGGCTGTCTGCTTATCGGCACTGACACTTTCCCAACGTCTTACGAACCTGGTGTTGGGGACGCGGAAGTCGCCAGATTCTCCCATTTTTGTCAGGAAACCAATCAGGTTGATAAATTCGGTTTGATCCAGACTGGCTGTGAGGCCGGGAGGCATTAAGGAGCCCGGGACTTTTTCCATGACTTGCAACTGGCTTTTGGCAATGGAAACTTCCTTGCCCGTCACGTCACGTATAATCACTTCCGACGCACCGTCGCTGGCCAGATAGCCCAGCATTTCAGAGCCATCTTTCTTTACAACACGTTTCAGATCGTATCCTTCTTTAATCGATAAATTGGGATACAAAATAGAACGGATAATCGTCTCAGGTGGTGAACTCGTGCCCAGGCTGCTCAGGTCCGGCCCTATCAAACCACCTGCGCCGCCAATGGCGTGACAAGTTGTACAGCTTGCTTCGACCCTGCGGAAAATCTGCTCACCTTTTGCAGGATCTGCTTTTTCTCTAACCAGTTTTGCGAGACCGGCAATTTGATCATCATTAAGATCCTGCGGCATTTTTTGCGTTGGCATGGAACCGCCTGAGGCTTCGAGTGCTTTTTTGAGTGCGAGCATTTCGTCAATGTTCTGACGCGTCCAGCCTGCACGGGTTTGCACAAGTCTGCGACCAGCTTTTGCGGTTGCTTCCGGGATTTTCCTGGCTGCTATGGCGTCCGCTAATGCAGCAGCACCGGGATTCGTTGAAATAAACGCTATGAAAAGGTCGCTTACGTCCGTGTCCGCAGGCAATGTTCGCATAAGTTCAGTGGCTATGCGTGCCGCTTCTTTCGGGTCCAGTTTAGCCAATTGCGCAGCGGCGATCATTCGCACTTCCGGGGAATTTTTTGGCCCGGTCATGTCAACAGTTAATTTTGTTGCTTTTTCCTTATCTATGGCCGTTAAAGAAGCCAATGCTGCCCTTTTCGTACTCGGTGTTCCTGTTTGGATTAAGCCGGTAAGGCGATCATTCAGCTGGGTCAGTTTCCAAAGCCCGATCAACCGGATCGCGCTAAGGCTTACAGCTTCATCTTCATTCCCTATAAAATTCGCAATGCGCTCCGGCGATTTGTCCGGCTTCACATTCCGCTGGCCAGCAGCGTCTTCCAAGGCGGCTAGCTGGGCTGAAACATTCTTATCTTTACTTGCTATGGCCAGATCCAGCAGCATATTCAAGTCGGAGGGCTGCCCTAATCTGGCAATGCTCGTCAACACATCTTTTTGGTAATCCTCAGGCACTTCGCCTTTCTGGTAAAGCTGAACGAGCATTGTCGCAGCCTCAGGACTTGTTGCCGATTTCAATGCATAAGCGGTCTTTTTGGCATCACCCAATAAGTTTGGTTCCGTTTTAAGTTTCGCCAGCCACACCAGTTCCAATTCCCGCACCGTTTGCCACAATGCAAAATCAAGAAATTCATCCATTTGACCGTCCAGGACCGACAATGCATTCTTCGCAGCATCAGCCGTTTTGGTTTTGCGCAATGCTATCACCGCTTCCATTCTCACTTGTGCGTGTTCATCTTTGACAGCCTTAGCAAGCAATGCAGGCACATTCTGCACTTTTGGAAACCATAATTCCAGCGCTCGCAATGCTGCCGCGCGTGCATTATGACTCTTTGCATTTAATAATTCCAGCAAAACAGGCTGGTTAAATGTTTCAAGTGTTTGATAAACCCAAAGTGCTTCCAGCAAATTATGCTCGTAATTCGCATCGTTTTTATCCAAACCCTGCACCCATTTTTCCAAAGCAGGAACCACTTCTTTTGCACCTTTCGCTTTTAAAACCTGCTTGGCCTGCAAGCGTGTCCACTCTTCGGGTAATTTCAATGATTCCAGAAGCTCGGCTGTGCTCGCCTTTACTAATTGTGGTTTTTTAACAAGCGGACGGTTTTTTGCCACGATCCGCCAGATGCGACCGTGCTGCTGGTCGCGGCGTGGGTCGTGGAAATCCACTTCTCCGTGCTGAATGATCGGGTTATACCAGTCGGCCACGTATATTGCGCCATCGGGACCCACATTGATATCCACCGGCCGGAACGCAACATTATCCGTCCACATCAGGTCGTCGACTTGCTTGGAGGCATAACCTGCACCTTGTTCTTCTAATTTAAAACTATTAATCCTGTTGGCCCGGAAGTCGTTAGTGATCATTCTGCCTTGCCATGCGTCGGGCAAGTGCGTTCCGGAAACGACGTCCAAACCACTGTGTTTTGGCTGGCCCGGATTGAGGCCGCGCATAATGCGTGCTGCACCTGGCGCGGTTACGAATGTTGCTCCGGGAAATCCGTAGTTAATGCCCTCTCCCCCTGCTCCGTCCGTCAGGAAAGATTGTCCCCAGCGGTCAAATTGCAGCCCCCAGGGATTTACAAGGCCTCTTGCATAAACTTCCATGTCCAGATTACGCGTGTTAAGCGCCCACACACCGCCACCTTCGAGACGTTTTATGCCAAAAGGCGTTTCCACGTGGCTGTAAATGTAAATCGACTGGTTGAAATACATTCTTCCTTCCGGCCCCCAGCGAAATGTGTGGATCAAATGGTGCGTATCACCCGTTCCGAAACCGTTCAGCACGCGGCGTTTTTTGTCCGCTTTGCCATCGCCGTCCGTATCCGAGAAATGCAGGATTTCGGTAGAATTGGCTACATAAACGCCTCCGTCACCCGGCAAAATGCCGGTGGGCTGAATAAGACCTTCGGCGAAGACGGTTGACTTGTCAGCTTTACCGTCGCCATCCGTATCTTCCAATACAAAAATCTTATCATTCGCCGATTCACCCGTTTTCAAATGCGGGTAAACTGTGCTGCTCACCACCCACAATCGCCCTTCCGCGTCCCAGTTCATCTGAATGGGCTTGGCAACCATCGGGTCGGAAGCAAATAATGTCACCTCAAATCCCTCGGCAACCTTGAAGGAAGCGAGTTCTTTCTGAACATCCGGGTCGGGATCTTCTTTAATGTTCTGAACCTTATTGGAAGAGGTTGTAAGCAGGATCGTCGCCATAAGCGTCGCTCCGTATAGTAGCTTGGTTGTGTTCATGGTTTTGTATAGCAATAGGCCGTAGGCATTAGGCTCTAGGCTTTAAGCGATGATTTATAGATAGCATTATTTTTTATAGGAATGAGTAAAGCCTATCACTAACAGCATACAGCTTATAGCATACAGCCTACAGTTTATCGCCCGTTACTCTCAACTCATAAACCACTTCCTTCGGCTCGCTGTTGAGGATGATCTGGCCTTCGAGCCATTTGATCAGGATGTTTTGTTCTTCGAGACCCTTTACGTGACGGCCTTGCTCGTATCTGCGGAAGCCAATGATGTAAGTTTGGTTTAAAGGACGATATTGAAAGAAGTGTAACTCATTCTTTTTCAATATCATATTACGGATTTCAGCAACTTGCGCAAATTGCGGGCCTTGTTTTATTTCAACGCCTTTTTCCCAATCCTTCGCAGAAGCCGACGCCACCTGGTTGTTTTCTGAAACCAATGTGTAATAACCCTTTTTAAGACCGGATATCTTTACAACATGCGCATTGTCGGTAATCCAGCCAGCAGATTTCGGTGAAGGCAATGGCAGATATTTATTATCGACTGCAAATTTGGCCAAGACACCCTCTTTATCAGGGGTTAGGGAGCGACCATTGGAAACTTCGGCTATGTTGTTAGTGATCGTGATGCCCGTTGTTGCTTTTGCTGCATTCAGGCCCAATGCTTTTTCAAGCGTCGTTGCCAGGTAATAATAACCCAGCTCGTTCAAATGCACCGTATTTTCTATAATCGAATCCTTTTTGCTGACGCTTAAAATAGGATTATAAATGTCGATAAACTGTTTTTTGCGCTGCGTTGCAACTTCCGAAATGGCTTTGGAATACAATTCAAGATCCGCATTGCGCTGGGCAATGCGCTGTGCAGTGTCGCTGGAAACGACGGGGATGGTGGACAGCAAAATGGCTTTTGCGCCCAGTTCATCGATTTTATCTAGAAGTTTGTTTAAACCTTCTTTAAAATGCGGCAAGCCAGCTTGTCCGTCCTGCGCTTCTACGCCGCCATAACCCAGAAAAACAACCGTTGGCTGCGTTTTGGTAATATCTTCCATCAAATGCTCATAAGGCGTCGGCGGGTTGGTGTAAGTGCTTCTTGCCTCACCCCATACATTATCGCCCGTCCAACCCAGGTTCCTGAAAGTCACGCCTTTATCCGCAAAACGGGTGGTGAGGGCAAGTTCCAGATAACCATATTGGAAATCATTCTCAAAAATGGAATTGCCCAGAAATACAACGCGGTCGCCGTCTTTCAATGTGAAGGCTTCGGCGGAATTTGTTTGAGCTGAAACAGAAGGGGTTGGTAATGTGCTGAATAAGAATAAAATATAGCCAAATACAGCGGCTATTCGGGTCTTTCTCATGCATGATGGGTTTAGGATTATAATTGCATAATCTATAAAGGAGAATGCAGAGAGAAATTAACCGTTCAATAACATAAATAAATGCCCGCACAGCATGTCTCAGACCGGTTAGGGTCAGGCTGCACGGGCATTGAATTGAGAATCAGTTAAATGACTGCCTGAATTCCAGCGGGGAAAGTGCCGTTTTGCGTTTGAAGATCTTGTTGAAAGATTGGGGATGCTCAAACCCCAGCTGATAGGCAATCTCGGCAATTGACAGATTTGTTGTGCTCAAAATGCCTTTTGCTTTCTCGATGAGCTTATTATGAATATGCTGCTGGGTGTTCAGACCTGTGTAGGTGCGCAACATGTCGCTCAGGTAATCGGGCGAAACATTCAATTTTAATGCAACATCTTTAACCGTTGGCAATGCTAAATTTGCATTGTTGCTGAAATGATCATCCAGCAGTTCTTCAAGCTTGACAAGCACGTCGTTATGTGCAGCTTTGCGGGTGATAAACTGCCTGTGATAGAAGCGATCGGCATAGTTAAGCAGTACTTCTATTTGCGAAATAATGACACGCTGACTGAAATTATCAATGTTCGCTTTGTATTCCTGCTCAATGTTTTCCAGAATGTTGTAAATCACATTCTCTTCTTTTTTGGATAAATAAAGTGCCTCATTAACGGCATAAGAGAAGTATTTGTAATTCTTAATCTCCTTCGCGAGCGGATAACCCAGCAGAAAGTCCGCATGGAACATCAGCATAAATCCCGAGCAAGGCCTGTCGTTTCGCTCCTCCCAGCACAATTGGCCGGGAGAAATGAAAGACAAAACACCCTCGTCAAAATCATAATAACTCTGCCCATAGCGGACTTTGCCCTGAAAATCCCTCTTGACGGCGATCATGTAGAAATCGAGCACACAGCCGTCGCTGAGGTCGATGGGCGAATTGTAAATCTCATCGAACCGCACAACGCTCACCATCGGATGCTCTATCTCCTGGATTCCATACATGCGGTGCATTTCACCAATAGAACTGATTACCAGCGGATTACCCCTTTGCTTTTTCATATTTATTCATCAATCCAGCCCATGCCCGCTTCGTCGTATCGCGCGCCTGTAATGCCCAGCGGCACAATGCTTTCCAGACTGGCTACTTCTGTTTCATTTAATACAATGTTTGCGGCTGCAATGTTCTCCTCAATGTATTTTACCCGCTTCGTTCCCGGGATCGGAAGATGTCCTTTTGCAATGATCCATGCAATGGCAAGCTGCGAGGCGGTCACTCCCTTTTCCGAAGCCAGATTTTCGATTGCATCGGCAAGTTCGAGGTTTTTGTAAAACTGCTCGCCCTGGAAACGCGGGATGGAACGCCTGAAATCATCGGCGGGAAAATCATCCGGGCTTTTGATCCTTTCACCGGAAATAAATCCTCGTCCCAGCGGGGAGTAAGCAACAAACCCAATGCCCAATTCCTGTAATGTATCCAAAACCCCTGCCTCTTCCACGGTCCTTTCAAACAAAGAATATTCTGTCTGCAATGCTGTGATCGGATGCGTCGCGTGGGCTTTTCGAAGCGTTTGGGAAGAAACTTCCGAAAGTCCAAGATAACCCACTTTTCCTTCTTTTACAAGCGCTGCCATAGAGCCTACCGTGTCTTCAATGGGCACTTCGGGATCCAGGCGATGCAGATAATACAGATCAATGTAATCCGTTCCCAAATTTTTCAAAGACCGCTCCACAGCTTTTCTGACATAATCCGGATTGCCATTGAATTTCCAGGTAAGCTGCTCATTATCATCAATTTCAAAACCAAATTTTGTGGCGATAATGTAACGGTCACGGTTGCCATCAATGGCTTTTGCAATAAGCCGTTCGTTTAATAACGGGCCGTAAAGGTCGGCTGTATCCAGAAAATTGCCACCCAGTTCCAAGGAACGGTGGATGCTCCTGATCGCCTCGCCCTCGTCTGCTTTTCCGTAAATATCTGCACCTGCAATCTGCGTCATGCCCATGCAACCCAGTCCTATATTGGGCACTGTCAAGCCCTGGTTTCCTAAATTAACTTTTCTAATGCTCATCTTTTTGTGTTTTTAGTACATGACAAAACTACCGTATACTAAAAATGTGGGTGTATCCAAATCAGGGAAGGTTGTATCCAAAAGCCGGGACGAAATTTTTACATGAATTTTCCGACATTCGTGCATCGTGAATCTATACACCGCATACATTATACAGCATGAAATTCTGTTATGTTTCCCTGCTCCTTTTCCTTCTGAAATGCACCGCAATCCTGGCGCAAACGGAAGCTCCCACGCAGTCGCTGAACCATTATGTGACGTTTTTGGACAAATCATCCGAAGTGCTGATCGCGCGTTTCAAAATGCTGGCGAGTTATCAGGAGGCAGTAAGTCGATACAGGAAAAAGCCGGTTTCTGACCTCAGGTTACCGTCTTCCGGGCCATTGGAAGAATATTATTTCAAAAAAGCAATGACTGTAAATGGCTTACCGGCTGCCGAAATGGACCGTCTGAACAAAAATGCAAGGGCGATCTGGGAAACGCTGAATGACATTGATGTCGTTTGCAAGCAATTGGAAACGCATGTGCGCCTGAAAGCATATCAAAAAGATGACCTGAAACAATCAGAAGAATATGTATCCAAAATTCAGGGAATGTTCGACCGTTTCAGCCATGAAAAAGATGCATTCTACGAGCAAGTGCAGCAGGTTTACCGAAAGCATCAACCCTATTCCGCCGCTGATCCATATTTACTTACAGAAAAAGCGATGGAGCACGTGATCGTCAGCCAGCGCGCGTTACTCGATTCATTGCCTTATTATTTAAATGAAGAAACCCGGGCTGACTGGCCGGTTGAAACCGTTCGGCGAAGCATGCTGGCCGACGAAAAATTTCTCGCAACCATTGATAACACCAAGGCCAGACTCGAATATCCGGCTGACGATATGTTAAGTTCTTTCAAATCGGCTCTAAGCTCGATGCAATCATTAAAAGGCAGGGCCATAGACGATTACACATTCGAAGCAAAACAGTCGGCTGTGCATGGAAATGAATATTATGTGCTGCTAATGAACCAGTTTAATCAGGATCTGCTGGCATTTCAGAACTCTTTTGTCAATTACAGTCAAACCAAACGCAGGTTGCTTTATTATCCGGCATTTAGTCCGGTGTTTGCGAAAGAGAAGACTTTGAAGGCAGATAAAAACGCGGCGGGAACGGTTCCGTTTGAAGACAAACCGCTATTGTCTTTTGACACAAAAAGGGCGAGCGCCCCCGCTTCTCCTGCGTTGCTTCGGACATTGAACGATTACATTGAATTTGTAAATGAATCACTGCGGCAAATGCATTCGTTGCAATCGACACTCCGCAATTATCAGTCTTCCGCTGAATATTACCGAGATCCGGTCCGAAGCAGTTCGCGCGCTAGCCTGGAATATTCACATGAAAAATTTAAAATTCCGTCATCGGCATATGCACTCCTTATGACTGCCAGCGCAGCCGTTCCGGAGCCATATCGGGCATCCGTTAACAGGCAAACCGAAGTGCTGATGAATGTGCTGAAAGAAATGGATAACCTGAGCATCGAGCTCATTGCTTATACCAATGACAAGCGCTATCTCAAAGACCAATTGCAACGGTCGGACGCCATTCTGGATCGTTATCTGACACTTTTTGACACATTTGACAAAAAGAAAGAACAGCTTTACAATGACGTTCGCCGCATTTACGAAACTTTTCCGCCAACGGACTCGAAAAGCTCCTGGATCATTGCCGGCAAGGCATTACAGAGCGCAATGGACGACAACCGGGATGTACTTTTTGGCGTGAAAGCATTATTGAGACGCGAAAGCCCTGAAATTCCGGCGATCGCAAAAATCGAAGGCGATGCACAGGAATTGATTGCCGACGAGTATCAGAATTTGAAAGGATTACAACGATACGGCCGCAGCAACGGCCTTTGCCCTTACTCTCCTTATGAAGATCTGGCGGGAAATTCGGCCAGGTTTGCTGACCTGACGAAGAAGGTGAAAAACCTTTCGCCAGGTTCCCCGCGCCATCCATTTGAGTCTTTTTACTATTTCTATAACAATGAGCTCGTTTATCAATACAACAAGTTTGTAGAATTGGCAAAAGGAAGTTTGCTCAAAGTCGTTAACCAGCCTGACCTGTTTGTTTTCGCAAAATCCGGTGAATCAAAAACCGCAAATCCTGCCAAATCACCGCAGCCGGAACCCGTCCGGAAAGACGCCGTTAAGGAACCTGATCCGGAAATAACCGCCTTAGAAAAATCTAAAACTGCCGCTGCCCTGACCGAAAATCCGGCAGTTCCCCTTGCCACGCAGGTTTTGCAGTCAAAAACCGACACGGTTTATGTGGAACGTATCCGTGTTGACACGGTTTTTGTAGATAGAAACGCGGCAAATCAGCAGGTTACCCGTTCATTGGACGGATTTGCGGCTAATAATATGGTGCTTTTGCTGGATGTGTCGTCCTCCATGAACTCCCCTTACAAAATGCCGCTCCTGAAACGTTCCATCAAATCAATGTTGACACTATTGCGGCCAGAAGATCAAATATCAATTGTTTTATACTCCGGCAAAGCACGCGTTGTTTTGAAACCGACATCAGGATCCAAGTCTGCCGAGATCGCCCGCATGATCGATTTGCTGCAATCGGATGGGGATACGGATGGCAATGAGGGCATCCGTCTTGCCTATAAAACGGCTAACAAACAATACATCCGCGGCGGGAACAACCGGATCATTCTGGCCACAGACGGAGAATTTCCGGTCAGTGATGAAGTGATGCAAATGATTGGTCAGAATGCACGTCAGGACCTTTACCTGAGCATTTTCACATTTGGCAGAAATCCACACATAGGCCAAAAGCTCAAAAAGTTAAGTAAGATCGGGAAGGGCACTTATGTCCATGTATCCGAAGAAAATGCCGATTTGCAGCTCATTTTGGAAGCACAAGGCAAGAAGCTGGCAGCCGATTAAATTACAATTGATAATCCCCCGGATTAAATTGACCGCCCACCCGGAAACAATTTTATTTTCTAAATCATCTTCGCCAAATCCCCCAACTGTTTAAGCCGGGCTTCGATTTCCCCGGACCACGGCAGGCCAACGCAGAGTCTCATACAATTTTCGAATTGGTTCTGAAGGGTGAACATGCGTCCGGGAGCAATGCTGATCTGCTGTTTGATAGCCAGGTCATAAAGTTTAGCGGTGTCGGTTCGTTTATCCAATTCCACCCAAATCGAGAGCCCGCCTTGTGGTCGGCTCGTCTTTGTTTCCTCTGGAAAATGCCGTGCTATGGCGTGGATGTACTTTTGGGTATTATCATGCAATGTGCGCCGAAGTTGCCTGAGATGGCTCTCGTATTTACCCGAGTTCAGGAAATTGGCGACGGCTTCCTGGGCAATCGCTGGAGAGGAAATGGAATGTACCAATTTTAGTTTCAACAGTTTTTCCTTGTATTTTCCCGGCGCCACCCACCCTACCCGATAACCGGGAGCCAGGGTTTTCGACACGGAACCGCACCAAAGCACATTTCCCTCCTTATCGAATGATTTGCAGCATTTGGGGCGTTGCGTACCGAAGTAAAGATCGCCGTAAATGTCATCCTCAATGAGCGGGATCTGGTGTTTGGAGAGTAGCGCAACTATTTCTTTCTTGTTTGCCTCCGGCATACAGCTTCCCAGTGGCGTATTGAAATTCGGCACCAAAAGACAAAGATCGATTTTTGGAATTGCTTCCTTCAGTGCTTCAATTTCCAAACCTGTCACAGGGTGTGTGGGCAGTTCCAGCACCTTAAATCCCAGACTGATAGCCAGTTGCAGCGTGCCGGGAAAGCACGGGCTTTCCATGGCTACGGTGTCACCCTGCTTGCCCAGTGCCATCAGACAAAAAGCCAGCGCATTCATAGCGCCACTAGTGGTTATCAGATCATTTTCATGCAAATTTCCTCCCCAGCCCAGAGATCGGATGGCAATCATTCTTCGCAGTTTCAAATTACCCTGCAATGACTCATAAGCCATTCCGCCGCCTTTCAGCTCACGCGTCGCCGTAATTATCTCCTTTCTTAATTTTGCCAGTGGAAGCAAGTCGGTGGAAGGAACGCCAATGGAAAAAAGAGTGAAATCTGCGCTTCCCATGTTGGCATACACCTTATTGATGAGCTCGTCCGGCTCCTGGTGACTGGCAACCAATGATGGCTGGCTCACCTCAGGGAGACGCAGCTTCGTATGTGGTCCCCAGCTTACGAAGTAGCCGGACTGTGGTTTTGAATCAACCAGAGATTTTGCTTCCAGTTCCAGGAAAACGCGCTTCGCAGTGTTCATGCTAATGTTGTGTTCCCTGCACAGCGTCCTTACGGAAGGCAATTTGTCCCCCTTTTTCAGAACGCCGGTCGTGATCTGGCCGGCAATTGCATTGGCTATTTCGTTATAAAGAAAATCTCTGTTCATGTGCAAATGTAACTGTGCCCATTAAAATACACAAAATTGTTACTGTATCCACAAATATAGCGGTTGTAATTTTGCTTAAAATAGAAAGCGACCGGCATAAAGACAGCATGAACAAACTAATTCTCTACAATTCAAAAGAAAGCATTTCCAGCGGCTGGATCAACGGTTTCCTGGGCGTACTGATATTTAGCGGCTCGCTCCCGGCAACAAAAGTGGCCATTCTGGATTTCGATCCTGTGTTTCTAACCGTGGCGCGCGCAATGATTGCCGGCCTGCTGGGCCTTTCCATGCTGCTGGTCTTCCGCGAAAAGCGACCTTCCAAATCACAAATTATTCCGCTGGCTATCGTTTCGCTCGGCGTCGTAGTCGGCTACCCGCTCTTGTCTGCGCTGGCGCTGCAGTATGTTTCTTCGGCACATTCAATTGTTTTTGTGGGTATGCTGCCGCTTGCAACGGCAATATTCGGCGTCATTCGCGGCAGCGAGCGCCCGCGTCCGGCTTTTTGGCTATTTTCGGTCCTGGGAAGCCTGCTGGTTACAGGCTACGCCTTTGCACAAGGGATCTCCGCAGCGCCCGTTGGCGATCTGCTGATGTTATTAGCCATTATTCTGTGTGGACTTGGCTATGCTGAAGGTGCAAAGCTTTCCAAAACGCTGGGTGGATGGCAGGTGATTTGTTGGGCCTTGGTGATTTCGCTGCCATTTATGACGCCTGCGCTAATCTTTCTGATGCCGGCGTCACTTTCCACAATCGGCACACCCGCGTGGATCGGGCTTGCATATGTTTCGCTGTTCAGCATGCTGATCGGCTTTGTATTCTGGTATCGCGGGCTTGCGCAGGGGGGCATTGCTGCGGTAGGACAGCTCCAATTGCTGCAGCCGTTCTTTGGACTGGCATTGGCAGCGACATTGCTTCACGAACCCGTGAACGCGGGCATGCTAGCTATCACCGCAGGCGTCATACTTTGCGTTGCAGGATCAAGAAAGTTTGCAAAATAATGCGCTGAAATCAGACTTTCCGAACACGTCAACCTTGTCTTCGGACAATTTCCCTGATCCAGATGGGGGCGAATGGTGAAGTACAGCCTTTGGAAACGGGATAATCTTTAAAAACGCCGAGCCGCTCGCCTATTGCGATTGCACGTTCGCGGTGTTCGGGAAATTTTATTCCAATATTCGCGAGCGTTGAATTCATGGTCCATTGCACTTCCGGGGCCGCGCCTGGCATTTCCGCTTCGATGCGGTCGAGGGTTGCGGGCAGGTCGAGTGCGTCCGGGTTACGTGCCACGCAGCCGCTTGTGAGGCTCCATCCTGCCCTGGCTGCCATTGTATCATCGGAGTTCACCCACCCGGTCCGCAGCGATTCAGCCAGCGGGTGATCTTTGATGACGTTGGAATAAAGCCAATCCGCGACTTGCGTGTATCTCTCGGATCTAACCATCTTGTCGAGCTCTTCTGCTGATAGTTTTTTGGAATTGATAATCAATGTAGCCAGAAGCCGGGCCTCGATATTTCCCGTATCCCATAGCGCTAAGGCCAGCTCATGATCGGCTTTGATTTTGTTTGCCACAGTCCGGATATCTCCCAGTTTTATACCGAACTGATGCTCGCCCGCACCACGTTTCGTATTGAACTCCCGCATCTTTTCCGTCCCGAGTGATTCGAGCTGATCTAGTGTCTCTTTGAGCGTCATCATGTTGTGTTTTTTGTAAATTAAACCCTGAGTGAGCCGCGGAAGCCTCTGGCGGCATAGTAAGAATCCGCTCCGTTGTGATAAATAAAAACCCTGTCGAAACGGCGGTCACCGAATATTGCGCCACCCAGCTTTCTTACATCCGCACTCGTTTTCAGCCAGCTGGACGTTTTCAAATCAAATTTCCCAAGTGTCTGCAATTCCTGATATTCCTCTTCCGTCAAAAGTTCAATGCCCATTTCGGCCGCCTTGTCCATCGCCGTTCCCTCGGGTCTGTTGGCCTTCCGGGATTCCCAGGCTGCCCGATCATAACAAAGGCTTCTGCGGTCCTTCGGCGTTTCCGGGGAGCAATCAAAAAAGATATACGCATCTGATTCTTTATCATAAGCCACCACATCCGGTTCGCCGCCCGTTACTTCCATTTCGTCCAGCACCCATAGCTTTTCCGGATCTGCTTCCAGTCTGGCCTGTATCTTACTCCACTCCAGACCCTTGTGACGATCCTGGTTTTTTTCAAAACGGGCCTTCAATGTGTTCAGAAGCTCATTTGTCTGGTCCTGTGACAGCTGTTTGTTGTTGTTTTTCATATTGGATTGGATGGGTGTATCGTCACAAGAAGCCACGAATACACGGATTTACACGAATGTTAAAGTAGGAAATGGCTATATTCTAATTTTCGCGCGGCAGCGTTTTACGCTTCACTGCGCAATCTGCGCGACTCCGGCCTGAAATACCACGACACGATTGTCAGGACGATCAATAATACGGGCCCGAAAAATTCTTTCGCGCCGTCGCCGGCAGCAATGTGCGAAAAAACGGCTCCTGACATGGCAATGAAAAAACCGGCATATGCCCATTCCTTAACCAGGGGAAATTTGGGGACCAGTATAGCAATCACCCCCAGCATTTTCCAGACGCCGATAATGGTCAGGAAATAGAGCGGATAGCCCAAATGCGTCATCATATCCACTTCTTCCTTCAGTTTGATCAGCTGCACTGCGCCGCTGGACACCATTCCCAATGAAAGCCAGAGGGTTGCAACCCAGTAAATGATTTTGTTTCGCTTTGTCATCATCCGGTTATTTTAAATTGTTTACAATTTCCTGCAATCTGTTATGCGCCATGTTAATGCCCTGGGCAAAAGGCATTTTCAACATTTGATCCCTGAGTTCCACCGTTTTATAAACAATCTGCATAGTGAGTTTACTGGTATTCATGGTAAGCTCTTCAAATTCAAGGAATTCCAGCTGTACCGCGAAGGTGACTGGCGAAGCGAAAATGCTTTCCATTTCAAACGTCCGCGTGATCCGCTGCCCGGGTATAAATTCCGGATATACGCCATTGATCCGAACCACCACATTTCCCTGCGGGTCTGACGTTTCGAACTCATAGGCTCCGTGTTTCCTGTTTTCGAGTTTCAGCACATTTGTCCCCATCCATTGGGCTACGATCTCAGGCTCCATATAGGCCTTAAAAAGTAAATCGAGTGGCAGATCAAACTCTCTCGTAATGACGATTTCCTGTTTGCCTTCTTCGGCATGCACTTTGGTTTTGCGCTCCATTATTTTTCGGGTTTGTAGTTTTTCATGATCGCTTCGAGCTTGTTGAACCTGTCGTCCCACATATTGCGGAAGGGTTCTATAAAATCGGCCACCTCTTTCATTTTCTTCGCATTGATCTGATAGTAAACCTCCCTGCCGTGCTGGTGTTGTTCCAGCAACTCACATTCGGTGAGTATCGACAAATGTTTTGAAACAGTCGGGCGTGCCGTGTCAAAGTTCGCGGCTATTGCGCCCGCTGTCATGGTCTGTGTGGCAACCAGCAAAAGTATCGCCCTCCTCGTCGGGTCCGCTATGGCCTGAAATACGTCTCGTCTTAAATTCATTGCGTAGTTATTTGGCTACGAATATACGTGTAGTCATTTAACTACGCAAATTTTTCAGTAAATTTTTTTAAAGCTTGCTTTGTTGGTAGCATCCAATCGCTTCAAACATATTCTACTAATGAAGAATTACTTCTACAAGTCAACACATACACACAACCCGATGCTACTGTGGTTTATGCTGCTGATGGTTATCCCGGCATGCGAAAAATCCACTAATGCGGATCACGAAAAGCAGATGGATACGTGGATTGACAAGTTGGACCGGGAATCGAGAAAAATGGGCATTAAAAGGTCTGTTCAAACATTCGATTCGCTTATGGCTACACTTGAAGAGGTTGGCCTGGGTGATAAAATGCGCTATTACAAGTTCATGAAAGTCCTCGCTCACCGGGATTCGACATTGAGTGGGCAGGCGCTGATGTACACGGATAGCCTGTTGCAATTATTTCCTACCGTTCAGATCCGGAAAAAATATCCTATCGAATATTCAAAAGCGCTGCTCCTGAAGGGTGATGACTTTTTTAAACAAAAACAATATTACCAGGCCTACCGTAATTATTATCATGGCAAATCCTTCCTGACCGGCATGGGCGAAATTTGTGAATGCGCGCGATACAGCAGCAGGATTGCCAACATTTCGTTTCAGGAAGAAAATTATCATCAGGCGATCGAATACTGGAAACATGAGCTTAAAGAACTGTCGCATTGTACTCAATCGGGCAACTTCCAACTTGAATTTATTGAGATGCAAGGCAGCTTGAGAAACATCGGCATCGCTCATCTATTACGCAATGAGCCTGACATTGCGCTACGTTACTTTCGGGAAGCGAAGGAATTTATTGATAAACATGCCGCCGACTTTCCACGCGAAAAGAACTTTATCAAATTTGCCCGGATTGTCATTTTACGAAATCAGGCGGAAGCCTATGCATTAAAAGGTGATACAAAGATGGCAGAGAAACTGATCGCACGTTGCCTTCAGCACGACCCGGATATTGAATGGTCTTACGAAGTGGAGCAGGAATCGCGGCAGATTTTGGCCAATATATACATTGATACCAGGCAATTTACCAAAGCATGGGAACAGCTCTTGATATTAAAAAAAATGGCTGCTGCATCAAAAAATACTGCGCATGTTGCTTCCTACCAGAAAATGCAGGCGAACATCTTGTTCGGGCAGGGCAAGTTTGAGGAGGCTGGCAAGTTACTGATTTCCAGCCTGGAAGCTGACCGCATAGAAAAATTGAGGAAAAATGCAGCGAACAAAAGCGACGTAGGCCAGCTGTTGCAGCAGATTCAGCTCGAACGCGAGCGGGAACTGGTCGCCGAAAAAGATGCCCGGGAAAGCTTGTTGTTAAAATCTGCCATTTTGTTGCTGATCGCCCTGAGCATCATTGCCTATCTGATCTGGCGAAACGCACGAAAAAGTATGATCAATTTAAAGGCTGTTACGGCGCTGAATAAGGTGATTACGCAGAGTAACATTGTGTTACAGGATACAGTGAATGCTTTGGAACAGGCAGAAATAGAGAATGAGCACGTTTTAAAGATCGTCGCGCACGATCTGCGCAATCCGCTTGCCGCCATCATTTCGGCGTCCCACATGCTTTTTTGGGATGAAACCCCTTCGGAAGAACAAGGCGAGCTTATATCCGGCATTCAGCTCTCCGCCGGGAAGGCGAATACGCTGATCAGTCAGATACTGGAATCAACGTCGGACCGCGAGCGCATTGTTAAAAATGACGTCTCGTTGCAAGAGATTGTGCAATCATGCATTGATATGCTCAGCCACAAAGCAAGTGAGAAGCAGCAGAAGCTTCAATATCGCTACGAGTCTGTTACAGTGCCCGTTGACAGGGAAAAAATATGGCGGGTTTTCTGTAATTTATTAAGCAATGCTATCAAATTTTCACAGCCCGGCGGCTCGGTCCGGATCAACCTGCAACGACAAAACGACACGGTTTTGCTGTCCATCGAAGACAATGGGATTGGAATTCCTGAGAATTTAAAAGATCAGATCTTTCTTCCTTTAAACAATGCGAAAAGATCGGGAACCGCTGGGGAGCAGTCCTATGGAATAGGCCTTTCCATCTGCAAACAGATTGTGGAATCCCACGGCGGAAGGATCTGGTTTGAATCGGTCAATGACGCCGGGACGACGTTTTTTGTAGAGTTGCCCGTGTAGAACAAAGGGGCGCCCCTGATGTGAGACGCCCCTTTTATCAAACTATAATATTACCTGATCAAGCCAGATCAAATCTGTCAAGATTCATGACTTTCGTCCATGCTGCGACAAAATCTTTCACGAATTTGCCTTGCGCGTCCGCACTCGCGTAAACCTCCGCAATGACGCGCAATTCTGAGTTTGAGCCAAAAACGAGATCAGCGCGTGTGGCAGTCCATTTAGGCTGCCCTGATGTACGGTCGCTGCCCAGGTAAAGCTCTTTATCTTCACCCATAGCTTTCCAGGACGTATTCATATCCAGCAAGTTAACAAAGAAATCATTGCTAAGCTGACCGGGACGTGTCGTGAAAACACCATTTTTGGATCCATCGAAGTTTGTGCTCAATGCACGCATTCCGCCTACCAAAACGGTTAGTTCCGGTGCAGTCAGCGTCAGCAATTGTGCTTTATCGATCAATAATTCCTCAGTAGAAACAGCGTAAGTGTTGCCCCGGTAATTCCGGAAGCCGTCAGCAGCAGGTTCAAGGTAACTTACTGATTCAATGTCAGTCTGCGCCGCGGAAGCGTCTGTACGCCCGGGTGTAAACGGAACGCTGACCGAATGTCCGGCATCGCTTGCTGCCTTCTCGATGGCAGCGCAACCGGCGAGGACGATCAGGTCGGCCAATGAAACTTTCTTGCCAAACGATTGTGTGCTGTTAAACTCACTTTGAATGCTTTCCAGCGTGCTTAGCACTTTTTGCAGCTGCGCAGGATTGTTTACTTTCCAGTCTCTCTGAGGAGCCAGACGAACGCGTGCACCATTTGCGCCGCCGCGCTTATCCGAACCACGGAATGTCGAAGCCGAAGCCCATGCGGCCGAGACAAGTTCCGAAACACTCAAACCAGACGCCAGAATGTTTGATTTCAATGCAGAAATATCACCTTCGTCAATCAACGCATGATCGACAGCCGGGACAGGATCTTGCCAGATCAGCACTTCCTCAGGCACTTCCGGGCCCAGGTAACGCGAACGGGGACCCATGTCACGGTGTGTCAGTTTAAACCAAGCGCGGGCAAATGCGTCGGCAAAAGCATCCGGGTTTTCCAGGAAATGCCTTGATATTTTTTCATACGCAGGATCAAGCCTTAATGCCAGATCCGTCGTTAACATCGTCGGGGCATGCTTTTTTGTGCTGTCGTATGCATCCGGGATAATATTGTCCGCATTTCTGGCAACCCACTGATGCGCTCCGCCAGGGCTTTTGGTCAGTTCCCACTCAAAACCAAAAAGGTTCTCGAAGAAATTGTTGCTCCATTGTGTGGGCGTTGTAGTCCAGATCACTTCCAATCCGCTCGTGATCGTATCCGGACCACGTCCCGAACCAAAACTGTTGCTCCATCCCAAACCCTGCGATTCAACGTCTGCGCCCTCTGGCTCATTACCAACATGGTCCGAAGGCGCGGCACCGTGCGTTTTACCAAAACTATGTCCGCCAGCGATCAGGGCAACGGTTTCTTCATCGTTCATGGCCATGCGGCCGAATGTATCGCGTATATCTTTTGCAGCGGCAACCGGGTCAGGGTTTCCGTCCGGACCTTCCGGGTTTACATAAATAAGCCCCATATGAGCCGCGCCAAGAGGTTTTTCGAGCGTGCGCGAATGAATGCCCTCTCCCGGATCTTCATCCGATGAAACTACACCAGGGCCTGTAACACCCGCTACACCTTTTGCATAACGCCGGTCATTGCCAAGCCAGGTCGTTTCCGCTCCCCAGTAAACGTCTTCGTCCGGCTCCCAAACATCTGCACGTCCGCCGGCAAAACCAAATGTCTTAAAGCCCATCGATTCCAGCGCCACATTTCCCGTAAGGATCATCAAATCAGCCCAGGAAAGTTTTTGTCCGTATTTTTGTTTGATTGGCCAAAGCAAGCGCCGGGCCTTATCAAGACTCACATTGTCCGGCCAGCTATTCAGCGGCGCAAAACGCTGCTGCCCTGAGCCACCGCCTCCGCGACCGTCAAATACCCGGTAAGTTCCTGCGCTATGCCACGCCATACGAATGAAAAGTGGGCCATAATGTCCAAAATCAGCTGGCCACCAATCCTGTGAATCGGTCATGAGCGCATGCAGATCAGCTTTTACGGCTTGCAAATCCAGACTTTTAAATGCTTCGGCATAATTAAAGTCCGGTTCCAGCGGGTTCGTCTTAGACGAATGCTGGCGCAGAATGCTAAGCTTTAACTGGTTGGGCCACCAATCGCGGTTCCTGGTGCCGCCACCGCCCACATTATGGCTCATGGTGCCATTGAGATAAGGGCATTTGCCGATGTCATTTGAGTCTTTTTCCATTTTCAAAAGTTCATGATTTTACAAACAATGTCTGCGATCGATTCTTTGCAGATTAGCAAGTTATGACTTTGAAAAGGATAATCACAATCGATTAATTCTATATTTTAATAGTTAAAATCTATTCCTTAACTAAATCATTGCTGATTACTGCGAGTACGATGGTTTGCCGAAGGACTATACATAAACCCAATCGTCATTCTATGCTCGTGTCTATACGTCAGCGCAGCTCTTTGTGATGAACCGGCCATTACTTTTCCGCCATGGATTTGGACCGCAGCAGGAGCAGCACCGGCCTCAATGACCGGATCACTCTGAGAAGGCGCAACAAGAGACGCAGGCATAACAACATCAGGCAGAGCACGCAATGATTTTTCATGGTCTTGATATGCATCAAAACTAAGAACTGCCAAGTACAATCGTACTGTGTAAAGGAGACAATCATGAGGGCCGTTTACGCCATAAGATATCATAATATTGTAAAACAACTGGCCGGGTTCAATAGATTTGCCTGATAAGCGCCTTGTGTTGATGTAATTCAATGAGCCATGTCAAATACGTCTGAAACGGATCTTATCAAAGCCTGTCTGAAAGAGATAGAAGGAATGCTGGCCTGGGGTGACAGCAAGGATTGGTCTAACTACGATTTTGAAAAATTGAGTGAGGCGATCTTTGAAAAAACGAAGGTCCGGCTCAGCACGACTACATTAAAAAGGGTTTGGGGACGAATCAAATATGATCATGCGCCCAACACGGCTACACTCAACACGCTGGCCCAGTTTGCAGGATTCGACGACTGGCGGAATTTTATCCAGAACAATGACAAACCAGACATTAGCAATCATGCACCAGCGGAGAACTTACCCCCTGAAATACAGCACATTGAAATAACAAAACCCAAACACAAACGCCGACTGCCGCTTCCCTGGACGTTCGGATTAGTGTTTTTGATAGCCGTTGCGAGTTATTTTGTATTTCAAAATGTCCTTGGCTCCGGGCGGGTTGACCCGGCGCACTTTTCATTTAAAGCCGATAAAGTGTATTCGGAGGGTGTGCCGAACTCGGTTGTTTTCACTTATAATGCATCCCAGGCGAAAACCGATTCGGTTTACATTGTACAAACCTGGGACATTTCCCGTAAAACATTGGTTCCCAAGCACCAGTCAAAGCATTCGGCTATTTATTATTACCCGGGCTACTTTAATACGCGGCTCATCGTAGACGGCGAAGTTGTGAAAAGGCACGTTGTCCAGATCACCTCCGATGGCTGGCTGGGTCTGGTAGAAATGGATGAAAAACCCTTTTATTTCGCAAAAAAGGACATTACCAAGCCCGACCGCATTGCGATTAGCGAAGATTTACTCAAAGCCAACAACTTTAATCTAAAACCGGTCGCGCCGCGAATTCGTCTTTTCAACCAGCGTGATATGGGCGACTTGAGAAACGACAATTTTGAGTTTGAAACAACATTGCGAAACGATTACAAGGAAGGCGGAAACACTTGCCAGCCCGTGGAAGTGCTCATCCAATGCAAAGACGACATCATTTTCCTTCCACTCGGCAACCCGGCTTGTATAGGAGAGCTAAAAATGTACGCAGCCGGCAAAATGTTCGATGCTAAGTTCGCCGACCTGTCGGGCTTCGGAGCAAATCTGAGCGAATGGACCACATTACGGGTCGTTTGCAGGGATAAGAAAATGCAGGTTTTTGTCAATAATAAAAAAGCCCTGGAATTCACATTTCCCAATGCTGCGACTGGCATTGTTGGATTGCAATATCGGTTTAACGGAGTTGGGGAAGTAAAGGGAACGTGGTTCAAGGATGCGGGCGGGCGACGAATAGACATGGCCCCCTGACCAATGGCCCAGGGGCAGAAGCGCTAGGCAACCTCAGACCTCCTTAATCATCCGATCAAAAACAGCCCGCTGCTCCATCATCGACTTGATCTTGTCCTCCGGATTGGTATGGCATTCCAGAAGGACCCAACCTTCGTAATTCATTTTACCCAGATTGCTCAGCAAAGCTTTGTAGGGATAATCGGTGCGGTCCAGTTCGCGTACGTGGATTGTGTCGCCGAACCATTTTTTGACCAGATCAAAATTATGCTGGAATCCTTCTCCTATCAGGTCTTCCTTGTTACAGTTCCAGCAGATCCTGGCGTTCGGATGGTTGGCAACTTCCATAATCTGCTTAATGTTAGGCAGTTCCTGCGTCTTCTCTCCATGCACTTCCAGCCTGATCTGCTGGCCGAAATCTTTTGCATAGGAAGCCAGTTCACCCAATGCTGCTCCGATTTGCGTCAATGTTTTTTCAACGGGAACGTCCGCATGAAGGGCATTGGGTTTCACTTTGACACCCGAACCGCCTACGTCGGCGCTTAACCGGATAAACTCTTTGGTGCGCTCGATGGATGCTTTTAACTTCGCCTGATCGGGATAATCGTATTGCTGGTTTGTACCGAGGCCTATCAGCTCCACGGGACTATCGGCAAATCTCTTTTTTACTTCTATACGCTCGGCCTTAGTCAGTTCCGGCATAACCTTATGCGCGTGCTCCACGCGTAGTTCAACACCGTTTATTTTTGTATCCGAGCAGTTTTTGATCAACGTGGGCAGGTCCCAGTCCTTTCCCCACAGATAAGTTACAAATCCGAGCTTGAAATTCGCCTTGTTCGCGGACGGACCCGCCGCGCCCGCGTGGCCGTAAACGATCGACGCGCCTGCGAGCAGCGATAATTCTCTCAAAAATGTCTTTCTGTCCATTTGTTTCATGGGATCTGATTTTAGTTTGACAAGAGGGAAAAGAAAGTGGCAAGCCAGATCTACCTCATAGCTCGATAACCGGTAATCCGCTGGGCACACTTTCCGGAACCGATTTATCAAAATCATCGTCATTTAATGCATTCAAAAACTCTACGATCCTGGAAATGTCCTTAAAATTGACGTCCATACTGGTGGCTAATGTGTCAATCTGAGCCGGTTTAACATTGGGATTTGGAATTTTGCCTCCTGCAATGTCTTCATAAAACTGCAACACTTGTTCGAGCGTGGCAAACTTCCCGCTATGCATATAAGGGCCTGTATAACGCAGGTTACGCAGCGAGGGCGTGCGAAAGGCATAATCATTATTAGCGCCCGGGTCGGTCTCTTTGCGGTTTTGGGAGTCCGGCACACCCAATGTATGAAGCCTATAGTCAGACAACATAGGGCCGGAATGACATTTGGCACAACCCGTCTTCAGGAAAAGGTTTAACCCCTCCTTCTCCCCTGTCGTCAGCGCACTGCTGTCCCCGCGCATATACTGGTCGAACCGTGAATTGTTGGCAATGAGTGTGCGCTCGTAGGAAGCAATGGCTTTGGACATATTGGTGACATTGACCGGATTTTTGTCGCCCGCAAATGCCTCCCGGAACAAACTTTCATAAGCCGGAATTTTCCTGACCCGCGCCACAATCTCATCGATCACCTTGTCTTCCGGATAAGAATGGCCGCGCATTTCTTCCAGTGTCCGCACCGGGACCAGCGCTTGCTCTTCCAGGCCTTTGGCCCGCAGGTCCCAGAACATCGGCGCAGATTCCGCGTGATAACTTTCACCGTTTTTGATGCCGTTGAAGGCAGTATTAAGAATGCTTTGCGAATTTCTTTTTACAAATGGAATGTCATTCTGATCCAGAAATTGCCGCTTGCTGCCCGTTCCCCGACCATTGACGCCGATGGACGTTTCCAAAAACTCGGCATAATTGAATTCGGGCTGATGACAAGTTGCGCAGGATACATCCTTATTTCCGGACAGGATCGGGTCAAAGAACAGCAGTCTTCCAAGCCGTACTTTTTCCGGAGTTGATTTGTTTCCGGGCGGATCTGTAACGTATTTGGGCAGCGCACCCAATGCCTGGATCGTTTCTGCATTGTTTTTCTTCTTGTTTTTCAAAGGCTCGCGCTCTCTGCCGCAGGAAGTGCAGATTATAGCCAGTCCGATGATGAGTAAAAAAGAATGCATGCTTTAAAAACGCAATTTAATTATATAAAATATTTTTGAATTTAAATTTAAGCCAGATCTGCAACAAGCGCAATTTATGAGCGACACGATTGATTTTATTCTCGTTTTGGATGGAAAGGAATATGCGGTGCGCGTGGACAAGGGTCAGTATATATCGTTAATGACACTGATTTCAGATCATTTGCCCATTTCCGGTTTCGGTCTTTGCAGCGGAATGGGCGGCTGCGGGACCTGCCTTGTGGAAATTGACGGCGAACCTGCTCTTTCCTGTGGCGTTCCGGTTAATGCCGATCTTTCTGATACGATCATTGTAATTCAGGAAGCCCGTTTCTAAATTCGGCGTTTGCAAAACATAATCCATGGAAGCGAAGGAAATTTTGAGGCAGCATATCGCCCAGGCAGCAAGTTTAACCGACCAGCAGTTCGACTATTTTTTTTCGCATTTCAAACCTCAATCCTATAAAAAAGGAGGAACAGTAATCCAGGTCGGAAAACCGGTTGAGCATGAATATTTTGTGATTTCCGGTTGCCTGAAAGCCTTTTTTGTAAATGACGATATCAAAACCTACATTCTCCAGTTTGCAATGCCCACGTGGTGGACTTCCGACTACGCCGCCATGTACAATCGTACAAATGCCACCATCACAGTCGATTGCATTACGGATGCCGAAGTCCTTTGCCTGGCGGACAGTGACCGTGAAAGGCTTTGCAAGGAAATACATCAGATAGAGCACTTCTTCCGCTGGCGCACAAACAGAGGTTATGTAGCATCACAAAAGCGGCTGCTTTCTTTTATGAATAATGATACCAAAGCCCGCTATGAAGAACTGCTGGCCTTGTATCCGCAGCTTTACAACCTCGTCCCCAAACACCTTATTGCCTCCTATCTCGGCGTTTCACGCGAGACGCTCAGCCGTCTTTACAACAACCACAGATAGCGCTTGCATTATGTGATCTAGGTCACGTAATGTGCTCATCCGGGCAGGCTTACTTTGTGTCATCAAAAGATTAATGATTGATAACACAAACAAGCAAAACCATGCCATACGTAAAAATTGAGCTGACCCGCGAAGGCGTCACCCGCGAACAAAAACAAGCCCTGATCTCCGGGGTTACAAATCTGCTTTCCGATGTTTTGGACAAAGATCCTAACCTCACTTTCGTGGTGATCCAGGAGATTGACCTGGACGACTGGGGCCATGCCGGCGAACAGGTTTCAGTCCTCCGTGAAAAAGGAATTACAGCTACAAAAAGTAAAAACAACTAAATTTTATAAATCATGAAAAAGCAAACCATTATCGTAACCGGTGCATCTACCGGCATAGGCAAAGCCATTGCTACATTGTTTTTGGAACGTGGGCATTTTGTTGTGATCAACGCCGCAAACGAAGTAAATCTGGACGCAACGTATCACGAACTCGGCAATCACGACCGGCTGGCCAAGGTTACAGGAGACATTAGTAAGCCAGAAACGGCTCAACTGCTCGTTGAAACTGCACTGAGCCGATTTGGGGCAGTGGATGTGCTGATTAATAATGCCGGAATTTTCGAGGCGAAGCCCTTCATGGAGGTGGATGCAAAATATCTGGACCGTTTTCTGGACATTAACCTGAAAGGCACTTTCTTTACGAGTCAGGCCGCGATTGCGCAAATGTTAAAGCAGGGTGAAGGCTCTATTATTAACATTGGAACTGTGCTGGTGGATCATGCCATCGGCGGATTTCCTGCCACTGCGCCCGTTGTAAGCAAAGCAGGGATCCATGCATTGACCAGGCAGCTTGCCACGGAATTTGGCAAACATAATATTCGTGTAAATGGCATAGCACCGGGGATTATCAGAAGTCCGTTACAAGCAAAAAACGGCATCAGCGATGCGGATAGCCTTGCAGGACTTCATTTGGTGAATCGCATCGGTGAAACAAACGATGTGGCTGAGTTGGCCCTTTACCTGGCGGAAAGCAATTTTGTAACGGGGGAAATCATCAATCTCGATGGCGGCCACGTGGCCGGGCATCATTTGGTATAGTAAGCAACTGAAAATGGGAAGGTCTGAAAACATGGAAAATCAAACTAAAATAACAGCACTCCTGGGGATCAGATATCCGATCCTGCAAGGCCCGATGGGCGGCGGTTTCTCTAATGCTGAGCTTCTGGCTGCTGTTTCTAATGCTGGCGGTTTGGGGAGCTTCGGAGCCTATACGCTTACGCCGGAGCAGATTCTGGCTGTGGACAAGGAAATCAAGTCGAAGACAAACCAACCTTACAACATCAATCTGTGGGTTTCGGATGTGGACGACAGCCTCAAAGATTATTCTGCCGAAAAGCTCGACAAATTGAAACAGCTTTTCAAACCATATTTTGATTCGCTAAGTATCCCGCTTCCTGATTTAGACCCGAACATTCCTTCTAAATTTCTGAAACAAGTGGAAGCTGTGTTTGAGGCCCGGCCTGCGGTTTTCAGCTTCATATTTGGCATACCACCCAAGGAAATACTCGACGAAGCACGCAGACTTGGTATTAAAACTGTTGGCGCAGCCACCACACTGGACGAGGGTCTGGCACTGGAACAAGCGGGAGTCGATGCCATTGTCGCGTCGGGATTTGAAGCTGGCGGGCATAGGCCTTCCTTTCTGAAACCTGCGCACCAGTCGCTAACAGGCACATTTTCACTTGTTCAACATTTGAAGGCGAAGATTAAAACACCAGTTATAGCGGCAGGCGGCATCAAGGACGGCAAGGGCATTAAAGCCGCGCTCAGCCTGGGTGCCGATGCTGCCCAGCTCGGAACCGCGTTTTTGGTAACCGAAGAATCCAATGCTACGCCCACGCACCGGGCCATGCTTTTGTCGGACGAAGCGCGATACACGGTGCTCTCCAAATCGCTTACGGGCAGAATGGGCCGGATAATTCGCAACCGGATAACAGAGGAAGTGAGTTACGAAACCGAAGTGTTGCCATTTCCGTTGCAGTCGCGCTTCATGGGGCCCCTGCGAGAGGCGGCGCAGGCACAGGGCCGGACGGATCTCGGCATTTTCTGGTCGGGGCAGAATGCAGTGAATTTGAAAGCGGGCAAAGCGGCAGAATTAATGCAATCGCTGATCAATGAGGCATTTGCGGATTAGCAGGCGCACAGGCCGTGTTCACGGTTTTTACTGAGGAGTATTTTGTTTAAAAATATAACATTGGAAAGAAAAGGAATCTGGTTGGATTTTCTAATTTTACGCAGTGCGGTAACCTCGCATTTAGTCATGTAAAACAACTTAATCCATTCAAAAATGAAAATGAAGTATCTTTTCCTGGTAATTTTCGCCATTACCATGTTTTCAGCGCAGGCGGGCAACTTTTTTAAGGCTGGTGACCTGGCGGGAACCTGGAAATACACTGTCTCCAATGTTCCGCCTGAATATGAAACCGGCACGATGGTTTTTGAACAAAAAGACGATAAATGGTCGGGTTCTCTCGGCTCGACCGAAAGGATGGAAATGAAGGAACTGGCGGTTGACCAGGGAAAAATTACATTCAAGCTCGATTTCCAGGGCGGCGTTTTGAATGTTACGCTCAACCAGGAAGGCGATTCTTTAAAAGGAACGATCGTTTCTCAGGATGGCGAATTTCCAATTACAGCCGTTAAGGAAGCAAAAAATTGATTGACTAAAAATATTTGAAAAATAAAACACCGGCCTGACACATGCTCAGACCGGTGTTTTTGTAATTACTAATAACCGCTTTTATACTTACGTAACATTTATTGTAAGGGTAGAAATTTATCATTTCGTCTGGGAATATTGATATAGCGAAGCTGAACGGCCCGCTGATGTGAAACATTCCTAACCCAAACAAATGAGACAAGGATATAACTTATTCCTTCGACCTGTGATGGCTGGAAGTATGCTGCTTGCGCTGCTCCTGCCCCCTGCAATGGCCAATTCCGTGCCAAAAACGCGGAAAACCAATTCCCATCACACTATTGACAAGCCGGTTTCCGGGAGGATTTTGTCAAAAGAAGACAACTCCCCTATTCCCGGCGTGACCGTTGTAGTGAAAGGCACAACAAATGGCACCACAACCGATGCAGACGGTAAATACCAGATCAATGTGCCTGAAAACAACTCCATTCTCGTCTTTTCTGCGGTCGGTTATCTGACGCAGGAAAAAGAAGCCGGCAATGCCAGCGTGGTCGACATTATCTTATCAACCGATCAGAAAACGCTTGAAGAAGTGGTCGTAGTCGGTTACGGAACGCAGAAAAAGCGTGATCTGACCGGCGCTGTCTCCCAGATTAGCGCCACGAAGCTTGAAAACGAAAATCCGCAATCTGTTCAGGATGTTTTGAGAGGGAACATTCCCGGTATGAATGTCGGGTTTTCTGCATCTGCGAAAGGCGGTGGTAATGTGGGTGTCCGCGGAACCAACTCGCTGACTGCGGGAACGTCACCCCTCGTCGTTCTGGATGGAGCGATCTATTACGGTGGCCTGGAAGATATTAACCCCAATGATATCGAGACGGTTGACGTACTGAAAGACGCAAGTTCGGCAGCGGTTTTCGGTGCAAAGGCGGCGAGCGGTGTCATTTTGGTTACCACGAAAAAAGGAAAAGAGGGTAAGACGATCATCAATGTCAATACCAACATTGGTTTTGCGGAAGTGGCCAAAAATCAGGATGTGCTGAGTCCTGAGGGATTTCTGACTTGGCGCGGCGAAGTAATGCGCAATATCAATGCAGGCGCCCAGCCAAGCCGTTTTACCAACCCAAACAACCTTCCTTCTGATGTAACTCTGAAAGATTGGCTTGGGTCTGAGGGGCCTGCGGACGATCCGGAAGCAGTTTGGCTGCGGCGACTTGGGTTGCAATCTGTTGAAATAGAAAATTATAAAGCGGGCCGCAGCGTAGACTGGTATAGCAAGATCTATCAAAAGGCACTTCGCCAGGATCATACGGTAAGCCTTTCGGGTAAAAGTGACAAAGTATCCTATTATATGTCACTGGGTTATCTAAGCAATGAAGGGATTCTGGTGGGTGATAAATACAGCACGGTGCGTGCACGTGTCAATCTGGAAGGAAAAGTAAATAAATTCTTGACCGTAGGGATCAACACCCAATTTGCAGACCGCGACGAAAGTCAGGTTCCTGTTGACTATAACCTCGCCCCCAACCTCTCGCCATGGGGATCGGAATTTAACCCTGACGGGACCTACAAATGGAGGCCCAATGACGAAGCCAGCGGAGGAAACCACCCCTATTACGCGCCGAGCTTTACTGACCGCGACAAAGGTTCTACCACGATCAACAATGTAATTTTTGCAAAAGTCGGCTTGCCTTTCGGCATTACTTACCAGGCGAATTTTACGCCAAGATTTGAATTTTATCACCGGTATAACGCTGAGTCATCCAAACATGCCGAATGGGCAGCAGAAGGCGGACGCGCTTCACGACGCAATACAAAAACCATCAACTGGCAGATCGATAACATCCTGAAATGGTACAAAACCATTGCTGAGAAACACAATATCGACGTAACGCTGCTTGCCAATGCGGAGCGTTTCAGAAGATGGGACGACAGCACATCTAACAAAGGCTTCCAGCCAACGGATATCCTGGGTTACCACAACATTGGCGGCGGAAGCGCACCCATTCTCTGGAGCAATGATGAGACGAGCACGGCTGATGCATTGATGGCGCGCTTATTCTATTCATTCAAAGACCGTTACATGGTGACGCTTTCCACGAGAAGAGATGGTTACTCAGCATTTGGACAAAAAAATCCAAGGGCTCTTTTTTCCTCGGCTGCACTGGGCTGGGTATTTACAGATGAGCCATTCTTCAAAGTGAGCTGGCTGAATTATGGTAAGCTGAGGGTGTCTTACGGAAGTAATGGAAACCGCGACATTGGCCGCTACGACGCATTATCCAACCTTGCAACCGGAAAGTATCTGCACGTGAACTCCGGCGGGACGGTCGTGCAGGTAAGTCAGCTTTATGTGGACAGAATGCAAAATCCGAATCTGAAATGGGAAAGGACCAACTCACTTAACCTTGGTCTGGATTTCTCGCTTTTCAACACGATCATCGATGGTAGCCTTGAACTTTACAAATCCCAAACAAAGGATCTTTTGGTAAAAAGAGCATTGCCGAATGTTCTGGGCTTCGATTTTGTGCTGGATAACCTGGGACAGGTTGACAATAAAGGTCTGGAACTGAGCCTGAACTCGAATAACATGAAGCGCGAGAATTTTAGCTGGCGCTCCACATTGAACATTCAGATGAACCGGAATAAAATCGCGAAACTTTATGGAAACATGGTCGACGTGAAAGATGCCTCCGGAAATGTAGTTGGACAAAAAGAAGCCGATGACATTACAAACAAATGGTTTATCGGCCACGCAGTGGATGAGCTCTGGAACTATAAGGTGCTGGGTGTGTGGCAATCGGAAGAGGCGGATGCAGCTGCGAAATATGGCGTTAAACCGGGAGATCACAAAATCCTGGATGCTAACAATGATGGGAAATACACGAATGCTGACAAGGTTTTCCAGGGTTACAAATCGCCAAGGGCCAGGATCACATTCCGTAATGAGTTCAGGATCTTCAAAAACTTCGATGCGTCGGTCATGATGTATTCGTATTTAGGACAGAAAGGAGAATTTAACCAAATGAAAAACCGCCAGGGATTTCCTGACCGTTCAAGCTCGTATGTATTCCCTTACTGGACGGCTGAAAACCGTAACAACGAATGGGCTCGCTTGTATTCAAGTGAAGGGTCGGCAACGGGTTACGCTGTTTACCGTAACAAATCATTCCTGCGTTTTGAAAGCCTTGCACTGGCCTATACAATCCCGAAGAACATTGTGCAAAAGGTCAACATTCAGAACCTGCGTATTTATGGAAACGTACGTAACCTGGGCTACATATCCGGCTGGGATTTCTGGGATCCGGAGAACGGAACGAATAACGACACCAACGCGAACCTGGACTTCTCCGTGCCGAGTCCTCGCATTTTCACATTGGGTCTGGATATAACCCTGTAATGTTCTTTTCCAAAAATTAACGAAATGAAAACGATATATAACAGATCAAAACAAATATTTGCGCCCGTGCTGATTGCCGGATGCATGACAATGGTCGCCTGCCAAAAAGACTGGCTTGCGCCTGAGCCGCTTTCTTTTTATAATCCGGACATCACATTTAATGATCCGGCTGGTTTACGTGCAACACTGGTTGCCTGTGAACGGAATATGCGACTGGAATGGTACGGAGACGCTCCTCCAATGGTAACCGAAGCCGTGTTTTCGGACATTGCTGTGGAAGGAACAACGGACAAATCGGGTCCTGCGCAGAATCTGAACCTGCTGATCACACCCGATGCGGAGCTCAACCATGTGGATTATAACCGCATTGGCTGGTACTGGATTGAAGGTTTTAAAGGTATAAAGTACGCAAACGTAGCCATTTCCCGCATTGATCAGCCTACCTATAAAAATGAGCAGGAAAAAAACGAGATCCTGGGCGCTGCTTATTTCCACCGTGCGGCACGCTATTACCGGCTCACGCAGCAATTCGGTGACGTTCCTTTAATCCTGGACGAAGTAGTGACCCAGAAACTCGATTTCCAATCGACCAAACGGGAGGTGATTTTGAAGAAAATGAAAGAAGACCTGGAATTTGCCGAACAATGGGTCCCCGCCATTACGGACAAAGGAACGGTTAACAAAGGGTCCGTAAGCCATTTGCTGACAAAAGTAAATCTGGCATTGGGCCTGTTTGACGACGCAATTAAATCGGCAAGCAATGTGATCGATGGCGGAACGCACAAGCTGATGACCAACCGGTTTGGTGTGGACGCGAGCAATGCAAACCGCAATGTGGTCTGGGATTTACACAGACCAGCAAACAAGGCGCTGGGCGCCAATACGGAAGGACTAATGTTGGTTATTGACCGCATTAACATCGACGGAAATGTGCCGGACGGCATTCAGATCATGCGCAATACTGTTCCGCTTTGGCATAACAACATTACTACACCGGCTGGAAATAGAGGCACAATTGACACTTATGGCATTGAAATCGATCAAATCACCAAACTTGGCCGGGGAATAGGACGTGTGCGCCCAACCTATTATTCACAGGAGGGTGTTTGGGATGATAAAAAGGATCTCCGCCACGCACCCGGCAACTGGACGCGTATGGAAGATATTGTCTACAACGACCCAAGCCTTATAGGTAAAGACCAATGGTATGGCAAAAACCTGCAATTCCGCAATGCTGCGGGTGCAATTTTGACCATTGACACAATCCGTTGCTGGTTTGACTGGCCTAATTACAAGCTCTTCATTGAGGACCCGCGGCGCGTTCAGCCACAAGGTGGAAATACGGACTGGTATGTGTTCCGTCTTGCAGAAACTTATTTGCTGAGAGCCGAAGCTTACACCTGGAAAGGTGATTTGGTAAAAGCGGCTGCGGATATTAATGCTGTTCGCACAAGGGCGAATTGCAGCCCGCTTGCGCCTGCCAAAATTAACATTGGCACCGTTCTGGATGAACGTGCCAGGGAACTGTATTTTGAAGAGCCGCGCAAAACGGAGCTCACCCGTGTGGCCTACATTTTCGCGATGACCGGCAAGCCTGCACCCAATGGCAAGACTTACAATATGGAAAGCTTCTCCGATAACAACTATTATTATGACCGTGTCATGGAGAAAAGCGATTTTTATAACAAAGGAGTAAAGACACGCCACGCAGATGAATACACCATGAGCCCGTATCACGTGCTATGGCCTGTGCCTCAGTCTGCAATTGATGGCAATGTGCAGGGGCGGATCAACCAGAACAAAGGTTATAACGGTTTCCAGAACAATGTTCCGGCATTGACTTCGATCCCGGAATAAGGGGATCAAAAATGCCTTTGGATGTTGAAAGTTCACCGCTTGCAAGCGGGTCCCGGATTCAGGACCCGCCTGCAAGCAATATTTCATGCGGAAAGAGACGATTTTTGAAAAATATATCTCAAAAAAGTACGGGAGATAAATTTAATAACGGTTACATAACATAGAATCCGAACGGATTTTTTATTTTCACGGCATCTTGATTCTGTTATTGCTATGAAAAAAAGCTACACCTCTCTCGCGCTTCTGATGATGCTTAGCGCCGCCATGCTGCAATGCAAAACAAAAAGCGAAATTGAACCTGATCCAGCGTTACGATACGAACGGATCGATTTTAACAAAGGCGCGATCCAGATCATGGATACGCTTGTGGATCAGTTATATGGAGAGTGGAACCTGAGGGAGGTCGAGTTTGATATTAAATATTCAAACCCAATGGGCTCGGTAAAACGGGACACGGTTTTCAAGGATTTTGCAGTATTGGATATTAAAAATATTTCAAGAGAAGAGGACCAGCGCCATCCGGTTTGCAAAGGAGAGCTTTCGCTCCGGGGGAAAGTTTGGCCCGTCGCTTTCAGGTTGTGGGCATCGCCTGAACGAATCGCCGAAAAGACTGGCCCGCAAGCGTTTACATTATTTGAAACAAACTTCCCGAACGGCTCACGGCCGTGGCAGGACGATGAAATATTTTTCCGGGATCTGGGATTGACGGGCGAGAATTACACTATTGAAGTGGATGTCAGAAATAAAAATATGATCTGGAAGGGCCTTAACCGGGACATCAAACAGATCTTACTTCAGAAGCGCTAAGACATACGGAACTGCGAGCGAATGCGGCTGCCAACCATTATATTTACGGGATTTTTGAAAGTAAATAATTGGTAAAATTGAGAAAGCGATTCAGAAAGCATGTGCGCATGGCGCGGTATGTGATTTACAAAGAGACCCTTATTGACTTTAATGATCATTTCTGGACATTCGTCGGGTCCTTTTTAGGAATAGCACTCATAGGTTATATTAATGACAGCCAATTTACCCAAGCGGATAATGTATTCCTGATCGGGTCGTTCGGCGCATCGTCAGTCTTGATTTACGGCATTGTAAATAGTCCGCTCGCACAGCCCAGGAACCTCATAGGCGGCCATTTAATCTGTGCAATTGTAGGCGTAACGGTGCATAAAATCGTACCGGACCAGATATGGCTTGCCTCTGCATTTGCAGTCTCCTTATCCATCGTTTTCATGCAGATCACCAAGACATTGCACCCGCCGGGAGGCGCTACGGCATTGATCGCGAACATAGGCTCGGAAAAAATCACCAGCCTCGGCTATAAGTATGTAATAAGTCCGGTGTTAACAGGTGTGCTCGTTTTGCTGCTGGTCGCGCTTTTTGTAAACAACCGTGCAGCACACCGGCATTATCCGAAGAACAAGAACTGGTATAAGGTCTGGCAGCGCAGATACAGGTGACCCGGAAAAATGCGCAATTAGGAGCAGATGAGCAGCATCCTGCTACGGCAACACAGGCGCAGTCAAGTAATATTCATCAATCTGGTTCCAGGAATAACTATAAGTGATCCCTCCCACTTCCTGGACAAAATCGCCGGTGTCGCTGTCGGTAAAGCCAACGCGCCAGTTGGTTGTATTTTTAATCCGGAATTTCAATACCGAATTCGGCGGCGGGAGATCTTTTTCTGCTAATATTTTGATTTTCATATGCTAAGGTAACCTTATTCAGGCACAACCAATGATATTCCTTATAGGTTGTTGATTTGGGTGACTTGTCTGGTTTCGTTGATATTCTAAGTTAACGGTAAATATCAGGCTGCGTAAAACGGCTAATTTTGGACTTCCTAAATTATATCTCTTCCCGTATTTATGAAAATTTGCCGGATTGCATTGTTATCGTTGCTGACAACCTCTCTTTTTGCCCAAACTTCTAAAATCGACAGCCTGGTAAATGTACTCTCCCAGACAAAAGCGGATACCGCCAAAGTAAATCTAATGGTTGACATTGCCACTGAATACTGGGCCTCAGAGCCTGATAAGACCTTGTCCTACACGCAAAAGGCATTGGATCTGGCCAAAAAAATCGGCTATCTGCGCGGTGAGGCGAAAAGTTACCAGGGTTTTGGCATTTATTATTGGCAAAAAAACGATTATACGAAATCCCTTGCCAGTTACGAGCAAAGCAAAAAAATGTACAGTGATCTCAAAGATCAGCTTGGCTTTGGCAAGGCAATTAGTAATATGGGGCTCGTTTACGGAGAGCAGGGAAATTACGATCTTGCCCTGGACAATTATCAGCACGCATTGTCCATTTTCCAGGAATCGGGTGATGAAAGAAGGGTGGCTTCTGTGGTCAACAGCATTGGTAATGTATATAAAAATCAAAAGAATTTTGAGGAAGCATTGCGCTCCTATCAGCAAGCGATGGCTATCTGGACAAAAGTCGACGACAAGAAATCCGCTGCCGGCGCACTGATCAACATTGCAAGCATTTACACCAAACAAAAGAAGTTCGATGCGGCCATAACCAGTGCCAACAAAGCATTGGCGCTTTTCGAAAGTTTTCAGGACAGCAACGGACAGATCATTTGCCTCAACAACACGGGGGAAATCTACATCCAGAAACACGATTATCCGCAGGCCCAACTAAGATATGAACGTGCGCTGAAAATTAATGAGACGTTCCAGAGCAAGCGGCTGATGGTCACTTCCTATAACGGCCTTGGGCAGGTTTACACGGGTCTGCACCTGGCGGAGAAGGCCATCGAAAGTTTTCAAAAAGCCAAAACACTGGCTTTGAATGCCGGCATAAGACCGGCTTTGCAGCATTCTTACCAGGGATTGGCCACGGCTTTTGGCGAAAAGAGGGATTACGCAAATGCTTTTCATTTCCAGCAATTGGCTAGCAGCCTTAAAGACTCGCTGTTCAATGCGGAAAATTCAAGCAAGATCACCAATCTTCGGGTTCACTATGAGAGCGAAAAAAAGCAGCATGAAATTCAATTATTACAAAATGAAAAAGACCTGGGTTATGCACACCGGAATATGCTGGCGCTCGGGCTTGTTTGCGGGCTGATCGTTCTGGGGCTTGCGTTTAACCGTCAGCGTTTAAAAGTGCAGAAAGATCACCAGATACACATTGCACAACAGGCGCTCACCCAGAATGAACTTTTGAACCGACAAGAAAGAGAACAGCAGCTCATCAGCGAGCTTGAATTCCGAAACAAGGCCCTGACCACACACACCTTGAATTTGATCCAGAAAAACAGCATCCTGGAAGACATCAGGCAAACGATTTCGCTGGCGCTGAAAACCAGGCAAAGCGAAGAACATAATCCGCTTTTCAGCCGCCTCATTAACCTGATCGATTACAGTTTTAACCTGGATAAGGATTGGGATGAATTTAAAATGTATTTCGAGGGCGTGCATAAGGATTTCTTTTTTAAACTGAAACAACAAAATCCGGATCTGAGCAGCGGCGAGCTTCGTCTATCCGCACTGATCCGCCTGAACCTCAACCTGAAAGAATCCGCTACCTTACTTAACATTGCCCCCGACAGCGTAAAAACAGCCAGGCACCGCCTTCGCAAAAAACTCAATTTGCCGGAAGACAGCAACCTGACCGATTATTTGATGACCATTTAAGCAAGTGTTTACTTTTTGTATACCTCTTAAAATAGGATCAAAAAAAAAGCCCCGGTAAGTTTGGCCTATCATTTTCACCATCAACATTAATCTGCCATGCCATGAACAATCGGGACATGCTAATCATTAAAAATTCGTGGAGCCAGGTCATTGCACAGCCTGATAATCCTGCGGTTTTGTTTTATGAAAATCTATTCGCAGAGGCTCCTTACCTGATCGCTATGTTTCAGTCGGATTTGGAGCAGCAGCAAGCCAAATTCAGCGCTATGATCACTTACATGGTGATGCATCTGCAAACGATGCCCGACATCCAGACTCAAATCGAGGCCATGGGAAAACGTCACGCCAAATACGGTGTCAAGCCCGAGCATTATGCGCTCGTGGGTAAAGTGCTGATCAACACTTTGGAAACTACGCTGGGTGATTATTGGGATATGGAAACTGCCGAAGCCTGGACCAATTTATACGACGTCTGGGCGTCGGCCATGCTCAATGCTGCGGAGGCTGGCTAGGGACGGGAGCAGCGCACTATTTGCGTTGCTCCTTTCATTGGGTGCTGGCACGAATTTGCTGTTCCAATAAAAAATGTTTGAAAGCAAGAATGGAAAGCCTAAATTCACTACAATATCCCAAAAACGCCCCAATGAGAAAGCTGTTAACAATAATCCTGAGTCTTCCCCTCCTTTTGACCGCCCCGGCTTTCGCCCAGGGCGACGACAGCGACGTGATCAAGCAAATGAACACGCAATGGCTGCAATCCTACCCTAAACGCGACACCGCTTCACTAAGCCGGATTTTGGCCGATGATTTCGTCATGATTTCACCAACAGGCAAGAAGTTATCGAAAACCGATGTCCTTCGCAACGTGTTAACCCCCGATCAGCAAATCATCAATGTCACCATCGATAGCACCGACCTTCAAATCGTCAACAATGTGGGCCTGCTAACTGCTTACACGAGTTTTGTAATGAAAGACAAAGAGAAAATACGCAAAGGAAAGAATTGCTATTCCGACGTTTATATAAAAAGAAAAGGCACGTGGGTTGCCATTAACGCTCATGAGACTTTATTGGAATTGAAATAAAATTTATAAGCGTCGCACTGATAGCAAAGCAAATTTAAAATCCATTTGTTGATTCTATTCAAGTAACAGGCTTGTTTCAAAGCAACGCATGCATTTCCTTCCATTCATAAACCTTCAACTTACCGGCGGGTCTTTTGGCAGCGGCTAACATAGCCTTCGCGATGTCTTTGCCTTCTATTCCCCTGAATTTCTGCATAGGGCCGATGAAAAGCGGATTGATCACGGAGAATATAGTTATTAATGACTTCTCCAATGTCCGGCTTTCCTTGCGGTTTCCCATGATCATGGATGGCCTGAAAATGTGCGTATGCTGCAAATCCTGGGCAATGATGTCCCGCTCCGTTTCGCCTTTTGTCCTGATATAAAAAACGCTGGAATCTGCATCGGGGCCAACAGCCGACACCAGAAAGACCGACTTTGCTCCTTTTTCCTTGCCTGTTTGCGCTGCTAAAACCGGATAATCGTGATCGACCTGGTAATAAGTTTTTTGATCAGGCGTATTCTTTTTTGTAGTCCCGAGTGCGATAAAGACTTCATCTGCAACGATTTCATTTTTCAAATCCGGCAGAGAATGGTAATCTCCGATCAGCACTTTGAGTTTCTGATTTGATATGTTCAAATCTTTCCTGACTACAACGGTAACCTGTTCGTAATCGGGATCATTGAGCAGGCCTTCCAATAAGTAATTTCCAACAAAGCCGCTTGCACCAAACAAAAGTGCCTTTTTCCCCTTTTTCTCGGCGCTCATAATTTCTTTTTTTTGAATTTAACAAATTACCAAACAAATCATGCCGGAATTTGAGTGGATTTACGCTTGTAAAATTTGCCTGCGATTTCTAGATTTGTGATTATGAGGATGACTCCCACACTCTGATATGCTCCAAGCGTCGACCCGGACGCGCTCCCTTTCTTGATAAGGGAATGTTACATTGTGCATTTTTTATTTTTACAACAAGATCTAAACAACGCATTGCGCTTGCTTTTTGATCGGATTTTAAACAATGTTATGGAAGCAATATTGGACAATCATCAGATTGATGATTTCATTCATAAAGGTTTTTTGCGTGTTGATAACGCTTTCCCTGAGAAAGTAGCTGAGGAAGTCTGTGATATTCTCTGGGCGGATCTTGGCCTGGATCGCCATGATCCCGCTAGTTGGAAAAAACCGGTTGTGCGTTTGGGTATGTATCCACAGAAGCCCTTCGTGCAATCTGCGAATCAGCCTGTTTTGCAACGTGCATATGATCAACTTGTTGGACCAGGTAAGTGGTTGCCTTGCGGCAGTATGGGCACTTTTCCGATCCGCTTTCCATCGGACGAAGATCCCGGTGACGCAGGCTGGCATGTGGACGCGGGTTTTCCGGGTGCGGAACCGACCAATTTTTTCTATTGGCGCATTAACATACATTCCAAAGGCCGTGGTTTGCTCATGCTATTCCTTTATTCGGATGTCGGGATACATGATGCGCCCACACGGATCCGTGCGGGCTCTCATCTGGATGTCGCCCGGTTGCTGGCTCCGAAAGGCGATGAAGGGCTCAGTTTTATGGAAGTCGCCGGTGAGTTGGACAAATTCCCTGCGCGTGAAGAAGTGCTGGCGACCGGCAAAGCAGGAACGGTTTATCTCTGTCATCCATTTATTGTGCACGCTGCGCAAGCGCATCACGGGCTAAACCCAAAATTCATGGCGCAGCCTCCTCTGTTGTTGCGAACTGCGTTGCACATCCATGGCGAAAGCCCGATAGAAAGAGCCATTAGACTGGCGATTTCATAATTCCGGGTCGTAAGGCGGCTAAGTTTGACTGACAGTCATTAACTTAGCCGCCTTAGCCATAGACACAAGATGATAGACAATGATACCAAGCGGCTTTCACGCCTGACCGCCATTTTGACCCAATTGCAAACAAAAAGGCTGATTACAGCGCCGGATCTCGCAGAAAAATTTTCGGTCAGCGTCCGGACAATTTACCGGGATATGCGGGCATTGGAACAAAGCGGTGTGCCGGTCGTGACGGAGGAAGGGAAAGGTTACTCGCTCATGGATGGTTACCGGTTGTCGCCGGTTATGTTTACGGAAACAGAGGCCAACGCATTGATTACCGCAGAACAATTGGTCATTAAAAACAAGGACGCATCGTTCGTAAAAGAATATCGTCAGGCGATTGGGAAAATCAAGGCTGTATTGCGACATAACACGAAAGACAGCGCCAATTTGCTTTCGGAGCGGATTTTATTTGGCCACAATGCGGGAAATAACCGGACGAGCACGAACCTGGCCGATCTGCAACTGGCATTAACCCGATTTACCCTACTGAATATTGACTACCATTCCCCGGACACCAACGAAAGCTCTTCCCGCACCATTGAGCCGTTTGCATTATTAAGTACTCAGGAAAACTGGCTTTTGGTGGCCTGGTGCCGCCTGCGCAAAGCTTTTCGTACGTTTCGGCTGGACCGGATAAGAAATTTGACGGTGCTTAACGAGCGGTTTGCGCCGCACAAAATGACTTTGCAGGAATATTTCGAAATGTCTCAAAAAAAGTCATGATACCCCTGACATAAGGCTGTCGCACGACCATTTTACCTTTGTAAGGAAATCAGATTTGAACCAAAACAAGAAACAAAATGGCTGGCGAACAAACATTAAGGGGCATGGCAACGCTCAATTTTTGGGCAGATGACGTGAAAGCGGCGCGACAATGGTACACCGAATTATTAGGTATCGAAGCGTATTTCCAACGTCCGGACGCAGAGAACCCGGCATATATCGAATTCCGCTTAGGCGATTACCAGCACGAATTGGGCATTGTTGACAGCAAATGGTCGCCGAATGGCCCGGGCGATGGAAGACCTGGCGGGGCCGTCCTTCACTGGCATGTGGACGACATTCACGCAGCCTGGGAAAAATTGCTGGCACACGGCGCAAAGCCTTATGATCCCATTACCGTGCGCGGAGAAGGTTTTGTCACAGCCTCGGTCGTCGATCCGTTCGGGAATGTGTTGGGGATCATGTATAACAAGCATTATCTGGATATTTTAAGCTCAAAAAATCAATAGCCCGTCAAAGGAATTTTCGCAAAAGCTTTTTTCAGCACCATGGAAACCAAAAATGACATCAAGGCCTTTTACGCACCAAGCCGGAAAGAATGGCGTGAATGGCTCTCCCAAAACAGTCAGACGGAGAAATCCGTCTGGCTGATCATTTACCACAAAAACAGTAAAACGCCCAGCGTATATTATCCAGAGTCAATTGAAGAAGCGCTGTGCTTTGGCTGGATCGATTCAAAATCTGTAAAACGTGATGCAGAAAGCAGTTATCTCATGTTCACGCCCAGAAAAGTATCCGGGAAATGGAGCGCGGTCAACAAGGAGCGTGTCGAGCGGTTAACCGCCGCTGGCTTGATGACTCCGCAAGGCCAGGCGCTCATCGATCTTGCCAAAGAAACAGGAACGTGGGAAGCCTTGGTTGACGCAGAAAACGCAGTCATTCCGCCAGATTTGCAGGAATTGCTTGACAAAAATGAAGCAGCGCTCAAAAATTTCCTGGCCTTTCCACCCTCTGCAAAACGCCTGATCCTAACCTGGATCTCAGATGCGAAAAGACCGGAAACCCGTCAGCAGCGCGTGACAATGACGGCTGAAAAGGCCGCGGAGAATGTCCGGGTGAAAGTTTAGCACTACACTTTAAGAATCTTATAATGTGCGTCTTAGAGAAATTTTTCTGGCACAGCCCAGGAACAACACTGGAATATTGTAAATTATCATTGAATAGCTATATTTGCGGAATCAGGTGGCGAATGCCAGCAGACACACTATTAAATTTATCCGGACAATGCTTTTTAACTCTCTGAGTTTTGCTCTCTTTTTCCCGGCTGTTCTTTTCCTTTACTGGATCTGTGCCAGAAACAGTCTTCGATTGCAGAACATTATCCTGTTAATTGCAAGTTTGTATTTTTATGCTTGCTGGGATTACCGGTTTGTTTTCCTTCTCATTTTCTCTATTGCCCTGGATTATTTTACCGGGCTTAAAATGGGAAGCTCAAAAATACCAGGCGTAAGAAAATTTTGGCTCGTTTTAAGTATCGCCATTAACCTTTCACTGCTGGGTGTACTCAAATATTACAATTTCTTTGCGGAGTCGTTCGCGGACGGACTTTCGCTGCTTGGCTTTTCCGCTAATCCTCATACATTGAACCTCGTCTTGCCGGTAGGCATTTCGTTTTACACATTTCATGGTTTGTCGTATGTCATCGACATTTACAAGGAAAGGATCAAGCCGGAGAAAGACTTGATTGACTACGCGGTTTTTGTGAGTTTTTTTCCGCTGCTTGTCGCTGGTCCCATCGAGCGGGCCACACATCTTTTGCCGCAAATCCAGCAGAAAAGAGTATTTAGCTACGCACAAGCCTCTGACGGACTCAGGCAGATACTCTGGGGACTTTTCAAGAAAATCGTGATTGCCGATAACTGCGCCGAGCTTGCTAATTTGGCCTTCAATAATCATGAGAGCTATGGCGGTAGCACATTGCTTTTAGGTGCATTTTTCTTTGCCATACAGATTTACGGGGATTTTTCCGGCTATTCAGATATCGCTTTAGGAGTGGCCAGAATAATGGGGATTGAGCTGCTGCGCAATTTCTCTTACCCCTATTTTTCTAGGGACATTGCGGAGTTCTGGCGGCGCTGGCATATATCGCTTTCGTCCTGGTTCAGAGACTATGTATATTTTCCATTGGGAGGAAGCCGTGGCGGCATCTGGCTGAAAGTTCGAAACACTTTTATTATATTTTTGCTTAGTGGCTTCTGGCACGGTGCTAACTGGACATTTCTTGCCTGGGGTGCGCTCAATGCTGTTTATTTCCTGCCGTTATTAATTTCAAAAAGCAATCGCGAGCATATCGACATTGTAGCCAAAGGGCGCTTATTGCCGACGGTTAACGATGTATTTCACATATTGGTAACATTCACTATGACTGTTTTTGCATGGATCTTGTTCCGGGCAGAAAACATCAGACATGCATTCGAATACATCAGCGGAATTTTTTCATCAAGTTTGTTTACAAAGCCTGATCTATTTCGGGGAGAGTTAATGCTCTTGATAGCTGCATTCTTTATTGTGGAATGGATCGGACGCGAGCATCCGTACGCCATTGCACGATTCGGCTTCCATTGGCCGAGGGCCTTCAAGTGGGGATTCTATTACTGTATAGTGATTGCAATCTTCGTTTTTACAGGGAAACAGCAGCAGTTTATTTATTTTCAATTCTAGATGGCTAAGTTCTTATTCAAATTTCTGATTTTCCTCGCGGCCGGGTTTGTCTTGGGTGAAATAGTGGTAAGGGTCTGGCATTTAACGAGCGAAGTCCCCAAACGTTTCCTGGATGCAAGTAAAATCCAGCGGTACATTCCAAAACAGCAGGGCTACTGGAAAGGCGGTAACCACAACTGGGCAACCAACGAACTTGGCTGGACAGGCACCATACCAGGAAGTTATGAAAATCTGGTTACAATTATCGGAGATTCTTTCATTGAAAACTTCATGAATCCCGCCGATTGTCACCAGGATTTGCTGCTCAAAGCGCGTGTTCCTGAGATGAATTTTGTAGAAGCCGCCCGCTCAGGCGTCTCGTTTATCGAAGCAATGGAAATTGCGAACAGCATGGATTCATTGAAGCCGCAGCTTCATCTGATATATGTCAACCCAACTGACTTTACTGAAAGTGTAAGGGAAATAAAGGTCCACTCCGACATTACGCAGGTTGATCTGACAAACCAGAAGGTTGTTGCAGGAATAATGAAGTCCGCGAGGCTCAAAACGATGCTGTACAATGCCAAATTCGCCTACTACTTGTTTCAAAGATTTCCATTAACTGATATCAAGTTGAATGTCAATGCACATGCTCCCGCCAAAATGGTCCCACAACCCGATCACTCCCGTTACATGAAATTGCTCATGCAGTTCGTGAAAGAGAAATATAATGTAGAAAACAAAATTATCGTCTTTCACCCAAAGGTCCCCGACGCGCTGAAAGCGGAAGTGCAAGCCGCCGGATTTAAAACGATCTCGCTGGATTCCGAAAACCAGGGTGAATGGACCTTTGTTTACGATCGTCACTGGACCTGTTACGGACATAAGCAAGCAGCGGATCAAGTGTCCCTTCACCTGCAAAAATGGCTTTCCTCGAAGCAGCTGGCAAGTTATTAAACGAGTAGGTTTTGGCTCAAAAAATCAAAACAATGCTCCATAATAAGGCTGTAACTTCTCCGGTGTTGGTTCGTTGTCGAGCATGTCAATGAGATCTATTTCAATATTGCGGACGATGGTGCCCACGGGAATGTCATTCAGCAGGCCCTCGAAGGGATTTTCGCTGATATCGCCCACATATTCCATGAACATGAAAACCCAGGAAACAATCATGTTGAACGGAATCAGGAGGAACATATACCTTTCTCCCAGCTCAACGAATTGCGGCAGCAGACCGAACGGCAGCAATGTCATGAAAACAAAAATAAAAAGGTTCGAGGTGGTGGCATACTGACGGGGAAACGGCGTGTTTTTGATCCGCTCGCTCTTGCCTTGTTCATCATAGAGGCTGGAAATGAGGTTTTGAAGTGCTACGTGCTGGTAAGCATCCACCCTGCCGGCCCGCCTGAGTCTTGCTAAATGTTGTGACTGCTTATCTAATATTTGCGTTGAAAGGTTTTTCTTATTTTTTAATGCGCTGTGCTCGTCAGCAGGAAGATACTTTTCTATTTCAATGTCGCAAGGCGTTTGCGATCTGTGCAACGCCTCCCGCTGACGCTTGCTCGCCCGGTCTTTATGCTCCCAAGCAGTGCGTTGGGCCATGGCATTTTTCAAAGCGTAAAGCCATGCAATGTGCCTGTGAATCATCACCTTGACATCGTCGTTTTCGTCCGCAAATTCCATTTGATCACTATAAGCAAAAGCCCTCAACGCCGCTCCAAAAGACCGGCTATGGTTCGTAATGCTGCCCCAGATCTTGCGTGCTTCCCAGCTTCGGTCATAGGACTGATTGTTTTTAAAACCAACAAAAAAAGCGGTCGCTGTACCAATCAGGGACACTGGCAACCAGGGAATTGCTACCCAGACCCACCCAAGATAGGTATAAACAAAAATGGCCATAGAACCCGTAAAGAGAGAAAAAAGCACCATTCGCCACGAGTAATAGTAAACGATGAGCGGAGACAGATAACGATTTACGTACATGTGATAAACGCAGTATTAACGGTGAGTGAAAGAAAAGCAGCTAAATTACAAAGATTGTTGATTGGCAGGATAATTCAGCCAGGTGGTTGTAAATTCATGCCCGTTTGTATAAGTTAGAGTCCAATTTTTCATTCTGCCTATCTCGTCATTATCCCCAGTAATCATTTGAACGATTTATCAGACATAGCTTTAATGAATCTTTTGAAGGATGGAGATGACAGAAACGCCTTCAACGAGCTGTATGTGCGTTATTGGAAGGTTATTTATGATATCGGTTTCAAAAAACTACACAATGCCTCCCTCGCCGAAGATCTTGTTCATGACCTGTTTGTGGACATCTGGAACAAGCGGCAGGAAATAACCATTCACAGCACATTTATCGGATATTTGCACACCATGCTGACCAACCGGCTCATCGATCAGAACCGGAAGGAAGTGTTTCGTTTGCGCGTGCAGCAGAGTCTCCTGGATAGGACGGCCGCAAGCGAAAATCAGTTTTTTGATGCGGTCGCTTGTAATGACATTGAAAAACAACTGATGGCGGAAGTAGAAAATCTGCCTGCGGACATGCGGAAGATATTTTTGCTGAGCCGGCAAGAGCATTTGTCAACCTCGGAAATCGCCCAAAAACTGTCCCTTTCTCCTCAAACCGTTAAAAACCAGATCAGCAACGCCATCCGGCGGCTTCGGCTGAAAGAACTGCATTTGTAAAAATACATGTTAATTTAATGCAACCACATTGGATGTCATTACATGCCTCCGGCATTCCAACACCGAAGCTCCTTTCTATCTCTGCCAATGTTGCGTCGCTTTGCGACTGGCTTTCGCTATTGCAAAAAAATTCATGACAATTTCTACTCGGCATAGTACCACCGTCTTTGCCAATCGTCATGTCATTATTAGTACCATTTATGATCCCGCATTTTATAGGATCAATTAAAAAACGCACTCAATGGACATTGACGACCTCTATAAAAGCCTCGGACTGGAACCTCCCACGGACGGTGAAAACAAACATGCACCGAACGGAAACGAGATCAAGGCCCGGATTGATCAAACATTAAATTTCGGCAAAGCCAGAAACATATTTTTCCGGAAATGGTATGCCGTGGCCGCTGCCGCGTCAATTCTTATACTTTCAGCAACAGGAGTTTACTTATATAACCTGAACAGTTCCGTTCCTGAAGATATGATCACCATTACCGCGGCGTCGGGAGAAACGCGGGAAGTAACCCTGCCCGATGGTTCGCATGTGTGGCTGAATGCGGCCAGTGTTCTGAGATATCCCGCCAAATTCGGTGAAACGCGGGAAGTTTTTTTGGAAGAAGGTGAAGTTTTTTTTCAGGTTAAGCGCGATACAACGGCACCATTCACGGTCCACAGCGCGCACCTCGACACCCGGGTGCTTGGAACCTCATTCAGGGTGAAGGCTTACAGGGAATTAGCCCACGAAATCGTGACGGTTGTCACCGGAAAAGTGGCCGTTTCACGCGGTGCCGAACCGCTGGCACTTTTGGAAAAAGACCAGGAAGTGATTTTTGAAAAAAACAGTGGATATGAAAAAGAAGTCCTGGTGGAGGCGGCTGAAACGGTCGACTGGAAATCGGGAAATGTGATATTAAAGTCAGTGCGCTTTGAAGATTTGATATTAGCTGTGGAAAATGCCTATCAGGTGAGCATTCACTTTGATAGGCAAAAATTTAAAGAATGCGAAAACAGCATTCGGTTTAGTACCCATCAGAGCCTCGAAAGTGTGATGGACCTTGTGAGTGACATCCAGGGAATCCGCTACGAAATAGACGGAAAGGAGGTGATCGTAAGCGGAGAGGGCTGTCAGTAACAGAAATGCTGGACCTGCGCCAACAGGCCCAGCACAAATAAATACAAACCCGGGGGCTGATTTTGACGGATCCACACCCCGGCATTTGCCGTGTTTAATAAGTGATTACTAAACCTAGCTAATTTATGAAAAGAAGAACTACTAAACTAATCAGAGTCATGAGGGCCGGATTGATCATGTTTGGGGTGTTGGTTACTACGGCGGGGACTTTGCTGGCGGAAAATGGTTACAGCCAGCGCCTCATGAGCAAAAAAGTCACAATCAGTTTCAGTGATGTTTCGCTCGAAAAAGCCATTGAAAAAATCAGTAAGGCAAGTCAGATCGATTTTTCCTACAACAATAAAGAAGTCCGGAAAATAAAGGTCCATAGCAGTGACTTCCAGGAGACCAGCGTGAAAGAAGTGCTGGAATCAGTTTTGGCCGAAACCCCCTACTCTTTCCGAGAAACAGAGGAAAGCATTGTGGTTTACAAATCGAAAGACCAGCCCGAAGCATTGGAAAGCCTCACAAACCGCCCGCTGACTTCGGGACGGACACCATCGGCTCAGATAAAGGACATTTTGGTCAAAGGTCAGGTAACCGATTCAGAAAACAGTCCGTTGCCTGGCGTAAGCGTGCTCGTTAAAGGCACATCGGAAGGCTCGTTAACGGATGAAGACGGTAATTTCAAGATCCGGGTTGACTCAGAATCAGATGTTTTGATCTTTTCTTACATTGGTTTTCAAACCAGGGAAGTGCCTGTGGGAAATAATACCAGTCTGACGATTGCATTAAAAGAGGATACAAAAAGTCTGAGCGAAGTTGTGGTTGTAGGTTACGGAACGCAGAAAAAGGCCAACCTGACCGGCGCGGTGAGCACAGTTGATGTGGACAAAACCATGCAGTCACGACCTGTGACGGACGTAGGCCGCGCACTGCAAGGCGCCGTTCCGGGATTGACCATTACGACAACGACCGGCGACCTCGGCAGCAGTCCGCAGATCCGTCTTCGCGGAATGGTTGGTTCGCTGAATGCAGGCAATGGCGCACAGCCACTTATTTTGCTGGATAATGTGGAAATTCAGAGCTTGTTACTCGTCAATCCGGATGACATTCAATCCATTTCAGTGCTCAAAGATGCCGCTTCCACATCCATTTATGGAAGTCGTGCAGCGTGGGGAGTTGTTTTAATCACTTCAAAATCAGGCAAGAAGAATACAAGAAATCAAATCTCCTACTCCGCCAATTTTTCACAAAGCACACCTACAAACACGCCCAAACTCGCCCCCGCAGCGGATGGGCCGGAATATGCCTTGCTGGCTGCGAAACGCAACAACCCGTCGGCAACCACTTTTGGAACTGTGGGCATGTATTTTACAGACGAAAGCATTCAGAAAATCCGGGATTGGGAAAAGCAATATGGAGGTCAGGACCTGGGCAATGAAATGGTGCTTGGTCGCGACTTCGAGATCAAAGATGGTCGGCTTTACTTCTATCGCCCTTGGGATGCTGGCGACATGTATATGCGCAAGTGGGCACCGCAAAGCAATCATAATCTGGGTTTTACAGGCGGCAATGATAAAACCAGCTATAATGTAAGCTTGGGTTATATGGGCCAGGAAGGCGTTTTGAAAGAGAAAACAGATCTTTTCAAGCGTTATAGCGGCACTTTTAGCATTAATTCTGATCTGAACAAATGGTTTAGCCTGAACGCCAGGCTGTTACTGTCCAAAAATGTGGCTGAAAGTCCATTTTCTTTCGGCGGCACCACTCATGACCCGCTTTATTATCTGTATCGCTGGCATTCGGTTTACCCGTATGGCACTTATGAAGGCAAGCCATTCCGGAATGTGGTTACGGAGGTTCAGCAGGCCAATATGATCAACTATTCTTCCAATTTTATCCGGGCAACGGTTGGCGGTCAGTTCAAGCTGGCGAAAGACCTTACTATTGATGCCAATTACACTTATTCCAACATCAACGATCACATTCGCGAGGTCGGCGGGACGATAACAGCGTGGAATCAGTGGAACGGGGTGCCCTTGAAATACGAAGCTTACACATCTGCCACTTACGACCGTGTAAAGTACAATTCCAACTGGAATGAAATGCATACTTTCAAAGCGTTTGCCACTTATTCCAAAGACTTGGAGAAGCATTCGCTCAAATTCCTGGCGGGAATGGACCTCGATTTATTCAAAAGATGGGGACAATCCTCCGAAAGACGCGGTTTGCTGGATCAAGCGCACGGAGAGCTGCCGCTTGCAACGGGCGATCAATATGTGGATGGTTTCAGGGGTCACTGGGCTACGCAGGGTTATTTTGGCCGGATCAATTATACATTTAATGACAAGATTCTGCTCGAAGTGAATGGTCGTTACGACGGCTCATCATTCTTCCCTGATAATAGCCAGTGGGCATTTTTCCCTTCCGTTTCGGCAGGCTATATTCTTACTGCCGAGCCCTTTATGTCGTTCAGCAAACCCGTCCTCGACAATCTGAAAATTCGGGGATCGTGGGGATCGCTGGGAAATACGGATGTGGGCAGCACAACATTCCGTCCAACTATGGCGTCTTCTGCATCCAATTGGTGGATCGGGACGAGCAATATGGTTAGCGTGGCAACGCCCTCGCTCGTGCCGCCGTCGCTCACCTGGGAGAAGATCAGCACGCTTGATCTGGGTCTGGACGCAAGCCTTTTCAACAACCGCCTGGCCGTAACTTACGATTGGTATCAACGCACCACCAGCGATATGATCACGGGCGGAATTGTGCTTCCGAGCAGCTTCGGGGCAACGCCGCCCAGAAGAAATTATGGCCAAATGCAGACAACCGGATGGGAACTTGCGCTCGATTGGCGGCAAAGTCTGGCCAGCGGATTCAATTTCAGTATTGGCTTGTCATTGTCTGATTTTAAAGAGAAGATCACCAAATTCGACGGAAATCTGGTCAACGGCAATTACAAGGGCAAAATACTGGGCGAGATCTGGGGGTATGAAACAGACCGGTTTTTCAGAAACGACGATTTTCAACAAAACTCAGACGGCTCGCTGATCACCGACGCTGCCGGTCATTACGTGCTCAAAGACGGTATTCCCAATCAGACCAAGCACGAAGCGGGCACATTCTTCTATGGCCCGGGTGACGTAAAATACAAAGATCTGAACGGCGACGGAACGATTTTCACCGGCAGCAGCAGCCTGGACGATCACGGAGATTTGAAAGTGATCGGTAATTCTACGCCGCTATCAATACGGAATTCGCCTCGGCGCCGATTGGAAAGGCTTTGATCTGAATGTGTTCATGCAGGGCGTTGGCAAGCGCAATTTGTGGGCTTCCGGCTCCATATTTATTCCGGGAAACAACCCAAATGATGCCCATGTACGCACACCAGATGGACTATTGGACGCCCGAACGGCAAGATGCTTTTTACCCGCGGCCCACAAACACCGGACAGTCTAACAACACGCAGAACTTCCTGATCCAGGACAAATATCTGCTGGATATGTCTTACCTGAGAATGAAAAGTGTGAATTTCGGTTACCGGTTGCCAGCACGGCTGACGCAAAAAATCAAAATGCAAAATCTGCGCATTTATGTGAACGGGGAGAATTTATTTGAGTTTGACAACCTGAATATCCCCATTGATCCCGAAGTGGATTTCCGAAATTCCACGATCGACCGTGCCACTTTCGGACGGGTGTACCCTTACCGGAGAAGCATTTCGATGGGTCTTCAACTCACATTCTAACCTCAAAAACAGTCATTATGAAAAAGATATTTCTCATCCTTTCCATTTCGCTGCTTGCTATCACCGGCTGTAAGGAAGATTTTCTCACTCGCGAGCCTCAGGATGCACTCACGGACGACAGTTATTGGACCAATGAAAAGAATGTAAGAACTTTTGCCTGGGGATTTTACCCCAATTATTTCGCAGCTTACGGCTCCGGTTTCACATTCGGCAGATATTTTACAGGCCAAACATTGAATGATGATTTCGCCCCGTCAAGCCCGACGCAGTTTATCAAAAACATTCCGGCCACTTCTACGACATGGTCTTTCACGTGGGTTAGAAAGGCGAATCTTTTCCTGGACCGCATCCAGAAAGTCCCTATGGAACAGGAAGCCATTGCGCACTGGTCTGGAATTGCAAGGTTTTTTAGAGCAATGGAATATCACGATCTGGTAAAGACTTACGGCGATGTGCCCTGGTACGACAAGGCGCTGGACGAAACAGACGTTGCCGGACTCTATAAACCACGCCAACCACGTACAGAAGTAATGGACAAGGTTTTGGAAGATTTCCAGTTTGCTGCTACAAATGTCCGTGCAGATGATGGTGAAAAGGGGTTAACTGTTAATAAATCAGTAGTTCTGGCTTTTATGTCGCGTGTGTTTTTGTTTGAAGGGACCTATCTTAAATATCACAACATCGATCAGGCGAGGGCGAAAACATATTTGGAAGCTGCTAAATGGGCTGCTAACGAGGTGATTAAGTCTGGCCGCTACACAGTTGCCGAAAATTATCGTTCCATGTTCTCGTCCATCACATTAGCTGGTTCTAAGGAAATGATTTTGTATCGAAAATACGAAACCGGCCAGCTTACGCACAGTTTAAACAGCTATAACAACAAAGAACCGCAATCCGGGGCGTCCAAAAATGCCATTGAAAGTTATTTGTCAAAAGATGGTTTGCCTATCGCCGTTTCACCTTTATATCTGGGTGACAAAACGATCAAAAATGTGATGACAAACCGTGATCCGCGCATTACATCCACATTCGTCGACGCCTTGCGTGTGAGCAAATATGCGCCTAATGCGTCTTCGAGCGGCTATGCAACATTGAAATTCCTGAATGAGGAAACCAAAGAATTGCCCGAAGGAAGCGGTTCGCTGAACCAGACCGACGGCCCGGTGATCCGTTATGGCGAAGTTTTGATCAACTATGCCGAAGCCGCTGCGGAATTGGGCGGAATTGTTCAGGCAGATCTGGATGCTTCGGTCAATGTGTTGCGCGCGCGTCCGGGCGTCGCTTTGCCGCCGTTGCAGGTTTTGGGTGGCTTACCGGCTGTAAATGGAAAAGTTTATGACGATCCCAAACGCGACAAAACGGTGCCCTCGTTATTGTGGGAAATCCGCCGTGAGCGCCGCGTCGAGCTAATGATGGAAGGTTTCAGATTAAATGACCTTACACGCTGGAAAAAGCTGGAATATTCGGACACCAAAGCAAACCCGGACATTAATCGAGGCGCGTGGATCAAGAAAGCCGATTATCCCGACACAGACGCCATCATCGAAGGCAACGCTGCGGAAGGTTACATTATCCCCGCATCCAAGCCCGAATCACAACGTTTATTTGAAAGTCCAAAAGTTTATCTGACTCCGATTCCCTTGGACCAGATCAAGCTTTACCAGGATGCCGGATCGGAACTGACACAAAATCCGGGCTGGGAATAACGAATAGATTATGAGATACTTCGCGTTCTGCCTGTTGCTCTGCATTGCTCCGTTTTGTTTTGGACAAAATCAAAATTTCAAGTTCGCTTTCGTCAGTGATACGCACATTGGCGGCTCCACAGGCGCGGAGGATCTCATGCGGACCGTGAAGGACATTAATGCTAATCCGTCACTCGATTTCGTCGTTGTCACCGGCGACATTACGGAGTTTGGTTCCGATGACGAACTTACATTGGCCAAGGCGATATTGGACAGTCTGCAAAAACCCTGGCATGTAATTCCCGGCAACCACGACTCCAATTGGTCGGAAAGTGGGAGCAACAGTTTCAAAACAATTTTCGGCGCCGAATCTTTTTATTTTCTGCACAAAGGTTACGCATTTCTCGGAACAGCGTCGGGGCCCAATATGCGCATGGGTCCCGGCCAGGTTCCAAGGGAGCATTTGGTGTGGCTCGACAGCACACTGAGCAAGCTGCCCGACCCAAAAATGCCCGTCATTTATCTCAACCATTATCCGCAGGACTCGGCGCTCAACAACTGGTACGATGCATTAGACCGGCTGAAAAAGAACAATATACAGCTGATCCTGTGCGGCCACGGCCATAGCAACAAAGCATTTGATTTTGAAAAAATCCCGGGCGTTATGGGACGCTCCAACCTGAGAGCAAAGGATGAAATCGGCGGCTACAACATTGTAACCATTGGCGAAGGAAAAGCGTCATTTGAAATAAAAAAACCATTCTCAGACAGTCTTAAACCATGGAATGAAGTGGCATTAACAGACCACCAGTTTTCAAAGCGCACGGAGAAATTTCACCGCCCGTCCTATGCGGTAAATGATCAGTTCAGGAATGTTAAAGCGGTTTGGAGCTATCAGGATGACAGCGATATAGGCTCCGGCGTGACTATGCATGACAAAGTCATATTGTGTTCCGATACAAAAGGCGTGCTCTTCGCTTTAAACAAAAAGGGAAAGAAGCTTTGGGAATATAAAACCGAAGGAAAGATATACTCCACGCCCGCCGCATCGGGTTCGAGTGTTGTCATCACTTCCAGCGACAAGAATATTTATTGTGTTGATATAAAAACCGGCCAGCTCAAATGGAAATTCAGCGCAGGAAAACCGATTGTTGCGAATCCCGTCATTGCTGACGGAAAAGTGTTTTCAGGCGGTTCCGATGGACATTTCAGGGCGATGAACCTTGAAACGGGCCAATTAATCTGGGATTTCAGAGATGTTAAAGGATTCGTCGTGACCAAACCATTGATTTATCAAGGCAAAATATTTTTCGGATGCTGGGCAAACGATTTTTATGCGCTTGATTTGAAAACCGGCGCATTGGTTTGGAAGTGGAACAATGGCGCCGCAAACCGAATGTTCTCCCCAGCAGCCGTTTACCCCGTTGCTTCCGGCAACCGCGTCTTCATTGTCGCACCGGACAGGTTCATGACGGCCCTCAACGCAACTTCCGGCCAGGTGATCTGGCGTAAACAAATCCCAACCGTGCGCGTGCGTGAATCCATCGGACTTTCTTCGGATAGCAGCCTGGTTTTCGTTAAAACAATGGACGGCGATATCTACGGCGTCTCCACCAAAGCTGACTCCATGGCACTAAGCTGGAAAGCCAAACTTAAATTACCCTACGAAATCTCCCCAACCGCATTAGTTGAAACCAGCAACATCCTCTACGTCCCCAGCAACTCTGGCATGGTCTGCGCCATTGACCGGAGCAGCGGTGAGACGATCTGGAAACACAAGATTTCCAACGGGCTAATCAGCGGCATAACGCCTATAAGTAAACGCGAAGTGCTGGTTACGACGATGGATGGGAAGGTTGCACTGCTGAGAACAAAATAGGCTGACAATGTTCTTAATAATGTATTATGCCTTATCTCAAAGTTTTTGAATTAATCTCCCATTAAAGAAAGCCGCATAGTTAGTGGTCGATAGTGTTGGAGTTGAATCATCGCCAGTCACTTCGCCATTCGCCCCAGAAACAAAAACGACATCCCCAGGCAACAGCTCACAATCTATCGTTACACTTCCCGTGTACTTTGATCTTGCGTCTTCGTGACTATTGTAACCAATAATTTCGCTGACCCCGTTTCTTTTTCGAACCAAATTAACTGATGGATGAAATGTTAATCCATCATTTTGAAATTTCAGACTGGTGGCAAAGTGATATATTCCATGTACAGGCGCTTGAAAACTATAAGAAGGAGCTCCGGAATATCCATTGCCTAGATTATAATTTTCAGTTGAAAATTTCACTTGTTCGAAAAAGCCAATTGCCCCACTGCCTTCCACGCCGTTTACAGAAAATGCAATGGTTTTAATAGCCGGTGCTTGCCAGGTTGCGTTGCCATTGGCATCGGATGTCAGAAGCTTTCCGACGCCGGCTGATAACCCGGGGCCGGTTATTTTCAATCGGCCGTTTACGTGAAGTGCAACACCGTCCTTTAAACTGTATGCATACACACCTGTCCCAGATCCAGAACTTTTTCCGATTACTCCTCTGCCTGAGTTCGTTGAACCCCAAACTCCTGTGCGCTCGGTTGAAAAACCATCAATGGCGGTTGAAGCAAAAGAATTACCTGTGTTCTCTAAGTAAAATAATGCACCATCATAACTGGCGGTCGACATATACGGTAATGTAAGACTGGCGCCCAGCATTTGCCACATTGGGTCGCTTTCCTTACCCATATTGTAATAAAATCCTTCCAGATTGAATGCGTTGGCTGGCTTATAAATGAGCAACCCGTTAGCCGGATTGGGTACTGCATTTTTATCCGAAGCAGACTGCAATGCCACCGTCGGAATCAATACACCTTTGTTATTGCTTGAAACCTCGAGAACAGCGCTTGCATGTGGGGTTTTTGTGCCGATGCCAACGCTTTGTGCGGACACGCCATATCCAGCACAAATGAGGGAAATAAACAGGATATGTTTTTTCATGATTCACAAACTATTTTTTGGAGATTTTTCCTGTGCTTACTGATCCATCTTTCAGTATTACATTGATTGTGTAAACCCCTGATGGAAAGTTCTTGAAATCAACACGATTTTCGGAATAGTGCCCTGTTTGAGGATTCGATGTATGGTAAACCGATTGTCCCTTTGGATTCACAACCCTAATACTCTTGATTGGAGATAAACTCTTCACTTCAATGGAAAGCCAATCAGAAACTGGGTTGGGGAAAAACACTACTGACAGCTGACTCTTCCAGGCATTCGTGATTCGACTAAATGCGAATGTTCCGTCCTGGTCTACAATTCGTAATCTGTAAAAATTGCTGCCTGCTAAGGGAGATTTATGAACATATACGTAGCTATGCACCTCATTACTTTGTTGAACGGCTGCCACACGACCGATTGTTTGCCATTCCTTCCCATTTCCGCTATGCTGAACTTCGAAAAAGTCACTATTAGATTCATAGGAAGTGCTCCAAGACAAAACAATTTCGTTCTCCTGCATCGATGCGTCGAAGTCAATAAGCGTCACAGGCAAAACGTTACCGGAATTTGTAAGCGTCAGATATTTAATGTTTGTCCAATCTACATCTTCGGCCACAAAGTTTTCTAGTGGGTTGACCACACTCTTGTTTGTGGGCACTAAAAATTCGCTAACCAGTCCAGCCTTGGTTAACTGAAGCAAATTTTCAGAATTCATGTTCAACTCATTGTCATAATAGCTGATCAATATATTGCCTTTAAAGGCTATGGGATTTCCCATCGCGTAAACTCGTTTGATACTCTCATTCGGGTTGCCCCAAATCGGCTTGGTTGAATACGAGATTTCATTGTTACTAAAACTGAATGGCCCGGATGGTGTAAGTGACAAGCCACTAACCGTTAAGGTCGTCTCAGGAGCAAGAAAGAAACCGTTGTCATTCACTGTGAATTGTGCTTGAACATCCACCTGAAATAACAATACACACATTAAAATGGTTATGCATCTAGCTTTCATTATAGCATTAAGTTTGGAAGATGTGGGTCTTACAATTTTTGAATCATTCTCCCATTGAAGAAAGCCGCATAATCGGATGTGACGAGTTTTGCTTGTGGATCATTATCAAGGTGTCCGTTACTACCCTGGACAAAGATGATGTCTCCCGGAAGCAACTCACACTCAATTGAAACCTGTGAAGTGTAACTAAACCTTGCTTCCCCAGGTTCATCTTCTGCTAGAATTGTAGTTATGGAATTTCTTGTGCGCATAATCTGCGTGATTGGGAAAAATTCCAGGTTAACATCCGAAGCATATTGCAGTAAAGCATCGAAATGATAGATACCGTGGAAAGGTGCCGTGAAATGGTTTGTGAAAACAGCATTGTAACTGTTCCCAATGTCATAATGCTCAACTAAAAATTTGACCTTTTCCTGCGTCCCGATCGTTCCATCTCCTTTGACGCCGGTCGCTGAAAAAGCAACTGTTTCTACCACAGGTTCCTGCCAGGATGCATCACCGTCTGAATCAGATGTTAAAATTTTACCAACGCCTGGGGACTGTCCTATTCCCGAAATCCTTAATTTACCAGAAACGTCTAGTGCAAGTCCTGTGGACGTATTAATGGCCTGAAATCCAGTCCCCGATCCTAGGGCTAGGCCGGCAACGCCATTCCCAGATACCGTAGCGCCCCAGACTCCTCTTTTAGTTTCGGAATAACCCTCAATTCCGGTTGCCAGAGATGAACTAGATGTATTCTCGACATAAAACAACGCACCGGCATTGGTGTCGGTAAATGACAAGGGGAGGTTCAGTCGTGAACCCAACATTTGCCATAAGGGGTTGTCAGCATCTCCTAGATTATAGTACAACCCTTCCGAGCCAAAAGCATTAGCCGGTTTGTATACCAGAAGCGATTTTGCAGGATTTGGTATCGTAGACTGGTCTGTCGATGATGCAAGCAGAACCTTAGGCAACAATACCCCCTTGTTATTGCTAACCACATCCAGCGAAGCACTCGGATGAGGCGTTTGGGTGTTGACACCCGCATTTTGGGCTAATGATTTCACACTGATCGCTAGCACGAACAAAAGTAAAGTGCATTTATTCATTGACATTTATATTGGGTGAGTTAGAATTGACGTGGCAAGTGCTACAATTCGAGGACAAGATTTCCACTGAAACTGGATTGTATGTTGTCAGGGAAGAAGGCTTGTTTTCTCAATAGGACAATCTGCGAGCCATAAGCCCTTGCGACTGTGTTTATAACATCCCCTTGCTGCAATTGACAATCCATCTCAATGCAGGATCGATACCCACCACCCCAGTTGTATACCCACGCTCGATTTTCGGCAAGAATAGTTGTTGCATTATTCCTGGTCTGCTGCAACCGGATGGTCGGACCGTAAAGGTTAGCGTCTTGTGTTTGATCTTTCCAAAGAACGGCAACTTTGAAATGATAGATACCGGATTTAGGTGCAATAAACGAGCTGTGAGGTGATTGAGTAGCATCGTTATAATCAGAGCCAACATCATAAACTTCATTAGCAAAAGCAAGTTTCACATAGCTATTCTGGGACATATTTTCATTCCCATTTCCCAGTATCCCGACCGCAGAAAATGCGACCCCGCTCGACTTTTCAATGGGTGGCTGCCAGCTTGCATAGCCCAGTGCATCCGAAGTAAGTACATCCCCCGCCGCTGGAGCCTTTGTATTTATGCCAAGATGGATTTTCCCATTTACCTCCATAGCTAAACCTTGTCCGCTATTATTCACAGCCAGGACCCCGGTGCCTGTACCGCTATTATGTCCGGCGACACCCGTCCCGGTCATGGTTCTACCCATAATGCCTATTCCAAGATCAGAAGATCCTTGCACTGCCCTGACGCTTGCCGTCGTTGCGAGATTATTGACTGCAAATAATGTGTTTGCATGGGCAACCTTGTCCGAATAAGGCAGCTTTAACTTCGCCTCCACATTCGTCCAATATGGCAAAATCGGAGTGCCATTGTTATAGTAAAGCCCGGCCTTTCCAAAAGCAGAGTTTGTATTGAAGAGCATTAAACCTTTCGCTGGTAGTGGTATGGTAGCGTTGTCAGTGGCCGACTGCAAATACACTTTCGGAAACAGAACACCCTTATTAGTTGCCCTTACTTCCAATGCAGCGCTTGGATCAGGATGAAAAGTGTTAATCCCAACATTCCCAAAGGTCTGTGCCCAAAGGATGTGGTGCCAACAAAGCGATAGGATAAGTAATACAACTTTTTTCATGGATGGAAAATGGAATTGTTGAATGTGTTTAGCTGCTGAATCAACACGGTATTAAAATACGTGTGTAATATTCCGCACCTTCGCACATTTACAATAATCCGATGAATAACCGGCTAGTTTCACTTTTTTAAAGGTTTTGAAGCGAAACATCCCCGACTATTCATTTGTGAATTTCCCTATCTCATTAGCAGTGGTTGCAAATTTTAAAACCGGTAGAAGCAGATAAATCAAATAGTTTATCACCATTCCGCTGCGCTTCCATCCTCATGTTTCCAAAGCGGATTTTTCCAGTTGTGCCCCACTTCGGCCATTCTCCGCACTTGTTCTTCGTTGATTTCAATGCCCAGGCCGGGGCCGGATGGAATGTTCACGAAGCCATTTTCGTAAGTGAACACCGTTTTGTCTTCCAGATAATCCATCAGATCATTTCCCTGATTATAATGAATGCCAAGACTCTGTTCCTGTATAAACGCATTGTGGCAAGTTGCGTCTACTTGCAGGCATGCGGCCAGCGCAATGGGGCCGAGCGGGCAATGTGGCGCGGCGGCAACATCAAAAGCCTCGGCCATCGAAAGGATCTTTTTGCACTCGGTAATTCCTCCGGCGTGCGATAAATCCGGCTGGATAATGTCTGCGTATCCCTGCGTCAGCAACTCCTTGAACTGCCAGCGGCTGAACATTCTTTCGCCCGTAGCGATCGGAATGCATGTATGGTTCGCGATCTCGCGAAGCGCCTCGTTGTTCTCAGGAAGCACGGGTTCCTCGATAAACATTGGCCTGAACTGCTCCAATTCCTTCGCAAGAACCTTCGCCATAGGCTTATGCAGGCGACCATGGAAATCGACACCAATATCCAAAGCATAACCCACCGCCTCGCGGATAGATGCAACCCGAAGCAAAACAAGGTCGATCTTTTCGTAAGAATCAATGTATTGCATTTCGTCGGTTGCATTCATTTTAATGGCCTTGAAGCCGCTGTCGAGTGACAGCTTCGCCGCGATCGCCACATCCGAAGGCCTATCGCCTCCTATCCATGAATAGACCTTTATCTTATCCCTGCACTTTCCACCAAGAAGCTGATAAACAGGCGCATTATAAAACTTTCCTTTAATGTCCCAAAGCGCCTGATCGATGCCCGCGATAGCGCTCATCAATATAGGTCCTCCGCGGTAAAAACCACCCCTGTACATGGTGTTCCAGTGCCCTTCAATGTCCATCGGGTCTTTCCCGATCAGCGTATCCATCAACTCAATCACTGCTGCTTTTACCGTTGCGGCTTTCCCTTCAATCACCGGCTCACCCCAGCCAATAATGCCTTCATCCGTTTCTATTTTGAGAAATAACCATCTGGGTGGAACCTGAAAAAGCTCATAACTTCTAATTTTCATTTTTATAAATAATTAATGACGCGTTAAAGGAAACACATTCCCATTGTTGATTAAAGCTTTGGTAGGGAATTTTATAATGAGGTTGGTTTTAGAAGAATGGATTATCCACAGATCTCAAAGCAATAAATGTCCGCTGCCGCCACGGTTAAAAATGAATGAAGCCAACAAATCCCGAAGGGATCTAATACGGCGGCAAAAATAGGATCGTAAACAATGTAATCCTGGAGGGATGGAATGTCGGTAGCAAAACATGACCGTAAACAATGTAAATCCCGGAGGGATGGAATATCGGTAGCAAAAATAGGATCGTAACAAAAAGTAATCCCAGAGGGATGGAACGGCCTGCATGATGTTCCATCCCTCCGGGATTTGTTCGAATGCTCAAACACAATAATCAATTTAATTTCCAATAGTCAATTTTTAGATATTACTTTTAGCCAGATGACAGAAAGAATTATTGCGGTTCTTAAAGCGAAAAATTTGAATCAGAAATCTGCGGCGCAGCTTTTAAAACTCTCGGGTGCAAAAATGAGCAAGGTGATGTCGGGCGAACAAACTTTGTCGGGTGAGGCGTTTGGCATTCTAATTAAGGAATTTGATATCCATCCCAACTGGATTTTTGGATATATTGGGCATGCCGATGAAGTGATGTACATGTCAAATTTGATTCCCGAAAGTGAATTGCAGAAAAAGGATAAGGAAATTCAGGAATTAAAGCTCGAACTCGGCGATGTCTACAAGCAATTGGCAGAGGAACGGCGCAACAAATAACATTGCTCCGATCAAACTCAATGTATATGACATCTTTTACACGCACCATACCGCTTCATTTTCCGTGAAAAATCAATCATGGACAACCAGTTCCACCCATCGATATAAAACGCGCCGTGTGGCATTAACATTGACCTATAATTTTGGCAGAGCAGACTTTAACATAAAAAAAGCAAGACGAGCGTGGAAGAAGGGCGCATGGGCTATTGATGTGGAATGAATAACTATTGCAGAAAAAGTCGAACGGATCTGCAACGTTTTCCCGGTTGGCTCGTCATTGCGATACGACGAGACAAACCCCTGCGCCATGAGAAAATTTTTATGTACGATCGCTGCGCTGACAGCGACCATTTGCTTCGCCTTCGCCCAGCAAATCAAGATTTCAGGACTATTATTGGATTCGGCTGCTGCCAAACCGATTGAATTTGCGACCGTTGCCCTCCTGAAAAATGGCAAGATCATTCAGGGTGTTAATTCCGATTCTAAGGGGCGATTTGTTTTTTCCAAAGTGGAAAAAGGCGAATACGCGATTCAGGCTTCGTTAATGGGGTATGTTTCCAAAACGGTTGAAAAAATCACGGCAAACGACGAGGACATTGAAACGGGCATAATTAAATTGGCCCCGACTGTCCGGAACCTGAGTGAAGTGACTGTTACGGAGCAAAAAGCTTTGTTCGAAGAAAAGGCTGACCGGATGATTTATAATGCAGAAAAGGACATAAGTATTAAAGGTGGCGATGCGACGGATGTGCTTAAAAAAATCCCTTCTGTGTCGGTGGACATTGAAGGCAATGTTCAGTTGCGCGGCAGTTCCAACATTAAGGTCCTGATTAATAACAAGCCTTCGAGCATTGTGGCGCGCAGCATTTCGGACGCGTTGAAGCAGATTCCGGCGGACATTATTAAGCAAGTGGAGGTTATCACCTCGCCATCAGCCAAATACGATGCGGAAGGTACGGCTGGGATCATTAATATCATTACCAAGAAAAATACGCTTCGCGGCACAAGCGGCTCGGTTAGCCCGAACCTGGGCCAGTGGAATAACTGGCAAAATGCAACCATTAATCACCGGATGAAAGCCATCAATGTGTCTGCAAACGGCGGTTTCAATGATTGGAAAAATAAGCGCGTCATGCAACTGGGCCGTTCTTTCACGAATGGCGACACGCTTACCAACCAGGATCAGCCGCAAGGGATCACCGGGAAAGGGAAGAATTTTTACGGGACCATCAATGTGGATTGGGATGTGGATTCGCTGAACAGGATCGGCGCCGGATTCAATTATTATAACGGCATTAATACCAACAATTTCGACATTGAGTTTACAGAAAGCAGCCTGGGAACCGTCCGTCAATATTTTCAGCGGGATATGAGCCGCACTTACGATTGGGCTGGCGCGACGGTGAACCTGGATTATACGCGTTTGTTCAAAAAACCCAAAAAGGAAATAGCACTGCTGATGATGTACTCGTTTGAAGGCGAGGACAGCAATTACTGGTCCAATCTGCGCAACCGCGAAAGCACGGTTTATTATCGCGAGAAAAGCTATAATATCAGCAACAACAAGGAAGGAACCATTCAACTGGATTTTACCAACCCGCTTGACAGTATCAGCACGCTCGAAGTGGGTTCAAAAACGATTTTCCGCCAGATCCTGAGCGATTACCGGATTTCCAGCGCCTTGGACGGTTCAACAGATTTCAGGGATCTGCCCGAGCTGGCCAATATCTTCGACTATGCCCAGCAAGTAACGTCGGCCTATGTAGTTTACACCAGAACACCTGAAAAACGATGGGGTATCAACCTGGGTGCACGTTACGAACATACATTCATTCAAGCCGATTTCCTGAACGGGACCGCTTCATTTTCAAACAATTATGGAAATTTGATTCCCAGCGTTAGCTTGTCCCGCAGCATTAAAAAAGATCAGCAGCTTCGACTGAGTTATACGCAACGCATCCAGCGGCCGCAGTTTTTTTATCTGAACCCATACGTGAATCAAGCTGATTCCAAAAACCAGTACGGCGGAAATCCTTATCTCAAACCGGAGTTAACTCATTCTATTGAAGCAAATTACAGTGTCTCTGTTAAACAAACCAGCTTTAACGCATCATTCTTTTTGCGCCAGACAAACAACGCCATTGAAGGCATTAACACTGTGGATACAAGCGGCGTGTTGACCCAAACCTTCCAGAATGTTGCACAAAATTCGGCTTATGGCCTGAATCTAAGCGCGAACACTAAGATTATCAAACAATGGAGCGTAAACGGCTCAGTAAATGTGTTTTACAATGTTCTGGAGAGTGAAGAGCTTAAAACCCGTAACGCAGACTGGATGTATCGGATCAACCTGAACTCGAGTATCGATTTTGGCAAGGGAATCAAGGCACAGCTTTTCGGTTTTTATAATTCTGCACGCGTTAATCTGCAAGGAAAATATGGCGCATTTGGTTTTTATAATATGGTTTTGCAAAAGGAAGTGCTCAAAAAGAAGGGCACCATCGGGTTAGGTTACGACAATCCCTTTAACAGGAGGATTAAATGGCGAAATGACTTCGTAGGGCCTAATTTTGTTCAAACTCAAGATGTGGCTATGTATCGCCGGGGCTGGCGCATCAATTTGAAATATGAATTCGGAAAAATGAACAGCGGCCCGCGCCAGAAAAAACGGATCAGCAATGATGACAAGAAAGGCGGCGAGGGGAACAATTAGTGGCCAGTGCAAAACTGAGAACCAATGGCATAATTTTTGACCTCTTCCTCAGACCGTGAAAATTTTAAACACAAGCGAATATGGCGGATAACGCAACTTTTATTTTAAAAGATGATTCCAGTGAAATTGTAGTCCGCAATGAGGATATTGAAGAAATCGTCCCGGATGCGGATTTCAGGTTCAGCCTTTTGATCCTGAAAAGTGGTGATAAACACTTTGTAAGCGGTACGAAAGAAGAAATTGAAGAAAAACTGGAAGCAAACGCATCGTAAATGGGAAATATTGAAAGTGTAAATTTGGATCAGGTCCTTATACATGCAGCCCGCCTGGGTAACATCCCGGTGATACAGGAAATTCTCAGCCGTGGAATTGACATTGATGTTCAGGATGAAAAAGGATACACGCCGCTCATCATCGCATGTTATAACAACCACTTCGAGACAGCAAAGCTGCTGCTGAAATCCGGTGCTGACGCCAATGCATTTGACTTCGGTGGCAACACCGCTTTAATGGGTGTTTCGTTCAAGGGTTACCCGGACATTGCGGAACTGCTCATCGACAACGGCGCAGATCTGAACATGCAGCACGGCAATGGCGGAACGGCATTGATGTTCGCGGCGATGTTCGGTAGAAATGATCTGGTAAAACTGCTTCTGGCCCGGGGAGCCGATAAAACCATCCTGGACAATCGCGGGCTTTCCGTCGAGGACCTGGCCCTGCAGCAGGGTAACCACGAAGCAGTTACGCTGCTGGCATAAACCAAACCCAATAAAAAAGCCCCGTACAACTTGAAGCTGTACGGGGTTTTTTATCGTTTGCACCGTCCGGTTATGCCGGAACTTTGCGTGGTTTTTCGCGCTCCCAGAATCTGTGCTGCGCAATGGCCAAAATGAATTTATCGGCCAAACCGTCCGTGTCCGTACCCACAATCACACCTTCTGCGAGAATGCTTTTGTCTGAGAAGTCGGCAGGCATTTTTTTGGCGAAATAGGTCGCTTCCAAGACCTGGACAGCATCCGTATGTGCCGCAATGGCTTTGCAGTGGCGGAAAGCCTCGTTCAGAAAATGGATCGCGTCGGCATCAGCCTCAATGGTTGCTACACTATTCGTGCCGCCCGGAACATAAACTGCATCATAAAATACGGATGCGGCCGTGAGCAGGCTATGGCTTACCGGAATCTTTTCGTCATTTTCGGCAACAATGTAATTATGGCGCGGCGCAAGGATTTCTACCACTGCACCTGCTCCCTCCAAAGCCGCCTTCACCGTTAGCAATGAAGCCGCGTCTACCCCATCCGCAGCCAGAAAAGCGATTTTTCTCGTCTTAATGCTGTCTTTTGGAGTGTTTGCCATGCTCAGTGCTTCCGAGGAAGTCAAAGATCCTTCAAAAATGTATGACTCGAAATCAGCAGGATCGCCGTCTGCCGGAACGCTGTGATTAATAGGCTGTTCCAGTGATTTTGGAACCGGAAGCCGCAATGCAAAAGCGACTTGCCCTGCAAGGTCTTTGTCGATCAACGACAGTATACCCAACATTCTTTCGCGGATTGCCGGGACAGTTACTTTACCCAGCTCGAAGCTTAATGCGTCCACAATGTGGTTTTTCTCCGGATCGGACTGGCTATTGAAAAACAACTTTGCCTGGCTAAAATGGTCGAAAAAGCTTTTGCTTCGCGCCCGTACCTTCCGCGCGTCAATGCGCTCAGGATAGGTGTTGAACCCGCCTTCCGAAACTTTGGCCTGCAACGGATAACCGTTGCCCAGCGTGTTCGGATTATAGCTCGTTTTACCCCTGTTGATGGTTTGGCGCATATGCCCGTCGCGCTGGTTATTGTGCACAGGCACAATGGGACGGTTAATGGGTATCTCGTGAAAATTAGGGCCTCCTAAGCGCAATAGCTGTGTATCGGTGTAGGAAAACAGCCTGCCTTGCAACAAAGGATCATTGGTGAAATCAATTCCCGGAACTATATGGCCGACGTGGAATGCCACCTGCTCGGTTTCGGCGAAAAAGTTGTCGGGGTTGCGGTTCAATGTCATTTTCCCGATCCGCTGTACAGGAACCAACTCTTCGGGAATAATTTTCGTTGGATCGAGCAAATCGAATTCATATTTGAACTCGTCTGCTTCAGGAACGATCTGCACGCCAAGTTCCCATTCGGGGAAGTCACCGTTCTCGATGGCGTCCCACAAATCCCTTCTGTGAAAATCCGGATCTTTCCCGGAAATTTTCTGTGCCTCGTCCCAGGCCACTGCGTGCACGCCTAAAAGCGGTTTCCAGTGGAATTTGACAAAATTGCTAACGCCTTCGGCATTCACAAAGCGGAACGTATGCACACCAAAACCCTCCATCATGCGATAGCTCCGCGGCAGCGCACGATCGCTCATGGCCCACATGACCATATGTGCCGATTCGGGCATAATCGAGATAAAGTCCCAGAAAGTATCATGCGCCGAAGCAGCTTGCGGCATTTCGTTATCTGGTTCTGGCTTTACAGCGTGAATCAGATCCGGAAATTTGATCGAATCCTGAATAAAAAACACCGGCATATTGTTACCGACCAGGTCAAAATTCCCTTCCTGCGTATAAAATTTGACGGCAAATCCGCGCACGTCGCGCGCAAGATCCGTAGATCCTCTTGATCCCGCAACCGTCGAAAATCTCACAAAAACAGGTGTTTCAATGCTTGTGTCATTCAAAAACTGGGCTTTTGTGACGTCTCCCATTGGCTTATAAACCTTGAAAACACCATGCGCACCTGATCCCCGGGCATGAACAATGCGTTCAGGGATCCGCTCATGATCGAAATGGGTTATTTTTTCTCTGAGGATAAAGTCTTCCAGTAAGGTGGCTCCACGCTCACCGGCTTTAAGGGAATTTTGGTCGTCATTAATTCGAAGACCGTGATTTGTAGTTAACAGCTCGCCAGTAGCGTCGGCGATGTGCGGGTCAAGGTTTTGAATTTTTGCATTGTCGGGTTGTTTAGCTTCGTTGTCCGATGGCTTATTCGTTTTCATAAAGTGAATAATTTTTAGTGGCGGCACTTATGGACCGTAGTTAGCCTACCAGTAAAATATGCGTTCCACTTCATGAAATCGCCCGATCAGCGCATTTAAGGCGTGTTGACAACTTATCAACCTTAAATTTTAATTAAATCAAGCGGTTTTATGAACAACTGTGGAGTTTTCGCCCGAAAAGAAGATAAATTTATAGCATTGAATCTAACTCCGGGCTTGTTCTGTTTCAAACACCCCTTCGTATAAAATGGCTTTTAAAAATATACTACTGATTGACGACGATGAGGATGACCACGACATTTTTCGCTCGGCGTTAAACCAGCTTTCTGATAACGTTTCTTTCGATGCGATCCTGGATGCCAATGATGCGCTGAAAAGACTGATCAGCAAGCAATTGGAGCCAGACGTTATCTTTCTTGACCTGAATATGCCGAAAATGAACGGTGAAGTCTTTCTGACCCTGATCAAAAACGACAACAGCTTAAAAAATATCCCGGTCATTATTTATTCAACCGCTTCAAGCCCGTCAACCATCCGCACGGTGAAAGAACTGGGCGCTTCTGATTACATCACAAAACCCGACAGTTTCGAAGGCCTTCTCCATATCATGAAGCCGTTGGTCGCATAGCGAGGACTCTTATCAATCTTCCAGCAAAAAGACGATTTCCGTTTGCCATTTATCGGGATTAGGCTCAAAATCAGGGTCTACCAGATAAAATTCCGTTCTCCCGCCCCATTCCGTGCGGCCGTTTTCCTGACGTGCCTTTTCGGTAAACCCTTTTTCTTTGATCCATTTTTCCAAGGCAACATGGGCCTGCATCATGTCTTTGAAATGTCCGGTATAAATAATGCTGGCGTAATGTCCCGCAGGGAAACTTCCTGCTGCAACCCGCTCATCACCTTCAACAGCTTTACCAACCGGAAATCCCGCTTCGCAATCCAGCTCCCCTTTTTCATTCATTGATTTATATAAAAAGAAATCCACCCCGGCCGCTTCAATGTTCCTTTCCTGCATCCATTCCTTCACTTCGGGGATGAGCGGGGGCAGAATTTCCGGGATATTGTGCATGTGGACAGTTTTGCGGATGCACAAATAATGCAGCTCTTCCCGGCGCTCTGTTTTAGGTTCTGAAAGCATGGCTAATTTTTGGATTTGTTGTGGCACAAATCTATGGGTTCAAATTACAACCATGAAGGGCCGATTGCGACAAAAACGAGGGCAGTTTGCGACTAAGTAGCAGTTTACTTCCTGATCGCAATGTCAATGGACGCACCTGCATCGCCTTGCTGTTCCATCCACGTACGCAGTTCGTTTGTAAAGCGCTCGATCCGTTTTACCTGCGCCGGGTCGGCTGCCAGATTATTAAGCTCAAAAGGATCATTTTGCAAATCATAAAATTCAACAGCGGGGCGGTTCACGAATCGGGATGTGATTTTTTTTGCATTTGCATCGTCAACGGCTTTATCAACCCATGAAAACCAAACCGTATTCCGATCCATGCGTTCACGGGTCATCATAAAACGATTGTAATATTCGGTTTTCGGTAACAAGTTCAAAATCAACTTGTAGCGGCCATCGCGAATGCTGCGAATCGGGTAAGGATCACCTTCCGGAATGTTGTTGTGGATGCCATAGGCAAAAGATCTGGCTGTTTTGCTTTTATCGTTCAACACCGGAAGAAAGGTTGTTCCATCCAGTCCGGCAATGGCCTTACCGCCTGCAATGTCTATTAAAGTAGGTGTAATGTCCTCATACTGAACGATTGCATTTGTTTCCGTTGCTTCTTTCACTTTGCCGGGCCATTTTACGATCATAGAACTCTTTTGTCCGGAATCCCACAAATTCCACTTTGCACCAGGGAACTGCGCACCTTGTTCGCCCAGGAAGATGAGGATCGTATTTTTGTCTTGCCCCGTTTCTGCAATCAGCTTGGCAATGTCGCCCACCTGATTGTCCAGACGCCGTATTTCGGCCAGATATTTAACATACTGACGCCTTGTAACCGGCGTATCTACCCAATCCACAGGCAATTTCAGTTTTTTCGCATCGAACTCGGTTGTATCGCCAGAAGTCCAGGGAGTATGCGGGTTAATGCTCATCACAAACAGGCAATAGGGCTTTTCACTCGCCGTCATGTAACTTTTTACTGCATCCAGGCTGTATTCATCGGTGGCAGAAACGCAATTGGGTTCGAAACCTTCAATGATGTCGAAAGGGAATACGGACTTGGGCTTGGTAACATGGTCTTTTCCCGTCAGGCCAACGCGATAACCCAGATCAGCAAGATAATGTCCAACACTCTTCAGGTTATCATAAACGGGTTTGTGATTTTGATATGAACCATGGCGAACCGGATAAAGGCCGGTAAAAAGCGATGCGCGTGTAGGCACACACATTGCTTCCGAAGCATAGATATTGTTGAATTTCAAACCCTGTGCGGCAAGCCGGTCAATGTTCTTTGTTTTGATATTTTGTCCTCCATAGCAGCTTAACTGCTTGCTATCCAGGTCGTCCGCCATAATGATAACAATATTTGGCCGTGTGGTGGTTTGCTTAACGCCGCTATCTTTCTCAGGCACTGACCTGAAACTCAGCATGGTCAGAACCGCCAAAATGCCAACCGCATATCGGCCTGCGAATAAAATGATCCTTGTCAAAGCATTCATGTTTGCATTCTGTTAATCAGATAAAATAGTTTGCAGAAATCCAGCTGCCGTTTCCTATGACGAGATTTTCATGAGCACAATTCCTGCCAGGATCAGCAGTGCTGCTGCAATGCGCATCGGACTGGCGCTCTCACCCAGTAATGCAACGCCCAACAGAAATGCACCGACTGCACCTATCCCCGTCCAGATTGTGTAAGCAGTTCCCAGCGGTAAGGACCGCATCGAAAAGGATAATAGGCCAAAGCTGGCGGCCATTGCAACGAGTGTGATAATGGATGGAACAAGCAGTGAAAAACCTTTTGACTGCTTCATAAAGTAGGCCCAGACAACCTCCAACAGTCCCGCGATAATTAAAGTTAACCAAGCCATAATGCGCATACCGGTTTAAGTCGGGTCGTCCCAAACACTTTTCCCAATACGGGGGAGGCCGTTCCTCCTGGCTGGCGCCGCCACAAACGACGCTTGTGCATAAGGCAAATATAGCGCAATTTGCCTGCATCAAAATCGCAAACGGTTAACAACATTAGGCAAAAATTCCTGCTGATGCGACGCTTCTACCGCTCCGTTGACCTGATTATATTGTTGAGCAAATACATTGTGATGATCTGTAATGTTCTGCAAATCATCAGATATGGCATGTAAAAGATTGTGTTCTTTCGCAAAATTGACGGTAACTTTTGAAAGTAAATGCTTTCCTTATAAGTGTGTAATCCAACAACTTTATGACAGACAAATATGAGCCAGATCAGAAAAGAGGACATTAAACAAGAAGTATTTGACCTTTACGACGACTACGCGCACGACCGGATCGACAGGCGGAATTTTATGCAGAATTTATCTGCATATGCTGTTGGCGGCATAACTGTTGCATCGCTGATGAGCTTTCTGATGCCAGACTATCAGGGAACGATTCAGGTGCAGTCCAATGATTCCCGGTTGAAATCCGACTATATTAACTACGATTCACCCAAGGGAGGCAAAACGATAAAAGCATTGCTTTCAACCCCAGACGGCGCAACCGGTAAACTTGGCGGCGTGGTGGTTGTTCACGAAAACCGGGGCTTGAACCCTTATATTGAAGATGTTGGCAGAAGAGTTGCGTTGGCAGGATTCATTTCTGTTGCCCCGGATGCGCTGACGCCGTTGGGAGGTTATCCCGGGAACGACGAAAAGGGACGCGAAATGCAAAGCAAAAGGGATAGAAATGAAATGTCTGAAGACTTCATCGCGGCTTACGAATATTTGAAAAATCACAAAGACTGCAATGGTAAAATCGGCGTGGTCGGCTTCTGCTTTGGCGGTGCTATGGCCAATATGATGGCTGTCAGGATTCCGGAACTTGCTGCTTCCGTTCCTTTTTACGGCGGGCAACCTGCCGCCGAAGATGTTCCGAAAATCAAAGCGCCGCTTCTTCTGCACTATGCCGGTCTGGATACGCGTGTGAACGAAGGATGGCCGGCTTATGAACAGGCATTAAAAGACAACAAGAAGGAATACACAGCACACATGTATCCCGATGCGAACCACGGGTTTCACAACGACAGCACGCCGCGCTATGATAAGGCAGCTGCGGAACTGGCCTGGAAACGCACCATCGACTTTTTCAAAGAAAAGCTGGCATAGATTTCCCCGGTAACCTGGCAGAGCCGATTAACTTCGTTTCTGCCAGGATTTCCCCGGGCGTGGGGTAAGGAATGTGATCGGCATATCGAGTTTCGTTAACGTGCCGGATCACCCTGTTACGGCTCCTCAGGTGCTCGTGAACAGAGAATTCCAGAATACGGTGCGCGCATTTCCAGGGCGTATGTTGTGGGTTCGTTTGTGCATAAAGCACGATCATGGGTGTCTGCGTCGCTGCGGCAATGTGGATCGTTCCTGTGTTCACAGAGATCAACAGGCTGGCCTTTTCCAGCAGACAAATAAACGTTCCAATCGAAAAACAACCTGCAACCGAAATGGCCGGCTCCCCTATTCCGTCTGCTATGTCATCTGTCAGCTGTTTTTCTGCCTGCGATCCGGAAATCAGAATAGGCACCTCAAACTGCCGGGCAAGCGCTCTTCCTGTTTCTATCCAAAGCACCTTTGGATATTGTCTTTTTTCTTCGGATACGCCCGGATGGAGTACGATGAATGGTTTTTGAACATCGATCTTTATGCCGGACAGTATTTGGGTAAAGGCTCGCCTATCGGCATCAGGGACATTTAATAGCAGCTTTTTTTCTGTGGTTTCAGCACCGATATGTTTTACCAAACCCAGATCGCGCTCAACCTGGTGACGAATCATTTCATAAGGCTCCGAATCTGGTATCCAATGTGTTAGCAGCTGATATGGATTTTCTCTTGCATATGCCACCCGGACTGGAATACCCGCCATAAATGCCAGCATGGCAGCTGGCAGCGCGCTCTGGCTGTAAACCGTAAAAATAATCGCTGCATCGAACGCTTTTTGTTTCAACTCCTCCGCCAGGGCCTGAATCGCTCCGTTTTCAAGGCTATTGCTTTGCACCCAGGGAAGATCAACGGCTATCAGGTCATCCACATATGCGATATAAGGCGCTATGATGGAGCCTGCTTTCGACGTGAGCAAGGTAATTTTGCTTCCAAATGTCTCTTTTAATGCACGAAAAGCAGGTGAAGCCATGATGACATCGCCCATATTATCAGCCCGGATACAAAGCACATTCTGATATGTATTAGGCTCTTGCATAAGCTATTGCAATTTTGGAATGGATATAACCTACCGCTTCCGTAAAGTCCTTTGCCAGATGATCAGGCGTCCGAAAAGCACCGGTAAGCCATTCTGTTTCGTTACCGTTATTGATCAGAATTGTCCGGCAGTCAGCGCGGTTTCCCGCTTCCACATCGTTCAGAATGTCACCAACCATCCACGATTCCCGTGCATCAATGTCCAAATCTGCGGCTGCCTGCAAGATTAACCCTGGTTCCGGCTTTCGGCAATGGCAATGTGCCCCATTTTCGGCCGGAAGATGCGGGCAATAATAAAACCCGGAAAGTATCAGGTCGTTTTTGTTGAAGAATTCATGAAAGTAGTTGATCAATTCATTCAATTGCTTTTGCGAAAACAGTCCCAGTGCAATGCCGGGCTGATTGGAAACGATCACCAATTTATAGCCTAGTGCCTGCAAGGCCGACAGTCCTTCCAATACGCCGCTTTCATACAGCACTTTTTCAGGGTCTGCATTGTAAGGCACATCCCTGATCAATGTGCCGTCTTTATCCAGAAATACTGCTTTTGCTGGCATAGCTCAGGAAATAGCATAAGTGATGGCACCCGGCTGGTATTTTTTTACAGCATTTCTCTCAAGTTCTTTCACATGCAGCAGGAAAACGCGCCCGTTGTAATTACGATTGGCTGCCTTCATGTACAGCTGATGTGCACTTTTAGCCACCCTATCCCACGTAAATTTCTCGTTTACCCGGTTTAGTGCGTTCTGGGAGAGACTCCTGTATCTTTCGGGACAGGAAATGCCTTCCCGCACTGCCTGTGCAAGCGCTTCTGGATTGTGTGGCGGAACCAGAAACCCGGTCTGATTGTGCTGCACCGTATATTTTATCCCGCCCACATTGGATCCGATCACCGGCGTTCCGCAGGCCATCGCTTCCAGGGGCGTAATGCCAAATGGTTCGTACCAGGGTGTTGAAATGAAAAAATCTGCTGCCTGATAGTAATCCCGCAACTGCTCCCGGTTCCGGCGGCCCACAAATTTCACATGGCTTTCAACGCCTTCCGAATCCGCAATGTCCTTCAATCTTTTTAATTCAAGGTTTTTTTCAAAATCAGGCTTTTCATCCGATCCGCCCACTACAAGCAGCTTAATCTTGGGAACATCGGTCAGATAGCGCATGGCACGAATGACATTGTCAATGCCTTTGCGCGGCACCATTCGGCCTAGCTGCAGCAAAATCACTTCATCTTTTCGCAGGCCAAGCCGCTGTCTGGCTGCACTCTTGGAAGCCGGATAAAATTCATCCGAACTGAATCCGCATGGAATAATGCTAATACGACTGGCGTCTGCATGATAATAATCGACAAGGTCCTGGCGGTCTTGCGGACATTCGGCGATGATGAAATTCGCGTCATTTACGATCATCTGTTCAATATCGAGACGGGCGGCCGGAAACGCATCTTTTTCTTTTTGATGGATCATCCTTATTTTCCCCAGCGCATGAAATGTGATCACATAAGGAATTCCCAATGTTTTTTTGATCGCAGACGCTACCAGGCCGGACATGAAAAAGTTCGCATGGACCAACTCGTATTCAATACGGCTGTTTCGGATGAAACGGATCATGTTGGTTGTAAAATCATCCATATATCCCAGCAAAAGCTCTTTTGCCACTTCCCGGGCAGGTCCCGCGTCCACATTGATTACCCGGATATCAGGCAGCCAAGATACAATCTGCGGCAATTCCTCATTGTCTTTCCTGGTAAAAATGTCGATCACATAGCCTAGTTTTGTGAGCGATTTGCAAATTTCAGCCACATATACATTTTGTCCTCCGCTATCCACCCCTCCCAGCACTGCCAGCGGAGAAGCATGTTCACTGATAAATGCTATTCTCTTTTTCATGATTGTGGATATTTAATTGAATAGTCTGTCTGAAGATCTTTTCCCAGTCATTGGTGAAGCGTTTGATACTGAACTTGTCAAGGGCAATGGCCCTGGCACGTTCTCCCAAACTTCTGGCCTCGCCTTCATCGGCAATCAGCCGGTTCATGTTTTCGATCAGTTTGTCAATATTGGTATCAATGAACCCTGATTCGCCATTTTTAATGACAGTCACGTATTCCGTGGTCGCCAGGGCAACCACGGGCATTCCCGCCATCATAGCCTCACAAACGGCAAGGCCAAAACTCGTGTATCGGATCGGGTTGAAGAAAAAGCGGTAATGGCTGATAAATTCCGGTAACTGCGGGTTGAGCACTTCCCCCAGTCCTCCGGACTCCAATGTGCCCATGCCCACAAGGTCAAGCGGCACTTGTTTTCTTACTTCATCAAAAACGTCCCAGCCCGTAATCCGGCCACGTTGCTGGATGTGGTTGATGACAACAATTCCCCGGGGAATGTCACCCTGATAAGTTACCTCAGGAATGCACACGCCATGTTCAATGACACGTACATTTCGCACGCCTGCATTATCCCACATTAGTTTGTTAAAATGCGTCACATGTACCAACGTAACTTCCGGATCAGTCATGATGTGCCGTGAGTTCGTGGGATGTATTTCGGGGGTGTTGTGCTCTACGTATATGCGAGGGAGTCGCTTTTGCCAGCTAGCGAGTATTTCATGCTGGTCTGACAGAAAGTTTCTTTCGGATTGGAACAGAATACAATCAAACTCCATATTACGGACTTCTTCCGCCGGAATTTCAATCACATTCGGGCCAAATGGGAAGGTGTTGCCACGGCCATAATAACCTTCGTCTTTGGTTTCCCTTACAGGAATAAAAATGTCATAATCTCCCTGCGAAAGGTAAAAGAGATAGCTTCCATGTATGTGCCATGTGAAGATTTTAAGCCTTTTTTCCGTGCTGATGTTTCCGTCCATATTCAGTGCAATTTGCGTTAATCAGACCGGCGCTTGTAAAAAACGGTGCCATTCCGATAGAACCGCTTCCCTGATACACACTATTTTAGCTGATGTTATGCATAAACGCAGGAGAAACGCTTCTAACTCAACGTATAAGGATGTCGCCGTCAATAAACTGGGAATAGAAGAATGTCCACAGTTTATCCCCACTTACAGTTGTGGCACAACAACTCTTCTCCATATTATTTCGACTGCATACGCCGAGCGCATTTATATGTAGAGCACGCATAATAAAATCTGGTTCCGGCTTAAACCAAACCTGTTCAGACACATACGTTGGCATAATCCTTATAAGGTCGGGCTGCATTTTAAACTGACAGATGAGCTATGTATATTTTAGGAATCAACGCGGCATTTCATGATACGGCTGCGGCGCTCGTGAAAGACGGCAAGATCATTGCTGCAGCCGAAGAAGAAAGGTTCACCCATATCAAACACGGCAAGCGCCCGGTGCCATTTTCTACCTGGGAATTGCCCTTCCATGCGATCGATTATTGCCTTAAAACGGCGGCTATCACATTAAAAGATGTTGACCGTATTGCGTATTCCTTTGACCCGGAAGGTGTAAATGATGCGTCGGTCTATGAAGACGACTTGCTTTCGGGATCTGATGTGCTGGTTCAGGCGGATGTTTACAATGGCTGGGACACCTTATTCCTAAACTATATCCGGAAAGCGCCGGAGCAACTGCGCGACGGTTATCCGCATCATCTGCAAAAGCGCCTCGCCGATGCAGGATCTCTGACAGAAAAATGGGAATTTGTAAACCATCATGTAGCACACGCAGCGAGCGCATTTTTCCCTTCGCCATTTCAGGAGGCTGCGGTAATGACATTGGATGGCCGTGGCGAGAAAGCAACGACCGCCTATTTTATGGGCAAAGGCAACTCGCTGGAACAGATTTCAACGGTGGATATGCCGCATTCGCTCGGAATGTTGTATGAAAAAATTACTACGTATCTTGGATTTCTGCATTCATCAGATGAATACAAAGTAATGGCGCTCGCCTCGTATGGCAAGCCTGTTTACCTGGAAGATTTTCGCTCCATCATTCATGTGCAGGACAATGGTCAGTATACGATCGATGAGTTTGACCCGCAACAATGGTGGGGTCCGGGCCGGACGAAAGAAGACCCCTTTGAACAACTACATCACGATATCGCCCATTCTCTGCAAAAAGCATTGGAAGAAACGGTTTTGACACTAGCCAATTGGCTGTATCAGGAAACACAGGCAGAAAACCTGTGCATGGCTGGCGGTGTGGCGCTCAACTGTGTGATGAACGCCGTGATCCGTGACAAGGGCCCCTTCAAGAACATTTGGGTGCAGCCCGCGGCAGGTGATGCCGGAACAGCTCTGGGCGCGGCACAATGGCTTGACGTACAATTAAACAGCCAGCATGAGGGCCGCTATACGGCACCAATGGACCATGTATACTGGGGACCGGAATATACGGATGACGAGATTGAGAAATTCATGATCTGGGCTAAAATGCCTTACAAACGCCTGTATGACGTTGCCAAAGAGACGGCTGCTATCCTGGCGGAGGACAAAATTATTGCCTGGTATCAGGGCCGGATGGAATTCGGGCCGCGGTCACTGGGGAGCAGGTCCATCCTCGCCTCTCCTATCCACCCGGATATGCAGGCAAGATTGAATGATATAAAAGACAGGGAAGATTTCAGGCCGGTTGCGCCGGTAGTTCTGGAAGAGGATGCGCCGGAATGGTTCGAGAATGCGGATGTTTCCCCGTTTATGCTATTTGTATATCCTGTCAAAGACGAGAAAGCAGATCAAATTCCAGCCGTAAGGCATACGGATGGAACGGCCCGCGTTCAGACTATTAATGCGCAACAGCATCCGCTTTATTACAAGCTGATCAGCGAATTCAAAAAACTGACGGGCGTACCGGTGCTGGTAAACACATCCTTCAATACAAGGGGGGAACCGATCGTTTGCTCGCCTAGGGACGCCATTGAATGTTTCTGGACGTCTCCTTTTGACGCATTGATCATCAATTCATTTATACTCGAGAAATAATGGGGACAGCGAGCATTAGTGTTATCATTCCCACTTTCCGGCGTCCGGCGCTGCTCAGCCGCTGCCTCGAAGCAATCCGGCAACAACATTGTCCGGATTGCTCGTTTGAAGTGCTCGTCGTTTCGGACGGCCCGGATGAAGCGACGCATGCGCTGATCAGAGACATAAACCAGGCACATCCCGAATTTCCAATTCATTTCCATGCGCTTCCTGCTAAGCGCGGCCCTGCCGCTGCGCGCAATTATGGCTGGAAGAAGGGCGCCGGCGAACTGATCATTTTCACGGATGACGACTGCATTCCTGAGGCACATTGGCTGGACGCCTACTGGACCGCATACCATCTCCGCAATCAGCATTACATTGGTTTCACGGGCAAAGTGATTGTCCCGGTGCCGGAACGCCCGACAGATTATCAAAAGAACGTGGCCCACCTGTCCACGGCGGAATTTATCACGGCAAACTGCGCCTGTTCCAGAGCGGCCCTCGACCGTATTGGCGGGTTTGACGAAGATTTCCCGATTGCCTGGCGCGAAGATTCCGAGTTGCAGTTCAAGCTTTTGAAAGAGAATTTACCCATTATTCATGTGCCGGATGCGGTCATATGCCATCCCGCCAGAGCAGCTTCCTGGGGAACGAGCATCCGGGATCAGCAAAAGAGCATGTTTAATGCATTATTATTCAAAAAGCATCCGGACTTGTATAGGGAAAAAATCGCCAAAAGCCCCGTCTGGAATTACTACACTATCATTATTGCAAGCATTATTGCAATCATTGCATTCCTTTCAGGTTCAAAAATGCTGGCATTCACAGCATTGTCGATTTGGGCCGTTGCTTTAATTTTATTTATTTCAAAACGATTAAAAGGCACGGATATGTCCTTTTCACACCGGGCAGAAATGGTCATTACGTCACTGATAATCCCTTATCTTTCCGTTTTTTGGACACTCCGTGGAGCATTGCGGTACAAAGTCTTTTTCCTATGAAATTCCCTGTCGAAACAACCCATAAAATTGCTGTTTTCCGGGCGCTCCAACTAGGCGACATGCTGTGTGCTGTGCCTGCATTCAGAGCGTTGCGAAGACAATATCCGCATGCAGAAATTACGCTGCTCGGCTTGCCCTGGGCAGCTTCATTCACCACCCGATTCGCGGATTATATTGACAAATTCATCCATTTCCCGGGCTATCACGGGTTGCCTGAGCAACCGTTTGACCAATTGTTATGGGATGAGTTTGCAGAACGAATGCAATTGGAAAAGTTTGACCTTGTCCTGCAAATGCAGGGAAGCGGCGGCATCGTAAACGATATGCTGGAAGGCTTATGTGCCGGGCCTGTCGCCGGTTTTCACAGCGAAGGAAGTTACCGCGACAGCGGTTTGTTTATCGAATATCCCAATAGTATTTCAGAGATCGAGAGACATTTGCTTATGCTGGCAAACCTGGGCATTCAGCCGCAGGGAACCGCATTGGAATTTCCTTTGCAGGAAACAGAGGCTGCCAATTTACATAACATAAAATCACCCTTCCCGGGCGGCCCTTACGTGTGTGTACATCCGGGCTCGCGCGGAGCATGGCGCCAGTGGCCAACTTCGCATTTCGCTTGCCTGGCAGATCAATGTGCAGGAATGGGTTACACGATATTTGTAACCGGGACAAAAGAAGAAGCCGCCATTACAGCTGAGGTAATCGACCTCATGGAGTTCCCGGCCGTGGACCTGACCGGAAAAACCGGCCTGGGTGAAATGGGGCAGCTCATTAAAAATGCGGAACTGCTCATCAGCAACTGCACCGGGGTTTCCCACATTGCGGCTGCTATGGAAACCCCCAGCATTGTGATCAGCATGGATGGCGAACCAGAACGCTGGGGGCCTTTGAATAAGGATCTTCACAAAACCATCGACTGGACAAAAACACAAGATTTTACTTCGGTGCTTTCGCTGCTCGACGATCTTCAATCACCTTCCGCTTGATTAGCCTAAATGGCATTTAAGTACCAATACCGAACGGCCCTGAACCTTGATCTTGTTGCCCGGCACAAATTCTTCCTGGTCTGAACCAATAAAGCCGTCGCTCGTATCGATGGCTTTTTTCCAGTTATTATGGCATTGATCAGCCGGCAAGACATAATCCAGCGATCCCTCGTGCGCATTGAAAATGATGTAGAAACTATCGTCCGTAATTTTCTGGCCGTCATAGTTCACACACCTGATTCCCTTGCCGTTAAGATAAACGCCCAGTGATTTGGCAGAATCATGCTCCCAGTTTTCGTCTGTCATCAACTGGCCATCGGGAGAATACCAGCGAATGTCTTCCACGTCCGATCCCAATACCGGCAAGCCCTGGAACCATCTTCTCCGCCTGAATGAAGGGTGGTCTTTACAAAACCAGATCAACTTCTTGGTAAAATCAAGCAATTGCTGATCAGCCGCCTGCCAGTTGACCCAGGAAATTTCGTTATCCTGGCAATAAGCATTGTTATTGCCGCCTTGCGTACGTCCCAGTTCGTCTCCCGCAACCAGCATGGGAACGCCCTGTGAGAGGAATAATGTAGTCAGGAAGTTACGCTTTTGCTTGTTACGCAAGTCAATGATTTCCTGATCATCCGTTTCACCCTCCACGCCGCAGTTCCAAGAATTGTTATCATTAGAACCATCATTATTGTTCTCCCCGTTAGCCTCGTTATGTTTTTTATTGTAGCTGACCAGGTCATGCAAAGTGAAGCCGTCATGGGCTGTGATCAGGTTGATGCTGGCCATCGGGCTTCGGTAGCCGCCCTGGTATAAATCCGGGCTGCCTGTGAAGCGCTGCGCAAATTCTGCGAGCTTTCGTTCGGAACCGCGCCAGTATGAGCGCACGCAATCACGGTATTGATCGTTCCATTCGGCCCAGCCCGGCGGAAATTTACCCACCATATAACCGTCTTCATGAATATCCCATGGCTCAGCGATCAGCTTGACCTGCGAAATAATCGGGTCCTGGTAAATGATGTTGAAAAAGGATCCCAGGGTGTCCGTATCATTTAACGTTCGCGCCAGTGTTGATGCAAGGTCAAACCTGAACCCGTCCACGTGCATTTCGGTGATCCAGTAACGCAGGCTGTCCATGATCATCCCCAGCACATTGGGAAGCTGTGTATTGATGGTGTTTCCCGTTCCGGTGTAATCTTTGTAATGTCTTGGCTCACCGGGTTCCAGCCTGTAATAACTTTTATTATCAATTCCTTTGAAAGAAAACGTGGGCCCCAAATGGTTTCCTTCTGCCGTATGGTTATAAACGACGTCCAGAATCACCTCAATGCCAGCCTGATGCAATGCTTTCACCATGTTTTTGAATTCCAGCACATGCGCACCCGCTTCGTTTTTACTCGCATACCGCACATCGGGAGCAAAGAAGCCGAGGGTATTATAGCCCCAATAGTTCGTTAGCCCGTTCTCCAGTAAATGGCGGTCTGCAACGAAATGATGCACCGGCATCAACTCAATGGCCGTAATGCCCAGCTCATTCAAATATTTGATCATCTCAGGATGTGCAATCCCTGCATAAGTGCCTTGAATTTCTGGTGGAATGCCCTGGTGAAGCTTTGTAAGTCCTTTTACATGCGCTTCATATATGATCGTTTCGTGGTACGGAATCCGGGGGGGCTGGTCATCTTCCCAATCAAAATGGGGATCAATGACAATCGATTTTGGCAAGTGGGGTGCACTATCGGTTTCACTGAAAGACAGGTCCTGCCGCTTATGGCCGATCTGATAGGCAAATAGCGAATCATCCCAGTCGATTGTTCCGGACAGGGCTTTCGCATAAGGGTCAATCACCAGTTTGTTGGGATTGAAACGATGGCCTTCCCCTGGTTCGTAGGGTCCGTGGAAACGGTAACCATACAACTGCCCGGGGCCTATGCCCTGCACATAAACATGCCAGATATGATGTGTAGTTTCCTCAATTTCTATTTTAACATGTTCGGCACTAGCCTCTGCGTTCTCGAAAAGGCATAATTCCACTTTGGTTGCATGCTCTGAAAAAATGGCAAAATTAACTCCCTGACCGTCCCAAGTGGATCCAAGCGGATAAGGTGACCCTGGCCGAATGCCCAGATCCAGCGAGTCAGGTGCTTCAACGACTTCATTTTGAATGGTGTAACTCATGGCACTGATTAGTTAATTTGATTTGTCATCGTATTTAAATGCGGTAAAACTTTTTCTCCAAAAACATGAATAAATCGCTCTTGTTCCAGATTGACATTGTGCAGATACAAATGCGAAACGCCCGCCTCAATGTCACGAGAGAGCCACTCTACATGCTGGTCCGGACTATCCGAAACGCGCACAGCCGAGTACATATCCTCCGGTCTGACCATCGCGCCCGCTGCGTCAAAACCCTCCGGGCCGCGGATATCTGCCAGGAGTGCAGACGGGAAGACATTGTTTTTCCATTGCTGGTGAGCACCTTCCAGGGCCCTTTCAATAGAAATATCATAGGAAAGCTGTACTTTGAGATAAACGGGTTTACCCTCACCTCCGCCCCTCCTGAAAGCTTCAACGATCCTTTTCAACTCGGCTGGCGGGCGCGAAGTGGTAATCATACCGTCGGCCCATCCGCCTACCCATTCCGCAGTCTTCTCTGTAATGGCAGCGCCTATGACTGTGGGCATGTAACCCGGGAGCGTATAAAGTTTTGCATCGTAGACTTCAAAGAGCCCTTTGTGCGTCACAGTTTGCCCTGCCCAAAGCGCCCGCATAATGTCTACACTTTCTTTGAGGCGCTGGTTACGCACCGCTTTTGCCGGCCACTTTTCGCCGGTTATGTGCTCGTTCAGGAACTGACCGCTTCCTGTTGCAATCCAGAACCGTTGCGGGAACATTTCGCAAAGCGTTGCCACGGCCTGTGCAATAATGGCGGGGTTATATCGCTGGCCAGGTGCGTTTACAATCCCGAAACTCAGGTTAGTCGCCTGCATGGCAGCACCCAGCCAGCTCCACGCAAAACCGCTTTCGCCCTGGGTTTCTCCCCAGGGATAAAAATGGTCTGAACTGAGCGCCGCCGTAAATCCGGCTTTCTGGGCCTGGACCGCGTAATCGACTAACTGACTAGGTTTAAATTGTTCGTGTGAGGCGTGATAGCCGATGTTTATTTTAGTCATATCCGGTAAAATTGATACCGGTTGAATATAAAAATCGTACCTATTTAGTGGAAAATGGCAGCTGTCAACTTCATAATGCACTTGATTTTACACATCTTTGGGTAAATGTGTATTTCAATAAAAGCGTGAAAACTTGCATATGCCATGATCTATTATACACAACTTATTTTTATTAAGGAAGGTAAAGAGAGCTCCTTCCATTTTTTTGAAGACCAGGTTTTGCCATTGCTCAAACAGCATAACGGGGCGCTGATCTACCGGATCAGGCCGAGCATATCGTCGGTTGTTGCCACCACTTTGGGCCATCCCTATGAAATTCACTTGGTCACTTTCCAGGATCGAAAAAGTTTTGAGAGTTATCGCGATGATCCCCAGCGCTTAAAACACATGCATTTGAAAGATGAATCTGTTGAGCGGATCATGCTGATTGAGGGAAATGCTTTATGAAAGCGCGGCGCACATTCAATTAAATGATTGCCTGAATTCCAGAGGCGAAAAATTTGTCTTGGTTTTAAACAACTTGCTGAATGATTGCGGATGTTCGAAACCCAGCTCATAGGCGATTTCGCTGACGGACAAATCCGTCACTGATAATTTTTCTTTGGCTTTTTCAATCAGCTTGTCGTGAATGTGCTGCTGTGTGGTTTGCCCGGTTAAGAGTCTAAGCATATTGCTCAGATAATTGGGCGAAATGTTCAGCATTTCGGCAATGTACTGCACCGTTGGTAAGCCCTTTTGCGCCAGATCTGAACTGTTAAAGTAGTCATTGATAATGCGTTCCAGCCTTTCCACGATTTTGTGATTGCTTATTTTCCTGGTAATAAATTGGCGCTGGTAAAACCGTTCCGAATATTTGAGTAAAACTTCCAGCTGGGCAATAATCAGATCCTGGCTGAACTTGTCAATGTTTGCATGATATTCCTGCTGAATACCCTGCATAATGCCCGAAATGATCGCTTCTTCTTTGTCCGACAGGAAAAGTGCTTCGTGCACCGAATAGTCGAAATACTCGTACTGTTTAATGGTTGTGGCCAAATGTGTGTTCCATAAAAGATCGGGATGGACGAGCAACATCCACCCCGATTGCTCCAATTGCATATCGCGGTCCACTTCAAGGCGCAGGATCTGGCCGGGCGCCATGAAGAACATCACACCTTCGTCGAAGTCAAACTCCTGCTGACCGTATTTGATCTTCACATTGAAATTTCTTTTCAGGGAAATGGAGTAAAAGTCATTGACCAGACTCCACTCATTAGCGGATAGATGGTCTATCGTCTCCAAGTTGATCACACTGATCAACGGATGCTCGGGCTTGGGTAAGCCCCTGAATTTGTGAAATTCACTGATGGTTTTAAACCGACGAAGCTGCGCATTTGACATATTACAATGTAACGATTAATGTTGAAAAGCAGCAGCAAATTCTATGGCAAAATCTTCCAGTTTTACTTTGCCCATCACTGGCTTATGATGGAGATAATCTTCTGCCAGCACACCGTTATGCAAGCTTCCATACATTTCAACCAGGCCCGCAGCGATTTTTGGATTCATTCCCATTCCTTCGAGCGCACTTTGCACCTGGGCATCGGGAGCAATGACCCATTTCAAATCGGGTTTTCCGATTGCAGCGCCCAGAACAGCCGCTGTATCATTGCCTGTGCGATCGTCGCTGGCCACATATCTTACGCTTCTCCCGGTATATGGCCGTACAATTTCCTCAGCCACCGCCACCGCAATGTCGACCGGTGAGACCCAGGGAATTTCATCCTCAGCGCCGTAATTTGCAATGATAGCCCCTTGGTTTTTAATTGCTTCTACATAACCATATAAGTTATAATAAAACGAAACAGGCCGCATATGTGTAATGGAAACATTTGAAGGCAACGCATTCAGGATCAATTCAACATCATGTGCGCCAAGCAAGATCCCCGAACCTTCTCCCGCACCGAGATGCCCGCCAATGGTGCTGAGATTAACCACCCGTTTTACGCCACTTTCCTGAATAGCTTTTGCATAATTATTTCCTTTGCTGCGATAATATGCCAGCAAATCCAGGTCATGATCGAAATAATTGGCTGGCGGCACCATGGTGTAAACTGCGTCCGCTCCGGCAAACGTATCAGTGAGAAAGCCTGCATCATCCATTGAGCCGACTGCGGGTAAAGCCCCTGTTGCTGCAATTTCCTCCTCCCTTTCGGGGTTGCTGCTGATCACTGTAACCGCGTGTCCTTTCTGAATCAAATCTGCCGTCAATGGTCTACTAATGTGGCCTAACGAGCCTGTTAAAACGATTTTCATTGGTCTGTTTTTTAGTTTATGCAAAATTGCGCAGCAGCTGGAAAGCAGACGTAGCCAAATCTATGGTTGTTGTAGCCGAAAGAAGGATGATATTGAGAATTTTGGAAAGATATTTGCAGGGAATGAAACAGGAAGATTAACTAATTGACAAAAACAATGTTGGAACCACAACTTACTGGCTTGCAAAAGCGTGCTTCGAAATATATTGATAAGGCGATTTCCTACCAGCTGAGACCTGGTGAAATGATCGAAGGCCATTTTATCGGGTTTGACAAAACCAATATCGACCGCGCGGTCATACAGATGTCCAATGCCGCCGACCGGACCACGTTGCCACTGATGACGGTTGTGAATTATTTTGAAGGGGTTGAAGATGAGGAGGAGAATGACGGCGCCTGAAAAGTTTGTGAATGGTCTTTAAAACAAATAAACTCGGCCTTTAAAACAAAAACACCGGGAAGCGCATCGCCTAATTTTGTTCCATCATTAAATCAAAAAATCATGGAACAAAAAACATTTTCGGGCAACTACGGCGGGGCTTTGCAAAAGCCGGTTCAGTCGGGCTTTACAGCATTTTCTACTGCTGCTGACGTTATTAAAGGAATTGACCTGACTGGGATAACGGCTATCGTAACAGGCGGTTACGCGGGGATAGGGCTGGAAACGGTGAAGACTTTTGTTGGGGCAGGAGCAAAAGTTGTCGTGCCTGCACGTGACATTCAAAAGGCAGCTAAAAACCTGGAAGGCATTTCAAATGTGACCATTGAGCAAATGGACCTGATGGATCCGGCATCTATTGATGCATTTGCAGGGAAATTCCTGCTTACCGGAAGCTCGCTTCACCTGCTGATCAACAATGCGGGCATCATGTGGGTGCCGCTTCAACGCGATGCAAGAGGTTATGAATCGCAGCTGGCAACCAACCATCTCGGTCATTTTCAACTAACGCTGAGGCTTTGGCCGGCGTTAAAAAAGGCTGGTAATGCGAGAGTTGTGAATGTGTCTTCTTATGGCCATCAAATGGCTCCATTTAATTTTGAAGACCCTAACTTTGAGCGCCGGGATTATGACACATTATCGGGTTATGGTCAGTCCAAAACTGCAAATAATCTTTTTGCACTCGAACTTGACCAGCGCGGTAAAGATGTGGGTGTGCGTGCCTTTTCGCTTCATCCGGGATCGGTTAATGGAACGGATCTGGGCCGGGTTGCTCCTGTGGAATTGTTTCAGCAAATGGGCACGCATGATGCCGATGGGAAAATTTTTCCGGAAGTTGCCCGCAAATTGAAAACGATTCCGCAAGGAGCTGCGACCACAGTGTGGTGTGCAACCAGTCCGCAACTGGATGGTTTGGGTGGTTTGTATTGTGAAAACGCGGATGTGGCCGAACTGGACGAGGGAAATATCGGGCAAAACTACGATGATCCGTTTACGCTCCGCGGCGTCAAATCATATTCGCTGGACGCTGATAACGCAAGGCGGTTATGGAAATTGAGTGAGGAGCTCACAGGATTGAAGTTTGCAGCAAAATAACGTCATATAATCATTGAAATCGTGGGATATCAAACACAGTATATTCATCCCGACCTGAAATTGTCGCGCTTCGACGATACATTTTACAAAGCCGACGTGCTTTTTGAACAGCATTTGCTGGTATGGCTGATATCGGGTGAAACCAAGATTGTGCAGGGTGATCAGACTCATTGGTTTGAGGCGGGAGATATATTGCTGTTCCCACGAAACCAATTGGTTACGGTCATTAATTATCCGAAATACGGCCTGCCCCACCAGTCAGCCGTTATGCATCTCACCAAGCAGCGGCTGACTGACTTTTACAATAAAAACAAGGTGGAAGTCAGGCAAATGCAGCCGCCGGTCTTCCGCGCATTTGACCGACATCCGTTCTTGAAAAGTTGTCTCAACTCGCTGATTCCCTATTTTGACCTGAGAGAACCCCTGCCGGAAAACATTGCGTCCATTAAAATCGAAGAAGCTATCACCATTCTCAGGACGATTGATCGGGAAATCGATCATTTGCTCGCCAATTTCGATGAGCCGGGTAAAATCAGTCTGACCGATTTCATGGAAAAGAATTACATGTTTAATATGCCGATGGATAAATTCGGCTATCTGACCGGCCGCAGCCTGACCACATTCAAACGTGATTTCAAAAAGACCTTCCAAACCACACCCCAAAAGTGGCTAACCGAAAAACGCCTCGAACTGGCACATTACCATATCCGGGAAAAGAAACGCAAGCCATCCGAAGTGTATCTGGAAGTAGGATTTGAGAATCTCTCGCATTTTGGCTATGCCTTCAAGAGGCATTTTGGCTACGCACCGACCGAAATGGCGGGTTAAACCAACTTGAACGAACTTGGCACGCACTTGAACCGGCCTGCTGACGGTTGTAACACATTTTTGCGCAAAAATTAAACAGCAAAAATGTCATGAAAAAGATCGTCCGATTGCTATTGATTCTGCTCGCGTTTCAAAGTTATGCGCAGAAAAAGAAAGAGATCCCGGTAACCAGAAAGGCAGATTACCAGGTTGTGATGGAGCCTGATAAATGGGAGTTCAAGGAGGGAAAAGTGAAGTTCGAGGATTACAAAGGCCATAAGGCCATGAAAATCTCCCAAGGTTCCGGCCAGGTTGTTTTAAAGAATGTGGTGTTCCAAAACGGGACGATCGAGTACGACATTGAGCCGGTACTTCCGGAGTTTGCACTTTCCATCTATTTCCATCGAAAGGACGAGAAAGAGCAGGAGATCGTGTATTTGCGGGCAGGCAAAATGGGCAATAAGCTGGCTAACGAGGGCATTCAGTATACGCCGTATTTCGATGGGGTGAATATGTGGGACATGTATCCCGAATACCAGACTCCTGCGATGACAAAAGCAGGTGAATGGAATCACGTCAAGTTAGTGATGAATGGTGCGAGAATGCAGGTCTTCCTGAATAACGCGCCCCGGCCTGTTCTGGACATCCCGAAACTGGAAGGAAATGAGACACAAGGCAGCATTGCTTTTGAAGGCTCCTCATACATTGCCAATGTACAAGTTAAACCAAATGAAACAGATGGACTCAGCCCACTGGCATTGCCGGATCTGACTGATAATGATGCAACTTATCTCAGAAACTGGGCGGTAACCGCTCCGCAGAATTTGCCCGATGGCAACGAGCTTTCCTTTCGAAACTTACCGCAACCTTCCGCATTTACCGACACCATCTCAGCCGAACGAAGAGGCCTCGTTAGCCTGACCCGCAAGTATGGCGCCAGCAAAAGCCGGCGAGTTGTCTGGCTGAAAACCAAAATCACCGCAAAAGAGGCCGTAAAGACAAATCTTCATCTGGGCATCAGCGACGAAATTTGGGTGTTTCTGAACAATCAGATGATTTTCATTGATAAAAACCTGTTTGCCCAAGGCATGCGGAAATATCCCGAAGGCCGGATTTCAATTAACAACAGTGCTACCCTGCTCAGCCTGAGACCGGGAGGAAACGAGCTGCTGATCGGTGTTGCGAACGATTTTTATGGCTGGGGAATCATGGCCAGGCTTGAATCCGTCGAAGGCATTACCCAAACGGATCAGGTTGCTGACATCATTGCCACGGCAAAAGAGATAGAAAAACTCGATTTGAATCAATATGAAGGCACTTACGGCAATGCAGACGTCAACTACAAACTCCGTTTCATACGAAAAGAAAAGCGGCTGTTTGTGCAAGTGAGCGACCAGGAACCGGCCCAACTTCAAACGGTTGGTAAAGATAAATTCGCATTCACAACCGCCAGCGCCACCTTCGACTTCCTGCCGGAAGGCAAGAAACTGATATTGAGGCAGGGAAATGAGAGTAAGGAATTCAGGAAGGAGTAGGTTATACAGTCAATTCATGCATTTTCTTTGCTATGAATCTTCTCTCAAAAGCGTTGATCGGGCAGATCAGCGCTTTTTTGTAAGAGGCCAGTGCATTGCCGGTATCGCCTTTGTCAGTATATATCCTTGCTCGGAAACAATGCAGCAAATGGTAGGTTTGAAAGAAAGGGTTAGCGATCAGCTGATTCAAAATCGCGGTGGCAGCAGCTTCGTCGCCGCCAAAATACAATGCGGCGGCCTGGCCCATTTTTGTAAATGGCGAGGGGCTTGCCACAGCAAGCCTCTGATATAACGCTGCAATCCCCTGCCAGTCCGTTTCCCCGTATGTTTTGGCGCTGGTATGCTTAAATGCAATGGCCGCTTCCAGCTGAAATGCGCTTACCCGGGACGACGTTCTTTGTGATAGCAGCAAATAATGATTGGCTACCGCGATCATTTCCTTGTTCCAGGCCGTTCGGTCCTGTTCTTCCCATGTTATCAGCTCATCCAGATGATTAGTTCGCGACCTGGCCCTTGCTAAATTGTACAATAGCAGCGCATGTAGTACTTTTACCTCACCATTGGCTTCAATGCCCATTTTATCGATTTCCTGCAACAAGCTCAATGCGTCCTCACACAGCGACTCGTCTGCCAGGTTACCATCCTCCCCCAACTGGTATCCTTCGGTAAACATGACATAAAGGACTTTCAATGCCATTCTCACTTTTTGCTCGCCAGGCTGTGCTGAATTCTGGTCCAGGAGCAAATTTTCAGCCGTATGCTGTGCCCGCCAGCGATAAATGATCTTGGAAATTCCTTCCTCACCACACGCCATTAATGCAGCAATTCGTTTCACCCGCAATCCGCAAACATATCGTAACACGATCACGAGTTGGACCTTCGGCGGCAAAGCAGGTTGCAGACACGCAAATAGCACACGCAATATGTCCTGATCGCTAGTTTGCCGCACCTCCTGGGCTATATAATCCTCCTCAATGACCTGTTTTCGACTGTCTTTTTTAAGCGTATTGTAGGCAATGTTCCGGATTGTTTTATAAAGCCAGGCCTCCGGCTGGTCGGGGACACTTTTTTGCCAGTTTTTCGATGCTATCGCAAACGCCTCCTGAACAATGTCCTCCGAAACCGCCAATTCCTTAATGCCCGTATGATACATCAGAACCGCAACCATTTTTCCGAAATGGCTGCGGTAGAGTTGAGAAAGCAATGCGGAAATATCTTCACTCACGATTCTTGCGAAATTTCCATAATGGGACGCACCTCTATACTGATCTTTCCCTGCACAATGTGCGGGCACTGCGCTGCGATGGCAGCCGCTTGTTCCAGATTTTCGGCCTGGATGATCATATAACCACTGATTCCTTCCTTTGAATCAATAAACGGACCATCAGTCGCAACTGGCTTTCCAATCGTTTGACCCTCATTTTCCAGAGGTTCACCACTAACAAAATTGTCGAATCTAACCAATTCTTCCACCCAGCCGTTCATTTCGGCAATGTCTTGCTGCATTTCTTCTTCGGACATCTGAGCGAGTCGGCTAATGTCCTCCCGAATTAATAATAAGAACCTTTTCATAGTCAATTTTCTGGTATAGTACGCAGGCCGCTACTTTTCCGGACAAGTTTGCAGTAAAAATTATAACAAAAAAACGCCGCCCGTTTTGCTGAGAGCAAATAGGCGGCGCGCGGGCACTCACAAAAGATGTTGCTGGATCAAATCATCAGATCGTCATTACCCAGTGGTAAATATTGACCTTCAATGGATTATCAGCTGCAACTTCTAACAAGTAATATTTTCCAGTTGAAGTTTTGCAAGCGATTACTGTTTTAACCGGCATATAATTTGTCCAGAAGGCTGATCCCGCGGGAGCATTTGCAATGGGAACCAGATTAAATGGAAGGTTTTTCAGAGATGCCGGCGTGATGGAAGAAACATCCACGATTTTAAGGTTGCTGAAAGAAACTTTCAACGGCTTCAAAGCATAATAGCAGCCATATTCGTCCCATGCGATATCTCCCGTTGTTTCAGATGTAATGGCAAAAGGCGATGTTAAATTGAATCCTTTTCCCGTAGGCACATCCAGGGTTTTGGCTAATTTCCATGCATAACGTGAGGTGATTGGGCCTTGTCCCATCGTTCCCTGGCCTGTATTTCCTGAAAATCCCTCTTCTACCGGTGTGTTTGCGGCTGCATTCTTTTGAACTGTTTGAGAAGCTCCGGAAGGAGTTGGTTCGTTAGAATTGCTGCAATTAAATAATGTGAATGAGAGTGCTAATAGTGCGATACTTTTAATGATATTTTTCATGATTTGTTGTGTAATATTTTTTTTAAATAGGTTTTAATTAAATTTTACTTTTACGGAAATTCAACTGACATTTCTGGCCAGTTTTTAATAATGATTTTTGTTTTTTCAAATGTTCATATTTAAAATGTGAGAGATATATTTTTGCTAACGCGGTGCAAAACAACCATGAATTTTCGAGAAGATTTGTATCGACAGGCTTTATGTTTATTTAGCGGTATCCGTTTTGATTTAGCGGTTTCTACTAGGTAAAATGGAGGAATAAAACACAAAAAGGCAACCTGACGAGGTTGCCTTTTGCGTGCTTGAATTAAATTATAATCCGACCTGATTTGTTATAATTAATAAAACAGTTTTTAAATAATATCGCGTTAATAATTAATTCGAATGGTATTATTCTGAGCTCTAATTTCTCCTTTCTCCAATTTTTTTTAGCAATGTTACTTACTGGTTTTGTTTTAAAATTTTTCTTATTTCAACATAGTCGTCATCCTTAATTATGCCACGCCCGATCCATTCGAAATTGGATGGTAATATCACCGCCATTTTCATTCTTAGGTCAAATGTAAATTGTCACTTGTACATTTAGGGTGTGCTGCGATCCTGAATGCATCAGTTGCCACGTTTCGTGCCAGGCGTTACTCCGACTTTATGGATTTTACAGGATCGGCTAATGCGGCTTTAACGCTTTGAACGCTGATGGTGAGCAGGGCTGTGATGATGGACAAACAGCCAGCTAACAGAAACATCCACCATTGGATGGTGATTTTGTAAGCGAAATCTTTTAACCATTGCTCCATCAGAAACCACGCAATGGGCGTTGCAATCACGATGGCGACGACTACGAGCTTCATGAAATCTTTGGAAAGTAATGTGGTCACGTTTAAAACGGTGGCTCCGAGCACTTTTCTGATACCGATTTCCTTTGTTCGCTGCTCCGTGATGAAGGATGCAAGCCCTAACAATCCCAGGCAGGAAATGACGATAGCGATGCCGGCAAAGACGTTGAATAACTTGCCCGTTTGCTGTTCCGATCTGTATAAATCGTTATAATTCGCGTCCAGAAATGTGTATTCAAATGGATAAGCTGGCAAATATTGTTTCCATAATTTTTCCGCAGCACCCAGCGCGGCTGGGGCGCGTTCTCCGGTGGTATGAACATTGACGATATAATTTTGCTCTGGTTTGCTGAACATGACCAAAGGCCAGATCGGTTCGCGAATGGTGGTGATATTGAAATCTTTAACAATGCCGATAATTGTGCCTTCCGTTCCCTCATGCTTGAAACGTTTGCCGACAGGATCCACAATCCCGGTTTCTTTCACAGCAGTTTCGTTTAATATAAAATGCGCCGAATCCGATTTAGAGCCGCTGAAATCCCGTCCTGCAAGTATTTTTATTCCAAAATTGGAAATAAAATCTTTGTCAATGCCCATCTGCACCATAATCAGCGTCCGGTCTTTTTCCTTTCCATCCCAATCCACAGAGGCCGTTCCGGTCTGGATATTGACAGGCGTATCGGTGGAGGTGCTGATTCCTGAAACGCTGGACTGACCGCCGAGCGCCTGCTTGAATTGTGGTGTAAAATTGCGGCCGTTGAATGTGAAAACATGCTCCCGTTTAAAACCCGGATCACGTTCACGAATGAAACGAAGCTGACTGCCAATGATGAAAGTTCCGACGATGAGCGTAGTAGCAAGTGCAAACTGCTTTACAACCAGCAGCTTACGTACGACCGCGCCGTTCGCCTGCCCCGAATGCCCTTTTAATGCCTGAATGGGATTGAATTTAGCGACCATGACTGCGGGATAAATTCCAGCGAGCAGAAAACAGAACGCAAGGCTGCCGACAAGCATTTGCCATGCCTGCGGATCTAAAAGTGAAATGATACTGCCCGACTTCCCAGTTAAACTTGCGTAGAGCGGTAAAAGGGCTTGCAGGAACACGATGGAAAGAATGAGCGCCAGACCCAATGTCAGCAAAGATTCGACAAGCAACTGCCGCGCCAACTGCGCCGAACCCGCGCCCACGACTTTCCGTATGCCGATTTCCTTGCACCTGCGCGTGGCCCTGGCGGTAGTAAGATTCACATAATTGATACAACCGATGCTCAATAAAAGCACCGCAACAACACCCAGAATACTGACCTGCTTCATCACCGATCCGTTCCCTTCCACGGGGTACAAATGAATGTCCGTAAGGGGTTGCAGCTGATAATCAGACAGGTTAGGCTTGCCCTTTAATACCGAAGCCTGGATCGAGGTTAGCTTTTTCGCCACATTTTCAGGCCTTACATTTGAACCCAGCTTTACATACGTTTCAAATCCGTAATTGTCCCAGTTTTCGTCGACCAGCTCGCGCTCGCCTTTTTCCGGCTCCGTGTTCTTTAAAACTTCAAGATTTACATACATGTTATGTCTGAGCGAAGAATTGTCCGGCGCATCCTCGATGACAGCGCTAACCGTGAGCGAAATATGGGTTTCAATGTTTTCAAAGGTTTTCCCGACGGCATCCGCGTTTCCAAAGAATTTTGTGGCCAGTTTTCTAGTCAGGACAACCGAATTGGGTTCAGGGAAAAGCGCTTTCTCGTTTCCGTACAACACTTTAAATCCATCGAATATTTCAAGAAAGCTGGTTTCTGTATAAACCAGATTGTCTTTTTCGTTGAATGTTTTACCATTTGCACGGAATGTCCCGCCCGGATAATATCCCATTCTCACCACGCTTTCCACCTCCGGGATTTGCTTTCGCGCTACAACTGCGACAGGCCCGGGGGTTGACGTAAATGTGTTTTCGTCTGTTCCTTTACCAAAACGTGCATTAATCTGGTAAATCCGGTCCGCCGAAGAATGAAATCGATCGAACGTCAGCTCATCCTTCACCCACCAAAAAAGCAAAAGGCTCACCGCGAGAACCACGGCCAGGCCACCGATGTTAAGTGTGGAATACCACCCGCCCGAGCGCACATTGCGCCAGGCGATTTTGAAATAATTACGAATCATAGCCGATCAGGTGTCTGGTTTTAAACCATTACCCCATCCCGACACATAACGTGGCAAGCCCGACCATTTAAATCGCCCACACACTCACGGAACGACCGTTTGCCCGGAATTCGGCAGTCCCATCTTCACCGATTATCACCGGTTCTGTAACGAAACCTAAATAGTCAACGAAGGTCTTACCAGCGTGCTGCTGGCCTACAAACATCGTTTTTGAAACATTTTCATGATTGGAGATTAACACTGCACAGCCGGAATTTTCGTGAGAATCGTTTCCCTCGCGCGTCCAGCCAATGCAGTTGATGTCGTCAAAATAGTCATGCTGTGTGCCATATGCGCACTTTTTCCTGACATGGAGCAGCGTTTCCAGCACATTCAGTTTTTCCAATGTGATTTCATGCTCTTCCTCATCATTGCCTTTGTCTTTGTATTTTGACCCATATAAATCGCTGTAAAAAACACATGGATAACCCGCTTCACGGAGCAGGATAATCGCATATGCCATGGGTCTGAACCAACCTTCGACGGTTTGTTCCAATGATTGCAGCGGTTGTGTGTCATGGTTTTCCACCAGCGTTACCGCGAGCTCCGGCATGGTTTGAACCAATGTATCGTCCAAAATCGTACGAAGATCGTAATGTTCATTTTCTTTGGATGCCCTGTAAAAGTTGGCTTGCAGTGGCGCATCGAACAACGAAACACGCTTGTCGGTGGCTTCAATGTAAGCCAGCATGGAGCCCAGGTCATACGGCGCCCAGTATTTGCCGACCGCGTAAAACTCTTTCTGATATTTGCCACGCAAGTGGTCCAGCCATTCATTGAAAAATGCAGGGTCCATATGTTTGATCGCATCCAACCTGAAACCGTCACAATTCACCGTTTCCACGAACCATTCGCCCCAGTTTTTCAACTCCTGACGCACATGCGGATTGCGGAATTCGATGTCTGAAAGCATCAGGTAATCATAATTGCCATTTTCCAGGTCCATTACATCCTGCCAGCCGTCGCCATATTGATTTTGAATGCTGTAAATGGCATTTTGCTCAGTTGATGCATTAAAATCCACACCCGAAAAGCATTGATAATCCCACACAAATTGTGAATACTGTCCGGCCCGGCCCGGAAATGTAAATTTTGTATAAGCCTCAATTTCAAAAGTGTCGCTCACAAATTCATTGCGGTTTTCCGGCGTCACTTCTTTTACAGGCACAGTTTCCTTTTCGTCCGCGCCGCCCATATGGTTCAAAACAATGTCACAATAAACCTGCAACCCCGCTTCCTTACCGGCAGCAATGGCATCAATCAATTCCTGTTTTGTCCCGTATTTTGTTCTTACGGAGCCTTTTTGATCAAATTCTCCCAGGTCGAATAAATCGTAGGAATCATAGCCGGAAGATGCGGCACCTTCCATGCCCTTGTGTGCGGGCGGCAGCCATACTGAGTCAATGCCCATATTTTTGAGTCGGGCCGCTTCATTTTTGAAATGTTTCCATAAGGTTCCGTCCGCAGGATAGTACCATTCAAAGAATTGAAACATTGTATAATTATCCATAAACTGTCAATGAAGTGCTGCGGGGTTAAATGCAGCTGCATGCTAAGCATAAATAACCATACCGGCGCAGCTGCATTAAACCAACATTCACTAAATTCGCCACCAGTGATCCCGATCCACGCCAGCCATGAGACATCCGCTTATCGAACACATCAGCAAGCAAGTGCAGGTGGCACCGGAAGAGGAAGCATTGATATTATCATTTTTTCAATCTGTCCGTGCGAAGAAGAAGCAAAACCTGGTGGAGGCCGGAAATCCTTGTTCCGCGCTTTTCTTCGTTGTGGAAGGCTGCATCCGCATGTTTCACCTGAGCGAAAAAGGGATCGAACAAACCATTCAGTTTGCCCTTGAAAACTGGTGGCTTACAGACTTTTCAGCATTTACATTGCAGCAAAACACCGGTTTCACCATTCAGGCTGTTGAAAATTCGGAGTTGCTGGTCATTGATGTGAAGAATCAGGAAAGACTTCTGGAACAGTTACCTAAGCTGGAAAGATATTTCCGGTTTGTTTATCAGCGGGGCTATGGGGCAGCGCAGGTGCGGATGAAGTTTCACCACGATCTGTCCCGCGAAAAGCTGTATCAGAACTTTGTCGAAAACTACCCGCAGTTCGTGCAACGCGTGCCGCAATATTTGATAGCGTCCTACCTGGGTTTTACGCCCGAGTATTTGAGTGAGCTGCGAAAAAAGCGATCTTGAATAAAAACATCATTCCAGGCCGGCAATTAAGGCCTGCGCTCATTAAGCACTTAAATTTTGTTTTGAAAGAATATGATCGTAAATTTACAACTGTAAAAATAAAAATGAACGATGACTTATATTAGTGCGCAACCGGTTCTGACAAATGACTGGGATGACATTTGTTATCCTATTAATCCTGTCTGGCTTACTGACCTTTTGCCCGATTACGATATTATCGCAACGGACCGCCAGCAACTGATTGTGGGTGAACCCCTGGGGGGAAGAAAAACCATTTTCGGCATCCAGAGCGCGGACTATACCATTATTCCCAATATCTGGATCAGAGAAGTGATCGACAAGGTGTTTGGTAAAAATTATACGGTCCAGATCAAATACACGAGCACGGGCGAATTCAGCATCAGCATCATTCTTTCCGACGGATTATCCATTGGCAGCGAAAGCCTGCAACGCAGTATGATCGTGACCAATAGTTATAATGGAAAAACGCCGCTAACCATTCAGGGACAAACATTTACAGCAATGGCAAGCGGAGGCAATAAGCCCGGAACGAGCATGTACAGGGCAATTTGCCAGAACGGCCTCATGGGCTGGGCTGATTCCTTTGGCAAACTGCCCGACTACCAACACTGGCTGGAAGACAAACCGAAAATAAAGGATAAAAAGCAGCCTGTTAAGAGCACGCAGGAGTTGCGGAAAATTCATCACAGCCGGCTGACACCAGAGCTTTTTCAGGCTCAGCTTTTCGAAATGCTCGCTGGTCAGAAGAAAGCACGGCCGACGCTGACAGCTACAATTTACGAGCACCTGCAACAGCGCACAATGACGAAGGCAGATGAAGGCATGTTGAAAAGACTGCCTATTCCCGTTCAACTGGCCAAGCAGGCGCAGGAAAGGCTTCGGCTCGAAGAGCGAATTTTAGGGGCGAGCCCCTCCTACTGGCTGATGTACAATGCGGTGAACCATGCACTTTTTAATGCGCGCAGCAGCCTCACGCTAAATGACCGCTACAAGCTGGATGAAAGGGTTTTTCATCAACTGGCGGCCAGCTCTTTTACATAAGGGCAAAATCGGAACGCGGAACAGCATTCCGATCTAACTTTTAAATACACAATTATGAATACGCTAAGAAATCATGTAATACTTGGAGAAGATGATTTTCGCATGTTAAAGCAGTTTGCAGAAAATTTCAGCAGCACCAATGCGAACGAAATGTCACTTTCCTACGAGCTGAACAGGGCCATTGTGGTTGAAAACGACGAGTTGCCGCCAGACAGCATCCGCTTGAATTCAGAGGTTAAAGTTCGGGAGCTGACGACCAATAAAGAAATGGAATTTTCCATTGTTATGCCCGCTTTTGCAGACATTAAACAGAAAAAAATCTCCGTCCTGACGCCCATGGGTGCTGCTTTGATCGGGCTTTGCAAGGGAGAAACCGTGGAGTGGAAAGTGCCCGCGGGCATGAAGAAATTCCAGGTTCTTGACGTAAGGCAGGTTGGATGAAAAAGTTGTAAGGATAGCCTTGATGTAGCTAAAATCGGGTATGGTATTTGCTGAAAGCGCTGAAAGGCTGTTTTCGAAAAATATAAACCCAACTATGGCAAAACATAAATCTGAAAAACTTGTGCAGGCTGGCGAACTGGCCGCCTTTCTGCGCACGCGCAGGGAAGTGCTGCTGAACAAATGGCGCGAAAGGTGCGATGCAGATCCCTTGCTCAGCAGGAAAAGCAGTTTTTCAAGAGAAGAATTCAACGACCAGGTCCCGGTGTTGCTCGACATTCTCGACCACAGCCTGAAACTAATGAAACCTTCCAATGACCCGGTCGAGGTCTCAAGCCAGCACGGGCTTCACCGCTGGCAAAGCGGTTATTCACTGCAGGAATTGATGATCGAATTGGAGCACCTTTTCGCGATCCTGATTCATGAGGTGTCGGGTTTTGATCCGGATTATACAAAAATGGACACCGAAAATGCGTCGCACGTTTACCGCGAGCTGAACAGGCTGTATTCAGAAGCGAGCCGGGGGAGTGTTTTGTATTACCACGAGCTCCGGCAGACAGCGGCGGCGGAACAAGCAGCCAGTCTGCAGGCTGCCCTGGATCAATTATACCAGATGAGCAAGGAAAGGAATGAACATTTACGGCACAGCTCACATGATCTGCGATCCAGCTTCAGTGTGATGTTAATGGCCTCGCAGCTTTCGCAGACGCCTTCATCCGAAAAAGAGCGATCGGAATTGATGACCATTATCAACCGCAACCTGGCGTCGGTCCGTGATATGCTCCTGCAATTAACCGATTACGCCCGCATAGAGGCCGGCCAGGAGACGCTGGAAATCAAGCAATTGAATGTCAGCGCATTGATCAGGGAAGTGGTGGAAAATGCGAGGCCGGTAGCCGAAATGCGCAAACTGACGCTTACCGCCGAAGGCCCTGAAAAACTGGAAATAATGAGCGACAAGGTCCAGATCCAGCGCATTTTACAAAATCTGTTATATAACGCACTAAAATACACGGAAAAGGGTGGCATATACGTAAGCTGGACAAATGAGAATGATTCCCGCTGGGTTTTGAGCATTCAGGATACGGGCCCTGGCTTTCAGGAAGATACGCCGACAGGATTGTTTGTAGGTCAGCTCAAACCGGCTTCCCACACCACAGCCATTCACAAGCAGGTGCCGGTAGAGAAACCGGCGCCGACAGTTTCCGATAAGAATGAGGATTTAAAAGAAAGTGAAGGACTAGGCCTTTTCATTGTCAAAAAAATCTGCGAACTGATGAAAGCGACTATGGATATTGAAAGCAGGCCTGAAACCGGAACGCTCGTAAGGATCCGCTTTCAGGCCAAACAGGAGCCTAATGCAAAAGCATAACAGGGTAATATCACCTTGTCAAAATTTCAATTTCACCACCATGTTTAAATAGCTCATGAGGAACATGATAGCCCTTCATTTCCTTCCCGTTCACTTTAATAGTAGTCAATGCCCTGCCATTGCCCGGCTTTTTGACAGTAATGACTTTTCCGTTACTTGTTCGCCATTTGACCTCGTCAAAAAGCGGGACCGTCACCAGATACTCAGGGTCTGTGGCCGAAAACGGATATAAGCCGAGCGATGTAAATACATACCACGCGGACATTTCACCCGCATCGTCCATCCCGCACAGCGCAAGGCCATTGTCTCCAATTCCGTACAGATTGTTGAGAATGTTGTCCAGCTGCGCCTGCGATTTTTCGGGCTTGCCTATAAAATGGTAAGAAAATGGCGCCTCATGGTCGGGCTGGTTGCCATGGCAATATTGCCCGACCATCGTTTCCACATTCCGGGCAATGTGCTTCGGGTTCCAGGGAACTGTAAACAGCGAGTCCAGCTTCGATTCAAAACCGGCCGGGCCTCCATACAATGCGATCAGACCCGGCATATCGTGCGGTGCAAAGAAGGAAACCTGCCATGCATTCGCTTCCCGGTACATGTATTCATAATAGGGATATTGCGGGTCAAATGGCTTAATCCAGTCGCCATTCGCCAATTTTCCACGCATAAACCTCGTTGAGGGATCAAACATATTTTTGTAGTTATTAGACCGCGCCATGAGCATCCTGTAATTGGCTGTATCACCAAGACTTTTCGCAATTTGTGCAACAGAATAATCGTCATAAGCATATTCCAATGTTTTGGATACGCCCGCGGCAGCTTTCGTTTCCACTTCGGGATTCGCAATATCAGGATCAGGAATGAAACCCAGCGCTTTGTATTCTTTAATATAAGGACGCGCGCCGCCTTCCACATTGGCATTTTTCAGTAATATTTCATAAGTGCCTTTGATATCAAAATCGCTGATTCCGCGCAGGTAGGCCCCGGCAATGGAAGAAGCGCCATGATCCCCGTGAAAGAATGTCGGAATAAAACCGCTTTTATCGCCCACATCCCTCATGGATTTGATCACATCCAGCGTCACCTGGGGAGAAATCAGCCCGAGCAGCACATCTTTATTTCTGTAAGTGTCCCATAACGAAGGTTCTGTGTAATAGTCGAAGCCGGTTTTTGTAACATTCTTTTGTGCATCCGTGAATTCTCCGTTTACATCGCTGCGCAATGCTGGCCAGAGAAATGAGCGGTACAAACAAGAATACAGCATTTGCTTTTGCTTGCCGGTTCCGCCCTTCACCTGGATCGAGGACAGCAGCTTTTCCCATTTGCCGGTTGCTTCGTTCCGGATCCGGTCAAAAGTTTTGTTACCAATTTCTTTTTCTAAATTTTCCTTCGCATTGGCTACACTGACAAACGAAATGCCAATTTTAAGCTCCACAGGCCCGTTACCATCGGCCAAATGCACGATTGCATAACCGCTCCCCGCACCTTCTTCTTTTTCTTCAAGCCTGGCAATGTTAGTATTCAGACTGGCATAGAAATAAATTTTTTCTCCCGTTTGCTGGTAACCCTGCACCACATTGTCACCCACCTTTTCAATGTTCCAGTTGGCGATTTTGTTATTGGCCTTTGCCAGGTCGAAAAGGATTTGCCTTCCTTTGTTGTTTTTGTATTCATACTGGTGAAACCCGGCCCGCAGTGTGGATGTAAGCTTTACATTGACCTTATAATCATCCAGATACACCTGATAAAAACCTGGCGATGCACTTTCATTTTTATGGCTAAACCGCGAACCGAATTTGGCACCCGGATTGGATAACGGTAAGACCGGAATGTTGCATAAATTCCAATGTCCTTTGTTGGTATGCGTAAAACCCAGGATCAGCGAATCTTCATATTCATAACCCGCGCCGGAGCCATATTCTGTCATCGGGCTTAGCTGTACCATAGCATTGGGCAGCGAACTTCCCGGAAATGTAAGCCCTGCCCAGGAGCGCCAGCCATCCGGCAATTCATAACCCAGTATTTTAGGATCCGTTAGTGGCGCGGTCCCTATGAATGTGTTTACATATTGCGTATAGACTGGTTTCTCCTGAGCGTGAATACCATTACAGGCACACAGTATGACCAACACGAAATGAAAAATGTTTTTGGAACTGAGTTTATTCATTGCAGTTTGAGGATTTAGGAACAGACAATGTGGTAAGTTGCTTTTTGCGGCCCAATTTATGGGATTATAAGTGCATTGCCAATGTCGGGATGCGAGCATCTCGTCTTGCGTCGACTTTAATGAGCATGCCTCTTTCGAAGTTATTGCAGGAAAAAAGTTGCTATTGAGACAAGCACAACGGACAGCAACATGGACAGAAATACCAGAATAGAAGACTGTTCTTCATCCGCTTTGAGGAAGGCCGCAAATACAGTCACATTCGCTGCAACCGGAAAAAGTGGAACCAGGGCCAGCATCTTATAATCTTCTTCCTCCAAATCCTTGGCAATAAAAGATGCGGCAAATGCAATTACGGCCAGGATAACAGCCGCCGCGAATGTGCGGAAGCCGAGCAATTTTGAAAAATACGGTATTTTAATGTGCTTAAAATCGACATTGGCCAGCTGACAACCAACGATCATCATTCCCGCTGCGGACACGGCGAAGCTAACAACACCAAGCGCAGGCTTCACCACTTCCGGCGTTTCTAACCCGGCTACCTTACAGATGATGCCGGCAACAAAAACATAAAGAAACGGGATGCTCAACATTTCCCTGAATGCTTTCTTAGCAGGAAATTTGGTCTTCGCAACCTGATAGTAACCGATCGTATCGCCATACAAAGCTGAGCCCAGGTAAATGCATATCAGCACACTAACCTTGTCCTCTCCAAACAGGGCAGTAACCGTTGGAATGCCGAAAAATGCAATGTTGAAAAATGAAAAAGAGCTGCGCAATAACAGGGGATCTGTTTCGGAAGCAAGTTTGTTCTGTACCAGTTTGGCTGCAAAGTTCATCCCTAATGCCAGCAAAAAAGTCAATATCGGCAGGACGACCAGCTTGGATGCTTCCGCATCGAGCATGTTGGTAAAGACAAGCAAGGGCAAAAGCACATTGATCAGCGGCTTGCTCACATAATCTGAGTTGAAATCGAATTTCTTGCTGATCAGATAGCCGGCTGGGATAAATGCCATTACCGGCAAAAGCTCCCCGTAGAGTTTAAGAAGGGTTTCCAATGATCTGACTGATAAGGTGACGAGATAAATTGCCGATCATTTTTACATTAAACCAAACCGCGTTCACATCGAGCAGCAGGCCATTCGTAATATGCCCGACCGCATAGAAGTTGGGGTAAGCTTTTTTACCTGCGATCACCTGCATTGTTTCGGTGTTGATCTTGATCCCGCCAGCATTCTCGGCTTCAATTAAATTATCCTTCGCCAGGTTCTGCATCAGCTCCGACTTCATCATTTTGACGGAAGAAGCTGGCCCCGTTGCGTTAATAAGATATTTTTCAACGGACTCCTGTCCGTCCTCGCAAGTCAGCACAAACCCGTTTTTATTTTCATCAAAGACCACTTCTTTCAAACGCGGCACCACGCTAAGTTGCTTCGTTTCAAAAAGCTTGCGGACCCTTTCCGCGTTCACAAGCGGCATACAATGGCGATTTACGGCCCAGTAAGGACCCAGCCATTTTTTAAATTTAAGTTTCTCCGATTCATCCAGCCATTTCCACATCTCCGAACTCTCATACCGGAGCGAATAAGGAATATTCACCAGTGCGTCACCGCCTTTCCTGGCAATTTCAATGTCTTCCGCAAGGAGCTGATCGGCGGGCTTTCCCATTCTTTTTGTGGCTTTCCAATCAATTGCCCCATCGGCGTATGCTTCCGCTTCCTGTATGAAAAGACGGAAGATTTCCTTAATAGTCGGATTTCTCAGCTCATTCCGCTGGATTTCGTGCAGTTTTTTGAGTGTCAAAAACTTGCATTCGATCCTTTCATGTTCATCTGACTGCACACGGGGCATAAGCCCGTCAAGAGAGTAGCATGTGATTTTTCCTGTGTAAGCATTATCGGCCAGCGTCATCAATGCATCGATGGCACTTAGGCTTGAACCCAGAATGGCCACATCCGCATCTTTGGGAATGTTTTCCAAAAGGGGCGTCGATGGCCAGGGGGAGCCGAAATAATGCTTATTGTCTTCTAATTCCGGATAGTTATTCGCAACCGGTGTGCCCGGCGCCAGCACCAGATAGTTGCACGCGTGCTTTTTATTTCCTGATAAATGCACATCGAAACCGGCTGTCATCTTGGCTATTTTGATGGCACTCGCCCGGATCACCTCCACGCGCATGCCTTCTTTTTTGGCCAGTTCAAAATAATGCTCAAATTGTTCTTTCAGATAATCTCCATATAACCGCCTGGTTGTGAAAGCTTTATTCTCACCTTGGTTATCAACCACTTCGCTGCCTATCCGTGCATCGTGCTCGATCAGCCAATCGCTGAAATGTTGCGGTTCCGTGAAATGAATTCCCATCAAATCGGCTTGGGTGTTGAGAATATGACCCGGTTGCTTCGTACCGAAGGCAAGCCCTTTCCCAACTTCCTGGTTTTCTTCGATGATTGTTATGCTGACATTTTCGTGACTTTTTGCGATGCGCAATTGAAGAAAAAGCTCAATGAATGCAGATATGCCACACGCTCCGCCCCCAATAATCGTAATGTTTATCAAACTCATTTTTTAGGTTCCTGTTTGCAATCCGCTCGCCTGACAAGCGGGATGAGGCAGAGGCCTAAAATAATCATGCTAATACGACGAACGGTCGACCTCGAATGAAGGGGGGCTATCTGGTTGTTTTGGCGGGAAATACCTGGTTCAGGAAGTTATCAATCGTTTGCAGCGTTGGTTCAAACCAGGGATCAAAAAACATGAATGTGTGCGGTGCGTCAGGGAATGTTTTTACTTCTGAATAAATGTTGAAGCCATTCAGCTTTTTGATAAAATCCTCCCTGCCCGCATGCATGCGGCTTACCGAGCTGTTGATGAACAGATAAGGCGGCGATTGCTTGCTGACATGTGTGATTGGAGATCCGTCGATCCAGAGATCTGGGCGCTCGCTTTTGGGATAGCCAAACCAGTAGGTTGCTGCGGAAATAGATTTTGAATCATCGCCCTCGCCCGATTCCGGATGAATAAAGGCCAGGATCCCGTCGATGTCGATCACGGCCTGCACCCCACTGGAATGCTTCAAATATTCGCCGGAACCTTCGAACTTCTTACTCCCGTTTGTTGCGCCAGTAAAGGCCGCCAGCTCCCCGCCTGCCGAAAAACCGAGAATGGCAATCCGTGATGTGTCAATGTTAAAATCCCCCGCATGTGCCCTGATCCAGCGAATTGCGGCTTTTAAGTCAAATACTGACGCCGGAAACAAATCTTCCGTTGATAGACTGTAATCTGCGGTTATGGTGATAAGGCCTTTTTCCGCAAGTCGTTGTGCCAGTGTTGTGTTATGCGTACGGTCTCCCGAGCGCCAGCCTCCACCATGGACCATAAGGATCGCAGGCGCTGGTTTTGGAAGCCGTTGTTTTCTTTGATAAATGTCCAGCAACAGGTTCCGGCCCGATTTGCTTTGCCTGTACGGAACATTGCGGCTGGCATTGATCGAGGCAGGCATTGCAGGGCTGGCAATTCGAATGTCGGGAAAATGCCTGCTTTCGTTGCGATAGGAACCCAACACGGAAAAGCTGGTGTCGGCCACGCCGGACGGTTTGATTTGTGCCGAGCCCTTTTGCGCATTCGCAAGCAGAATGGAAAGCATAATTACCGTGTGAATCTTGAATTTCCTGAGCATGATTTTGGCAAGGCGATGGGAGGCTTTTTCTGGAAACATCAAACTCCACGTGCTCACTTGGCCGCCAGCGATCCTGCACCCGAAACTGCTTCAAGCAGACCGTTCTGAATGAACGTAAATTGTTGGTCCATTTTGCAATGGGATTTATTGTAGTCGGCAAGATGGGATTTTAAGGCGCGACGTTTCTTATAAAGTTTGGCTAGGTCCTTTTTGTTTTTGGTAATGGAGATTTGCCAGCCTATGTCATCAATGTGCTGGCCGTATTTGCCTATGTTTGAAAAATCCATGTCTGCGGACGTGTAGGCGGCTGATCCTGAACTCAGCGTCCGCACATTGTTGATTGTGCAGCTGTAATTTCCATCTTTCACGTCGATCGTGACGCGATAACTAAAAAATTTGAAGCGTTCGGAAACGATGGGTTCGTGATCTTGGATAACAAACCGGCCGGAACTTATATCCTCTGCCATAACAACCTCACGGTAATTGGGATAAGTCCTTGATATCCAGCTCTTTATGACATTAAACGTCTTGTCTTTGGATTGGCCGGTCTGAACAGTTTTTGTCTGCGTGATCTCACCCGTAAAGCGGTTATAGGGCAAGCCTGACTTTTGCGCAAAGCCTGGTGCAACCAGAAGCAGCGAAAAAATTAACGTTGTTGAGAATAGGAATCGTTTCATTACTTTGTTGACGGAGGATAAAATCGTCAGTAATGATAAGAATTATAGAAAATCTTTCAAAATTTATGGATTAAATAATTCTACAAAAATCACTTAAACGCCTTCCCTACGGTGATTTTATCGCCGGAATCATCCACTTCGAACAAATGAGGGATTCTGACAGTGCGGTTGTTGATGCTTTTGTGGCTGTGGATGGACATCAGCAGCTTACCGTCAAATGTGCGAAAAAGCATTCCGTGCCCGAAATTGGGACCATTGACCGGCTCCTTCTCCTGAATCCACGGACCATCCAATGTTCCGCTTTGAGAATAAGCGACGCCTTGCGTGTACACGTCGTAAATCCAGCTGGTCCAAAGCATACCCAACTTTCCGGTTTTTGTGCGAAACAGCCATGGGCCGTCTGTCACTTTATTAGGACGATCTTTTCCGTCCTTTTCCTTTTCCCGGCTCCACGGCGAATCACTGGCAAGAAAAAGGATTTTCCCTTCCCCCACTGTGCCGCTGAAATCGGGTTTTAATTCGATCTTTTCAATAGTTCCATTGTCGTTCTGCAACCATTCATGACAATAAATCATGTAAGATTTCCCGTCCGTATCCGTCCATAATGTTGCGTCCAATGTTAATTTATCTGCGGGCATATAAATGGGATCGGCCATGGGCACATAGGGTCCGTCGGGCTTGTCGCTTACGAGGATATGACTTGCACGGCGTTCCAGGTTGTTACCAACGCGGACTGCTTTGTTGGTAAATGTTGCGAAATAATAGTATTTACCATTATAATGATGAATTTCCGCTGCCCAGATCATCGGGTTTGGGCCCATCCATGACTTGGGGTCAGGTTGCGCTACTGTATAAGGGCCTGTCCATTTCCGGAGGTCTTTGCTCTTCCATAACTTCCCTCCCGTTCCGGTCATGTAATAGGTGGAGGAGTTTTTGTCGGCCAGAATAAAAGGGTCACTCAGGCGGATCGAGTCAATAGGGATGTCAATGCGTAGCGCCGGTTCGCTGTTTTGAGCCTGGACGAGCATCAGATTGCATAAACACAGCGCTAAGATTAACAGTATTTTCTTCCTCATTTCTTATGGATATTTCCTGAATGACTTTCTTTAAAAGGCGTAACATTAGGCCGTGCGCCGGGTTACCAAATGCCGGATGACCCGCTAATAAGTGAGCTTCTCAACCAGCCGAGCCCTGGCTTCCTGATCGATTCCAAGCTGGTTTTGAATGAAGGAATCCATCCCACCGTACCTTTTATCGATTATATCAAATGTCGCGTTGATGAAACTTTCGTCTACGGTGATCAGGACTTCCACGGCTTTCAGATCCATTTTGCGCTTAATGATTTTGCCCATTTTCGCCTTGCCCAAAGTTTTTTCGGTGTGCGCATTTCGATAGTAATTGGACAGCAAATATTCATTCACAATCGTTTCCCTATCCACATTCAGTATGGATAAAATCAATGCCGAAACAATGCCCGTGCGATCTTTCCCAGCCGAACAGTGATAAAGAACGGGCTCACCGGAAGCGGTTATGCCGTTGATAATGTCACGCAAAGCATCAACATTTCCGGAAACCGCGTCCTGGTAAAATTTTACCGTCATGTCGCGCCCCTGCATTTCTGAGATTTCTCCGTTAATCACCCTGGAACGCAGCTGCGCTATTTCACCTGCGTTGTCCTCCACAGTAGGCGTGTGCAAATATTGCACATTGGGCGGTAAATGATCCTCCTTGCCCTTGATCTCGTGGTCCGTGCGCAGGTCATATACGCGGGCAATATGCGTAGCATTGAACTTTGCAAACTCATCACTATCAAGCTGCGCCAGATTACCCGAACGGTAAATCTTGCCGAGACGAACGGTTTTCCCATCCCTGGTTTTGAGTCCGCCTATATCCCTGAAATTAAGCGTTTCATTGAATGAGACATATCGCTTCGCCAGTATTGCAGAATCACCGCCTTGCATAATCTGGCGGTAGGCCGATTCTCCATTATGATTGTCTGCAACGCCGACCTTGCACGAAGCGAGTGCAACACCGGCTATAAAAATATAAAATGTCTTTCCCACACCGCAAAATAACAATTTCATAACACTTACCTGACACCCTGATAACATTAGTCTGAGACTTTTGCGGATTACTAAAATCAGGCTGATGAATAAACCACTACTACTCCACTCAATTTTACTATTGCTGATCCTTTGCCTGCCATCTGCTGTTTTTGGACAAAAAGCGGTGATCTCGGGAAAAATTATGGACGCGCAAAAGCTGTCGCTTCCAGGCGCAACTGTTAAGATCACGCCCGGAAACCAGTACACAATCTCGGACGTGTACGGGAAATTTGAGTTTTTGAATGTTAATCCCGGCACTTACCAGCTGGAAGCAACTTATATGGGTTACCGGAATTATTCACAAAGCATTACGGTGGCCAGCAGCGGAGGCAAATCCTTCGAGCTGATCATGGAAGAAGGCGGACTCGATATAAACGAAGTGGTCGTCCTGGGCGACCGGTTGAAAGGTCAGGCGAAGGCGCTTAATCAGCAGCGAAATAATGATAACATCACCAACATCATCTCATCCGATCAGGTGGGCCGTTTTCCTGACTCGAACATCGGTGATGCCTTGAAACGCGTGCCGGGCATTACCATGCAAAACGACCAGGGAGAAGCCAGGAACATTATCGTGCGCGGACTCGCGCCTGAGCTCAACTCTGTAACGCTGAATGGCGACCGCATTCCTTCGGCGGAAGGTGATAACCGGCGCGTACAAATGGACCTGATCCCATCTGATATGATTTCGACCATTGAGGTAAACAAAACGCTAACCCCGGATATGGACGCCGATGCCATTGGCGGCTCGGTCAATCTCGTCACACGCGCTGCACCCAACAGCCAGCGGATTTCGGCGACGCTTTCTTCCGGCTTCAATCCTATCCGCAGCAAAGCATTGTATACCGGAGGTTTTGTGTATGCCAACCGTTTTGCCAAAAACGCGATTGGAATGGTTTTGAGCGGTTCCTACAACAACAATAATTACGGTTCCGACGACGTGGAAGCTGTTTGGGCAAAAGACGATTTTGGCAATGTGTTCATCAACGAAACCGACATCAGAAAGTACGACGTCCAGCGGATCAGAAGAAGCCTTTCGGCTGCATTTGATTTTAAATTAAGTCAAAATCACACCATTACCGCCAACGCCATGTACAACTGGCGTGACGACATCGAAAACCGCTACCGCCTGCAAATCGATGACATTGAGCCGGTTTATGATGATAATGATAAAATCACGGGTTTTGAAGGCCGCGTAGGAAGACAAACCAAAGGCGGCATTGATAATAATAAGAACAAAGGCGGTCGTCTGGAAAGGCAGACCGTACAGAATTATTCGGTGCGGGGAGATCATTTGCTTGGCCCGAAAGTGGATCTGGATTGGTCTGTGAGCTATTCAACAGCCAGCGAAGACAGACCAAATGAACGCTATATCGGCTTCCGCGAAGCCGGTAACCCGCTCACATACAACGGCGATTCGCGTGCGCCCATGATGTCACCGGCTGGCTTGGATGCTACGACATTGGGCTTAAACGAAATCACAGAAAATCATGACTTCACCGAAGAAACCGAACTGGGTGCAAAGCTTAACCTGCGTTTCCCGCTGTCGATGATCCCGGATCAGAAAGGCAGAATGCGTGTAGGCGCTCGTCTGAGGCTCAAAACCAAAGACAGAAACAACAATTTCTTTGAATATACACCTGTTAATGAAGACGATATCGCAACGCTTGGCGACGCTGGAACTGTCAACTGGGCTGGCGATAAATTTCAGGCAGGTTCGCATCTGGTTCCCGGTCTGTTTGCTTCCAGAAGCTTTCTGGGTAACCTTAATCTGAACAATACGGCACAGTTTGAAGCTGAATCTGTTCCGGGCGAATTTCTGGGTGCCAATTATAATGCCAAGGAAAACATTGTGGCCGGTTACGTTCGTTTTGACCAGGATTTTAATGAAAAACTGTCGATGATCATTGGTGCGCGGTTTGAAAACACTTCCATCGATTATACAGGGAACATTATCGAAGATGAAGAGGAACTGGCAGGCACCCGTTCGGTGGAAAATACTTATCTGAATGTCCTGCCAAGCGTTTCATTCCGATATAATGCTACTGATAACTTTATCCTGAGAGCAGCCGCAACCACGGCGCTGGCACGTCCCAACTATTACGCATTGGCTCCGTACATCAGCATTATTCCGGGTGATCAGGAAATTTCGGCTGGTAACCCGGATCTAAAAGCCACTTACTCGTGGAATTTCGATCTGATGGCGGAAAATTATTTTGAGTCTGTAGGTTTGGTTTCAGGTGGAGTTTTCTACAAAAATCTCAAAAATTTCATCTATACTTATCGCAACCAGCAATATTCGCAAGCCGACTTCACAGCCGGTTTCCCAAGTGTTACCAACCCGATTTCCGCGGGACAGCAATGGGACTTTTTGCAATCCAGAAACGGTGATAATGTGAATATTTTCGGATTCGAACTGGCATTCCAGCGGCAACTGGACTTCCTTCCCGGCTTTTTAAAGAATTTTGGGATTTACACCAATTATACATTCACCAAATCATTCGCGGACGGAGTGTATAATGAGGATGGTGATGAAAGAACGGACGTTTCACTGCCCGGAGCGGCGCCACATATGTTCAATGCATCGCTCTCGTGGGAAAACAAACGCTTGTCAGCCCGTCTTTCGGCCAACTACACGGCGGCCTACCTGGACGCGCTGGGCGGTGAGGATTTTGATGATGTCTATTATGACAAACAGTTTTTCCTGGATGCCAATGCGGCTTATAAGCTCACCAAAAACCTCCGCCTGTTTGCTGAGGCCAACAACCTGACCAACCAGCCGCTGCGTTACTACCAGAGCATTTCGTCCAGAACCGTTCAAGCGGAATATTACCGCCCAAGGTTTAATTGCGGCTTAAAGTTTGACATGACCAAGTAACCACATTTTCCTTTCCATGCATGCCGTTCACACCACCGCAACGGCCTGTTTTCATCATAACACCAATAAAATGCGTTTTTATTCCATCGCTTTTCTGTTTGCTTCTTTCAGTTTTACAGCCTGCAACCGCCCATCCTCGGAGCAACCCGCCGATGATGCAACCGGATCAATTACAAAGGATTCAACCATCATTCAGCCGTTCATTGTGACGGATTCCGTTGTGCATGACACGGATGACCCGGCCATCTGGATTAATCCCGAAGATCCTTCGAAAAGCTTGATCGTGGGCACGGATAAGGACGCAGACGGTGGTTTGTATGTGTTTGACCTGGCCGGCAAAGTTCAAAAAGACAAATTTGTCAAACTCAAACGCCCGAACAATGTGGATATCGCTTACGGGCTTATGCTTTCAGGAAAAAAAACCGACATTGCCGTGGCCACCGAAAGGGAAGCGAACAAGATCCGGATTTTCACATTGCCGGATATGAAAGTTGTGGATGCAGGCGGTATCGAAGTTTTCAAGGGCGATTCGTTACAGGCGCCAATGGGCATTGCGCTTTACACGCGGCCTTCCGACAAGGCGATATTTGCCATCGTTGGCCGGAAAAGCGGACCTGCGGAAGGTTATTTGTGGCAATACAAGCTCTCAGATGATGGAAAAGGCAATGTAAAAGCCGTTCTTGTCCGGAAGTTTGGCAAATACAGCGGTAAAAAAGAGATTGAATCCATTGCCGTAGACAACGAAATGGGTTACGTTTATTATTCCGACGAGCAAGTGGGCGTGCGTAAATATTATGCAGATCCGGATAGCAGCAGCAAAGAGCTCACATTAATCCCAAACACAGGTTTTACAGAGGACAACGAAGGAATTTCAATTTATAAAACCGGCGCCCAAACCGGTTACATTCTTATTTCGGATCAGGGTGCGGACAAATTTCATATTTTTAAAAGAGAGGGAACAGAAGCCGATCCGCACGCGCACGAGCTTGTAAAAATTGTAAAAGTGGCTGCTCATCAAAGCGATGGTTCGGACGTGACGAACGTTGCCCTGTCGAGTGATTTCCCGAAAGGCCTCCTTGTTGTAATGTCGGAAGGAAAGGTTTTTCACTACTACAAATGGGAAGATATTTTCGGAAAGGCCAACTAGCATTTTAATGTTGCCGGGAAGATCCAATTAATAGCGCAAAGCTGTTACCTTGCTTCGATGTAAACAGTGCACGTTATGGATAATCTTTTTAACATTGATTGGCAATCGATCTGGCAGCCGGGCAGTTCCGTGCTGGAAATGGTCATCAGGGGAACCGTCACTTATTGGGCGATTTTTGTGCTGTTGCGTTTTTTCCGGCGCGGAGCCGGACAATTGGGCGTAAGTGATGTTTTGCTGATCATCCTGATCGGCGATGCTGCCCAGAATGCAATGGCCGGCGAGTACAAATCCATCACCGAAGGCATTGTTTTGATCGGCACACTCGTGTTTTGGGATTATACCATTGACTGGCTGGGATATCGGTCTGTCTGGTTTAACAAATTTACGCAGGCTTCTCCTACCCCGCTGATCCTCAATGGCACGCTTCTGAAAGATAATCTTAAAAAAGAGCTCATCACGGTAGATGACCTGCTCAGCATCCTGCGTGAACAAGGCGTTGACGACTTCCGCCGCGTAAGATCATGCCATCTGGAAGGCAGCGGGAACATCAGCGTAGTGCAGGAAACCGAATTCCGTATCCCGCAGCGTGGTGCTAAAAGCGGTAACCAAGATGGATAGTCGGGAAAACCGACCATTTTTTCTGCTCGTAACTTTGGTTATTCTGCATTACAATCGTGGGGTCTAGTGTATGCATTAATGCAACCCAGGGAACCAGGTAAAGTCCTTTGTATTGATCCTCTTTTTTACCAAACATAAAACGGTAACCCGTTCTTGCACCGAGTATTATGCTTTTTGACACAGTCCTTGCATCACTCGTTTTCAATCCGATTCTATCCATCCCGTAATCAGATTGCAGACCCAGAAAAAAGCCCTTGCTAGCACGAAAAAGATAATCTGCCTTGACTCCGAAACCGGAACTTTTCACTGAAAACTGCTCATTTGCCAGCGCGAACTTTGGTTGTTTTATTCCAAACACCCCTACATCAAATCGCAAGTGCGCCAGCGTGTAACCGGCGTGGAATGAGTATCCATTTAAAATGTAGGCAATGGGGTCGGCTTCGATTTCAAACCGGTTGGCAGTCGGTTGCTTCTGGGCAATGCTGCTGAGGCTCGTTAAGAATGTCAGAAAGAAGATAATTTTTACGATCGTTTTCATAGCTCATTTGTTTGCGTAACAAATGCAAAACTATCGCTAGCCATTGGGTTTAGCGATTAACAAAGGATAAGAAACGATCTATGATTTGGAAATCCTTTTGCGGATCCGGCTCAGCGAGACGGGGGTTATGCCCAGGAAAGAGGCCAGAATGTATTGCGGAACGCGTTGTACCAAAGCTGGATAATGCTTTGCAAACAATTCATAACGCTCCTGCGGGCTAGCCAGAATGTAGGATGAAAGCAGGCGCTGCGCCGAGATGAACCGCTGCTCCATCACTTTCCGCATGATGATGCTGGTTTTCGGCACCAGATCATAGAGTTGTTCCAATCCGGTTTTGTTCAGGACAAGCAATGAGCAGGGTTCCAGCGTTTCCAGGTCCTGCGTGCTGGGAATTTGCTCAATAAAACTTTCCAGGCAACTCGCAAACAGGTTTTCGGAAAATATAAAAGCCGTAATCTGTTCGTCATTTTCGGTGGTATAATAAAGTCTCATTAACCCCGAATGGATAAAATAAATCTCGTCTTCAATTTGTCCTTTTCTTGTGAGCATCGTCCTGGCATCCATTTCTTTTTGAATAAAGAATGTTCGGAAGATAGCCCATTCATCGTTTGAAAGCGGCACAAGTTTGTCAACAACGGCCCTCAGTCGCGCGTATATTTCCGGCTCGTTTGCCATAGGCTTTTACATTTTTGTAAGATATTCCTTTAATTTTGATCCTAAAACACATCTTTACCGTTATCCAGATTGTGTATACATAAAATAAGGCATCCCAAAATCTCATTTCGAAACCGCTAACTTAGAACAAATGACTAAAAGTATTATCCTAACCCTGGCCGGGGCAGCTTTTGTGATCGCTTCTTGCCAAAACAAAAAATCTGAAAATTCAGATGCTGCTGAAAAGGACAGCACGGCTGTTGCGACCAGCGCTCCTGTTGAAACACAAAAGGCAAATTCTGATTATAAACCTTCTTTTGAAGGCCAGACAAGGATCGGCGGCGTGAAATCCACAACCGCCTACGAAGGCAAAGTTTTAGCCAGTGACCTCAAAAATCCATGGGGCATTACCACATTACCGGACGGTCGTTTGATCATCACCGAAAAAGCGGGTACGATTCGCATTGCCACCACCGACGGCAAAGTTAGCGCGCCGATCACCGGCATCCCGGCTGTTAATTCGGAAGGACAAGGTGGTTTGCTGGGCATCCGGGTGGACCCAGAATTTGACAAGAACAGAATGGTTTACTGGGTATTCGCAGAAACGCGTCCGGGTGGCAACCTTACTTCCGTGGCGAAAGGAAAACTTTCGGCAGACGAGAAGAAGATCGAGGGAGCAACTGTCATATACCGCGCTACGCCAGCATTTCCAAGCAATCTGCATTACGGCGGAAGGATTTTGTTTGATAAGAAAGGCGATCTGGTGATTAGCACCGGTGAGCGTTCAGACACCGTTTCCAGGCCACAGGCGCAACATTTGAATTCCAGCCTTGGGAAAGTGATCCGTATTACCAAGGACGGCAAACCGGTTGCAGGTGGTCCGTTTGCCAGCAAAGCAGACGCAAAACCTGAGATTTATTCATACGGACACCGCAATGTGCAGGGACTGGCATTTCACCCGGTATCGGGCGATCTTTGGGAAGTTGAATTCGGCCCGAGAGGCGGCGATGAGCTGAACCGCATTGAGGCCGGTAAAAATTACGGCTGGCCCACCATTACTTACGGTATTGAGTACAGCGGCAAGAAAATCGGCGATTCCATCCAGGTGAAAGAAGGCATGGAGCAGCCCGTTTACTATTGGGATCCGGTTGTTTCGCCTAGCGGCATTACGTTTTACAGCAGCGACAGCATTCCTGAATGGAAAAATAACCTCTTCATTGGCGGTTTGAGCAGCATGCACATTGTCAGGCTCGTGATTGAGAATAACAAAGTTGTAGGTGAAGAAAGGCTGTTGGCGTCGGAAGGACAGCGTTTCCGCGACATTACAGAAGGCAAGGACGGCGCACTTTACGCAGTAACCGATCAGGGCAGACTGTACCGCATTTACAAAAAATAATAAGGGTTAGAGAAAAAGGGGGCGTTGGTGCGAAATCACCAGCGCCCTTTTTTTGTGCATGGTTGGGTTCGTTTTCAACTCATTAAATTTTTAACTTTAAAGAAAAAATTAAAATATATGGAAGCTGTATTGCGGGTCAGTGCATCTGAGTTTACCGATGAACTGGTCAATAAGATCCGAATGCTACTAAGCGGTGCCGAGAATAGCGAAATTACGATCAGTATCACTGAAATACCTTCGTCCGGAATATTAAGGAATGAAACAAGGGATGAATATTTTTCAAGACTTGAAAAGTCCCTCGACAACCTTGAGAAAGGCAATGTTATTAGTTTCAACGGCGATACATTCGACCAGTTTGCTCGGCACCTTTCGATTGGATGAGGAGAATTATTTTTGATACACTCGCTATTGAGGACCTGACCCAATGGTCTAAAACGGAACCCCGCCTTGTAAAAAAGGTTTTTGAACTGATCACCGATATCCAGAAACATCCGTTTGAAGGAATTGGCAAGCCGGAGGGACTGAAACATCAATTTAAGGGATGCTGGAGCAGGCGCATTACGGACGAGCACCGGCTCATATACAAAGTTGTCTCTGATGGCGACATTTTTGTAATGAGTGTTCATGGTCATTATGATCAGTAACTATCGAAAATAGCTGGTCAATTCTGTGGAGAAGGCAGTGAATGGGCATGGTATTTATACATTTTCCATTCCGATTGCCGGTCGCATCCCATTAATTCCAACCATGATCAAATTTTCCGATAGTCTCCGAAGTCTTAACCTCGCTGCATCTTTGCTAAGCCTGGTTTTGATCATTGCATTACTCTATGTGCTGCAAGGCGTTTTGATCCCGCTGCTTTTTTCGATTCTCCTGGCCATATCGCTGTTTCCTATCACCCGTTTTTTTGAAAAGTTCAAGCTGAACCGCGTAACCGCATCGTTGCTCTCCGTTTTGATCGCCATTGTGCTGATCGGAACCCTGGTTTGGTTCATCGTTCATCAGGTTATTGTGATCGGTGCCAATGGAGACGACCTGCAAGTGCGTTTTATGCACATTCTGGAAACCATTCAGAAATGGTTTACGAGGCGTTTCGGGATAGAAGAAGGGGAAATCACCAAGCAAATCACCGGGTTTTCCAATCGGGTCGTAAGCAATGCCGGCGTTATTGTCAGCACGGCTTTTGGTTCTGTCGGCGGCATTCTTGCAGGCGTCGTTGTGGTGCCGTTGTTCACGTTTTTCCTGTTGTACTATCGCGATTTCTTTCGTGAATTTTTCTTTCTCGCCTTTGCGTCTGCCTCCAAAGAACTGGTCAGCGATGTGCTGAACAAGATTTATTATGTTGTACAGAGCTATCTCGTCGGACTGGTAACCGTTATGGGCATTGTGGCTGTCCTGAATACGGTTGGGCTTCTCGTTTTGGGCATTCCTTATGCGTGGTTCTTCGGTATTCTGGCGTCCTTGCTAATGTTGCTTCCTTATATCGGCATTGCGATTGGTTCAATACTTCCGGCCTTGTTCGCGCTGGCAACAAGAGACAGCGCGTGGTATGCTGTTGGCGTTGTTGCCTGGTTCCAGGTTGTACAATTTTTGGAAGGGAATTTCCTCACGCCCAACATTGTCGGTGGAAAAGTGAGTATCAATCCGTTGATGGCATTGATAGGCTTGCTGTTGGGTGGTATGCTCTTCGGCCTGGCCGGATTAATCCTGGCTATTCCAATAACAGCAGTGTTAAAAGTTGTTTTTGACGCAGTTCCATCGATGAAAGCATACGGATTCCTGATCGGGGAACCTGAAAAATATCACCTCAAACGCTTTTCCGGGAAGATCATTATGAAGCGCTGGAAAATTAATCAGGCTCCTACAAATCAGGAATAGTGTTTGAGATTAAGCCCGCTGCTTGTTGCCGGATTGCTGTTTATCAGCGTTTCATATCAGAACCAGAGCGCTAAGCCTGTCAACGCTGCGGAGCAGCACACTGTTTCTAGAAACCGGACACCTCACGCTCGGTTTCGGCCCCTGCGGGGCCACCTATGAAAATCAATGGTCATGGCGGCCCCGCCGTAGCCATTCGTAAATTCTCGATTTCTTTTAGCTAGAAACAGGGGCGCTCTGCGCCTTCTTCTCTTATGCTCACCGCATTTTTATAGCTGTACAAAAATTCTTTTTTGACCTGGATTAAACTTGTCCACGGTGTTGCCATGCTTTTTTAATGCGTTTTTAACACGCTTTTAACTTGCTATTAACGGTAATGTGCGGTTTTTGTATCGGTATTAGTTAAATCCAATTCTACAAAAATAGAAACCCTCATTTCAATGAACAATGTAATCCTATTCGTGATGGTTTACATCTTGTCTCACAGAATTTTCATAATTCAGGGCTTAGGATTTGATCTAATATCGGACAAAAACATGCGTAGTTAACCATATTTTATCAAATAGCAAAAACCATCATGAAGAGAATTCTCATGGTCCTCAGTTTGTGTGCAACAATGTTCCACACAAGCTGTGAATCCAAAAAAGAAGAAAAGGAGGAAGAAGTTAAATTCCTCGTTACAAGCCCCCTGCAAAGAGACACATTGGTCACAAAGGAATATGTAAGCCAGATCCGGGCCATTAGCCACATTGAGCTGCGGGCATTGGAAAGAGGTTATTTACAAAACATTTATGTGGATGAAGGACAGACTGTTAAGAAGGGGCAGTTAATGTTCAAGATCATGCCGATGCTTTATCAGGCGGAACAGCAAAAAGCGCAGGCAGAGGCCAATTTTGCAGAAATTGAATTTAAAAATACCAAGTCGCTGGCCGACAGCAATGTGGTTTCCAAAAATGAACTGGCGCTGGCAAAAGCCAAACTGGACAAAGCCAAAGCAGAACTCGGACTGGCCACAACGCATTTAGGCTTTACAGAAATCCGCGCGCCATTTAATGGCATCATGGACCATTTCCAGGTGAGGCTCGGAAGTCTTCTGGACGAAGGCGATCTGCTGACAACATTATCTGATAACAGCGAAATGTGGGTTTATTTCAATGTTCCCGAAGCTGAATACCTGGATTACAAGGCAAACGAAGCCACAGCCGGCATGCTGAATGTTAACCTGCGCATGGCGAACAACCAAATGTTCCCACACTCCGGAACAGTCAAAACGATTGAAGCTGACTTCAATAACGAAACTGGTAACATCGCTTTCAGGGCCACATTCCCGAATCCGAAAAGACTGCTGAGACACGGCGAAACGGGCAACATCCTCGTTACAGTTCCTATGAAAAATGCTTTGCTGATCCCGCAAAAAGCCACTTTTGAAGTTTTGGAAAAGAAATACGTGTATGTGGTGGACAAAGACAACAAGATCCGTTCGAGGGAAATCCAGATTGAGGCCGAGCTGCCGCACATTTTTGTCGTGAAATCCGGTCTGAAAGCGGATGACAAAATCCTTCTGGAAGGTCTGCGCCAGGTGAAAGAGAACGAAAAGATCCACTCTACATTCGTGAAACCTGATTCTGTTATCTCCAATTTAAGTCTGTACGCCGAATAGTCAGCTATCTTAAAAAGCACAAAACGACATGTTTAATCAATTCATAAGAAGACCTGTATTTGCAATCGTGATCTCGATCATGATCGTATTTATAGGCATCCTGGCGATTGAGAAATTACCCATTTCCCAATTCCCGGACATTGCCCCTACAACAGTCAACATCTTCATCGCCTATCCCGGTGCGAGTGCCGATGTATTGGTAAAATCAACATTGATCACCCTTGAACAGGCCATTAACGGGGTTCAGGACATGCGGTACATTGCTACCGATGCAACGAGTGCGGGGGAGGCGACGCTCAGGATCATCTTCGAGCCCGGCACCGACCCGAACGTGGCCGTTATCCGGGTAAAGACAAGGGTGGATCAGGTAATGCCACTTTTACCGGAACTGGTTCAGCGTGAAGGGGTTATCATTTCGCCCGTTCAGCCCAGTATGTTAATGTATGTCAACCTTTATTCAAAAGATAAAAGCATTGACGAGAAATTCCTGTTCAACTACGCAACAGTAAAAATGATCCCCGAAATCCAGCGGACAAAAGGGATTGCAAGAGCACAAATATTAGGTTCCCGCAGATATGCCATGCGTCTCTGGCTGAATCCGGAACGTATGCGTGCCTATAACATTTCGACCGTAGAAGTTATGAAGGCGGTGGGCGAGCAGAGTATCGTAGGTCGTCCAGGACGTATCGGACAGAGCTCCGGTATCGCAGCCCAGTCGCTTGAATATGTGCTTACTTACAAAGGCCGTTACGACAAGCCGGAAGAATACGAAAATATCATTGTCCGGGCCAATGCACAGGGTGAAAGCGTTCACTTGCGTGACATTGCCAAAGTGGAACTTGGTTCCGAATTCTTCGATATTTATTCTAACCTCGACGGCCATCCTTCGGCTGCGATTGTATTGCGTCAGAATTACGGAAGTAATGCCAGCGACGTAATTGAAGAGGTGAAAAAGAAGCTAGACGTGATGAAACAATCCTTTCCTCCGGGTGTGGATTACAAGATCAGCTATGACGTTTCGCAGTTTTTGGACGCCTCTATTGAGCAGGTTATTGACACATTGCGCGATGCATTTATCCTGGTTGCCCTGGTGGTGTTCATATTTCTTGGCGATTGGCGCTCTACTTTGATTCCGATCCTGGCGGTGCCGGTTTCGCTCATCGGGGCATTCTTTGTCATACAGGCATTCGGGCTCTCGATCAACCTGATCACGCTTTTTGCGCTTGTACTTGCGATTGGGATTGTGGTCGATGACGCGATTGTCGTCGTCGAGGCCGTCCATGCGAAGTTTGAGGAAGAGCCGGGGATATCGCCTTTTAATGCAGTGAAAAAAGTGCTTGGCGAGATCAGCGGTGCGATCATTGCGATCACAGCGGTGATGGTTTCGGTATTTCTTCCGATCTCTTTCATGTCCGGTCCGGTCGGAACATTCTACCGCCAGTTCTCGATCACTATGGCTAGTTCTATCGTGATCTCGGCGCTTATTGCTCTTACGCTTACGCCGGTTTTGTGCGCAATGCTGCTTCAAAATCACCACGGCCATCCGAAAAAGAAAAACTTCCTTACCAAAGCGCTCGACGGTTTCAACAGGACATTTGATAAGCTCACGGGAAGATATGTAAGCCTGCTGAAACGCATTGTCAGCCGCAGGGTTGTGACCTGGGTTGTATTACTGGGATTCTGTGCGGGAATTGTGTTTGTAAATAAAATTTTACCCGCAGGTTTTATTCCAAACGAAGACCAAAGCACGATCTACGCCATTATCCAGACGCCTCCGGGATCTACGCTGGAAAAAACCAATGAGGTTTCGCGCCGTCTTCAAAAGATATGCGAAGAAGTGGAAGGAATCGAGTCGGTTTCGTCACTGGCAGGTTATGAGATCATGACAGAAGGCCGTGGTTCCAATGCCGGAACGTGTTTGATCAACCTGAAACCATGGCACGACCGCAAGCAGAATGTGAAAGAAATCATGGAAGAACTGGAAGCCGAAACAAGAGGCCTCGGTGCGGTCGTTGAATTCTTCGAGCCACCGGCAATTCCTGGTTTTGGTACATCCGGCGGTTTCTCCATGCGTCTTTTGGATAAAACATCTGACACCGACTACGCGGAATTTGACAAGATCAATAAAAAATTCATGGAGGATCTGGCGAAACGTCCTGAGCTTACGGGCTTGTTCACCTTCTTCGCAGCGAACTATCCACAGTATGAATTGCAAATTGATAACCAGCTTGCGATGCAAAAAGGCGTGTCGATCGGAAAAGCGATGGACAACCTGAACATTATGATCGGTAGCACATACGAGCAGGGCTTTACGAGGTTCAACCAGTTCTTTAAAGTGTATGTACAGTCTGACCCGAGTTTCAGACGGCTTCCCTCCGATCTTTTGAAATTGTTTGTAAAAAATGACGCAGGCGAAATGGTGCCTTACTCGTCCTTTATGACATTGAAAAAAGGTCAGGGCCCGAACGAGATCACGCGTTTCAACCTGTACAATTCAGCGGCGATCCAGGGTCTTCCGGCCAAAGGTTACACCACTGCCGATGCCATTCAGGCGATCCGCGAAGTGGCCGCCAAAACATTGCCGCAAGGTTATGACATCGCTTTTGAAGGTCTTTCTTATGACGAGTCGATCCGTGGAAACGAGTCGCTGGTTGTATTTGCGATCGTATTGGCCTTTGTTTATTTCGTACTGGCAGCGCAGTATGAGAGCTTCATCATTCCGTTTGCGGTTGTGCTATCACTTCCGGTTGGGGTGTTTGGTTCATTCCTTCTGCTCAAATTAATGGGCCTGGAAAACAACATTTACGCACAGATCGGTTTGATTATGCTCGTCGGGCTGCTGGGTAAAAACGCCGTGTTGATCGTGGAGTTTGCCGTCCAGAAGCGGCAGCAGGGAGAAACAATCCTCAATGCGGCTATCGAAGGCGCCAGGGTCCGTTTCCGTCCTATTTTGATGACGTCGTTCGCATTCGTTGCCGGTTTGATCCCCCTGATCATTGCCACAGGCGCCGGAGCCATTGGTAACCGAACAATTGGTGCATCTGCGATGGGCGGAATGCTCTTCGGAACCATTTTCGGGGTCATTATTATCCCTGGATTGTACTACATATTTGGTACACTGGCCGACGGCAGAAAAATGATCAAAGATGAAGAGGACGGCTCGTTGACCGAACAATTCGTTCACGCAGTCGACATATTCCCTCACACTCAAGAAACTCAAAATGATGAGCAATAAAAGAATATTGACGTGGGCAGGGATCGCCCTAAGTGCCCTCACCTATACCGCATGCAACGCTCCGTCGCAGGTGCAACGGTCACCGAATAAAACCTTGTCAGCTGCCTACAATGGTCAGGCAGCTGACTCTACCGGCAATGTCGGTAAGCTAAAATGGAAGGATTACTTCACCGATCCGCAATTGAATGCATTGATAGACACCGCTTTGCATAACAACCAGGAGCTGAACATTACTTTGCAGGAAATCGAAATCTCCCGCAATGAGATCCGCGCCCGCAAAGGGGAATATCTCCCTTTCGTAGGTTTGAGAGGCGGCGCCGGCATTGAGAAAGCGGGCCGTTATACGCAGGTTGGTTCCAGCGAAGCCACTACCGAAATCAAGCCCGGTCGGGAAACGCCCGAGCCCCTGCCCGACTTCGTAGTAGCCGCTTATGCACGCTGGGAAGTAGATATCTGGCACAAGCTGCGCAATGCGAAAAAGGCAGCCGTGAACCGTTATTTGTCTTCGGTGGAAGGTAAAAATTTCATGATGACAAACATTGTCTCAGAAATCGCCAATTCTTATTACGAACTTCTGGCGCTGGATACGCAACTGAATATTGTGAATCAGAATATCGAGATTCAGAACAATGCGTTGCGAATCGTGAAAATGCAAAAAGAAGCAACGCGGGTTACGGAGCTGGCTGTTCGCAGGTTTGAAGCACAAGTGCTGAATACGCAAAATCGCCAGTATGCAATCCGTCAGCGGATTGTTGAAACGGAGAACCGGATCAACTTCCTGCTGGGAAGATATCCGCAGCCTGTTTTGAGAAACAGCCAGAATTTCGAAAATATGCTTCCGTCCGTCATCCATGCGGGCATACCGTCCCAATTGATGGAAAACCGTCCTGACGTACGACAAGCTGAGCAGGATCTGGAAGCTTCCAAACTGGATGTTTTGGTTGCAAGAGCGAACTTCTATCCATCGCTGGGTTTGAATGCAGCGGTAGGTTTGCAAGCTTTCAACCCGATTTATCTGGGTAATGTGCCTAAATCGCTCATGTCGACATTGGTAGCCGATCTGGCCGGACCATTGATCAACAAGAACGCGATCCAGGCCACTTACAAAAGTGCCAACGCGCGTCAGATCCAGGCAATTTACAATTACGAGCGTACGGTTTTGAATGCTTACATGGAGGTTGTGAATCAGTTATCCAACATTAACAACCTGCAACAAAGCTTCGACACCAAAACGCGCGAGGTTGCAGCACTAACCGAGTCCACCAACATTGCCAACCGCCTTTTCACCTCGGCCAGAGCCGATTACATGGAAGTGTTACTGACGCAACGCGAAGCCCTCGAATCCAGGTTCGACCTGATAGAAACCAAAATGCAGCAGATGAATGCTACGGTGAATATTTATCGTGCGCTTGGCGGGGGTTGGAATTAATTTAATAATTGCTCTGGATTAAAACACACGGTAATCAGATCGGTCGGGCCTCTGGTTCTTTTTTCGACATGTATGAAAAAAGAGCCGGAGGCTCGACCATTTACATGCTGCCGGTTTTGTTTTCAGCTTACTCAATAATCTTTAAAGATCAGGTAAATCCTTTTTTTACTATTTTTACTTTCTCTATCAATTAAGTAGAATTATGATCAAAAATATCCTTTCCCTATTGCTCCTTTTCATCGTGCTGCCCGAAATCCATGCGCAGCAAAAGGACAAACCAAATATCCTCTGGATCGTAAGCGAGGATAACAGCCCGTTCCTGGGTTGCTATGGCGATACATTTGCGACAACACCGCATCTCGACAAATTTGCCAAACAGGGAATTTTATACAAAAATGCATTTGCAACCGCTCCCGTATGCGCGCCTTCGCGGTTTACGCTTGTCACGGGCATGTATCCGCCTTCCATGGGCACGGAACATATGCGCAGCACGTATCCCGTGCCCGATTATGTAAAATTCTTCCCGCGCTACCTCCGCGAGGCGGGATACTATACGACCAATAATGCAAAAAAAGATTACAATACGACTGACCAACCCGAAGCCTGGGATGAGTCAAGTGCAAAGGCAACTTATAAAAACCGCAAGCCGGGGCAGCCGTTCTTTGCCGTTTTCAACCTGAACGTTTCGCATGAAAGCAGCATTCACACTTCCATTCCGACCAATAAATTAAAGCACGATCCCGAAAAAGTTAACCTTCCGCCTTACCATCCTGCAACGCCTGAGATGAAGCACGATTGGGCGCAGTATTATGATAAAATAGAAGAAATGGACCGGCAGGTCGGGGCGCTCTTGAAGGAGCTGGAAGCCGAGGGACAGGCAGAAAATACGATCATTTTTTATTACAGTGACAACGGCGGGATCCTGGGAAGAAGCAAGCGTTTTCTCTACGAATCCGGCCTGCGCGTGCCGCTGATCATTCGATTTCCCGAAAAATACGCGCGTTTGGCGCCGAATACGCCGGGCACTGAAACCGATCGCATTGTGACTTTCAATGATTTCGCACCTACCGTGCTCAGCCTGGCCGGGCTCGAAGTCCCATCGCATATGCAGGGCAAAGCTTTTTTGGGTGCAAGAGAGGTGAAAGAACGTGCTTATGCTTACGGTTTCCGCGGCAGAATGGACGAACGCACAGACCTTTCGAGATCAGTAAGGGATAAAAAATTCCGGTATATCCGCAACTATTTGCCCCATATCATCTACGGCCAATATCTGGAATATCTCTGGAAAGCGCCTTCGATCGCATCGTGGGAAGCTAAGTTTAAGGCAGGAAGACTAAATGAGGACCAAAAGAAATTCTGGCAGGAAAAGCCGGCTGAGGAATTATTTGACATTGAAAATGACCCGCATAACATTCATAACCTCGCCGGTGATCCCAGCCATAAGGAAGTTCTGCTTAAACTCAGAAAAGCAAACCACGACTGGCTCATCGAAACGCAGGACGTGGGCTTCATTCCCGAACCATTATTGGGTAAAATTGCTGAAACCACTCCCCTGCGCGATTATGCGAAAAGCGGAAAATATGAGCTGAATAAGATTATCGAAACGGCAGAAATCGCGTCATCGAGGGACAAGTCGCATCTTAAAGAACTGGTCAAACGACTCGGGGACAAAGATGCTGTTGTACGTTATTGGGCGGTGATCGGGACAATCATCCTGAAAAATGATGCGATGCCGGCCAAAGCCAAATTACAACCGTTGTTGAATGACCCCGAAGTGGTTGTACGCATTGCGGCCGCCGAAGCATTGCTTGCATTGGGCGACACAGATGCGCCTGTGCAAACATTAAACGAGGCATTAAAAAGCGAAAGCCGGATGGCACGTGTGCAGGCATTGAATGTCCTGGAAAACATTGGAGCCAAAGCGCAGCCTGCATTTGAAAACGTAAAAGCACTCCTCACGGGCGATCCGAAAGATACAGATTACGATGTGCGGGCAGCAAAAAAAGTCCTGGAAACAGAATAGGTTTCCAGGACTTTAAGTCATTATTTTCTTTGGTCTAAATGCATTTCCCGGAGCTGCCCCGGCTCCTGCCAGTGCATTTTCATCCATTTTCGAACCGGGTGTCTTCACTTTTTTACCCTTCTTTTTACTATTGCCAAATCCCTTGCGGTTCCACCAGACAATGAACCCTGTTACCGGAAGCGACGCGCCGATGAGGGAAGCCAGGAACGCCAGCACTTTTCCGGGAAACCCAAGAATGCTTCCAACGTGAATGTCGTAATTCATCCGACGCAATTTTGCTCCGACTCCTGCTTGTTCAAAAGGTGTCCCGTAAATCGCATTAGCCGGCAATTGCTTCGCTGTATGCTGGTCGAACGTGTAGCTGAGTGCGTTGTAAAACTGGCCTGTGCTGGGATAAACCGTCACAAAAATCGCTGACGAAGCTTTTGCGGTGTCGGGAAAACTGTAATAAAAACCGCTGGATTCCGGATGTTTTGCAATGGTGGTCAGCCAGGCTTTGTCGATGGCTTGCTCGGGTGTGAAGAATTTATGTGCATTCAAAGAGTCGGACTTCGTACGGTCGCGGCCTTCGAGTGACTGACCGCCTGAGGTAACCCAATAAAGCCCTTTGCTATACCATTTAATGCCATAAACCATTCCTGTGAGCGCAATTGCGAGCAGGAAAAGCAGCGAATAAAAACCCAGGACATTGTGCAAATCAAGGTTCACGCGTTTCCAGGTTCCGTTCCATTTAATTTTGAAACTCTTATCCCGCGTGCTTTTTGTCCATTTTTTGGGATACCACCAGATAAGCCCTGTGATCAGGAGAATGACAAAAACCAATGTTCCGTAATTCACGATCGGCCGGCCTATTTCAAACGGCAGCCACAGAAACCGGTGACCATTGAGCACCCAGCGGAAAAAATCAGTTTCGCCCTTTTTGTGTACTTTTTCACTGATCACAGTTCCGGTGTACGGGTCCACCCGCAGCGTCACATTAGGACCGCGACGCTCGCCCAAGCCCAGGTAAATCGCCCGTCCCTGCTGGTAAGTGGCATAGGACATCTTCAAACCAGGGTGTTTCTCAGCGCCGATCTTCATGAGCTGCGACGGCATCAACACGGCTTTGTCCTGTTTTTCAACGCGCGTTTCCGGTTCCAGCATCGCGGTGATCTCGTCATTGAAGACCCAGATGCAACCGGTTATGCAAACGATGAAAACGATGATCCCGGAGATCAGGCCGAGCCAGAGATGCAGCCAGTTGTTGATTTTTTTGAAAGTAGACATGAGATGCCCTGGTTTAAAAATGTAATTAGCTTGATCTTATTTCTATTCGTAATTCAGCACGTTAATGGCTGTAATCACGCCTCCTTCCACTTTCAGGCCGCGCGTCCCTTTTGCCGCAACTGCGTCAACTTCATATACATAGCTCGCGCCATCGGCCTGGGTGATCCCGATATAACCGGCTTTGCCGTCTTTGGCGGTGTAATTGGCGGTGGTCACATTGGCAATGGTCGCAGGATCCGGCATGCCTTCGATCCACTTGAATGTTTTTTCATACACATTCACTGCTGCAAAGCGTTTTCCAACGGCATAAGCGCCTTTTTCAGCCGGACTTGTCATGGTCAGAATGAAATTCCCTTTGCCTACATAAAGCTGTGAACTGATGTTATAACCGCCCGCTGCCTGCTCGACATTAAATAAATAGCTTTTGTCAAACTCAGTCGTTCCTGCTTTGATACGTACGATCGCGGAAGGTTTTGTGGAGGTGATTTTACCATTATTGGTTCCTACCGAAGCCGAGTAAGCATATACATCGCCCAGCTCGTCCACAGCCAGTCCATTGCTGAAATATCGGCCAATGAAACCAATGCGGTTGTCCTTAATCACCTTTTCAACGGCCATAGAAGGATAAGAAAGCACCGCGATCCAGGCACTGTCGGGATAGCTCGTGCCGAATGCGTCGGGAGCAACGCCTTTGATGCTCATATAAGGTGCAAAAACCTTGTCGCCAACCTGCGTAGCCCAGGTAAAATGCGCGCGTTCGCCGTTCCCAGCCAGTTTTACTATGTTAACCTGTGCTTCGCCCACGATTTTGGACTGCTCTGCGTTGATGCGGTAAAAAGAGGCGCTTTCGTTGCCCGTGCGTGGTACTTTAATGGTTAATACATCATCCGCAACCGGAGCAAAAACCTGAACCGTTTCAGCTTGAAAATCAGAAACTTTGTTCAGCTCACCTTTGCCGTCCAGGTTGTAGGTGGTCACCGCGCCCGGGTTTCCCTGCCCATAAAGCAGACTGAAAAAACGGTTTTTGTGCGTAAGATAATAACGGTAAGTGCCGTCCTGTTCTTTGCCGTTTCCCACGGTTGAAACCGTTCCTGAGGTAAGGCTTTCGGCCGTCAGCAAATAGTCTGCGATTCCAGTTGAGCCCACGGGCAGTGCGGAGATCACGTATTTGGTTTTGCCTCCTTCACCCCCACCCGGAGTTGGGTTTACATTGCTGTCGTCACTGGTGCAGGCAGCCAGGAATATGCCGAAGCCAAGGCCCAGCGTAATGCTTTTTATTGCGCTTTTCATTTTTGAATTGGAATAAAATATATGTTCTGGAAATTATTTACTGATGAAATAGCGGAGCTTCACGTAGAAGCCGCGACTTGGTTTCTGTAAGCTGAAATTATCGTAAAGCCTGGCGTCGAGCAGGTTTTTGCATTCGAGGGAAACATTGTATTTCCCGTTGGCCATGGCATATACAATGTTCACGTCATGGCTCAGCTGGCGCGGGATGTCCAATTTATCGCTGCCCAGACTCGGCCAGTAGAGATAGTAAGCATGCACATAAAGCAGGTTGTAGCCGAAGGTCAATGTGTTTCCTTTCGCACCAAAATCTTTAAGGAAAACAGAGGCGTCCGCATTGCCGAACAGGAACGGCATATTGGGGATGCGGTCGCGGTAAAGCGGGCTTTCAGTGGTGTAGCCGTCTTCGAAACGCGTGTTGTTGCGCAGGTCCTGATAAGTGAGGTTGACGCCGGCCATGAAAAGTTGTTTGAAAGAATAACGCACCTCTCCATCCACACCGAAATTGGTCACATCGGCCAGGTTATCCATCACCTGCTTGGTCTGATTGGCATTCAGTTTGGGCCGGATAAAGCCTTGCGCGTTCCTATACAGCACGTTCGCATCCACATTCACCCGGTGAATTTTGCTAAACTGCGTCTGGTAACTGAAACCGAGATTGTAGTTGTCGCTGCTTTCGGGATCAAGGTCAATGTTGCCTTCGAGGTTCAGCAAATCCCCGTAGAGTTCGTCGGTTTCGGGCAGACGATAACTTTTTTCATATGAACCCTTTAACTGGAAATTTTTGAATAAAAAGAATGTGGAAGCGACACCATAACCGAACTTATCAAAACGGTTTTTCTGAACCCTGTAAGCCACATCACCCAAATTGCCGGACGGATTATAAGTGACCGAATATTTGTTAAACTGTGAAAACTGTTTCAGGAAAACCGACGTGTTCCAGCGCTCACTATAATCAAATTTATAGCCCAAGCCGAGCACATTCTTGGTGTTATAGCGAGGCTGCTCATAGCGGTCCGCGTCGGGATAAAGTTCGTCGCGGCCTTTCCTGTTAAAAGTGTTATAAACGTTGTTGATCGTGATGGAATGCTTGTCATCGAGCTGGTAAGTGACATTGGCAGTTACCAGGCCATTGTTATTCCTGAATTTGTAAAGGGAGCGTTCCCGCTCGCTGCCTAAACCTTCATATTGTTTGAACTGCTGAAACCAGTTGTACCGACGGTAAACCGTGTCCACATTCTGTTCCTGCCCCAGGTTGTAGTTGGCCGAAAGGCTTACGTTCAAGCCTTTGACAAACAAATCCTTCTTTTGATATTTCAAACTCGGCATCACAATGTTGCCCTTCCGGTGCCATTGTCCGAACACGCTCACCATTCGCGCACCAGTCTGGATTTCTGCGCGGTTCTGTCCGAGTGTTATCCCAAAGAGGAGCTTATCTGCAAATTTTTTGCCTACCACGCCTACATTGGCTATCACGGTTTCATTGTGATAATTGTCATGAAAGCGGCGGAGGCGCTGGTCGCGGAAATATTCGCCCGTGTTTACGTCGGCCACGTCCACATTAATCCAGTAATTGTTATCCGAATAATTCTGGAAAGCATTCACCTGAAAAGTAAAGCCCGATTTCGCTGTAAAACCGGCATTAATCCCGGTGCGGTGCGTGTTGAACGAACCATAAGAATAGGAAGCATCGAGATAGCTGTTCCGCCGGGAGCCGGTGACAATGTTCACCGCGCCGCCGAGCGCATCCGAACCGAGCCAGATCGGCACCACGCCTTTGTAAACCTCCACCCGCTCGGCCAGATTAATCGGAATGTTGTTGAGCTGAAAAGACGAACCAAAATTGTCCATAGGAACGCCATCGAGAAAGAACTTTACCTGGCGACCCGTAAAACCGTTCAGTGAAAAGTTCATATTGGAGCCTACGCCGCCACTTTCCCTGACCCGCACGCCGGAAACCCTGTCCAGGGCATGCGATAGGTCCAGCGTAGAATTTTGCAGTTTTTTGGCATCAATGGCTGTCACGTTATATGCCTGCCGGTTCACTTCCTTCGCCTCCGAACGGCCTATCACAGACACCGATTCCAGTTCTTGTGAAATGGCTTTGAGACGAAAATTGGCCTGCGCATTTTCGCCTGCTTTTAATGTGATTTCTTTGGTTTCAGGCTCGAAACCCAGGAATGAAATGACGATTGTACACGGCCCGGCGGGCAGGTTTTCGAGCGCATAACGCGCTTTGGCATCAGAGAATGTTCCTTTGGTTACACCCGAAACGGTGATGGATGCGCCAGGCAGCAACGCTCCGTCATCCGACCGGACGGTTCCGCTGAGGCTGGCCGTTTGCGCAAAAGACGCGCAGGAACAGGCACATAATATGCCTGTAATCAAGATTTTTATAACTTGCATTACTTTTAATTTTTGACGACTTTAAAAGTGAACACGCCCTGCGTGTTTTGGCCGTACGGTTGGCGCCGTGCGGCCTTTTTTGTACTTACCCCAGCTTAGTTACTGTAAAAGAATGCCCATATCACTATTTAGACTAAATATAATTTATGGCGCAAAAGTAAACGTGAAATGGTTAAAAGCAATTATTAATGGAGTTTTTTCGGAAAATAAGTTTTTTCGAAGTTGAGCGGACAAGGGGATTTTCATACCAAAAGCCAAAAGGCAGAGCTGATAGTCTGTCTTTTGGCTTTTGGTGACTTGCCCGGTTGAGACCGAAGTAGAATCCGGTAAACCAATGCTGTTATTTAGTTCTTATTCAATTCAAGGGCCTCTTCTCTGTTGCCGCCGTCGGTATAAATCTGCTTTTTCTTCACCCTCAATTTCGACTTGTCCAGAGCTGCCGACACTTCGATCCTGCAATGCGCATGATAATTGTCTGACAGAAACCAGAAATCAAGCTTTTTACCATTGCTGATTCTGACATTTCTCGCAGTGTCTGAATGTACCATCGGCCCTCCCGGAAAGGGACGGAAAACATCTTTAAGAACGATGTTTACGGTGGCATTGGACGCCTTGGTGACCGTCCATTCATAGTTTTTTACCCAGCCATCATTAAGAACAGTATCCGTATAAACACCTACCCAATCACCCGTCAAATCGGGGCCCGGGTTCGATAATGCCGCCTTGTCCTTTGAACATGAGCAAATAAAAACCGACATAGCAAAAACCAAAACCGGCATGATATGCTCAACCTTTATTTCTTTTTTCCAAAAAATCGACCGTTTCATTTGCATACTTCAAAATGATATGAACAACACAAAAATCATTCGGACCAGACTGCCAGCTCATTATCGTCCGGATCGGTAAACTGGAAGCGCTTTCCGCCCGGAAACGTGAAAATATCGCGGGTCAGGACGCCGCCTGCTTTCAGCACTTTTTCCTTCGTTGATTCAATATCACGTGAATAAAGAATCACCAGAACGCTTCCCCGGACCGGTGTGCCGATGGTGAAGCCGCCATCCACATAATCTCCCGAGAAGGATGTGTATTCCGGGCCGTAGTCGGTAAATGTCCAGCCAAAACTTTCAGAATAGAATTGCTTGACCTTTTCCAGGTCCTTTGAAAGAAACTCAATGTACTGAATTTGTTCGTGCTTTTCACGGTTTTCCATAGCTCTATTTTTAGTTTTTAATGTGATTTTACTAACAAACATCAGAATTTCATGGCTTAATGCCTAGTGGTGCTGTGACTGATCTGAGTGGTTGAAGTGGTTGCTGTAAACAAAACATTCGATGCGAGCCGTCATTACTTATGGCCGATTCCGCAAAAAGAGCGAGATTTAAATCCATCACTAACCCAAAACCCTGGCTGGTAATATGCGTTTTAATAAAAGTTTAAAGTTTATTGTTTTGCCTGTGCTTGCATTAGGCGCTGCAGCATTCCTGGTTGCCATGGCTCCCAAACCGGCTGCCAAGACACCCAACATTGTTCTGTTTTTCATCGACGATCTGGGTTACGGCGATCTCACGGTAACGGGGGCATTGGGTTACAAAACGCCGCACATTGATAAGCTCGCCGCGGAAGGAACGCGCTTCACCAATTTTATGGCTGCGCAGGCCGTTTGCAGTGCTTCCCGGGCCGCTTTGCTGACGGGATGCTATCCGAATCGCGTCGGCGTCTACGGGGCTTTCGGCCCTAAGCAAGGTTTGGGACTGCATCCGCAGGAAGAAACGATTGCCGAACTACTGAAAGCGAATGGTTATGCAACCGGGATTTTCGGTAAATGGCATCTGGGCAGCGATTCGATTTTCTTGCCTAAGCAGCAGGGGTTTGACGAATATTATGGTGTCCCCTACTCCCACGATATGTGGCCGCTGCATCCCTGGCAACAGCAGGCGCAATATCCACCGTTGTTCTGGATTGAGGGCAATAAGCAAGTGAAGGAAATCAAAGACCTGAACGACGCGGGTGCCCTGACACCAACTATCACCGAAAAAGCAGTTTCCTTCATTAAGCGCAATAAAAAGAAGCCGTTTTTCCTTTACGTGCCGCACCCGATGCCGCATGTGCCGCTGGCTGCGAGTGCCAATTTTAAAGGAAAAAGCGAACGGGGCATTTTCGGCGACGTGCTGACGGAGCTGGACTGGTCGGTCGGACAAATCATGAAAGAGCTGAAAGACCAGGGTCTGGATGATAATACGATCGTGATTTTTACCAGCGACAATGGCCCCTGGCTTAATTACGGCAATCATGCAGGTTCCTCGGGCGGTTTCCGGGAAGGAAAAGGAACGTCCTATGAAGGCGGCCAGCGTGTGGCCGCCATGATCCGCTGGCCGGGCGTGGTGCCTGCCGGAAGGGTTTCAAATAGGTTGTTGTCCAACATTGATATCCTGCCCACATTGGTAAAACTAACCGGCGCCAAATTGCCGGAAAAAAAGATCGACGGCATCGAATTCGTTGATCTGCTGAAAGGGGATGATACTAAAAAGCCGCGTGAGAATTTCCTTTATTATTATCGGAAAAACAATCTGGAAGCAGTCCGGAAGGACAACTGGAAACTGGTTTTTGCGCATCCCGGACGCACTTATGAAGGATCGCTGCCCGGAAAAGACGGCCAGCCTGGACCTGCACCCGAAGACCACGCCATCCCGCTTGCACTTTATGATCTGACCCGCGATCCGGGCGAGCGATATGATGTTTATTCCCAAAATCCAGAGATCGTGGCAGAACTGGAAAAGATTGCAGAAGCCGCACGCGAAGATCTGGGGGATGATTTGCAGAAACGCCCGGGAAAGAATGGGAGGCCGTTGGGCAGAGTCGAAAAGTAAATGAGTTTAGAGTTTAGAGTTTACGGCTTATCGGTTTGTTTGCGTTTGTTGATTCAAATGTGAGCTGACTGATAAGCTTTTAAATTTTAGGAGATGCATTACCGGATTGTATTTTCCAAAACGATGACTGATGGTCCTTCCAAAACCCACTTCTTACCCAAACCTGTTTTGTCGCCCAGCGGAAGAAAATGTACGAATGAGCCTAAAACCAGGTCTGCATCGCCGTCTGCATCCATATCGCCCGCGTCCATGACGATCCACCTTCCTTTAGGCGATTCGGGGAACGAGTAATCCTCAAATTTCAGGCTCCCTTTGTTTTTTAAATAAATAAAACTCTCCTCCGGATAACGGGCATAGTCCGGGAAAAATGAGATCGCAGCAATGTCCGGGTCGCCATCCAGATCATAATCCCGCACCATTGCCTTATAAGCGCCATTCATCTGGTAGAAATAGGATTGCTTAAAACCGGACTTTCCGTCATTCAGGAAAATGTAAATACCGTGATAATTCTTTAAAATGGGCGTTTTATCTGCATTATCGCCGCATACATACACAATGTCATCAAAACCATCTTTATTGAAATCCGCCAGTTCCATATGCTGCGAACCATTCAGCGGCATGAATGATAACAATCGCTTTTCCTCAAATTTTCCAGCTCCCTGATTCATATACAGGAAAATGCCCTCGTCCGCCTGCGCCATGAGCACGTAAATGTCCATTAACCCATCCTTATTGGCATCCTTGATGATGGCCGTGATCGCGCCGGGTTTCTCACGGAGGATGCGTTTGTCATAACCTCCTCTCCCGTTGTTTTCAAACCACGCCAGTTGCCCGGTTTCATTCCCGAATTCGCACGCAACCACATCTTCAAATCCATCCTTATTCAAATCCCCATAAGCCATCGAAACCGGCCGCTGCAAATTGGAGATGGCAATGTTCCCGGATTTGAATCCTTTTTCCGACCCATTTTTGACGAGCCTTTGCAGCGCTCCATCGCGCGCATCGGTGGGGAAAATGCCATTGCCGATCATGGTCAGGTATAACGCTTCCCCTTTTTCAAAGAAATCTATGGGTGTGGATTCCAGGCGCATGCTGTAATTTTCGCTGAGGTCGGGTTTCAGGAACGTAAGCACATTGCTTTTACCTTTCGCATCACTATATACGATGCCGCGGTTATCGGGCAGGATTTTCACCATGGAGGTCATGGCGGGACGGTGTGAGAACGACGTTTCCCTGTATTTGAAATGTTTCAGCCCCATCCGAATTTTACTTGTACGGATCGGAGGAGCAATAGAATCCGGCGCATTAGTCAGGAAATATTGCTCAATTTTCTGCCAGTCGGCTTTCGCCAGGATCGGCCCCATCCGCTCGTGCATATCCGGAAGCACCTTTTTCCAGTTTGATTTTCCCAATAATGCCGGCGGGATAAAAGCATGACAGCGGCTGCAATGCGTCGCTGCCAATTCCCTGCCGGATTGTGTGGAAACGGGCGGTTCTTTCAATTCAGCGGTTTCATTCTGCTTTTTTACATTGCATGAGATCAGGAAAAACAGCGAAATACAAAGCGGCAAAAGTTGTCTCATCAGGATCAGTCGCAAGGTCAGGTTTCGGGATTGTAAACCTAACAAACATTGCCCGAAAAGTCGTTACGCGGATCTTCAAAGTGGATATTAGAAAACCATTAGAGTTTGCCCGAACCGGCCTTTCGAATTGATTTTCCGGCCGGTAAGTTGTTATTTTAGATTGATCTAAATTTTTTTTGCATGGAGTTATACTATTCGTTTTCTGCCTTAATCGTCCTTTCGGCTATATTTTCGTATTTGAATTCACGCTTTCTAAAATTACCGTCCTCCATTGGTGTAATGGTCATTGCCCTGCTCGTTTCGCTGGGTCTGATCGCAACGGACACGATTTTTCCAAGGACATTTCTGCGTATTACAACGCTCATCGGCAGTGTGGATCTCACCGAAATCCTGATGGGAGCCATGCTGAATTTCCTGCTTTTCGCCGGTGCCATCCACATTCACCTGGAAGACTTGCGCGAACAGCGGCTTCCTATCATCGTCTTCTCAACGGTGAGCGTGCTGATGTCGACATTTATCATTGGCTTTTTGGTTTACTATCTGCTGCCTTTCACCGGCATTCAGATTCCGCTGGTCCAATGTCTGGTTTTTGGCGCGTTGATCTCCCCTACCGATCCTATTGCCGTTCTGGGGATTTTGAAACAGGCCGGAGTACCCAAATCCATTGAAACCAAGATTGCGGGCGAATCGCTTTTCAATGACGGGATGGCGGTGGTTATTTTTATCCTGATGCTCGCGCTCGCGCGGGGCGAAGAAGTGAACACCACATTCGGTGGCATCACGATGCTTTTCGTGAAGGAAGCGCTGGGCGGGATTACGCTGGGGCTGGCGCTGGGGTTTGTGGGCTCCAAAATGATTTACAAAGTGGATGGATACAATGTGCATGTGCTCATTACACTCGCTATTGTGATGGGCGGACATTTGGCTGCGCAGGCGCTGCATATGTCGGGCCCGCTTGCAATGGTTGCAGCCGGACTGGTTGTTGGAAATTATGGTAAAAATCCGGGTGCGGTTTCAGACATGGAGCGTGATTACATTGATAAATTCTGGGAGCTGATCGATGAGATCCTGAATGCCATCCTGTTCCTGATCATCGGCTTCGAACTGCTGCTGATCCCCGATCTGAAACAATATGTTTGGGCTGGAATGATTGCGATTGTTGTGGTGCTCCTTGCACGTTTTATCTCCATTTATCTTCCCGTGAAATTGATTCCTTTCAGAAATAAATTTGGTAAAAAATCGATTGCGATCCTGGTGTGGGGTGGTTTGCGCGGTGGCGTGTCCATTGCACTGGCGCTCTCTATTGATAAAGGCCTGAATAAGGATATCTTTCTGGCGATCACCTACTTCGTTGTGCTCTTCTCCATTATCGTTCAGGGACTTACCGTGGGGAAACTTACCAAGCGCTTCCCCGAAGAGGAGATCGGCTGATAAGGATTTCTGTGCGTTGTTTGTTAAATGTTATGTAAATATTAGGGTAAACCCCTGGTTAAGTGTCTAGTTTCAAAAGCCATGTCATATTTAAAAATTGCCGATATGAATTCATTTATTGACCCGTCTATTGAACACCGGAACCGTTTTGAAGATGTATTTATTGCCGAAGAAGATTTAGATCATCGCGTCTGGATCAATTGTGAATTTGTGCGCTGTGATTTTCGGGGCAGCGATCTGAATGGGAACAACTTTATCGAATGCCAATTTGCTGATTGTGATTTTTCCGAAACCAGGATCACTGATGCTGGTTTCCGTGACGCCGTTTTTTCAAATTGTAAAATGAATGATGTCGACTTTTCAGTTTGTAATCCTTTTATCTTTTCTTTTTCTTTCAATGAATGTGTGTTGGATCATGCTAATTTTTTCAACAGCAATTTAACAAAAACGACTTTTAAGAATTGCTCATTACTTCACACTAATTTTGAAGAAGCGGACTTAACGGAAGCCATTTTTGATCATTGCGATCTCGACGGAGCGAGATTCGTCGATTCGATCCTGGAAAAAACAGATTTCAGAACCGCGCATAATTTTAACATCGACCCTACATTAAACCGATTAAAGCGATCCAAATTTTCAGGAACGAATTTGACCGGCTTACTCCGCAGATATAAGCTCGATATTGAATCGAATTAGTAATGCCTCCTAATACTCAAAATTCAGCCATCTCCATGCAATTGGGATGGCATTTTTTTGATACAAAACTATTACTACGTTTACCCAGGTAACATTTTACATTTAATTTATTTGAAAAAATAATTAATTATTGCCCGAATTTTTCACCTTACCGTTTACTTCATTGCGTCGACCGGATACTCATTCTTTATTTAAAGCAACATTAATCGTCATAGTATTACAGCAGTAAAATATTCAAAAACACTTATTGCTATGAAAAGATTATTCAAAAAGATTGTATTATTATCCGGCCTGGCATGCGGATTATTTCTGGTTTCTTGCCAGGATGAAAGCCGGGTAGCAACCGTTCAACCAGCCGCCGGCGAACAAGTAATTAGCCAGGCTCCACCGTTAATGACCCCAAGTTTCAGGCTGACCAAGGCCGGTGATGAAACATTGACCTATAATGCCGATGGCCGTATAAAACAGGTGAACCGCCCGGCCGCCCCCAACTCAGGATACAGCGCTTACCGGACCGATTACGAATACAGCAATAACGCTATTGTAGTCACCCATTATCTGGACAATGTGAAGGAAAAGAAAATGGAATGGCAGCTGGAAAATGGACACGCATCAAAATTGAAAGTTACGGAATATAAGGCCGGAGGTGTGAATGTGTTATCGACAATGCATGCTGCTTATCAATATAATGGACAGGGTCAGCTTGTTAAGGTGATTTTGATGGATAAGGTGCTTAAGACCGTGACAGTTTCATATGATAACCTGGGAAATGCGGTCAAGTTTGCATTGGTAAACAACACCGAAAATGGCGACGAGTTTGTCAATATGATGAGATATGAATATACAGAGTATGTGGGTGGCCCACTTGAACTTGACAAGGGCGAAACGCTTCCTATGCATGTATTCGGCCAGGAAACAATTGGCTGGATAGGCGACCCGTACTTGCCTATTTTTGGAAAGTTTGGTAAAAATCGTTTGAAGAAATCCATTCGCACACACTATCCTGCCACTTATAAATACACATATAATCTGGATGCTAACGGCTATGTTAAGGAGCAAACCAAGTGGACAAAAAAAGGAGAGTTTGTTGAAAGTAAACAATTAACATATGCTATTCCAACTAAAAACCGCTTTTAAAATAAGATTCAATATCGCTTCTAAATATAACAGTATTTAGCTGGACATATAGATTTTCTAATGAGCGGTTTTTCAGCAGTGTGGGGATGAAGATTTAAATTCTTCATCCCCATTCTTTTTATTTAAACCCGAATATTAACGGAAAAATGAAGGCCACAATAATAGTCCAGATGAAATAAACGGGCAAATAAGAGCCAATCGTTTTCCCTACTTCCATGACATCTTTTTTCCCGGTAATTACTTTGTAAATCTGGATCGCAACCAGCAGCAAGTTAATTAAAATCAACACATTGCCCCCCAGCACCGCTGCCCTGTTTGGCGTAATTCCCCATTCTGAGATCCTGAACAAAATGGCCGACAGCGCAATGCCATTCACCACAATTGTTACGACCGACAGCAGGAATATGACCCACACTTCCGCACGGCTTTTATGCGAACCCGAAGTCTCTGCGACTGAAAAGAAAATAATCGCCATCACCCCAACCAGCAATGCATTGAATATCAGCAGAAATTCACGATCGTTATAAGGATCTTTTCCTGAATAAACCATCGCGACCAGGTAAACAAGCAGCATGACCAGCACCAGCGGACTGAATATTCTGGCAATGACCGGGGAGACTTTGCCAACCAACTGTGGATTGGTTTGAGTAAGATATGTGCCAACAATGGGTGCTGCGGCGAGGCCGAAAACACCGATATTCTGGAAATAAAACTCGTCAATTTTAATGCCGATCAACAGGAAAAGGTTAATCGTAATGGCTGTCAGAATGCCTCCAGCAATCAGGATAAGGCCCGTCATGACAACCAAATCACCATTATATTTCAAAAATCCAAGCCGTTTTTCACTCACATTGCTCCGGTCACCAACAAACGCAAAGCCTAATAACGACCAGAGAAACAGAGCCAGGTGAATGCACGCTAAGACCAAAGTGTCACTCGTATTCACATCAGGCAGGAGGTTAATGTAAACCAGCCCCGCCAATGTTGCTCCCGCCAAAACAATGACATTGCCCTTGTGCATGTTGTTTTTCCAAACGAAAAAGGCCATTAGGGCAGGGAAAACTATAAAACCAATGTTCCGAGAATAAAAAAATTCTTCATTAATCCCGAACATGGCCGGGATTTTCGCGATGAGCCCCGCGATCAGCGAAGCAATGATAACAAAGGTCAGTTCTTTGCTGCCGCCCCAGCTAATTTCTTCACTCGAGAAATTGAGCCGCGCATTCCAGAAGCTGGCCACCATGTTGTCCTGCAACTCAGGATACAAGGTTTGAAACGCGCGCTTGAAGCTCGGCTTATCCGTCCGATACAATTTTTCAAGCTGACCTGGGTTGTCGAGATTTAACAGGATTTGATCTTTCATAAAACAATGTCATGGTTAAGCTGTTATTTAAAAGTACTTTGCATTACAAAGTAAATCATTAAAAAAGACATTATCCAAACCAATCAGGTTTTTTTTTATCTGCTGGAATTGAGTGCCTTTTTTTATTTAAATGTTGGCACAATGTTTTTGTGCCGCCTTTGTAACTCGTTCAACTAAATCGGACAATCCGGATAAGGGCGATTTACAACTTTGCTTCATAAAACCCCAATTCATGGCAAGCCAGGCTAACTCATTTGATACTGACGACACCTTAGAGATAAAACGTCTTGATCTTGCCCTGGAATCCGCGGGAATCGGGACCTGGGAATTGGATTTTCAGACCCGGCAAATTCGTGTGTGCCGGCGGACCAGAAGCCTGTTTAAGCTGAATGAAAGTGATATCATCGACCTGCAAACGCTTATAGATCAGATAGATCCCGAAGATGGGCGCACTCTAAACAATGAAATCTTGAATGCTTTGAACCAGGGGGCTCCCTGGTCTTTTTCTTTAAAACTCCGCACCCTCGGCGATGCGGAGACAATCAGTCGCTATGTGCTTTGCAAAGGCCAGTCGCATATGTCCTCCGCGAACATGAAGCGGCTGCTCGGCAGTTTTATTGATATTTCGAATGAAGAAGACAATGTGACTGCGCAGCGGCTGGCAAAAAAAGCGCTGGAAGAAAGTGAGGCTAAATTGAAGACTGTTATAGAGTCTGCGCCAGCAGCAATCGGGCTTTTTGTAGGACGGGACCTGGTGGTGGAAATGCCTAATCAGGCTTTCATCGATATTGTAGGCAAGGGTCCGAACATCGTAGGCATGCCACTTCGCGAGGTTATGCCGGAATTGGAAAATCAGGCATTTCTAAAAATACTGGATGACGTTTATACGTCCGGGGTTACCTTCCAGAGCTATGGGACCCAGGTCAATATTATGCAGCAGGGCGTAATGACCCACAATAAATATGATATCACCTATTCCCCTGTTTACGACAGCGAGGGAAATGTGTACGCGATACTGGATATTGCTATTGAAGTTACTGACCGCGTGAACATTGAGCAGCAAATCAAGCAAAGCCAGATGCAGTTGCTGGAACTGTTTGAGCAGTCGCCCGTCGGCATCGCCACCATTCATAAGGATAATCTGACATTCACAATGGCGAATCCTTTCTATGGTCGCCTGATAGGAAGAAAACCAGAAATGATCGTCGGGAAACCGCTTTTGGAAGTGCTACCTGAGATCAGTGAGCAGGGTTTTGTCGAACTTTTGCAGGAAGTGATTGATACGGGCGTCCCGTACGTTTCCAAAGAGCAGCCGGTGGACATTGCTTTCGATGGGGTGCTTGAAACCATTTATGTGGACATGGCTTACCAACCTCAGCGAGATCGGGAAGGCAACATTATCGGTGTGTTCGTTGTAGCAACGGACCTGACCGAGCAGGTACTGAGCCGCAAGAAGATAGAGGAGACGGAAACATTTTTCAGGGGGGCCATAGAGCTGGCAGAGCTGGGCACTTATTCCATTGATATCAACACCGGCATTGTGGATTGTTCCCACCGGTTCAAACAATGGTTTGGTCTTCAGAGTGAAGAGAAAACCACATACGAAATGTTTCTTGCAGCCATATCCGAAGCGGACCGTGCAGAAGTGATAGCCGCAGGGGAACGTGCTGTTGGTCCTGATTCTGACGGACTGCTGAATCTTGAATATACATTAGATGCAGAAAAAACCGGCATAGCGAGAATTTTGCATGCTCAGGGAAAAGTGCTTTATGACAAAAACAACAAACCGGCAACCATTATCGGCACCACGCAGGATGTCACTATCCAGAGGCGGATACAGCTTGCACTAGAATCGCAGGTGCAGCAGCGGACGGAGCAGCTGGAAGCAATGAATGAGGAGCTGGCAGCGCTGAATGAGCAATACGTAGCCACTAACGAGGAGCTTTCCGATTCTAACAATATGCTGCAACAGTCTAATGTTAACCTCCAGCAATTTGCCTACGTCGCGTCGCATGACCTGCAAGAGCCGCTGAGGAAAATCCAGTCCTTTTCCGACTTGCTGGCTAAACGCTATTCCACCCACCTGGGCGACGGCATTAATTACCTGCAACGCATGCAGAGTTCTGCCAGGCGCATGTCTGATTTGATTGAAGATCTGCTTGCGTTTTCAAGGATAACAGAACACAAAGACGTCGTTGAGGCAGTATCGCTCAGCACGGTTGTTAGTGAGGTTTTAAATGATCTTGAATTGCTGATCATGGAAACATCGGCAGTGATCACAGCGAAGCAGCTTCCGGAAATTCAAGGTGACAAGATGCAGTTAAGCCAGCTTTTCCTGAACCTGATCAGTAACGCGCTCAAATTCAGGAAGCCGGATCTGACCCCGGTGATCAATGTTACCGGCAAGATCATTCCGATATCGGAGCTCCCCTCGTCGGCGAACGTAACCCGCAGCGCATATACATACCACCAGATCGATGTTTCAGACAATGGCATCGGTTTTGACCAGCAGTATGCAGACAGGATCTTTCAGCTGTTTCAACGGCTTCACGGCAGAAGTCAATATTCCGGCACAGGCATTGGTCTGGCCATTTGTGAACGTGTTGCGGCAAACCACGGCGGCGCCATTACAGTTACCAGCACCCCCGGAGAAGGCGCTACATTCAGCATTTTCCTTCCGGCGCAATAAACGCGGGGCACAGTTATTATAAGCAAGGACTGCTTGCCGACGCATGCAGGAAACAACAAACTAAAAATTGAAAGACTATGGATACGGAGCAAAAGGCAAATATTATTGAAATCGAACGGAAGTTTGACGTGACCGTGGACACGCTTTTTAAGGCCTGGACTGAGGCCGAACATTTAAAACAATGGTGGCACCCTATGGGCGACCCGCTCACTGATGTAAAAATGAACTGAAAGAAGGCGGCACTGTGGAATACCACGTAGGTGGAACAGGATTACAGATCACCGGCACTTACAGCGAAGTGGTCCCTAATGAGAAGCTGGCTTATTCGTGGGTTTGGAATATGAGCGATGAAGGTTCGGAAAGTGGCTACACATTAGACATTACATTTTCCCCGGATGGCGAAGGAAGCAGACTGCGGGTTATACAGGAAGGATTTTCGGGGCCTGAATTTTTGAAGCCGCATGAAGACGGCTGGGAAAAAGGACTCAACAACCTGAGCGCATACTTAACTTCCCGTTCTCAAAATACAGAGACAACAGGGAATGGGCAAACAGTCGGCGTGGAAAATCAGGAAACGGAAAGTGCGGAAACAAGCTCATCAGATCAGGACGCCACGCATAAGGATAGCCTGAAAAGTGCAGAAAATATGACTGATCACTCTGGTGGTTATAATGAAGATCCCGAGCAGGTAAAAGTTGGCGGAGGCTGATCAGACAACTTTCGGTACCATTTATCTGTTGTCTATTGAAATGTCAGTTTTTGCTGACCCTTTCTGTTCTGAAACGGGCGGCACAGGGTTTTTGCAAGCTATGTTATACATTAAAAACAGATTATATGAGTACTGAAAAAGCCATTTTGGCAGGCGGTTGCTTTTGGGGCGTTGAAGAACTTTTCAGACATCAGCCTGGCGTCATTTCCACGGTGGTGGGTTATACGGGTGGCGATGTTCCCAATGCGACATACCGAAATCATGGAACACATGCCGAAGGAATTGAAATCGTTTTTGATCCGTCACAATTGACTTATCGCGGTTTGCTTGAGTATTTTTTCCAGATCCACGATCCGACAACGCGCAACCGGCAGGGAAATGACATCGGGACTTCCTATCGTTCCGCCATTTTTTATCTCGACGAAACGCAGCGTGAAGTGGCTGAAACGCTGGTTTCAGAAATGGAGGCCTCAGGCGTTTGGCCAGGTAAGATAGTGACGGAGATTGTTCCGGCTGGCGACTTTTGGAATGCGGAAGTGGAGCATCAGGATTATTTACAAAAGAACCCCGGCGGATACACTTGCCATTTCGAAAGACCAAACTGGAAACTGGCTTAGCTATAAGCTATTTCAAAACAAAAAGGAACACGACGGTTGACTCGTTGTGTTCCTTTTTTAATGTGTCAAACAGTAGGGTAAACCTTAAAAAGACAGGACCTTACCCGTAGACTCTTCATACTCTCCCACTTTTTGCATTACAAATGCAGCGGCAAGTCCGCCCAGTAAATACCAGGCAACGGTCATGACTTTGGTTTCTGTTGTTTTAGTAACTGGCTTATCGCTTAGCCCGAGTTTCTGGGTAAGTCCTATTGCGCCCAAACCTGCAAAAAGGCCATAACCAGCGCCACGCAACATTAATGTCTCCTTGGAACCTTTTCCTATCATGGCATAATACATGGCATTACTCGCCAGATCAGCTGCTAATGTTGTACCGAAAAGGGCATTACCTGTTGGTGCCGACGCACCTACCGCATGCAAGGATTTGGTTAATGCTTCCTCCCCGACTTTATCTATGCGGGGTGCTTTATCCGAAAATCGCTTGGCTGCTTCGTGAATGATATTGAGGACAATGGCGCCGGCCAATCCGCCCGCCAGGCTTCTGATTTCTGGTTTCATATTTTTAATGTAGTTGTTTACTCAATATTCATTAAAAATTGTTCCAAAGCTCCTGCTATCCGCAATGTTCATCACTATTACCGCGTAATCAACACTTTTTTCAATGTGGTCTTGTCGCCATTCCTGATCTTCATGAAATAAATCCCCGCAGGCGCGTTTTTCATTCTCACTTTTTCGTCATGTGCCCCTTTGCCCTTTACTTTAACATCATACCAAATATTACCGCGCACGTCCGTAACAGTGATTTTACCTTCGTCATCCGTCAGATTGAATTTCGCGTTGAATTCTCCGGGAGCGGGGTTAGGGAACACATTGGGCGTATCTTTTATCCCGCTGGGCATATAGCCAGTTTCCGGAGCGCCCATTCTCGCAGTGTTTGTGTTGACGTTTGATATACAAACCTTGTCCTGTCTGATACTTGCGCCGGGTTCTCCCTGTATCCGCACCACGTTGCTGCCCGCTTTCAATGTGAGCATTAGAATTTCCTCACGGAACACGATGTTCCAGCTGTGGGTGGCAGGAAGGCTTTTAGAAAATATCACATAAGTATCGTTCACACGCACTGAAATGCTCGGGCCCGAACTAGCAGCATAGCGTAATTTGAATTCGTATAAGCCGTCGACGGGAACGCCCTCAACTGCATAATCCACATAGTTGTTATAATTGTCTTTGTCACCTCTTGCCTGACTGCCGGAAGCGTTAGGGTCATAGCTCACAGGAGCTGATCCGTTCTGGTTTTCCGATTCCAGGCAGGCATCAAAGTCTTCGTTCGCCGGTGGGGTGCAGTTTCTTATATTGAGTGTGTAGTTTACCGTCCGGGTTTCACAGCCCGGTTTGGACGCAGTAACGACGTAATTGTAAGACCCAATGGCATCCGGTGTGATCAAATTAATGGCTTGCCCCACCTGGTTGTTAGCACCGGGCCCGTTCCATGTATAAGTTACATTGTCACAGTCATACTCCGGGCAATGCGCATAAATGAGTATGGAAGAGTTACAGGTGGGATTATTATCCTGCAGCGAAGGATAAAAGTAGTAGCGGCATGGTGCAAGCGCCCAATCCACATTCACTGCCACAGTGCTCACTTGATCGGGGCAGCCCGGTTTGGAGGCCGTTAGCGTATAAGCATAGTTACCGACAACGGATGGAGATGTCAGGTTAACCGTCTCCCCAGAGGCCGTAATGCCATTTCCTGTCCAGGTGTACGTTACGGTTGCGCAATCTCCGCCTGTACAATTGGCGCTCAGCGTCATGGGTTTTTCCCGCTCATAAATCGGCTGGTTTGTGGTTGGTGCGATGTTAAAATCACAAACCGGCCCCTGGCCTCCCCCGCCTGTTACGCAGATCTGGTCCTGACGAATGCTCCTGCCAGGCAAACCCTGAATCCTGAGCACGTTATTACCTTGGTTCAGCATTACATTAAATGTTTCCTCACGCCAAACAATGTTCCAGGAATGAGTAGCAGGGAAGTTAGCAGAAGGAATCGCCACATTTCCATTCACAGCAATAGCTGCCTGCGCTGCACCGCTGGCATAATAACGAACTTTTACCTGATGCGTTCCGGTGGCCTTAACACCATTTACTGCATAGTCCACGTAATGGTCGTAATTATCCTTACTCCCTCTCGTTTGTCCATTAGAAGCATTGGGATCGCTGGTGATAGGCCCATTTCCGGGCTGGCTTTCTGCCTCAATGCATTGCTGGAATAATTCCTGGCGAGCGGTTACAGTGGTAAGGGTCGGATTTACACGGTCTTCTGCATACCCGTTTAGGGAGATTAAAAATAAAAAAGTAAGGTAAAAAAAGTGTTTCATGGTCATCAGGTTTAAACAGTGAATGTGTTGGATACAGCTGGAATAATGCAGTTAAAACTTGCTATATTCCAGTCACATTACAGACAC